>NZ_CP096032.1:0-1202052 GCF_023115425.1 Synechococcus sp. A10-1-5-1 | reverse complement strand
CCACCAACCGTGGTGGTGCGCTGGTGCGGGTTGAAGGTCTGCGTGGCTTCATCCCTGGTAGCCACATCAGCACCCGCAAGCCCAAGGAGGAGCTGGTTGCTGAGTTCTTGCCTCTGAAGTTCCTGGAGGTGGATGAAGAGCGCAACCGCCTCGTCCTCAGCCATCGTCGTGCTCTGGTTGAGCGCAAGATGAATCGCCTCGAGGTGGGCGAAGTGGTCATCGGTACCGTCCGTGGCATCAAGCCCTACGGCGCCTTCATCGACATCGGTGGTGTCAGCGGCCTGCTGCACATCTCCGAGATCAGCCACGAGCACATTGAGACCCCCCACACGGTGCTCAATGTCAACGATCAGATGAAGGTGATGATCATCGACCTCGACGCAGAGCGTGGTCGCATCTCCCTCTCCACCAAAGCCCTTGAGCCCGAGCCCGGTGACATGCTCACCGATCCTCAGAAGGTGTTCGAGAAGGCTGAGGAAATGGCGGCCCGCTACAAGCAGATGCTGCTTGAGCAGGCTGAAGACGGCGAAATGGCTTACGAGTGAAGCTGAGCCATGGCTGAGCTCCTGTTGCGTGGCACGGAGCTTGGAGCCATTGATGCGGTGCTGTTCGACAAGGACGGCACCCTCAGCATCAGTGAGCCCCAGCTACTCACCCTGGCGGAAGCCAGGGTTTTTCTCTGCTTGGAGCAGGTCAGCGTGGAGCGGCGTGACCCGCTGAAGGATTTGCTGCAGCGGGCCTATGGCCTGAAGTCCGACGCCATCTGTCCGGCTGGCATTACCGCGGTGGCGAGCCGAGATCACAACCTGATCGCCACGGCGACGGCTTTTGTTCAAGTCGGTGTTGGTTGGCCAGAGGCGCTGGCTCTCAGCGAGCAGGTTTTCGCAGAGGCCGATGCGGTTGATGCTCGCCGCACTGTGGACGCCCCGCTCCCCACAAGTTCCACCACTGAGGGGCTCTTCCTTTGGCTTGAGCAGTTGCAGGTGGTCGGGGTTCGTTGCGCCGTGATCAGCAATGACGACATGGCCGGCATCGAGCACTTTCTTGGGGCCCACGGCTTGCGCGGTTACTTTTCCGGGCTCTGGAGCGCTGAGCATCGTCCCCGCAAACCGGATCCCGCTGCGGTTCACGGGCTTTGCGCGGAGATGGGCGTTGATGTCAGCCGCTGCGCCCTGATCGGTGATGCCAATAGTGATCTGCGCATGGCGGTCGCCGCAGGAATCCCCCATCCCTTAGCCCTGGGCTATACGGCGGCCTGGAGAACCCCACCCCCTTTGGCCGAACCCCATCCCTTGGTGCATGCCTGGAGCGAGTTAAGTGTCCGCCCGTCCCTCCCTTAGGTTGGCTCTTAACTAAGAACCCAATTCTGGGAATGAGCCGATACGTCTTCACCTCCGAGTCGGTGACCGAGGGGCATCCCGACAAGATCTGCGATCAGGTGAGTGATGCGGTTCTCGACGCCCTCCTCGCTCAGGACCCCGCCTCCCGTGTGGCCTGCGAAACCGTGGTCAACACCGGTCTCTGCTTGATCACCGGTGAAGTCACGACCACCGCCAAGGTCGACTACATCAGCCTGGTGCGGGGTGTGATTCAGAAGATCGGCTACTCCGGTGCCCGTGCTGGTGGTTTTGACGCCAACAGCTGTGCGGTCTTGGTGGCCCTAGATCAGCAGTCCCCCGACATTGCCCAGGGCGTTAACGAAGCGGACGACCACGCCGGTGATCCCTTGGATCTGGTGGGTGCTGGTGACCAGGGCATCATGTTCGGCTTCGCCTGCAACGAGACTCCCGAGCTGATGCCGCTCCCCATCAGCCTGGCCCACCGTCTTTCACGGCGTTTGGCTGAGGTGCGCCATGACGGCACCCTCCCCTATCTGCTGCCTGATGGCAAAACCCAGGTCAGCGTCGTTTACGAAAACGACCAGCCTGTGGCTATCGACACGATCTTGATCTCCACCCAGCACATCTCCGAGATCGACGGGGTGAGCGAAGAGAAGGCCATTCGTGAGCGCATCTCTGCTGACCTCTGGGCCCATGTCGTCGAGCCCGCCACTGCGGACCTGACCCTCAAGCCCTCCAAGGACGGCACCCGTTTCCTGGTGAATCCCACCGGCAAATTTGTGGTCGGCGGCCCCCAAGGCGACGCCGGTCTGACTGGCCGCAAGATCATCGTGGACACCTATGGCGGCTATGCCCGCCATGGCGGTGGTGCCTTCTCTGGCAAAGATCCCACCAAGGTGGATCGCTCCGCTGCCTATGCCGCCCGCTACGTCGCCAAGGCCCTGGTGGCCGCTGGTCTCGCCCGCAAGGCTGAGGTTCAGCTGAGCTATGCCATCGGTGTTGCCAAGCCCGTCAGCATCCTGGTGGAGAGCTTTGGCACGGGTGTGGTCAGCAATGACGACCTCACCGCCTTGGTGCAGGAGCACTTCGATCTGCGCCCGGGCGCGATCATCGACACCTTCGGTCTGCGCAGCCTGCCTCAGCAGCGCGGTGGTGGCTTCTATCAAGACGTTGCCGCCTATGGCCACTTCGGTCGCAGTGATCTGAACCTCCCCTGGGAGAACGTCGATGACGTTGCTGCCACCTTGAAGCAAGCCACGGCCGCCCGCGCAGCCGCTTGATCTCCAGCAGCCTTGAGCCGCTGGGCCTGGGAATTGACCTGGGTACCAGCGGTTTGCGGCTGGCCCTGGTTGATCCCTCGGGCACCCTTCTGGCCGAGAGTTCGGGCGATTACCCCAGCAGTTTTGAGGATCCACTGGGCTGGCGTCAGGGGGTGATCGCTCTCTGCGCTGAGCTGCCTGAAGTTCTACGCGACCGGGTGAGCGCTGTTGCTGTCGATGGCACCTCAGGTACGGTCCTGGCCTGCGCAGCCAATGGTGAACCCTTTGGCAGTGCGCTTCCGTATTTCCTGGCCTGTCAGGAGCAGGGCTCTGCGTCGGCCGAGCTCGCGGGCAGTGCTTCGGTGCCCGCGGGCAGTGCCAGTGGCAGCTTGGCCAGGGTGCTTCGGTTGCGGGCTGAACGCAGGGACGACGGGGTCTTGTTTCGGCATCAGGCCGACTGGCTCAGTGGTTGGCTGATCGGGGATTGGCGCTTCGGAGAGGAGGGCAACAACCTGCGCCTCGGATGGGATCTTCGCCAGAGGCGCTGGCAGGGCGCCATCGGGGATCAACCCTGGAGTCGGGCCCTGCCGGAGGTGATTGCGTCGGGTACTGCTCTTGGGCCCTTGTCGCAGACCGCCAGGACCGCCCTGGGATTACCGGCTCACTGCCAGGTGGTGGCCGGTAGCACCGATGCCAATGCGGCTGTCTTGGCTGCTGATCCCCAGCCTGGTGACGGGGTCACGGTGCTGGGAACCACCCTGGTCCTGAAGCAATTTGCTGAGGAACCGTTGACTGGCCCTGGCATCAGCTGCCATCGCGTCGCGGGCCGCTGGCTCGTAGGGGGCGCGTCCAACGCCGGGGCCGGCGTCCTCCGCCAGTTCTTCTCCGATTCCCTACTTGTTGAATTGAGTCGTCAGATTGATCCGCGCAGTAGCAGTGGTCTGAATCTGCGGCCTTTGCCCCGGACGGGAGAGCGCTTCCCGGTGGACGATCCCTCCCTTGAGCCGATTCTTGAGCCCCGGCCCATCAGCGATGCCCTCTACCTGCAGGGCTTGCTGGAGGGCTTGGCGCGGATCGAGGCCCAGGGCTGGTCTGCACTGCAGCGTCTGGGAGCTGATCCGATCCAGCGTGTGATCAGCTTGGGCGGTGGTGCCCGCAATCCTCAGTGGCGCCTGATCCGTCAGGGCATCCTGGGGATTCCAGTGCTGAACCGCCCAAGCTGCACAGCAGCCTCAGGGATGGCCAGACTGGCGCTTTCTGCCGCTTGCCCTCCGTGAAGGAACGCCTTGCCTCTTGGCTCTCCATCGCTTTGTTCGTGGTTCTGGCGGGGTATGTGGGCTTCTCAGGGGTTCGCCTGGGCCTCTTGCTTTGGCAGCGTTTCGCAGGGGCTTAGGGCAGGGGTCAGAATCAACTCGCCCTGAACCGCGTCGCCATGTCCGCCGACCCTCTCACTCCCGCTGTGAGTGACCGGATTTGCAAGCACATGAATGACGATCACGCCGAGGCGGTGCTGGCCTACGCCCGTCATTACGGCGGTGTTGAGGCCCCTGTCTCGGCCAGGATGCTGGCTGTTCGTCCAGAAGTGATGGAGCTTGAGGTGGATGGGGCCAGTGTTGAGGTGTGCTTTGACCACACCCTGACCGACAGTGAAGACGCCCATCGCACCCTTGTTGCCATGTTGCGGGCCATGCCCAAGGCCTGAGTCGCTTGCTTGAACAGCCCTGAGGACGGGGGGCTGTGATCTAAGATGCACGGGTCGCGAAAGCGACGGGCCGGGATAGCTCAGTTGGTAGAGCAGGCGATTGAAAATCGCCGTGTCCCCAGTTCAAATCTGGGTCCTGGCATTCATCAAACCAATAGTTGACCGCGTAAGTCGGACATCTTTATGCCAATCAGCATTCCCGATAAGCCTGGCGAGCTTTTTGATAATGCCGATAGCTTCGGTATGGTTTTTGATGCTGCGTTCAAGCGGCAGGCCGATGCCGGAGGCCAGGAAAATCTGAGCCTGCAAGAGAAAAAAGATTTAGCGATCCAGGCCTGCTCCGATCATCCTTTTTTCCTGAGTAACCCCCAATTGGCATCCCAAGTGGCTGACTTCAGGCTGCGTTTATTCGGCCTCTAGTGCATTCTGATTAGACCTTCTGCTCGCACTGTTTAAGCGGCAAATTCATCCATAAAGGGCTGCTCAACCTCATCTGGGAATGGATTCTCTTCAAGGAATTCTTCCTCATTCTGAATCTCTTCGACTACCTCGGGACTCACAGCGTGCGCCGAGGTTGGGTTGGTGAGCAGGTCTTCAAGCCGGGCAATGCGCCGTTCGGTGCACTCAAGCGTTGCGGCGGTCTCTAGGTGCAGCCCTTCCGTCGGTTGGATCTCGGCCAGTTGATTGGCTTTTGCTTCGACGGCCCCGAGCCGTTGTTCAAGCTCAAGCAGTCGGAAAGTCAGCGATTCGCCAATGATGCTCAGTGCTTCCAGGCTTTGGCTCAGCGATGCGAGGACGTCTGGCTGTGAGCGGGCCTCAGGGTTGGCTGACGATCCTGCCGACATGTGAGGAGATCTGGAATTGGCTGGATGGTATCGGCTTTAGGGCAAGACGCAACCGTCTGGACTGCAAGTAGAAGGCGGTGCGCTTGCATTGTGACGACGTTGGATTTGGTTAATCCAAGAGAGTGTTATCCTGATTTTATTGATTTAAGTCAAGTGGCAGATCTTGCTGGTGAGCTAACGCAAATGCTGTCGGGCAGCTTTAGCAATCAAGCGCAGGCATTTGAAAACCCACCGCTGTATGGAAATATTCTCGTTCGTATTCGCCCAATTCCTCATCTTCAGGCCCATAGCCTCTTGCTAGAGCAGGCTTATGCGATTGCACCGAATGAACCTTATAGGGTCAGAGTGCTGCGGCCGGGGTATCTCGAAGATGGGACCCTTTCCATTTTGAATTTCGCGATCGAGTCTCCTGAGCGTTTTTACGGTGCTGTTGAGCAGCCAGCAAGGCTCGCCGAGCTTGTCGAGACTGATTTAAGGCTGCTTTCCGGTTGCACCTATTGGGTGGATAAGACCAGTGAAGGATTCATTGGAAAGGTTGAACCTGGCTGTCATTGCAAGGTATTTCGCAAAGGCCGTGATTCCTATCTGTTAAGCGAGTTTGAGTTGACCCCTCAAACGATGCAAACCATTGACCGTGGCTACGATCCTGACACCCATGAGCACCTTTGGGGATCAATTGCCGGCCCATTCCGTTTTGAAAAGCTTTGCGACTGGAGTCAAGAAATACCCCCCAGTTGGAATTAAGTTCGCTCTACGGACTCTCGGTTGAGCAATGAAGCGCCTTCTTGATTCCGACATTGACAGGCTTCGTCTGCTGTCCGGTGGAGATCGTGAGCTTCGGTTTGATCGAGACGGAGAAGTCCTACGGATTGATCTTCGAGAAGATTATATTCAGATGTGGCAAGACGAGGCCGCTGTAAAAGGGAATGAAGCCAATCTATTTTTGGCTTGTGAGAATTCAGGCGGAAATCTTGAGGCGACAAAATTGACCTGGGTCGTCGGCTCTGCTATTCGTCCTGAGACGGTTCAGACCAAGGAGCAGTTCACAGAGATCCTCTTGAGCCTTGGTGTTTCCAAGAATCTTGCCTCCATGGCCCTCGAGCACTGCCCCGGTTTGATTGGCACGATTGCCTGGGCGCTTTATTTTGAGAGGCACGGATGGTTGACGGCAACTCCAATCTGCAATCTCTGATTCGTCGGGCAAAAGTCTTCAACGTCGACCTTTTCGGGGATCTTCCTGCTGATCTCCTGCAAATCCTTGTAGAGGCGAATCGCTGTAAGCATCAGCTCAGTGATGCTGAGTTGGCTTTGTTTTCGGTTTATTCCAACCTACCTTCTGATCAGTTATTAGCGCTGAAGGGTCTGGTTGATCCTTGTGTTCGTGAGGCCCGTTCAGCTTTGGCGCTGCAGCATCCCGAGTTGTTTGTTGCCGGTGGTGCTTTGGCAACTCCAGAGCGTGCCGAGGCTTGTTGGCGTGATTGCGAGAACTTCTTTCGTGTTGTGATTTACGCCGTTGCCGCAGCCCGTCCTCGCTTCAGTGATCAGCCGTCTATTGATGCCTTGAATGAGCTGTATCAGCTGATGAATGTTCCCACGGATGGTCTCGCTTTTGCTTTGAGCCAGTTGAGCGCGATTTCGAGCGCATCCTTTGAAGCGCTGTATGGCCGATCTCCTGTCTTGGCCTTGCTTCAAGACTCTTTTGATAATTTACATGAACTGCTTTTTGGTGGCTCTGTAAAGAGCTAAGAAGCTTTTTCTGGGAGCGGCCGGGGCCCATTGCACTATGGCCGCAGCGCATTGATGGTTCATGGCTCTGCCTCTCCTGGAAGCTCCTTTTACAACGCAGAACTCCCGGGTCCCCCTGAAGGCTTCCATGCAGGGTGGCAGTGCTCCTTTCGCTCAAGACGAGCGTAAAGCTCTCATTGAAAAGTCGTACAAGCAAATCTTCTTTCATGCCCTGAAGGTTGATCGAGAGCCTTATTTAGAGTCGCAATACCTCAATGGTTCGATTACGACGAAGGACTTTATTCGTGGCTTGCTTCTTTCGGATCGGTTCCTGAGCGACTACTACCAGTGCAACTCCAATTACCGCATGATCGACCAGGTCATCGGTCGTGTCCTAGGCAGGCAGGTTTACTCCAATGAGGAGCGGTTGCGCTGGTCGATTGTGATTGCTGAGCAGGGCTTCCCGGCTTTTGTGGATCAGCTGCTAGATAGCGACGAATACATCTCTAACTTCGGTTTTGATCGGGTTCCGTCCCAGCGCTCCAGGCTGTTGCCGGGTCGAGCCACCGGTGAGCTGCCGATCTATCAGCAATTCCCCCGCTATGGCTCGGATTGGCGCGATGCCATGGCCGAACGTGCTCCGGTTTCTGCTGAAGCTTGGGCGTCGTCCGGTCAGGTTTCAGAGGCTTGGGTCAATGGTCAGCCTCCGGCTTGGGCCCTGAAGGCGTGGCTCGCTGTGGCCGTGGTCGGTGGCGTCGAGATCACCCGTGTGTTGCTGACTGTCGCTTTGGCGGCTCTGCGCCACTCCTAATCTCTGCCAAGTCCTTAACGTTTCGCCCTCACTTCACTGAACCCAGTGCTTGACCTTCTGCAGTGGCAGCCCCCTGAAGACCTGCTGCCAACGGTCGGTTCTGCGGCTCCTCTTGATGCCAGAGGTGCCGATTGGAGTGGACGGGACCTTGCTGGGATTGATCTTCAGGGTGCTGCGCTCTGCAGGGTTGATTTGCGAGGGGCCGATCTGAGCGCCTGTGTGGTGGATGGGGCTGATCTACGCCTGGCGCGTTTCGACGCATTCACGCGCTTCCCTGAAGGCTTTGATTACCGCACCTCGGGAGCTGTCGGTCCTGGGGCCAAGCTGAATGGCGCTTTTCTGAACAGCGCGGATCTGCGCGGGTTGGACCTGCGTGGATGCAATTTGATGGGGGCTTATCTCAGCGGAGCAGACCTCAGTGGTTCGCTGCTGGATGGCGTTCGCTTGGTTGGTGCTGACCTGCGTCACGCTGTTTTACGGGGAGCGTCCTGTGTGGGCGCCAGCTTCTCGGGCTGTCAGTTGGACTTTGCAGATTTCAGGGCTGCCGATCTGACCTCCGCTCGCCTCGAGGGAGCAGAAACGCTTTCCGGTGCTGATTTTTCGGGCTGCTTGGGACTCGAGTCTGAGCGGGCGGCACTGCTGTCCAGGCCTTACAAGGAGTTGGACACCTGGAACCCGCTTACCCGTGAGACGACGCGCACCAGCCTCGGGGGCTAGGACTCCGTTGAGTCACGCAACATTGAGAAACAATTGGTTGAGCTTTATGAAGGCGGGAGCCCCCTGGTTTCCTTTGCCCTGAGGATGAGTCAGCTGATTCCGTCCGCAGCCCATGCCCTTCGGTCCTGCCTCTCTCCTTGGGGTTGAGCGCTTCTCTCAAGAGAGCGAAGCCCCCCTCGAGCTCATTCCTGGCGATGACGACGCCAAGAAAGAGCAGATCATCACGGCTGTTTATAAGCAGGTCCTGGGCAACGCCTACGTGATGGAGAGCGAGCGTCAGCTCGTCCCCGAATCCCAGTTCAAGCTGGGTGAAATCAGCGTGCGCGAATTCGTGCGCAGCATCGCCAAGAGCGAGCTCTACAAGGCGCGCTTCTTCGACGCTTGCCCCCGCTATCGCTACATCGAGTTGGCGTTCCGCCACCTGCTGGGCCGGGCTCCCGTTGATTTCCAGGAAATGAGGAATCACGCCGAGCGCCTGGACGCCAAGGGCTACGAAGCCGATATCGATAGCTTCCTGGACTCCGACGACTACCAGAACACGTTCGGCGAGTGGACCGTTCCCTATCAGCGCGGTTGGAAGACCGAAAGCTGCGGGACGATGCAGGAATTCACCTGGAGCTTCCAGCTGCTTCGCGGCAACAGCAGCAGCAGCCTGAAGGGTGACCTGGCTGGCATTTCCAGCAAGTTGGGCGGTGCCGCTTATCAGAACCGCCCGATGGCGGTTGTTCCTCCTTCTTCTGTGGAGTCCCAGGGCTTCAGCTTCCGTCCTGCGAAGAACCTGGCGGATGCAGCAACCCGTCTTGGCGTCGGTGCTTCCGACCAAGGCAAAACCTTCCGCGTCGAGGTCACGGCCTACAGCGCGAACAACGTTCGTCGCGTGTCCCGTTACACCCGCGGCAACCGTGTCTACTACGTGCCCTTCGACAAGCTCTCCGAGCAGTTCAAGCGCATTCACCGCGAGGGCGGAAAGATCGCAAGCATCACCCCCGTCAGCTGATCTCTAGGCCCTCGCTTCAGGGCGAGGGCTTTCAAAAGCTGGATGACTGAGCAGAGCCAACTGCCCAGTCATCGCAGGGAGCGACACCTGCCTTCTGAACAAGGATCTCCCCATCTCATCTTCCCATGCCTGCCAATCGTTCGAATTCCCTTGGCTTCGGTGCCACCCAGTTGATCGAGGGTCCCGTTTCCTACAGCCGCAACCGCATGCCATCGGCGGATGCGGCGTTGACCAACGGGTCTTTCCGTAACCAGGATCTTTCGCCAGCTCGCGACGAATTTGCTCCTGACGACGAGACGGCACTTGCTGTTGTGATTCGAGCGGCTTATCGCCAGGTCTTCGGTAACGTGCAGCCGATGGAGAGTGAGCGCTGCATCAGTGCTGAGTCCCGTCTGCGCCAAGGCGAAATCTCGGTGCGTGAATTCGTTCGCCAGCTGGCGAAATCCGAGTTCTACCGCGCTCGCTACTTCGAAGCGGTTGGTCCGCACCGCTCCGTGGAGCTGAGCTTCAAGCATCTGCTCGGCCGTGGACCATCAAGCGAAGCCGAAGTCACGGCCCAGGTAGCCCAGATGGCCACTGGGGGGTTCGAGGCGGCGATCGATCATCTGTTGGATTCAGACGAGTATTTCGCAGCCTTTGGCGAAGACACCGTTCCCTATGCCCGCAGCTGGGGTTCGACTCCTGGGATGCCCCAGGCGAGCTTTAACCGCATTGCAGCACTCGAGCAAAACTTTGCCGGTAGTGACACTGCGATCGGAGCCAGCAGCCAACTCCTCGGCAACCTCGCTAAGGGCAACAGGTTGTCGATCAAGGTTCCAGCGCAGGTGTACCGCAGCGCTGGCGGAGCTGGCGGTTTCACTGGAACGAGCAGCGGTCGCACGGCGTTTGCTCCGGTGAAGCGCGCTCTGTCTGACGGTGGAGACAGCGCTCCGATGCGTGGCGATCTGTATGTGGGCTTTGGTCTTGGTCAGCGCGAGCAGGAAGTGTTTGCTCGCACCTCCGGCGACTCCGCCGATCAGATTCAGGCACTGATGCGCTCTGCCTACCGCCAGGTGATGGGTAACCCCCATCTCATGGAGAGCGAGCGCAGCCTGACTGCGGAGAGCAAGTTTGCCGAAGGCCTCTCCAGTACCCGTGAATTTGTTCGGGCCATTGCCCTGTCCGCTGAGTACAGCCGTCGCTTCTTTGAAAGCAACGCTCCTTACCGCTTCATCGAGCTCAACTTCAAGCATCTCCTGGGTCGTGCTCCCACCTCTCAAGCTGAGGTGAGCGAACACATTCAGCGTCTGGCCAATGAGGGCTATGAAGCTGAAATCAACAGCTATCTGGACTCTGCCGAGTACCAGGAAGTCTTCGGTGAGGACACGATTCCTTACCAACGGATTGCAACCGAAGCCGGTCGCTCCCAGGTGGCCTTCAACCGCCATCTCTCCCTGTCACAGGGCTATGCAGCGAGTGACACTGTTCAGTCGGCCTCCAGTCTCGTGGCATCCGTGGCCACGAATGGTGTCCCCACCAATTGGAGTAGCACCACCCAGCGCATCAATCGGGTGGCTGCCGCTTCAGGCACCACTGAACCCACTGGCAAGCGCTACCGGATCGTTGTTCAGGCGCAGCCCGCAGGTGGTCGTCAGCGCACTCCGAATGCCAGCTATCTGGTCTCGGGCAAGGACATGACGTCTCAGTTGGGCTACATCCATCGCCGTGGTGGGCGGATTGTCTCGATCACTGAAGTGATGTGATCAACCTCTGATCACCAACGCTTGATTGACCACAACATTCATTCCTCCCATGACTGATACCACTGCTGTAATTCGAGCTGCCTACCGCCAGGTCTTTGGCAATGCTCACTTGATGGATGAGGAGCGTTGCACTTCAGCCGAGAGTCTGTTTGTCAATGGCGATCTGACGGTTCAAGGCCTTGTCACGGCCTTGGCTCAGTCCGACACCTATCGGCGTTTGTTCCTCGAGAAAAACGGTCCCTATCGTTTCGTCGAACTCAACTTCAAGCACCTGCTTGGGCGTGCACCCCATAACCAAGCTGAGGTTAGTGAGCACGTTCAGCGTCTCGCCAATGAGGGTTACGAGGCTGAGATCAACAGCTACACCTTCAGTGATGAATACATCGGGGCTTTTGGCCTCGACCATGTTCCCTCGATGCGTGGAGCATCCACCCAGGTCGGTCAGAGCAACCTGAGCTACACCCGATCTGTCGCGATGGATTCTGGCTTTGCCGGCTTCGATGGCTCGAGGCAATCACGCTTGACCACAAGTCTGGGAACCGCCTCTGCACCTGCTGCTGGGCCCAAGCTTCCTGGACCTGGAAACCGTGATGGCAAGCGCTACACGATCAAATGGACCACAGCCGCTCCGGTGGGTGTGCGTCGCCGCTCCGTGCAGACCAGCACGGCTCCCTACAGCTCCTTGAGCACGGCCATTCAGGGGATTCAGCGCCGTGGTGGGCGCATCCTTTCTATTGCGAACACTTAATCCTTGATGCCTTGGGCCGCGGTCCAGCCCTGTTCTGAACGATGATTGAGCCCGGAAGGTTGCCTTCCGGGCTTTTTTATGGCCCACCGGCGTTTCACGGTCCAACTCTGATGCCCTCGAATTCTCAGCGTCATCGTGACCAGCGATCCAGTGTTGAAGCCAAGGCTTCTGGCTCGGGGTCTCAGGCGGCTTCTGCCATGTCGATGATGGTTGAGTCGATGGTTCACATGGTTCAGAGTGCTCGCGACGGTTCTCCCTCCAGCTTTAACGAGCGGATCTAAGTAGCAACTGAATGAATCTGACGTCGTTTGTTGAGCGCAGCGCAGGAACCTGGCGCTCCATGCGAAGTGGTCATTCCCTTGCTTTTCAGCAATTCGAAGAGGTGCTCAGTCAGATCACGATTGAGCAGCTCACATCTCATGATCAACGGGTCCTGGACCTCCTTGAGTCCACTTCCCAGGATCCAGCGTTGATTCAGTGCCCCTTCCGAATGGAGTGGAGTGCCGAGAGCGACTGGGAGCCTGACGACCCTTCAGAGGTCTCGAGTGGCTCTTGTGTTCTCGTTCCTGTTCCTGAGGATCAGACCAGTGGCGCTCTGCTTCGCAGCGTCGGTTATGCCGAGGCAGAGCAGGCCATCTCTCAATACCGTTTTCTCTCTGATGGCACCTTTGTGTTGACCACAAAGTACGGCCAGTCCATTGCGGAAGAGCGGATCTGGTTTGTCTCAGAGCATGTGCGCTGCCGTTCATCAGTCCTTCGTACTTCGGAGGGTTCGGGAGTGCTGCAAACGTCGTTTGCTTCCGAAGTCCGGCGGCTCACGCTCTGATGCACGATTCGCTTCTCTTTGCCCGCACGCTCTGCGGTCACTACAGCAACCGTGCCCAGGCCCAGGCAGATCCCAGCAAGTTCGCCCATATCAATATCTTCTTTTTACCGCTCCCCTGGGATGTGCTTCAGGCACCCGGCTTCTATTCCGAGCAAAGTTATGACCACGATCCCTGGCGCCCTTACCGCCAGGGCGTCCACCGTTTACGGGCAGGTGAGTCTGGAATTCACATTGTGGAGAACTTTGGTATCAGTAACGCCGAACGAGTCGCGGGTGCGCCGCAACACCTTCCACTGCTAAATGAGATCAAGATTGATCGCCTGCAGCCGCGTTGCGGTTGCTCGATGCATTTCACAGGTGACTCCAAGCTTGGATATCAAGGTTCTGTTGAGCCGGGTAAGGGGTGCTTGGTCCCGCGCGATGGCAAGCTCACTTACCTCGTCAGCGAGGTGTTTGTTGATCAGTCGTCGTGGGCGAGTCGAGATCGAGGCTTTGACCCTGATACCGATCAGTTGGTTTGGGGTTCAGAGCATGGATTGCTGAAGTTTGAGCGGTTGGCTTTCCTCGCGGAACACCTTCAAGAAGACTGGCTCGTTGGCCTGAGCGATTAGCCGCCAGGGGGTTGTCTGATGCCGGTTTCTCCATCCGAGAACCAGTTGCGTGTATGGATTCGCTCCCAACACCTGATTTGCTTGGGAACGGACTTCATTTTTGAAACGGTGGATCAGGCTCAACTGGAGCGTTTTGAGCGCTGTCTGGTGGAGATCGGCGGTTCCATACGCACTGTTGAGGCCGTCGGGAATTGGCCGATGGGACCGAATCGTGCTTTCAAAATCCTTCGTGCCACAGCCAGTGTGCCCAGGCCTGGCGGGGAGAAGCTTGTGCAGTACTGGGCTTCCCGCGGTTCAAGCCAGACCCGCTACTCCGAGATCAGTCGCTAAACGACTCGATCCTTGCTGTGACAAATGGGTTCGGATCCTCTGTCCGGGTTGGTTGAAGACCGAGCTGCTCCATCGCCATCAGTGCCGCATAGCGGCTTTCCCAAAATGGCGTCTGCTCGGGATCACTCCAACGCTCGAGCTCTTGACGACATCGCTCGGGTAGAACCGTTGCGAGAGTCAAAATGGCTGCCGGTTTTGATTTCATGAACTGCGGACGCAGTGTGTCCGCGGCATCCATCAGCCAGGTTCCGATTTCGCTTAGGGCCGCATCGGGCCAGTTCACCAGTTCTTGAAACAGGTGGATAAAGAAATAGTGGGCTCCATAGTCGTTGTGCGCTTCCTCCTCCCAGCGCTGCTTGATTAACGGCCAGATGGTTTCCGCGGATTGTCCCTTGAGGTTCTGGAGGGCGAGATAGCAACGGCTGAAATCCGTGCCAAAAAATTCCTGCAGAAGGAAGGCATGCTCTGGAGTCTGGTCATACCGATGCACCAACACAAGATCCTCTGGCTCATCCTGCAGGAGTCCATCAATTGCAGTGGTCAGAGAGAGACCCCTGCACTCTTTGGTCTGTTCTGGCCACAGGGCTTTTAGGGCTCTTAAGCGAAAGGCTGGTGAGACAGGTGCTTTGAGCACACTTGGCAATAGCTCTATGGAACGTGCGTCAATGATGTCCTGGATTGCTGCCTGCCGGTCCATCTGGTTTGGCAGAACGAGGTGGTCCTCAATGGCCTCGAGATGCGCTCGTTCGTCGATCAGTTGTGCCAATGCTGCTCGTGCGGCACCACGTACCCCTGGTTGGGGATCATCGATCAGTGTTCTGATGCGTTCGACGGCCTCTTTGATCTTCAGGCCGGCAAGGCTTTGAATAATGACTCGCCTGTTTTGCCTTTCATCCTGAAGCAGGTTGGTGAGGCGTTGATGCAGTGTTTCGTCTTGACAGTTGAGCTGCTGCAGTGCCCAGGCACTGTTTTCAACGAGGTAAATATCGTCGCTATCCAGGCATGTACCAATGACAGGTATGGCCTGCTGTGCATTGAGCTGACCCAGAACTTCAACGGCTTTGCGTTGCGCGAGCTTGATGGATTGGCTCTCACTGGCCTGCTCTAGCAGTGTGATTAAGGCTTCTTCCGATGCATCGCCTGGGAAGTTGATCAGGTGAGAAGCGGCCATGTAGTAATCACTGGCCGCTTCTAGGTCCGCTTCTGCCAGTGTGAGGATGCGGAGAGCCTCCTCGTGCGATAAGCCCAGGTGGATGTTGTTGAAGCGACTCACCGACGCACCCTGCGAAGATCGCAGACGTTTAAAACAGAGTTGACTTTGGTTCCTCAGGGACCCGGACTGCGCTCTCGTTAAGAACTATCTACGGGCTGGCTCCCACTCCGCGGGGTTGGCAACCTGGACCCAGTCAGCTCTAGGCCCTATGGGACCGTCACTTTCCAATGCTTTGACAGTGACTACTGGCATTGGCACCCGTACCGAGCTTCATACCCCGCGGCATGTACGTGTTCCTCTGGGCGCCTTGTCGCAGGCCATGCGCGCCATGCGTCAAAACGGTTCTCCAGTGATCGCTGTCCAGCGCCATGCCCGGGATCTGATCGCGTCAGGCGCGGAGCAGACGCCTGAGCGAACCATGGAACGCACCGCGAAGACGGAGGCCAAGCCCCGGCGCCGCAGCCGCAAAAAGCAGGGTTAGCCCCGCTCTTCGAAGACACCATCAACGGGACGGCCTTGCTTCAGTCCGTCCCAATTAATGGCCTTCAGGAAGGCGTCCCCATCGCTGGTTTCGACGACGTCAACGCCCCAGCTCCCTTGTTGGAGAGGTGAGCCCGGCATCCCCTGGCTGTCTTTGCGTCCACCCAGTGCAAGCAGCTCATGGTCCTCTGCGTGGCCCATGGACTTGCGCATTGCACGCCAAGAGCGTGTTAGCTCCAGAGCAAGGGCGGCGGCGTCAAGCTCCGACTCGATGCGGACAAGCCAATGGGGGTGCTCCAGTGGCTCGGCGACGGCGATGTGTGGGCTGCTCACTTTTAGACCTTCTGCCAGCGCGTCAGCAGTCAGACCTGGCACTGCATCGGAGTGAACCTGCAGGTTGTGTGAGAGAACGAAGCAGGTCATGGCAGCTGGAGTGTGACGAAGACCATAAAGCGTGAATCTGGCGGTCGATAATTCAGGATCGCTTGATCCCCGTGCTCGTGCCCGAGGCCCACTCTCTATCCGTCAACGGGCAGCCCCAGCAGCTCAACGAACAGGAAGCGAGTCAGCTTGCAGAAGAGCTCAAGCAACAACTTCGCAGCGGGAACTTACCCCCGAGTGACACGGACGCCATCGAAAAAATGGTGGCTGGCCTAGGTGATCCGAGGGGCTTGATGCGCCTGACCTTTGCTGAGAGTCTCGGTGTCGTCGGCAAGGCAGCCGTGCCTTCTCTTTGCCGCGCATTGTCAGGCCATGACAGCGTCACGGTTCGACGAGCAGCCGCAAAGACGCTGACCTTGATCGAAGATCCCCGGGCGCTTCCTGTTCTGCTGGAGGCTCTCCGCAGCGACCCCGATCCAGTGGTCCAAGGGTCTGCGGTTGGCGCGATGGCGGCGGTCGGAGCTGAGGCCATTCCTCTGCTGCTGGACGTTTTGATTCATCCAGAGAGCACGGCCATGCAACTGGGGCTCGCCAGTTGGGCGCTTGCATTCGTCGGTGCCCGAGCCCCTGATGCCCTTCGGGACGCCGCCTCATCGGAGCATCCAGAAATTCGCTGTGCGGCGATCGCAGCACTCGGGGATCAGATCCAAAGCCTGGCGGATGACGTCGCTAAAGATCTTGTGGTTCGAGCCCTATCTGACGTCGATGCCGATGTTCGTGCCGAGGCGGCAACGTTGCTTGGCAAGCTCCATGACCCGGTCTGGGCTGCACCTCAGCTGGAGCCATTGCTCCAGGATTCAGTTGGTCAAGTTCGCAAGAACGCTGCGCTTTCCCTGATGAAGCTCAGGGCCACCCGATCGATTGATGTGCTTCAAAGCCGGTTGGACCAGGAGATCCAACCGGATGTGCAGTCCGTTCTGTCTCTTGCGATCAGTCAGCTCAAGAATCAAGAGGCCTGACGAGCCCGGAGGTCCCTGACCCGCATGATGGCTGAGTTGAGGGTTTCTTTGACGTAGCTGTCCAGCTTCTCTTCGTTGAGGAGAGTGTTGAAACCTTGCTCCACAGAGGGATCATCAATCTCCGCAAGGGCATTAATGGCCGCCACTCCCTGAGCGGGGTTCTCCCCGCGGCTCACCTCAAGGAGCAATGACACGGCTTGTTGCCCCACCTGACCGAGGGCCATCACCGATGCCACGGCGACAACGGGTGATTCATCGTTGAGTCCATCCCGTAGGACGGTCATGGCTCCTTCGCTGAAACGAAGTCCCGGATAGTTTGATGCGAGTTGTGCATAGGCTTTCACGCAGCTTGCACGAACCGTCGCCTCTTCCGTGGCCTTAAAGCAATCGGCAATGGGCTGCATTGCTGTCTCGCCAAATGATCCCAATGCCCGTACCGATGCTCTTCTCAGTCCAACATTGGGCTGACTGAGTAACCCAATCAATCGAGGGATGGCTTCGACTTGCCAACGCTCAGCCATGGCCGTAAAGGCTTGGGTTTGGATATAGGGATTCGGATGCTCTAGGTCTGCAAATAACTGGTCTAGTTCTTGGTTGCTCACGGTGATCTTGGGTCCCCCACTTCGTTTCCGGTCACCTTAATCCTCCGCTTCTCTTCTTCGCTTTCTTCACCCTTGAGGTGCAAGAAACCAAAAAAAAGGAGGCCCGAAGGCCTCCTGCACTCATCTGATTCGGTGAAGAGATCAGGAGAGGGCGTTGATGGCGTAGTCGAGGTAAGCCTTGAACTCGTTCAGAGCCTGGGGGCTCATGTCGCGAGGGGAGCAAGCCCGGTCGCGGGTGAAGGTCAGAGCTTCGACGTATGCAGCGGTAGGCAGACGCAGGGTGCGGTACACCTCACGAGCGCCAGCGATGCCCCACTCATCCAGAGGGCCGGTGCCGCCCACAACCAGGCAGTAGTTGATCAGGCGGAGGTAGTGGCCCAGATCGCGGTAGCACTTGTCCACCTTGGTCTGGTTCTCACCAGCCTCACCGGGCTGCTTGAGGTAGGGGTACTTGTTGAAGCAGGCATCGCCAGCTTCCTTGGTGACGGCGTCGAGGCCGGCAGCCAGCTTCTCAGCGGCTTCCAGGCGAGCAGCGGCGCGCTGAATGTTGCCCTGAACGGCTTCGAGGTCGTTCTGGGAAGGGAAGCGACCGGCTGCGTCAGCGGCGGTCACAACGGTGGTTGCAACGGATTTCATCGTTGAGATCCTTAGATGGAGGTTTGCGTAGAAAAGAGAGAGCTAACCCTCGTTGATTCAGCTGAGGGCGCTGATCACGCGATCGAAGTAGGAAGCAGCTTCGGCAACCAGTGCAGAGCAGTCGCCCTGGACGGTTTCCATCTTGCGGAAACGAGTTTCCACGGGGTTGGTGCCGGTGGTGTTGGTCTCGTTGATGTGAGCGGTCGAGGAGGCCTTCATGATGGCCACAGCACGAGCTGCGGACTGAAGGGGCACACCCAGAGCCACATAGGTCTCCTTGAGGCCGTTCAGGCAGCGGTCATCCAGCACGGATGCGTCGCCGGCCAGCAGGGCGTAGGAGATGTAGCGAAGAACGATCTCACCGTCGCGCAGGCAAGCAGCCATGCGGCGGTTGGGATAGCAGTTGCCGCCGGCTTGGATCAGGCCGGTGTTCTCGCAAATCATGCCGGTCACTGCATCGGAGACGATGCAGGAGGCGTTGGAGGTGATTGCGTTAACGGCGTCGAGGCGCTTGTTGCCTTCGGCGATGAAGCCTTTGAGGGCAGCGATGTCGCCACCGCCGATGGCAGCGGTTTTGGCGTCAGCGCTAACGACGGCGCGGGAGAATGCGTCGAGCATGAGAGAGCAGGACTTTTTGGGGGGGCTGAGGCCACCTAAAGCAGCTGACTCAAACGTTCGGCGGACCGTTTGTTTGGTGTCTGCTCCCGACGTGATTTCAGGTGAACTGAATTCTTGGCGGTGGTGACTTTGCTTTGGCCCACTGGGTCAAGGCACGAAGAGAACCTAAGGGCAATCCAGTGGCGGCTTCCCCATTCCGCCTCAGATACGCAAACCTTCTTTATGAACCATCCTCAGCTTCTGCTGATGTCCTGTGCTGCAGCGGGTCTGGCGGTTTTGGGTTGACCAATTGAGGCGCAATTGGTTCGGCTCTTCGGATTTATTTCAGATTTGATCTGTCGGCAACGGCAGGCCAGCCCCCCTCCTAACTTCTCCGCACACGGCTCCTTTTGTGATGGACGCAACCCCTCAGGACATCCAGGAGTCCATTGAGCAGCTCATCGCCTATCGGGATCGTCTGCGCCAAGACGTCATTGCCATGGGGCAGAAGCTCAAGCTTCCCCAGGCCAAGATTGATCGCACCTTGGCGGATCACCCGGAACTCACCCGCTTAGAGGAGGTCCTTGGGCAGCTCCAAAGCCAGTTGGCCCAACCTCAAGCTTGAGTCGTGGCGGTTCCCTTTGTCGTCCCGATGTCCATGCGGGACTTCTTCTTGGCTAGCCGTGGCGAGTGGATGACCCGCCGCGCTGTCCATCATTTGGATCATCAGGACGACGAGTTCGCTGACTCCAACCTGATCATTGAGCCGTTTGATCAGCAGGACCCTGTGACTGCCAAGGTTTGCGACAGTCTTGACTTTGACCTTGTTGCTGCAGCTGGTGGTGCTCGGTTTTGGTGGGAAAGCAACCTGAAAGAGAGCAGTCGTTCCGAGGATTACGCCGCAGTCCTTGTCGATGCTCCGAACCCTTCGGATCCCACCCGTGGCTTTTTGCTCAGGGACAAGGGATATGTGGAGAAGAAGCCGGTCTTAAGTGAGTACAGCTTTGCGGCGGACGGGCTGCTGACCATCACGACGCGCTACGACACCAACGTTGGTATTGAGCGCTGTTGGTTCGTCACCGATCAGGTACGGATGCGGGTGAGTTCAGTCCAGTTCCTTGATGGGGTCTCCATGACGACGTACTGCACCGAGTTCCGCTGCCCGTCATCCGATGACTTGGCTGCAGCTCGGCAACAGGCCCAGGCGCTCGTGTCGCACTACTCCACTCCAGGAGGGGCGTGATGTTTGATCCTTTTCTGGAGCATTTGCACGCCGGTCTCAAGGAGCGTGGTGCCGAGCCGCTTGAGGTTGAGCCTCAATTCGCCCTGAAGCAGTCGGACAAGCAGAGCAGCACCATCCGCAGTTGGCTCTGGAACGTCCCTGGATTTCGCCGTTGGCGCGTCACACGCCTGGACGCCGGCGACACCTTGCAGGTCCTGAACTCGGTTGCCTACCCGGACTGCAGCCTGGACCACCCGATTCTTGGTGTGGACTTGCTGTGGTTTGGGGCGCGCCAAAAGTTGGTGGCGGTTTTGGATTTTCAGCCGCTTCAGCAGGGAGAGGCCTATCTCCAGCGCCATTACAAGGAGTTGTCAGCTCTGCATGAGCGCTACCCCGACCTCAGTGGCGAGGAGACCATGCGCTCCTTTGACCCCAATCAGTATTTCTCGCCCTGGCTGCTGTTCTGTCGCGGCGGTGCCGAGGAGGCGCAGACCTCACTGCCCCCTGCCTTTGAGGGGTTCATGGGTGCCTACTGGCAGATGCACGATCGTGCCCGCAGCGAAGCCGGGCAGCTCACTGCCGAGGAGGTTGCTGACTTGCAGGTGGCGTACGACCGCTATAGCGCTGAGCGTGATCCCGCCCATGGCCTGTTTTCAAGCCATTTCGGCAAGCCATGGGCCGATGCCTTTTTGAGTGAGTTCCTCTTCCCCGCGCGCCTGTGAATCCGATGTCTGATCCTGCGGCCACACGGGCAAGCAGCCTCGACCCTGTTGCGCTCCCTGATTGGCGGTGGCAGTGGTTTCTGGATGAAGCGATTGCCATGCTGAAACCGCTTAACCCTGATCCGTATCCCATTGATCCTCAGTTCCTCACCCGCGAGGGAGTGACGGGATCCAAGGCCAAGCCTGTTCCTGTGGCCACCGCAACCTGGGCATGCCAGAGCGAGAAATTTCGTCAGGTCCGAGCGGCCTGTGTCTCAGCGGGGATGGCGGCCTCAGTTCTGAACTTCGTCATTAACCCTCGGACGCGCTACGACCTGCCTTTCTTTGGCGCTGATTTGGTCACCCTTCCCAATGGCCATTTGTTGGCACTGGATCTTCAACCGGTCGATCGGGGAGATCGCCAACACACTCAGGCGGTTTGGGAACAACTCCTGCCGATTTTCGAGCGTTGGAAGCAGGCTCTTCCTGACGGAGGCCCGATTCCCGAAGAAGCCCAGCCCTACTTCTCCCCGGGGTTCCTCTGGACACGGATTCCGTTGGGTCCCGAGGGGGATCAGCTGATCGAGACGGTCATTCGTCCCGCGTTCCAGGAGTACCTCCAGCTTTATCTCAGCCTCGAGGCGACGGCGACCCCAGTGTCTGCGGAGCGATCAGAACTGTTGTTGGCAGGCCAAAAGCGCTACACGCGATACCGCGCCGAGAAGGATCCCGCTCGCGGGATGCTCAGCCGTTTCTACGGCTCGGAATGGACCGAGGCCTACATCCACGATGTCCTCTTTGATCTCGAGGCTCAGTCCGTTTAAAGCAAGCCGATGGAATGAAGAGGCCCACGACCGCTGAGCAACTCGAGCAGGAAAGCGGAGAAGCCGAGCATTGCCAAGCGACCGTTCCAGACCTCTGAGCTGTTGTTCCATCCCCAGGCCCACTTGTCTTGGGGGTAGAGCTTGACCTGTGTGGGAAGAGCGGCGGCTTGATCGAGGTTGACTTCTGGTCCTTCTAGGGCGTGTTGGACGAGGTTGGCCAGACCGTTGATAAAGGACGGTGTGGTGTCGAGAGCGGGAACGCGTCGGAAGTTGGTGATGCCGGCTTCCGTTGCGATTTCGCGGTATTCGATATCGATTTCCTCGAGGGTTTCGATGTGCTCGCTGACAAAGCTGATCGGGACGACGACGAGGTCCTTGACGCCGGATTCACCGAGTTCGTTGAGGGCGTCGTCGGTGTAGGGCTTGAGCCATTCCACCGGCCCGACGCGGCTTTGGTAGGCCAGGGTGAAGGGATTGGTGTGGCCGAGATCAGCGGCCAGCTTGTCCATGATCAGCTGGGCGCAGGTTTCGATCTCCTTTTGATAGGGATCACCGGCTTCCTCGACGTAGCTCTTGGGTACGCCGTGGGCGGAGAAGAAGACGTGGGCGTCAGGGGGGTTGGGGCAGGCCTGGATTTCTTTGCCGATGAGTTCGGCCATGGCGCCGATGTAGCCGGGGTCGTTGTAGTAGCTGCGGATGCAGCGGATGGGGAGTTTGGAGAAGGAGGGATCGCCCTGACGCAGGCGTTGCAGTTCGCGGAAGCTGGAGCCGCTGGTGCTGATGGAGAAGTGTGGATAGAGGGGAAGGACGACGACCTCATCGATCCCATCGGCCTTGATGTCGGCGACGGCCGATTCGGTGAAGGGATGCCAGTAGCGCATGGCCACGTAGCTGGTGGCCTCAATGCCGCGTTGGCGGAGGGTGCTCTGGAGCTCGCGTGCCTGCTGCTCGGTGATGCGACGCAGCGGTGAGCCGCCACCGATGGAGCGGTAGGCGGCTTGCGACTTGCCAGCACGCAGGGAGCTGATCAACCAGGCGAGGGGCTTCTGGAGTGCGGGATTGGGTAGCCGGATGATTTCCGGGTCCGCGAAGAGGTTGTAGAGAAAGGGTCCGACGTCCTGAATGCGCTCAGGGCCGCCGAGGTTCAGCAACACCACGCCGACCTTGGCCATGCCCTGGTCCACTCACAAACAATGGAGTTGACCGTAAGAGGCGCGAAGCGGGTCAGGCGGAAAACCGCATGGACCTCAAGAACTTGTCATCCCTTCTGGCTCAAGCCCAGTGGGATGGCCCTGGTTAAACATTATGAACGCCTTCGCTGGTCTGCACTGGGGTGTGGCGACAATCACAGCGACGGGATGCGGTATGCCTCCCGGCAGACCCATCCATAGCGTCTGCAGTCCCCTCCCTCAGACGAAGCCCAAAGGAGTTAACTCATGTTCGACGCCTTCACCAAGGTTGTCGCCCAGGCCGACGCCCGGGGCCAATTCATCGGCGCCGGTGAGCTTGACGCTCTGGCCGCCATGGTTTCCGACAGCAACAAGCGTCTGGATGCCGTCAACCGCATCACCAGCAACGCCTCCACCATCGTGTCGGCCGCTGCTCGCCAGCTGTTCGCTCAGCAGCCCGCTCTGATTGCTCCTGGCGGTAACGCCTACACCTCTCGCCGCATGGCTGCTTGCCTGCGCGACATGGAGATCATCCTTCGCTACGTCACCTACTCGATCTTCACTGGCGATGCTTCCGTGATGGAAGACCGCTGCCTGAACGGTCTGCGTGAGACCTACTTGGCCCTCGGTACCCCCGGTGCTTCCGTCGCCGCTGGCGTGAACCTGATGAAGGAAGCCGCCATCTCCATCGCTAACGACAAGGCTGGCATCACCCAAGGTGATTGCACCGCCCTCATGAGCGAGATCGGCACCTACTTCGACCGTGCTGCTGCCGCTGTTGCCTGATCTGGCACCAGTTCACGTCCACCCCTCTCTTTCTCCGTCATGAAGACGCCTCTCACCGAAGCCGTTGCCGCAGCTGATTCCCAGGGTCGTTTCCTGGGCAACACCGAAATCCAAGGCGCTTTCGGTCGTTTCAACCGCGCTAAGGCTGGTCTCGAAGCTGCCAAGGCTCTGACCGCCAAGGCCGACACCCTGGTGAACGGCGCAGCTCAGGCTGTGTACTCCAAGTTTCCCTACACCACCCAGATGCAGGGTCCCGCCTATGCCGCTACGGCAGAAGGCAAGGCCAAGTGCTCCCGCGACATCGGTTACTACCTCCGCATGGTGACCTACTGCCTCGTGGCAGGTGGCACCGGCCCCATGGATGACTACCTGATCGCTGGTCTCGACGAGATCAACCGGACCTTCGAACTGTCCCCCTCCTGGTACGTCGAAGCTCTCAACTACATCAAGGCCAACCACGGTCTGAGCGGTGAGGCTGCAACCGAAGCCAACAACTACTTCGACTACGCCATCAACGCTCTGATCTGATCAGCCACGATTGGCTTTCGAGACCCCCCAATTTGGGGGGTCTTTCTTTTTGTCTTGTGTTTCCGAGCGGGTTATGTCGGCTCCCTCCTCCACCACCTTTGAGATGGCTGAACCCATCGACGAGGCGGAGGCTTTGCGGCGGTTGCGGGCGACGGATGACCCCTCCGCTCAGTACTACGCCGCCTGGTGGCTGGGTCGTCATCGCAGTCAGCACCCAGACACGCTCCCGTTACTACTGGCCGCGATGCGTCAACGGCGGGCTCGCCAGCTCGGTGATGGTGTTGAAGAGAATGCCGTCGCCCGCAATGCCACCCGTGCCGTCGGCAAGCTTGGCCCGTCCGCGCGTGAGGCGATTCCGACCCTCCTTGAACTGCTCGACGACCCTGATTACGGCTTGAGGGAAGCTGCGGCTCGCTCCCTGGGTGAACTCAAGGCCAAAGCGGCATTGCCTGCTCTGCTGGCGCGATTGCAATCAGGTCCTGAAGTCGCTGGGGCCCGCTCGTTGGATTCGGCCAATCTGGTCGAACCTTGCGAAGCCCTGTTGGAGGCCATTGGTGACCTTGGAATCTCAGGTGATGGGGTCCTTGAGGTTCTGGAGTCGTTTTTGACCCATGAGCGTCCTGTCGTTCAAAGTTCGGCTTGTAGATCACTGCTTCAACTCACCAAAGATTCCCGCTGGGGTGAGCGACTGAAGAGGCTGTTGTTGCATCCGCAGTTGCAGGTCAGACGTGCTGCTTTGATGGACCTCGGAGCGGCTGGTTGGCGACCCGCGACCCAAGCGATTGCCGAGACGCTGGCTGAAAACAGCCTCAAACTCATTGCTTTGAAGGGTTTGGTTGAGTCTGTG
Organism: Synechococcus sp. A10-1-5-1; assembly: GCF_023115425.1. Taxonomy (NCBI): domain Bacteria; kingdom Bacillati; phylum Cyanobacteriota; class Cyanophyceae; order Synechococcales; family Synechococcaceae; genus Synechococcus; species Synechococcus sp. A10-1-5-1. The sequence goes on along the minus strand of NZ_CP096032.1, from coordinate 1,177,394 downwards.
CCCAGTGACAGCTTCGATGAGGAAATTTTTGACGTGATGGATGGGTTGCTTTAGATGCTGTCTGACCCCATTCAATCCAGAGCGACTGTCGATCAATTGATTGCCAAGGTGCAATCGGCTGATTCTGCTGATGCACTTTTAAGCGCCGTTGAGTGCTTGGCCGAAGCAAAGGATCCCGCAGCAACATCCTGTTTGCTGGAGATCTTGGGCTTCAACAATCCAGGGGCAGCCGTTGCAGCGGTCGATGGTCTCATCGCTATCGGAGAACCTGCTGTTCAGCCGATTCTTGCGTCGCTCAGGACCAATAACTATGGGGCTCGGGCATGGTCGGTCCGCGCCCTTGCCGGAATTGGCGATCCTCGCGGGATTGAGGTGCTCGAGCGAGCCTTGGCTACGGATATTGGGCCTTCAGTCCGGCGTGCAGCAGCCTCCGGTCTGGGACGGCTCGATCTCAGGCCTCTGTCTGACGATCAGGCGTCAGAGCTGGCTGAGAGAAGTCTGCAGGCGCTGCTCGCTGCCTGTGGAGACGGAGAGTGGATCGTGCGCTATGCGGTCGTTGTCGGTCTAGAAGGCTTAGCTCTTCATCAAGCCAAGCGCTTCTCGGACCTCAGCCTTGATGCCCTCAGGCGTGCGCTGACTGGCCTGGCAGCAGGATCTGATCCACTTTCGCCTGTTGTGGTTCAGAGGCGTTCTGCCTTGGCACTGCATCGCATTGACCACTCTGGAGACCCCCATGGCTGAACAACGTCTGCTCTTTGTTTGCCTCGGCAATATCTGCCGCTCTCCAGCGGCCGAGGGGGTCTTTCTGCACCAGATCGCCCAGGCGGGCCTGGAGGAGCGCTTTGTGGTCGACAGTGCCGGTACCGGTGGTTGGCATGTGGGCAACCCGGCGGACCGTCGGATGCGCGCCGCCGCCGAGCGCCGCGGCATCAACCTCCCCAGCCGCGCCCGTCAGATCGAGCTAGCGGATTTCAGCAGTTTCGATCGCATCCTCACCATGGATGACGACAACCTGCGGGCTGTTCGGTCGTTGGCTGGTGAGCTGGGATCCCGACCTGGCCTTGCCGTGGTGGAACCGATGACCAGCCATTGCCGCCGCTTCAGCGACAAGGAAGTCCCGGACCCCTATTACGGGGGTGAACAGGGTTTTGAGCACGTCCTCGATTTGCTCGAGGATGCCTGCTCAGGTCTGCTAGAGACCCTGATGCGCCCCTAACTGGGGTCAGGCCAGGCGTCGTGGGGGACGCGCTCGCGGAAGAGATCCACCAGCCGTTGAATCACCGCCTCGATGGCCATGCCATCGGTGATCAGCTCTATCGCATCCTCCGCCTGGGTCAGGGGGGCCACGGCACGGGTGGAGTCCAGGTGGTCGCGCTCAGCAATCTGAGCCTCGAGATCAGCCCGCTCGGGCACCTCAAAGCCCCGTTGCTCCAGATCAAGAGCCCTGCGGCGGGCCCGCTCGGTCACGGTGGCGGTCAGAAACACCTTGAGTTCCGCGCCTGGGAAGACGGCTGTGCCGATGTCGCGCCCTTCCGCCACCAGGCCCCCGCGAGCTCCCATCGCCTGTTGCTGCTGGGTCAGGGCCTCGCGAACACAACCATGGGCCGCGACCACGGAGACCTGGGCCGTGACCTCGGGTGAGCGAATGGCTTCGGTGACATCCACCCCATTGACGCGGACCCGTTGGCCATTGCTGGTGCTGCTCAGCTGGAGGTCGAGGTTCGCCAGCAGGGGAGCCACCTGTTCGGCTTTGCTGGGGTCGACGCCGCGGTCTTGCACCAACCAGGTCACGGCGCGATACATCGCCCCGGTGTCCAGGTAGATCAGACCAAGCCGTTCGGCAAAGGCGCGGGTCACCGTGCTCTTGCCGGCTCCGGCAGGGCCATCGATGGCAACGATTGGGGCTCGGCTCATGAGGAAGACGTGGTCAATCAGTCGGCTGGGGCCGCAGTGGGCAGCCACTGCCAGCAAGGTGAGTCCGTCTAGACGGGATTGGGCCTGGAGGCACAGAGGCTTCACGGCCTCCACATAGTCCACCACCATGCCCGCACCCTCCAGGGCTTGATGAACCTCGGCTTGCACCGCCGCCAGGGGCAGGCCTGGCTCCTGCAAGCAGCGCGTTGCCGCCCGACGCAGCGCTTGCGGGAGCACGGCAGCTTGACGGCGCTCGTCGCTGGAGAGGTAGCGATTGCGGGAGCTCATGGCCAATCCATCGGCCTCTCGCAGGGTGGGGCAGCCCCAGACCTGGACCGGGAGGCCCAAGTCCCTGACGACCCGTTTGAGGATGACCAGCTGCTGCCAGTCCTTCTCCCCGAGCAGTAGGACCTGGGGGCGGATCAGGGACAAGAGCCGAACGACGACCGTGGCCACTCCGTCGAAATGTCCCGGTCGGTGCCGGCCGCAGAGTCCCGCCTGCAGGGATTTGGGCGGTTGAACCCGGGTCAGCTGGCTTTCGCCCTGGGGGTAGATCTCTTCAACGCTGGGAGCGAAGAGGGCATCAGCTCCAGACTCCTGGGCGAGCTTCAGGTCAGCATCCAGGCAGCGCGGGTAGCGCGCGAAGTCTTCGTTGGGCCCAAATTGCAGCGGGTTCACAAACACGCTGGTGAGGACCAGGGGCCTGGCTTCTCCAGGGCCCTGTCTGCCGGCTCTCTGGATCAGGCTGCCGTGGCCTGCATGCAAGGCACCCATGGTGGGAACGCAGCGCAAGGGCCGATCCCCAGAGATGCCTCGCCAGGCCTCAAGCTCGGCGCGCGTTTGCAGCAGCTGCACAGCGAGGGGGGCGAACCCTACTGAGCTTGCAGCACCTCGAGCTTCACCTGGGCGATTCCACTGGAGACCAGGCCGAGCTGGCTTGCGGCACCGTGGGCCAGGTCAATGACGCGGCGGCCGTGGAAGGGGCCCCGGTCGTTGATGCGAACAATGGCGCTGCGGCCGTTCCAGAGGTTGGTCACGCGGACCTTGGTGCCGAACGGCAGGGTTCGGTGTGCGGCGGTCAGGGTGCCGGGTCGGAAGACCTCGCCGTTGGCGGTGCGGTTGCCGTAGAAACCGGGGCCATACCAACTGGCTTCACCGGTGCTGACGGCACGGACGCGGGGCGCGGATGGAGCCGCGATGGGAAGAGCTGGAGCAGCAGGCTTTTTCAGTGCTTCCGACTCGCTCCCGGGTGTTTCAAGGCTGCGCAGGGCAACGGCCTTGGCCGCGGGGATCTCGGGGATTGCTGGACTCTTGATAGCCAGAACCGGATTGGCATTGCTGCTCCCAGAGAGCAGGAGCGCGAATCCGCCGAGGAGAGAAAGACGACGCATAACAACCGGAACACCTAGTCGCGGGAGGGCGACTGGCTGGGTTTCAACTCGGTGGCAGTGGCGACAGAAACGCGCAGTTTCTGTTGCGAATGCGTGGAGGTGTTCCTTGGGGCTTAAAAGGTCAGTCGGAAGTTAGCCGGGTTTGCATCAACGTCTCCTTACACTTTGGTTCGGTTGCATTCATCAGGATTGGCAATCTCGCTGAAAAACTCTCTTTTCATCAGGGCTTAGGAGAAATGAATTGCCGGGCTCCAATTAGCAGGAGTCATTGCTTTGATCAGTGCCGCTAATCAAGTCTTGGTGCGATTTTGGGATCGTCCACTTGTTTTTGGGCTTCGGGGGTGGCTGACGGGGCAGGATCAGAAGAGAGATGGGCCGTCTAGGGCATGGACTACCGCACCGCTGGCGTTGATGTGGTGGCTGGGCGCGCGTTTGTGGAGCGCATTCGCTCAAGCGTTGAATCCACCCGCAGGCCCGAGGTGGTCGGTGGTCTGGGCGGCTTTGGCGGGCTCTGCCGCATTCCTGAGGGGATCAAGAAACCCCTGTTGGTCTCGGGGACCGATGGGGTGGGGACCAAGTTGGAGTTGGCCCAGGCCCATGGCCGTCACCACGGCGTTGGCATCGACCTCGTCGCGATGTGCGTCAACGACGTGGTGACGAGCGGTGCCCAACCTCTGTTCTTTCTCGACTACATCGCCACCGGGAAGCTGGCGCCCGAGGCCATGGCTGAAGTGGTGGAGGGCATCGCCGACGGCTGCCGCCAGAGCGGCTGCGCTCTCCTGGGCGGTGAGACCGCTGAAATGCCCGGTTTCTATGGCCCCGGGCGCTACGACCTCGCCGGCTTTTGCGTCGCGGTGGTCGATGAGGACGCCCTGATCGATGGCAGCCGCGTTCAAGCGGGCGATCGCATCGTTGCTGTGGCCAGTAGCGGTGTCCATAGCAATGGCTTCAGTTTGGTCCGCCGGATCCTGGAGGCCCATGGGGTAACCGCTTCCACGCCGCTGGAGGGCGCGGGACTGCCGGTGCTGGATGCCCTGCTGGAGCCCACAGTTCTGTATCCGTCGCTTGTTCAGCGCCTGCTGCAGGACGGGCTCGATCTCCACGGGATGGCCCACATCACTGGTGGCGGACTGCCGGAAAACCTGCCGCGGACTCTCCCTGCCGGAGTCCATGGCCGCATCGACCCCAGCAGCTGGGAGCGTCCCGCGCTGTTCCGCTGGTTGCAGGAGAAAGGTGAGGTGCCGGAGCGGGATCTCTGGAACACGTTCAACCTGGGGGTGGGCCTGGCCCTGGTGCTGCCTGAGGCCCAGGTGGAGCGGGCCATTGGCGTTTGCCAGGAGGCTGGGCACCGTGCCTGGTTGCTGGGCAGTGTGGAGGCTGGAGAGGCAGGCGCCGAGCCGTTGGCGGGTTTGCCGTACTAAGGCGCGATCTGGACCTGCCAAATTGCTTCAGTCGCGCCAAAACCAGGCAACAGCTCTCGAGTTGCTGCCTAGGTTCCACGCAAGCTGTTTTGTGGTAGCTCCGTAATTCAGTTCTATTGACCGTTGTTCAGATGTCTTTCTGTTCAAGGTTCTGTTGTTTATAGGGTTGTTTGAGATGTCTTTCAGCGCGCAGTCTTCTGCTGCATTTGTAGGTAATTCGGGGCGGATGACCCGCCGCCGTAGTTCCGCCGGTCCCGTTCCCCCGAACCGTCCCCTGCGCCGCGACACCTATCCCGGCCGCAGCAACGTCCGACCCACCTTTTTGACCCTGCGGGATCACGGCAAGGTCTTTGTCGCAGATCTCCCCCGCCTCTCCGATGGTCAGCTGGCTCACGTCGGCAAGGAAGCCAAGGAGGTGATGGAAAGCCTGTGTCGCCGCCTCGAGGAGCTCGATCAGCAGCTCGATCTCAACCCCCAGGAGCAGGAAACGCGGATCCGTGCCGCCACCAAGCGGGATGTCACGGAACGCTTTATCCGGGCCGTCGAAGAAGAGCAGGAACAGCGCCGTAGTAATCCGGCCTTGAAGGCTGCCGCTGGTGAATCCCTGGCGCGTGCCTTCCTTGAGATCGCAAGGCACCGTTTGCCTGGAGCCACGTTTGACTCGCTGTTGCAGGAGGCCCTCTCCGCCTGTGATGAAGGCTCCGGTGAGCCGGCAGAAGAGGCTCAGCCTCAACCGCCTGAACCCGTAGCTCCCGAGCCTCCCCGTGCGCGTGTGGTGCCCATGGTCCGTCGGATCGAGACCCCGCAGTCGCCTGAGCGCGAACAAATGACGGTGGTCCTGACCCCTGATCCTTCCCCGGAGATGGGCGGAGACTGAGCGTTAGGCGCTCTGGAAGGGATTGGCCGGCATCCGTGCCGCTCCTTCCATCAGGGCAAGTCGATCCAGGGCAGCCCGTTCCTCGCCGGTCAGGCTCCAGCTGCGGGCCGCCGCTGCTTGCTCGACCTGCTTCGGAGTGCGCAGCCCTGGGATTGGCATGGCCCCGTGGGCTCGGCACCAGTTCATGGCTACGGCCGCCAGGCCTCCTGGACGATTAGCGGCGATCTCTGTCATGGTCTGGCGTAAGGGGCTCAGCGAGGTCTCCAGGCGGCGGAAGAGGTTGCCCCGGGTTCCTTTGGGGACCTGTCTCGGGTCCCCTGCACTTCGGCCAAGGAGGCCGAGGGCCAAGGGGCTGTAGGCAATCAGCTCAATCCCTAGCTCCCGGCAGGTGGTGATGATTCCTCCGTCTTCGAGCGGTTGAGGTGCCAGAAGGGAGAACTGCACCTGCAGGCTGCTGATCGGAATCCCCCGCCCTTGGAGCTGCCGGTGGACGGTCCGCAGGCGCTTCGGCCCCATGTTCGAGAGCCCCAGGCTGGCGACCTCTCCCCGCTCCACCAGATCCGCCAGGCCGTCAATCAGGGCCGGTTCCTGCCAGGGGGCGTAGCGCGCTGTGCTCCAGTGCAGCTGCACCCGTTTCATCTGCCCCTGTAGGCGCCTCTGCGAGGCGGCAAAGGCCTTGGCGTAGCCATGCCGACCGAGGCGCCAGGGAAAGGGGGCCAATTTCGTGGCAATGCAGAGCTGCTGCCGCTGAGCGGTGCTGGCTTGCATGGCGAAACGCCCGAGCAAGAGCTCGCTGCGGCCGTTCAGCCGCCCGGTTCCATAGGAGTCCGCTGTGTCGAAGAAGCGGAAGTCCAGCTCCAGGCAGCGCTGAAAGGTTTGCTCCAGCAGGCCGTCGTCCCGCTTGGGGTCGTAGCCCCAAAGGAACTGGTTGCCCCAGGCCCAGGTGCCAACGCCAATGCCCGGTTGGTCCGCCTCTCTTGTCATGATCGAGCCATCGCGGACTTGCACTGTGCTGAATTCTCTGCCCGGCCCGGCTGCTGAGCCCAGCGCTCCGCCGCCGAAGGCAGCGGAGACCTCCCCTGATCAGAAGGAGGACCCCGTGCTCTGCGGTCACTGCGGCCGCACGGCCAGCAATGGCTTGGTCTGCATCGGCATGTGCGTGGCGGATTCCGGCTATTGAGCTCGGCGCGCTTGCTGCTGCTGGTCTCCTGGCTAGGTGCTGCTGCGCCCGCTTGGGCCGCTGAGGAGAGGCAAGAGGGATTCGGGCGTTGGCAGGTGGATCCCAAGCGCTGTGAGCTGGCCCTCTTTGGACAGGCACCGCGGCCCTGCCGCAGCTTGCGGATCGATCAGCGCAATGCCTCGGTGCTGCGCTTCAGCCTGATTGCGCCGGTGCCGGATCAGGAGCTGCTGCAGGAGGTGAGCTTTGTGGGGGAGAGGGCCAGCTCCGCTGCGCCCCTGCGCTGCAGTGACGGGGTCTGCAAGCTTGATGGCTCGGTGCTGTTGCGCGTCAGGCTGCTGCGCTTGGCGCAGTTCAACCCCCGGGGGCTGGTGGTGGGCTTCCCGAAAACCCTTCCGGTGGTTGGCACCTGCAGCATCGACGGCCTTGAGGCCCACTGCGATGCCCAGACGCGCTTTGGGGAGCGGTGGTCGGCGGACGCGGTGCTGCGCTGAGCCTCCGGGCACCGAAGCTCTGCGCGATTCAAAGGCGGCACCCAGATTCGAACTGGGGTTTCATGATGAAAAACCCCGTCCACACTGCGTTCTCAGCGAAAGAGGCGGCAACTTACCTACCACTTACCTACCAGAGACGGCAAAATCGATCAGTGGTCGGTACCGGGTGGCAAGACCCAGGTAGGTAAGCGAGGTGGGCAAGTCACTTCCTGAGAACTGGACGACCCTGAACGTCTCGAAGGTCTTCGGTGTGCGTGGTTCGTACCCGCAGAACCTCAGGATCAAGCGACAGACCCATACACGCGTCCTGTACGCGGAATGGTTGCCAGACCCCAACGAGGACCCACGACCGCATCAGGGGCGATCCAAGGGGGGTCTGGGGAAGCGTTTGACCGTACAGAGGAGTACGGGAACGGAAGACCCCTACGAGGCAGCGAAGAGATCGGTCTCTCTGTTCCAGCAGTGGCAGAGCGGCAGCAGGGCACAACTGGACCAGCAGCACGAGCAAACCAAGAACTCTCTGACTAGTTACTGGGACAAGTACTTCCAGGCGGAATCCCGAACCAGGGAGACACAGCGGAATTTCAAGCGATGGAGGCGAGAGGAGTCCCTGAAGTGGGAGGCGGATGAATACGGCATCCGTCACCAACCATGGGCAACAAGAAGTGTTGACCTGATCACCAGTCAAGACTTCAAGGATTACTTCTCCCTTCTTGAGAGACGGGCAAGAGGGAGCAATGGGTCAAATGGCAGCGGGATGAAAGGGCAGCAGAAGACCCTCATCAACAAACTTCTGGTGTTGGCAGAGGACGATTTCCCTGGACATGCATTCCCGAGATTTCCCGCGATCAGCAAGCAGACCAAACAGGTTCAGCACCTGACCCAGAAACAGTGGGATCAACTACTGGCAGCAGTGGTGGACTTATCCTTTGACTCGGCAAGAAAACTCCTGGATCCAGACGAGTACTTGGATTTGGAGTGGAGCAAGAACAACCGACTCAACCAACGCAACTGGGTTGACCTTTATGACGCACTCCTCTTGGAGTGGTTCTTTTACTTGCGGGCAGAAGACATGTACCGACTCAGGAGCGAGTGGTTCAAGGACCAGGGAAACAGAACGGTGGTCTGCAATCTGGAGACCACAAAAAAGGATCGTCCGATCCACCAGACGACCCACTACAGAAACGATGCATACAGATTCTGGGAGCGACTCAAAAGGAGAAAACCATCTGGTTATCTAGTTCTTCCCCAGATCGAAAGACCATCAGGAAATCCAGCAGACAGTCACGTCCTGAAGACCCTGAACTTTCTCTTGAAGCATGTTATGGAGCAAACCTTTGGGAATGAGTTCCCTTCAGCAGGAAGGAAATGGACGACTATTCGGCATACGGCATTCCGACTGACTCTCGAAGAAGATCCGTCATTGGCAATTCCTCCAAAGATCAATTCCTTCGCAGACAATGGTCATACCAGTCCAGATCAACTCAGAAATACTTATCTCAGGTACATCGACGCAGAAAGAACTGCAAGAGAGTCTCGTCAGACGATTGGAGAGGGCAAGTGGACAATGGTCAAAAGAGCAGGAGAGACCTGAGGTTCAGAACCTTCTGCAACAACTGCGACACCTCAATCGAGTACATCCAGCAGCACTACTTCCACTACGATGCGAAGAGGGCAACTGGGGCACTGGCGACTGGTTGAGGACAACTCAAAGGAGCGACTGGAACCGACTGGATGCGAAACCCATACGTTCATGATTTGTAGGCAGAGAGTTCAGAGAGAACTGGCGAATATTTTCGACCATCAAAAAAATCCGACATCAGATTATTTATACCTAAGTTTTGCATCGAGGACCTTGCACGGTGTAGACCCAACAATCAAGAAAAACACACAAGAAAAAAGACAGACTTCCTTCGACCAATAAAAAGTTGGACAGCAGACACTCAAGAATAAAGGCGCCAGAGAAATTCAAGCACAATAATTTTACAGGCAATTGAATGAATATTGGTGCTTTCGCAAAATCAGAGAGTGCCTATCAAATTCATTTTACCAATCCGATGATATCAAAGACTAAGTTGACTTAGACGATTAAGCACGAACCATTCGCCAACTTTAGGATGCCATGCATCTTTATAAGCAAACTCATCGGGGAAAAACCCATCACGAATCCACTTTTTATCATAGTCAAGAATCTCAAACGAAGTGGCAGAGTGTATCTCGCTGATCAGACGCGACCTTTCACAGTACCTCCAGGAAAGAAATCTGCCCAAGTCAGCGCCGAAATGCTGCATCGAAAAATGCTCCTGATCGACGAGATTAGGCGTAGGCAATGGGAACATCTGAACAAATAATTTTTTACCGAGTTTATCGCACAAACTCCCTACAGTAGAAATGTTTATGCACGAAGGATTTCTTCTTAATCTATTCTCTAAAATAGAAAGATATACAGACTTTGAAATAAGAGGGAGCGTTCTTTGAGAATTTGAATCGCAGATCCCCGAAACAACCGCTTTATTCTCAACCAAATTAAATTGTTTCCTCAGTGCTGCGTCACCAACGCCTGAGAGAAGAACGAAGTCGTAATCTTCTATTCGTATTTTGAACTTTGGATCGTCCGTCACGTTTGATTTAAAGTATTTCCTGGATCTATCAGATAAAAATTTGAACTGTATCGACAGTGGATCCTGACATAACGTGAGGCATGGTCCGTTCCCCCCAGGCGCTGCAAAGAAATCAAGTTCAATTCTTATTTCTTCTGCCAATGATTTGTAGGCGGAGTACAAGATTCCACATTGTGAATTACCGACAACGAGACCTTTCATCTCGAGAATGCCTCCAATAGTGCATCTTCACACTGAATATCTCCTATTGACTGCTGATTTGATTCGCTGAGATGGAGTGCTTTATTGTCAATCTTGAAAACGGAATGCTCCGAAAAAAAATGTCTCATAACAACTTCAACCGTCTCATCTCTGACAGACCTTAAATTATCCGCAAACGAAGTTGAATGCATCCTGGGGTTTGTGACTATTTCGTAAGAAGGGAAATAGTCTACAAAAGGTCTGTCTGCCCATAAACCTGCTATCGCACGCAATGTTGACTTAGAATAAACGGTAGATGGCAATACGTGGTGTCCACTTGCTGTAGCGGTTAACGGAACAGGAGAAACAGTCAGAATCATTTGAAAACTCTTGCCTCCTCTAATACGTCTAAGCACCTCGACAAAACATTTCATATCGCTATTGATTGGACCAAAGCGGGAATTTTGGAACTCGAAAAGATCATCATCGAAGTTACCGACAAGAGTCCCAGGTGCAGTTGGGTAGACAGTTCCAGACTCCTTATGTGCCCACATTTCAGTGAGTCCAAGCGTAAAGATGAACAAATCAAGACTTTCTAAAAGTTTTTTGACTCGTGAGACGTGATATCGACGATGTTCTGCGACCTCTTCTGGTGAATCGAGACCTTCTGGTTCAACAGCAGGTCTTAAAGCGTCAAAAAACTTTCCGTTCTTTTCCCAAATGTAATTTTGAGGGGTCCACTCGCCCGCAACCTCTTGAGCAAGTTGCAATAACTGACGAACAGTGTAAATATTCCCGTACCTTGCAGAATACATCGAGAATCCAAACTTCTGATGCAGATCTTTTGGTAGTCCTGGTGGCGGTGGTTCTACATCCAAAACGTTGTATCCATTCTTTTTGAGATGACGAGAAATATGTTGAGCAAAACAAGATCCCGCAGTTGCGATTTTCGCGCTAGCAGGGATATCAAATTTCTTCTTGTAAATACCTTCTATTGCATAGGGGTTCTCTTGAGCAACCCCTGTCTTCCAGAATGCACTCTTAGGAAGATCTGAATACGGATTCTTTCCCATAGGGGGGGGGTAGGAATATTTGTATTCTACCTCAACTCCCTCTGTAGTCGGACATAAGGTCTGACTTGACCTTCTCACCCAATCCCTTCTTGTACCTCTTATCCTTCTTCTGAAGTTCCTTCAGCATCTCAGATTCAACCTTGGTCAGTCGAATGGTGATATTCATCTGATCACCTCACTACGGTTGTTCTGGAACCATTCATAGTGAGTAATCAGGAAATCCAGAGTACCCGTCCTGGATCGTCTGAGTTGATTGGACAAGGAATCAAACTTTTGCAGAGTGGTCTGATTTCTTTTTCCAAAGAACAGATTGATATTTCTTTGATCTGATTTGGCAAGGGTCTTCATAGAGATGTCTCTGGTGGGGACATCTCTATTTATTCTGTTTAGAACACCAGATCTGAATTCTCGTAATCCAAAACCAGATCAGGGTCCTGGTGGTGTCTATAGGAGTACTAGTCCTTGAGGTTGTAGAACGCATGGTGGTCCCAGTTCCATGGTTTGATCACCACACCCCTGTTCCCCTCTGAAGTGGTCTTGAGGAGTTTCTGGACCCTTGGAGAGACCTTCTGGTGGATCAGGTGGTCCAGGTACCAGAGGTGGTTCAGAGGGTCAGGTAGAGCACCCAGATGAAGATGGGTGTGGAACGCGAGAACCTGACGACCCTCATGGATTAAAAGTTTCCGTTCATGGAAGAACACCAGGTGGGGTCTAAAGGGTGGTTCAGGAAGTTTCTTGAGGGGTTGGTTCAACAGCGAGGTCAAGAACACGTTCCTGAAGTGTCTTGAGTGACTGATGACGGTTTCAGATCGAGTCGGGAGACCTTTCCATAGCAATGTGATGAACCACTGGGGTCGGAAGTTGTTCTCCCATTGATCTCTGATGAGTTCCTGGAGAACCTTTGGATGCGATCTGGTCTTTTGATGGATTCTTTGGAGTTTCTGGTTCAGGAGTGTCCTTGAGGATCTTGACTGATTCACTCCCTTCGGTCGTGAATGACCCTCACTTCGTTCGGTTCTGTTCTGGTGGTTGTATTTGGTTGATTTCTTGAGATCCATTGGTATCACTGGAGTTTTGAGAATTTTTGGAGTTATTTTGAGGTACACCGAGTCCCCCTTGGGGAATCCAACAGACTCCAGAGACTCTTAAAGCAAAGTTCGACGATCTCTACCTCTGCAAAGGGTCTAAGCACCTTTGTCTTTGTGTTTACTAACTATATAGGTGATTGACGCATCTGTCGACATAAAGTCAACCCAAGCACCCTTACTCAACAAGAAAGATCTAGCGATAAATCACGCACGCATATTTAAAAATGCATTTAAAAGAATCCGCAAGATGCGCGGAACATCCTGCGGAAATAAGGATTGAACTTAAGACCAGAGATTCATTTCAACAGAAGATATGGAAAAGTCCATGCAACTTTCTTCTCCATAGAAGTCGTATACGTCTTCACCATACTCATCTGCGATGCGTGCATAAATCTCTTTGTGATCAAAAATGTTCATCAACCATTCACATTGTTCCTCCTCTGTCATGTCCAGAGAGAATCCAAGTTTTAGTAACTGATCTAGAGGACGAATTTCGAACAGGTATCCAGGAAGTTCATAGTTAGTGAAATATCCATCCTCGTCCCCAATCCAATCAGGACAACAGGTGATTTGTTCAACGAGAATTGTGACTTTGAATGCGACTTGGACTTTAGTGTTTGTTTTCATTTTGGATCCATTTGGACAATATTTTCGTTGTTCTCGCAGACTTCTGCGTAGGGTTTATAGTCAGTTTATTGACTACACCTTTTGCGGTTTGTGTTGACCGTATCCAGAGAGGGAATGTCTAGATATTTAAGAAAACTCTTGCGAGTTGCAGGGTATTCGATTTGCGTCTCAGGGAAGGTCTCTGACCAACCCCTGACGTACGTCAGTATAGGGCAGATTGGCGGTCACGTCAAGCGTTTTTGCGACCCCTGAGATGAGACTCAAGGTTTTAGGTTGACTTATTTTGGAGAGTGTTCAAAACCTAGTCATACCAGTGGTTCTGGGCACCCATGAAACCCCTTGCAGCACCTGTATTCCTTGAAACTGACTGCAGCGGAAGGGATCTGAATGCCCTCTTTCGATCCCACGCAGTCTCAGGTTAAGATGGGCATTGAGCGGGGCATTATTTCTGAGAATATTTCTCGATATTTAGGATCCCTCTGGAGAGTTTATAGATTGACTTCCGCATTTTCTCTCAAGGATCGATCAAATCCAAAAGAGTTCCGTCTTGATCCACCAGTCGATGGCGTTTCCCTGTGGATCGGGCACGGTTAGCAGCAGTGCGGTACGCATCTCCCTCGTTGTGTTTCGTCTGGAGGTGTCTCCACTTCCCGAACTGGTCTTGGTACTGGATGTCGATCTTGGTCATGGCATCAAGCGGTAGTGGTGATGTGGTCTTTGAGAATCCGTTGGATCGTTGCGAGAGAGAGTCCCGTCTGATCTCGGATCGATCTGTAGGACTCACCCTCATCTCTCAGGCGAACCACCAGTCGTTCCTTCTTGTCTGAGGTCTTCGGGCGCCCACCGAGGTTGTTTCCTCCTGTCCTTCTGCGGTGTTCAACCGACTCCAGGGTGCGTTCCTGGATCAGTGACCTCTCCACCTCAGCAAGACCCGTCAGCAGTCCGATCACCAGTGGGGCGAGTTTCCCGAGTCCTCTGGTGTTGATCAGACCGTCCAGAGTGCGGACGTAGATCCCCTTGGTCTGGAGGTCAGAGAGACGGTTGATCACCTCCACCTGGGATCGACCGAGGCGATCGAGTTTGGAGACCACCAGTTCGTCCCCCTCCTGCAGCGACTCCAGGCACCGTCTCAACTGGGGTCGTTTCTCCAGCGGTGCACGGGAGGACACCTTCTCGGCAAAGACCTCCTCGCACCCAGCAGACCGCAGTTCAGTGACCTGAGCGTTGGTGTCCTGGTGTGTGGTCGAGCACCTGGCGTACCCGATGGATCTGGGCATCGGTCAGAACCCTTGGCGTTTCCGAACAAAGGAACCGTACAGAGTTTCTGATACGGGCAAACCCGTTGGCGTGCGGCATTTCAAAGCGTCCTGGCAACCCTTGGGTTTCTGAACGCAGTGGGCAGCGGTTGGCGCGGTCGATCCACTCGTTTTCGAGGGTTGAGGTAGGTAAGTCCCAGGGACGTTTTGGGGACTGGTTGTGGGTGGTCCGTTACCTACCGGTTACCTACCCTTCGTTTCAAATCAAAAATCCCCCAAACACCAGTGTTGACCGGGTGTTTGGGGGATTTTCTCAGAGGCGGCACCCAGATTCGAACTGGGGGTAAAGGATTTGCAATCCTCTGCCTTACCACTTGGCCATGCCGCCGCTTGGGAGCAAACTCCCAGGGACGGATCGTATCAGTCACGGGATGCCTGGCCGCCTGCTGGTCCTGAGCAACGGCCATGGGGAAGACCTGATCGCCCTGCGGGTGATTCAGGCGTTAAAGCAGCGGCGCCCCGACATCGAGGTGGCGGTGCTGTCGATGGTGGGTGAGGGTGCCGCCTATCAAGGGGCCGAAGCGCAGGGGCTGCTGCGGAGGGTGGGCCCTCGCCGGCAGCTGCCCAGCGGTGGCTTCAGCAACCAGAGCCTGCGGGGCCTGTTGGCGGATCTCTGGGCTGGGGTTCTGGGCCTCACCCTGCGTCAGTGGCGCTTTGTGCGCCGTTGGGGCAAGAGCGGCGATCCGGTCTTAGCGGTGGGGGATCTGCTGCCCTTGCTGCTGGCTTCGGCCGGCGGTGGGCCCTACGGCTTCATCGGAACCCCAAAGAGCGATTACACCTGGGCCAGCGGTCCGGGGTCAGCGGGTCTGGCGGCGGTTTATCACCGCCTCAAAGGCAGCGAATGGGACCCCTGGGAGTGGGCCTTGATGCGCTGCGCCCGCTGCCGTATGGCGGCGATGCGGGATCGGCTGACGGCCCGCGGCTTGCGGCGCCATGGCGTGGCCGCCATCGCGCCGGGGAATCCAATGATGGACGGCCTGGATCAGGGGGGGCTGCCGCTGGCCCTTCGGGATTGGCGACGTCTGCTGCTGCTCGGCGGTAGCCGAATGCCCGAGGCGACCGGCAATCTCAAGCGCCTGCTGGAGGCCCTGGCTCAGGTGCACTGCGATGGGCCCCTGCTGGTGCTGGCCCCGATAGGCTCCCGTCCGGCTCCCCACGAGTGGGAGTTGCTGCTGCAGGGCCTGGGCTACGAGCCCATCGAGCCTCCCGAGGTCCTCGCGGAGCTCGGGGCGGCGGCGGTTTGGGCCTGCGGACCACGCCTGCTGTTGATCGGCCCCGGCTGTTTCTCGCGCTGGGCCAGCTGGGCGGAACTGGGGCTGGCCTCCGCGGGGACGGCCACCGAGCAGCTGGTCGGGCTGGGGATCCCGGCGCTGTCGTTGCCTGGCCCAGGCCCCCAGTTCAAGCGGGGTTTTGCCGAGCGCCAGAGTCGCCTGCTCGGTGGTTCGGTTCGGGTCTGCCGGTCCCAAGCCGCCTTGGCCCAGCGGGCGGAGGTGTTGCTCAGCCAGCCTGACCTCGCCCGTCAGCTGGGCGCCATCGGCATTCAGCGGATGGGGCCAGCGGGCGGCAGCGCCGCCCTGGCGCGGGCCCTCGAAGAGCGCTTGCTGGGGGGTGAGGAGGGCGCAACGGGATGATGGTGGCTTGACAACTGACGCGTTGCTTCGCCCCATGGCTGCTCCCCAGGATAAGGACTACGCAAAAGCCTGCGGACAGCTCGCCAGTGCCTTGAGCATCAGCATCGCCTCGGCCCGCCGCAAGGTCGATCTGGTGGCGGCCAAGGAGGGGATTCGCGACAACGCTGGGCGTCTGCTGATCGCCCAGCGCCTACTCGTTGAAGCCCAAGGGGTGGGCCACGAATCGCGTCAGCTGCTGGATGTGCTGCTTGAGGCGGTCAAGGAGGAGGAGAACTACCTCGGGGATGACTGAGCCCCTCGCTTAGGAGCGGTGCTCGAAGATCGCGCCGAAGCGGCCGCGATCCAAATCAGAAATGACGGGAATGCAGGCAAAGCAGCGCTGGGCCAGAGCCAGGCGGTCCTCGCGTACCAGCATCTCGATCAGCCTTTCGCGGGCGGCCAGGAGATAGCGCACGTCATTGGCCGCATAGGCCAGCTGTGCTTCGCTGAGCTCCTCGACCCGGCCCCAGTCGCTGCTTTGGGCTCCTTTGTCGAGTTCCACGTGGCAGAGCTCGTTGACCAGGTCCTTGAGGCCGTGGCGATTGGTGTAAGTGCGGGCAAGGCGGCTGCCGATCTTGGTGCAGAAGATTGGAGTGACGTGGATGTCCAGGCCTTCGGCGAGGGCGGCAACGTCAAAACGGGCGAAGTGAAAGACCTTCTCGATCGCGGCTGCTTCCATGAGCTCCTTGAGCAGCGGCGCTTCGCTTTGGCCGCGGTGGATGCGGATGCAGCAGACGTTGTCGTGCTCATCGCTGATTTGCACCAGGCAGAGGCGGTCGCGGCCATGGATCAGGCCCATGGCTTCGGTGTCCACCGCCAGGGCGCTGGAGGCTCCGAGCAGGGCATGCCATTCCGGTGTGAGATCGCGGTCAAGGACGCCGAAGCGAGCAGGGCTAGATCCCGCTGCAGGGGCGGAGACGGCGGAGGAAGCGCTGCTCAAGGGGTGGGGCTCAACTGCTCACCATCGTCGCGGACCAGGAGCAAATCTCAAGATCATCTGTCGCTTTTGCGTATCAAGCTGAGATCGCGCTAGCAGGTGGTTAGCGCGTGGCCCTCTCCATCAATGCGTTCTCGCCCCTTGCCCCCAAGGTCTGGTCTGGAGTCCATTCGGGCTTTTTTCGAGCGTCCCCCCGTTCAGCACCTGAGTTTGGAGCTGGCGGTCTGCTGGATTTTGGAGCGGTTGCTCGAGGCCGACACCTATCCAACGGCTCTGATGCAGGACCTCTCGTCCTCCCATCCCAAGTTGCGGCTTTCAGAGACCGTGTTGCAGCAGGCTTTGGGCTTTCTGGATCAAGACGGCGCGATCGCCAGTTACGCCAAGCGCTGCCCCAGTCGAGGGCGCCCGAGGCGGATGTTGCACCTTCTGGAGACCCGACGCAGCGACGCAGAGCAGTTGATGGCGCCATGGCATCACTGGCTCGACGAGAATGAGCGAAATCTTCACGCCAGCAGCCATGCCCCAGGCCCTGGGATCCACCCTGCCCCTCACGCTGCTGCTGGTCATCGGCCTGGTGTTCTTTCTGCGGGCCGCCAGCAAGGACCGCACGACCGTCGTTGAAATTCGCTCCTCCAAGCCCCCGTTAGAGGTGCTTCCAGCCCTGGCGGAGTGGCTGCAGGGCCGGGGCTGGGTTGCCGAAGAGGCCAACCCGGAGCGCCGTCTGCTCAAGTTCTCCGGTCAGGTCGAGGCCAGTGGGTCCTTGGCACTGCTGCTCTCCCTCTTGGGAGGGGTCGGCGCGGCCTGTCTGGGCTTGGTTCTGTGTCAGCTGCTGCCCTCCCTGGCCTGGTGGCCCCTGCTGCTCACCCTGCTGGGGCCCTTGGCGGGGGTGGTTTATCGCCGCCGCGCAGCTCGCGCTGAGACCGTGGAATTGCGATTAATCAGCCACGACGAGGCCACGGGGAGTGCTTTGCAGATGCGGGCGCATCGCGATGAGTTGATTGCCCTGGAGCAGGAAATGGGGCCTCAACTCGGGCTCTTTGGCGTCGGTGATCTGATGCATTCGCCGATCTGAGCCAGGATGGCCCGATGAGGTTTCCCCGGCGCCGCACGCTGCTGTTGGCCAGCCTGGCTGCCGCCAGCTTGGCTTTGGCCGCTGACGCGCAGGCCCCCGCTCCAGCCCCCGGTGCCGCGGATGCCCTGACCGGGCCTCGCGGTCGTTTGGGGCGTGATTGGATTGGGGCCCGGCAAGTCGCCAGTACGGTCCCGATCTTGGTCATGGCTGGCCATGCCGATTCCCAGAAGATCCCCGGCTCTGGGACCTCGGGCTATTCCGTGGATATCCGCGGAGCCCGGCCGATGCAGCCCGGCATCCGTGACGAGCTCTATTGGAATTTGGAGGTTGCTCGCCGCGTCGTTCAGCTCGGCCGCCAGCGCGGCCTAAACATCCGCTTCTATGACCCTCCGGCGCGCACGATCGTCAATGGCGACGATCCGCGTACGAATTGGAGTGTGGGTAAGGCCCACGCCGAAGCAGGGGGCTATGCCCTCGAGATTCATTTCGATGCCTACGGGCCTGATGGGATTGGCTCTGGGGTGATCCCTGCCCTGCATCGCCCCTTGAGCTCATTGGATGAAAGCTTGGCGGTCGCTTTTGGGGGCTATCCCCTGGGCTTCCGTGGTGGATTGGGCGGTCCGAAACGGGGCATCACCCTGCTGGAGATCGGAAAGCTCGAGGCTCCGCTTGAGCCTGCCCTGCGCAATCCCCGCAGTCGCGATCAAGCCCTGGCGGTGATCAGTGAACGGGTTGTGGCTGCCTTGGAGGCTGGTTTAGGCCGCCACCGCTTGGTGGCGGCACCACCGCCGGTCTCAGCTCACGGCGCCGTGGGGTTGGCACCGACCCAACAGTGAGTTGTCCCCGAGCCAGTTCTGGGGCTTGGTGAACAGGTCGGTGAGTAGGGCCTCGCGGCTGCCAGCCTCTGCCTTGTAGCCGTATTCCCAGCGCACCAGGGGTGGCAAGGACATCAGGATCGACTCGGTACGGCCATTGGTTTGAAGGCCAAAGATCGTGCCCCGGTCGAAGACCAGGTTGAACTCCACGTAGCGGCCGCGGCGATAGAGCTGGAACTGACGCTCCCGCTCCCCGTAGAGGGTGTTCTGCCGTTTCTCGATGATCGGCACGTAGCTGGGCAGGAAGGCGTTCCCGCAGGCACTGGCCAGGTTGAACAGCTGCTCCCAGCTCTGCTGGATCTGACCGACGCCCTGACCGGCGGCAGCGGCTGGGCCTTCCGGTGCTTGGCCCTTGTAGAGGACGCCCCGAGGATCTTGGTAGTCGTAGAAGATTCCGCCAACACCGCGGGTTTCATCGCGGTGCTTCAGATAGAAGTACTCGTCGCACCAGGGCTTGAACACCTGGTAGTAGGCGGGATTGACGCTGTCGCAGGCGTTCTTGAGGGTTTGGTGGAAGTGCTGGGCGTCCTCAAGGAACGGGTAATAGGGGGTGAGGTCCGCGCCGCCGCCAAACCACCAGACCGGACCCGCTTCGAAGTAGCGGTAGTTGAGGTGGACGGTGGGGATGTAGGGATTGCGGGGGTGCAGCACCATCGAGGTGCCGGTGGCATACCAGCGGTGACCTTTGGCTTCGGGGCGTTGGTTGAGGATCGAGGGGGGCAGCTCGGTGCCCTCCACCTCGGAGAAGTTCACCCCTCCCTGCTCGAACACCCGGCCGCCTTTGATCACGCGGGAGCGGCCCCCACCGCCTTCCGGGCGAACCCAGCTTTCCTCTTCAAAGCGTCCGCCGCCGTCGAGTTGCTCCAGGCCAGCGCAGATCGAATCCTGCAGGCCCATGACTAGGGCCCGGGCCCGCTCCCGGGAGTTCGCGGGAGGCGCCTCAAGAGCGACGGGGCTGGAGGTTGCCGAGGTCTCACTCGCCAGCTTGGCCTTGGCACGGGACAGCAGACCCTTCAACATCGATGCTCGCGCCGTGAGGCATGGGGATTCACACCACCTTTTCAGTCCAACCCGCCGCTGCACAAGTTTTCGAGAGGGTTCGTGATCCCACCCCTCTGGTGTTCTGGGGATGCCTGAGCTGGCCAGCGCTTTTAGGATCCGGGGCACCGTGTAATCGCCCGATGGCCAGCGCAGACCAGGCCCTGACAGAGGCCCTCGCCGCCCTCGAGCCCCTGAAAGACGCCGGGACCGGCCGCAGCCTTCTCGAGCTGCAGTGGATCCAACAGGTCCGGGTCCAGAACAATCGCGTGGTCTTTCAGCTCGCCCTGCCCGGCTACGCCGCGTCCCAGAGGGATCGGATTGCCGCCGATGCGCGCGGTGCCCTGCTGCAGCTGGGTGGCATCGAAGACGTGCAAATCGAGTTGACCCAGGCGCAGCAGCAGGCCTCACCCCATGCCGGTGCGCCCATCGGGGCTGCGGGCCATGGCGGCGGTGGTCCCGAGCGCCAGGCCATCCCGGGCGTCAAACAGGTCATCGCCGTCAGCAGCGGCAAAGGCGGCGTGGGCAAAAGCACCGTGGCGGTCAATCTGGCCTGTGCCCTGGCTCAGACCGGTCTCAAGGTCGGCCTGCTCGATGCCGACATCTACGGCCCGAACGCACCAACGATGTTGGGGGTTGCCGATCAAACCCCCCAGGTGCGAGGCAGCGGCAACGAGCAGGTCTTGACCCCCATTGAGAGTTGCGGCATCGCCATGGTTTCGATGGGGCTGCTGATCGATGCCCATCAGCCCGTGATCTGGCGCGGCCCGATGCTCAACGGCATCATTCGCCAATTCCTCTACCAGGTGGAGTGGGGCGAGCGGGATGTGCTCGTGGTTGACCTCCCGCCGGGCACCGGCGATGCCCAGCTCAGCCTGGCCCAGGCGGTTCCCATGGCTGGCGTGATCATCGTCACGACCCCTCAGATGGTCTCCCTGCAGGATGCACGCCGTGGCTTGGCAATGTTCCAGCAGCTCGGCGTTCCGGTGCTGGGTGTGGTGGAGAACATGACGGCCTTTATCCCTCCGGATGCACCGGAGAAGCGCTACGAGCTCTTTGGCTCCGGTGGGGGGCAGTGCCTGGCGGATGAGAGTGGTGTGCCGCTGCTGGCCCAGTTGCCGATGGAGTTGGCGGTGGTGCAGGGCGGAGATGGTGGTCGCCCCGTGACCATCAGTGCGCCGGAGTCGGCAACGGCCGCCGCCTTTGCCGCGCTCGCGACACGTCTTCCTGTCACCGTCCGCTGATGACGCTCTCGGGCTTCTGGGATCGCCGCCGCGGAGGCCTGCTTTTCAAAAGAGATGGACGCAGGCGTCGCTGGTTTGCCGGCGTCGACAAAATTCTCTGGTGGATTCCCCTGGCGATGATTTTCATCGCCGGATTCCTGATCGCCAGCACCCAGCGTCAAGCCGGTTACGCCGATTGGTACCAGCACTGGGTGACGGCCGCCGTGGGTTTGGTCATCGCCCTGCTGCTCGCCAAGGTCCCGGTGGAGCGGATCAGCCGCTGGACCTGGCCCATTTACGGGGCCATGGTCGCCAGCTTGATCGCCGTGCGCCTGATTGGGGTTAGTGCTCTGGGTGCCCAGAGCTGGATCAATATCGCTGGCTTCAATGTGCAGCCGTCTGAATTCGCGAAGATCGCGACGATCCTCCTGTTGGCGCAGGTCCTGTCGCGCCACCCCGTTGAGCGGCCCGTGGATCTGGTTCGCCCGGTCGCGACGATCAGCATCCCCTGGTTTCTGGTCTTGATCCAGCCCGACTTGGGCACCTCCTTGGTGTTTGGGGCGGTCTTGCTTGTGATGATGTTTTGGTCGGGAATGCCGGGGGCCTGGGTGGTGCTCTTGATCTCCCCGGTGGTCACCTCGGTCCTTGCCGGGGTCTTCCCCTGGTCGCTGATGCTCTGGATTCCCGCCATGGCGGTGGTCGCGTCGCGCTCGCTCCCTTGGAAACGCCTCGCCCCCCTGGCGGTGCTGGCCATTCAGGGGTTGTTCGCCGTGGGGACCCCGTGGCTATGGAACAACTTCCTGCAGCCCCACCAAAGGGACCGCCTGACCCTGTTCCTGGATCCCAACAAAGACCCCCTGGGCGGGGGCTATCACCTCCTTCAGAGCACCGTGGGCATTGGCTCAGGAGGCTGGTTCGGCACCGGCCTGCTCCAAGGCCATCTGACCCTGCTGCGCTTCATCCCTGAGCAGCACACCGATTTCATCTTTAGTGCCCTGGGGGAGGAGACGGGCTTTTTGGGTTCTGCTCTGGTGGTTCTGGGCTTCGTTGCCTGGATCTGGCGGTTGTTGCAGATCGCCGGCCAGGCCCGCACGGATGTGGGGTCCTTGGTGGTGATCGGCGTGGGGGCGATGGTGATGTTCCAGGTGGTGGTGAACATCAATATGACCATCGGCTTGGGTCCGATCACAGGGATCCCTCTGCCCTGGTTGAGTTATGGCCGATCAGCCATGTTGGTCAACTTCATTGGCCTAGGCCTGTGCGCCTCGGTGGCCCGGGGGATTAAGCAGCCGGCCAAGCGCCGCTGATGGCTGCTCTGGAGTGCAGTTTTGAAGCGGTGCGGCGCCAGTTGGCCCATCGGATGCCAGCCGGTCGCTGCGATGAAGACAGCGTGCGGCGGCAGTGGTGGGCCGCCTTGGCGACGCTCCAAGAGGATTTCTTGCTGCCCCTAGGGGCGCAGCCCGGGGTTTGGTTGGCCTCTCCGCTCCCGGCCCTCTATGAACCCACGCTGCTGCAGCAGTTTCAGGGCTGGGTCTGGGCTCCACCCGAACTCAAGGACCTGCTGCAGAACACCTCCCCCTTGTTGCCGGCCGCGGCGGCCACCCCTTCGGTCAGTGGGGGGTTTCAGCGCTTGGCCCTGGAGGACAGCGATGGCACGGATCCCCTGTTGGTGCTGATCACTCCGAAGCTGCAGATGGCCATGGCCCTGGTGGGGCAAGTCCAGGAGCGTCAGCTGGTGGTTCGCTTTGACCCTCCCACCCTCTCAGCAGCGCTATCGCTGTTGGATGAACGCCTGCAAGACAGCGATCCGCAGCAGGGGCAGGCCCTGCGCCAAGCGATTCAGGCCCTGGGTGGCTTGCATAACGACGAGCAGCTGGCGCAGCTGTTTTGGCCCCGCTTGGCCGAACGCCTGGCGGCGATGGCTCCAAGCCTGACTCTGCAGCCCTTGGTGCACCGCAGCAGTGGTACCGAGAGCAGCCCAAGCCCCAGCAGTGAATTGGCCCTTCTTGAGGCCTTGACCCACGAGGTCCGCACACCCTTAGCCACGATTCGCACCCTGATTCGTTCCTTGCTGCGGCGCGGAGACCTCACAGATTTGGTGCGCAAACGGTTGCACCAAATCGATGGGGAATGCAGCGAGCAGATCGATCGCTTTGGCTTGATTTTTCTTGCGGCTGAACTGCAACGGGAGCCGACCAGGGCTGCGCCCGCCCATGCCTTGGCCCGGACCGATCTCAGTCAGCTCCTGGGTCAGTTGGAAACCGGGTGGAGGCAGCAGTTGCAGCGCCGCGGCCTGAACTTGGAGCTCTGTCTGACCCCGGAGCTCCCTTCGGTGCTCTCCGATCCAGCGCGCCTGGAAACGGTCTTGGGGGGGCTGATGGATCGCTTCAGCCGCGGTCTGCCCGCTGGAGCGGTGGTGCAGCTGAGCCTTCAACCCGCCGGGGCCCGTCTGAAGTTGCGGCTGAGTGCCGCCGCCTTGACTTCAAGCGAGGGTGAACAAGACCTGCATCAGCGTGTGGGACCTGTGTTGAGTTGGAACCCAGGGACCGGCAGTTTGCAACTGAGCCGTCAAGCCACGCAGCGCCTGTTTCACAGCCTGGGAGGACGGTTGGCGGAGCGCTCTGGAAATGACCTCACGGTCTTTTTCCCAGTGGCCTGATTCAGGGGGCATTGTTGACGGGTGTGAAGAGAGGGGCGGCAGCTTTAGTTCCCCCGAAAACACGGTGCTAGCTTCCGACTGAAACGGTCTGCGGTCTGCCGACACCCCCTCCGGAACAGCCATGACATTGAGCGGTCAACTCCCGAAGTACATCGGCAGCACCGGCGGTCTGCTCAACGCCGCTGAGACCGAAGAGAAGTACGCCATCACTTGGACCAGCAGCAAGGTCCAACCCTTCGAGCTGCCCACCGGTGGTGCTGCTCATATGAATGAGGGCGAGAACATCATGTATTTCGCTCGCAAGGAGCAGTGCCTGGCCCTGGGCACTCAGCTGCGCACCAAGTTCAAGCCCCGGATCGAGGACTACAAGATCTACCGGATCTTCCCCGGCGGCGACACCGAGTTCCTGCATCCCAAGGACGGTGTGTTCCCCGAGAAGGTGAACGAGGGTCGTCAGATGGTGGGTCACAACGCTCGCCGCATCGGTGAGAACGGCAACCCCGCCAGCATCAAATTCACCGGCAAGAACACCTTCGATTCCTGATTTAGGACCTGCACTGCTGCGAGCAGCGGTCGGTGCTTCAACCTCTATAAAGGCGGGGCTAAGCGCCCCGTTTTTTTTGCCTGCCCGTCGTCGTAGTGATGCCCTCTCCTGACCGCGCGACTGTTCTGGCCCAGGCCAAGGAGGGCAGCAATTACATCCCGATTTGGCGCACCTGGCCGGCGGATCTGGAAACGCCCCTGACCACTTGGCTCAAGGTGGGGGCCGGCAGTGCGCACGGCGTTCTGTTGGAGTCGGTTGAGGGTGGTGAGCAGATTGGCCGCTGGAGCTTTGTCGTCAGTGATCCGCTCTGGACCCTGAGCGTGCGCGGTGAGGCGGCTGAACAGTGCTGGCGCGATGGGCGCCGCAGTGCCCTCAGCGGCAATCCTTTTGATCTTCTGCGGGACACCCTGGCGGCCTATGACGCCCCAGCGGTCCCTGGACTGCCCCCCTTGGGGCAACTCTTTGGTTTTTGGGGCTACGAACTCATTCGTTGGATCGAACCCAGCGTTCCGATTCACCCCACCGATCCAGAGGGGCCGCCCGATGGGTGTTGGATGCTCGCCGATAGCTTGCTGGCCTTCGACCAGGTCAAGCGTCAGCTCACGGCGGTGGCCTACGTCAATCTCCAGGACGAGCCCGACGCCACGGCGGCCTACGACGCTGCGGTGGCTCGCCTGGATGCGCTGGAGCAGCGCATGCATCAGCCCCTGCCCTCAGGCGTGACACCCCTGGATTGGCGCGATGACGCGGCGGTGGATCTCCCCACCACCAGCAATCGCAGCCGCGATGAATTTGAAGCGGCCGTGCTGACGGCCAAGGAGCACGTCGCCGCTGGGGATGTCTTCCAGCTGGTGATCAGTCAGCGCTTGGAAACACCGGTCGAGCGGGACCCGTTTGAGCTCTACAGGAGCCTGCGGATGGTGAATCCGTCTCCCTACATGGCCTTCTTCAATTTTGGAGGCTGGTACCTGATTGGCTCAAGCCCGGAGGTGATGGTGAAGGCGGAGCCCATGGCCGATGGCAGCGGCCGGGTCAAGGCCTCCCTACGGCCGATCGCCGGCACCCGGCCGCGGGGCAGCAACGAAGCCGAGGACTTGGCTCTTGAGAAGGATCTGTTGGCCGATCCCAAGGAGCGAGCCGAGCACGTGATGCTTGTCGATCTTGGTCGGAACGACCTGGGTCGCGTCTGTGTGCCGGGCAGCGTCAGCGTCAGTGAGTTGATGGTGATTGAGCGCTACTCCCACGTGATGCACATCGTCAGCGAGGTGGAAGGTTTGCTGGATCCAGGCCGGGATGTTTGGGATCTGTTGATGGCCTCTTTCCCCGCGGGCACCGTCAGTGGCGCTCCCAAGATCCGGGCGATGCAGCTGATCCATGCCCTAGAGCCCGATGCCCGGGGCCCCTACTCGGGGGTCTACGGGGCCATGGATCTCAGCGGAGCCTTGAATACAGCAATAACGATTCGAACCATGGTGGTCTTACCGGATGGCGAAGGGCGCTGGCGCGTGCAGGTCCAGGCCGGCGCCGGTCTGGTGGCTGATTCGGTCCCGGCCTCGGAATACCAGGAGACCCTGAATAAGGCCCGGGGCATGCTCAAGGCCCTGGCTTGCCTGGCATGAGCTCCCCCCTGTTGCTCAAGGGCTTTGAGGTCGAGCTCTACACCGGCCGCCCGGACGGCACGGTGGTGGGTTGCTCCGCTGAAGTGGCATCGGCCCTGGAGGGCTTTGTCACTGAGCCCGACTGCCGAAACCTCGAATACATCACGCCCCCCGAGGCCAGCTACGCCACGCAGTTGGAGTTGCTGCTGGAGCCCCGCCGCCGGTTGCGCCCTTGGCTGGCCCAGCGCGGGCTTACCCTGCTCCCAGGCAGCACCTTGAGCACGGGGGATAGCCAACGCTTCGAGCGCTCGGACCCCGAGAACCCTTATCACGCCTACATCGAGTCGTCCTATGGCACTCGGGTGGTGACGGCCAGCGTGCACATCAATCTCGGCCTGACGGATCTCGATCAGCTGTTTGCGGCCTGTCGCTTGGTGCGTTGTGAAGCGGCGTTGCTGCTGGCCTTGAGCGCCTGCTCGCCGTTTGTCGATGGGCAGGTCACGGGTGCCCATTCCCAGCGTTGGTTGCAATTTCCGCTCACACCGGAGCAGGTTCCCCTGTTCCTGAACCACGGCCACTACATCGCGTGGGTGGAGGAGCAGCTGCAGCTGGGCACGATGCAAAACGTGCGTCATCTCTGGACGTCTGTGCGCCCCAACGGCGAGCGACGCCCCTACGACCTCAATCGCTTGGAGATCCGAATCTGTGACCTGGTCGCTGATCCCCAGTTACTGCTGGCGCTGACGGCCTTTGTGGAGCTGCGTCTTCACCAGCTCCTGCGGGACTCCTCCGGCTGCGACCCGCTCTTGGCGAGTGGTTTGGACCCCCAGGCCCTCGCGGCCTTAGCGGATTCCAATGATCAGGCCGCAGCCCGCAGCAGCCTGGACGCCGAATTGCTCCACTGGCGTGATGGATCGCCGATCGTGGCCCGCGATTGGATTGCTGCTGAGCTCGATGGGATGCAGGCCCTCGCCAGTGAGCTGCAGCTTGCTGAGCTGCTGACGCCGCTGCAACAGGTCTTGGCCCAGGGCAATCAGGCGATGCAATGGCTCCACTCCCATGCCCAGGGTGCGTCCGTGGCGGAGCTGATTGCCTCGGCCGCAGCGGATCTTGAGCAGCTGGAAACCCGTCTTGGTGCCCTAAGCACCAGCCCCGAAACGGGCGCTTTGGGATGATCATGCATCGCACCCCTGCCGAAACCGCCTCTATGGGGCCCACCCTCGCCGCAACTGAAGCCTCTGCTCCTGCGGCTGAGCCTCGGGTCACCCGCCTGCTTGGGGACCGGTTGGAGTTGGTTGAAGACCTCTGGCAGACGGTGCTGCGCAGTGAATGCCCTGCCCCTCAGGCAGAACGCTTGCTGCGGATGAAAGAGCTGAGCAACCGCATCGATGGCGGAGCTCCCGATCAGGCTTCTGAAGCAGCGACAGAGGGGATCGTGCAGCTGATCCGGGATATGGATCTCTCGGAGGCGATTGCCGCTGCCCGCTCCTTCTCCCTTTACTTTCAGCTGGTCAACATCCTCGAGCAGCACATCGAGGAGGACAGTTATCTCGCCAGCCTGAGGCCCCACCACGCCGAGGAACTGAGCGATCCGTTTGTTCCGCCCCTGGCGAGCCAGACCTCGCCCGCGACCTTCCGCGAGCTGTTTACTCGTCTGCGCGGTCTTGGGGTGCCGCCGGCACAGATTGAGCAGCTGCTGCAGGAGCTCGATATCCGCCTGGTCTTTACCGCGCACCCCACGGAAATCGTTCGCCACACCGTCCGCCACAAGCAACGCCGGGTGGCCTCTCTGATCCAGCAGCTTCAGAAGAGTCAGCTGTTGCATCCCGAGGAGCGCGACAACCTGCGCCAGCAACTCGAGGAAGAAATCCGCCTCTGGTGGCGTACCGACGAACTGCACCAGTTCAAGCCGTCGGTCCTCGATGAGGTCGATTACGCCCTGCACTACTTCCAGCAGGTGCTGTTTGAGGCGATGCCTCAGCTGCGCCAGCGGATTCGCACGGCCTTGGGCTCCAACTATCCCGACGTGCTGCCTCCGAGCGATGCCTTCTGCACCTTCGGCTCCTGGGTCGGATCGGACCGCGATGGCAACCCCTCGGTCACCCCTGACATCACCTGGAGGACGGCTTCGTACCAGCGCCAGTTGATGCTCGATCGCTACCTGGCCGCGGTGGAAGACCTCCGCGATCAACTGAGCATTTCGATGCAGTGGAGCCAGGTCAGTGCGCCCCTGCTCGAATCCCTCGAGATGGACCGACTCCGCTTCCCGGAGGTCTACGAAGAGCGGGCCGCTCGCTACCGGCTTGAGCCCTATCGCTTGAAGCTCAGCTACGTCATTGAGCGGTTGCGGCTCACCTTGTCCCGCAACCAGCAGCAGGCTGCTGCTGGTTGGGATGCCCCCCATGAACCGAGGCCGGCCCAGCCCGACTTTGGCCACCAGGGCGCCATGCCCGCTCCCCCGGCACCGGAGTTGCACTACGGGACGGTCGATGAGTTCCGCACCGATCTGGAGCTGATCAACGAGAGCCTCCAGGGCACCGGACTGAGTTGTGAGCCGCTCGACAACCTGATCGCCCAGGTGCACACCTTTGCGTTCTGCCTGGCGAGCCTGGACATCCGCCAGGAGAGCACCCGCCATAGCGATGCCCTCGATGAGCTGACCCGTTATCTGCAGATGCCAACGCCCTACGGGGAGATGGATGAGGAGCAGCGCATCAGCTGGTTGATGGCGGAGCTTCAGACCCGCCGGCCTCTGATCCCTGCGGCCGTGAAGTGGAGTGCCTCGACGGCGGAAACCTTCGACGTGCTGCGTGTCGTACAGCGCCTCCAGCAGGAGTTCGGGTCACGGATCTGCCGCACCTACGTGATCTCGATGAGTCACACGGTCTCCGATCTTCTGGAGGTGTTGCTGCTGGCCAAGGAGGCTGGCTTGGTGGATCCGATGGCCCAGCGCTCCGATCTGCTGGTGATCCCCTTGTTTGAAACGGTGGAGGATCTCAAGGCCGCTCCGGATGTCATGGAGCGCCTGTTCAAGGAGCCCTTCTACCGCCAGCTTCTGGCCAGCTCCAGCCCCACCGGCCGGCCGCTCCAGGAATTGATGTTGGGTTACTCCGACAGCAACAAAGACTCCGGCTTCCTCTCCAGCAACTGGGAGATCCACCAGGCCCAGATCGCTCTGCAGCAGCTGGCCAGCCGCCACGACGTCTCCCTGCGCCTGTTCCACGGCCGCGGTGGTTCCGTCGGACGGGGGGGTGGTCCGGCCTACCAGGCGATCTTGGCTCAACCCAGCGGCACCCTGAATGGCCGCATCAAAATCACCGAGCAAGGGGAGGTCTTGGCCTCCAAGTACTCCTTGCCGGAGTTGGCCCTCTACAACCTGGAGACGGTCACCACCGCGGTGATTCAAAACAGTTTGGTGACCAGTCACGTCGATGACACTCCGGACTGGAACGCATTGATGGTGCGCCTGGCGGCCCGCTCCCGCAGCCACTACCGCTCACTGGTGCATGAGAACCCCGATTTGGTGGGCTTCTTCCAGCAGTGCACTCCGATTGAAGAGATCAGCAAGCTGCAGATCTCCAGTCGTCCTGCCCGTCGCAAGAGCGGCGCCAAGGACCTCTCAAGCCTGCGCGCCATCCCCTGGGTGTTTGGTTGGACCCAAAGCCGCTTCCTGCTCCCCAGCTGGTTCGGGGTGGGCACGGCTCTGCAGGATGAGCTCAGCGAGGATCCCGGCCAGATGGAGTTGTTCCAGCAGCTCTATCAGCGTTGGCCCTTCTTCCGGATGCTGATCTCCAAGGTGGAGATGACCCTCTCGAAGGTCGACCTGGATCTGGCCCACCACTACGTCCAGTCCCTGGGTCGCCCGGAATCCCGTGAGGCCTTTGAAGAGATCTTTGCGGTCATCGCCCGCGAGTTCGTCTTGACCCGGGACCTCGTTCTGGGGATCACCGGCCATGGGCGCCTTCTGGATGGGGACCCAGCCCTGCAGCTCTCGGTTGAGCTTCGCAACCGCACCATCATTCCGCTCGGCTTCCTGCAGGTGGCCCTGCTGCGTCGTCTGCGGGATCAGAACCGCCAGCCCCCCATGAGTGAAGAGGCGGCCAGTGATGACGGCCGGACCTACAGCCGCAGTGAGTTGCTCCGCGGCGCTTTGCTCACCATCAACGGCATTGCCGCAGGCATGCGCAACACCGGTTGAGGCACGGCTGCGGTGCTCGACTCGCTTTTGATCCCCTTTCGCTCACAGCCCCAGCCTCCGGTTTTGCCCGAGGGTTACATCCTTGATGGGCAGCAGACCCCAAGCGGGGGGGAGCTGAACCGTCTCCTGGTTCAGTGCGGGGACCCCCAGCGGTTGGACGAGCGGCTGGAGCAAGCCCTGGCCCGCAGCAACTGGCAGTTCAGCGTGCGCAATCCCAGTGGTGTGTTGGTGGGTTTTGTGCGAGCCACGAGCGACCTCGCCCTCAACGCCAATCTTTGGGATCTCTCAGCCGATCCGGTTGACCCTGCGCAGGCCCAGGTGTTGCTGGTGATCGTCCATGCCGCGATGGCCCGGCTGCGCCGCGAATTGCCCGGTTGCAGTATTTCGGTGGCGGCCCCCAGCGTGGCCCTCGACGCGCTGAAGCGAAACGGATTTGTCGTGGACCCCGGTGGCATTCGGGCCATGGGTCTGCGCCTCTAGGGCAACAAAAAACCCCGCCGCAGCGGGGTGGTGTCGGTGACTGGTCTGGACCTGTTCACGAGCATGGAGGGACTCGAACCCCCGACCCTCAGAACCGGAATCTGATGCTCTATCCAACTGAGCTACATGCCCATACGCCCTGAGCAAGTTCAGTTGCTCAGATGGGTCGTGTGCAGGCAGCAGACCGCCGTCACCGCCTTACCTTACTGGTCAGACGGCCCCAGAAACCCATTCGGCTGCATCGCCTGGAGCTGCGTCAGTTCCGTAATTACGGAGAGCTGAGCCTGACCCTCGAGGCTCCGCGGTTGCTGGTGATTGGTCGCAATGGCGAGGGCAAATCCAACCTGCTGGAAGCGGTGGAGCTGCTCGGGAGTCTCCGCTCCCACCGCTGCAGCAGCGACCGGGATTTGATTCGCCAGGGGGAGCGTCAGGGCTTGATTGCTGCCGACTGCACAGGCGGAGATCGCTTGGAGTTGGAACTGCGCCGCCAGGGGGGACGACAGGCCCGGCGAAACGGAAAGGTGCTGGAGCGTCAGCACGAGTTGATCGGCCCCTTGCGCTGCGTGGGCTTCAGCGCCTTGGACCTGGAGCTGGTTCGAGGTGAACCGGCCCTGCGACGGCAGTGGCTCGATCGGGTGGTGCTGCAGCTGGAGCCGGTCTATGCCGAGTTGCTCAGCCGCTATGGCCGGCTTCTGCGTCAGCGCTCCCAGCTGCTGCGTCGAGGGTTCCCCCAGTCGCAGCTCGATGGGCTGCTGGATGCGTTTGATCAGCAGATGGCCTTGATCGGAACGCGGTTACACCGCCGGCGGCTGCGGGCCCTGCGGCGTTTGGAGCCCCTGGCCCAGGCTTGGCAGCACCGCCTCAGCGATGGCCGTGAGCTCTTGGGGTTGCGGTATCGCCCCGGCAGTCAGCTCGAGGGGGAGGAGGCGGAGGCGCCCTGGCGGGACGCCTTGGCTGAGCAGTTGCTTCAGCAGCGTCCCCAGGAGCTGCGACTGGGCCAGTGCAGCGTCGGTCCCCATCGCGATGAGGTGGCGATGGAACTTGGGGGCCAGCCCGCCAGACGCTATGGATCAGCGGGACAGCAGCGCACCTTGGTGCTGGCCTTGAAGATGGCTGAGCTCGAGCTGGTGCATCAACTCTGGGGCGAGCCCCCGTTGCTGCTGCTCGATGACGTCCTGGCGGAGCTGGATCCCGGACGGCAACAGCTGCTGCTGGAGGCGGTCGGCGAGGGCCATCAGTGCCTCGTGAGCGCAACCCACCTGGGTGCCTTCAACGGCGGATGGCACCAGGGTTCTCAGGTGGTCACGGTTGAGGCAGGAGCGCTGCTCCCTGGCCAGTAAAGTCTTGAACTCTTTGCCTCACGTTGATGAGCCAAGCAGCCTGTCTCCACCCCAACCCGGGATGGACTGGAGCTGAGACGTTCTCCGCTAGCCCCCAAGCACCCAGTGCCACCGACATGGTGGGTAAACACTGCATTCTCGAGCTGTACAACTGCGACGCAGACAAGCTCGACGACGAAGCTTTCATCAGGAACGCCCTCACCATCGCTGCGAAGCGTGCTGGCGCGACCCTGCTCAATCTGATCACCCACCACTTCCAACCTCAGGGTGTGACGGGGCTGGCCCTTCTGGCCGAATCCCATATCTCGATCCACACGTGGCCTGAATCGGGCTACGCCGCCGTGGATGTGTTCACCTGTGGTGATCACACCATGCCGGAGCGGGCCTGCATTGTGTTGAGCGAAGAGCTCAACGCTGGTAACTACAAGCTCAAGAGCTTCCGCCGCGAAACCCCCGTAGCTGTGGCTGATGCCGAGCGGGACCCCGATCTCGTGGCGGCCTGATCGCGACTGGACCCTGAGCCCTCCCGCAGTGGAGGGCTTTTTTGTGCCTACGCATTGGTGGCGCGCCCGGGGGTGATTGGTTGTAATGCCGCCAATCTCGATCTCTCCCCCATGCAGGAGATCACCTTTGCGGTTGAGGCGGCCCTACTGACCGGCGGCAGCCTGGCGCTGTTGGCTCTGGCCTCCCGGGTCCCCGCTGCAGCGGATCAAGCCATCGCGGCTCCGGAAGAGCCGTTGAGGGCCCATCGCCCCCCGTCTCCCCGTGGAGAGTTGGAGGGGCAAACGGTGGTGCAGCTGCAGCAGCTCGCCCGCGCCCGCGGGCTCTCCGGCGTCAGTCGCCTGCGCAAGGCGGATCTGATTGATCAGTTGCTCAGCGCTTGAGGGCCCGATTGAGCTTTCCGCTGACTAAGCCCTCGAGATCCAGGCTGACGGCGCTAAACCCCAGGGCCAGTAGGGCCTCGACGACGGCGCCGCGGGTGGGTTCTGCCACCAGGCGTTGCAGGGCTGAAGGGGGCACTTCGATGCGGGCGGTTTCCCCTTGGCTGCGCACCCGCAGCTCCTGAAATCCCCGCTCCCGTAGCCAGGCTTCGGCGGCGCCCACCCGCTGGAGCCGCTCGGCGTTGATGCCTTCGCCGTAGGGGAAGCGCGAGGCCAGGCAGGGCTGGGCTGGCTTGTCCCACCAGGGAAAGCCCAGCGCCCGCGAGAGGGCACGCACCCCCGCCTTGTCGATCTGAAGTTCGGCCAGCGGCGAGCAGACCCCCCGTTCGCGGGCCGCTTCGATGCCAGGGCGATGGTCGCCGAGGTCATCGCGGTTGACGCCATCGAGAACGGTGGAGGAGCGCCAGGGTTCGCTGAGTTGCCCCACCAAATCAGCAATCACGCTGTGGAGTTCGCGCTTGCAGGCGTAGCAGCGGTTGTCGGGGTTGCTGCTGTAGGCGGGATCGCTGAGTTCAGCGGTGGGGAGCTCCTGCTGCTGGATGCCCATCCAGGTCGCCTGCTGCTGCGCTTCTGCGCGTAGATGGGGAGCGAGGGCCGGTGAGATGCCGGTGACCGCCAGGGCGCGATCCCCCAGTTGTTCAGCTGCGATGGCGGCCACCAAGGCGCTGTCGACTCCGCCGGAGTAGGCCACGATGGCCGCTGGGAGCGATCCGATTCGCTGCCGCAGAGCCTCCAGGGCCTCCGCTAAGGAAGGCTCCAGTCGTTCAACGATGGGGTGCCCTGGCTTCAAATCACTCTCGTTAGGATCCAACGGTAAGAGGCGCGTCGATGGCTCCGCAGGCAACCTCTGCCAGCTCCACCCGCAGCACCGGGCGCGGCATTGGGATTCGGACCGCCGCCGATGGAAGCGAGCGCAGCCGCGGCCAAGTGCACGTTTATGACGGCGAAGGGAAGGGCAAAAGTCAGGCGGCCCTGGGCGTGGTCCTGCGCACCATCGGCCTGGGCATCTGCGAGCAGAAGCAAACCCGGGTTTTGTTGCTCCGCTTTTTGAAGGGGCCCGGCCGCTCCTATGACGAAGACGCGGCAATCGAAGCCCTGCAGCAGGGTTTCCCTCACCTGATCGATCAGGTCCGCACCGGCCGCGGGGAATTCTTTGGCGTGGATGAGGTCACCCGCGTCGATCTCCAGGAGGCCCAGCGGGGCTGGACCATCGCCAAGGGGGCGATCGCCAGCGAGCTCTATTCGGTGGTGGTGCTCGATGAGCTCAACCCCGTGCTGGACCTCGGTCTGCTGGACACCGAGGAGGTGGTCCGTACCCTCTCAGCCAAGCCCGCGGGCATGGAGGTGATCGTCACCGGCCGCGGCGCCCCGCGTCCCCTGGTGCAGATCGCTGATCTCCATTCGGAGATGCGCGCCCACCGCCGCCCCGACACCCCGGAGCTCGAGGAGCAAACCGGTGAGCCCGTTCTGGCCGGCCTGGAGGGGGTCGAGGTCTACACCGGCGAAGGCAAAGGCAAATCCACCAGTGCCCTGGGCAAGGCGCTGCAGGCCATTGGCCGCGGCATCTCCCAAGACAAGAGCCATCGGGTCTTAATCCTGCAGTGGCTCAAGGGCGGTAACGGCTACACCGAGGACGCGGCCATTGCGGCCCTGCGCGAGAGCTACCCCCATCTGGTGGATCACCTGCGCTCCGGCCGTGATGCCATCGTCTGGCGCGGCCAGCAGCAGCCGATTGATTACGTCGAAGCGGAGCGGGCTTGGGAAATCGCCCGCGCGGCGATCTCCAGCGGCCTCTACAAAACGGTGATCCTCGATGAGATCAATCCCACCGTTGATCTCGAGTTGATTCCGGTCGAGCCGATCGTGCAGACCCTGCTGCGCAAGCCGGCCGAAACCGAGGTGATCCTGACCGGGCGCTGCAAGCACCCACCGGCCTACTTCGATTTGGCGAGCGTTCACTCCGAGATGGTCTGCCACAAGCACTACGCCGAGCGGGGCGTGGACCTCAAGCGCGGCGTCGATTACTGATCGCGGACCATGAAAAAAGCCCGGGTTGCCCCGGGCTCAGGTCCTGTGGTTAGTAGCGGGGGACGGAGCTGTCCACCTCTTGGCTCCAGGCATCAATGCCGCCGGCCACGTTGATGCCCTCGACGCCATGGCGCTTCAGTGCGATCAGGGCCTTGGCACTGCGGCCGCCCAGCTTGCAGTGGGCATAGAGCTGCTTGCCTCTGGTGAGCTCCTTAATGCGATCAATCGCGGTTCCGTTTTCGATTTGATCGAGGGGAATGAGCTGGGCGCCAGGAATGACGGCAATCTCGGCTTCGGGGGGATTGCGAACGTCGATCAGCACCATCGAGGAGGTGTCCCCATCGAGCAGGGTCTTGAGCTCGCTGACGCTGATGCTCTCGACGGAACCGGCTTCCTCTTGGCCAGGGGCGGTGCCGCCCACACCACAGAACTCCTGGTAGTCGATCAGCTTTTCGATCACCGGACGCTCCGGGGTGGGGCGCAGCTTGAGCTCCCGGAACTTCATGCCGAGGGCATCAAAGAGCAGCAGCCGGCCGCTGAGGGTGGTGCCAATGCCAGTGATGATCTTCACCGCTTCGGTGGCTTGAATCACGCCGATGATTCCGGGCAGAACGCCCACCACGCCCCCTTCAGCGCAGGAGGGGACCATGCCCGGCGGCGGGGGCTCGGGGAAGAGGTCGCGGTAATTGGGGCTCTCGCTATCCAGGTTGAACACCGTGGCCTGGCCTTCAAAGCGGAAGATCGAGCCGTAGACATTGGGCTTGCCCAGCAGCACACAGGCGTCGTTCACCAGGTAGCGGGTGGGGAAGTTGTCGGTCCCGTCGCAGACGATGTCGTAGGGGCGAACGATGTCCAGGGCGTTCTCGCTGCTGAGGGCCGTCTCATAGAGATCCACCTGGCAGTGGGGGTTGATCTCGAGAATCCGCGCTTTGGCCGATTCGATCTTGGGCTTGCCCACCCAGCTGGTGCCATGGATCACCTGGCGCTGCAGGTTGGAGTGATCCACGACGTCGAAGTCGACGATGCCGATGCGGCCAACGCCGGCTGCGGCCAGATACAGAAGGAGTGGTGAGCCCAGGCCGCCGGTGCCAACGCAGAGGACGGAAGAGGCTTTGAGCCGCTTTTGGCCCTCCATGCCCACTTCCGGCAGGATCAGGTGGCGCGCAAAACGGGCCACCTCATCGGGGCTCAGCTCGATGCCGGTGGTGTCAAGGGGAAGCATGGAGTGCCGATCGCTTTCCAGCTCACTACTTTCCCAAACGCTGGTCCCCTGCGGCCAGCCCCTGCCGTAAAGGCAATTCGCGTGGTTCGCTCGGACCCTCCTCCCCTGAGATCCACCAGGCCCGCCAAGGGTTCTGCTCCAGGCCCGAGCGAATGAGCATCAACGTGGGTCCGAAACAAAGCTCCAGGTCGGTGGCCGACGGGATGGCGGGACTGGTGGGGTGGCTGTGGGCGGCACCGATCACCTGCAGTCCTTTCTCCCTCGCCCAGCGTTGCGCCAGCAGCTGCTCCCTCGGGTCGAGCTTGAAGCGGTGATCCCGTTCCTGGGCGGGCTCCCAGCTGTTGCAACAGGGCCAAACCCGATGCAGCTCCAAGGTTGTGCCATTGGTTTGGCCCAGCAACAGAGCGCATCCCTCCTCGGGGCAGGCCGCTTGCAGGGTGCGCTCCAAAACGATCAGGCAATGACCATCGACGCGCAACTGGTCTGGCGCTTGGGCAGTCACCCGGATACCTTGTGTCGAGGTTTTTAATCCAAGCCCATCCTGATGACCGACGACAGCAACGATCTGAAGGAATCGGCCACCCCCGCTGCAGAAGAGGCCGGCGCCAACTTCACCGAGCGCTACACCGAGGTCCTGAGCAAGGTCAACGAGACCCTCGACAAGGTGGACTGGAACCAGATGGGCCGCATCGGCAAGGGTGTCGGCGTTCTGGTGATCGTCATCGTTGCCCAGGTGCTGATCAAGGGCGTTCTCGACACCATCAACCTTCTGCCGGTTGTTCCTGGTCTGCTGGAACTGCTGGGTCTGGTGGTGGTCGGTCAGTGGAGCTGGAAGAACCTGACCACCAGTGACAAGCGCACTGCCGTGATCAACAAGGTGCAGGGTCTGCGCAAGGAATACCTCGGCTGAATTCAGCAGCTGACCAATCGCTGCCGTTAGTGCCACTCGCGCAGCAGCGCGGTGATGCTGGCGGCACTTTGCTGCCAATAGCCACCGCCAAAGAGATTGGCGTGGTTGAGCAGGTGATACAGGTTGTAGAGCTCGACCCGCTGCTGGTGGCCCTTCTCTAGGGGCCATTCTTGTTCGTAGCCCGCGAAAAAGCTGCGGGGGAATCCGCCGAAAAGCCGGGCCATGGCTAGATCCACCTCCCGGTCTCCGCGGTAGACGGCGGGGTCAAAGATGCTGCCCCGACCGTCCTGGAGCAGGGCGGCATTGCCGCTCCAGAGGTCGCCGTGGACCAGGGCCGGCTCAGCGTGGTGCTCCGCCAGCCAGAGCGGGACCCGCTCCAGCAGCTCCTCTGCTCCATGGAGCGTCTTGCCCGAGGCTGCCGCCCAGCGCAGCTGGGCTCCCAGCCGCTGCTCGGCGAAAAAGCGTCCCCAGCTCTCCCCCCAGCGGTTGGTCTGGGGACCAGAGCCGATGAAGTTATCGCGCTCCCAGCCGAAGCGTCCGTCATGGCCCTGCAGGCTGCCGCGGTGCATCCGGGCCAGGCCCGCACCCAGGGCCCCCCAGGCACCGGTTTGATCGGCCGGATGACCAAGTTGCAGCCAATTCAGCAGCAGAACGGCCTCCGTTCCGGCCAGGCCCAGGCCGCAGGGTTGCGGAGCCAAGAGCCCTGATTCACCCTGCTTGATGGCGCTGCTTAGGGCCTCCAGGCCCTGGGCCTCGGCGTCCAGTACTGGCAGCAGCGCGGCCCGGTTGGTTTTGGCGAAGAGCTCTCGCCCATCGGCCAGGGTCAGACGCCAGGCGCTGTGGATGCAGCCACCACCCACCGGCGAGCGCTCCAGTAGTCCCACTCCCGTTGTGGCCTCGATCCAGTCGGAGAAGGCCTGCGGGCTGGGCACGACGCGGTGGAGGTAGGGGCGCTGCCAGCATGCCGCGATGGGCAAATCCTGTGATGTCGCAGTGGTCGGGGGGGGCATCGCGGGCCTGACCGCCGCCGCTCTGCTGGCTGCCGAGGGCCTCCAGGTGGAGTTGCTGGAAGCCCACAGTCAGACGGGCGGCTGTGCAGGCACCTTTCGCCGCGGTCCCTATGTCTTTGATGTGGGCGCGACCCAGGTGGCGGGCTTTGAGCCGGGGGGCATCCATCAGCGCCTGATGGCCCATTTCGGGGTCCCGCTCCCCAAGGCCACACCCCTGAATCCCGGCTGCAGCGTCCAGCTCAGCGCCGCTGAAGACCCGGTTCGGCTCTGGCGGGATCCTGAGCGTTGGCGTCTGGAGCGCCAACGCCAGTTTCCTGGAAGCGAACGCTTTTGGTCCCTCTGCGCCTTGCTGCACAGCAGCAATTGGGCCTTCGCGGCCAAAGATCCGGTGCTGCCGCCTCGGACCCTCTGGGATCTGCGCCAGCTGCTGGGTGCTGTGGGGGCCGGCACCCTGGCCAGCGGACTTTTCACGACCGCCACGGTGGCGGACCTTTTGGTCCTCAGCGGTTGCGGGGGGAATGCGCGCCTGCGCCGCTTCCTCGATCTCCAGCTACGCCTCTATTCCCAAGAGCCTGCTGATCGCACGGCGGCTCTCTACGGGGCCACGGTGTTGGCGATGGCCCAGGACCCGCTGGGGCTTTGGCATCTCCACGGTTCGATGCAGCAGCTCTGCTTGGCGCTTGAGCAGGTGCTGGAGGCCAACGGGGGGAGCCTGCGCTTACGCCACCGCGTCAGCCAGCTGCGCCCTGGTGCCAGCGGCTGGCAGCTTCACGGCGAGGGGCCTGGTCAGAAGCCCTTTGCACTCGAGGCGGCCGATGTGGTGTGCACGCTGCCGCCCCAAGTGCTGCCCCAGTTGTTGGGGGAGGCCCTGCCTGCGGCCTACGGCCGGCGCATTGCCAGCTTCCCGGATCCCTCTGGGGCCTTGGTGCTTTATGCCGCGGTGGATCGCGA
This sequence comes from Synechococcus sp. A10-1-5-1, assembly GCF_023115425.1. Classification (NCBI taxonomy): domain Bacteria; kingdom Bacillati; phylum Cyanobacteriota; class Cyanophyceae; order Synechococcales; family Synechococcaceae; genus Synechococcus; species Synechococcus sp. A10-1-5-1. The sequence continues at coordinate 1,138,519 of NZ_CP096032.1, read as the reverse complement.
TCGGCTGCCGCCAGATCTTGGTCTGCATGCCCAGCTGGATTGGCAGGACCCTGGCAGTGTTTTTCTCTCCTTCAGCGCCGAGGGCGATGGACGGGCCCCGGCGGGCCAGGCGACCTTGATCGCCAGCGTCTTCACTCCCGCCAAGCCCTGGTTTGGCTTGCCTGAGCCGGAGTATCAGCGCCAGAAGCAGCAGGCGATGGCGGGAATTCAGGCGGCGCTTGAGGCTTTCTTCGGCCTGAAGCCCGAGGACTATCGCCACGCTGAGCTGGCCACACCGCGGGGCTTTGCCGGCTGGACTGGCCGCCCCTTTGGCTTTGTCGGTGGCTTGGGGCAGCACCCCAGTCGTTTTGGCCCCTTCGGTCTGGCCAGCCGCAGTCCCCTGAGCGGACTGTGGCTTTGTGGGGATGCGATCTATCCCGGTGAGGGCACTGCAGGGGTGAGCCTCTCGGCCTTGATGGCTTGCCGGCAGCTGCTGCAGAGCCAGGGGCGCTCTTTGGATCTCAAGGCCTAGAGAAATTCAGGCCGCAGGGTGTGGCAGTGGGTCAGCTGCTGCTTCAGGGTCTCCCACTCCTCCCCATCCACCAGGGCCTGCAGCTGCTGCAGTTGCCGTTGGTACTGCTCCAGGGCCGCCAGGACCGCGGCGCGGTTGGTGCGGGCCATCAAGGTGCCCAATTCGGGATTGCCGCCGCCGATGCGGCTGGTGTCGGCAAAGCCACTGGAGGCCAGGGCCCGCACGAGGTTGCCGGCCTGGGCCGCGCGTCCCCCCTGATCGGCGCTCTGCAGCAGGGCGGCACTGACCAAGACGGGCATGTGAGAGATCAGGGCGACGGCCTGGTCATGGGCCGCGGCTGGGCATTCCAGCCAGTGGGCTCCTGCGGTTTCAGCGAGCTCTCGGATGGCCATCAGGGCGGCTGGATCGGTCTGCGCTGTTGGGGTGGCGACCCAGGGGCGCCCTTGGAAGAGCCCGGTGAGACCGGCTTCGACGCCTGAGTGGGCTGTGCCCGCCATTGGATGGCTTGGCACGAAACGCCCGTGAAGTCTGTCCCAGCACTCCTGGATGGGCTGTTTGACCGATCCCACATCCGTGATGACCGCGTCCGCCGGCAGAGCCGCCACCAGGGCGGGGTCGGGATCCAAAAGGCGGTCGAGCGGTAAGGCCAGGATCACCAGGGCGCAGTCCTGGAGCACGGCCGGGCTGGTGTCGATCTGCTGGGCCAGCCCGCGTTCCCGGGCGCGCTCAGCGGTGCTTTGGCGATGCACCAAGGCCCGGACCTCGAGCCCCTGGGCTTGTAGATCCAGGCCTAGTGATCCTCCGATCAACCCCAGGCCGACGATCCCGATGGGTCGCTCTCGCCAGTGGGTTGCCATCGCTGAACAGATGTCTCGCCCCAGCTTCCTACGATTCGCGGATGTTGGAAGCCAAGGCCCACCAACAGCTCAAGGCGCTCCTTCGTCAGGAGGGGGAAACCCGCTGGCCCCACCACCTCACCTTGAGTCGGCTGGTGGCCCGCAGCCTGCGCCGCTCGGATCAGACCCTGGTGCGTCTGGCTCCGGGCAGTGATCCCAGCTGGTTACTGGGCCTGCTGGTCCCCTTGGCTCTGCACAACAACCCTGTGGTCCTGGTGGTGAGCCCCGGCCTGCGGCAGCGCCTGCTGAGGGTCGAGTTGCCCCGACTGCAGGCTGTCGGCTTGAACCTGCCCTGTTGGGAAGGGTCCACGGCGCCTGATTCGGCGCCCCTCTGGTTGCTGCAGCACGACGCCCTGGTGGCGGCTTGGCGCAGCGGTCAACTGGAGGATCGTCAGCTGGTGGTGCCGGAGGGGGAGCTGCTGCAACCGCTGCTGCGGCAAGCCTTGGACGTGGTGATTGAAACCGGGCACTGGGAGCAGTTGCGCCGCAGCCTCCCGGCAGCGGCGGCCAGCCTCTTGCAACTGCACGAACGGCTGAGCCGCCGGGTGCTGGCCCGTCCTTGCGGTCCCCATCAGCGGGTACCCATCACTCCTGAGGATGAGGCGCCCTTGCGGCAGTTGCTGGGGGTCCTGGCCCCCCTTCCCGACCCCTGGCCCCAATGGCTTGAGACCGCCGGTGAGAGTTGGACCAGTTGGGCCTCAGTCAATCCAACGCTGTTGCAGTGGACCCTGCATCGCCAACCACTGGATCCCTGCACGGTGATGCCGGGGCTCTTCAGCGGCCGCGGTCTAGTGGTGGTTGGTCCCTGGCCGCAGCCTGCTCCTTCAGGGCTTGGCTTTGAGCCCCAGGTGGAGGTCAGCCTTGCCGATCCGCCACTGCTGGATCCTTTGCCCCTGTTCGCTCCGCAGGGGCAGGCGCTGCCCAATGCCCCCCACTACCCCAGTCACCTGCTGGATCAGTGCCGCCGGTTGGTCTTAGGGCAGGCCGGCCTGACCGTGGTGTTACTCGATGACGAGGGCCTGAGGCTCGGTCTGACCAGTGCCTTAGCGGCTGAGTTCGGCAGTCGGGTGGGCCATGAGCTCACCGCCCCAGAGGCCAATGGTGTGATCTGTTGCAGTTGGAGCTGGTGGCTGGAGCATCAACAGCGGTTGCCCTTGCCCGGTCAGTTGGTGGCTGCCACCCTGCCGATTTCCAGCCTGGAAGACCCGCTGACGGCGGCGCGGGTCGCGGCGCTGCGGCTGCAGGGCCGCGATTGGTTCAGGGAACTGCTGCTGCCGGACGCCCTCGGCCGTTTGCAGCGCTCGATCGCTGGTCTGCGCCGCAATGGTGGGCGTCTGGCTGTGCTGGATGGGCGTTTGAAGCGGCGGGGGTGGGGGCGGCAGGTGCTCGATGCGCTGGAGCCCTGGGTCGCTCTGAATCGTCTGCTCCCCAACTCCTAGTGGCGGACTGCCCGTAGCCTGGCTCCGTCGCGCAGCACAGCAGGAATGGGAGAGGCCAAGCGTCGCTCGGAACAGGGTTTGCCCCCCCGTGAGAAGAAGACCCCGAAGGCCAAGGACACCTCGCCCCGTATTGCCCCTTGGCTGCCCTTAACCCAGCGTCAAGGTGAGCAGTTCGTCTCAGTCACCACCCGCGGTGCCTGGATTGGCATTGGTGCGTTGGTGTTGTTTTGGTTGACCGTGCGCTTTCTGGGCCCCGCCCTGGGCTGGTGGACGCTGGCGGACGGCTAATTGTGAGGGAGCGAACGCTTTCACTCCCTCAAATCTGAAGAAAAGATTAGGATCGATTGGATCTTCACTTTTGGGCGGTCATGTTCGCTCGTCTGGCAGAGCAGTACCGATCGGTTGTTGAAGACTTGGTGATGAGCCTTCATGCTCTTGCCGAAGGGCTTCAACGCCAGGGCATCGCCGCCACTTGTTATGTCTGCGGTGATGGCCTTGATGGCCAGGGTGCATCCTTTGTCGCCAGCCTGGGCGATCAACACATGGTGCGTTTTCTGGTGTCGGACTTCGGGATCAGCTGGGTGGAGTCCCGCAACGGCCATGAGCTGGTCAAGCTTGAGGGTGCCGAAGCCATCCAAGAGCTCGAACGCCTGAGCGCCAACCTTCGCGCGCTTGTTCAGCCAGCTGCGGTTGAAGCTCAGGTCTCCTGATTCGGCGGTTTTTCAACCGTCCTCAGCAAGAAGCCCCCGGGTGGTCCACCCGGGGGCTTTCTTTGTGCCTGCTGGTGTTCAGCTGGCGGCTGGCAGTGCCTGCTCTTTGCTGCTGCTGGCGCTTCCTGAGGCGGCCAGCTTGGCGGCCGCAGTGGCAACGGGCTTCAGCGAATCGGTGGTTTCACTGAGTTTTTGGCGCACCTTCACTTCGATGGCGTCTTTCTCGGTGTTGTTTTGCTCGAGCCAGGTGATGGTGTTGTCACGCCCTTGGCCGATGTTGTCGCCCTCGTAGCTGTACCAAGCACCCTTGCGCACAACGACGCCGTGCTCTTCGGCGAGGTCCAGTAGGCAGCCCACGGTGCTGATCCCGCGGCCAAAGAGGATGTCGAATTCCGCAATCCGGAAGGGGGGCGCCACCTTGTTTTTGGCCACCTTCACCTTGGCGCGGATGCCGAATTCTTCGGTGCCGCGCTTCAGGGTCTGGATGCGACGGATGTCAAGGCGCACCGAGGCATAGAACTTCAGGGCATTGCCACCGGTCGTGGTTTCGGGGTTGCCGTAGGTCACGCCAATTTTCTGGCGCAGCTGGTTCAGGAAGATCACGGTGCAGCCGGACTTGCCGATGTTGCCGGTGATCTTGCGCATCGCCTGGCTCATCAGTCGGGCCTGGCTGCCAACGGCGAGGTCCCCCATCTCGCCCTCGATTTCAGAGCGTGGGGTGAGGGCGGCCACCGAGTCCACCACAACGATGTCAACGGCGGCGGAGCGCACCAGTTGGTCGACGATCTCCAGGGCCATCTCACCGGTGTCCGGTTGGGAGACCAGCAGGTTCTCGATGTCCACTCCGAGGGCCGCGGCATAGACCGGGTCCAGGGCGTGCTCGGCGTCGACGAAGGCGGCCACGCCTCCGCGGCGCTGCACTTCGGCAATGGCGTGCAGGGTGAGGGTGGTTTTGCCTGAGCTCTCAGGGCCGTAGACCTCCACAACCCGTCCTTTCGGGTAGCCACCACCCAGGGCGAGGTCGAGGGTCAGGGCGCCGGTGGGGGTGGTCTCGATCCGCATGCGCGAGGCATCCCCCAGGCGCATGATCGAGCCCTTGCCAAAGTTGCGCTCGATTTGGTTCAGAACCAGGCCAAGGGCCTTGTCCCGCTCAGGGCTGGAGGCGCTGGTGCTCTTGTCGTCGGCAGGCATATCGCGAAAGGGTTGTAGGAGCGGCCGCGCAGCGGGTGGGCCAGTTCGGTGGAGCCATCCTGGGCGACCTCAATGAAAGAAGTGCCACCCCAGGCGCCAGGTGTTTCACCGGAGCGAAACCTGACTTGTAGTACAGGCGTACCCTAGCGGCTCAGGGCCAGTGCGCCAAGGGCTCGGCAAAGCCTTCGGGTTCCAGCAGTGTGATCCCGTCCGGAAGCCGTTCCCGGTCGAGGGGGCCCAGGTAGCCCCAGGAGACCAGAAAGCAGCGCACCGCCTCCAGTCCGGGTGTGCTGCGAACCGTTTCAAGGGTGACCCGCCGGTCCTCGACGAACCACAGGGGACGTCCTTGCTCCCTCAGGCGGAGCAGAACCTCGGGCTTGGTTCCTTGCTCATGTCCATAGACCGCCTGGGGTTGGAGGCCGTAGCCCGTCAGCAGTTCTCGCGCGAACTCTCCGCCTTTGGTGGTGAGAACCAGCCAGGGGCTGCCTTCGGCTTCGAGGGCGCGCAGTCGTTCAGGGACGCCTGGATAGGGGCTGTGTAAGGCCCGCCAGGCAGGGGTGTCCTGTTGGATGGCGTCGCTGCGCAGGTTCTCGAGGGCGCTTTGGAGCTGCTCCGCTGGGAAGCCCCAGCGGTTGAGGGCGCTTTGCGTGTGGTCGTCGTAGTCGCTGAGGTAGTGGGCAACATCGAGGTCACTCCTGGAGAGCTCGAGGGCCACCAGAACCATTTCCCAGCCCTTATGGATCAGCGGCCGTAGCGCGCTGAAGGCCTCTGGCGCAAGCTCGGGAAGCTGGCACTGGGGTGAGAGAAAAAGCGCGGCCCGGCGGGCGCTCCACCAGTACTCCCTCATTCCGTCCACAAGGACGCCATCGAAATCAAAAACCAGCAGCGGTTGGAGGCTCATGACACTCCGAAGCCCTTGCAGTGGCTTGGGTCTTTAAAAACTGGGCCGCTAGGATTCGAACCTAGGAATGGCGGGACCAAAACCCGCTGCCTTACCACTTGGCGACGGCCCAACGCGCTGCGTGTGAACCCCCAGGAACTGGCGGTGTCATCAGCACTCAGATAGTTACCCACAACGGGTCGACCTTCGTCAATCTCGCTGGGCCATCTCGGCCCTCTGGCTCAGCGCGGGAAGAGCCTGAGGCGCTGCTGGCTGCCGCTGCCGAACTCCGCTGAAGTCAGTTGGTAGCGGGCCGCCAGTTCCGCTTGCATCCTCCGGATGGCCTCTGTTCGGGGCAGCAATTCCACCGGCTGGCCTTGGGGGAGGACGACCTGTTCAACGGCCAGGCGGCATTCTTCAAGGGCTTCGAGGGCATCGTTCCTGGGGCTGGCCCCTTTGGACCTTTCCGTGGCTGCGGTGTCTTCAGGACGATCCTCGCGGCGGTGCAGCAGCCTCTCGAGCCCGCGCTGAATTTGGGACAACGTGTCGGCCTTGATCACAAGGATCGGCAGGCCGGCATCCTGTGCGCGCCTGCGCAGTTCAGGGCGGTGGCCCAGCTGTTGCCGGGCCGCGAGAACCACGTCGGCTTCCTCCACCTCCTCCACCAGCTGCACGGGGAGGCGCCGGCTGCGGATGGCCTGCTCAATCAAGGGTTCGCTCAGTCCTGCGTTGAACAGATGCAGGGGCAGCGGTTGGGGTTGGGTTTGTCCCTGGACTGCTGGTTCGGTTTTGGCGGGTGCTTCCGGGTCAGGGAGGGGACGCAGGGCCAGGGGCGGCTGGGCTGTGGCCCTTGGAGATTCCTGCGCGCGCTGCAGCGGCACCGGCCTGGGGCTGACGCTGGGCGCCAGTGGTTCGCTGAGCAGCAACTGCCCCTTGGCGTCGAGCTGCCGGACCTGGGGACGCGGCAGCTGACCGCGCAGCAGCAGATCCACTGTGCGGGCGACATCGCGATGCACCAGCCAGCGGTCGCGGCTGTGCATTTCCACCGCCAGGGGGAAGGTCGGTTCTGCGGCTCTCTCCAGGACCGTCTTTTGGGTTCGGCGCCGGCGAGCCTCCTCATCGCCAAGGGTGACCGATTCGATCCCTCCCACCAGGTCGCTGAGGGTGGGGTTCTTGACCAGATTGGCCAGCTCGTTGCCGTGGGCGGTCGCCACCAACATCACGCCACGCTCAGCAATGGTTCGAGCCGCCTGGGCTTCCAGCTCAGTTCCGATCTCATCGATGACGATGACCTCGGGCATGTGGTTTTCCACCGCCTCGATCATCACTTGGTGCTGCAGCTCCGGCCGGGTGACCTGCATTCGGCGAGCCCGGCCGATGGCGGGGTGAGGAATGTCCCCATCACCGGCGATTTCGTTGCTGGTGTCGATCACCACGACCCGTTTGTCCAGCTCATCGGCCAGAACACGGGCGATCTCGCGCAGTGCGGTCGTCTTACCGACGCCGGGGCGCCCCATGAGCAGGAGGGACTGACCGGAATCCATCAGGTCGCGGACCATGGCCACGGTTCCGAAGACCGCTCGCCCGACCCGGCAGGTCAGCCCAACGACGTCGCCTGTGCGGTTGCGAATGGCGCTGATGCGGTGCAGGGTTCGCTCGATTCCAGCCCGGTTGTCGCCTCCAAAGGATCCGAGTTGTGCGACAACGGCGGCCAGGTCGCTGCGCTCCATCGGGGCCTCCCCGAGCGGCACGGCGCGGCCTGGGTAGCGGGCCTCTGGGACCCGGCCGAGATCCAGCACGACCTCGAGCAGTTGGTCGCGGGCCTCGGTTGGGGCCAGAGCCTCTCGTACGGCCTCGGGGAGAACCTCGAGCAGCCGATCGAGGTCGTCGGTGATCCGTTGCGGGCTGATCGGTGCTGAAGCCATGGGGGCGTTCTAGCGATTAGCGCTCGAGCCAGGGTTGGATTAAAGCCTTCACGCTGCTGCTGGCGACCGCTTCGAGCTCAGGGATCTGCCTGAGGGGCTGACTGCGCTTCTCCGCGTCCTGCAGCCAGGGTTGAAGCAGGCTGCGGGCCATCCCGCCAAAGGCCACCCCGGCGACCTTGGAGTTGGAACCCACCAGTTCAATGGTTTTGGCGTTGGTGCCTCCGGCCAGTTGCAGCGGGCCTGGCGGTGCCCAGGGGGTGATCGCCTCCAGCAATTTCACGGCGGAGCGAGCCGTTCCCGCTCCGACATCGCCGCTCATGGGCCGGCCATCGAGCTGCCAGATCGGTCGGTAGCCCGCCCGGCGAAGGGCGCCAAAGCGAAGCCAGAGTTCGGCGGCGAGTTCCGGTGGGCTGAGTGCTGGGACCTGCTGGCTGCCGGCGCCCCGCTCGAGCCCGCAGCTGACGGCCACCCGTTGGAGGGGAATACCGCTGGTTTTGAGCTGGCTCAGGCGGGCTTCGAAGGCCGTTTGCCGCCCCCCTTGGGTGTGCAGCTCAACGGCATCGGGGACAATGGTCTGGAGCAGGGCTGGCACCTGTTCGGAGCTCAGCCACTGTTGGTCTTCCTCGATGAGCCCGAGAGGGCAGGCAGGAAGGCAGCGGCCACAGCCGTAGCAGCGTTCAGTGAGGATCCCGCCGTGATCCCCAATGGCCAATGCCGGACAGACTTTTTGGCAAGGCCTCGGGCAATCGCTTGGACAGCGGCTGGGTTCAAAGCTGGCTTTGCGGAAGTGGGGGTCTGCCCCATCACTGAGGCTGACCATCAGCCAGGGGCGCTGGGCTCCACGGGCGAGGGCCCAGTCGATCCCACGTTTTGCGGCATCAGCGACACCGGTGTCGGCAGCAATGTCGATGCAGTGGATTCCCGCTGCGGTGTAGAGCGCGCAGAGGTCCTCGATGGCCGCAAGGTCTTGGTTGCCGGCACCACAGATCAATTTGACCCAGCGGCCTCTCTGAAGGGCCGCGTCTGGGGTCAAGCGGCTGCGGTCAGAACGGAGCTCAAGGGCTGCCAGCGGAGGGCGCGGGCACCGCCCATCTCCACCACGATCTTCAGCCTGGGTTCGCGCTCGGTCAGGTTGATCAGCGCTTCGAGCTCACCGGTGGAGAGGACCTGGCCCTCCAGGAGCCAGAGCAGCACCGGGGCGTTGCCCTCAAACAGGTGACCCAACTGTGGGGTGGCCATCTGCACCTCGCCAACGGCCGCGCCCCGTCCAACGCTTTGGTGTCCCAGGTGGGGCGGACGGACGCCGTGGGACTGGAAGAGGAAGGCTTCCGGGTCTCCTAGACCACGGGCCGAGGTGATCTGAGCGCGATAGCCGGCGGCCCGCATCCGGCGGAGCAGTCGGGTTTCGGCACCACCTTCTAATGGGGCGTAGAGCGCAAGGACGCCCGCCCGCTCCAGCTCTTGGCGGAAACCGCGGCCGGTGAGCAGCAGGGGCATGGGGCGGATCAGCGCTGCAGGAAGTCTGGCAGCTGATCGCAGGGGAGGGGGGATAGGCGCTCAGGTATGGTGTTCGCTTGTGCAATTGCAACTGTGCCCGTCCGCTAGCCGGGCCTCCAGGGCAATGCACAAGGTCGCCAGTGGTGGCGGCCTTCCCGGGCCCGTGTGGCTCTTCTGAGTCGCCGGGATACTGCTCAACCTTGAAGCTGCCTCTGGCTCCTTCTTCTGAGCAAGTCCCAGCCCCCACTGACTCGAGTCGCTAGCTCCGCCGCATTGGTTCTCTGCAGTTCCGGCTCCACCGGAAATTTCAGCTCCATCGGTTTCTTGCGTCACTCGATTCAGTAACGCCGCTCCCCGCGAGTGGTGGTCCAGCTGGCGTATCTCCCTCCTTATGTCCATCGGCATTCTTGGGAAGAAACTGGGCATGTCCCAGTTCTTCGACGACGAAGGCAGGGCTATCCCGGTCACCGTGATCGAGGCAGGCCCTTGCCGCATTACCCAACTCAAAACCGACAGCACCGACGGCTATACCGCCGTTCAGCTCGGCTTCGGTGATATCCGCGAAAAGCTCGTCAGCAAGCCCGCTAAGGGTCACCTGGCCAAGTCCGGGGAAGAGCTGCTGCGCCATCTGAAGGAATACCGCGTTGACACCGTCGACGGCCTGGAACTTGGTGGTGACGTCACCGTGGCCGCCTTTGAGGCGGGCCAGAAGGTCGATGTGAGCGGCGACACCATTGGTCGTGGTTTCGCTGGTTACCAAAAGCGCCACGGCTTCAGCCGCGGTCCGATGACCCACGGTTCGAAGAACCACCGCGAGCCTGGTTCCACCGGCGCCGGTACGACTCCCGGCCGTGTGTATCCCGGCAAGCGCATGGCTGGCCGCTACGGCGGTAAGCAAATCACCACCCGCGGGCTCACCATCCTCAAGGTGGATGCTGAGCGCAATCTGCTTGTGGTGAAAGGCTCGGTTCCCGGTAAGCCCGGTGCCCTGCTGAACATCCTCCCCGCTAAGCGGGTGGGCTCTAAAGCCGCGAACTGAGGAGGACAGAGATGGCTAACTGTGTTGTTCGCGACTGGCAAGGCAAAGAGGCCGGCAAGGCCAGCCTTGACCTGAAAGTCGCTAAGGAAAGCTCCGCTAACGATCTGGTGCACCGCGCTGTGGTGCGTCAGCTCGCCAATGTCCGTCAGGGCACGGCCAGCACCCTCACCCGTGCTGAGGTGGCCGGCGGTGGCCGCAAGCCCTACAAGCAGAAGGGCACCGGTCGCGCCCGTCAGGGTTCGATCCGGACTCCCCTGCGTCCCGGTGGTGGTGTGGTCTTCGGGCCTAAGCCCCGCAGCTACACCATTGCGATGAACCGCAAGGAGCGTCGTCTGGCTCTGCGTACTGCGCTGATGAGCCGCGCCGCTGACATCACTGTGGTGAAGGGCTTTGCTTCGGGTCTCGAAACCCCGAAGACCAAAGAAATCACCGCTGCCCTGAGCCGCTTCGGCATCGCCGCTGGCTCCAAGGTGCTGGTGGTGCTGGATGCCCCCAGCGAGGTGGTGCGCCGCTCCGTGCGCAACCTCGAAAAGGTGAAGCTGATCGCCGCTGATCAGCTCAACGTGTTCGACCTGCTCCACGCCAATTCCTTGGTGGTGAGCGAGGAAGCACTCGCGAAGATTCAGGAGGTCTACGGCGATGACTGAACGCTTTCAAGGTCGCCTGGCGGATGTGATCCGTCGGCCCCTGATCACTGAGAAGGCCACCCGTGCCATCGAGCTCAATCAGTACACCTTCGAGGTGGACCATCGGGCCGCTAAGCCCGACATCAAGGCTGCCGTCGAGCAACTGTTCGACGTCAAAGTCGTTGGTGTGAGCACCATGAACCCCCCTCGCCGCTCCCGCCGCGTGGGCCGATTCGCCGGCAAGCGTGCCCAGGTGAAGAAGGCTGTGGTTCGCCTTGCCGATGGCAATGCCATCCAGCTGTTCCCTGAAGCCTGAGGGGTCTGAAGAACTATGGGAATCCGTAAGTACCGCCCCATCACCCCCGGCACCCGTACCCGTGTCGCCAGCGATTTCGCTGAAGTCACCGGTCGCGGTCGTGAACGGGGCCTGGTGGTGGCCAAGCACCAACGCAAAGGTCGCAACAACCGCGGTGTGATCACCTGCCGCCATCGCGGCGGTGGCCACAAGCGCCTCTATCGCCTCGTCGACTTCCGCCGCAACAAGCACGGCGTGGTTGCGAAGGTGGCAGCAATCCACTACGACCCCCACCGCAACGCCCGCCTGGCTTTGCTCTTCTATGCCGATGGCGAGAAGCGCTACATCCTGGCTCCGGCTGGCGTGTCCGTGGGCTCCACCGTGGTCTCCGGCCCCGATGCTCCGATCGAGACCGGAAATGCTCTGCCCCTCTCGGCCATCCCCCTGGGCTCCAGCGTTCACTGCGTTGAGCTCTACGCCGGTCGCGGTGGCCAGATGGTTCGTACCGCAGGTGCCAGCGCCCAGGTGATGGCGAAAGAAGGTGACTACGTCGCCCTCAAGCTGCCCTCCACTGAGGTGCGCCTGGTCCGCCGTGAGTGCTACGCCACCCTCGGCGAAGTGGGCAACTCCGAGGTTCGGAACACCAGCCTCGGTAAGGCCGGCCGTCGCCGCTGGCTGGGTCGTCGCCCCCAGGTCCGAGGCAGCGTGATGAACCCCTGCGATCACCCCCACGGTGGTGGCGAGGGCCGCGCTCCGATCGGCCGTTCTGGTCCTGTCACCCCTTGGGGCAAGCCTGCACTGGGCCTCAAGACCCGCAAGCGGAACAAACCCAGCAATCGGTTTGTGCTCCGGAAACGTCGCCGCACCTCCAAGCGGAGCCGTGGCGGACGCGATTCCTGATCAACCTCACCGCTTTGCTGTTCGTTTAAACCGCTATGGGACGTTCACTCAAAAAAGGTCCGTTCATTGCCGACAGCCTTCTGCGCAAGGTTGAAAAGCAGAACGCCGCCGACGACAAGTCCGTGATCAAGACCTGGTCACGTGCTTCCACGATCCTGCCGATGATGATCGGCCACACCATTGCCGTGCATAACGGCAAGGCCCATGTGCCCGTCTACGTGACTGAGCAGATGGTGGGCCACAAGCTGGGGGAATTTGCGCCAACCCGCAACTTCCGCGGCCACATCAAGGACAAGAAAGGAGGCCGCTGAGGACATGTCCAACACCTCATCCACTACCGCCCAGGCACACGGCCGCTTTGTACGCGGTTCCGTGTCCAAGGTTCGTCGGGTCCTCGACCAGATCCGCGGTCGCAGCTATCGCGACGCGCTGATCATGCTCGAGTTCATGCCGTACCGCTCCACGGGTCCGATCACCAAGGTCCTGCGTAGTGCTGTGGCTAACGCCGAGCACAACCTGGGTCTCGATCCCGCTTCCCTCGTGATCTCCTCCGCTACGGCGGATATGGGTCCGGTGATGAAGCGCTATCGCCCCCGTGCCCAGGGTCGCGCCTACGCGATCCAAAAAAAGACCTGCCACATCAGCATTGCTGTGGCTCCTGCCGCCTGACCCCCGAGGACACCGATCGATGGGACACAAGATCCATCCAACCGGCTTGCGCCTGGGGATCACCCAGGAACACCGGTCCCGCTGGTACGCCCCCAGCAAGACCTATCCGTCTCTCCTGAAGGAAGACGATCAGATTCGTAAGTTCATCCACAAGAAGTACGGCGCCGCTGGCATCAGCGACGTTGTGATCGCCCGTAAGGCCGATCAGCTGGAAGTTGAACTGAAAACTGCCCGCCCCGGCGTTCTCGTCGGTCGCCAAGGCAGCGGTATCGAAGAGCTGCGCAGCGGCATCCAGAAGACCATTGGTGATACCGCCCGTCAGGTGCGGATCAACGTGGTTGAAGTGGAGCGCGTTGACGCTGACGCCTTCCTGCTGGCTGAGTACGTCGCACAACAGCTCGAGAAGCGTGTTGCCTTCCGTCGCGTCATGCGCATGGCCATCCAGCGCGCTCAGCGCGCCGGTGTCCTGGGCATGAAGCTTCAGGTCAGCGGCCGCCTTAACGGTGCAGAAATTGCCCGTACCGAGTGGAGCCGTGAAGGTCGTGTGCCCCTGCACACCCTCCGCGCCGACATCGACTACGCAACCAAAGTGGCCACCACCACCTATGGGGTGCTGGGCATCAAGGTTTGGGTGTTCAAAGGCGAAGTGCTTCCTGGCAGCCAGGACAAAGTGCCCGTGGGTGCAAGTCCGAAGCGCCGCGCTAGCCGTCGGCCCCAACAGTTCGAAGACCGTTCGAACGAAGAGTGATCAGGAGGCCTGAACCATGCTGAGTCCAAGACGCGTCAAATTCCGTAAGCAGCAGCGTGGCCGCATGCGCGGTGTCGCCACCCGTGGCAACACCATCGCCTTCGGTCAGTTCGCTCTGCAGGCCCAAGAGTGCGGGTGGATTACCTCCCGTCAGATCGAGGCCAGCCGCCGTGCCATGACCCGCTACGTCAAGCGGGGCGGAAAGATCTGGATCCGGATCTTCCCTGACAAGCCGGTGACCATGCGCCCCGCCGAAACCCGGATGGGTTCCGGTAAGGGCAACCCGGAATTCTGGGTAGCTGTGATCAAGCCCGGTCGCATCCTCTTCGAGATGGGCGGTGAGGACATCACCCCCGAAATCGCGAAAGAGGCCATGCGCCTGGCGCAGTACAAGCTGCCCGTGAAAACCAAGTTCCTGACCCTGGAGGATCAGGAAGCTGCCCAGGCTGCCGCCGCGGCCGCCACCACCGTGGAGTCCTGACCATGGCCCGTCCCGACATCGCCGAGGTGCGCAAGCTTTCCGACGGCGACATCACCACACAGATCGACGACACCCGTCGCGAACTGTTCACCCTTCGTTTCGAGCAGGCCACGCGCCGCCTCGAGAACCCGCACCGCTTCAAGGCCGCCCGCATCAAGCTGGCCCAGCTGCTGACGGTGCAAACGGAGCGCAAGAGCTCCGCCGCTTCCTGATCCCCTAAGTAACCGTTATGGCAACCAAGGAAAGGGTCGGCACCGTCGTCAGCGACAAGATGGACAAAACCGTGGTGGTGGCGGTGGAAAACCGCTTCCCCCACCCCATCTATCAAAAGACGGTGAGCCGCACCAAGCGCTACAAGGCGCACGATGAGGCCAACACCTGCAAGGTGGGTGACCGCGTCCGCATCACCGAAACCCGTCCCCTCAGCCGCACCAAGCGTTGGTCCGTGGCCGAGGTGCTGAACAACAACAGCGCCAGCTGAGGAGATCCCCCGATGATTCAACAGGAAACCTTCCTCAACGTCGCTGACAACAGCGGCGCCAAGCGCATCCAGTGCATCCGTGTGCTGGGTACCAACCGTCGCTACGCCCACGTGGGCGATGTGATCGTGGCCGCTGTCAAGGACGCCATGCCCAACATGGGCGTGAAGAAGTCGGACGTGGTCAAGGCTGTGGTCGTCCGCACCAAAGCCACCATGCGTCGCGTCAACGGCAACTCAATCCGTTTCGACGACAACGCTGCCGTGATCCTCGGCACTGATAACAACCCCAAGGGCACTCGCGTCTTCGGTCCTGTGGCTCGCGAACTGCGTGACCGCAACTTCACCAAGATCGTGTCCCTCGCTCCGGAGGTGATCTGAGATGGCCACTGCCACCCCAAAAGCCAAAGCTCAGGTGCGCACCAAGATGCGCATCAAACAGGGCGACACCGTTCAGGTGATCAGCGGCAAGGACAAGGGCAAGACCGGTGAGGTCCTGCGCACCCTTCCCTATGAGAACCGTGTGGTCGTGCAGGGCATCAACCTCCGCACCCGCCACATGAAGCCCACCCAGGAAGGTGAAACCGGTCGCATCGTCACCGAAGAAGCCTCCCTGCACGCCTCCAACGTGATGCTGTATTCCACCGATAAAAAGGTGGCCAGCCGCGTGGAAATCGTGGTGGAGAAGGACGGCACCAAGAAGCGCCGCCTCAAGAAAACCGGCGAGATCCTCGACTGATCTCACTTACATCGACCTTGTCCGCCTTCTGACCAAGACCAGAAGCGCATCTCCTTTCCCCGTCATGTCCCTTAAACAGAACTATCGGGAGAAGATCCAGCCCAAGTTGCTTAAGGATCTCAGTCTCTCGAACATCCACGAAGTCCCCAAGGTGGTGAAAGTCACCGTCAACCGGGGTCTCGGCGAAGCCGCCGCCAACGCCAAGGCCCTCGAGGCCTCGATCGAGGAGCTGGCCACCATCACCGGTCAAAAGGTGGTCGTGACCCGCGCCAAGAAGGCTATTGCTGGCTTCAAGATCCGTCAGGGCATGCCGATTGGCGTGGCCGTCACCCTTCGCGGTGACCGCATGTATGCGTTCCTCGAGCGTCTCATCAACCTGGCTCTCCCCCGCATCCGCGATTTCCGCGGTGTGAGCGAGAAGAGCTTTGACGGTCGCGGCAACTACACCCTTGGGGTGAAGGAGCAGATCATTTTTCCCGAGATCTCTTTCGACAAGATCGATGCCATCCGGGGCATGGACATCACCATCGTGACCACTGCCCGTAACGACGAAGAGGGCCGGGCCCTCCTCCGCGAGATGGGAATGCCGTTCCGCAGCAACTGAGCCCTCTTCGGACCCGACCTATGGCTAATCACGACCCGATTTCCGACATGCTCACCCGCATTCGCAATGCGAGTGAGAAGCGTCATCAATCCACCAAGGTGCCTGCCTCGCGCATGGCCCACAGCATCGCCAAGGTGCTGCAACAGGAAGGCTTCATCGCCGAAATCACCGAAGAAGGTGAAGGTGTGATGAGGCACCTGGTGCTGGAACTGAAGTACAGCGGTAAGCACCGCCAACCGATCATCCGCACCGTGCAGCGCGTCAGCAAGCCTGGCCTGCGCATCTACAAGAACACTCGTCAGCTCCCCAAAGTGCTGGGCGGTCTCGGCATCGCCATCATCTCCACCTCCAAAGGTGTGATGAGCGACCGCGACGCCCGCAAGCAGGGCGTCGGTGGCGAAGTGCTCGCTTACGTCTACTGATTAGGGGGATTGATTCATGTCTCGTATTGGTAAATCGCCGATTCCCGTTCCGGGCGGCGTCACCGTCAGCCTCAACGGCCTTGACGTCAAAGTCAAAGGCCCCAAGGGCGAACTGAGCCGCACGCTGCCTGATGGCGTCGCGATTGCTCAGGACGGCAGCACTCTTGTGGTCTCCCCCTCCAGCACCAGCCGTCGCTCCCGCGAGCGTCACGGTTTGTGCCGGACCCTCGTCGCCAACATGGTCGAGGGTGTCAGCCAGGGCTTCACTCGCAAGCTCGAGATCGTCGGTGTGGGTTACCGCGCCGCCGTTCAGGGCAAGAAGCTCGTCGTCAGTGCTGGTTACAGCCACCAGGTCGAAATGATCGCCCCCGAGGGCGTGACCTTCGCCGTCGACGGCAACACCACCGTGATCGTCTCCGGCCCCGATAAGGAGCTGGTTGGCAACGAAGCGGCCAAGGTTCGCGCCATCCGTCCCCCTGAGCCCTACAAGGGCAAGGGCATCAAGTACGAGGGCGAACGCATCCTCCGCAAGGCCGGCAAGACCGGTAAGAAGTGAGGTCTGCTTAAGCGTTTTTACCCAGTACTTTCATGTCCACCCTTTCCCGCAAGCAGCAGACACAAAAGCGTCACCGCCGTCTGCGCCGCAATCTCTCCGGCACCGCCATGCGTCCGCGCCTGGCCGTGTTCCGCTCCAACAACCACATCTACGCTCAGGTCATCGACGACGTCGCGCAGAGCACCCTCTGCTCTGCGTCAACCGTCGATAAAGAGCTCCGCAGCAACGTCACCATCGGTGCCACCTGCGATGCTTCTGTCGCAGTCGGTCAGCTGGTCGCCAAGCGTGCCCTCGCCAAGGGCATTCAATCGGTGGTCTTCGATCGTGGCGGCAACCTCTACCACGGCCGTGTCAAGGCCTTGGCTGACGCCGCCCGGGAAGCGGGCCTTCAGTTCTGATCCCTGCTCTCACCATGACCGAAACCAACAACACCCAATCCAACGCCGTCCCAGCGGCAGCTGACGTACCTGCAGCGGCCGAAGGCCAGCAGCAGGATCAGCGTCGTGGTGGTCGCGGCGATGGCCGTGGCGACCGTCGCGGTGGTGACCGCCGTGGTCGCCGTGGCCAGGAGCGTGACTCCGAATGGCAAGAGCGCGTGGTTCAAATCCGGCGTGTCTCCAAGACCGTGAAGGGCGGTAAGAAGATGAGCTTCCGGGCCATCGTTGTCGTCGGCAACGAGAAGGGCCAGGTGGGCGTCGGCGTCGGCAAGGCCGGCGACGTGATCGGTGCTGTCCGCAAGGGCGTCGCCGATGGCAAGAAGCACCTTGTGAAGGTGCCCTTGACCCGTCACTCCTCGATTCCCACCTTGAGCAACGGTCGCGACGGTGCCGCCAGCGTGCTGATTCGCCCCGCTGCCCCTGGTACTGGTGTGATCGCGGGTGGTTCCATCCGCACGGTGCTGGAGCTTGCCGGCATTAAGAACGTGCTGGCCAAGCGCCTAGGCTCCAAAACCCCCCTCAACAACGCCCGTGCCGCCATGGATGCCCTGGCCGGCCTGCGCACCCACAAGGAGACCGCCAAGGAGCGTGGCATCTCCCTTGAGCAGATCTACTCCTGAGGCCCGCTATGACATCGCTCAACCTCCAAACCCTCAAGCCGCAAGCCGGCTCCCGTCGCCGCAAGCTGCGTAAGGGTCGCGGTATCGCCGCTGGCCAAGGTGCCAGCTGTGGTTTCGGTATGCGTGGCCAGAAGTCCCGTTCGGGTCGCCCGACCCGTCCTGGCTTCGAAGGTGGTCAGATGCCTCTGTACCGCCGGGTGCCGAAGCTCAAGCACTTCACCGTCATCAATCCGAAGAACTACACGGTGATCAACGTGGCGAAGCTGGCCGAGCTCAAAGCCGGTAGCACCGTCAACATCGACACCCTGGTCAAGGATGGCCTGGTGACCAACCCCAAGCACCCCCTGAAGGTCCTGGGTAATGGTGATCTCAGCGTGAAGCTGACCGTTCAGGCGGCCGCTTTCACGGCGTCTGCCCGCCAGAAGATCGAAGCGGCTGGTGGTACCTGCGAAGAGATCTGATCTCCGCTTGTCCACGGCCCATTAAGGTCAATGCCGTCTGGTGATCGGATCGATCACTAGGCGGTTTTTTCTTGTTCGTCTGCACCTGCCATGGTCGTCAGCCGGGGGCGTAACCCCAGTGCCGGTGAAATCCTTACGCAGCTGGTTCAAGCCAAGGACCTGCGCAACAGGGTTCTCATCACCTTGGGGCTTCTGCTCCTGGTGCGTCTGGGCATCTATATCCCCGTGCCCGGGATCGACCGCGCAGCCTTCCAGGCGTTCGCGGCTCAGGGCGGGTCTCTGCTGGGCTTCCTCGACATCTTTACGGGAGGTGGCATCTCCGCCCTCGGTGTCTTTGCCCTGGGGATCCTTCCCTTCATCAACGCCTCGATCATCATTCAGCTGCTGACTTCGGCTCTACCCCAGCTGGAGGATCTGCAGAAGAACGAAGGTGAGGCGGGCCGCCGCAAGATTGCCCAGTACACCCGCTATGTCGCCCTCGGCTGGGGCCTCTTTCAGAGCATTGTCTTTGCCCTGATCCTCAGGCCCTATGCCCTGCCGGGGACACCGGATTTGGTTTTCGTCGTTCAAACGGCGATTGCCCTTGTCACCGGTTCGATGGTGGTGATGTGGCTCAGTGAGGTGATCACCGAGCGCGGCATTGGCCAGGGCGCGTCCCTGGTGATCTACCTCAACATTGTCGCGACCCTCCCGAGGGCCCTGGGCTCGACCATTGAGCTGGCCCAAACCGGTGGTCGTGAGGCTGTTGGAGGGATCGTGGTTTTGGTGGCGGTCTTCCTGATCACCATCGTTGGGATCGTCTGTGTTGAGGAGGGAAGTCGCCGCATCCCGATCGTCAGCGCCAAGCGACAGGTCGGCGGTGCGGGGATCTCCGCTCGCCAGAGCTATCTCCCGCTGAAGCTCAACGCTGGCGGTGTGATGCCGATCATCTTTGCCTCGGCTGTGGTCTTCCTCCCACTTCAGATCGCCAACTTCAGCAAGAACCCAACGCTGATTCAGATCGCTAGTTTCCTGAGCCCCAACAGCAGCACCCCGTGGGTCTATGCGTTGTTGTTCTTTGGCTTGATCATTGGTTTTTCGTTCTTCTACGCCACCCTCACGGTCCGCCCAGTTGATGTGGCCTCGAACCTGAAGCGGGGTGGTGTCGCCATCCCTGGGGTCCGCCCTGGTTCGGCCACCACGGCCTACCTGACCGGGATCCAAAACCGTTTGACCCTGCTGGGTGCTCTTTTCCTGGGCGCGGTCGCCATCGTGCCCTCCGCGGTTGAGTCCGCCACCCGCGTTCAGACCTTCCAAGGCCTCGGAGCCACCAGCCTGCTGATCCTGGTTGGCGTGGCCATCCAGACCGCCAAGCAACTGCAAACCGCTGTGATCTCGCAGCGCTACGAAGGCATGGTGCGCCAGTAGTTCCTCTCTCCCCTCGTTTTTCTTTTCTTCCTGCCATGAAGCAACGTCTGCTGTTCCTCGGCCCCCCTGGCGCGGGTAAGGGCACCCAGGCCCAGAAGCTGGCCGAGAGCCAAGGCCTGCTCCATCTCTCCACCGGAGATCTGCTTCGCGCTGAGGTCGCCGCCGGCAGCGACCTGGGCAAGGAGGCCGAGGCCGTCATGGCCCGTGGTGAGCTCGTGAGCGATGCGCTGGTTCTGGCGATCGTCCGTAGCCGACTGCAGAACCACAGCGGCGGCTGGCTTCTTGACGGCTTCCCCCGCAATGTGGCCCAGGCCGATGCGCTGGCCAGCTTGCTTGAGGAACTGGGCCAGCAAATCGAGCTGGTGGTCCTGATGGAGCTCGATGACGGGGTACTGGTTCAGCGCCTGCTCTCCCGCGGCCGGGCCGACGACAACGAGGAGGTCATCCGTCACCGTCTTGAGGTTTACCGCGAGCAAACCGAGCCTCTGATCGCTTACTACCGCGAGCGCGGCCTGATCGCACCGGTCGAAGCGGCCGGCACGGTCGAGACTATTGCCGATCGGATCGCAGCCCTCTTGGGTTGACCCCTGTGGTAAGTTCGCTGTTTGGAATTTTGGAGAGACCGCTCCCATGAAGGTGCGTGCCTCGGTCAAGAAAATGTGCGACAAGTGCCGCGTGATTCGCCGGCACGGTCGGGTAATGGTCATCTGCGCCAACCCGAAGCACAAGCAGCGCCAGGGTTGATCCTGCGCTGACCTTGTCCCGGTCCCTTGGACCAAACAATCAGCTTGATCGTCCTCCTCAGCCTTTGCTGAAGAGCTGCGCAAGCCTTTCCCCTGCTCACCCCCAACGTTTTCTCAGTGGCTCGTATCGCCGGCGTTGATATTCCTCGCGACAAGAGGATCGAAATCGCCCTGACCTACGTCTATGGAATCGGCCTGACCACGGCCAAGAAGATCCTGGCCAAGACCGGTGTCAACCCCGACACCCGCGTCAAGGACCTGGATGATTCCGACGTCCAAAAGCTGCGCGGTGCAACCGAGAGCTTCACCCTCGAAGGCGACCTGCGTCGTCAAGAGGGCATGGCCATGAAGCGCCTGCAGGACATCGGCTGCGTCCGTGGTCGCCGTCACCGCGTCGGTCTGCCCGTTCGCGGTCAACGCACCCGCACCAACGCCCGTACTCGCCGCGGCACTCGCAAGACCGTGGCCGGTAAGAAGAAGTAAGCCTCAGCTTGCTCTAGGCCTTTGGCTCCATAGCGCCTGCCGCTCGGCCCCCATGGTGCCGTCGTCACCAGGTCGCTCCTTTAGACCCCCGATCACCTCCCTGCCTCTGCAGGGCTTTACTCATGGCCAAGCCCGCCAAAAAGTCTGGTTCCAAGAAGACGAAGCGCAACGTCCCCAATGGCGTTGCTCACATTCAGAGCACGTTCAACAACACCATCGTCTCCATCACTGACACCGCAGGTGAAGTGATCTCTTGGAGCTCCGCTGGTGCAAGCGGTTTTAAGGGTGCCCGTAAAGGCACTCCCTTCGCTGCCCAAACCGCCGCCGAAGCAGCTGCCCGTCGCGCCCTTGAGCAGGGGATGCGCCAAATCGAGGTGCTGGTTCGCGGTCCTGGTTCCGGTCGTGAAACCGCCATCCGTGCTCTGCAGGTCGCTGGTCTCGAGATCACCCTGATTCGTGACGTCACCCCGCTGCCCCACAACGGCTGCCGCCGTTCCAAGCGTCGCCGGGTCTGATTCGACGCATCGACTAGCCCCAGAGGGGGTCCATCCACCTATCTGAGCTTCAGACCGTGTTGCAGTACCAGATCGATCGGGTTGAACACCAGATCGCTGACGATCGTTCCCAAACCGGCGTCTTCGTCATTGGCCCGCTTGAGCGTGGCCAGGCGACCACCCTGGGCAATTCCTTGCGCCGCATGCTGATGGGCGCCCTTGAGGGCAGTGCCATCACCGCCGTGCGTATCGCTGGTGTGAACCACGAATACGCCACGGTTCCCGGTGTCCGTGAAGACGTCCTCGACATCCTTCTCAACTGCAAGGACGTCGCCGTCAACAGCCGTAGCCGCGAATTGGAGATTGGCCGCCTGGTGGTCAATGGCCCTGCCACTGTCACCGCTGGTGACCTCCAGTTTTCCTCTCAGGTCTCCGTGATCGACCCCGAGCGTCCGATCGCGACCGTTGCCGAGGGCCACAGCCTCGAGCTGGAAGTCCACGTCGAGCGTGGCGTCGGTTATCGCCCGGTCGACCGCCGTGTCGAGGACACCAGCGCGGTTGATCTTCTGCAGATCGACGCGGTGTTCATGCCCGTCCAACGTGCGAACTACACCATCGACGAGACCGCCGTCGGCGAAGGCGGTTCAGCCCGTGAGCGCCTGCGTCTGGAGATTCAGACCGACGGCTCCCTGACGCCTGATGACGCGATGGCCCAGGCCGCCAACCAGCTGATCACTTTGATTCAGCCCATGGCGACCCTGACCATGGAGGAGGAGCAAAGCCAGGAGCCCGAGCCCTCTGCCGAAGCTCAGATCCCCCTGGAAGAGCTGAATCTCTCGGTTCGCGCCTACAACTGCCTGAAGCGCGCTCAAGTCAACTCCGTGTCTGACCTGATGGGCTTCAGCTACGAAGACTTGCTCGAAATCAAGAACTTCGGTTCCAAGTCGGCTGACGAGGTGATCGAGGCCCTTGAGCGCATCGGTATCTCCCTGCCCCAGAGCCGTACTAGCGCCTGATCGCGTAGCACCTGTCTCTCCCTCGTTTCATTCGATTTAGTCATGCGTCACCAGTGCCGAGTCCCCAAGTTGGGGCGCCCCGCCGACCAGCGCAAAGCCATGCTTCGCGCTCTCACCACCCAGCTGATCCGTGAGGGTCGTCTGACCACCACCAAGGCCCGCGCCAAGGCTCTCCGTGATGAAGCCGAGCGCATGATCACCCTGGCCAAGGACGGCAGCCTGGCCGCCCGTCGCCGCGCCATCGGCTACATCTACGACAAGCAACTGGTGCACGCCCTGTTCGACAAGGCCCAGGAGCGTTACGGCGACCGCAATGGCGGTTACACCCGCATCATCCGCACTGTCCCCCGCCGTGGTGACAACGCTGAGATGGCGATCATCGAGCTTGTCTGATCTCAAGAGATCCTTCGCTTGATCAGCATGACCGCGCGGAGGTTTGTCCTCTGCGCGGTTTTTTGTTGCTCTAGAGGCTTCAGCCTTGACCGAAATCACGCCAACAGAGCACTTCAGGCGGATCGCCCTCTGTCTTCAATACGACGGCTCGGCCTACTGCGGCTGGCAGCGCCAGCCGCGGGATCCCAGTGTTCAAGAAACCCTGGAAAGGGCCCTGGCGCAGTTGGACCCATCTGGTCCCGCGACCGTGGTCGCGGCGGGACGGACCGATAGCGGTGTCCACGCATCAGCTCAGGTCGTTCATTTCGACTGCGCTGGGCCGATTCCCGCACACCGTTGGCCGGCGGCCCTGAACGGGAGGCTTCCGGCCAGCATCCGTGTGCGTTCTGCCGTTGAGGTGGCTTCGGACTGGCACGCCTGCTTCTCGGCGACCTATCGGCGCTACCGCTACACGATCTACAACGCCCGTATCCCGAACCTGTTCTTGGCCCCCTGGAGCTGGCACCGCTACCAGTTCAGGCTTGATGATGGACGGATGCGGGCGGCCCTTGAGGACATGCTCGGGGAGCACGACTTCGCGGCCTTCGAGCGCGCCGGTAGCGCCCGCACCCACTCCCGCACCACCCTGCAAGAGGTCGCGGTTGTGCGTCGGGGCGATCTACTCGAGGTCGAGCTCCAGGCCAGCGGTTTCCTTTACGGGATGGTTCGCCTGGTCATGGGACAGCTCGTGGCCGTGGGTGAGGGCCGGCTCAGCCTGGAGGCCTTCAGTCGCCGCTGGCGCAGTCAGGCCCGTGATGAAGTCAAAGAAGCCGCTCCGCCGCAGGGATTGTGCCTGCTGCGTGTGGGCTACCCGAGTGAGATCTTCCACAGGGCTGCCTGGTACGATTGTCAACCGCGGTATTTGCTGGAGGGCTCTGATGCACCGCCAGCAGCACCGGGTCAGTCCTTGCACTGACTGGGTCTGCCGGTCTCAGAGTTGACCTGCCGATGTCCATCGGCGGCCAGCCCCTGCCTGTAAACCCTGTCCCCAGTAGTGGGGATCGGCGAAGCGGTAGGTTCACTCAACGAGCGATTGACACCCGAGTGATCGGGTGGCTGCCGTCACTAGTCGAGACCCACAGTCCAGACACCCTGTCCAACCCCACCCGCCTAAGCGTGGTGATGGGGTCCTATCCGAACCGGCCCGCCGGCGCGATGAACAAGACTCTCGTCCCTCCCCAGGATTCCTCAGCCCGCCAGTGGTATCTGGTGGACGCTGAGAACCAGACCCTCGGCCGGCTTGCCACCGAGGTCGCTTCAGTTCTGCGGGGTAAGAACAACCCCAACTTCGCTCCTCACATCGACGCCGGCGATTTCGTCGTGGTGATCAATGCTGAGAAGGTGAAGGTGAGCGGCAACAAGGCTTCCGACAAGCTCTATCGCCGCCACTCCGGTCGCCCCGGTGGCATGAAGACCGAGACCTTTGCTGCACTGCAGGCACGGATCCCCGAGCGGATCATCGAGAAGGCTGTGAAGGGCATGCTCCCTCACAACGCTCTCGGACGTCAGCTGTTCCGCAAGCTGAAGGTCTACAAGGGTGCTGAGCACCCCCACGCCGCCCAGCAGCCCAAGGCTCTGGCCCTCGATCCCGCCGCTTCTGCCGCTTCCACCAAATGAGCACCTCCAAAGTCGTCTACTGGGGAACCGGCCGTCGTAAGACCGCCGTGGCACGCGTTCGCGTCGTTCCAGGTAATGGCACCGTGACCATCAATGGTCGTCCCGGTGACAACTACCTGAACTACAACCCCTCCTATTTGGCGGCCGTCAAGGCTCCTCTCCAGACCCTGGGTCTGGGTTCTGAGTACGACCTGCTGGTCAACGTTCGTGGCGGTGGTCTGACCGGCCAGGCCGATGCGATCAAGCAGGGCGCTGCTCGTGCCCTGTGCGAACTGTCTCCGGACAACCGCAAGCCCCTCAAGACCGAGGGCCACCTCAGCCGTGACCCCCGCGCCAAGGAGCGTCGTAAGTACGGCCTGAAGAAAGCCCGTAAGGCTCCTCAGTTCTCCAAGCGCTGATTGCGCTTTCGCCCCTCAGCCCCTTACCCGTCATGCCGAAGGCCGACATTCATCCCACCTGGTACCCCGATGCCAAGGTGATCTGCAACGGAGAAGTGGTGATGACCACTGGCTCCACCTCTCCCGAGATCCACGTCGACGTCTGGAGCGGCAACCATCCCTTCTATACCGGCACCCAGAAAATCCTGGACACCGAGGGTCGTGTGGATCGCTTCATGCGCAAGTACGGCATGGGCAGTGCCGCTGGCGCCGAGGCCAATGCCGATCAGAAGACTGAAGCTGCCGCTAAGGCCTGATCTGTCACTCACGCGCGACGTGATTTTTGATTCCTCAAGCCGGATGCTCCAGGGCGTCCGGCTTTTTGCTCGCTTGAGCCGCTCTCATGGATGCTTCCTTCCTGCGTGAACGTCTGGAGACGGCACGCACCACCTTTGACACCCTGGAGCGTCAGTTGGCAGACCCGGATGTGGCTGCCAACCCGGCTCAGCTGGAGCCCATCGCGCGCGAGCGGGCCCGGCTGGAGCCCCTGGTCTTGGGCTACGACCAGCTCTGCCAATGGCGCAAACAGGAACAAGACGCCAAAGAGCTTCTGAAGGAGTCCCGCGGGGACCAAGAAATGGAGGCCCTGGCCCAGGAGGAGCTCAGTGGTCTGGCTGTTCAGATTGCAGCCATGGAAGAGCAGCTGACCCTGGCACTGCTTCCCCGCGATCCCCGGGACGAACGCAGCGTGATGCTGGAGATTCGGGCCGGGGCAGGCGGTGATGAGGCGGCCATCTGGGCCGGTGATTTGGCACGGATGTATGAGCGCTATGCCCAGAGCATCGGCTGGAAGGTGCAGCCGGTCAGTGCCTCAGAGGCGGAACTCGGCGGATACAAGGAATTGATCCTGGCGATCCAGGGCGACAGCGTCTTCAGTCAGCTGAAGTTCGAGGCCGGCGTACACCGGGTGCAGCGGGTTCCAGCCACTGAATCCCAGGGACGTGTTCATACGTCCACCGCGACGGTGGCGGTCATGCCCGAGGCCGATCCGGTTGAGGTGCAGATCGACCCGACAGACCTGGAGATCAGCACGGCCCGCTCGGGTGGTGCCGGCGGCCAGAACGTGAACAAGGTGGAGACGGCGGTCGACCTGTTGCACAAACCCACCGGGATCCGGGTGTTCTGCACCCAGGAGCGCTCCCAGCTGCAGAACCGGGAACGGGCCCTGGAGATCCTGCGGGCCAAGCTCTATGAGCGGGAACTGGCCGAGGCCAATGCCAAGGAGCGTTCCGCCCGTCTTGCCCAGGTGGGCAGCGGCGATCGCAGCGAGAAGATCCGCACGTACAACTACAAGGACAACCGCACGACGGACCACCGTCTCGGCCGCAACTTCTCGCTCGAGCCGGTGCTGCAAGGTCAGCTGGCTGAGCTGATCGGTGCCTGTGTCTCAGCTGATCAACGGCGTCAGCTGGAGGAATTGGCCGATCAGGCCAGCGGGGTCAACTAGCGAGCGGGGCCTCCCAGCCTTCGACGTACTTGGCCCATTCCCGGTGCCCCCCAATGGCCATTTGCCTCTGGGCTTCAAAGACCGCACCGCTGATCGGCCGCCTGGGCGGAGAATGCAGGGGCATGCTCGCTTCCTTGGGCGTGCGGTTGCCCTTGTGGACGTTGCAGCGCAGGCAGGCCGTGGTGACGTTGTCCCAGCTGTGACTGCCGCCGCGGCTGCGGGGCATGACGTGATCAATCGAGAGCCGCTCGCTACTGCTGCCGCAGTACTGGCAGCGATGGCTATCGCGGTGGAAGACGTTGCGGCGGGTCAGGGGGAGCGGCCGGAAGGGGACCCGCACGAACTGCCGCAAGCGAATCACCGTCGGTAGACCCAGGCCCGGCCTGAGTTGCCGCCCCGGTGAGTGCTCCAGCCCTTCGGCCTTTCCCTTGAGGACCATCACCGTGGCCCGCCGCCAGCTGGTGACGTTCAGGGGCTCGTAGGAGGCATTTAGAACCAGAACCGAGCCCATGGGAGCGCTGCCTGGGGGTGTTGCGCTGGGCAACCCCGTAATTTCTATGCATGCTAGGTGCACTGCCAAGGGCGGATGGTTGACGCATCGCCTGCTGCTGCCTTTGAGGACCCTGCGGCCGCTGCCTTGGCGCCGCAGCCCCACCCGAGACAGCGCGCCTGGGTGGAAATCGATGAGGCGGCGATCCAGGCCAATGCCGATGCCCTGAGGCGCTCTCTCCATCCAGGCTGTGCCCTGATGGCCGTGGTCAAGGCCGATGGCTATGGCCATGGCGCCGTACCGGTTGCCCGTTCGGCCGCAGCTGGCGGGGCTAGCTGTTTTGGTGTCGCCACCCTGCAGGAGGGGGTGGAGTTGCGTCAGGCGGGGCTGGATCAGCCCGTGTTGGTGCTCGGCAACCTCAGCCATCCGGATGAATTGCGGGCCTGCCTGCATTGGCAGTTGATGCCCACCCTCAGCGGCATGCGTGAAGCTCTGCTTTGCCAGAACCTGGCCAGCGGCAGCGGCCGCCAGCTGGCGGTCCACCTGAAATTGGACACCGGCATGACCCGTCTGGGGGCGCCCTGGGAGGAAGGACCGCGCTTGGTGGAAGCCATTCAGGGCCTCGATTCGCTGGAGATGGCCGGGGTTTACTCCCATCTGGCCGGAGCCGATGCCCCCGGCGATGGCCTCGATGCCCTGACGGCTACCCAGCAGCAGCGCTTTGATTCGGTGCTGCTGGGCCTGCAGCAACAGCAGTTGGCCCCTGGCTGCCGCCATCTGGCCAATTCCGCTGGCACCCTGCGGAGCTCCCAGTTGCACTACGACCTCGTGCGGGTGGGGCTGGCCCTCTATGGCCAGCGGCCATCTGATCACCTGGGCGGCGAATTGACCCTGCAGCCGGCGATGCATGTCCGCGCCCGGGTCAGCTTGATTCGTGAGGTGCCGGCCGGGGTTGGGGTCAGCTACGGCCATCGCTTCATCACCCAAAGGCCCAGCCGCTTGGCGGTGGTGGGGATCGGCTATGCCGATGGCGTCCCGCGGTTGCTCTCCAATCGCCTGGAGGTGCTCTTCGCCGGGCATCGGCTCCCCCAGGTGGGGGCGATCACCATGGATCAAATGGTGCTGGATGCCACCGATGTCCCTGAGCTCGAGGCCGGCAGCGTGGTCACGTTGTTGGGAGAAGAGGCGGGGGAGCGGATCGATCCCCAGGCCTGGAGTGAGCCGATGGGAACCATCCCCTGGGAGATCCTCTGTGGTTTCAAACATCGCCTGCCGCGGCTGCCCCAACGGGCTGTCTGCGGTGCCAGCGCCTGATAGTCTTTGCGGGCCGCTGGAGAGGTGGCTGAGTGGTTGAAAGCGGCTCCCTGCTAAGGAGTTACAGGAGGCAACTTCTGTCGAGGGTTCGAATCCCTCCCTCTCCGTTCCAAGCCCCAGTCCGACCCCGGGCTGGGGTTTTGAGTTTCTAGAGCTCGAGCAGGCGCCGGCAGAGTTCCGGCAGCAACGTCTCGTCCTGGGCCCGCTCGGGACCTTCGCTGAGCACCACCACCAGCGCCGAAGCCTTCCCCTCGACCTCGATGTAGGCGGCGTCGTGGCGGGCCTGGCTCATCCAGCCGGCCTTGCTCCAGAGCCGGGCGCCTTCGGGCAGGCCCCCGCCCAGAAATCCATCCACCTGGTTCTCGGGGTCCGCAGCTCGCTCCCCCTGATCCAGGCTCCGGGCCAGCAGCTCTTGCATGCGGCCGCATGCCGCCGGTGACAGCAGTTCTTGGGCCATGACCGCCTGCAGAACCCGTGCCGTCAGGTTGCTGCTTAGGCGGTTGCGGTTCTCCAGCTGGGGCCCATAGGACTGGCGCTCCCGTCCATAGGGGCCATCCCCCCAGGTCTTCTGGCAGGCGTTGTTGCCCGGCCATTCGGGCCAACCCAGCTCATCAAACCAGCGGTTGATCAGTTGGCGCTGCTGGCTCCACTGCTCGAGGGGCCCAGCCGGCAGTTCCGGGCCGCTGCAGGTACCCGTCAGCAGGTCCACCACAAAACCGGTGGCGTCGTTGCTGGAGTCCCGGATCATGTCGGCCAGGGCCCGGCGCAGCTCGGGGCTGTCCTCGATGAGCTCCCGTTGCAGCCAGGCCTCGGCAGCCAGGAGATAGAGGAGTTTCACCACACTGGCTGGATAGCGGGCTTCCTCCCCGCGCCAGTGGGTGCCCTTGCCCTCTGCAGCGGAGCCGTTGCGCAGGGATAGCCCGTAGCAAATCCAGGTGACCGAGAGCTGCTCGCTGAGTCCCGGCCGGCCGTCCTGTTCCAGGCTCCTGATCGCCGCAGCCAGTGCTTGCTCCATCTCCCCATCAGGGCAGTAGAACGCCATCGCAGCCACTCGGGGTCATGGCGAGGTTAAGCAGGTTGTCCGTGGGAACACCCGTGGCCTTGGAGTTGCTGGATCCGGGGAGCTGTTGGCGGATCGATGCGCCGCTCAACCTCTACAGCCATTGGTTTGGTGCGGGGCTGGCCACCCAGGCCTGGGCCGGACGGTCCCTAGAGGTGCTGGATCAAGCCGCGCCGACGGGCCAGCGCATCCGGGTTCGTCTGCTCGAGGACGGCTACCCGGGCTGGATCGATCCGCGGGACCTCCTGGGCCATGCCCGCTGCATCCAGGGTTTTCAACCGCAGCTCCTCTGCCAGGCGGCCATCGCGGAACGCTTGCCGGCCGTCTTGGCCTTCGCTGAGGCCGCGCGGCAGCAGGCCAATCACTACCTCTGGGGCGGGAGCCTCGGCCCTGATTTCGACTGCTCGGGGTTCACCCAGGCCGCCTATGCCGCCGCTGGTGTGTGGATCCCCAGGGACGCCTACCAACAGGAGCGGTTCTGCCAGCCGGTGGCGGTGGCCCCGGGTTGCTACAGCCAGCTGCGGCCTGGGGACTTGATCTTTTTTGGACGTCCCCAGCGCTGCACCCATGTCGGGCTCTACCTCGGGCAGGGCCGTTACCTGCACAGCTCCGGCCGGGAGCACGGCCGTGATGGCTTGGGTCTGGACGGCCTTGACCTTCACTTGATCGATCCGGTCAGTGTTCACTACCGCCAGGAATTGCGCGGCGCCGGTCGGGTGGTGCGCTGCCACGACGGCTCCACCCTCCCTTGATGCCCATGCTTTGGTCTCTGCTTCTGGTCCTCTCCCTGACGGCCCTGGGATGGGTGCTGTCGCGGCGCACCCCTTGGGGGCGTCAGCTGGGGATGACGATGGTGGTGCTGCTGTTGGGGCTGCTGGTGAGCAACCTCGGCGGCGTGCAGTTGCAGGCCGAGGCGGCGAGCTGGGTGAACGGTCCGCTGACGTCACTGGCGATTGGCCTGCTCCTGCTTGCGGTCGATCTGCGGCGTCTGTGGCCCCAGGCCAGGCAATTGCTCGGACCGTTTCTGATGGCGGCCCTGAGCACGGTGATTGGTGTTCTCTTGGGGGCCTGGTTGCTGCATCCCCTGCTGGGGGACGAGCGGGGCGTCTTGGCGGGGATGTACACCGCCACCTTCACCGGAGGCAGCCTGAATTTCGTCTCGGTGGCCCGCACCTTGAATCCGCCGGAGACCCTGTTGACCCTGGCCACCGCCGCTGACTATGTCGTGTTTGCGGTTTGGTTTGCCGTCAGCACCTGGCTGGGGCTGCGGGCCGACACCCCCATGGAGGCGGCCTCGACCGATGCTGCCCCGAGCGATCAGCCGGAGCGCTCCTGGTGGCTCGCCGCCCTCTGGGGCTTGGCTGTGTTGGTGTTGGCCCAGGCGCTCAGCGCCGTGTTGCCTGGCGTCCCCTCGATCCTGGTGTTGACCACGGTGGCTCTGCTGGTGGCCCAGCTGCCGGCGCCGGCAGGCCGGCGCGGTTGCTATGGACTCGGTCTGCTCTTGATCCAGCCCTTCTTCACGGTGATGGGCCTGAGCTCCCCGGTGGCGGGACTCCTGGGGGAGGGCCTGCCGGTGCTGCTCTACGCCGCCTTGGTGGTGCTGGTGCAGGCCCTCTTGCTGCTGCTGGTTTTCCGCCGCTGGCTGCGGTGGCCCTTGGCTGAAACCCTGGTGGCCTCCCAGGCCTCCATCGGTGGTCCCAGTACGGCTTTGGCCCTGGCGACGGCGATTGGACGGGCCGAACTGGCGGTGCCTTCGGTGGCGATTGGTCTGCTGGGCTACTTGCTGGGGACCTACCTGGGGCTCGGGGTGGCTTGGTCGCTCCCCGGCTGAGCTTTTTTCAAGGGCTTTCCTCTAGGTTCCAGCGAACTTGAGCCGTTCCCTTGAGCAGCGCCAGCGTTCCAGAACTCTCGATCGTGGTGCCTCTGTTCAACGAGGAGGAGAGCCTGGCGCTTCTGGTGGAGAAGCTGCTGCTGGCCCTGCGTCCCTTGGGGCGTTCCTTTGAGCTGGTGTTGGTGGATGACGGTTCGTCCGATCGCACCGCCGAGGTCTTGCGTCAACAGGCGGCTGGGGCCGCTGAAGTCGTGGCGGTGTTGTTGCGACGTAATTACGGCCAGACCGCGGCTATGGCTGCTGGTTTTGATGCCAGCCGCGGGCGCTTGATCGTCACCCTCGATGGAGACCTGCAGAACGATCCGGCCGACATCCCGATGCTGCTGGAGCGCCTGGAGCAGGGGTATGACCTGGTCAGCGGTTGGCGTCACCAGCGCCAAGACCACGCCGTTAGCCGGCTGCTGCCCAGCAAGATCGCCAATGCCCTGATCGCGCGGGTGACCGGGGTGCGGCTGCACGACTACGGCTGCTCACTCAAGGCCTACCGCCGCGAATTGGTGGAGGACATGAACCTCTACGGGGAGCTGCATCGCTTCCTGCCCGCCTTGGCCTTCATTGAGGGCGCGCGGATCGCGGAGGTGAAGGTGAACCACAACGCCCGGCAGTTCGGCCAGAGCAAGTACGGGATCGATCGCACCTTTCGGGTGCTGATGGATCTGTTCACCGTCTGGTTCATGAAGCGCTTCTTGACCAGGCCGATGTACGTCTTCGGCTTCGGGGGCCTCAGCGCGATGGCCATCGGCGCGCTCCTGAGCGCCTATCTGCTCATGGTGAAGTTGGGGGGCGCAGAGATCGGCAACAGGCCTTTGCTCTTGGTGGCCGTCTTGGCCCTCATTACCGGGGTGCAGCTCTTCTGCTTTGGCTTGCTTTCAGAGGTGCAGATGCGCACTTATCACGAGAGCCAGGGCCGCCCGATCTATCGCATCCGGGAGACGTTGCGCGGCAGTTTGAGCGGTTGAGCCACGGCGACTGGAGCGCTGCTGCGGCCGCGGAAGTTGGTCATGGCTTCAGCGGCGAGCTGGGCAACAACCTGATCGGCATCGCGCAGGCCGCGGCGAATTAGCGGCAGGGCCTCGCGGTGGCGCCAGAGCTGGCAGATCGCCATGGCGGTGCGGCGCTGCTCACCACCTGCGCGGAACTGCTGCTCGAGTTGCTTCAGCAGCTCCCCGCGGCCGCGGCGATCGCTGGCTGCCGGAAGCACAACCATGGCGCTGCCCGCCTGAGTTGTGGAGTCGTTCCCGCCACCAGGGATGACCAATTCCATTTGGCCGCGGTTCAGGGCCGCAATGGCGGAAGCATCGGTGGAGCGCAGGATGTTGCGCTTGGGCCGGCCCAGGACCCAGCAGGCCGCCACGACACCTGCGAGAACGATTCCGGTGAGGGCCTGGGTCATGGCTCGGCGCGGCTGGTTGGTCTGAACTTTTATGTCGCCCCTGGAGGCCCCGAAGAGCAGCTCCGGCAGGGCTCCTTACAGTGCCGAACGGTAGCTGTATTGGCCCACGCTGATGACCGGAGACTTCGTCGCCGCCTGGATGCCCTCGGTGTTCGTGCCCCTTGTCGGGATCCTGGCTCCTGCTGTGGCCATGGCCCTGCTGTTCAACGTGATCGAAGCCCGCGACTGAGTTGTCGCCGCTTTATTCCCGAGCCACCTGACGTTCTTCCCCCGATGACCGTGACCCCCGTGGCCGACCCCTGCGTCGGCAATCTGGCCACTCCCGTCAACAGCAGCTACTTCAGCCGCGCTTTCCTGGGCGCGCTGCCTGCTTATCGCCCCGCCCTCTCTCCCAACCGTCGCGGTCTGGAAGTGGGTATGGCCCATGGCTTTTTCCTTTACGGCCCCTTCACCATCTGCGGCCCCCTGCGCGCCACCGAGTACGCCAGCACCGCTGGTCTGCTGGCTGCCGTTGGTCTGGTCTCGATCCTGACGGTCTGCCTCTCGATTTACGGCACCGCTGGCCGCGGCCCCAACGTGCAGCCGGCTGACGCCACCATCGACAACCCACCTGCTGACCTGTTCACCAAGGCTGGCTGGGCTGAATTCGCTAGCGGTTTCTGGCTCGGCGGTTGCGGCGGTGCTGCCTTCGCTTGGTTCCTGGCTGGAACCACCATCGTGGCTCCCCTGGTGAAGATTGCCGGTGGCGTCTGGAGCGTCGGCTGAGCCCAGCCCGATCCACGTCCATTCACTCTTTGCCCGCCAGATCCCTTGGGGTCCGGCGGGCTTTTTGATGCCTTGCCGTTCGTTGGGGCCATGGCTATCGAGTCAGTAGAGCTGTGGTGCTGTGATGACGCGTTGGCCTGCTTTGGTTCTTGCGGCGACCCTCTCGGCTCTGCCTGGTACAGCGATGGCTGAGCCCCTGCCGCCGCCGATCGGTCCACTTCCTTCTTCCGATCAGACCGATCAGGGTTATCCAGGGGATGTGGAGAACGCCCTGAGTGATTTCACGCGTTTTCAGTGCGATTTGCTGTTCTTTCTGACCCCACGGCAGAACTGCCCAAGCGATTAAGCATCGAAATCTGCGTTGTGTAATCGCCTGAACGACACGCCTGGTTTCGACGCGGCTAAAACAGTGCTGTAGCAACAGCTACAAAACGTTCACCTCGGCACCTTTTGGTTGCCTGAGGCGCAGTTCGATCCAGGCCATGGAACGGGGACCTGGGCTGACTCCGAGGAACTACCCATGACCCTCACCTATCGCGGCCAGAAGTACCAGCAGAACAAAGAGGCTGTCTCTTCCAAGCATCCTCAGCTGAACTACCGAGGCCTCAAGTACGTCAAGTGATTCCCGCTTGATTTAAATCCTTCTAGCCCCGCACTTGCGGGGCTTTTTGTGTCAACTGAGTCGGTAGTGGTGAGAGGATGAGCGGCTCTTTTTCGTGCTGCTACGCAGCCCGTTCATGCCGCAGCTGATGGCGTTCCGGCGAGGCCTTCTCCGGGGGCTTCTGGTTCTTTTGGTTGGGGCGTTATGGCTTGTTGGCTTGGTCCAGGTTCAGGCTGCTGAAGTCCTGGAGAAACCCGCGATTCCCGGTTGCAGTCCAGATCCTCAGGTCATTGCGTTGGCTGGTGAGCCGGTGCTTGAAGTCCGCCGGCCTCCCGCTGGGGAGTCCTTGCGCGCCTATGGCGAGCGTCAGGAGGAAGCCCTGCTGGAGATTGCCAAGGACTACGCGCTGCAGCCGTCCCGGCTCCAGCGTTGGGAGGATGAGCCGTTCTCGATCATTGGCTTCAAGCAGCCTGGGCTTGAACCCCGGGCGGTGATCGCGGTTGATGACAAACAGGCCCGTTGTTTTGAACTGAGTCGCGAGGAGCTATCTGGTCGTTATCTCACGGCCCTGCAACTGGCGATTCGCCAATACCGGGTCAATCACTCGCTGACCTCCTGGTTGAAAGCCACGGCACTCGCGGCGCTCTTCCTGGGTTTGTACTTGGGCTGGATCCGCCTCCAAAGCGCGGCCAATCGACAACTCCGTGCCCAGGTGGATCGCGGAGCGATGTTCGGGGTGCCGTTCAGGCGCTTGAAGCGGTTCCCTCTACCGATCGGGGCGGAGCGACTGAAGGCGCTGTTGCAGCAGATCAGGCAGGTGGTGCACTGGTCCCTGCTGGCTCTGGTCACCTACCTACTGGTGCCGCTTTTGCTCGCCTTCTTCCCGCCAACGATGGCAATGTCGAAGGGGCTGCGCGGTCAGATCCTCCAGTTCATCGGTGGGGTTCTTGATGGCGTGGTTGAGGCGATCCCTGGTCTGGTTTCCGTCGGTTTGATTTTGGGGATCACGTTTGTCCTGGTCCGGTTGAGCGGGGCTTGGTTTCGGGCTCTGGATCAAGGGCGAATCGCCATCCCAGGCTTCTATCAGGAGTGGGCGAAACCGACGGCTCGGATCGTGTCGATCCTGCTGGTGCTCGCCGGATGTGCGGCGGCCTTCCCCTACATCCCCGGATCTGGAACCCGGGT
Source organism: Synechococcus sp. A10-1-5-1 (assembly GCF_023115425.1). NCBI lineage: Bacteria > Bacillati > Cyanobacteriota > Cyanophyceae > Synechococcales > Synechococcaceae > Synechococcus > Synechococcus sp. A10-1-5-1. The sequence continues at coordinate 1,103,620 of NZ_CP096032.1, read as the reverse complement.
CTTTCAAGGGGCCGGTCTGTTTCTGGGTGTTCTGGCCGCCTTGGGTTCCAGCGCCATCGCCAACAACGTGATCAGTGGCCTGATGCTCATCTACACCCGAGCGTTTCGGGAGGGGGACCGCGTTGAGATCAACGGGGTGACTGGTGTTGTGCAGGAGCGAGCCCTCTTAGTCACGCGGATTCAGACCCCGCGGAATGAATTGGTGAGCATCCCCAATGCCACCGTGATTGGGGCCTCCGTGGTGAACTTCAGTTTTTCCCAGCGGGAGATCAAACAGCCCATTGCCATCGCCACCTCGGTCACCCTCGGCTACGAGGTCCCATGGCGAACCATCCATGCCCTGATGTTGCAGTCAGCCCGGGAGACCACCGGGGTCAGCGATCTTCAGGAGCCCTACGTCCTGCAAACCGCTCTCAACGACTTTCATGTCAGCTACGAGGTCACGGCCTTCGTGAGTGATCCGTCCCGCTATCGCGAGTCCCTGTCCGAATTGCACGGACGCCTGCAAGATCGCTTCGCCGAGGCCGGGATCGAGATTCTTTCGCCCGCTGTTCAAAGCCTGCGTGGTTCCGTGGCCGTGAATGCTCCGGCTTAATCGAGTTGGCTCCTCCTGAATCGGAGTTGGCCAAGGAATGGTGTGGGATAAGCCGGCTAACGGATTTGAACCGATGGCCTTCGCTTTACAAAAGCGCTGCTCTACCACTGAGCTAAGCCGGCAACAGGGACTGCTCCCTCGCCAGAGCTTATCGCTCGGTCATGGACCAGAGCAGCAGCTGGGTGCGGTTGCGGCAACCGGTTTTGCTGAGGAGTCGTGAGAGGTGGCATTCGACCGTGCGCCGGCTGATGGCCAGGGCGGTCGCGATCGATCCGTTGCTTTTGCCGTGTCGCAATTCAGAGAGCACGCGCCGCTCTGCTGGGGTGGGTTGAAGTCCTGCGGGGGCAACCATGGGGAGAGGCAGCTCCCCTCAGCTTTCCCAACGATCAGCCCTGGCTGACGATGGCCTCTTCGGCTTCGCTCTCTTCTGCTTCGGCTGTAGGGGCTTCGTTGGTTTCCTCTGCCTCTGCTTCGTCCTCGGTTTCGGCCGGGGTGGGTTTGAAGATGGCCCGCCGGATCGGCAGGTTGGCCACCAGGGCGGTCACGCGGTCCTCGGTCTCGAGGCTGACATCGCCTTCGCTGAGGTCGATCTCGACGTAGCGGCTAACCACCTCGAGGATCTCGCGGCGCATCTGCTCCAGCAGTTCTGGGTTCAGGTCGCTGCGGTCATGGGCCAGCACCAGCTGCAGGCGCTCCTTGGCCGTGGTGGCGCTGGCGGGCTGACGCCCAAGCAACTTGTCGATGAATTCGCGCAGGCTCATCAGTTCAGAAAATCTTGGTTTGCATCAGGCGGCTGAGCTTGGCGCGCAAGCCTTGCTTCACCTTGGAGGGATCGATGAGCGGCACGTCCTCACCGCAGATCCTCCGGGCGATGTTGCTGTAGGCCGTCGCGGCGGGGGAGTTGGAGCCGTTCAGGGTGAGGGGTTCACCGCGGTTGGTGCTCACGATCACCTGCTCGTCTTCCAGCACTAGGCCAAGCAGCGGCAGGGCCAGGATGTCGGTGACGTCATCCACCGCCAGCATTTCCTGGTTGGCCATCATCTTCGGGCGAACCCGGTTAAGGACCATCTGAATCGGCTTGATGCCCCGGGTGTTGAGCAATCCGATCACCCGGTCAGCGTCCCGCACCGCGGACACTTCAGGGGTGGTGATGACGATGGCTTCCTTGGCAGCAGCGGCCGCATTCTTGAAGCCGTCCTCGATGCCTGCCGGGCAGTCGATCAGCACGACGTCATGGATCTCGCCGAGCATCTCGGCGATCGTTTGCATGTCCTCGGGCTTCAGCCACTCGAGCATCCGCGGATTTCCCGCCGGCAGCAGAGCCAGGTTGGGCTCCTGCTTGTGCTTCACCAGCGCCTGCTCCAGGCGGCAGGTCTCAGCGAGAACGTCCTGGGCGGTGTAGACGATCCGGTTCTCGAGGCCCAGCAGGAGATCAAGGTTGCGCAGACCAAAGTCGGCATCCAGCACTGCAGTGCGCATGCCCTGCCTGGCTAGAGCAATGCCCAAGTTGGCGGTGAGGGTGGTTTTGCCCACACCCCCTTTGCCTGAGCAGATCAGGATGAAGCGACTACTGGAGGCCACAGCGAACCGAAACGTGGTTGAAGGTTAAGGCCAATTCAGCCGTTTCTCTCTAGACATCAGAGGTCATCTCTGGGCCGCCATGGCAGCCAGTCAGCGTCTTCTCGTGATGCCCGATGACGGGGCCGAGGCAGTCGTTGCATTGATCGACCAGGCCCAGTCCCAATTACTGATCAAGCAGTTCAAGCTGCAGAGCGAGGCCGTCGAGCAGGCCCTGCTTCGCGCCCAGCAGCGCGGTGTGCAGATTCGCGTGATGCTCAATCCCCATACCTCCGGCGGTGACCGGTGGAACGACGAGGCCTATGCCTTGCTTGAGGGTTGGGGTGTGGAGGTGGCCTGGACCAGCGAGCGCTTCCCGGTCACCCATGAGAAATCCATGGTGATCGATGGCCAGGCGGCCCTGATTGCCACCTTCAACCTCTCAGACAAGTACTTCACCGAAACCCGTGATTACGGCGTGGTGAGCCATGACCCGCTGGTCATCGAGCAGGTGGTGGCTGGGTTTGAAGCGGACTGGGAACGCGTGGCGTTTGATCCGCGCCTGGATGTGGGCTTGGTTTGGAGCAATGTCCACAGCCGCGGGCAGATGGCCCGGGTGATCGATAGCGCCCAGGAGTCACTGCGGATTCAGCACCCCAAGTTTGTGGATGCCGTGATCCTGGAGCGGCTGGTGGCTGCCCAGCAGCGGGGGGTGAAGGTGCGGGTGCTCTGCGGCGGCAAGCACGGCCTGAGCGATTGGGATGTCTATGACACTTTCAGCTCCCTACGGCTGCTGGAGCATGCCGGGGTCAAGATCCGGCGTCAGAAGCAGCCGAAGCTGCACGCCAAGTTGATCCTGGTGGATGAGCAGGCCGCCCTGACCGGCTCGATGAACATCGACCGCAGTGCCTTTGATCTCCGCCGGGAACTGGGCATCGAGGTGGATGCGCCCGATGTGATCGCTCGGCTTTCGCAGGCCTTCAACGCTGACTGGGAGGCAGCCAAGAAGTACAGCGCCCCTGACCCCCTGGATCCGGCGTATCACGAGGCGGGAGAGCTGCCGCCCGACCCCCACTTCGTTCACGACTGATGCCTCCCACCCATTGGCAGTTGTTCTGGGGCATGCAGCAGGTCGCTCTCTCCTCCTTTGGCGGCGGGCTCTCGGCCTGGAGCGAGCGGATCGTGGTTGAGGACAAGGCCTGGATGACCAAGCAGGAGTTCATCACCGGTCTGACGGTGGCGCGCCTCTTCCCCGGGCCGAACCAGATCAACATGGCGATCTACATCGGTAGCCATTTCCGCGGCTTAGGCGGTGCCTTGGCGGCCGTGGCGGGGATCCTGTTGCTGCCCTTCAGCGTCTTGATGGGGCTGGGGCTCGCCTACTACTACCTGCACACGTCAATGGCGGTGGATCGTCTCCTGGCGGGAGTGATCACGGCGTCCGCAGGGATGGCCCTTTCGATGGGCTTCAAGATTGCCGCTGCCTATCTCCATGACCGCGTCGCGCTCTTGTTGGCGGCCATCAGCTTTGTGGCGATGACCGTCTTCCACGTTCGCCTGGTGCCCCTGGTGCTGGTGGCGGGTCCCTTGGCGATGGCCTGGTACTGGCCGAGAAAGCCATGACCCTGCTTCTTGCTGCGGTCTGCCAACCAGCCCATCTGGGCGATTGGCGCAACCTGATCGCCGTGATCTGGGATTTCCTCAGCCTCTCGCTCTTTTCCCTGGGCGGTGGGAACACGCTGCTGGTGGAGTACCACTACATGGCGGTCGACAAGTACTGCTGGCTCAGCTCCCAGCAGTTCGCCGAGATCTACGCCATTGCCGAAGGGGCCCCGGGCCCGAGCTCCATGATCGTGGGCTTGCTTGGCATGGGAGCGGCCTTTGAGGAGGGGCCGCTCTGGGCGCTGTTTAGTGGGGTGATGGCGGAGGTGGCGATCCTGCTGCCCTCCACTTTGTTGATGGTGATCGCGGCCTTGAGCTGGAATCGCTTCAAGACCTCACCCTTTCGGCTGGCCTTCGAGCGGGCGATGGGGCCGATCACCTTGGGCGTGCTCTTTGCCGTCGGCCTGAAGATCCTGCGCATCTCCGATCACGACACGCCGGCCTATGCCGTCTCGGCGGTGGTGTGCTTCTTGATGCTGCGCACCAAGATCTCCCCCCTCTGGTTCATGGCCGTGGCTGCTGGCCTGGGGGCGTTCGGCTTGGTGAACCGTTAGCCGTCCTGGGGCCAGAGCGGTTCGGCCGGTCGGATGGCAATCACCCCCTCGATCAGCAGGGCTTCCTCACTGAATCCTGGAGGAGGAAGATCCTCAGGGCCCCGCGCCACGGCATTGGCAATCCGCAATTGCAGCGGCCGCAGCTGCAGCGCCACGATCCGGGCGGCCGTGTTGCCGGCTTGGCCGGCATGGGCAATGCCGCGCAGCCTTCCCCAGACCCTTACATCCCCGCCAGCGCTGACCCGGGCCCCCGGGTTCACATCCCCCAGCACCAGCACTGAGCCGTCGACTTGCAGGTGGTCGCCCGAGCGGAGGGTGCCCCGGTGGATGGTCAGGTCCTTGGCGTCCGGCCCAGCTCGAGTCGGCTCCCGTTGGGTGTCTCGGATCAGGGCGGTCTCCAGTCCAAGCGCTGCGGCAGGCACCAGGCTGAGGGCCTCCCGGGATTCGACGCGCACCAAGGTCCAATGGGCTTCTTTGAGCTGCTCGGCAATTGCTTGGAGTTCTGGCAGGGTCAGGAGGCGGTCCTCACAGACCAGCGCCGCGGTGCCCATGCCGTCTGCAGCCCCCAGCTGTGAGCGAATTTCCTCGAGAGGCGAAGCCTCAGCCTTGCGAAGGGGCCTGAGGAGGAAGCGACGGGAGTCAGCCTGCATGGCGTGCAACTTAGGGATCTCCAGCCGCAACTTCCAGGGCCAGGGCCTCGCGGATCGCGGGGGTGATCTCCGGTGGGTGAATCAACCAGGCGGTTTGGGTCGGTTGGATCAAGCTGCGAATCAGGGGTGAACGCTGCTCGATGGCTCCCAGCTGATGGCCATCCCAGAGCCGCAGTCCACCTTTATATGGGTGATACCCGTGGTTGCTCTGCTGGTGCAGTCCGCAGCAGAGGTCTGGGCGGAGTCCGGCTGCCTCACTCAGGGTCTGTGCTCGTGCCAGCAAGGCCAGGCGTCTCTCCTGCGGGAGTTGGCTCAGATCCGAGGCCCGCAGCAGTTCTCGGTTGAGCACGCGCCGGCAGAGCTGTTGGAGCGGGGCCGGTCCCTCCTCCAGCCAACGCTGCAGGTGGTAGCCCGTTCTGACATCGTCATTACCCAGAAACGACTCGAGATCCAGAGCCTGGGGGTCCCAGAGCCAGTGCTGCATCACGGCATCGGCCCAGATCTGAGCCGGACCCAGTTCGCGTGCGACCGCGATGGTTCGGTTCAGCAGCCAGTTGCAGACCACATTCAGGCGGTGGTTGTAGACGCTCCGGTACATCAGGTTTCGCACCACTAAGTAGTGCTCCACCGCCATGAGTCCTTTGGGCTGCAGCGCCAGCTGGCCATCGGGGGCCAGGGTCAGGCTGGCGAGGATGCGCTCGAGGTCGAGTACCCCGTAGCTGGCCCCGGTGTTGTAGCTGTCCCGCAGCAGGTAATCGAGGCGATCGCAATCGAGCTGACTGCTGACCAGGGCCTTGATCGCTGGATTGCGGTAGCGGCCGTGCTCGAGCAGGTCCGCCACTTGATCAGCGGTCCCCGGCGCAAAGGCCTCGAGGGGATCCCGCAGTGAGGGGTGCTCGCGGATGAGGCGACTGGACCAGCTCTCATGGTGCAGTCCATACATCTCCTCCCCGGAGTGGCTCAGCGGGCCATGCCCCACGTCGTGCAGCAGGGCCGCGGCGTAGAGCACTCCACGGTGCTCGTCCAGTTCCGGATGGTTGCGCCCCAGGTTCCCCAGGGCTTGGCGGGCCAGATGCAGAACCCCCAGGGAGTGGGTGAAGCGGCTGGACTCGGCTCCGTGGAAGGTCAGGTAGGCCGGTCCCAGTTGTCGGATGCGTCTGAGGCGCTGAAAGACCGGCGTGTCGACCAGATCGATCGCCAGGGCTTCCGCTGGCTCCCGTCGAGACAGGCGGATCGCCCCGTGCAGTGGATCGTGATAAGTGCGAGCGCTCATCCGGCCTCGATCTGATCAGCCAGTTGATTGACGGCCACCTCCAGCCAGGTGTCTCCATCCCCGCCGGGGTTTAAGGGTTCAGGATCTGCCAAGCGCTGGTTGGGCTCGATTCCGAGGTTCTGGATGTCCCGGCCGCTGGGGGTGAGGTAGCGGGCCACGGTGACGGCGAGCCCACTGCCGTCACCGCCCAGGCCGATCAGGCTTTGGATCAAGCCTTTGCCAAAGGTCCGGGTGCCCAGCAAGGGAGATCTCTCATCGTCCTGCAACGCTCCAGCCAGGATTTCACTGGCACTGGCGGTTCCGCCATTCACCAGGGTGAGCATCGGCCCGCCATAGAGCTGGCCGCGGCTGGCCTGCTGGGCATCGCTGAACCCATCACGGTTTTGGGTTTCCACAATCGGGCCCCCATCCAAAAAGACGTTGGCGACGGCCAAGCCTGCGCTGACCAATCCCCCCGAGTTGTTTCTGAGATCAAGGATCAGGCCGTCGATGCCCTGGGACTGAAGGCTTTCCAGTGCTTTGGCTAGCTCCTGGGGGACCGGCTCGGCGAATTGGGCAATGCGGATGTAACCCAACCGATGTCCTGAAGATTGGATCAGGCGACTGCGGACGGGCTGCAGGTCCACCTGCCGGCGCTTGAGCTCCACTTCTTGGGTTTTGCCTTTTGGGGTGATCAGCTCTAGAAGAACGGAGGTGCCTTCCTTCCCCCGCAGACGAGCGGCGGTGGCTTCCAGTCCCAAATCCGCGGTGCTCAACCCGTCGACTTGGCTCAGCACGCTGGCACTGCTGATCCCCGCCTCGGCGGCGGGGGAGCCCTCGAGGGGGGCTATGACGACGATGGCCGTGTCGTCCTGTCGAATGCCCAGCTGCAGTCCGACGCCACTGACGCTTCCTTCTGTATTGGCTTTGAGGGTGAGGAAGTCAGCGGGTCTGAGCAGGCGGGTGTAGGGATCCCCAATCGGGGCGAGCATCGCTTCGATGGCCTCGTAGGCATCGGTGCTGCTTTGGATTGACCGCTCCAGGGCCTTTTGCCGCAGCCGCTTCCAATGAATGGTTTCGAAGCGGTCTGGATCGACGTAGCTCTGGTTGACCAAGCGCCAGCTCTCGACCACAAGTTGTTGGCCATCGTTGAGCGCCAGGGCAGGGGTGGCGGTCAGCCAGAGGCTGAGAATCCACGAAAGCGCAGTGGCGGCAATCGATTTCAGCTCACTTGAGCGCCGCTGAATCGGTTTTTGTGGCGGTGATGTCACAAGCGGCGGCGCGCTCACGTGCGGCAGGAGCAGATCGGTAGACTCTGCCAACCAAACCCAATCGCTGCATGGCGAATTCCTCACCCGCCGCTGGCGGAAAGTCATCGCCCGTCTACGACTGGTTCAACGAGCGCCTGGACATTCAGGAGATCGTTGACGATGTCGCGTCGAAGTACGTACCGCCCCACGTCAATATTTTTTATTGCCTGGGCGGCATCACCCTGGTCTGCTTCCTGGTTCAGTTCGCGACCGGCTTCGCGATGACCTTCTATTACAAGCCGACCGTGGCTGAGGCCTACGCCTCGGTTCAGTACCTGATGACTGACGTCAGCTTCGGCTGGCTGATCCGCTCCGTTCACCGCTGGAGCGCCTCGATGATGGTGCTGATGCTGATCCTGCACGTGTTCCGCGTGTACCTGACCGGCGGCTTCAAGCGTCCCCGTGAGCTCACCTGGATCACTGGTGTGACCATGGCCGTGATCACCGTCTCCTTCGGCGTGACCGGTTACTCCCTCCCTTGGGATCAGGTCGGTTACTGGGCCGTGAAGATCGTTTCGGGTGTTCCCGCAGCTGTCCCCGTGGTGGGCGACTTCATGGTTGAGCTGCTCCGCGGCGGCGAGAGCGTTGGCCAGGCCACCCTTACCCGCTTCTACAGCCTTCACACCTTCGTGATGCCTTGGCTGCTGGCGGTGTTCATGCTCATGCACTTCCTGATGATTCGGAAGCAGGGCATCTCCGGTCCCTTGTGATCTCTGCCTGGGGATCGCATTGTTGCGATCCCTGACGGCTCTCCATTGACGGCTCCGCCAAACCCAGGGCGGTTTCTAGCCTTCCTTCACTGGGCAATACACGACCTTCACGACGGTCACTCTCATGCACATCCTTAAGAAGCCAGATCTCAGCGATCCCAAGCTGCGGGCCAAGCTCGCCAAGGGCATGGGACACAACTATTACGGTGAGCCGGCCTGGCCGAACGACCTGCTCTACATCTTCCCGGTGGTGATCCTGGGAACCCTGGCTTGCCTGGTGGGCCTGGCTGTCCTCGACCCCGCGATGCTGGGCGATAAGGCCGATCCTTTTGCCACTCCTCTGGAAATTCTTCCTGAGTGGTACCTGTATCCCGTCTTCCAGATCCTGCGTGTGGTGCCCAACAAGCTCCTGGGTATTGCTCTGCAGACCATGATTCCTCTGGGTCTGATGTTGGTGCCCTTCATCGAGAGCTTCAACAAGTTCCAGAACCCCTTCCGTCGCCCCGTGGCCATGGGTGCCTTCCTGTTCGGCACCGTGTTCACGATCTATCTGGGCATCGGCGCTGCTCTGCCCATCGACAAGTCCCTGACCCTGGGCCTGTTCTGATCGAGTGGGTTGCTCTTCAGCCTTCAAGCCCCGGCGTTAAGCCGGGGCTTTTTTTGTGCCCGATCTCAGGGTGTGTTGATGTCGAGCATGCCCACGTCTTCGGTCTTGACCCGCAGGAGGTGGTGGAGCAGTAGGAATCCGACGATGGTCCAGGTCTGGTAGGTCCGAGCCTGTTGACCGACCCAGGTGCCAGTGGGGCCATCGAAGTACTCGGCCCACTGCTGCCTGGGCAGTTGGTTGAGCTGCATCCAGTAGCACTCTTCGAGCATGGCCTGCATTTGCCCCATCAGCAGGACATCGGCTGTTGGATGGAGTTTTTGATGCAGGAGCACGGCTCCGCCGAGGTACCAGAGCAAGCTGGGCCAGTGGCCACCGTTGTGATAACTCCAGGGCCAGTTTTTGGGGTCGGATCCGGTTTTCTCACTCCACTTGTCACCCTCGAGCGGGGGATGACAGATGCGCATCGGCATTTGCGCCATGAGGGCCTCGCGGTTGTGCAGGACCAGTCGGAAGAGGGCCCGTTGCTGGGGTGCGGTGATCAGGCCAAACAAACAGCCCAGAGAATTGCCCAGGCTGTAGAAGCGGAAGTCCGGCCTGCCAGTTCGCATGTTGCCGATGAGATACCCCCCGCGGTCCTCCAGCCAGTCCTGTAACCAGGGGGGAATGACCTGTGGCTGGACGTTGAATTCGTTGAGGGACTGCTGTTCGCCGTATTGCTCTGTGGGCCGGCGACGCAGGACTTGCATGGTCTTGCTGGTCACCCAGTAGTGCTTCAGGAGGTATCGGCGCAGGTCGTATTTCCACTGTTTGGTCAGCACCAGGCGCTGTTCCAGTAATCGGCTGTTGTGGCTTTTCTGGGCCAGCTCCATGAGTTGGCAACAGCAACCAAGGCAGCCAAACAGCAGGACCTCGACCTCGAGTGGAGCGCCCCAGACGTCCATGGGGCGGTCAATCATGAAGGAGCAGTCCGGCACGAAGAGCACCGGAGTGCCCTCAAAGGTGGGGTGAAGGACCAGATCGAGCAGCAGCTGGATGCCCCTCTGGACTTTCTGGCTGGAGCCGAACTCGTAGTCCTTGCTGCGTTTGACGTAGAGCCAGCAGAGGACAGGCCACCAGAGGCTGGCATCAACACTGGTAATCCGACCGATGGAGCGTTGCCCGTAGTCGGCCAGGAGTTCTTCGCCTTGCTCAACAAAGCTGGTGGGGAAGACGCCGCGGGTCTGGTAGGTGCTGCTTTGCAGCTCCAGGGAGATATCGAGGAAGTTGCGAACGATTTGGTAGCGGCCTTTCAGCAGCAGGTAGAGCATGACTGGGACGTTGTCCCGCAGGAAGACCTCGTCGTAGTTGAGGGCGTCACCTCCACCTCCTGGATGGGAGAGGGCTGCCACCGATCCAACGAGTTCGCCTCGGATACGAACCAAGGTCCGCTCGAAATGCTCTTCTGCTGCCGCGACGACTGCTTCTTCGCGGGAGCTAGGCCTGACACGAAGTCGCTCTTGGCTGAATTGCTTAGCCAAGATTGACCTCCCGCTTGTCGCGGCTCTCTGCTCAAACCCTAGAAATGGTCTGGGCTTTCGTCATCCTGGTGTGCCGAGGTTGACCCCAGGGGGGTGAGTGGTGTTATGTTTGTGTGCTGCGAGCAAACCGCGAGGTGAGCGAGCAGCGAACTGAAAGCTGGGGTGACCTGGTGATGTAGGTTCGATCGGCGGCAGTGATGCCGCTCTGAGCTGAAAACTGGGTTTACCCGGTGATGTAAGTTCAACAAGCGGTCGAGAGGCCGCGGACCGATAACCCGAGAGACCTGAGAGGGTCGAGCTGAGAAGCGTGTGGTTGTTGGAGCACCTGGACAACTGAACGTTTAGGAACTGACGCTTTCACTGCGTTAGTCGCGAGCTGAGGCTGAGAGGCTGAGGTGAGTGGTTAACGAAGATGCAGTGAGGGTGTGAGGTCCCGTCAAAAATTATTTAGTTGTGGAAGCTTGCTGCTTGCATGATTGTCGACTCTCACGGTTGACGGTTGTGTCGGTGTGCAGTGAGTGGAGCAACGACCGGATCTGAGATCCTGGAAAGTCTGAACGAAAGAGATTTTGTTTTGCACTCTTTGAACGCTTCTGTCAGAGGAAGTGGCATCAACTGCAGCAGTGCGCCAGTGCTGACTGTGGGTGAAGCAAATCAAATTGAGACTGTGAAAGCAGTCAATAGGATTTGATCTACAACGGAGAGTTTGATCCTGGCTCAGGATGAACGCTGGCGGCGTGCTTAACACATGCAAGTCGAACGAACCTTCGGGTTAGTGGCGGACGGGTGAGTAACGCGTGAGAATCTGCCCTCAGGAGGGGGATAACGGTTGGAAACGACCGCTAATACCCCATATGCCGCGAGGTGAAATGAATTTCGCCTGAGGATGAGCTCGCGTCTGATTAGTTAGTTGGTGGGGTAAAGGCCTACCAAGACATCGATCAGTAGCTGGTCTGAGAGGATGATCAGCCACACTGGGACTGAGACACGGCCCAGACTCCTACGGGAGGCAGCAGTGGGGAATTTTCCGCAATGGGCGAAAGCCTGACGGAGCAACGCCGCGTGAGGGATGAAGGCCTCTGGGCTGTAAACCTCTTTTATCAAGGAAGAAGATCTGACGGTACTTGATGAATAAGCCACGGCTAATTCCGTGCCAGCAGCCGCGGTAATACGGGAGTGGCAAGCGTTATCCGGAATTATTGGGCGTAAAGCGTCCGCAGGCGGTCTGTCAAGTCTGCTGTTAAAGCGTGGAGCTTAACTCCATTTCGGCAGTGGAAACTGACAGACTAGAGTGTGGTAGGGGCAGAGGGAATTCCCGGTGTAGCGGTGAAATGCGTAGATATCGGGAAGAACACCAGTGGCGAAGGCGCTCTGCTGGGCCATAACTGACGCTCATGGACGAAAGCCAGGGGAGCGAAAGGGATTAGATACCCCTGTAGTCCTGGCCGTAAACGATGAACACTAGGTGTCGGGGGAATCGACCCCCTCGGTGTCGTAGCCAACGCGTTAAGTGTTCCGCCTGGGGAGTACGCACGCAAGTGTGAAACTCAAAGGAATTGACGGGGGCCCGCACAAGCGGTGGAGTATGTGGTTTAATTCGATGCAACGCGAAGAACCTTACCAGGGTTTGACATCCTGCGAATCTCTTGGAAACGAGAGAGTGCCTTCGGGAACGCAGTGACAGGTGGTGCATGGCTGTCGTCAGCTCGTGTCGTGAGATGTTGGGTTAAGTCCCGCAACGAGCGCAACCCACGTCGTTAGTTGCCAGCATTTAGTTGGGCACTCTAGCGAGACCGCCGGTGATAAACCGGAGGAAGGTGTGGATGACGTCAAGTCATCATGCCCCTTACATCCTGGGCTACACACGTACTACAATGCTACGGACAAAGGGCAGCAAACTCGCGAGAGCTAGCAAATCCCATAAACCGTGGCTCAGTTCAGATCGTAGGCTGCAACTCGCCTACGTGAAGGAGGAATCGCTAGTAATCGCAGGTCAGCATACTGCGGTGAATACGTTCCCGGGCCTTGTACACACCGCCCGTCACACCATGGAAGTTGGCCACGCCCGAAGCCGTTACTCCAACCCTTGTGGAGGAGGACGTCGAAGGTGGGGCTGATGACTGGGGTGAAGTCGTAACAAGGTAGCCGTACCGGAAGGTGCGGCTGGATCACCTCCTAACAGGGAGACAAACAACGATTTTGATGCCTGAGTACTTTTATTCTTAGGCCGAAATCCTGTCACCTTAGGTCGATCGGTACCTCAACTTCAATCCTGTGAGTCGCAAGACTGCACAACGATTGATTTTTAGTTCCTAAACGTTGTCTAGGTCACCCCATAGAGGGTTCACTTCCTGGGCCATTAGCTCAGGTGGTTAGAGCGCACCCCTGATAAGGGTGAGGTCCCTGGTTCAAGTCCAGGATGGCCCATTCCAAACTCCATTTTGGATCCTTTGGGGGTTTAGCTCAGTTGGTAGAGCGCCTGCTTTGCAAGCAGGATGTCAGCGGTTCGAGTCCGCTAACCTCCACTAACATATCTGAACTCCAAAGCCAGGAAGAGCTTCTTGGTTGGTGACTAGACGTTGTTCGCTGAATGATTCCACTGGATAGCCAGTCGTATTCAGCCTCAGCTCATTCGATTGACACGGTTGTGTTGATTTGGTTGAGCTGATGCTGAGTTCACTCCTGAAAGGGAGGGGATTTAGCAGAACCTTGACAACTGCATAGGTGAGTCTGGAAAGACAAAGCATCTCATAGAGGCTAGTTCGAAAGAGCTAGTGATTCTATTTTTTGAGAGCCGAGACCTTCTAGCGTTCTTCCCAATCCGCCGAGGAGCGGGGAGTTTGATCCTTCTTTCTAACTGATGAGTGAGCAGAGCAATCTGTTGATTGATTAAGAGAAAGTCGAGAGAATGGGCCTCAACAGCCTGAAGCGTTAGGAGGATAAATTGGTCAAGCTACAAAGGGCTCACGGTGGATACCTTGGCACACAGAGGCGATGAAGGACGTGTTTACCTGCGATAAGTCTCGGGGAGCTGGAAAAACGCTTTGATCCGGGAATTTCCGAATGGGGCAACCCCTAGAACGGCCAGCTGAATCTATAGGCTGGCGCGAGCCAACCCAGCGAACTGAAACATCTTAGTAGCTGGAGGAAAGGAAAGTAAAAACGACTCCCTAAGTAGCGGCGAGCGAACGGGGAAGAGCCTAAACCGATAGTTTCGACTATCGGGGTTGTGGGACAGCAACGTGTATCAGGGATGTTAGAAGAAGCGTTTGAATGGCGCGCCACAGAGGGTGAAAGCCCCGTATTCGAAAACTGAACTGAGCTAGCTGTATCCCGAGTAGCACGGAGCACGTGGAATTCCGTGTGAATCAGCGAGGACCACCTCGTAAGGCTAAGTACTCCTGTGTGACCGATAGCGCAACAGTACCGCGAGGGAAAGGTGAAAAGAACCCCGGGAGGGGAGTGAAATAGAACATGAAACCGTGAGCTTACAAGCAATGGGAGCCCTACTCATAGGGTGACCGTGTGCCTGTTGAAGAATGAGCCGGCGACTTATAGGCACTGGCAGGTTAAACCGGAAATGGTGGAGCCATAGCGAAAGCGAGTCTGAATAGGGCGATTGTCGGTGTTTATAGACCCGAACCCGGGTGATCTAACCATGGCCAGGATGAAGCTTGGGTGATACCAAGTGGAGGTCCGAACCGACTGATGTTGAAAAATCAGCGGATGAGCTGTGGTTAGGGGTGAAATGCCAATCGAACCCGGAGCTAGCTGGTTCTCCCCGAAATACGTTGAGGCGTAGCGTCTAGTGCTCCAGCAGGGGGGTAAAGCCACCGTTTCGGTGCGGGCTGCGAGAGCGGTACCAAATCGAGACGAACTCTGAATACCCTGTGTGTAACTAGGCAGTCAGACTGTGGGGGATAAGCTCCATGGTCGAAAGGGAAACAGCCCAGACCGCCAGCTAAGGTCCCCAAATCAACACTAAGTGATAAAGGAGGTGGGATTGCCGAGACAACCAGGAGGTTTGCCTAGAAGCAGCCATCCTCAAAGGAGTGCGTAATAGCTCACTGGTCGAGCGATCCTGCGCCGAAAATGAACGGGGCTAAGTGTTGTACCGAAGCTGCGGATTAAACTTGTTTAATGGTAGGGGAGCGTTCTATGTGGGGTGAAGCGTTAGCGTAAGCGGGCGTGGACTGCATAGAAGTGAGAATGTCGGCTTGAGTAGCGAAAAAATGGGTGAGAATCCCATTCCCCGAAACCCTAAGGGTTCCTCCGGCAGGCTCGTCCGCGGAGGGTTAGTCAGGACCTAAGGCGAGGCCGAAAGGCGTAGTCGATGGATAACAGGTCAACATTCCTGTACTGATCATGTTTTGGGAAGGAGGACGGAGAAGGCTAGCCAATCCGGATGTTGGTTACCGGTCCAAGCGTTCGAGGCGTTGAGAGCTGGCGAAAACAGCTTGAGCTGAGGCGTGAGTGCGAGCTGCTACGGCAGCGAAGTTGGTGACGTCAAGCTTCCAAGAAAAGCCCTATACCCGTTAAGGCATGATTACCTGTACCCGAAACCGACACAGGTGGGGTGGTAGAGAATACCGAGGGGCGCGAGGTAACTCTCTCTAAGGAACTCGGCAAAATGACCCCGTAACTTCGGGAGAAGGGGTGCCAGCGAGAGCTGGTCGCAGTGAATAGGCCCAGGCGACTGTTTACCAAAAACACAGGTCTCCGCTAAGTCGCAAGACGATGTATGGGGGCTGACGCCTGCCCAGTGCCGGAAGGTTAAAGAAGTTGGTCAGCGCAAGCGAAGCTAACGACTGAAGCCCCGGTGAACGGCGGCCGTAACTATAACGGTCCTAAGGTAGCGAAATTCCTTGTCGGGTAAGTTCCGACCCGCACGAAAGGCGTAACGATCTGGGCGCTGTCTCGGAGAGAGGCTCGGCGAAATAGAATTGTCTGTGAAGATGCGGACTACGTGCACCCGGACAGAAAGACCCTATGAAGCTTTACTGTAGCTTGGTATTGTGCTCGGGCTCGCAATGCGCAGGATAGGTGGGAGGCTTTGATCCATTGCTTGTGGGTGATGGTGAGCCACTGGTGAGATACCACTCTTTGCGAGCTAGGGTTCTAACGGTTACCCGTTATCCGGGAACCGGACAGTATCTGGTGGGCAGTTTGACTGGGGCGGTCGCCTCCTAAAAGGTAACGGAGGCGCGCAAAGGTTCCCTCAGGCTGGTTGGAAATCAGCCGACGAGTGCAAAAGCAGAAGGGAGCTTGACTGTGAGACCTACAAGTCGAACAGGTACGAAAGTAGGCTTTAGTGATCCGACGGTTCTGAGTGGAAGGGCCGTCGCTCAACGGATAAAAGTTACTCTAGGGATAACAGGCTGATCTCCCCCAAGAGTTCACATCGACGGGGAGGTTTGGCACCTCGATGTCGGCTCATCGCAACCTGGGGCTGAAGTCGGTCCCAAGGGTTGGGCTGTTCGCCCATTAAAGCGGTACGCGAGCTGGGTTCAGAACGTCGTGAGACAGTTCGGTCCATATCCGGTGCATGCGCAGGAATATTGAGAGGATTTCTCCCTAGTACGAGAGGACCGGGAGGAACGCACCTCTGGTGTACCAGTTATCGTGCCAACGGTAAACGCTGGGTAGCCATGTGCGGAGTGGATAACCGCTGAAAGCATCTAAGTGGGAAGCCCACCTCAAGATGAGTATTCCCATGGCTTAAGCCAGTAAGGTCACGGGAAGAACACCCGTTGATAGGCTCTATGTGGAAGCGCAGTAATGCGTGAAGCAGAGGAGTACTAATAGACCGAGGGCTTGACCAAATCTCATCTCTCAAAACACAGTGTCCGTCAGGTCACTGTGGAGAGCTTTGACTTCCAGAGCGACTGCCGGAAGCCTGCGAAAGCAAGCCAAGGGCAGACTCGTAACCTATGCAGTTCTCAGGGTTCACCTGAGAGCGAATACCTATCCTGGTGTCCATGGCGCAGTGGAACCACTCCGATCCATCTCGAACTCGGCTGTGAAACGCTGTAGCGCCGACGATATTTGGGGGGTAGCCCCCTGAGAAAATAGGTCGATGCCAGGTAAAACATTCGCTCCAATCACTCAACTCATGCTGCTTGTCCTTGAACGGTTAAGCCATGGGTTGAGACGAGAAAGCCACCCCACAAGGGTGGCTTTTTTGTGTCTACACGACAGCAGCAGCTGGGGCCTGTGGGGCTGAACTTGCTCTGAAGCCCACTCCGAGCGCGGAGTTCCTTTTTGGATGAAGGCCTATTGTTGTTTTAGGCCAGATGAATTTGCAGGTGTTGGTGCGTTCGCGTCGATGGCGCGCGATGGTGAAGCCGTTCTGGAAGGCCTACCGCCTCTGGGATCGTGAAGACTGTGTGGATCTGAGCGCCGCATTTGCCTATCACAGTCTTCAATCCTTCTTCCCCATTCTTCTGATTGCACTGGGTGTTGCTGGCCTGGTCCTCGGTCGAATGGACGGCTTGGCAGATCAGGTGATTGCTTTTGCCGATCAGATCCTGCCCCCTTCAGCATTGCCCTTGGTGAGTACGACGCTGCTCCGTCTGTATAAACAAGGGACAGGAGCCGGCTTGATTGGTCTCATCTTCTTGGTGATCTCATCGACCAATGCGTATCTCAGTCTCCAGCGCGGTGCTGATCGACTTTGGGGTTTTCGTCCAATCCTGACTCCACCAGAAAACTGGAAAAAGCCGGTCTGGAAGTTCATTCGTAATCGCATTGAGTCGCTTGTTGTTGTTGTTCTGATTGGCTTTTTTGTGGTCCTCGATCAGGTCACAACGAACCTGCGCTTGCTGAAGCCAGGTAGCTGGCGCTCGCTCCTCGAGAGTTGGCTACCGGAGAAATTGCACCTCTGGGCCCCTGTCCCATTGCTGGTGGATTTGGGGATCAGCGTCTTGATTAGCTGCTCCCTGGCTTTCGTCTTGCTGGCATTCATGCCGACGCGAAGGGTCCCGTTGAAGCCACTGCTGCCCGGCGCTCTGCTGATTGGCTCAGCCCTGACGGCCCTGAATCTCGCCCTAGGCCGAAGCTTGATCTCGCTGGGTGCTCGTTTCCAGGCCTACGGGGTGATCGGTGGCGTTCTGGTCCTCAGCCTCTGGGTTTGGCTGGTGGCGTTGGTCGTCTATTACGGCATGGCTTTGAGTGTGGTCTGCAGCAAGCGCCGTGAGCTTTCGGCGGGATGATGGAGGCGGCGCAGCTCTGTTTGGCTAGGCGATGCAACGTCCGATTCCTTGGCTCTGGATCACCCTGATCGGCGTCCTGCTGATCGCTCCAGGCTTGGCCGGTCGTCTGTTTGTGGATGTGCTCGAGGGCATCACCCTGCTGTTGGTCTTTGGCCCTCTGGTCCTCGGCGGTGCCGGTTTTTTGGCCTGGCAGTGGTTCAAGCGCCGTCTGGTGACCTGTCCTGCCTGCGGGACCCCCAGCGTTGGCGCCCCGCTCTGCCCGGCTTGTGGGGCTGATCTCACTCAGGTGCCTCCGGCTGGATCGGCGTCACAACCCATTGATGCGCCCGCGAGCGATGCCGTGGTCGACGTTCAAGTCCAGGACGTCACCGATCGCTAGGGAGAGCGCTCAGGCTTCTGCAGTTCGGGCCATCTCAGCTAGACGTCGCTCCCGCAGGAAGAGGAAGAACGGAGCGGCGAAGGCAAAGGCGATCGTTCCTGCGCTCAGCAACACAACCCAGAGATGGCGCATCTGTAGGCGTCGGCTTTCGACAATCATCCAGACCGTGATCGCTGAGGCTCCCACCAGCAGATCGCGCGACAGCGATTCGGCTGCGGGATTGGCATTCGCCAGGGCGATGAACTGGGCGATGTCAAAACTGCCGCCGTACTCCCGGATGAACTGCAGGTTGGAAAGCCAGGGCAGAACGCCACCCGCTACGGCCAGCGCGAGATAAATCCAGGCCAGCGCAGGTTGCTGAACGGGTTTGGAGTCCATCGCGATCCCTAGGCGCTGAGTGCCTCCCATTCGACCACTTCCTGGGCGACCTGCTCGAGCACCACTTGGCAGCGCGCGGCGTAGGCCTCGGCCCGTCGATAGAAACCGGCCATCTCCTCCACCTCCAAATCCGCCGATTGCAACTTGGCCAGGGTGAGTTCCAGGGCGGTGTTGGCCTCCTGGTAGCTCAAGCCCTCTATCTCTTTCTGCCACTGCTCTCGCTCTGCAGCCTCTGCCGCCTTGCCCTTGCTGGCGGTCTTCTTGCGTTTGGCTTGGGGTTTGGCTTCCGTCATGGCGTCAGGGTTGGACAGGGTGTGCGCTCACCCGCTCCACCACGGCATCGATCTTGCCGTCTACCAGCTCCAGCCTGAGTTGATCTCCGTCTTGGCTTTGGCTGACGGAGCGCAGCAGCGAGCCATCGGCCTTGCGCACCAAGGAGAAGCCGCGCTTCAGCAATCGTTGTGGGGAGAGGGCCTCGAGCAGCTGCAGCCGTTGTTGCAGCCTGGTGCGCTCCCGCTCGATCAGCAGGCTGGGGTGGCATTCCCCCAGCCTCTGGCGCTGCAGCTCGAGCCGCTGCTGGCTTTGCTGCAGGCGGTGCAGCATGAGTTGGCGCACGATCGCCAGACGGTGCTGGAGCCCCTGGGCCAGGGCTTCTCGATCGGGCAGGAGGGCAACGATGGCGGCGGTTGGAGTGGCGGCCCTGTAGTCCGCGACGAGATCCGCCACGGTGGTGTCATCCTCATGCCCCAGCCCGGTCACAACCGGGATCGGACTGGCCGCCAGGTCGCGGGCTAGCTCCTCGTCATCGAAGACGGCAAGGTCTTCTCGGCTTCCGCCTCCCCGTGCCAGGACGATCGCTTCAATCCGCTGCTCGCCGCTGGTCTGGATGACCTCGGCCAAACGCTCACGAATCTTGGCTGCGACCATCCCCTGCACGGGGATCGGCACGACGTGAACCGTGGTTGCTGGCCAGCGCTCCTGGGCTGTGCGCAGCATGTCCGCTAAGGCGGAGCTGGGGACGCTGGTCAACAGGGCGATCGCCGCTGGCATCTCCGGCAGGGCCCGCTTGCGCTCCGCCGCAAACAGGCCCTCCGGTTCAAGGACCGAGCAGACCCGCTCGAACTGCCGCAGAACCGCACTGAGGGCCGGCCGGATGTCGAGGATCTGGACACAGAGATTGGCGCGGCTGGCCCAGAAGTTGAGCTTCCCCACCACCAGCACCCCATCTCCTTCGCTGGGCTGATAGCTCAGGCGCTCCCGCTGGGAGGACCAGACAACCCCGGATATCGAGGCCGATTCATCGACCAGGGTCAGCCAGAGATGCCCTTTTTTTAGTTGGGGCCGTGAAACGGTGGCTTCCAGCAGAAACCGCGGTGCAAAGCCACGTTCCAGCAGCGATCCAATCGCTTGGTTCAGTTCCGCGACGCTGTAACGGGGAATGCCGGAGTCGTTCTTCAGCACGGGCTCAGGCGGGGAGGAACATCAGCGCTCGAGTTGGCGGTAGCAGCTCCACCAATAAAGACAAACCAGGGCGCCGATGAGGCTCAAGACCAGCCCAACGGGGTTCTGGATGTTGAACAGGGCAAGGGTGGTTAGCACCAGAGCCGAACTGAGCAGGCGGGCACCGTCGCGGCGATTTTTGGCGTAGAAGCGGGCCAGGACTCTGGGATACGCACAACCACAACCAGTTTGACCCACCGATAGCGTTGGCGCGCCTTAGCCCGCGTGCCTGTGACGTCCCCTCGAGCACGCTTGCAGAGTCAGCTCTCGGCGCCACTGCCGGACTGTCCCGAGCTGGTCCTGGTGACAGATCTCGATGGCACCCTCCTGGGGGGACCCAGCGAAGAGCGCCGGGCCTTTTATCGCTGGTTGGCTCAGCAGCGGGAGCGTGTTCTTCATGTCTTCTGCACCGGTAGGGACCTCGGCGCCATTGCGAAGGTGCTGGGGGAGGACGAGCCGCTGGGGCTGGCCGCGCCCCATCTCGTCATCGGTGATGTGGGCTGCACGGTTGCTTGTGGTGCCTCGCTAGTGCCGGTTCCCTTGGCCGTGGATCCCATTGAGCAGCGCTGGCAAGCCCTCGAACCGCGGTTGAGAACCTTGCTGGAAGGTCAGCCTGGGCTTGAGCTGCAACCGATGAGCTCCAATCGTCGTCTGGCCTTCTACGTCGACCTGGAACAGTTCAACCAGGACCTAATCCCTGTGCTTGAGGCGGAGGGGGCCACGGTGGTGATGTCGGATAACCGCTATTTCGATGTGCTCCCTGGCGGGGTGAACAAGGGTTCAACGCTGCTCTCCCTGCTGGATTGGCTGGAAGCAGACCATGCCTCGGTGGTCACGGCCGGGGACACCCTCAATGACCTGGCGATGTTCGAAACCGGCCTGAAGGGGGTCATGGTCGGCAATGCAGAGCCGGCCCTGGTGGAGCAGTTGCCTTCTCTCTCTGGGGTCTACTACGCCCAAGGCCATGGCTGCCAGGGGATTGCCGAGGGCCTGCGTCACTTTGGGTTTGGTCACCTCTGGAGTTGAGGTCTCGCCTTAGCGCTGTTGTTGCTCCAACCGTTTTTTGGTGAGGGCCGTGGCCGTCGCGTTGGCTGGATCCTCGGGCCAGGGATGGCGGGGATAGCGGCCCCGCAGGTCTCGCCGAACGTCCTGATAGGCCCCACTCCAGAAGCCCGCCAGGTCTTGGGTGATCGCTGCGGGTCGACCGGCCGGTGAGAGCAGCTGCACCGTGACCGGGAGTCGTCCGCGCAAGACCGTTGGGGTGGTGGCGGCGCCGAAGAGTTCCTGCAATTTGACGGCCAGCACGGGTGTTCCGCTGCCGTAATCCAGGCTGGCTTGGCGGCCGGATGGAATGGCCAAGCTCGTGGGAAGCAGGGTCTCGAGCTCTTGCCTCATCGACCAGTCCAGGCCGCTCCAAAGGGCCTCACAGAGATTGAGTTCTTGCAGGTCCTGGCGCGAGCGCAGTCCATCGAGTTGATCCCCCAGCCAGTTCAGGGGATCTGCCAGAAGGACCGCATCGCTTCGGTCCAGCCAAGGCTCCCCCAATTCCCGGTGGGCAAGGCACAGCCTCTGTTGCAACTGCCGCGAGCCTTTGCTCCAGGGCAAGGCCTCCAGCCCTAGGTCGACCAATCCCTCCAGTAGCGCGGCCCGCAGGGCGGCGGCGGGGGGATCACGCAGGGGCCGGCGCTCCAGCGTGAGTGCGCCCAGTTGGAGGCTTTCTTCGGCCTTGACCCGCTCTTGGGCCGGATCCCAGCTCACCGCTTGCAGGCGCTCGCCCTGTTCTTGCGCCAGGTTCTCGATGCTGCTTTTGGGAAGGGCCAGGGCCAGCTGAATCCGGCAGTCGCTGCCGCCACCATCGGCATGGGCAATCGCCAGGGCTTCGCTTCCCCAGAGGGGGTCGCCGGGATGGAGTTCCGCCCCACGGCCCGAGCGGAGCTGGTAGCGACCGGGCGCGCCTGGGCGCTGCAGGCTGACCCGCTCGGGGTAGGCATGGGCAATCAGCTCAGCGCAGAGCACCGCCTCGTCGCCACTGCTCAGGGGTGGTTGGGGGGGGCGGGCTGCCGCTGTCGTTCCTTTGAGCTGACGCTCGAGTTGGGCCTGCAGCTGCTGGATGGAGCGGCGGCGATGGTCTCGCTGGCCCTGCCGCAGCCAATCCAGCCTGCGCAGCAGGTCACAGCCGGCCTCATCAAGCCGCAGTGGGTCCCGTTCGCTCAACAGGGCTGCCAGGGCGCAGCCCAGGCTTGGCACACCCAGCTCCCGGGATCGCAGCAGCACCTGCCCGAGGCGCGGATGCACCCCGAGCTGGCTGAGTTGCCGGCCATGGCTGCTGAGCTGTCCGGTGCTGTTCAGGGCTCCCAGTTGCTTCAGCAGCTCCTGCCCCTCCAGCAGGTGGGGCCGCGGGGGGGGCTCGAGCCAGGGCAGGTCATCGCCCAGCCCTGCACCCCACTGGGCCAGTTGCAGCACCAGGGGAGCGGGGTCGGCCTCCAGGAGGGCGGGTGGATCAAAGGCTGGGCGCCGCTGTTGCTCCGCGGGGCTCCAGAGGCGAATCGCACGTCCCGGCCCCAGTCGTCCGGCTCGGCCGGCCCGTTGTTCGGCACTGGCCTGGCTGGCCGGCAGGGTGACCAGGCTCTCCATGCCGCTGGATGGATCGAAGCGGCTGCGGCGGCTGAGGCCGCTATCGATGACCAGGGCGACCCCTGCAATGGTCAGGGAGCTTTCAGCAATGGCCGTCGCCAGCACCACCTTCCCTGCTGGGCTGCGACTGGCTTGGATCGCTTGGCTTTGCTCCCCCAGGGGCAAGTTGCCGTGCAGGGGGCAGATCTCCAGACCCTTGGCCCAGCTGGTCCTGGAGATCGCCTCCTGGCACTGCTGGATTTGGCGTTGCCCCGGAAGGAACACCAGGGCGGTCTCGTGGTCCTGCCGTTGGTCAAGCCACTGGCTCTCAAGGGCCCGCACCACCTGCGCCGAGAGGGTCTCCCGCTCCCGCGCCGGTTGGTGCTGAATCGCGACTGGGAAGCTCCGTCCTTCGCTGGTGAGCAGCCCGGCCTCAGGGAGTTGTTCGCGCAGGGGCTGCAGGTTCAGCGTCGCTGACATCACCAGTAGCCGCACCTCCGGTGCGATGAGAGCGCGGGCCTCCCGCAGCAGCGCCAGGGCCAAGTCCGCCTCGCTGCGACGTTCGTGGAATTCGTCGAAGATCACGCAGGCCACCCCCTCTAGGCTGGGGTCCGACTGCAGTTGCCTGAGGAAGAGACCGTCGGTCACGACCTCCACTCGGGTGTCGGCCGAGATCCGGCTCTCCATTCGGACCCGATAGCCGATCCGTTGGCCGACGTCTTCCCCAAGGCTGCTGGCCAAGCGCTGGGCCGCGGCTTTGGCCGCCAACCTGCGGGGCTCGAGCATCAAGATCCGCCCGCTCTCCTGGGGTAGGGCCTTGAGCAGGGCCAGGGGAACCCCTGTGGTTTTTCCGGCTCCGGGGGGAGCCTGCAGGAGCAAGGTGCCACCGGCATCAAGCCGCTGCACCAGCTCGGGCAACAGCGGATCAATCGGAAGCGGCACGGTGGCGGGCCCGGGCCTCAGCGCACGTGGCGCGCGCCATCGACCGGGTGGTACAGCTCACCGGTCAGCTCTTCGTAAACGATGGCCGGCAGGCCGGTCTCGAACATCGTCTGCAGGGCTTCCTTGAGGTAAGGATTCCAGCCGCCGGTGTTCACCTTGCCGTGGCGCACAGTCCAGTCCCAGGTGCCCTGAAGATCACGGGGGACACGCCCCTCGCGGTCGCGACGGGCCACCAGATCCTGCGACTCAACAAGGCCCACCAGGATGGGTTCCTTGCCGTAGGCGGGGGTCAGGATCAGTTCCAGGCGAACGGGATCCTCTTTCACCAACTTGAGCTGGAAGCGCGGGGGCAGCTTGATGGCCTTGAGCACAGCAGCCACGATCCGGGTTCTTTGCTCCACTCGGCCTCCGCCAATGTTCACAAGCACCCACTGGTTGTACCAGCTGGAGGGGCCAAGCGGGCTGTGTGGGGGTCGTTCAGGCAGGCGGGCTACTCGTCATCTTCACCAAAACGAACCGTCAGCAGGTCGTCTTGGGTGAGCTGTCCGTCCTGATCCAAGAGTTCAGGGTGAATGGTCAGCCGCCCTGTCCGATCCCCTTGCGGGGCGCGGTCTTGATCGCCTGGCCGCGGCACCGCTGAGTAGCCGCGGGCCATGATCCGAAAGGCCTGCCACAGCAGCCCGATGAAGCAGGCTCCGTAAACCAGCGGCAGCAGCTTGCTGGCGACCAAACCGAGATCGGGTGTGGTGGCGAGCATGGACGAGCCAGGCGGAGGCCTGGGGTACCGATGAACCCATCATCGCGCGCCTGCCGGCGCTTGCGCGCTTTGGAGCGTTCTGCTTACGGTTTCACAGATTTGATCTCGATTCGATGGCTGGCGCAGCGGCACGGATAGCCAGCCTCCTGATGGCGGCCAGTGGTGGATCGCTCTTGATCGGCCTGCCGCCGGTGTTGGCTCAGAGCGCCCCAGCCCCTGCGCTCACCCGTCAGTCCTTTGTGGCCGAGGCGGTCAAGCGCACCGGCCCTGCGGTGGTCACGATCGACACGGAGCGCACGGTGGTGGTCCCCGGCAGGGCTCTGGTGAGCCCGTTCCCGTTTAACGACCCGATGCTGCGGCAGTTTTTTGGGCTGCCGCCTGGAGGTGGGGCGACCCGGATGCCTCCCTCCCAACGGACGGAACGGGGGCAGGGCAGTGGGGTCATCTACGACCCTTCGGGATTGCTGCTCACCAATGCCCACGTCGTGGAGGGCAGTACGCGGGTGATGGTCGGTCTCCCAGATGGTCGCCGCGTTGAGGGGAAGGTTGTGGGGAGCGACAGCGTCACAGACCTGGCTGTCGTTCGCTTGAGCGGGCCAGGCCCCTGGCCCGTGGCAGCCCTTGGTGATTCCGATGCCCTACAGGTGGGCGAGTGGGTGATCGCGGTGGGTAATCCCTTTGGCCTGGATCAAACCGTGACCTTGGGGATCGTCAGCAACCTCAATCGCAACGCCGCAGCGTTGGGGATCACCGATAAGCGTCTGCAATTGATTCAGACCGATGCCGCCATTAACCCCGGCAATTCCGGGGGACCGTTGCTCAATGCGGATGGGGAGGTGATTGGGATCAACACACTGGTGCGCTCTGGTCCAGGGGCTGGCTTGGGCTTTGCCATTCCCGTGAACCAGGCCAGCTCGGTGGCCCAGCAGCTGGTGGCCAGCGGCAAGGTCAGCCACGCGATGGTGGGCGTTGCCCTGGAGCCGGTGCGCAGTGGCTCGGGTGCGAAGGTGCGCAGCGTGATTCCGGGAGGGCCGGCGGCTCGCGCTGGGTTGCGTGCCGGGGATGTGGTGGTGGCCGCGGCGGGGCAACCCGTTGCTGACCCCGCGGCTCTGATCCAAGTGGTGAGTCGCCATGGCGTGGGACGACCCTTGCTGCTCCAGCTGGCGCGCGAAGGCCGAACCCTTGAGGTCAGCGTGACCCCCGTTGAGCTCTCGACCTTGATGAAGCGCTAGGGCTTTATTGCTGCTCGCGCAGGACCTCGACGCAATGGGTCACGCACTCGCCGTCATCAACAGAGCAGGCGGTGATGCACTCGAAGTAGCTACTCACAGGATCGCCCTCGCTCCGGGCTGGGGTGCCAGCGGTCGTGTGGTTCGAGCTGAAGGCCGATGGAGTTGTACTGAATAGAGGATCCATGGCCGGCTCACGAAGGGCTTTGACAGCCTATGCACGACATGTCGATAACCCCTAGAAGAATGAGTCTTCTTGCCTAGGGAAATGTGAAGTTTGTGCGCTAGGTATTTATTCGCTAGTGCAGATGCTTTTAAAGCCTTTCCGCTTTCAGGCAGCTGATTTTCGGGCGGCCTCCTTGGCTTTTTGTTTGTCACGCTTGGCCTTGCGTTTGGCGTCTTGCTCCGCTGCATCCAATGCGGCCTGGGCTGCGGCTGACTCTTCGGCTTTCTTCTCGCGGTAGTAGGCGTAATCACCGCGATAGACGACAAGTTCTCCGTCGCGGATTTCGACAATCTTGTTGGCAACTTTGGAGATGAAATAGCGATCGTGGCTGACCACCAGTGCAGCCCCTTCATAGTCCCGGAGTGCGTTCTCCAGCATCTCTTTGGCCGGGATGTCGAGGTGGTTTGTCGGCTCGTCGAGCACCAGCAAATTGCAGGGGCTCAGCAGCATTAAGGCCAGAGCGAGCCGTGCCTTCTCGCCACCACTGAGCTTGCCCACTTCTTTGAAGACGGCGTCATTGCTGAAGCAGAAGCTTCCCAGCAGGGAGCGCACCTGGGTTTGGGTCCAGTCCGGGACGGCTTCGAACATCGTGTCGATCACCGTTTTGCTCAGATCCAGGGCCTCGGCTTGGTTCTGCTCGAAGTAGCTGGCAATCACGTTGTGCTCACCCAGTCCGGCAGAGCCCTCATCGGGTGTCTCGATGCCCATCACCAGGCGCAGCAGGGTGGATTTCCCAGCCCCATTGGGTCCGACAAAGGCAATTCGGTCCCCCCGTTCAATTTCGAGATTGGCCCCTAAGAAGAGAATCTGCTCGCCGTAGCTGTGGCTGAGGTCGTTGATTTCGGCGATCAAACGGCCGCTGCGCGGGGCTGGCGGGAATTGGAAGCGCGGACCGCCGACGCTCTCGGTCGGAGCCTCAATTCGCTCGACCTTGTCCAGCAACTTCTCGCGGCTCTTGGCCTGGGTGGATCGGGTGGCGCTGGCCCGGAATCGATCGATGTAGGCCTGTTGGGTGGCGAGTTCCTTCTGTTGCCGCTCAAAAGCGGCCTGTCCGGCTTCGCGCTCGAGGGCTTTTTGCTCGAGGTGGTTGGTGTAGTTGCCCAGGTAGCTGCGGGATATGCCCCGTTCGGTCTCAACGATTTGGTTGCAGACCCGATCGAGGAAAGCCCGGTCGTGGCTGATCACCACCAGCGGGCAGGTTTGGCCGATCAGATAGTCCTCAAGCCATTGGATGGTCTCGACATCGAGGTGGTTGGTTGGTTCGTCCAGGAGCAGTAGATCGGGCTCCTGGAGCAGCACCTTGCCCAGGGCGATGCGCATCTGCCAGCCCCCGGAGTAGTCCCCCACCAGTTGTTCGGCCCCCTCTGGGGTGAAACCGATCGTCGGCAGCAGCTTGTCGATGCGGGCGTCGAGCTCATAGCCATGCAGGCCCTCAAATCGGCTCTGCAGCCGGCCGAGCTCATGGATCAGGTCGTCGAGGTGATCGGGATCGCTGGCGGCCTTCTCCGATGCCATCTCCTCTTCCACCTGCCGCTGGCGGTTCAGCACCTCGGCGGCTTCGCCAAAGGCCTGGAACAACTCCTGACGCACCGTGCGCGTCAGCTCGACGTCAAATTCCTGTTGGAGGTAAACGATGCGGGGTTCCCCCTGCTTCACGACCTGCCCACTGCTGGGCTCCTCCAGCCCAGCAATGATCCGCATCTGAGTGGATTTTCCGGCGCCGTTCACGCCGACCAGGCCAATGCGTTCGCCAGATTTCACCTCCCAGGTGACATCCCGGAGCACCTCGCCCGTGGGATAGATCTTGGAGACGCGTTCGAGGCGAAGCAAGGCGGTATCGGTAGAGGGCGCCGGTTCGGGCTCACGCCCTGGGTCGTACCAGCATCATCTCCCTCCGGCGGATTCCAGGCCGATCAGCCCTGCAGACTGGAGGTTCCCGACTGCATCGACCGCCATGGTCAAGCGACTCGAGCAGGTGGCGGCACTGGTGGTGGCCGCTGGCCTCGCGATCGTCAGCTACTGGCTGTTTTTCAGTTGGATGGGCGAAGACCGCCGCCCCCAGCGCAATCGCTCAGAGTCCGCCGCGGGCCTTGAGCAGCCACTGCTTGGTCTCCGGGTCCTCGATGCTCGCCAGGTGGGCTTTGACGTCGTCGCGGCTCACCGGGAGCCCCCAGTTGTTACCCAGTTCACAGATGCGGCTAAGGGTTCCTGAGGGGTCCTGCAGGGCCTGCCGGAATAGATCCTGGGTGAGGTCGTTGTCGCTGCGGATGCGCTCGTAGAGCGCGGGGGCGTTGCCGGAACTCATCGATTCTTGGCCGGTCCTGCTCACCCTATGAACGGCATCGCCTCTTGCCGATCCTTCGCGACGGAAGTTGATCTCAAGGTCGTCGGCCTGAGCGCCCGGGCGGATCCGCGCAGATCCCGAGGACGGAGGGTTGCCGCGCCCCGGTCACCGAAATCAGTGAACCGCTGGCGCCCAGGTGGTGCCACCAGGCCAGCAGTGCAAAGGCCAAGGCTTCTCGGTCGCTGTCAGCGATGCCCAGTTCGGCGAGGGGCCGCAGGCTGAGGCCGCGGCAACGCCGCCGCAGTTCAGCCATCAAGCTGGCGTTCCGTGCGCCTCCCCCCGCCACGAGCAGCTCCAGGGGTGGGGAGCCTCGCTGCAAGTCCTGGGCAACCACCGCGGCGCTGAAGCCCGTCAAGGTGGCCAGGGCATCGGCGGGTTGGGGGTGATCCATTTGCTGCAGGCGTCGCTGGAGATCCGCGGCGCCAAAGAGCTCTCGGCCAGTGGATTTGGGCGGTCGGCTCTGGAAATAGGGCTCTTTGAGCCAACGGGCGATGAGGGCCTCATCGGCCTTGCCCTGGGCCGCCCAGACCCCGCCAGCATCAAAGCTCTTGGCCCCTCGGCTGAAGTGTTGAACCGCCAGGTCCAACAGGGTGTTGGCTGGGCCGCAGTCCCAGCCCAGCACCGGCGCATCGTGCTCCGGCCCCGAACGGGGAGGCAGCAGCGTCAGGTTGGCGATTCCCCCCAGGTTCAGCAGGGCGCGCCAGCCGCCGATCGGCGGTAGGAGGGCGGCGTCCGCGGCTGGCACCAGGGGGGCACCCTGCCCGCCCAGGGCCAGATCGGCGGCGCGGAAGTCGAAGACCACCGGTGTGTTCAGCCGCAGGGCCAAACGCTGCGCGTGCAGCAGTTGCCAGCTGTTCCCGGCGCGCTCGCGGCTGGGCGGGCGGTGCCAGAGGGTCTGGCCATGGCAGCCCACCCGCTGGGCGCTGCCGTCTGAATCGCAGGCCAGGGCTGCTTGGGCCTGCACTTCGGTCAGGGCTTCCCCGAGCTCGAGCAGCTCCGCGGCGCTGGTGGGTTGCCCTTGGCCGACCGCCACGATCTGAGCGCGCAATGCGGCGGGGTAAGCCACCGATGCACGGCTATGGATCGTCCAGTGGGGCCGGCGGATTGGTCCACGGAAGCTGGCGAGCACCGCATCAACGCCATCGGCGCTGGTGCCGCTCATCAGTCCCAAGACCCGCATCGCGCAGCAAAAAGCCCCCGGGAATTCTCCCGAGGGCCGGTGCTCTTGACGAGAGTTCAGAGACTCACTGTCACTTGTTGGGCTGCGGGGTCATGCGCAGGTAGGGCTTGATCTCGGTCACGCCCTTGGGGAACTTGCTGCGGGCCTCGTCGGTGGGGATCGAGGGCACCACGACGCAGTCCTGGCCGTCGGTCCAATTCACCGGGGTGGCCACCTGGTGGTGGTCGGTGAGTTGCAGGGAGTCGATCACCCGCAGGATCTCGTTGAAGTTCCGGCCCGTGCTGGCGGGATAGGTGATCTGAAGGCGCAGCTTCTTGCTGGGATCGATGATGAACACCGAGCGCACCGTCAGGTTGTTGAGCGACTTGGGATGGATCATCCCGTAGAGATCGCTCACCTTCTTGTCTTCGTCCGCAAGGATCGGATAGTCGACGGTGGTCTTCTGAACCTCGTTGATGTCGCAGATCCAGCCCTTGTGGCTCTCAGCAGAATCGACGCTCAGGGCGATGGTTTTGACGTTGCGCTTGTCCCATTCCGCGCGCAGCCGGGACACCTCTCCGAGTTCGGTGGTGCAGACGGGGGTGTAGTCGGCTGGGTGAGAGAAGAGCACAACCCAGCTGTCGCCAGCGAAGTCGTAGAGGTTGATCGGACCCAGTTGAGAGTCCTGCGTGAAATCGGGAACGGTGTCGCCGAGCTGCAGAGGCATGGCCGTGGCCTGATGAAGGGCCCGATGGTGGCACATCAGCGCCGGGGCCTGACGGACCTCAGGCGAAGAGGTTGTTCTTGAGGTGCTCGAGTCCCAGACCTCCGGTCGCTGAGACAAACAGCACCTGGGGGTCGAGCGCTTTGGCCTGATCAATTGCGGTGGAAGGGCAGCGGTCGATCTGGTTGGCGATCAGCTGCCGGGGCACATCGCTGCCTAGCTCATCGAGTATGGCGTGGACGGTGCGCAGCTGCTCACTCCAGGCCGGATCGGAGAGGTCGACCACCAGCAGTAATCGGTCGGCATCCAGGGTCTCTTCCAGCGTGGAGCGGAAGGCTTCCACCAGTGGTGGCGGAAGGTCTCGGATGAAGCCCACCGTGTCCGTGAGGAGCAGGTGGGTCGGAGCGCCCCCTTCTGGATGGGGCTGCGCGATCCGGCGGGTGGTGGGGTCAAGGGTGGCGAAGAGCTTGTTTTCCGCCAGGACTGCCTCCTGCTGCGGCGCTTTGCTTAGGGCGTTGAGCAAGGAGCTCTTACCGGCGTTTGTGTAACCCACGAGGGCCAGACGCCGTTGGGAGCGGCGGTTGCTGCGGAGCCGGGCCCTGTGCTCCCGCAGCTTTTGAACATCCCGCTG
The DNA here is from genome assembly GCF_023115425.1 of Synechococcus sp. A10-1-5-1. Classification (NCBI taxonomy): domain Bacteria; kingdom Bacillati; phylum Cyanobacteriota; class Cyanophyceae; order Synechococcales; family Synechococcaceae; genus Synechococcus; species Synechococcus sp. A10-1-5-1. Next base: position 1,073,113 of record NZ_CP096032.1, on the reverse strand, counting down.
CAACTTGTCGATGCGGCGGGCAATGGCCCTGCGGTCTTTCTCCAACTGGGTCTCCCCGGGGCCTCGGGTGCCGATTCCGCCCCCTTGCCGCGAGAGCGAGAGGCCCCGACCAGCGAGCCTTGGCAAGCGGTAACGCAGCTGTGCCAGTTCCACCTGGAGGCGTCCGGCGGCGCTGGCGGCCCGCTGGGCAAAGATGTCGAGTATGAGCTCACTACGGTCGCTGACGGGCAGTTCGAGCTGTGCTTCTAGGTTCCTGGCCTGGGCTGGGGTGAGTTCCCGATCGGTCACGACCAGGGAGGCGCCTAAACGCCTGGCTTCGAGGGCGGCCTCCTGCACCTTCCCTTCGCCCCAGAGGTTCTGGCCGGAGCGGTTGGACTGACGCTGCACCACGAGCCCCAGGGGCTTGGCCCCAGCACTGCGCACCAGGCCCTCCAGCTCGGCGATTTCGCGGCGAGCATCCTCCGGGTCGTTGGGACTGAGCACCAACAGCAGCACCTGCTCCTCGCTCGCCCTCGTCTGGGCTGGGGGCAGCTCTGTTGCCTCCGGCGGAGCCAGCTCACAGAGGGCCGCGAGATCGTCCTCCTCCAGGGTCCGCCAGGGACAGTGGGGATCCGAGCTTGGGCTGAAGGCCGCGGCAGGCCAGCGGCCACCCGCCTGGGGGCGGTTGCCGAAGCGCAGCCAAAAACCCGGCTGCAGGTCGAGCCCCACGACGGCTTCATGGCCATGGGGTTCGAGGTGTTTCGCCCGGCCCACGCAGGTGATTAAGCGCAGGGCGTTGCCCTGCCTGCGGGGCCCTCCCGGTAGGCGCTCGAGCAGTCGCCCCGATTGCTCCAGGGGACCGACCCAGAGCAATCGGCAGAGGCCCCGCTCGTCAAGCACCAGGCTGAGGGGCAGATCCAGCTCCGCGCTTTCGGCCGCCAGGCGCTGCAGGCTGATCCAGTCCACCCCGGCGCTCTCCGGATGGCGCCGGTGGCTGAGCCGCTCCAATCGCCTGGTTTGAGCAGGCCGCAACCCGGCGGTACGGCCCATCAGCGCGGATTGCTTCAAGGGGTGCCGTTCGGTTTCTTGCGCTTGATCAGCAGGCAGCTAATCCCCGCGGCCGCCGCACTGGCCTGATCCTCAGGGCTGTCGCCGATGTGCCAGACCTGATTGGCCTTGAGTCCGAGTTGCTGGAGTGCCGCTTGCAGCGGCAGGGGACTGGGCTTGGCGGCCCCGACCACCGATGACACCACCACCGCATCGAGCAGCGGGCTGAGCTCCAGTGCCTCCAGTAGCGCCAGCAGGCGCTGGTCAAAGTTGCTGACCACCGCCAGCTTGAGGCCCCGCTGCTTCCAGCGCTGCAGGTTCTCGGCCACATCCGGGTAGACCAGCCAGGGTTCGGCTTTGGCGAAGTGCTGAAACAGGGCTGTGCCTAAACCTTCAGGCAGCGGCTCCGTCTGGCCGCAAGCTTGGAACACCTGGGCGACCAAATCGGTCCACCAGCGCTCTTCCGCCTGGCTCAGGGCCTCACCGCTGAGCTCGGGAAAAGCCAGCTCAGGCGCCTGGCGAAACAGGCCCGCAAAGACCCGGTTGATCGCCTCGGGGGCGATCTCCAGGTCGAAGTCCTGGGCGATGGCGGCGTAGCTCTCGCCGACTGACTGCCGCAGGCCAATCAGCGTCCCCATGGCGTCAAGCAGCAGGCCGCTGGGCTGGGGTAGGGGAGCGCTCACAACCAGTTCGCGAGCCAGCCGCCAGCCACCTTCAGCTGTTGGGGCAGGCCGGGCATCCGCGCCAGATAGGCCAGGCGCCGCAGTTGGAAAGCCGCAGGGCCGGCAAGGGTGATTCCCATGCCAGTCAGGCTGGCTTGACCGATTCCCAGACCCATCATTTCTCCCAGGTCGTTCCAGACGAAGGCGTCCAGGGGAGCTCCGATGCGCAGGCGTTGCAGGTTGCGGGCGATGCAACTGGCCTGCTGATAAGCCACCTGGGCATTGGCGGGATACAGCGCACCGTTCGGATGTTCACCGCTGTGATCCGGGCAGGCCGCGGCATCCCCCAGCACGAACAGCTCGTCGCTCCCTTCCACCCGGAGGGAGGGTTCGCAGCGCAGCCGGCCCCGTGGGTCGAGGGGCAGGGGGGGCTGCAGTTCCGGGACGCTGGCGGCTAAGCCGGCGGTCCAGATCACCCCATCGCAGCGCAGCGATTCGAGGCTGTTGGTCCCATCGTCTAGACGCTGCAGCTGCAGTCCATGGGCCTCGACGGAGGCGACCCGGGTGTTGGTGCGCAGCCGGATGTCCCGTTCCTGCAGAGCCTTACGGGCCTGTTCGCGATTGAAGGCCTTGGCCATCGGCAGCAACTCTTGGCCTTGCTCCACCAGTTCGACGATGGCGCTGCCCGCGAGCAGATCCGCGAGTTTGCAGGCCAGCTCCACACCGCTGGCGCCGGCCCCCACGATTCCAATGCGTTGGAGGGGCGATTGCTTGCCTTTGAGTTGTTGGATCCAGCCCTGGATCTGCTCGACATCCTCAAGATTGCGAAATCCAATGGCGTGCTCGCGCACCCCAGGAATTCCATAGCTCTCCAGTTGGCCTCCACTGGCGATCACAGCGCTGCTGTAGGGCAGCTGGCGTCCGCTGTCCGTCGTGATGGTGCGGCTGGTGCGATCGATGCGGCTGGCCCTCTCTTGAATCCAGACCACGCCGGAGCCCGCCAGCAGCTCCCGGTAGCGGGGGGCGATCTCCCAGCGCTTCAGCTCTCCGCTGAGCAGTTCGTAAAGCAGAGGAAGGAACAGAAAATGCTCGCGGGGCTCCAGCAGCACCACCGAGGGGTGCTCAGCGGAGGCCGCCAGTTGCAAAGCGGTGTTGAGTCCACCAAACCCACCGCCGATCACCACAACAGCTGCGGGCTCAACCTCGGATGGGGGCACGGCAGACGGTGGAGAAGAAGATCAGGCCGAACCCTAACCATCTCCCCCCACATTGGAAGATGGTGCAATGACGACGTCTGCCTCCCCCTCCGCACCCGGCTTCGACACGCAGAAGGCCTGTGAGCAGCTGCGGTCCTTGAGTGCGCTGGAGCGTATGCGTTGGGGACTTGAGACCTTCGGTGACGGCTTCGCGCTCACCACCAGCTTTGGTATTCAGGCCGCGGTCTCGCTGCACCTGGTCAGCCAGTTGGATCGCCAGGTTCCTGTGATTTGGGTGGATACGGGGTATTTGCCCCCCGAGACCTATCAGTACTCCCAGGCTCTGGTGGAGCGGCTTGGCCTGAAGCTCCACGTCGCCCAGTCCTCCATGAGCCCCGCTCGGATGGAGGCACTCCATGGCCGCTTGTGGGAAACCGGGCAGGTGGAGGACCTGGAGGCCTACCACCGCATTCGCAAGGTGGAGCCCCTGGACCGGGCCCTGAATGACTTGGATGTCAGCTGCTGGGCCAGTGGCGTCCGCGGCGGTCAGACCGACCACCGCAAAGCGATGGATCCCGTCCAGCTCGTCCGTGGCCGTTGGGCCCTGCGCCCGCTGTTGGATTGGAACAATCGCGATGTCTTCTATTACATGCAGGAGAACGACCTGCCCCAGCACCCCCTGTTTGACAAGGGCTATTCCACGGTGGGCGACTGGCATTCCAGTGCCCCGGATGACGGCAGCACCAGCGGACGGGCCACCCGCTTCGGCGGTTTGAAGCAGGAATGCGGCATTCACCTGCCTGGGATGGCTGGCGAGGGCATCTAAGTGGCCGAGCTGTTGCTAGTGGGCAACAGCCGGTGGCACTGGGCGGAGCCCTCGCCTTGTGGGCTGCGCTGTTGGGATACGGCGCCCCCGCAGCCACCCTGGCGTGCTCCGCCTCTACGGGCTTGGGCGGCGGTGGGCTCCATTCCCTCCGCCCTGGCCTTGCCCGCGGGGCAGCGGCTGCAGTTGGAGCAGGTCCCCTTGGCTGGTGCTCCGCCTTGGCTTGGGATTGATCGGGCTCTAGCGGGCTGGTGGGCTTGGCGGCAGCAGCAGGACGCGGTCTTGGTCGTCGATGCCGGTACGACCTTGAGCCTCACCCTGGTGGATGCCCATGGAACCTTCGCCGGCGGCCGTTTGAGTGCCGGCTTGGCGTTGCAATTGCGCAGCCTGCATCAGGGGACCGCGCAGTTGCCAGAGACCCATCCGCTTGATTGCTCAGGCCAGATCTTGCCGCCCTGGCCGAAGGAGACCGCCGCGGCGATGGAAGTGGGCTGCCTGCAGGCGATGGTTGGTGCGGTGAAGCAGGGGATGGATCAGCTCGTCGGCGGTTGCACCCTGTGGCTGACCGGTGGCGACGCCCCGCGCCTGGCCCCCTGGTTGAAGGAGAGCAGAGTTGTGGAGGCCTCCAATCTGTGTTTGGAGGCCCTGGATCAGCTCAGCTGAGGCCGAGGTCCTGAAGGATGTCATCCGCCATCGAGGCTGCCTTGACCTTGAGGTAGGCCTTCTCGATCTTGCCCTCGGCATCCACCACAAAGGTGTGGCGCATCATCCCCATGTACTCGCGGCCCATGAATTTTTTGAGGCCGTAGCTGCCATAGCTTTCGGCCACGGGGCAGGGCTCGGCGTCGCTGAGCAGGGTGAAGGGCAAGTCGTACTTGCTGATGAATTTGCTGTGGCTGGTGGCGCCGTCCTTGCTGATCCCCAGCACCGCGATGCCGTGCTTCTCGAAGCTGGCCCACTGATCACGGAAGTTGCAGGCTTCCTTGGTGCAACCCGGGGTGTCGTCCTTGGGATAGAAGTAGATCACCACGCGCTGACCGCGGAAGCTGCTGAGGCTGACGCTGGTGCCGCTTTGATCGGGCAGGCTGAATTCCGGTGCGACGTCTCCGACCTGCAGGGCCATGGGGGGTGAGGGTTCAACTCGCGGGAGCCTAGAAGGCATGCCGGCAGCGGCGCCCCTGCTGTGGCTCTCCCCTTTGGAGCAGCCCTGTGGGGCCAGCCTCTCTGCCCAAGAGCAGCAGTGGTGCGACGACTTGCCCACGGCGCTTCAGCCGCGTTACCGGGCCACCCGTCAACAGTTGCGCGCGCGCCTGGCCTCGTTATTTGAGGTGCCTGCGGACTCCGTTCCGCTGCACAGTCCTCCGTCGCAAGCACCACGCCTGGCGGCGGGCTGGGGGTTTGTGAGCATCAGCCATAGCGGAGAGCAACTGTTGCTGGCCTGGTCCCCCTGGGCCGTGGGGGTGGATCTAGAGCGCCGTGATCGTGCGTTGCAGGCAGAACTGTTGGCCCAGCGCTTCTTCCCGACTGCTGAAACCCAGGCGCTGCTGGCATTGCCAGCGGAGGCTCGTCGCCTGCAGGTCTTGCGCAGCTGGGTGCGCAAGGAGGCCGCCATTAAGTGGATGGCCGCCTCCATCGCAGAGGAGTTGCGCCATTGGTATTGGGATGACACCCAGCAGGAGTTGATCCATCTGCAACGGGGCCTGAGGCCGCCCTCCTTGTGCCTGGAGTCCTGTGGCTGGCTCTGCGGAGTGGTTGGGGATGGAGCCGATCAGGTTCAGTGGGGCAAGTTCAGCTGAAGTTGTTTTTTTTACGCAGCCGATTCTTAAAACAAACCAGAGTTGCTGTGTTGCGTGTCCGTTGGCTCGCCATACCGGGGATGTCTTCCTCTGCAAACCCATGCGCAAGGCACTCCTTCCCTTGGCTGGCGTTGGTTTCCTGATGGCAGGTCTGTCTGCGCAGGCCATCCCTCAGAACGGCCCAACCACCATCAATTCTGATCAGTCCGGCGTCGGCTTTGGCGCTCCGACTTTCATTCAGCCTTCCGGTCTTCCCACCCAGACCGCCCGGACGGTGAGCAACGGTTTCGTTCGCTCCAACACCCTGCTGCCCCTGGGCGGTTCTGAGGTGATCGACAACCCCGTTCCTCGCAACCTCTCCAACCTGTCCGGTTGGTCGAAAGATCAGCTTCAGGCTGGTCTCCAGCAGGAATACGACGTGGATGTGGCCGCAGTGGCTCGCTTCCTGTATTCCCCCAAGGGTGAGCAGTTCCTGAAAGAGAGCATTCAGGAGAACAACTACACCCCCTACTACAGCCAGCAGAACAGCCTGCAGGCCGTGCGTAGCGCCATCATCCTCGACTCTGCCGACGGCAAGCTGTCGAGCTACGGGATGATGAAGCAGCTCCCCACCGACCAGCGCCTCCAGGGCTCGATGAAGGTCTGTGATGTGAACAGCATCGAGAACAGCCAGCAGGCCACCTCGCTGCTCAGCTGGTACATGAACACCCCGGCTTGCATTGCGGCTTACACCGCTGAAGCACCCGAGCCGGTGAAGCAGCCCGTTCGCGGTCTCTGGTGATCCAGCGGATCGTTTGATCCACTCCAAAGCCCCGGCAATGCCGGGGCTTTTTTGTCGTCTTAGGCCGAACGTCGAGCGATCAGGAGTTGATGCTGCAGAACTTGCGGGATTTTTCCCTTCAGGCGCTGTTTGAGAGCCGCCGAGAGTCGATCGATTTCAGCGCGGCTGAGGTGGTTGCTGAGGTGCTGGAGGTAAGGGGCATCTGCTGCAAACCAACGCGTCACTAGGTTTTCGTTGACCGGCAGTTCCAGTCGCTCCTCCCAGGTTTTCCATTCCAGCCTCCAGCCCTGCTGAGTCAGTGCCACCTCGAGGGCTGCGGGGTCGGGGGTCGGGGCGAGCATCTCCTGCTCGATCACCATCACCCGCTCCAGCAGGGCCGCAAGGTCTTCTGGGGGTGTGCTGCCCTGCCTCAATCCGGCGGCCGGGCCGAGTTTCGGCTGGCTGAAGAGCAGGCGCAGTTGGGCTTTGGGGGCCGCCAGGGCTGTGAAGCTGGCAACAGTGGCTTGGAGATCCTCGTCGCTGCATTGCTTCAACGGATGCCGGCTGGCGATCCATTCGAAGCGCTGGCCACTGCCCTCCAGTTCGCTGAGCTCTTGAATCAGACGGGGGCGATCCAAGCTGTCGAGCACTTCCAGTTGGGTGCCAAGTCGTGTCTGATCAGCGGCGCTGGCCGCTTGGATCACCACGCCACCTTCGGGGCAGCGTTGCAAGGGATCGAGGGCCCAGAGCAAGGAGCGGGCCTCGAGCACCAAGACCCGGTCATGCCGCTGCCAAGTCGCCTGGCTCCAGAGCTCCTGGCGTAAGCGATCGAGGCGTTCCCCCTCGCTGCCGGATTGTCGTTGGATCCAGCGCTCGAGCTCGGGGTCATCGGGACCGCTGCTGAGCATCTCGCCCAGTTCCTGTTGATGCTCAACGGCCGCGGCGAGTTGGGCGGCCCGCCGTTGCTGCAGCCGTTGGCGGCGTTCCCCTTCCCAACCCAGGGTTCCGGGTTGCCAGAAGACCTGCCCTTGAAGATCGCTGGGGAGGTACTGCTGGGCGACCCAGTGCTCGGCGTAGGCATGGGGATAGCGGTAGCCCACCCCATCGCCAAAGGCTTTGCCATCGCGGTTGGCATCGCGAAGGTGGGCGGGGACGGCCTGGCGGTTGCTGGCTTTGACATTTTTGAGGGCGTCAAAAAAACCGAGCAGGCTGTTGCTCTTTTCCGTGGAGGCCAGATAGAGCGCCGCCTGGGCCAAGGGATAGAGCCCCTCGGGCAACCCGACCCGCTCGAAGGCCGCGGCGCAGGCTTCCACCACAACAACGGCTTGGGGATCGGCTAACCCGATGTCTTCCCCAGCTGAAATCAGCATCCGCCGGAAGATGAAGCGGGGGTTCTCCCCCGCCTCGACCATTTTGGCCAGCCAAAACAGGGCGGCATCGGGGTCGCTGCCGCGCAGGGACTTGATGAAGGCACTGATGGTGTCGAAATGGGCATCCCCTTGTTTGTCGTAGAGAACCGCCCGTTGCTGAATCGACTCTTCGGCGATCTCCAGCGTGATGGCGATCTGACCGTTGTCATCAGGCTCTGTCGTCTCCACAGCCAGCTCAAGGGCATTGAGCAGGCTGCGGGCATCGCCGCCGGCCACGTCCACCAGGTGCTCGGCGGCCTCGGCACTGATCTGGACCGGGCGTTCTCCATAGCCCCGCTCGGTGTCTCGGAGTGCCCGCTCGAGAAGCTGGTGCAGGTGCTTGTTCTGGAGGGGCTGAAGCCGAAACAGCCTTGAGCGGCTGACAAGGGCCTTGTTGACTTCAAAAAATGGGTTTTCGGTCGTGGCTCCGATCAGAGTGACCGTTCCGTTCTCGACCCAGGGCAAAAGGGCATCCTGTTGAGCACTGTTGAAGCGATGCACCTCATCGATAAAGAGCAAGCTGCGTAGGCCGTGCTGATCGAGTCGTCGCTTGGCTTCATCGACTTCATGGCGCAGGTCTTTCACGCCAGCGAGTACAGCGTTCAAGCTGCTGAAGTGGGCCCGGGTTGTGGCTGCAATGATCCGGGCCAAGGTGGTTTTGCCGACCCCCGGCGGGCCGTAAAAAATCAAGTTGCCAACACGGTCAGCGGTGATGGCACGCCGCAGGAGCCGACCGGGGCCCAGGATCTCCTCCTGGCCTTGAAACTCGTCGAGGCTTTTTGGCCTGAGGCGATCGGCGAGGGGGGCATGGTGCTGGCGTAGCTGCTCACCGTGATGGCTGAAGAGATCGCTCACGCCGCGCCGAATGGGGTGTCGATCTCCATCATCCGCGGGCCAGAACGCTTCAGGGTCCCTAGGTTGCGAATTCCTGGGTCACCATCGTGCGGCGCCTGTTGGTTCCCCTGCCATTGCTGTTGCTCTTGGTCGGATGCGGCCCCAAGCAACAGCGCCAGCCCACGGCGGTTCAGGTTCAAACGATTGGCACGGCTGAGTTCAATCCCTCGATTGACGTCATCAGCCGCCTGAGCTCCACCACGGATGTCTCGCTTCGGCCCGAGGCCGATGGTCGGGTGGTGAAGATCCTGGTGAAGCAGGGCCAGAAGGTGAAAGCGGGGGAGCCGATTCTGGTGCTCGACAACGTGCAGCAGACGGCGGCCCTGGACTCCGCGAAGGCCGAGGCACGCAAGGACAAGCTCAACGCCGAGCGCTACATCTTTTTGAATGAACAGGGCGCTGTTTCTACAAAACAGCGGGATGCCTACGTCACCCAGGCGATTCAAAGTGCGGACCGGGTGCGCTCTGATGCCGCCACCTTGGGATACAAGTACGTCACCTCACCCATCGATGGGGAGATCGGCGATCTCGACACGGTGAAGCTGGGCGACTACGTCAGGAAGGGGCAGGCGATTACCGGGATCGTTGATAACACCACCCTTTGGACGCTGATGGACGTTCCGGCGACCGAAGCGTCTCGCGTGGCGCTGAATCAGGACGTTCTGCTTCGCACCCAGGGCAACCCGCCGGTGGAGGGGAGCGGGAAGGTGGTGTTCATCTCTCCCTATTTCGGAGTCAGTGGGAGCACCTCGTCACCCAACACAGTTTTGGTCAAGGCGGCGTTCCCAAACCTCACCGGCAAGCTCAAGACAGGGCAATACGTCTTGAACCGGATCATTACCGGCCGTCAGCAGGCCCTCTCGGTGCCGGTCTCGGCGGTGTTGATGCAAGCCCAGCAGCCCTTCGTCTACCGGATCGTTCGTCTTTCGGAGGCCTTGGCCAAGATCAAAGCGTCCAGCACCGTTCCTGAAAAACAGAAAAAACGCCTGGCCTCCATGCCGGGCTCGACACCGATCGTTGTCCAGACCTTGGTTCAACTCGGCGATCTCCAGCACAACCGCTACCCCGTGCGCTCGGGTTTAAAGGCGGGGGAACAGGTGGTGGTGAGTAACACCGCCCTGCTGCGGACGGGTTTACCGGTGACCATCGTTCCGGCGAGCAAGCCCTAGGGAACGCCCGCGATGTCGCTTTCGGATCGATTTATCAAGCGCCCGGTGCTCACCACGGTGTGCAGCATCTTGATCGTTCTGGTGGGAGTCATTGCGATCCCCACCCTGCCGATTGAAAACCTGCCCAACATTGCGCCACCTCAGATTCAGGTGAGTGCCAACTACGGGGGTGCGAACTCCCTGGTGACCGAACAGGCGGTGACCAACGTCTTGGAACAGCAGATCAACGGGGTGCCGGGGGCGGCCTACATCTCCTCGGTGACGACCAACACCGGCGCCAGCACGGTCAACGTCTTTTTTGACGAGGGAACTGACATCAACATTGACCAGGTCAATGTGCAAAACCGGGTGTCCTTGGCGATGCCCCAGCTCCCATCGCAGGTGAGCAGCACCGGGGTCTCGGTGATTCAAACCACCCCTTCGATTCTGCTGGCCTACCAGGTGTCGTCGGCTGAGGGGCAGTTCGATCGTGCCTACCTCAATGGGCTGATTTACGAGCAGCTCTACTACCAACTCGAGCGCATCCCTGGGGTTGCCCAAGCGACCCTCTTCGGTGGGAGTAATCCAGCCTTTTGGCTATTCGTCGATCCCAACAAGCTCACCGCCAATCAGTTGACTGCCGACCAAGTGGTCAGTGCCGTACGCAGTCAGAACGCGGTGGCGATTGGTGGCTTGGTGGGTGGCCCACCGGCCGGTGGCAACCAGCTCTTCACCTATCCGATCTTGGTGGAGGACAACGGCAACTTGGTCTCGGTTGACCAGCTCAACCAATTGATCGTCGGTCGCTCTCCCCAGGGCAATCTGCTGCGATTACAAGATGTCGGTGAAGCGACCTATGGCTTCAACACGTTTGCGACGCAGGGGAGTGATATCCATGGCTACCCCGCGATCACGGTTGGCGTCTATCAGACCCCGGATAGCAACGCCTTGCAGGTGAGCGAGGCGGTGGTGAACCTGATGGAGCAGTTCCGTGCTCAGGTTCCCCCGGGCGTGACGGTTCAGCAGATCTACAACGTCGGTCAGTTCATTGAGTCGGCGGTTGGTGGGGTGACCGACGCCTTGGGTCTGGCCATTGTGCTGGTGCTCGTGATCCTGTTTCTGTTCTTGCAGGACTGGCGCGCCACGGTGGTTCCGAGCCTGGCGATTCCCATCTCTTTGGTGGGGACCTTTGCCTTCATGAAGGCCTTTGGCTTCTCGATCAATCAGCTCACCTTGCTCGGCTTGGTCTTGGCCACCGGCTTGGTGGTGGATGACGCGATTGTCGTGATCGAAGCGGTGGCCAAAAACCTGGAACAGGGGATGAAGCCGCGGCAGGCCGCCCTGGAGTGTATGGGCGAGTTGATCGGAGCGATCATTGCGTCGTCGCTGGTGCTGATGGCGGTATTTGTGCCGGTGGCCTTCTACCCAGGCGGTATCGGCATCATCTACAAGCAGTTCGCCTTAACGATTGCGTTCTCGATTGCGATCTCGACGTTCAACGCCCTGACCTTCTCGCCGATGATGGCGGGCCTGATTTTGAAGACTGAGAAGCCTCCCCGTCCCGAAGGTTGGCGTTGGACCGTGGCGGGGCTGGTGATTGGCCTTGGCTTTGGCAAATTCAGTGCCGCCTCCTTTGGCCCCCTGGCCTATGTGGTGGGGATTGCAGGGTTTGGCTTTGCCGGCAGTCGACTGGCGTTGATTTTTGATCGCTTCAATGCTTTTTTTGCTCGCTTAGAGCAGGGCTATGGCCGTTTACTTCACTGGCTAATTGACCGCCGGCGTTGGATTTTGATGAGCTTGGGGGCTGGGATTGTCACCACAGCGATCGCCTTCAACGCGCTGCCAACGGCGTTCATCCCTGAGGAGGATCAGGGCTATGGCTTGGGGATTTTCCAGCTGCAGAACGGAGCCTCTCTCTCTCAAACCCAACAGGTGGGCATGCAGATCGCCGAGGTTCTCAAACAGGAGAAGAACATCACCGCCGCCAGTGTGATCAGCGGGGCTGGGTTCAACGGCAATAGCCCTGATCAAGGTTTGTTCTTTTTTGGTCTGAAGCCATTGGATGAGCGCTCTGGCTCCCAAAACAAAGCACCCGCGATCGTCGATCGGCTGAATGCCAAGTTGTCCCGTTTCAGCAGTGGCTTAGCTGCCGCCTCTCAGCCTCCAGCCATTCCAGGGTTCTCTGCTCAGGGGGGCTTCTATTTCCAGTTCAACGATCTCAGCAACGGTGCCTATACATTCACCCAGTTGGATCAACTGGCGGAACAGCTGGTGAGCCAGGGGCAGGCCAGTGGCGACTACGCCAACCTCTATACCCAGTTCGTTCCCAGCGCTCCAGCCTTTGGTCTGAAGATTGATCGTTCGATTCTGGGTGCGCTCAATGTCGATTTTCAGCAGGCGATGCAAACGATCGCCGTCTTGGCAGGGGGTAACTATTCAGGTCTGACCTACGAGAGCGGTCAGGTGCGCAACATCTACGTCCAGGCCGAGCCATCTGGCCGCCAAGGGCTGGAGAACATCCTGAGCTACTACGTCCGCAACCGCGACAACAAGTTGGTCCAGGTCTCAGAGTTCGCGTCCTCTGAACTCTCCAGTGCCCCGCCAGTCATCAGTCATTACAACCTGTACCGAACGGTCTTGATTCAGGGTGTTCAAGCCTTGGGCAAGAGTTCCGGTCAGGCCTTGACGGCTATTCAACAGCAATTCAAGGCCCTGGATTTCAACAACATCGGCTATGCCTTCACGGGGATTGCGGCGCTGCAGCTCTCGGCCGGCAGTGCCAGTGTGTTGGTCTTTGGCCTCGGGATTTTGTTTGTGTATCTCGTGCTGTCGGCGCAGTACGAGAGCTATGTCACCCCGGTGATCATCTTGATGACCGTGCCCCTGGCGATGTTGGGCGCCTTGGCCTTCCTCTCGCTGCGCTCGATTGATCTCAACATCTATGCCCAAGTGGGCTTGGTGACCTTGATTGGTTTGGCCGCGAAGAATGGCATCCTGATTGTCGAGGTGGCTGAGCAGCACCTCGAATCGGGGATGTCCTACGGCGAAGCGGCCATCGCTGCGGCTGAGTCCAGGATGCGGCCGATCTTGATGACCGCCATTGCTTCTTTGGCGGGGTTCTTCCCTTTGGTTGTGGCCACAACAGCCGGTGCCAACAGTCAACAATCGCTTGGCACCGTCATCTTCGGCGGTCTGTTGGTCGCCACGGTGCTCTCCCTTGGCGTCGTGCCGCCGTTCTATGTCGCGATCAAAAACCTGGAGGAGCGCTGGTTTGGCGTTCAGGCGGCTCGGGGCTAGAGCCGATCAGGTGATCACGGTGGGGCGATCCATGCCCGTGCGGCTCTTGATTTCCGCGAGGGCATCGGCAGCTGCGATCAAGTCCGCCAGCGCGGCCTGCGGGTCTTGGCCGAGATCGCCGCTGCTGGGTACATAGCTCTCGAGGTAGAGACGCAGGGTGGCTCCTTGGGTGCCGGTGCCGGAGAGGCGGAAGACGACGCGGCTGCCGTCATCGAGCAGGATCCGTAGGCCCTGGCCGGTGGTCAAGGAGCCATCCACGGGATCGCTGTAGCTGAAGTCATCGGCCGTGCTGATGCGGCGGCCGGCGAAGTCCTGGCCCACCAGTGAGGGAAGCATTCCCTTGAGGCGGTCGTAGAGGCCATGGGCCTTCTCGCTGGCGATCGCTTCATAGTCGTGGCGCGAGTAGTAGTGCCGTCCGAAGCGCTTCCAGTGGTCGTCCATGATCTCGGCCACCGAGCAGCGCTTGCGCGCCAGGATTTGCAGCCAGAACAGAACAGCCCAAAGCCCATCTTTTTCGCGGATGTGGTTGCTGCCGGTGCCGAAGCTCTCCTCGCCGCAGAGGGTGATGCGCCCTGCATCCAGCAGGTTGCCGAAGAACTTCCAGCCGGTTGGGGTCTCAAAGCACTCGATGCCGAGCTCTTTAGCGACCACGTCCACAGCAGCGCTGGTGGGCATCGACCGGGCCACGCCCGAGAGCCCCTGGGAATAGCCAGGAGCCAGGGTGGCGTTGGCCGTCAGCACCGCCAGGCTGTCACTGGGGTTCACGAAACAGCGGTTGCCCAGGATCATGTTCCGGTCCCCATCGCCATCGCAGGCGGCGCCGAAGCGAAAGGCGTCGCTGTCCATCAACAGCTCGGCGAGGTCGTGCGCATAGGTGAGGTTGGGGTCGGGGTGCCCACCACCGAAGTCCTCGAGGGGCTGGCCGTTGCGGACGGTTCCAGCCGGCGCACCCAGTAGACCTTCCAGCAGCCGGGTGGCATAGGGGCCCGTGACGGCGTGCATGGCGTCGAAGGCGATCGGGAGGTCGTCTTGGATCAGTGCCTTGATCTGATCGAAGTCGAACAACTTCTGCATCAGGGTGATGTAGTCATCGACCCCATCAATCACCTCCAGGCTGAGATCGCCCACGGTCTGCTGGCTGGCGGCATCGAGGTTGACCTCTGCTGACTCGAGGATCCTGTAGCCGTCGAGGGTTTGGGAGCAGGCATAGATCGCGTCGGTGAGCGATTCCGGGGCGGGGCCGCCGTTGGAGCCGTTGACCTTGACCCCAAAATCACCGTCGGGTCCGCCGGGGTTGTGGCTGGCCGAGAGGATGATCCCTGCGGTGGCCTGGTGCTGGCGGATCAGGTTGGAGGCGGCAGGGGTGGAGAGGATGCCGCCAGTGGTGGTGATGATCCGGCCCACCCCATGGGCAGCGGCCATGCGGGTGATCACGCCGATGGCCTCACGGTTGCCGAAGCGGCCGTCACCGCCCACCACCAGAGTGCTGCCTTTGACCCCAGGGACGGTGCGCAGAATCGCCTCGATGAAGCTCTCGAGGTAGTGGGGAGTGGCGAATTGACGGCTGCTCTTGCGCAGACCTGAGGTGCCCGGTTTTTGATCGGAGAAGGGGGTCTCGAGAGCGATCTGCCGCACGCCGCTGGTCATCGGTGAGAGCCGAGGGGGCACCAAGTTAGACCGATGTTCCTGATTCCAGAGGTGTTGCTCAGTAACTAGCTGCCGCCAAAGCCAAACCCACTCTTTTTCTTGTTGTCAGGGGCTTGGGGCTGTTGGGCGTCGGGCTTGGCCAGTTCCATGCTTCGGCAGACCAAAAGCAACCGTTGCGCGGGATCGCTTAAGGCTTCCCTTCGCTCGTAACTGTTCGTGGTGGCGGGCTGGGCATCTTGGAGGATGGTCCAGAGCAGGTCCTTGCAGCTGGCGGGAAGACGGGGATGATCCATCAGCGGATCGGCCAGATCTCGTGACTTCGAGCAGCTTGCGGCGGTGTTGTCTCGGGCGCAGGCGATGGTGATCAGCTGCAGCTCCCTCAGGCTGTCTTCGCTGGGAAAGGGGACGTAAGGATCAGCCGTCAGCCCTGGGCCAGCGTTGAGCACTGCAGCAGCGGCGACGGGGACGAACAGCAGCTGACGCAGGGACACCATGGAGTGGAGCTCTCTGGCATCCATCTTGGATCGAAACGCGCGCTTGGAGCTCGCTTATCCCAGAAGCAGTTTTTTGCTGCGCAGGGGATGCAACAGATCAATCATCAGGGTGTTGATCCATCCGTCCTGCTTGCTCTGCCAGCACAGCAGCACATAGTGCCCTTTGCGTTGGATCCGCATTCCCTCAGCAGCGGGGTCACCCTCAAATAACGCGGTGCCGTTGGTTGGGGCTCAAAAGCTCTGGTTTGGTTTCAACAGTTGGAAGAAACTCTTCTTCCAGTGAATTGAATACCGGTGTTTATACCGATAGCGCGGCTCAGATCGCCTCCGTAACTTGTGCCTATCTCCGATGGGGATGGGGGGATGAAGGCGCTGGGGGACCAGCGTCTTTTTTATTGCTCAGGGCTTGGAAAATCCGGTTGTTTTACTTATGGCGGCCTGACCTGACCGCCCTTAGAACAGCAACAGACACCAATAGGACGCCCTTGTTCGGGCGCTCGGGTGCCAAGGGCGGCCAACAGGCCGCCCTTCCTCATGCCTGCTGGCTAGAAGGGAGGCTCCTTTGCTGTGGGAGCAATGCCTCTTCTGCCGCGCTGGCGCTTCATGACCGATGAGGCCAAGGCCTTGACCAAGCGTGTTGCCTTCTCAGCGCTTGCCTTGGCGCTGGCGGCGCTGATGCTGCGGGCCCTGCTGCCGTGGATGGTCTTGGTGTTGGCCCTTTGGGGCCTTTGGCGCTGGACGCGCCGGTAACGGGCGTCTGTCTCCAAAAAGCGGGATCCATACCTTTGTTGCAGGTGCCCCCGAGTTGGTCTGGGGCGATCTCTGGGCGGGAGATGATCTACATGCATCTACATGCTGTCGCTAGCGGCATTGATGAGTTCGAGCGCGACAAGTCATGTTTGACCCGTTCCGTCTGTCCTGTCTCGATTATTTGATCTGGTTGCGATCGGGTCAGGAAGCGACGAATCGCTTGGCCTGTAATCAAGCCACCATTTCTCGCAACGCCAGATCTGTTGCTGACTTCCTGAAGCTGGATGCACGCAAGCTCGAAGGGGAGTGGACTCTGGCCGGTGATGCCTCGCTGTTGGATGCCGAGCGTGAAGTGCATCAGCTTTATCGCTGGGAACGGGGCCAGGGGTTGCGGATTGACGGCATCTATGGGGCTGGCTCTCCCTATTTCGATGGGTTGTCTGGACCTTGGGTCTGCGGCCGCTCTGACTTCATGGGCATCACCTATCCCATGGCTCTGCTTCGAGAGTCCATCTTGGATGTGTGGATTGGTTGCTACCCCGATCTCCCAGGGGATGACGATGACTTCGCTGTCGTTCACCTCAGCCGTTATCCGGCCTACTTCTTGGTGGATCGCTGTCACCCTCTTCTTGAGCATCAGGGTGATCTGGCGGTCGAGGACTTGCAGGAATTTCCTGTTCTTTCGCTCCCTGATGGAGCGTTCCCCAAGATGCAGCAGCATCTGAAGGGCTTGGGGCTGGAGCGCAGGCCTGTAGGCGCGACGCGGCATGAGCCCCGCCATTGGGAGGGTCGTACCGAGGATCAGCTCACCATCAGCTACGGGTCACCCCATACCGTTGCCTGTTTTGCCGGGGCCAAGGTTCCGTTGCCGCTTTCGACGGGGCTGATCTTGGGGGATTCTCTGGTGCTCAAACGCCGTTTTGCTGACAGCGAGGTCTTTCAGCAGCTCGTGGTTCAGCTGCGTGAGCGTGCTCAGCTCCTGTCCACATCACGGCCGGCTTTGGAGTCCTGCTGAGACGCCAATGATTGGTCTCGATGAGTTGGATTGCCTCGACTACTTGATCTGGTTGCGCACCGGCGATCGGGTGGCCAAGCGGCTCAACTTGGATCAAGCTTCGGTGTCTCGGAAAGCCCGTCGTGCTGTTGCTGCATTCGGCTTGGATGTCAACAAATCAGCTGGAGAATGGGATGTCGTTGGCGATCCCACCCTGCTGAACTTGGAGCGGCAGGTGCATCAAGACTGCCGCTGGAAACGGGACCTTCCCCTGCGCATTGATGCCCAATATTATTCCGGTCCGTTATTGCTCGATCAGCCACCGCAGGGATGGTTATGTGGTGCCTTTGATTTCCTTGATGTTGCTGTTCCCTTGAATTTATTGAGGCATGGTGTTATCGATGTTTGGATCGGCGGGTTTCCAGATGTTCCAGATGACGATGACGTCGACTTCGCCGTTGTGCACCTGGATCGATTGCCCACTCACTTGGTGGTGTCTCCAGGTCACCCTTTAACGCGCTTGGGTGAAGCGGTCACTCTGGAAGATGTTCGCCAATTCCCGTGCCTGGCTTTGCCTGATGGAGCCCTCCCTCAATGCCAGGCTGCGCTCGAGGGATTGGGTTTATGGAATTCCCCCACAGCGGTGCGCCGTTACTCCTACGAGGCTTGGGAAGGACGAACCGCTGATGAGGTCACGGTCGGTTATGCCTCAGCATTTTCGATCAAGCTCTTTCCGGTGCAGCAGGTGATTTTGCCGATTGAGATCCCCCTCACCGTGGGTGACAGCGTGGTCGTACCGCGTCGGTTTGCCGATCACCCGCGCTTCCTGGCCCTCGTGGCTCACCTGCGTCAGCGGTTGGTGGAGATGGCCCCTGCCTATCCCGAGCTCGAGATCCTGCCGGCTTAATTCCGCTCGATCCCACTGCCGCAGCGCTGGCGGTTGCGTTCGAGCTTGCGCCGCAATCGTTCGGTGATGCCCAGATCGGCACTGCGCCAGAGACGATCCATCTCTTGGGTGAAGTGGGCAGCGACCTGCGGTGAGCGGATCACCAGCAGCACCTCATCGTTTTGATGGGCAGCACTCGGGCTCCAGTTGAAGCTGCCGGTGATGACGGTCTTGCGATCGATCACGGCGAACTTGTGATGCAGCTTGTCGCCGCGGGCTAGCTGCGGCGTTCCAACCCCTTCGGCTCCCCGTTGGAGCGGTTGGTTGCCCCGCTCGATCCTGCAGTCGCGGTCGGCCATCGCCACCCCCAGCAGATCCAGGACTTCAGAAAAAGGCCGGCTGGCAAAGCCCGGATCCGCCACCAGCCGCAGACGCACTTGTTTCTGCAGCTGAGAGGCCAGTTGGTTGGTGAGTGACTGGGCGGAGAAAACAAACAGGGCGAGATCGATTTGTTCCTTTGCCTCCGCCAGCTCGGCCGCAATCAGGGCTAGGCCGTTGCGTGGGTCATGGCGGCGATGGGGAGCAAAAAGAATCGCGATTTCGGTGTCGCCAACCCGGACAAGCTGAGCAGCTCTCTGCCCTTTGCCTAGACCAAAGCGACTGTCATTTCTTCCCCCAGGGCCGTCCCCCCACATCCGCTCAAAGTCCTGGCGGAAGAGTGCGGCCAGCGCTGGGCTCTCGATCTGCAGCAGATGGTTGGTGTTGCCTCGGGTTTGCGGTGCGCCCGGATCCCCATGGATCCCCGAGGCCGTGAAGTTGGCGGATCCCGTGATCACGATCTGACCATCGACCACCAGGTATTTGCTGTGCATCAGCCCGCTGCCTTTGCTGCCATCGGCTGTGTCATCGATCAGCGGTACCCCCGCGCGCAGAAGGATGCCGACGGCATCCCCTTGCTGC
Source organism: Synechococcus sp. A10-1-5-1 (assembly GCF_023115425.1). Lineage (NCBI taxonomy): Bacteria > Bacillati > Cyanobacteriota > Cyanophyceae > Synechococcales > Synechococcaceae > Synechococcus > Synechococcus sp. A10-1-5-1. Next base: position 1,054,371 of record NZ_CP096032.1, on the reverse strand, counting down.
CGTTCGCCTTCCGAGAGGTGCCCGTCTGCGTTCCGGTCGGCTAAAGCGCTGAGCTGTCTTTTTCGCTGCCGCTGATGGGGCGTGAGTCCCGCGTCATGCTCCTCACTCCAGGGTTGGCTGTAGAGGTGCTCGAGCACCACCTTCACTTGGATCCCTCGATGGTGCTGTTGGGCTAGGGCCTTGGCGATGGCCGGTAAGGAGAGTTCCTGGACCGCGACGAGGACTTCGGAGCGGGCTGAGTGGATCGCCTCCAGGATCAGCGCTTCGAGGTTGTCCCCCGGTCGCCACTGGCCGCTGATCGGGCTGATGTATCCGCGGTCCTCCCGTTGGTTGAAGGCGGCCCTGATTTGCGGGTGCTGCGGAAGTACAGGGGCGCGCTCTGCTCCGATCAGCTGACCGGCGCTGCTGCAGCTCTGCAGGAGAAAGGTCAGAGCCAGCAACCCTCTCAGACTGGGCCTGTGCGTCATCGGGGCAGGCAAGACGGATCTTGCGCCAGTGTTCCCCTCTGGACTCAGCCGTGTTCGGGCATTTCCGAGGTCAGCAGCATCGATCCGAACCAGAGGCTGCTGAGGACCACCGATGCCAAGACCCCTGCGCCAAGGCTCACCTTGACCATCAGCAGAGGAACGGCGATGGGCAGGAGAACGGCTCCAGCCAGAGGGGTGAAGGCGACAACGGCTTTCATCTCAGATCTGTGATCAGAACCACTCGGCCACAGCTTGATCGCTGGGGTTGCTGTTGTCTTCAGGTGTGCTGCGATCGAAATTCAAGGTGATATTCCGCTTTTGTTCGCCGTCTGCAGCGATCGCCTCGATCGCATAAACCTGCTCACCATCACGGAAGGGCACCTGGACGCGGAAGGTTCCGTCACTGGAGAGGGGAACCTCCTCCCCACCGATGCTCAGACGTGCGGAGGGATCGGTAGCTCCGTAGACGATCAACTCGGCATCAGCGACGAGCCAGAAGGCGCGCTTGCGTTGACCAACGATGCCGCTGCCAGATTCATTGCGGCCGCTGGCCCAGAGGCCGGCACCCGAAGCATTGAGACCAGCGCTGCTGTCGCCGCCGAGCTCGTGGAAGGCTTCTGACCCGCGTCCCATCGAGCGCCCGAAGCTGGTCGCGGTTTGGTAGAGCCGCTCGTGCAGCCCACTGTCGGGACTCATCGCCGGTTGGGTGCTGATCCCAGCGGCGTCGGCCGAGCCCACGGGGGCGTCGAGGGAGAACGGAACGAACTGATCGAGGATTTGCTCGCTGGGATGGAGCGCAGGGACCCGCGCAACCGATGAATAGGCCAGGGAAATCCAGCCGCCAGCGGTCAGCCGATAGCCCAGTTCGACGCGGTAGTCGCGATCACTGAGGGGGACTGGGAGATACCACTCGGTCGCATGGCTATCGACCGGAACTTCCTGCAGGGTGTGTGGGTGCACGCCACCACCGCTCACACCGGTGACATCGGCGACCCGCAAGCACAGTTGGCTGGCTCCGTCCTTAAACGCCTGCTTGCGATCCCCCTCAGAGATTTCCCAGAAGACGTAGGCCCACTGGGGATCGCGAGGCAGGAACACCACGCGCGTGACATCGATGGTTTTGGGCGGGGGGCTGTGCTCTTCCTCGACGCTGCTGATGTCGGCCTGGCGTTCGCCGATGGCATCGACCAATTGAGCTTTGGTTTTACGGCTGTAGAGCGTCACACCCAGTTCGCTTGCCACCTGCCGCAGTTGGCGCAGGGTCATGCGTGCCAGTGAAGACAGGGCTTGCGTCACAGCAGTTCGGAATCCTTTCGGGATCAGTGACTTCACTCTCCCTGATCCCAAAGGGAATCGGCAGTCGGGGTCAGGATCCCGTGACTGGCTTCGGTGTTGAAACACAAAAAAAGCGGCGGATGGACCGCCGCTTTTGAAGTCTGGGACCGCGAATCAGCGGCCAACGCTGCGATAGGGGACCTTGGAGAGGTAGTCGATGTCGGTGCCGCCACGGGGGCTCGCACCACGCGCTGCCGGCATCGAACGCACCCAATCGGTGTAGTCCTGGATGTACCCACCACGACGTTGCTTGGCGCGTGCAGGAACGCTCTTTGCCGTGCCGGTGTAGACGATCTGCGGGAAGCCCAGGATTCCCCTGTAGTACTCGTCGTAGCGAGGGCTGGTGATGTTGAACGGGGTTTCGCCGAGCTCGCGGCCGGGCAGAACCCGGGCGCGCTGGTGGGGAACACAGTGGTAGCCGAAATTGTCGAGGTACTCCTCGCTGTCGAGGATCGTGTCGACCAGGCCTTCGACGCCGCGGGTGGCGATCACGATGGACCAGGCGATTTCCTCAGATTTTCCGTGGGTTTTGCGGCCCAGCAATTTCTCTACAAGGTGCTGAACCACCTTGTAGTTGCTGTTCATCCCATAGAAGCTGCGCTTGAAGGTGTCAGAGAGACACAGGCCGCGGACGAAGTCGCGAACCGTGATCTGCCCGTTCTTGAGCTGGGATTCCAGGTATGGATTGCGGTCTGACTTGAAGGCGTGGAAGAAAACCTGGCGGTAGGCGCTATCGATAACGGTTTTGCAGTTCTCGCTATCGGTGGCGAATTCCATTGAATTCGCGCGCACCGTCTCGTCGGAGTTCACTCGGATGGGAGCGACCCTGTTGTTTTGAGTAGTGGGGGCGTACTCCAGAAGAGGGATGGCCACTCGAGCTTCGCAATCCAACCCAGTGACCCTAAGCGTGGTGTCGTTTCAGACACTGCCCGCGGGAGGCGAGGGATCACAGTCCGTAACGTTCCTGAGGACTCACCAACCCAGGGGAGAGATCGCTCCCAAAGGCTCCTGCTTGACATGGCTCGACCCTTGTTTGGGGGCCGCCTCAACGTCGCATCGAATTTCCACGCAGAACGAAGCGTTGTTTGAGAGTCCCTCAACGGTGCTGCTGCGGACGCGCACATTGGGGCCCGCAAACGAGAAGCGCTCCCAGACGTTCATCGTTTCGTACCCGGTGCTCAGAAGTAGGCCGTTGTGCTCGTCCATCGAAAAATCAGAGCTGGCAGGGGCCTTCTCCGCATACCCCTGATCGCGCAGCAAGATTCCCGACCGGCCGCGTTCATCCGTGGGGATGAGGCCAAACAGGCTTTCGCCGGTGTGGTCCTCACCGGCTTTGTCCCAGGCCATCGATGCGCTCCAGCGCACCCAGCAGCCCCCCACAAGGCCGGCGGGATCCTGGCCGTGGAGTGCCGCGATCTCGGCGAGTCGCTTGTCGCTGCGCTCCAGCTCTTCCACCACGATGAGCGATCCACCGGCCTCGGCGCGTCGGTGCAACAGGTGATGGACGCTCCGTTGGGAGCGCCAGCGGCCGCAGCTCAGCTGGAAAAAGCTGAGGGCATCCTCGATTGCAAGGGTCACGGCGCCGGAACAGTTGTAGCGATGATCGCAAGCCGTAGTCGTCCATTGCAGCAGTGCTCAGCGGAGTCCTGGCGGCCCTGGCTGGTGCCCTCTGCTGGACCCTCGCCAGCAGCGTCTGGAGGCGGCTGCCCACGGCCTTGAGCGCCAGTCAGCTCAATCTGCTGAAAAATGGCCTTGCGCTCCTGTTGTTGCTCCCTCTGCTGGGCGCATCCGGTGCTGCTGCTCTTTGGCATGAGCCCCAGGCTTTGCTGCTGCTGGCTGCCAGTGGCGTTTTGGGGATCGCCATCGGCGACAGCCTGTTCTTTGCGGCCCTGCGCCGGATTGGCACCCGCCGCACCTTGACCCTCGATGCCGGAGGCCCTGCGGTGACGGCGCTCTTGGGGATGGCGGCCCTGGCGGAGCGCCCTAACCCGCTGCAATGGCTCGGGATTGCCCTGATCACCGCCGCCCTCTGGCTGGTGGCAGGACACGACTCCGCGTCTCCTCGCTCAGGGGACTGGGGGTTGGGCGTCGCCCTGGCCCTTGGGGCCTTGGCCTGCGGCAGTGGTGGGGCCGTGCTGGCCCGGGCGGCGTTGCGTTCTGGCGCGATTGATCCCCTGCATGCAGCGGCCCTACGACTCTTGGCGGCGGCGCTGGTGCTGCTGCCGCTCCTGCCATCCCTGCTGCGTCGCCCCCAGGGTCCAAGGCCACTGCGGCGGCGCTGGCCGCTCGGGGTGCTCGCCACCTTGCTAGGGACCACCGCCGGGATTTCTCTGCAACAAACCGCCCTGCTGCATCTACCGGGGGCGTTGGCGGTGGCTCTGCTGGCGACGGCCCCGGTGATGGCCCTTCCGCTTGCTTCCCTCGAGGGCGACCATCCCGGATGGCGCGGCGTCTTTGCGGCCCTGCTGGGCCTGGCTGGTGTCAGTTGTGTGGTGGCTTAATCCGGTCATCCGCTTTCTGTTGTCCCCAGCGCACCAGATCGGCGATCTCGAGCTGCAGCGGCGGTTTGCCGAGGTCGTTGCCAATGCTCGCGAGTTGGACTGAGGCCTTGCCCAACTGCTCCACCAGCACAGGAATAAAGGTGGGATCCACCGCAAGGTTGGGCTGACGTTCAGCCCAGGCGCTAAGCCTGATTCCTTCCGGTAGGTCTTCCCCCTGGGCGGCAGCCTGTTGCAAGCAGCGCAGGCTATGGGCCAGCAGGCGTAGGTGATGACGCTCGAGGGCGGGGAGCAGGGTGCTCTCCAGTTCGCTTAGGTCCTGTTCGCTCAGCACGACATCAGCATGGGGTAAGCCGGAAGCCGCAGGCCTGATTGCCCTCCAGCAGCCAGTGGACTCGATCAACTTGGCAGTCGGGAAAGGTGCGGCGAATGAGCTCCAGTTCCTGCTCGCAGACACAGGGGAATTGCTGAGCAATGGACTGGACCGAGCAGTGGAACTCGCTGAGCACCCAGCTGCTCTGGTCTGGCTCCGCGTGGAACTCGGCGACGTAACCCTCCCTTCGACGCAGTTCCACCAGGCGCTCCAGCCTCTCGAGCACGGTGCCTGCCCCAATTTCCTTTCGGTAGTTTTCCGACTTGTCGCTGGCCTGCCGCTCGAGCAGTTCCTCGACCATCCCGCTGGGCAGGTTGGCGGTCATTGAGTTCAGGAGTCCCAGGGCGAAGTGCTCGCTGCCGTTGGGGAAGCGCCCCCGACCGTTGTTGGTCAGCCGCCAGCGGTTGCTGGGCCGGCCCTGGCCCTCGCTGGAGGGGCTGGCTTCGACTAATCCCTCTTCTTCTAAAGAGCGCAGATGGCGCCGCATCACCTGCACTGATACCTGCAGTGCCTCAGCAAGCTGGGCGGCGGTGCGTTCCCCTTGCCGCAACATCAGGCTCAGAGCGGCTTCGCGGGTAGGTGCCTGGGCGGAGACGCTCATGGTTTGAGGCGGTCAACCACACCATGCCACGGCTAAACGGGCACTGGCGAGTGCGGGCTCAAGCTTCCCGCCCCCGAATGGCGCCGGCAACGCGCAACAATGGCTACTCACTGCTGACGGCCTTCGGCCTCTATCGTCGACTTACGAAACCACCACGTTTCGTAAGTTGTTGATGGACGGGCCGCCAGCCTTCGCTGAGCGTCATCCGCGCCCAGCACGCACGTCCCAGCTTTGTCCCTGCGCTCATGTCTGCAGCTCCCTCCACGTCAGCCAGCGACAGCCTCGAGGTGATCCGCAAGTTTGCGGAGACCTACGCGCAGCGCACGGGAACCTATTTCTGCAGCGACCCCAGTGTCACTGCTGTTGTGCTGGAGGGTCTGGCCCGCCATAAGGATGAACTGGGTGGTGCCCTCTGCCCTTGCCGCCACTACGAAGACAAGGAAGCGGAAGTCGCTCAGGCCTTCTGGAACTGCCCGTGTGTGCCGATGCGTGAGCGCAAGGAGTGCCATTGCATGCTGTTCCTGACGGAGGACAACCCCTTCCGCGGTGAGAACCAGACCATCTCCATGGAAGACGTCAAAGCCCATACGGGCGGTTGAGGCTCGCCAATGAGTAACGCTCAGGCTGTTGGTGATTTAGTGAGTCAGCCGTACAAGTACGGCTTCGTCACTGATATTGAAACGGAGAAGATCGCCAAGGGCCTCAGCGAGGACGTTGTGCGTCTGATTTCCAGCAAGAAAGACGAGCCATCCTTCTTGCTGGACTTCCGACTGCGGGCTTATCGCCAGTGGCTCCAAATGGAGGAGCCTGACTGGGCTGCGCTGGGCTACCCGTCCATCGATTATCAGGACATCGTCTATTACGCAGCTCCGAAACAGCAAGACAAGAAGGCCAGCCTCGACGAGGTTGATCCGAAGCTGCTGGAAACCTTTGACAAGCTCGGGATCCCCCTGAGCGAGCAAAAGCGTCTGTCCAATGTCGCTGTTGATGCCGTCTTTGACAGCGTCTCGATCGCCACGACCTACAAGGAAAAGCTCGCTGAGCACGGGGTGGTCTTCTGCTCGATCAGTGAGGCCGTCAAGGAATACCCCGCATTAATCGAGCGCTACCTGGGGACCGTTGTCCCGAGTAATGACAATTACTTCGCGGCTCTCAATTCAGCGGTCTTCAGCGACGGCTCCTTTGTCTTCATTCCCAAAGGCGTGGAGTGTCCGATGGAGCTCTCCACCTACTTCCGGATCAACTCCGGGGACACCGGTCAGTTCGAGCGCACGCTGATCGTCGCTGAAGAGGGGGCTTCCGTCAGCTATCTCGAGGGCTGCACGGCACCCATGTTCGACACCAACCAATTGCATGCGGCAGTTGTTGAGCTCGTGGTGCTCGACGACGCTTCGATCAAATACTCAACCGTTCAGAACTGGTATGCCGGTGATGAGAACGGAGTGGGCGGCATCTACAACTTCGTGACCAAGCGCGGTCAGTGCCGCGGCGAGCGCAGCAAGATCAGTTGGACTCAAGTCGAAACCGGTTCGGCGATCACCTGGAAGTACCCCAGTTGCGTGCTGCAGGGCGCCGATTCGGTTGGCGAGTTCTACTCGGTGGCTCTGACCAACAACATGCAGCAGGCCGACACCGGCACCAAGATGATCCACGTGGGGCCCCGCACCCGCTCGACGATCGTCAGCAAAGGCATCAGCGCCGGGCACTCCTCCAACAGCTATCGCGGCCTGGTCCAGATCGGGCCCAAGGCCACTGGTGCCAAGAACTACAGCCAATGCGACTCGATGTTGATTGGCGATCAGGCCGCAGCCAATACCTATCCCTATATCCGTTCGCAGCAGCCCCAGGCCGCTGTCGAGCACGAGGCCAGCACCTGTCGGATCTCCGAGGATCAGCTGTTTTATCTCCAAAGCCGCGGCATCGGTTTTGAAGAGGCCGTCTCGATGATGGTCAGCGGCTTCTGCCGCGATGTCTTCAACCAGCTGCCGATGGAGTTCGCCGCTGAGGCCGACAAGTTGCTGGCCCTCAAGCTCGAGGGTTCGGTTGGTTAACGCCCACCTCTGACTGCGGCCCTGATGTGGTCGGTCGCCGCTCCATTCCTCCTTTTCCCTTTCGTTTCCCTTTCCAGTGATTCGCCCTGACGCTCCAGTGCTGCTTGAGATCCGGGATCTCCACGCTCGGGTGGAGGACAAGGAGATCCTCAAGGGCGTCAACCTGACGATTCGTGCGGGTGAGATCCATGCCGTGATGGGCCGCAATGGCAGCGGCAAGAGCACCCTCTCCAAAGTCTTGGCCGGTCATCCCGCCTACACCGTCACTGGCGGCAGCGTGACCTACCGCGGCGAGAACCTCCTGGAGTTGGATCCCGAGCAGCGGGCGCGCACGGGGGTGTTCCTGGGCTTCCAATACCCGGTTGAAATTCCTGGCGTGAGCAACCTGGAGTTTTTGCGGGTGGCCACCAATGCTCGCCGCACCGAGAAGGGCGAGGAGGAGCTCGACACCTTTGCTTTTGAGGATCTCGTTCGCGAGCGTCTCCAGGTGGTTCAGATGGATCCCGCGTTTCTGGATCGCTCGGTCAACGAGGGCTTCAGCGGCGGCGAGAAAAAGCGCAACGAGATCCTGCAGATGGCTCTGCTGGATCCCATGGTGGCGATCCTCGACGAGACCGATTCCGGCTTGGACATTGATGCTCTGCGCATCGTCGCCGGTGGGGTCAATCAGCTGGCAAGCCCCGACAACGCGACCCTTCTGATCACCCACTACCAGCGCCTGCTGGATGCCATCACTCCGGACTACGTCCACGTGATGGCAGCGGGTCGGATGCTGCGCACTGGAGGCAAAGAACTGGCTCTGGAACTGGAAGAGCGCGGCTATGACTGGGTTGACCAGGAATTGGCTGCAGCGGAGGTGGCCTGATGACCGCCAGCCTCAGCGCCCCCACTCACCGGGCAGCTTGGCTGGAGCAATGGCTCTCCCAGCTCCCACCGGCGTCGGGTGCCCTAGCCGCTGTGCAGCAGCGTGGTCGCGAAGCCCTCGCAGAACAGGGTGTGCCCTCCTCCCGCAGTGAGGACTGGCGGTTCACCGACCTCAGCCTCCTGCAAGGGATTCCACTCGGTGCCCCGAGCGCAGCGAACCCCACACCCGCCGCAGAAGCGTCCGTTCTTCGTTTGCGGCTTGATGGCTGCAGCGACCCCCTGGCTGGGGTAGCCCTGCCGGACGGCCTGGAGCCCCTGACGGCCACGGAGATCGCCCAAGGGCTAGGCCACACCCTGGCGGCGACCAGCTGCCAGAACCACTGGCCGGTGGAACTCAACCAGGCCAGCGCCACCCAGGTGTTGGCCCTTCGGGTCAAGAGCCGTGCGTCAGCTGCTCTGGAGTTGGTCAGCGCCACCGCCGCGGGGATGTTGCCCCTGCGGATCCTGCTGGTGCTGGAGGAGAAGGCCCAACTCGATCTCTCGCAGCTGATTGAGGCCCAAGGGGCGGGGTTGGTCAGCTTGGTCATCGAAGCGCACCTGGCCCGCAGTGCCCAACTGCGCCACGGCCTGGTGGCTTTTGGCAGAAGCGAGGCCGCGCTGCTGAGCCATGTCGCGGTTGAGCAAGAGCCGGAGAGTCAGGCCGCCTTGAGCAATGTGGCGGTCGGTTGGGGATTGGCCCGCCATGAGCCTCGCTTGGTTCAGGTTGAGGGCCAGGCTCACTCGTCTCTACGGGGCTTGCAATTGGTGGGGGGGCAGCAGATCGCTGATACCCACAGCTTTGTGCAGTTTTCCGGCCCCGAAGGAGAGCTCGATCAGGTGCACAAAGCGGTGGCCGCCGGCCAGGGCCGCAGCGTCTTCAACGGAGCGGTGCGCGTGCCTCGCGAAGCCCAGCAGACCAATGCGGCGCAGTTGAGCAGGAACCTGCTGCTCTCGGATCGCGCGCGGATCGACACCAAGCCCGAACTCGAGATCGTGGCTGACGACGTCAAGTGCGCCCACGGCGCCACGGTCAGCAGCCTGCAAACAGACGAGCTGTTCTATCTCCAAAGTCGCGGCATTGCTGCAGAGCAGGCCGCTGGGCTGCTGAAGCGCGCCTTCTGTGAAGAGGTCCTGCGCGCCCTGCCGGAGCCCGCTCGCCAGTGGTGCCCCTTGGATCAGCTGGAGCTGGAGTCGGCATGAGCAGTCCCACCAGCCTGATGAGCGTTCCTGCGGTGGATTTGGCGGCCCAGACCCGCCAGGATTTTCCGCTGTTGGCGCAGAAGGCTTGCTTGGGTCAGCCGTTGATCTACCTCGATCACGCCGCCACCAGCCAAAAGCCCCACCAGGTTTTAGAAGCGCTGCAGCACTACTACGACCACGACAACGCCAACGTCCACCGTGGTGCCCACCAGCTGAGCGCCCGCGCCACCGAGGGCTTTGAGGGTGCTCGCGCAAAGGCCGCCGCCTTTGTGGGCGCCTCGAGCCCGAACGAAATCGTCTTCACCCGCAATGCGAGTGAGGCCATCAACCTGGTGGCCCGCAGCTGGGGTGAGGCCAACCTCCGCCCGGGCGATGAGGTACTGCTGACGGTGATGGAGCACCACAGCAACCTGGTGCCTTGGCAACTGCTGGCGGATCGCACCGGCTGCGTGCTGCGCCACGCCGGACTGACTGAAAGCGGTGAGCTGGATCTGGAGGATCTGCGCAGCAAGATCACCGACCGCACGCGGCTGGTGAGCCTGGTGCAGGTCAGCAACACCCTGGGCTGCCTCAATCCGATCAGCCAGGTGGCGGCCCTAGCCCATGCCGCCGGTGCCCTCGTGCTGGTGGATGCCTGCCAGAGCCTTCCCCACCTGCCGGTCAACGTCAAGGAGCTGGACGCCGACTTTTTGGTGGGCAGCTCCCACAAGCTCTGCGGTCCCACGGGGATGGGATTCCTCTGGGGCAAAGAGGCCCTGCTGGAGGCCATGCCGCCCTTCCTCGGCGGCGGCGAGATGATCCAGGACGTCTACCTGGACCACAGCAGCTGGGCGGGCCTGCCCCACAAGTTCGAGGCCGGCACCCCCGCCATCGGCGAGGCGATCGGCATGGGTGCGGCCCTGGATTACCTCCAGGCCCTGGGGCTTGACCGCATCCACGCTTGGGAGCAGCAACTCACCTCCCATCTCTTCGCGCGTCTGCAGACCATTGATGGCCTGACGGTCCTCGGGCCCACGCCCGAGCAGCAGCCGGATCGGGCGGCCCTGGCGGCCTTCCACGTGGATGGTGTGCACGCCAACGACATCTCGGCCCTGCTGGATTCCGCTGGCATTTGTATCCGCAGCGGCCACCACTGCACCCAGCCCCTGCACCGCCACTACGGCCTCAGTGCTTCAGCGCGGGCCAGCCTGAGTTTCACCACGACGGTCGAGGAGATCGATCGCTTCGCGGATGAACTCCAGGGAACGATCAGTTTTCTGCGCGAGCACAGCTAGGTAGGCCTCAGAACGGCCATGGCCTCGGCGCTGTGGCTCCCTTGCCAGATCCACTGCCAAGACCAGCCGGCCGCCGCGGCGACGGTTTCAATGGCGCCCCGCTCGGCAGGGAAGTCAAAGCGCTGAATGTGTCCCAAGACCGCCTGCCGTTGATCTGGGCTAAGGCTGCTCCAGCCCTTCACTCGATCCCCGTAGCGGGTCAGATAGGCCTCGCGGTTCTCCCCTGCTTGGCGGAAGACATCGATCCAGATCAAGCTCCCGCCAGGGGTGATGCGCCGGCGGCAGCCAGCCAGCCAGTGCGCTTTCTCCGCGTCCTCGAGGTGATGCACCGCATAGCTGCTGTGGATGAGCTCCACTGGCGCTCCCTTGGGATCGCAGGCCCAGCCCAGAAGGTCACCCTCAATCCAGGAGCGGGGATAGGGCGCTCTCTCCAGGGCCGCTTTCGCCAGCGGCAGCACCTCGGCGCAGAGATCCAGACCGGTGTAATGACCAAGGGGCAGGGCCCGCAGCACCGGCGCCAACAAGGCAAGATCGCCGCAGCCCAAATCCACCACACTGGGGGCCTTGGCTTCAGTGCAGCACTGCCGTAGTTGTTGCCCGCAGGCCAGGCTCATGGCCTGGTGCTCCATCAGGTCGTGATCCAGTACGGCCCGGTAGGTGGCCCACTGCTGTTGAAACAGGTCCATGACGCCGCCATCCCCCCGCGCCCCAACCCTATTTCTGGTGGTGCTGGGCGGCCGCACCGCCAGCAGCCTGATCGAGCTCCATGACGTCCGCTTTGTGGCCGGATCGAGCATCGACGCCACGATCCCGGAGCTCAAGCGCCAGTGGTTCGGGAGGCGCGAGGGTCTGCACCTGGATGCCTACATGGCCGTGCGATCGATCGATGGCTGGACGGTGGGCCTGGGGCTCGAGCCTGCCGCGCCCCGGCCCGAGAAGCTCTGGTTCGTCAACCTGGGCGCCTACCGCCCGGACTCCCTGGCGGAACTGCACCAGTTCGGCCTCGTGGTGGCCCGCAGCCCCCAGGCGGCCAAGGCCGCGGCGAAACGCCAGTGGCTCAAGGGCGCCCTGCAGCAACACAAGGACGACCTCTGCGCCGTGGATGACTGCCTGGCGATCGAGCAGCTTCAGCTGCTCGGCGGCGAGCGCTGGCATGTGCAGCTCAGCCCAGACCCCGCTGGGTTCAGTCAGCCCCAGGTCCCTGATTGGCAGGGCTATCGCCCGATCTGAGGGGGCCGGAGGGGATGATCGGTTCAGTCATCCGCCAGGGCAGCACCCATGAAGATCGACGGCCAGTCCTGGCGCACCATCTGGTTGGAAGAGGGTGGTCGCTCGGTGGGAGTCATCGATCAGACCCTGCTGCCCCACCGCTTCACCACCCGCAGCCTGAGCAGCTGCGATCAAGCAGCCGAGGCCATCCGCACGATGGTCGTTCGCGGCGCGCCCTTGATCGGGGTGACCGGGGCCTACGGCCTGATGCTGGCCCTGCAGGTTGACCCCAGCGATGCCTCCCTGGCGGCGGCGTTTGAGCAGCTCAATGCCACCCGCCCGACGGCGGTGAACCTGCGCTGGGCCCTTGAGCGGGTCCGGGATCTCGTCGCGCCGTTGCCACCCGAGCAGCGGGCTGAAGCGGCCCAGGCCGAAGCGGCGGCCATCGCCGATGAGGACGTGGCCATGTGCGAGGCCATCGGCGAACACGGCCTGGCGATCTTCCAGGAGTTGGCGGCGGCCCGTCCTGGGACGACCTTCAACGTCCTGACCCACTGCAATGCCGGTTGGCTGGCCACGGTGGACTGGGGCACGGCCCTCGCACCGATCTACAAGGCCCACCGCGCCGGGCTGGACATTCACGTCTGGGTTGATGAGACCCGCCCCCGCAACCAGGGCGCCTCGCTCACCGCCTACGAGCTCGGCCGCGAAGGGGTGCCCCACACCGTCATCGTCGATAACGCCGGTGGGCACCTCATGCAGCACGGTCAGGTGGATGCCGTGATCGTCGGGACTGACCGCACCACCCGCCGCGGCGATGTCTGCAACAAGATCGGGACCTATCTCAAAGCCCTGGCGGCCCGCGACAACGCCATCCCCTTCTATGTGGCGCTGCCCGCTTCCACGATCGACTGGCAGATCGATGACGGGGTCGCTGAGATTCCGATCGAGGCCCGAAGCCCCAAGGAGGTCACCCACATCCAGGGACGCGGCCCCGATGGGGGGATCACCAGCGTTCAGCTCAGCCCCGATGGCAGTCCGGGCTTCAATCCCGCGTTCGACGTCACCCCAGCCCGCCTGGTCACGGCTCTGATCACCGAGCGGGGTGTGGTCGCCGCCAGCGCGGATGGTCTCAAGGAGCTCTATGGCGATGTCTGATCAGGACCTGCGCGAGCAACTGGTCGACTGCGCCCGGCGCATGCAGGCCAGCGGAATCAACCAAGGCACCTCCGGCAACCTCTCGGTGCGCATCTCCGGCGGGATGCTGATTACCCCCAGCTCACTGGCCTACGAGCTGATGCAGCCCGAGGACCTGGTGGCACTCGATCTGAAGGGTCAGCCCCTGCAGATCCCCGCCGATGGCCGTCCCCAACGCAGGCCGTCATCGGAGTGGCGCCTGCATGCCGATGTGCTCGCCAGTCGCCCGGAGGTGCAGGCGGTGCTGCATTGCCACTCGATCCATGCCACCGCCTTGGCCTGCCATGGCCGGGACATCCCTCCGTTCCACTACATGACGGCGGTGGCCGGCGGCCATGACATCCGCTGCGCTCCCTACGCCACCTTTGGTACCCAGGCGCTTTCCGATGGGGTGGTTCAGGCCCTGGAGGGACGGCTGGCTTGCCTGATGGCTCAGCACGGCCAGGTGGCCGTGGGTCCGACCCTCGATAAGGCTCTCGCGTTGGCGGTGGAGGTGGAGACTCTGGCGCGGATTTACCTGCAGGCTTTGGCCTTGGGTGAACCGCCGCTGCTCAGCGCTGAGCAGATGGAGCAGGTGCGCCACCAGTTCCGCAGCCTGCTCTACCGGGCCTCCTCTGGCTCCGGCAGCTGAGCGATCCAGAGTCCCGCTGCCCCGGCCAGCAGCATCACGGCTGCGCAGACCAGGGTCCAGACCGGCAGCCCCCAGCCAGCCACGGCTAGGGGGGCCACCACCGTGATCACCCCGCCGGAGAGCAGGGGCTGCAGCAGCAGTTGCTTGAGCGAAAACGCCGGTAGGGCGTCGCTGTGGTCGTCCGGATCCGCCATCCGCAAGAGCAGCAGGCCTGAGGCTGCGACACCGGTGGCTTGGCCGAATTCCACCAGAGCCCGCTCAAACCAGTCCTTCGGCAGCAGCTTGGGGGCCAGCCAGAGACAGATCAGCAGGTTCCAGGCCAACCCGGCTCCACCCAGCAGGGTGATCGGCAGCCAGTTGGCCCGGAGTAACTGCAGATTGAGCCCCGCGGTGGCCGAGGCGATCAGCAGATCGGCTGCCAGGGTGCTGACTTCGCTTTGAATCGGGGCAGAGGCCCAGTGGCTGCGTTCGCTGCGCTGCAGCAGCCAACGCACCAGCAACGATCCCAGGATCGCCAGCGGGAACACCGGCAGGGCCTGCCCCACCGTGGCGACCCCGCCCCCGATCCAGCCGGTCACGAGTTGCAGCAGCTGGAGCAGAACCCAGCCCACGGCTACGGCGATCCCCACCAGGCCCAGGTTGCAGAGCCAAGCGGCCCAGGGGCTGCTGGGAGCTTCAGCCCCGCCCTCTGGTGTTGGCGAGATCTGCACGGACTCTGGGGCCAGGTCGGCGACCAGCCATCCCCGCGCCCGCCCGAGCACCACCACCAAGCCGCCGATCAAGGTGGAGGAGAGCAGGCCGACCGTGGCCAGGGCCAGTCCCAGGTCTTGGCCGCTCTCAAACCCCAGGGCCGCATAGCTTGCCCCCATGGCTGCAGCGGAGCCATGGCCCCCTTCAAAGGCCACTTCGATTAAGCAGGCCATCACCGGGCTGAATCCCAATAAGGGCTGCAGCACCAGCAGTACCGCCAGGCCCGCCACCACGTACTGACCGAAGGCCAGGACCAGGGCCAGCGAGACATGGCCGCTTACCGGCTTCAACACTCCCGCGAGCTTGGGCAGTGGTTTGCCCAGCATCAAAGAGCCGAAGACCAAGGTCAGCAGCACCAAGGGCAGTTGGGCCCAGAGCTCCATCAAGTGCTCAGGCAGCAGCGGGAAGGGTCCCTTGGGGGCCACCAGTAGCCCCAACACGCCTGCCACCAGTGCTTCCGGGATGCCCCAGAGCTGCAGCTGAAGCCGCCGGCCGATGGCCCGACCCGTCGCCAGGATCCCCGCCAGAACGCCTCCAGCCAGGACCAGCCAGCTGATCCCATCAAAGAGATCACTGCTCCACAGTCCCGGCAGGAGCTCGGCCATCAAAGGGCGAAGTGTGTTCGGAAGAAGGCTTCGGTTGCCTCCAGCACCTCGATCTGGGTGCTGCCCTTGCGGAACCCATGACCCTCCTCAGGAAACAGGCGCACCTCCACTGGGATGCCTTTGCGGAGCAGGGCTTCAGCCATCCGCTCGGTTTGCTCCGGCGGAACCACCACGTCCTCGAGGCCTTGGAAGAAGATCACAGGGCAGCTCATCCGCTCGGCGTGGTTCAAGGGGGAGCGGGCGGCGTAGGTCTCGCGCGCCTCAGGCCAAGGACCGACCAGTCCATCGAGGTAGCGGGCTTCAAAGCGATGGGTGTCCTCCGCCAGGGCGCTGAGGTCGGCGACGCCGTAGCGGCTCGCACCGGCGCTGAAGCGGTCGCTGAAGCACAGGGCCGCCAGGGTGGTGAAGCCCCCGGCACTGCCCCCTTCAATCGCCACCCGCTGCGGGTGGGCCTGCCCTTGATCGATGACGGCCTGGGCCGCGGCAGCGCAGTCGGTGACATCCACCACGCCCCATTGGCCGTTGAGCCGTTCGCGGTAGGCCCGCCCAAACCCGGTGGATCCGCCGTAATTCACATCGACCACACCCCAGCCGCGGCTGGTCCAGAACTGGATGGCTAGATTCAGCCCGGTGCGGGCCATCGCAGTGGGGCCGCTGTGGCTTTTCACTAGCAATGGCGCCTCGCCATGGCCTCCGCCGGCTGGGGGGTAGTACCAGGCCTGGGTGCCTTGGCCGCCGTGGCCGTTAAACCAGAGTTCCTGGGGCTGGCTGATGGCCTCCGGCGCGATCGGGCAGGGGGCTGCCGCTCGATGGCTCCACTGGCCGTTGCTCAGGTCGACCTCCAGCAGCCCCGATGGCTGGGTTGGGCTACTGGCGATGCAAGCGAGCTGGCCCCCCTCGGCGCAGAGCCCCGCTAGATCGCTGCAGGGTTGCTCGATCAGCTGCCACTGGCGGCCCTTGATTTCCCCGAGCTCCCAGCGGCCTTGGCGGCAGGCGATGGCCAGCAGCCTCTCTCCATCCCAGGCATGGGTGCTCATGCCAAAGACCCACTGGGGCATGGCGAACTCGGCCTCCAGGTTCAGCAGGGGTTCCCAGCTGGGCTCCCTGAGGCTGGACTGCTCGGCTGTGGACCACTGCTCGAGATTCCAAAACCCGCTGCGGTCATTGGCGACCACAAGATCGCTCCCCGCCCAGATCGGCTGAAACACCGAGATCGCCTGGGCGTCTTGGGGGCTGGCGCCGGCGACCCGTTGGCCTGGGCTCAGCTGGCCCGACCCATCGACGTCCGCCAGCCAGAGGCTGCTGCAGTCCCAGGGCATGGCCGGTTGCTGCCATTCCACCCAGGCCAAGCGCGACCCGTTGGGGCTGAGGGCGGGGTAGCCGCAGAAGTCCGCGGGTTGGTGCAGGGAAAGGAGCTCCCCACCCTCCAGGGGCAGCGCCACCAACTGATCGATGCCATCCCGTTCCAGAACGCCAATCCAGCGGTCCTGCAGTGGGTCGATCAGGCCGCCCCCCAGGGCTCCGTCAAAGCGGTCACCTGGCGGTGTGAGCAGGCGCTGAGGCTCGGCTCCCGGCTGATCGAGATCCAGGCGCCAGAGGCAGCGGTCACCGTCATGAACGAAGACCGCCACGGCCTCCCCATTGGCGCGCTGGCCGATGGCACAGGGGCCGCCGCCATATTCATGGACGCGGCAGCGCAAATTCCAATCGCCTGGCGTTCGTTCGCTGGCCTCCTCGTTCTGCGCCGATCGCCCCATCAAGGTGGTGCGTCCCTGTTCGTGGGGACGCTGCTCCAGCCAATAGAGCGCTCCACCCAGCAGCACAGGCTCCTTGAGGCTTGGGGTTTTCCCCAGCACGACCTCTGCTGACAGGGGAGTGAGCGTGGCTTGAGGGGGCAGGCTCAACGGAACAGGCTGATTAGGCCTCCTAGAATCGCTGTTCGCAACGCCGTTGAGGACACGTCTTGGCCAATAGCTTCGCCAAGTTGGCGCGCTCGGCTGAGCTCTCAGGACGCCTGCAGGTGTCCAAGGAGCCCATCGAGAATCCTCCTTACGACATCCACAAGTTGGGTGATGAAGCTCTGCGTGAGCCTGCGCGGCGCATCGGCAAGGTGGATGACGCGGTCCGCAAGTTGGCCACCGACATGCTTGTGAGCATGTACGCCGCCAAAGGCATTGGCCTGGCCGCTCCGCAGATTGGCGTGAACCAACAACTGTTGGTGATCGACCTTGAGCTGGAGGACCCCAACAGCCCTCCCCTGGTTTTGATCAACCCGGAGATCACCGCTGTCGGTGGCGGTCTCTGCACCTATGAGGAGGGTTGCTTGAGCATCCCCGGGGTTTATTTGGATGTGGTCCGCCCCAGCGTGGTGGATGTCAGCTACCGCGATGCCTTTGGCCGCCCCAAGCGGATGAAGGCCGATGGCCTGATGGCCCGTTGCATCCAGCACGAGATGGATCACCTCAATGGGGTGCTGTTCGTTGATCGGGTGACCGACGAGGAGAAGCTGCTGGAAGGATTGAAGGAAAAGGGGTTTGATCGCTCCGACGTTCACACCATCGCCTGAGC
Organism: Synechococcus sp. A10-1-5-1; assembly: GCF_023115425.1. NCBI lineage: Bacteria > Bacillati > Cyanobacteriota > Cyanophyceae > Synechococcales > Synechococcaceae > Synechococcus > Synechococcus sp. A10-1-5-1. Next base: position 1,036,709 of record NZ_CP096032.1, on the reverse strand, counting down.
CATTTGTTATGCCGATGAAACCCCTGGCGGGACTGTTCCTTGCCCTGGCCTGCATTTTGGGTATCGCCGCCACCGGATCGGTGTTCGAGTTGGCCTACGGCGATCCCGAGTTGGGGGTCACCACCACCGGCACGATCCTGGGCCTGTCCCTGCCCGGAACTGTGATCAGCTTGCTGGTGGCGATCCGGATCAATAAGCCGGCCTGAGGGACTGGCGCAGCTGCCGATCACTTTTACGATCAGCCCCTGCCAACTCAATCGACTCTGTGTTTTCTCTGGTCCGAACCCTGGCTGCACTGCTTCCGGTCGCTGGCCTGATGGCTGCGCCCCTGCAGGCCAAGGCGTTGTTCGACGCTGTGGAGGTGGACCAGACCAAGTTCGTCATCGTCGCCGCTCCGATCGGCACTGGCGAGCGGGCCCAGCTGAACATCTACGAACAGCGCAAGGACACGCGGCCCTGTTACGCCCTGGCGGAGGAGGGGCCAGTGAAGGTCGACCCGCTGCTCTCCGGGTTTGACTTCACGGGGATCTGCAGCCGTTACATCGACGGCAACGGCTATTCCCTGCGGGTTGGGGAGGACGACCTGGCCAGCACCTACCGCATCAGCGTGGTGCGGGAGAAGGGCGACAACGTGTTGATGGCCTTCCCGTCCAAGCCCAGTGCTGGCCCGGAGATGGTGATCGCCCGTACCGGTGGGCACAGCCAAAACACCGACTACCTTTTGCTGCAGCCCGAGCCCGGCTGGAAGTTGATGCGGCGCCAGTTTGGGGGACGGAACCTCGGTCACGTTTACCTCTATCGGGAGAGTTGGCCCGTGGCCGAGCAGCCCTCCACGACGGGCGATCAGTCGTCTCCTGACCCTGGGGTCCCCGGTCTTTGGTGAGCCCTCCTTCCTCCCCTGGGATGGGGTGGAGAGCGCTTGCTACCATCTTCAAACTGCAAAATTCCTAGATCGGTTTTATGACCCAGGTCACCGTCGGCGAGAACGAGGGCATTGAATCGGCTCTGCGCCGCTTCAAGCGCCAGGTCTCCAAGGCTGGGATCTTTGCCGATCTCAAGCGCCTGCGTCACCACGAGACCCCCGTCGAGAAGTACAAGCGCAAGGCCCAACAGCGTCGTCGCCGTCGCTGAGCTTCGTCTTCAGCACAAACCTCCTAGCGGAAATCGGTGTTTTTACCGATTTCCGCTTTTTTCATGGCTACCAATGATGGAGAAAGTCCTCCGTCAAGGTGCGCTGTGAAGCAGTTAATCCGTGCCATCAACCGCTGGTTTGGCAACAGCGTGGGCAATGCCTTCGGCAACCCCCTCGAAGAGCGGCAGCACCAGCCCCCCAATGTGGGCTTTCAGCCCTTTCGCGATACCCCGCCCCACAAGCACTAGGGCATAAAGCTTCGGTAGGTCAGGGCCTCAGCCACGGCTGAGCTCCCGACCTGGCTATCGCCATCGAGATCGGCAATGGTGCGAGCCACGCTCAGCAGTCGTTGACCACTGCGGGCCGACAGCGCTCGAGCCGCCATGACCTGCTGCCAGAGGGCCAGTGCGTCCTCGGCCAGCTGAGCCCGCTCGCGTAGATCTCGAGTGCAGAGCCTGTGGTTGCTGAGCCCTTTGGGATTGCGGTTCACCATGCGCTGGCGCGCCTGTTCGATTCGCTTGGCGACGCAGGCCGTGGATTCCGGCAGAGGTAGGGAGCTGGGGGCGCCATAGCCCTGCAGCAGGATCTCCGCGGGTACGCGTTGCATCACCACCTGCAGGTCAATGCGATCGAGTAGCGGGCCCGAGAGGCGTCCCCAGTAGCGCTGGCGCTCAGAGGCGGTGCAGCTGCAGTCGTGCTCCGGGTCGCCATACCATCCGCAGGGGCATGGGTTTGTAGCGGCCACCAGGCTGATGCAGCAGGGGTAGTGCAGCTGCTGTTTGGCCCGGCTCAGCCGCAACGCGCCTTGTTCAAGCGGTTGCCGCAGTTGGTTGAGGACATCCCTGCGAAATTCCCCGAGTTCATCGAGGAACAGCACGCCGCGGTGGGCCAGTGCCAATTCCCCGGGTCTGGGGGAACTGCCACCGCCCAAGAGGGCTGCACTTGAGCAGCTGTGGTGCGGGCTACGAAAGGGCCGTTCGTGGATCAATCCGCCCTGCTGTTCCAGTTCTCCCGCCACGGAATAGAGCTGGGTGATTTCGAGTTGCTCCGGGGGGCTAAGGGGCGGGAGCAGCCCCGCCAGGCTTTGGGCGAGCAGGGTCTTGCCGCTGCCGGGCGGGCCCACAAGCAACAGGTGATGGCCACCTGCTGCCGCGATTTCCAGGGCGCGCCGGCCATGGGCCTGGCCCTGTACGTCCTGCAGATCGACTGGGGCAGGCTTGGGCCGCGGCTTGATCCCTGAGGGCGGCAGAGAACAGGGTTTGTAGTTCGGCTGCAGGGCCTCCAGGGCTTGGTTGAGGCTGCCGGCTGGCCGCACGTCCAGTCCTTTCGCCAAACAGGCTTCGTCCCGATTGTCTAGGGGCACGAGCAGGGCTCGGGCCCCTGCACGGTGGGCGGCCAGGGCGATGGATAGGGCTCCGCGGATGGGGCGCAACTGCCCATCAAGCCCGAGTTCGCCGCAGCTCCAGATCCCCTTCAGTTGGCTGGGATCCAGTTGGCCGCTGGCGCAGGTCAGGGCCAGGGCGATGGGTAGATCAAAGCTGGGACCCTGTTTGCGGCGGTCCGCCGGTGCCAGGCTGACGATGACTCGCGAGAGGGGAAGGCGTAGCCCGCTGTTGCGGAGGGCCGAGCGCACCCGCTCTCGGGATTCCTGAACGGCCGCATCGGCCAGTCCGACGATGACCAGGGCCGGTAGGCCCGGGGCCAGATCCACCTCCACTTGGACGGGATAGGCCTCGATTCCCGCTAACGCGGCGGTGCTTGATCGTGCCAGCATCAGCGAACGGACAGCGCTGTTTTAGAAGTTCCACCGCTGTTTCACCAGCCGCCCGAACCCCATGGCCGAAGCCGCTGACCTCGCCAGCAACAACACGATTTTTGGTCGCATCCTGCGGGGGGAGATCCCTTGCGATGAGGTCTATGCCGATGAGCAGTGCCTGGCCTTTCGCGATGTGACCCCGCAGGCTCCGGTGCATGTGCTGGTGATCCCGCGCGAACACGTGGTGAATCTCGCGGAGGCCGAGGCCAGCCAAGAGCAGTTGCTGGGGCATCTGCTCTTGGTCGCCGCCAAGGTCGCCAAGCAGGAGGGGCTGAGCGGTTTTCGAACGGTGATCAATAGCGGTGAGGAGGCTGGGCAGACCGTGTTTCACCTGCATGTGCATGTGATTGGTGGTCGTCCCTTGGCCTGGCCTCCAGGCTGAGTTCTGAGCGGCGAGAATGGGGACATCTGAGCGCCGTCATGAATCCCCTGCAGGCCTTCCGCCGTCAGCTGATCAAGCTGCAGCGGCTGGCTCAGCCCTACTTCCTTCCCGTCGAAGAGACAAGCGGTTGGCAATTCCTGCTGCTGATCGTCGCCCTGCTGGTGGTGGTAGCCGGTAGCACCCTGCTTCTGCTCAGTGGGGTCATGGCGCTGAGCGGTGCACTGGTTCCAGAGTTCCAGGCGCGCTTCCTGCCGGGGGTCCCCCAGCAGGTCGCCTCGATCTGGGCCAGTCCCGCTGGGCCCATCTTGATGGTGCTGTTTGCGGCGGGGATCGGCAGCTTTGTCTCCCTGCGCAGCAAGTTGCGTCAGGGCCGCTGGCTTCCTTGGGTCCTGTTGGGGGTGATCACCCTGCTGATCCTGGTGATCAATGGGATCAACGTTGGCATTAGCTACGTCGCTCGAAACGTTGAAAATGCTCTGGTCACTTACAAGGTCGAAGAGTTCTGGCAGATCGTCGCGATCTATGCCTTCTGTTTGGTGCTGGCTCTGCCAATTCGGGCGCTGCAGAGCTATCTGATCCCGCGGTTGGGTCTGCTCTGGCGGGAATGGCTCAGTGGTCGCCTGTTGCGCCGCTATCTCACCAATCGTGCTTACTACGTCCTCAATCCGAACGATGAGGCGGCCGAAGAAATTGATAACCCGGATCAGCGGATTTCCCAGGACACAGCCAGCTTCACGGGCACCAGCCTGAGCGTCAGCGTGGAGGTGGTTTCTGCCCTTCTGACCTTCCTGAGCTTCATCGTGGTGCTGTGGACGATCAGCTCGACCTTGGCGCTGTGGCTGTTGATCTACTCCGTCGGTGGCACGGCTGTGATTGTCTTTGCCAGCCGCAAGCTGGTCGCCCTGAACTACGACCAGTTGCGCCTGGAGGCTGACTTCCGCTATGGGCTGGTGCACATTCGGGATAACGCCGAATCGATCGCCTTTTACCGCGGTGAAGAGCAGGAGTCCCGGGAGGCTGAGAGACGGCTGGGTGGGGCGATCGAGAACTACAACAAGCTGATTGTTTGGGAGGCGCTGATCAGTGTCATTCAGCGCTCCTATGACTACTTCTCCCGTTTCTTGCCCTGGTTGGTGATCGCGCCGATCTACTTCGCGAAGCAGGTTGATTTCGGGGTCTTTGCTCAGGCTGGTATCGCCTTCTCCCAGGTGTTGTTCTCGGTGAGTTTCATCGTGAATAACATCGATCGCCTGGCGGCCTTCTCCGCATCCATCAGCCGTCTGGAAGGGTTTCAGGGCAAGGTTGAGGCCATCAGTGAGGTCAACGCTGAGCAGCAGCGCTTGAGCGAGACGCAGTCGATTACGGGCGCCTCAGGTTCGCTGCTGGTCCGCCACGTTGATCTGATCCCCCCGAATAGTGAGCGGCGGCTGATTCAGGATTTGAGCCTGGAGGTTGGGCCGGGGCAGCGGGTTTTGGTGGTGGGCCCCAGCGGTTGCGGCAAGACCTCCTTCCTGCGTCTGGTCAGTGGCCTCTGGCCCGCGGCCCGGGGTGAGGTCCAGCGGCCGCCTCTCCAGGAGCTGCTGTTCATTCCCCAGAAGCCCTACATGATTTTGGGCAGCCTGCGGGAGCAGCTTTGCTATCCCCAGGATCCCCAGCGCTTTAGTGATGAGCACCTCCGCAGCGTCTTAAACGAAGTTCGTTTGTCGGCCTTGGTGCAGCGCTATCCGGATTTCGACATCAAGCAGGACTGGCCGCGGCTGTTGTCTCTTGGTGAGCAGCAGCGCCTGGCCTTCGCCCGTTTGCTGCTGAATTCCCCGCGCTTTGTCGTGCTGGACGAGGCCACCAGTGCTCTGGATGTGGCCACCGAGAAGCACCTCTATGAGCTGCTCTCCCAACGGGAGATGGCCTTTGTGAGCGTGGGTCACCGCCCTAGCCTCAAGAGCTTCCACGACCTGGTGCTCGAGCTCGATGGCCAGGGGGGTTGGAAGCTGATTCCCGCCACCAGCTATGACTTCAGCTCAGGAGCCTGATCCCACCATGTCCGAGACGCCCGCGGTCCCTGCGACCAGTGCCACCACCAATGACGCTCCGGCCTTCGGATGGAGCGGCTACGCCGAGCGGGTGAACGGTCGCTTCGCCATGGTGGGCTTTGTGGCGATTCTGGTGGTGGAGGCCATTAGCGGTGAGACCTTCCTGCGCTGGGCCGGCTTTGTGGGCTGAGGTTCCGTTAAGGAATCTCGAGTAGATCGATTTGCCAGAGTCCCTCGCGGCTGACCTCCACCGCCAGCACACGGCCATTGGCGCTGAAGCTCACCTGGCGGGGTACCCCGGCTGGCTCCATGGGTAGTAACTGGGTGGCCTGGAGGCTGCGCTTGTAGAGCACGAGTTCTGTACGGTCATCCCTCTGGCGAACGACCGCGAGGCGTTCAGCGTTTTGATCCACCGCCACGCTGATCGGTAAAGCATCCGGTCTATTCAGGCCGGGGAGTGGAACGGGATTGCGGCGGTTGACGTCGATCAGTTGCACCTGGACGCGGCCACTGCCTCGGGCTGCGATCAAGGCCAGCCAGCCGCCGGAGAGGGAGGGGCTACGGCCCTGGCCGAGTTGATTCAGTTGCTGGTTCAAGCCGGGAAGGGGCCGCAGCCGTCCGCCACCACAGCCGCTGAGCAGCAGCAGCGTTGCGCTAGCGCTAAGCAGGAGTCGGTTCAAGGCTGAACCCCCGGTCCGCCGCCGCTCTCGCGTAGTCCTGGGGCCAGGTCTGGCTCCAGCAGGCCGCTGAGGTCATAGATCTGTAGGCGCGTGCTGCCCTGACGGGTGAGCTCTACGGCCAATTGCCGAGCATCGGGAGACAGGCTGAGCCGCCTGGGCTCGGCATTCCCCGGCAGGAAGAGGGGCTGCAGGGCTCCGCTGGCCCGATCTTCAATGACAGCTTCCCGGCGTGCACCTCGCTGGATCAGTAGGGCGAGGTAGCGACCGTTCCAGCTCAGTGAGGGGGAACTATGGGGTTGATGCCGCCTGAGGTGTCTCAGTGGCAGGACTTTCCCGCTGAGGCGCTCTTGCAGCAGGACCGTGGTGCGGCCGCCGCGCTCTACCAGGGAGGCCAGTAGTCGACCATCGCCGCTCAGGGCTGGCTGTTCGCGGTTCTCAGCACCGTTGAGGCCGATCGGGCTAGCCGTCTGGCGGCGCAGACCGCATCCGCCGATGGCCAGCAGCAAGCCAGCCATCACCAGTGCTTTGGTGTGCAACAACGGCTTCAGTCGTCGAAACGGGAGCTGTTGTCGCGGGGACGGGATGGACCGCTGGGGTTGCCGCCAGCTGACGGGCGAACGGGACGGAACTCAGCGTCACTCACGCCGGCGTCCGCTTCGTTGTTTTTCGCGCTGGCTTGGTAAGGAGCCCCCTGGGGAACGCCAGGGTTGCTGGGACTTGGGGCGCCCATGGCACTGCCGCGCCTGCTGGAGCGGGGCATCTCATCCGGGCGACTATTCGGGCGGCTGCCGCGGCGCATGTCATCACGTCCCTGGCGGCGGCTGCCGAATTCCGGTGAGGACGGCTGGGCCCCGCCCGCTCGGAAGCGACTGGATTGCTCGGGTTCCCGTTCACCACGACCAGCCTTGCCTTGCCAATCATCGCGGGAGGCCGCCCGCTCGGGGATGGCTGCACGGGCTGGACGCCGAGGACGGTAGAGGTCCTCTTCCTCACGATCGCCATAGCTGTCGTCGCGAGAGCGGATCCGCCGCCGGAGGGGCCGGGGATCCTCAAAGCGATCAGCGTCATCGCGGAAATCGCGGCCACCGCCCATGCGCGGGCGGGGACTCGGTTCGTCGTCGTCGTCGAAGTAGGAGGAGCGGCGGGCCTGTTCCGTGGTTACTCCGCGGAGCCGCACGCTCTCGTAGGCGAAGAAAACGGTGGTGCCAGCCAGCAAAAACTGACCGAATTGGAGGATCGGGTCAAGGCGCCAGCCTTGAAAAAAGAGAATGCCACCGCAGAGAAGACCAACGGCGGCAAAAAAGACGTCGTAGTCGCGGGCCAGAGCTGGCTTAAAGCTCCTCATGAAGTAGAGGAGAGCTCCACCGACGGCCAGCACGATCCCGACAATGCTGGCCCAATTAAGGCTGGCGTTAACCACAGATCGATTGCCCGTTCAAGCCACTCTAGGCCCGTCGTCGAGGCCAGCGGCCTGTCTGCAGAAGCGCTTCACCCTGGTTGCGTTGCAACTCCAGGGATCAGAGCTTGCGATCGACGCGGTCGTTCTGGCTGATCAGGAACACAGCGGCAGACACAGGGATGACCACGATCACGGCGCCCCAGAGGAGGCTGCTCAGAAAATTGGCGAGGGAAGGGGTCATGACAGTGCCGAATCCGCCGGCAATCCTAGGCAGTGATGGCAACTTCCTACGATTGCGGAGCTGCTGCTTAGGGCTTTGTGACGGGATCTGATGGCTCCAGCCTGGAACTGCTCCGTCTGGTGCTGCCACCCTTCGCCATGGGCCTGGGGCTTGTGCTCTCGGCTTGGACCTTGCTCTTCCTGTTCCGAATCGTTCTGACCTGGTATCCCCAGGTGGATCTCAGCCAGGGCTTTTGGAAGCTCGTGGCCATTCCGACCGAGCCTGTGCTGTCAGTGAGCCGCAAGCTGATTGCTCCGATCGGCGGTGTTGATGTCACCCCGGTCATCTGGGTGGGACTGGTCAGCCTGATCCGAGAGCTGCTGGTGGGTCAGCAGGGCTTGCTCACGCAGATCGTGATGCGGCTCAGTGTGTTGCCGGCCTAGCCGTTCGGGAGCATCTCCTGCTCGACAAACTTGGTGTGGACATCGCCGGAAATGAATTCCGGACGCTCCAGCAGTTGCAGGTGGAATTCAATGGTGGTGGGAATTCCCGTGACGGCACATTCGGTCAGGGCGCGGCGGAGACGTTTGAGAGCGTGGTCGCGGTCTTTGCCCCAGACGATCAGCTTGCCAATCAGGGAGTCGTAGAAGGGCGGGATTTCGTAGCCCGTGTAGACGTGGCTATCGAAGCGAACGCCGGGTCCACCGGGGGGGAGCCAGCCGGTGATCTTGCCGGGGGCGGGCCTGAAGTTTTGGCGGGGGTCCTCGGCGTTGATCCGCACCTCGATGGCGTGGCCGGTGAGTTTGATCTCGTCTTGGCTGAAGGAGATGGGCTCGCCGCCGGCGATCCGCAGTTGCTCGGCAATCAGGTCCACTCCGCTGACCATCTCGGTGACGGGATGCTCCACCTGAATCCGGGTGTTCATCTCCATGAAATAGAAGTTGCCGGTGCGATCCACCAGGAACTCCACGGTGCCCGCACCTTCGTAGCCAATGGTTCGTGCTGCGGAAACCGCAGCGTCGCCCATGCGCCGGCGCAGCTCGGCATTGATGGCCACGCTGGGGGCCTCTTCCAACAGTTTTTGGTGGCGCCGCTGGATGGAGCAGTCACGTTCCCCGACGTGCACCACGTTCCCGTGGCGGTCGGCCAGCACCTGAACTTCGACGTGGCGGGGCCGGTCGATGAATTTCTCCATGTAGAGCCCGGGGTTGCCAAAGGCGGCTTCCGCTTCCCCTTGGGCGGCCTTAAACAGGTTGTCCAGTTGGTCCGCTGAAGGGACGAGGCGCATCCCGCGGCCACCACCACCGGCGGTCGCCTTGATCATCACGGGATAGCCCATGGATTCCGCCAGGCTCCTGGCCTGATCCACGTTCTCCAGCAGGCCTTCACTGCCAGGGATGGTGGGGACGCCCACCTTTTGCATGGTGGCCTTGGCCGTGGACTTGTCGCCCATCGAGCGAATCGATTCCGGCGAGGGGCCAACAAAGGTCAGGCCGTGGTCGGCGCAGATCTCGGCGAATTTGTCGTTCTCCGCCAGGAAGCCGTAGCCGGGGTGGATGGCATCGGCGCCCCTTGAGGTGGCCGCCGCCAAGATGTTGGGGATATTGAGGTAGCTCTTGCTGCTTGGTGCATCGCCGATGCAGACCGCCTCGTCAGCGAGCTGAACGTGCAGCGCGTTGCGATCAACCGTGCTGTACACAGCAACGGTGGGTATGCCTAGTTCCCTACAGCTGCGCAGGATCCGAAGAGCAATTTCGCCGCGGTTGGCGATCAGCAGTTTGCCGATGGGCATCCAGTGGCAGTCCGGCGAATCCGGCAGGGCAGGCCGGTGGGACTTTATCAGTGATGACCGAGCCAACCCCGCCGTTGTTTGGGGTCAGGCGATGGGTATATTGCCTGAGCAGTGCGTCAGCGCTGCACCCCTCACGCCGCTGTTCAGCAGCGGTGGACTCCCCCCGAGAATCCATTCCAGGACATCGTTCTGGCCTGGGCGCTCACTACCACGCGGATGTGGTGGAATTGGTAGACACGCACGTTTGAGGGGCGTGTGACTTCGGTCTTGCGAGTTCAAGTCTCGCCATCCGCATTGTTCAGAGCTCCGCAGCGTGATGCCTGCCGCCGCTGAGCCCATTGGATCGGGTCTTGCCTCGGCTGATCCGGCATGCATCGTCTTGGTGTGCAACGGTCCAGGCGAGCTGGCCACCTGGGTCCGGCCCCTGGCTCAGCGACTGCATCGTGAGATGGCCCTGCGTCCAGTGACCCCAGAGGCCGCGATGGCCCTGCAGCTGGTACTGGTCCCCTGCCCGAATGCCACTGGCATTGAGCATCAGGTGGCTGATCGCATGGGGTTGTTTGAGCGAATCAGTCCTGCCAAACGCTTCTGGAGCCTGCTGCTACGGCCCGAGCGCTTCGGCCGTTGGCCCCGGCGTGGCGTCGTGGTTTTCCTTGGCGGTGATCAGTTCTGGACCGTGCTGCTCTCAGCCCGTTTGGGTTATCGCCACATCACCTATGCCGAATGGGTGGCCCGCTGGCCCCGCTGGAACGACCGGATTGCGGCCATGGGACCGGCTGCGGCTGATCGCTTGTCCCGGCGTTGGCGGACCCGCTGCCAGGTGGTTGGCGATCTGATGGCCGATCTCTCGGATGCGGCTCGCTCCGAGCGCCCCCTGCCCCAGGGGGAATGGGTTGCTCTGATGCCTGGATCGAAGCGGGCCAAGTTGCAAGTGGGAATGCCGTTCCTGCTGGAGGCCGCCGATCGCCTTGCGGCCCAGCGTCCAGGCTGTCGCTTCCTTCTGCCGGTGGCTCCCACCACCAGCATTCAAGAGCTGCTGGCCTTCGGCAGTGCGGCCAATCCAATCGCCCAGTACTACGGCTCTGGAGAACCGCTGCTGGACGGGACGGAACTGGTCACCCCAGCGGGCTCTCGGATTCTCCTGGTGGAGGAGCAGCCCGCCCATGGGGTGCTTAGCCAGTGCCAACTGGCCTTGACCACCGTTGGGGCGAATACCGCTGAGTTGGGTGCCCTGGGGGTGCCGATGATCGTCCTGGTGCCCACCCAGCATCTGCATGTGATGCAGGCCTGGGACGGCGGAATTGGGATTCTGGCCCGTTTGCCTTTTTTGCGTTGGCTGCTGGGGGCGGCGCTGACGGCCTGGCGGATGCGCAACCACGGCTTTTTGGCTTGGCCGAACATCTCGGCTGGCCGTCAGGTGGTGCCGGAGCGGGTCGGGGCGATCACACCGGAGGAGATTGCCGCGGAGGCCGCCGACTGGTTGGCCCACCCCCAGCGTTTGGAGGGGATGCGGGAGGACCTGCGCAGCCTGCGCGGGCAGCCCGGTGCGGTGGCCGCCCTGGCTGGGATGGTGCGGGAATTGCTGCCGCCGCCCTCTGCCGGCGCTGCCTAATTTGAACGGCCTCCTCAGGATCAAGAGCGATGGCTGACGCCGCCCAGCACGACCACGAGCAGTGGCGCGAGAAGCTCACTCCTGAGCAGTTTCAGGTGGCTCGGATGGGGGGGACCGAGAGGGCCTTCACCGGGATCTATTGGGACAACAAGGCCAAGGGCATGTACCGCTGCGTCTGCTGCGGCAATGAGCTCTTCAGCTCCGACACCAAGTTCAACTCCGGAACCGGTTGGCCAAGCTTCTGGGATGGGGCCAAGGAGGGAGCGATCAGCACCCACACCGATAACAGCCATGGGATGGTCCGCACCGAGATCAAGTGCGCCAACTGCGATGCCCACTTGGGGCATGTGTTCAATGACGGACCAACCCCCACGGGGTTGCGCTACTGCGTCAACTCCGCGTCCCTGAACTTTGAGGAGGAGAAGGGCTAGGCCCTTCCCTCACCAGGGATCGCCGCCTCCGGAGGGCTCTCGCCGCCGCGGCATGGGCGCCCGCTCGTCGTAGGGCTCATAGGGCTCAACATCCAAGGGGGACTCATCGCGCACATAGCGGCGCGGAGTGGGCTCCTCATCGAGATAGCGCCGCTGGCGAAGCGGTTCCCGTTCGCGGCGCTGCTCCACCTCGACGTAGTCGTAATCCTCTTCCGGCTCGAAGCGGCGATTGGTGGCTGGTTCGATGCGCCTCTGCTCCTCCTGGGCGCTGGGCTGACCTGCGGCCAGTTGGTTCTCGACGGGAACCATGTTCAGGCGATAGCGCTCCCGCTCTTCCTGCTCCCAGCTGGGGCCACCGACGCCTAGTTTTTCGAGCAGTCCGGTGCCGAGCTGCTTGAGCTTTTCTTCGGCGCCCTCGTAAACAATGATGCGATCGGGGCCGCTGCTGACAATCTCCTCAACGGTGAGCTCCCAGGTGCTCAGCACCCCTTCCCCGAGCAGAGGAACGCCGACGGCCCCCAGTACCAAGGTGGTGAGCTCTCCGGTCTCAATGTCGAAGCTGAAGCCCAGCACCCGGCCCAGCTGTTCGCCTGATTCGGTGATCACCTGGCAGTTGATCACCCGGGAGTAGCGCTCCGGATCAAAGTTCTCCGAGAGGGAGTCGGCCGAGTCCACCAAGATCACGTCGCCCACTTGGCGGATGCTTTCCAGGGGCATCCAGCGCGGTAGACCCGGCAGAAAGCGCGTCAGCGGATTGTCCCGCAGGCCTAGGGACACCACCTCGCGGCGGTCAATATCGACGACGACTTCTCCCACCACACCAAGACGGCGTCCGGTGTCTCGGGTGATCACCTGGGTGCCCATCAGCTCCGAGCGCAGCCAGAGGCGGTCGCTTGGGGTCGCGGCTGGCTCGCTTCCGGGTGGAGTGCTTGTCATGGGCGCATTGTGACCGAAAAGCGGCCGGGGCTTGGTTACGCAGCCGGTGGTAATCCCACCACCTGGGTATGAGCTCCGCGGGCTTGGGTCACACCGATGGTGCGGGTGGCGGCCCCAATCATCGGACGGCGGTGGCTGACCACCAGGAACTGGGCTGCATCGGCTTGCTGGGCGATCAGGGCGGCCAGCCGTTCGACATTGACGCCGTCCAGGAAGCTGTCGACCTCATCGAGGGCATAGAAGGGCGAGGGACGGAAGCGCTGCAGCGCAAAGAGGAAGCTCAGCGCTGTTAAGGACTTCTCGCCGCCGCTCATGGAGGCCAGGCGGCGCACCGCTTTGCCCTTGGGGTGGGCCACCAGGTTGAGGCCGCCATCGAGGGGGGCCTCCGGGTTCTCAAGCTGTAGGAAGCCTTCCCCGTCAGAGAGGCCAGCAAAGATGTCGCGGAAGTGCTCATCCACGGCGTTGAAGGCCTCCATGAACGCCTCTTGGCGCAGGGTGGCCACGGTCTCGATCCGCAGCAGCAGCTCTTCGCGTTCTTTGCAGAGGACATCGAGGCGCTCCTGCAGATCAGCGAGGCGGGTCTCCAGCTCCTCGAGCTCCTGGAGGGCGAGCATGTTGACCGGCTCGAGGGCCTCCATCCGCTGCTGCAAGCTCTTGAGCTCGGCCTGAAGGGCCTCCAGGCCGTTCTCGCGCACCTCCTCGGGGATCTCAGGCAGTGGATCGGGGAGTTCCCGTTGCAGCTGCTCCAGCCGCCCGCCGCTGCTGCGCTCCTCTTCGGCCAGGGCCAAGAGTTCTTCGCCCAGGCGCTGGAGTTCCCATTCCTGCTGTTGCAGGACTTGGCGCTTCTTGGAGAGTTGGGCCTCCGCTTCGTCGCGGGCGCGCCGCCGCTCACCAAAGCGGGTTTGCAGTTCCTGCTGCTTGGCTTCGAGTTCGCTGCGCTTCTGTTGATCGGCTTGCTGCTGCTCTTTCCACTGGGTGCGCTCGGCGATCAGGGCATTGACGGCTTGTGCCAGCCGTTGTTCCTCTCCTCCGAGGGCCTGCAGTTGGCTGCTGACCCGTTCAGCGGCCAGTCCCCGTTCCCGGCGTGCAGCGAGCAGGTTGTCCCGTTCCTGTCTGGCCTGGGTGAGGGCGCCATCGGCGGCTTCGAGTTCCTTCTGCAGGCCCTGCCAGCGCTCGCTGTCGCCGCTGGCTTGGGCGTTGGCCTCGCTGGCCTCCAGCTCTTGCAGTGACTTTTGAAGCGGGCTCAGTTCGGTGGCGATGGCTTGCAGTCGCTGCTGCCCGCCGCTGAGGTCGGTCTCGATCTGCTTGATCCGGGCCGTCAGTTGATCGCGGCGCTCCTGCAGGGGGCCATGGGCCCGTTGGGCGGCCGTGCGTTCGGCCTCCAGGGCGGCTTTGCGCTGTTCAAGGCGGCTGAGCTGCGGCCGCAGTTCCTCAAGGGCCCGTCCGAGCTCGGCCTCTTTGCGCTTGCAGGCCAGCAGGGTTTCACCGAGTTCCAGCAGGCGCCGGCGCAGGGGCTCGGCTTCATCGGCGTCGCTGGCGGCACCAAAGCTCAGCTGGTTGCCCCGCTGCTGGAAGCTGCCGCCCGTCATGGCCCCGCTCTTCTCGAGCAGTTCGCCATCGAGGGTGACGGCGCGGCAGCGGCCTAGTTCGCGGCGGGCGCTGGCGAGATCCCGGAAGACCAGGGTGTCGCCAAAGACGTAGCGGAAGACCTCGCCATAGACGGGCTCGAAGCGGACCAGTTCAACGGCCCGGCCGACCAGACCGTCGCCGCCCACGGTGCCCCCACCCCGTTCGAAGGCGGCGCCGTTGCGCATGGCACCTCCACCCCCGCGGATCTTGTTGAGCGGTAGGAAAGTCAGGCGTCCGGCCCGGCGGCTCTTCAGCAAATCAATGGCCCGCGCTGCAATGCGGTCGTCATCAACCACCACTTGCCCAAGGCGAGCCCCAGCAGCCACTTCCAGAGCCAGGCGATGGGCTTCCTCGACCTCCCCGAGTTGCGCGACCGGGCCATGGATCCCCTCCAAGCCGGCCTCTAGGAGTAGGCGCAGGGCTCCGGTGCCGCGGCTTTCCTGGATGGTCTCCCGCCGGGATTCCATCCGGGCGATCTCCCGTTCGAGGTTGACCTGTTCCTGCTCGAGCCGTTGGCGGGTGCGCTGCTGCAGGGCAAGGGCTTCGGCGAGCTCCTGGGCGCGGGTTTGTTGGGTTCTGAGTTCCTCGAGTAACTGCTGCCATTCGCCCTCCAGGGCGGTCAGGGAGCTGGAGACCCCATCGCTGTTGGCGGCGTCCTGTTGCAGTTGCTCCTGTAGCTCGCCAAGGCGTTCCTGCTCTTGGCGCAGGCGCTCCACCAGTTGCTGTTGTTCAGCCTGAAGGGGAGAAAGCTTTGTTTGGAGGTCCTGGCGCTGACGGCTGCGCTGCTTTTGCTCTTCGAGCCAGCTGCCGCTACGGCCGGCGACTTCCCCGAGGCGCCGGCGGGAGAGTTCGACGGCGGATTCGGCGCTGCGGCAATCGGCTTCGGCTTGATCCAGGCTGGCTTGATCGTCGGCGCTCTTGAGCTGGCTCTGCTGCTGTTTGAGGTCGGCCTGCTGCCGGCCCAGCTCCATGCGTTGGCGCTGCAGCTCTTCGGCGCTCTGCTGGTGTTTTTCCGCCTGCCGGCTGAGTTCCCTGGCACTGGCCTCGAGCCCAGCTAGCTCGGACTGCACCGCGAGCAGTTGATCTTCCCCAAGGGCCTTGACTTCGGCCTGCAGGGCATCAAGGGCTTTGGAGGCCCCCTCGAGGGCGGTGCGGCCCTCACTGACGCTCTGTCGATCACTCTCCTGCTGGCGTTTCAGTGCCTCCTGACGGCTTTGCAGTTGCTGGAACTGCGCTTCAGCCTGCTCGAACCCCAGCACCTGTTCCTGCAGGCGGCCCCGCTGGAAACGCTCCCTCAGCTCTTGATAGGTGCGGGCTTTGGCGCAGTCCCGCTCAAGCTTTTGGCGGGAGACCAGCAGTTCCTGCTGGACGATGGCGCAGCGCTCCTCCCGCTCCTGCACATCGGAGAGCTTGGAGCGGGTCTGTTCGATGCGGGAGTCAAACAGCGCCACCCCAGCCAGCTCATCGATGATTCCGCGGCGGTCGCGGGAACTCATCGAGACGATGCGGGTCACGTCGCCCTGCATCACGACGTTGCTGCCCTCGGGGTCGACCCGTAGACGTCTGAGCTGGGTTTGGAGCTGCTGGAGATTGCAGGGGATGCCGTCGGCGCTGTAGGTGCTCGCGTAGGTCCCGCCCGGGGCGATGCGCAGCCTTCGGGTCACCGTCCATTCGGTTTGCCCGGGTTTGATCCAGGGGCCTTCCTCCGATGCCTCGAGGCCCTGTTCAGCTTCATCGGGCTGCCAGTCGCTGAGGTCAAAGCGGACCGAGACCACCGTTTCGGCGGCCTTGCCCTGTTTCAGCTTGGAGCTGTTGACCAGGTCGGGCAGTCGCTCAGCCCGCATGCCGCGGCTGCTGGCGAGACCCAGGCAGAAGAGAACCCCGTCAAGAATGTTGCTTTTGCCCGAACCGTTGGGGCCGGTGACCACGGTGAAGCCCTCGTCCAGTGGGATCGACATCGATCCGCCAAAGGACTTGAAGTGGGTCAGCTCTACCTGATTGATGTGAACCAACAGGCCCGAGCGTCGAGCACCAGAAAGGTAGCCGACCCTCTGTCGATTTCAAGGCATGGTCACTACGGTGTGGTGGCTGTCCCACGGCCCCATGGACTCAGGCACGACCAGCAACGGTGTCCCCCAGGAGCCCGTGCAGGAGCAGCCCTGGCGGGCCAAGATCGAGCCGGAAGAGGCGCCTGAAAACGAGCCCCTTTCGCCGGTGGCGTCCCTGTTCCGGGAGCATTTCGAGCAGTTTCTGCCGACGATTCAGCAGGAATGGCCGGAGGTGGCCCGCCACACCCTGGAGGCCACGCGCGGCAGCCTGGACACCGTGGTGGAGGTCATTGCTCGCCAAACGGGACGCACCAGTGACGGTGTGAAGGTTCAGCTCTTGGATCTGCTGACGCTTGGTGAGGACCAGGCCCAGCAATGGGCTGATTCCCTGCGGCCCTTGGAGGAGCAGCTCGAGCACTTACTCGATGACCTGAATGCCAACTTGCGGCCGCGCATCGAAAAACCCGTGCGTGAACGCCCCTTGATGGCACTGGGATTGGCTGCTGGAGTGGGGCTGCTGCTGGGTCTGTTGCTCTCCGGTCGCCGTTCTTCATGACCAGTTCCGACTCCTCCTCTCCGCAAGATCCACCGCGGCGTGGGGTTCCCCTGAAGGCGGCCTCCCGCATTACGGGGCTGGTGGCCTCGGTGATGGACCTGCATGTCCGCATTGCGCTCAAGGAAGCCGATCGCGAGAAGCGCCGCCTGATTGGCGGCGTCGTCTTGCTGATGGCTGGCCTCTCGGCGTTGTTGATGGCCTGGTTGGCAGCCGATGTGGCGTTGCTGATCTGGCTGCATCAGAGCCGGGGCTGGAGTTGGATTCAGGCCGCCCTGGGCCTGATGGGGATCAACTTGCTGCTGAGTGCGCTCTTCCTGCGGATTGGCGGGCTGATGACCAAGGGCCCCTATCTGCCGGAAACCTTGGCGGGTCTCACGAAGACGACACGGGCGTTGGTGGGTCGCTGAGCCAGCGGCAGAGGCTCGGCAGGGAGAGTCCCTGCAGACTGAGGTTGAGCATCACCGTGATGAAAACGATGGCCTGGCAGTTCTGAGCCAGCAGAGCGGCACTTGTATCGCTAGGCACCCCGCGCAGCATCGGGATGGCCGCCATGACGTTGAAGGAGAGCGCCAAGGGCACCGCCCCGCGCAGGCCGCACCAGGCAATCAACAGGGACTCCTTGACGCTGAAGGGCGAAAGCCGTTGAAAGACCAGGACGCTCAAGGGGCGGGCGACGAGCATCAAGACTGCAGCGGTGGCCAGGCCAGCCGGTAAGGCTGGGAGTAACTGGTTGGGGTCCACCAGTAGGCCAAAGATGAAAAAGATGCTGATCTCCGTCATGGTGTTGAACGGCAGCAGCACGTCTTGAATCGTTTGGTGATTGATCTCGGGCTTTTGGTAGTGCTCATTGGTCATCAACAAACCCGTGATGTAGACCGCTACAAAACCTGATCCGCCGAGGATTTGGGTGCAGCCGTAATCCATAAAGGCGATGGAGATCGCCACAATGAGCAGTTGCTCGCGATCGACCACTAAACGGTTAATCATCAATCGGGCGATGTAACCGAAGCCCAATCCCACCAAGACCCCCGAGCCCATCTTTTGCAGCAGGCTGGAGAAGCCACCGATGATCACTTCAGGAAGGGCTTGGCCTTGCGAACCAACGGTGAAGAGACTCGCGGCAATGCTGAACAGAATCAGTGCCGAAGGGTCGTTCACCGACGATTCGAATTCCAGCAGGTCCTGCACTTTTTGAGGGACTTGGCGTTTGACCTGGCGCAAGACTCCGAGGGTCGCGCCGGCATCGGTCGAGCCCAGGCAGGCGGCCACCAGAAGGGCGGCCCCAAGCGGGATGGCGTTGCCGAGCCCTGGGGTGATGGCGCTGCCGCTTTGGGAGGTCAGCCAGACGATGGCAGCACCCAGAACCAGGGTGGAGATGGCAACCCCGGCAATGGCGAGGGCGAGTCCGTACTTCAGGAAGCCACGAATCGCTTGGGTGTCTGTTTTGAGGCCGGCATAAAAGAGCAGCAGGGCAAGGGAGAAGGTTTGAAGTCGCTCCACTTCCTCTGTCGCAACATCCAAGGCATGAATATGGACCAGCAGGCCTAAGAACAGAACCCCAAGCACAGCGGGTAGGCCAATGCGAATCGAGAAGCGACTGATGATCAGTGTCCCGAGATAAACCGCTCCGATAAACAGCAGTTGAATCTCAAGGGGAACTGTCATTAACCCCTGGCTACTCGCCAGCAGGGGGGTGATCCAATGGCTCATGCTGCAACCCTAAGCCGGGCACTAACGGATTTCGTAGTGGAGCCAGCGGCAATCAATGCCGCCATTGCTCACGGGAACCCGCCGGCTGGCTTTCATCCGCAGGGCTCCAGTGAGTTCCGGGTTGCCGCTCAGGAGCCAGAGGCTCCAGCCGCTGCAGCGCTCTTTCACCATGGCCCCCAGATCCGAGTACAGCTGCTCGAGTTCATCGCGTTCGCCGATCCGCTCGCCATAGGGCGGGTTGCAGACCAGAACTCCCGGGCCGCTTGGCAGTTCCAGCGCGCGAAAATCGCCAGCCTGGATGGTGATGGCTCCGCTAAGTCCTGCGGCCTGGACGTTATGGCGGGCTTGCTCCACCACGTCGGGGTTCTGTTCGCAGCCCAGCAGGATCGGCAGCGTTCTGGTCGGTTGTTCGCGGGCTTGGGCCCGGCGCTGCTCTTCCTCCCAGAGCTCGGCATTGAAGTCAGCCCAGCCCTCGAGGGCAAAGGAGCGATGGAGCCCGGGGGCTTGGGAGAGGGCCCAGCTGGCGGCTTCGATCAAGAGCGTTCCAGAACCGCAGAGTGGGTCCACGAGGGGGATGGATCCATCCCAGCCGCTCAGGCGGACCAGGCCCGCGGCCAGATTTTCCTTGAGAGGGGCCAGGCCCATGGCGCTGCGGTACCCCCGGCGATGCAGGCTGCCGCCTGAGCCATCGAGGCTGAGCCGTGCTTCCTGGCGGCTGAGGTGGACATGGAGGGAGAGGTCGGGTTCGTCGAGATCGATGGAGGAGCGCTCGCCCCAGAGATTGCGCTGCAGATCAACCACGGCGTTCTTGACCTGTAGGGCCGTGTAGTGGCTGTGGCTGAGTCCGGGGTTGCTGCCGCTGACATCGACGCGGAAACTCATAGAGGGATGCAGCCAGCGTTCCCATTCGAGGGCGTTCTGGATGCCGAAGTAGAGCGATTCGCGGTCATGGCAGGGGAACCGCGCGACCTCCCTCAGGAAGCGAAAGGGGTAGCGGCACTGCAGATGGAGCCGATAGAGGCAGGCCATATCGGCTTCGAAGGCCGCGGCGCGACGCAGGGGCTGAACCTGCTTGGCCCCGAGGTTGACCAGCTCTTCCGCCCCGATCTCCTCCAGGCCTTGGGGCAGCACCGCAATCCCTTGAATCACACCGCGGCGGCGATTGGTTTGCCGGTGCCAGGCTTCTGTCATGACATCGATCAACGCGGTCGGTTTCCCTCCCGCAAGGAGGTCACTCTCATTGTGCGTTGACCCTGCAGAATGAAGGGGTCCGGTCTTGACCGGACTAGGTGGCTCACACCAGTGTTTCGGACAGCGGTTCGATTCCGCTCAGCTCCACTTCATGGGGCTGCAATGGTTTCGACGGGGCATGAGGAGGGTGACTGAAGCCTGCTCGGTAAGAGCGAACCCGTAACAGCGAACAACATCGTTCGTTTCTCCCGTCAGACCGCCCCTGTGGCTGCCTGACCCTAATTAAGGGAGATGGGGTTAGATCAGCCTTATCAACCAAATGATCCATGGGGGCTGGGAGGCCCCTTTAATCAGTCCAGCGGAAGCTTCTGGCATTACGCCAGACCCTCTCTAGGGCATTGATCTGGGCGAAAGTCGCTGCTTCGCTGGGCAGGCTTCAGGCATGAAAAAAGCCGGTGACCTCCCCGGCTTCCATTGGTGTCTGCGTGACACGTCTTGGTTATGGCTCAACTTCAGACAAAAAAACAGAGCCAATCGATCAGGACGACTCAAGCAGCCGTCTGTTGAGAGGTGCCGCGAAGGGCTTTTTCCTGAAGCCGCTGCACTGCATCAAGGGCCTCATGGGCCGGCCAGCCATGGTTGTCCATCAGTTCCATCACCAGCGCATCGGGCCCATTGGCAATCCCGTCGTTCAAGTCGGAGACGACACGGTGATCGCGAGCAAGCGCATCAAGGCGAAGTGATCGGAGTTGATGTGCGTTCGGATGTTCCATGCACGCACTATGGACCGCTGCCAATCAAGACCGAACGACCCATGGCTTCACGTCTCCCTTCGGCCTCGACTGATCAGTGCTGGGGGGCATTGGTGCCCGGAGATGGCTGCTAGGGTCATGGGCCATGCCAAGAAAGCCAATGTTTGCGGGAATGTTGAGCTTTCTGTTTGCGGCTCTGTCGTTTGTTCAGGTTCCCCAGTGGGACAACGACTGGACTAAGTGCTCGGTGGCTGTCCCGGACACTGCCTGCCATTGGTATGTCGTGAACCCTGACAACACCTTTGGGAAGGGATTTAGTTGGATCACTGCGCCCAAATTGGATGTTGAGGCGCTGCAGGACGTTGCAATCCAGCACGAGGTCACTGTTCAGAGCGGTTACCAGACCACTGTTGAACTCATGGATGCTTCATCTTCAGTGAAGTACGGAGACGATTACTAAGCTGTGCCTTAATTCTCATCAAGGCAATCATTGAACGGTTGGCGCTCTAGGGTCAGCTTTGTTTGAATGAAGATGCTCATAACTTCTTGCTAATTTGAGCTCAAAATAGAAAGTTTTTGCCATGACCTGTATCGAATGCCTCGATGCATACGATTCGCTTCTTGGGTTGTGCAGTGAAAGAGAGATCGGTGGCGATCCACGCACCATTTTTCATGCTGCAAATTCCAGATGCCCCCAAGAGCATTGCGAGCTTCTGTTTGTACTTGATACAGCTCTGTTAAAGAAATCTCGACGATCACTTCCTGATCGACAGGATCAAAGGTGTATTCGGTCAAGTCGCCTCCGCACAGTTGATGCATTCATTTCCCCGGCACGCAGGCGACACGGTTGGCCTGGTTCGAATCCCTCTAGACGAACGAGCACATTTCAGTTATGGCACTGCTGAGCAGAAAATGCCATGAAAAAAATCGGCCAATACCCTTCAGAGACAGGGCCCCAGGGGTAGGCAATATTCTCTGGCAGCAGAAAAATGCACCTGCTTGCGCGTTTGAATGACATCTTGGACGGATTGCCAGGCCCTCAAGCGCAGCAACTGAGGCTCTGACTCCTTACCAAAGCATCAGGAATGAAAACTGCTCAACTCGCTTTCCTCTGCTCGGCGAGCCTGGACACCTGAATCACCCTTAGATGTGGAGGGTGGGGATCAATCGCGTGTTGATTGATCGATGGCTGCAGCAAGTATGGAGGCCTTGAACAAGAGATTGATGGATGGCTTGCCTCCAAGCAGAAAACAGCCTGCTACCGCAACAGATGGTCAGAGACCACTGGTGCAGAAGGCTGTTCAGAAGCAGACACTTGCCGCCAGTAACGCTTTGCCTGGGCTGACCACAGGTCATCACGACTGGGATCAAGGCACCTTGGCAGGCTGGAAATGACGATAGATGGATTGGACTGACTGGGCATTTGTAGGTGAATCTTCAGTGAATGATGAAACAGATCTGATATCAAGTTTGGAGTTGTGGTTGTTGCTCGACTCCCGCACGCCTCTAGGTGAGCTGATTTAGCCCAGAGCCGGGATGAATGCAGCCATTGAGCATTGATCGAGCCAAGAATTGACACAGGATTGGATGAATCGTGAATGAACTGCCTATGTAATGGACAAAAAACACACTTGTTCCCTGACGCGTCTGATGAAGCCTTGCAAGGCCAACACGTTGGAGCCGTGGAGCGCGTCAACCAGTGCCGCACGTCCACGCTGTTGAGTGGACCGAATTGTCGGACCACAGCCGCAAAAAAGCGAATGTGATTAGGCCAGAAAGCCTGATGCTCCGAGTATTTCAGCCGGACTATCCGAACTCCTGTTCTGAAAGCAGGTAGTTGGATCCATGGTGTGTCCCTTCACCTTAGCACCGCAAGCAGGGGGCGGCTGCCAGCAGTGATTCATGCCTGAGCTGTCCATCACGGTGTTCAGTGTGGCTTCGTTGCCGCAGAAGTGATGCAGAGTGATTGAGTGCTCGCATTCCTAGGGAAGCTGCACCAGCATGTCCCTACTCCGGAGCGACCCATGTTGATCAACCCGCTCTGCCCCTTTTCAGCGGCAACGATTCTTGGCTTAAAAGCAACGGTATTCCTGTTGCTCACCATGTTGATCAAGGCCAAGATCAGGATCACAGCCTTTTCAGCGCTGGGCGTCTTGTTGCTTCTGCTGCAGACCCTCGCCTTTCTTGCGGTCAGTAGTGGTTTGGCGATTGTCGTCGCCGGTGCTGGGGTCTATGCCGGTCAGCAACGCAAGGCGGCGAGAGCCTAAATCCTTTCTTAGCACTCGGATCTCTTCGTTGCTCGCTGGCGAGTCAGGACTTCCATCAGCACCCCTACGCATAGGGCATGCGATCGGTACCGGTCGGTTGTTCCATCAGCCGGCGTTGCTTGTTGAGTGGCGTTGGCAGGCCTTGGCCATCAACACTGAGGGTGCGGCTTAGACCATTTACGCGTGTCCCCAGAAGGGGGGAAGATTCCTCCCTTTTTTCTCGATAGAGACACTCAGTCGATGCGAAAGATGGAGGCCTCTTGATGGCGTTGATTAACTCCATCAAGAGGTCTGATCTTCAAAGAAGGGGAACGTCTTGAGAGGGGCAGCCTGATGAGGACTGCCCCTGAGATGAGCCACTCTTTTGGGTAATGCTACCCTTCAATGGATCGAGATAGAGCGATGTAGGACGTTTCAGATGATGCGAGATCGAGGGGGAAATTATGTGCATTCCGCTCATGGATTGCTTCAATCCCAAGGTTGCTTCGATTCAGGACGTCTGCCCAGCTGTTGATGGTTCGCATTTGGGTGTCGAGTATGGATTGGTTGAAATTGAATCCATTGAGACCGAAGGAAAAGGAAGCTACGGCCAGTGATGAGCACCAAATTCCAATGGTTGGCCATGCAAACAGAATGGCATGAATACTTCTGCTGTTATCTGATGCTGCATAGGGAAATACAAGGCGGCCAAAATATGCATGTGCAGCCACTAAATTGTATGTGGTTTCTTTCTGCCCAAATGCATAGCCGCGGTTGATTGATTCTGCTTCCGTGGTCTCTCGCACTAGGCTGCTGGTTACGAGAGATCCATGCAGTGCAGCAAGGAGTGAGCCTCCAAAAGTGCCTGCAACGGCGAGCATGTGCAATGGGTGCATGAGCACATTGTGTTCGGCCTGCAGGACCAGCATGAAATTAAAGGTGCCAGAAATCCCCAGTGGCATTCCATCGGAGAACGATCCCTGACCCATGGGATAAACAAGAAAAACAGCCATTGCTGCAGACCAGGGAGCTGAAAACGCAATGGCAATCCATGGGCGCATTCCTAGGCGGTAGCTCAATTCCCATTGGCGCCCTAAATAGGCTGTGATTGCAATGAGGAAGTGGAGGACAATGAGCTGATAGGGTCCTCCGTTGTAAAGCCACTCATCGATGCTTGTGGCTTCCCACAATGGATAAAAGTGCAAGCCTATGGCGTTCGAGCTTGGAACAACTGCGGCTGTGATGATGTTGTTTCCATCGAGCAAGGCTCCGCTGATCGGCTCTCGAACTCCGTCAATATCGACCACTGGAGCGCACAGTATTGCGAGTACAAATGCGATGGCGCTTGTCAGTGCCGTCGGGATGAATAAGACGCCGAACCAGCCGATGTAAATTCGCTGCTTCGTTGAAGTAATCCATTCCGAGAAGGCTTTGCCATTCCTGAGTAGGCGTTTCTTTGTTGTCAATGTTGCCATAAAGATCCTCCGCTGATTGGGTGTGTCTCTTTATCTCTCTCTGGTGAGAGAAGTTTTTCTAGCAGTGTTTGTTTGTTGTGGGGTGATTCAGGGAGTTGTTTATTCTCCTGCGCTTTCCCGTGAATGCCCTTGTCCAGCTTGAAAGCCTTCCCTGGCTCTTCGCGATTGATCAGCTCTTCTGCCTCTGTTCAGCAGCAGAAAAGAACCGAGCGTTCGATGTATCTGGAATCTCAATGTGGTTGAGGCATCTCTGCCATGGATCTGCTTGTTGGATCTCCACCAGTGATCAATGGTTTTAGCGTTCATTTGTGGGTAATCAGCACCGTTCAAAGATTTCGGAGCTTACTCTCCGTGATTATGCGCTCTATCGAGCCATTTGCTCTGAACTGGAAGCGCTTGAGGATACGATTCAGGTCGCCGGTGAAATTGGGCGTGATTTTCTTGAGCTTGCTGTTGCCATGCGGGACCGTCGGCTTCTGATTGAGTGGCTTCGTGAGCTCAATCTTCCTCCTAGTTCTGAATATACATATGGGGGAATTACTCCAGATCTTGAGGAGCAATTGCTCTCGCAATCTTCTGATTAGTTATTTGCCCCGGTGCTCGCCAAAAAAAGAGGGGGTTAAGCCCCTCTGTTGCCTCACCGGAGAGTCCCTCTCCGTCTTTATTCTGGCGTTGATTCACGGGAGTGAATGCGTCACTCAGGCTGCGAAACTGCTGTTAATCTGCAGTCAACTAGTGGGGCGGGTTCATGGTGCCCAGCAGGGCATATCCAGGCCAATGGCTTTTGTCATTCAGCTTGATGCCTAGCGATGAATCATTTCTAGGCATAGACCTGTGTTTGAAAGCTCGGGGTCAACAGTGCACAGTCGTCCCATGATTTCTTGATGATCGATCTCAGAGAGTGATCCGTCCCCGCGCCATTTAAGGCAGGTCGTGTTGGAGTGGGTCCTGTTTAGCCTGGATTCGATATGGAATCTTGTTAGCGAGTTCTTCATGGTATGTGTGACGGCTGGAATCATGTAATGCAAATCGATTAATCATCCTCTGGTTGGCCCTTGCGTGGATCTAGGGCGTATCTGCGGCACTTTCCGGTCTTGTCCTTGAAGTGTGCAGACGCATGCATCGGATGGTTTGGATTGCCTCTCGCGATCTCCGCCTCGGCTATCGTTCATTTTTCTTGTTTTTGCCAGCAAGACTCTGTATTGCTGTTATCTGCCGATTGCTTGGATCAGTCTTTCTATGGCGCCTTAATAACGACCCCTTTGGTTCAACCTGGGGCCTCGATCTAACGGTTGTCGCGAAGGCTGTTTAGTCCTTGCTCACCACAGCACTGACTTGTTCTGCGAAACGGTCCCATAGTCTGGAGACCTTGGATTGTTGAGCTGTGGTGCCCTTCTCCTGGCTGAATTGTCCCTGCTTTTTGGTCAACACTTCGTTGGTTAAGAGGCCCTGCTTCCTGATTTCTCTTCGCTTCTGTTGGAGGTAATCGCGAGATTGTCTAACGTTCATCGGCTGACTCTGCATGGGATTCAGGTTAGTCATTACAGGTCGTCCGGAGACTCCTTATCGCTAGCAAGGCAAAGAGCTGTTGTCATTGGGGCTTATGGCCTAGCTGTTGCTCGACTGGTGCTAGCCCACTCTCTCCAGGCCAGCCGCGGTGCGCTCCAGAGACTCAACAGCACCAGTGGTGTGACAGGAACTGCCGCGATGACGATGAAGGCCTGCAGCGCGTCAATGGACGTGCTGTCGCCCAGGCTTGTTCCGATTCGAAGCAGCACCAGGGTGAGACTGCCGATCATGAGGGCCCAGAACAATCGCAGTAACGGGGCGGGCTCGCGCTCTCCACTGACCACCATGGCCGCTGCGTAGCTCATCGAATCAGCGCTGGTGGCCATAAACAGAACCACCAGTAGGAGTCCCGTTGGGATTAACAGCCAGGCCAGAGGCAGTTGGCTGAGGATCGCCAATAAGGCAGCCGCCGCTCCGCTCATTTGAAGCGGCCCACTGATGGAACCAGCATCGGCGAGCTCCAGGGCGATTCCCGTGCCCCCCAGCAGGGTGAACCACAAATTGGTCACGAGTGGACAGAGGATGGCCACCGCCAGTACCAGCTCCCGAATGCTTCTGCCACGGCTGACCCCGGCGGTGAACAGCCCCATGAGTGGGGCATAACCCAGAAACCAACCCCAATAAAAAATGGTCCAACCGTTCAACCAGCCGGCTTGCTCGGCGTTGTTGCTCGCCAGGGCCATCGCGGGCAACTCGTTGATGTAGAGCAACATTGCACTCAGGAAATGCTGAAGCAGCCAGAGCCCTGGGCCAACCAAAAGGATTGCTGCCGCCAGCCCAAGGGTGAGTACAACGTTCAACTCAGAGAGCCATTTGATGCCGCGCTGAATTCCACTGACTGTGGAGGTGGCAAACACCGCTGTGAGCAAGATCACCACGAGGGATTGCAAACCAGCGCTGTCGCTGAGCCATGGCAGCTGTCCAGCTGCATTACTCAGTTGCAGGGAGAGAAAGCCCAGAGGGCCGACGGTGCCCGCAACAGCGGCGACGACCGAGAGCCCATCCGCGAAATCACCAACAGCTCCATCCACCCAAGCCCTTGGGAGGACCCCCACCAGCAGTGAACGAGGCCGCAGGGGCTCCCCCCGTTTCTCCAGCATTGAGAAGGTGATGGTCACTGTGGTCGCCACCAGTGCCCAAGCCAAAAACCCCCAATGCAGAAAGCTCACGGCCAGCGCCGGATCAACGGCTTCTGAGCTGCCCCCAGTGATTTGTGGGAAGTAGGGAGCTGGAGATTGGAAGTGGAACAGAGGCTCTGCGGCAGACCAGAACACCCCTCCACCCGCCAGCAGTGTGCAGATCAGGACTGCGCACCAATCAAAAAAACGAATGGTTGGTTTGGCTCCGGCTCCCCCCAGCTTCACTGATCCGATGGGACTGATCGCCAGGCCCATGGCCACGAGGAACACCGCGAGCACCAGCCACTGCCAGAGGCCACCGATGTGTTGGCTGATGATTGTTTTGCCATTGCTGGTGAAAGTCCTGGCGAGTTCCAGATCCACCGCTGCGATCAGCAGAAACAGAAGTAGTGGGATAGAACCAACCCAGAGGGGTGGCTGTTTCAGCCAGGGAACGTCCCGTGGGGTGATGTCAGGTTGTGGTTGTCTTTTGAGATCAGGCAAAACGCTTATGCAGTGACGGCAGGTCGTTGATGGCTCCAGCAGCTGACATCAACAGCTGGTTGTTGACCACTCGCGAAGCGCGCAAGGGAGTCGCCAATTAAGGGGGCAAACTTGAAGGACTGTCCTGACCCCCCGCAGAAGAGACTGATGGTTGGCGTGATGCGATCGAGAACGAAATTCACGTCCTCGGTCATTGAATAGGGGCTCATGACAGTCTCCATGCGATCTTGGATGCCCTCGAGCTCGTTGAAGAGAAATTGATCCAAGAGTTCAACCAATCGAGCTGGAGGATCCCTCTGCATCAAGCCTGGTTCATGGACACGCAGTTCCTTTGGTGTCCAATCGATTCCACACTTGATCCTGGGACGCCCATCAGGGGTGTGGCTTAAAACGGGGAAGCCGTAATAGAGGCCGCCGTCATCACCACGTTCTTGTTGAAAACAGAACCATTGGGGATAGCGATCTGCCAGCGCTGGATCGACCGTGTAATGCGCCCAAAGCATCGGCCAGATCTCAAGTTTTGGCTGTAGCCCGAGGGGGGCGAGCAGCTGTTGACTCCAGATTCCACAAGCGATCACCAGTTGATCGGCCCTGATGTGTTGCCCTTGTTTGAGGGTCACGCCGCGTCCATCAGAGTCAATGCTCTCTACAGGGGTGTGCTCCAGGAGTTGATGTCCTGCGGCCCGAGCTGTTTGGCACCAGTGCGCAATGACCCTGTCGCTGCGCACAGCTCCGGCCGTGGGTTCGAAGAGTCCTGTGAACTCATGTTTTGGCTTGAGCGGAAACCGTGCCGCGATCTCTGCCGAAGAGAGTGCTTCGTAGGGAATGCCCTGCTCATCCATGACCCGGCGGGCCCCAGGGATCGAGCCTTCGATGGTTTCCTCTTCCCAGCTTTCGCCGTAGAAGAGCAATCCATGGGTTGCCCTGAGCGGGACTCCAGCCTCTTGTTCTTCTTTCATCCACAGTTGATTTGCGGCTTGAGCCAGCTCGCAGAGCACTGGATCGGAGTACATCTCCCGGAACATCCGAGTCTCACCGAAGCTGCTGGCTTGGGCATGGGCGAGGGTCTTTGCTTCAAGCAGCAGGACATCGGTGATTCCTTGTCTCGCTAGGGCAGCGGCAGAACTGAGGCCGGCCATGCCTCCACCCAGGATCAGGACGCTGACGCTCTTGGGGACGGTGGATGTCATGGATCATGCCTTCCTCTGAAGCTCAGACCAATCGGTCGTCCCTCAGAGCCTGCGGCGACGGTGCCCAGGGCTGTGTGTGCTGATGCTCCTCTCTTGCGCTGTTGCAAGTACTCATCAGAGCGGTTACGGATTTCCTCGCGTACAAAGGAATAGACCGCATCCGCTTCAGCTTGCCGCCAGCTATCTGGAGAGAAGCGCTCGATTGAGTCGGCGATGACCGCGCCTGCATTGACCAGGGGGTCGGGCAGTACAGGAATTGCTCGTTGGCGCAGCTCCTCAGCGAGATGGGCCTCATGAAATGGAGCATTGGCAGCCGGCACCACGGCTCTGGCACGCAGCGCTTCAGTCATGTCTTGATCAATCAGCCTGGAGATTGAACAAGGAAGCAGCAGATCAAGGTCCAATTCCCACCATGAACAATTTGCGGGAAGTGGGGTGGCTCCACGGAATCTGGCGCGGTCGCGATAGTGATCCATTGTGAACACCGTCCAGCCGTGATCCACCAGAGAGCGGGCCACCGTTCCACCCACCGCTCCGCAGCCATGCACCAGAGCCCGACCTGGTTCGGCTGTTGCCAGCGTCTCGCCCAAGACGGCCTCCACGGCACCAAGCGTCCCATGGGCTGTTGCCGCACTCGCATCGATTGGACTGCCGACTGCGGCCAGGACATGGGGCGTGAGCGTCGTTAGACGCTCCATGTCCTCCAGGGTTGTGTTGAGATCACACCCAGTCACCATCGCTCCATCCAGGGACTCAAGGAGTGTTGCGGTGACTCCAATGAGCTCGTCTTTGACGGCGTCGAGATCGGCCGCGCGCGCCACAATTTTTCCGCCCGCGAAGCCGGTGCCGTAGAGATCGTGTTTGTGTGTCATCAGTGCTGCGAGCCGTCGACCATCGGCGATGCAGGCGTCATCGCTGGAGTACGGAAGTAGCCGAAGCCCGCCATTGGCGGGGCGACCCGGGTGGGTCGTCTCTCCAACAATGAAGACCGAGAGGTGCGGCGAGACATGCTGCGACAGCACCGACACATCCGGCGGCGCTGTTGTCGATAACACCATCAGCCCACGCGCTCCATCATTTGGTGGTGCTCGACGTAGTCGAGGCTCCACTCATCCGGTGCTTCCGCGATGCGTTTCTCCAATCGCTGGTAAACCATGTCAGCGGCTTGAGTACCGGCCGCGTTGGCGAAGCTGTGGCGACTCCAGCTGCGAATGGTCGCCATGAGTCCCGCTGCGAAGGCGGCCGTATCACCGTTCTCTTTCCACCGGCGCCGGTACGGGCACTTCACATAGACGGTGCGTTGGTCGACGAGTCGCAGCCCATTTCGATGGGCGGGAGAGTTGGGATCCTTCAGAGGAGCCATGAATTCCTCGGGGGACTTGTAGAAGTTGTTGACCGTGCCGCTGCGGTACTGCTCCTCGCTGATCAGCTTCTCTTCGGCCATACCTCGCCAGATCTCGTGAAGTTGGTCGTGAACATTCCTGGTTTCACCTCCGTTCTCTCCGAGGTAGAGCCCCTGCTCATCGCGCGAGAGGTTGACCGTTAGCAAGCGCCCCCCGACCTTGAGCTCGCGGCTGCGGAGCTCAAGGATGTGATTCCAGTCCTTCATGGCTTGGGCCTTGAAGCGCTGGAGAGCTTCGTCATCTCCTGAGGCCAAGACGTGTGTGTGGGTGTTGAGGGGCCCCGGCGAGGCACTCAGCCAGTGCATTGCCGTGGCTGAAAAGCCAAAACTGACCGTCTCAGGGGCGACGGATGGTTCATAAAAACTGCGGGCACTCACGAGCACCGTCGGCTTGGGTGGCCTTGGGATTTGCAGGGCCAGGTTGTCTGCGAGTGCTTGGTTGTCGTTGCTGGGTAGATCGTTGCCGATCAGCGTGAGGTGTGCATTGGGGTGGTTGGCATGAAGCCGGTCCAGCACCTTTTGCCAGAGCCCGACGGCCGTTCCTCCGTCGGCAGCGCCGTAGTCGATCAGGATGTAATGGCGATCGCCCGCCAGGCTGTCCACACAGCTCAATGCCCAGTCAGAAGCAGCTTCAATGCAAAGCAGAGCCCCCTCAGTCTGTGAGCTGTAGCCCGTGGTCATCGCAATGGCCATCGATTTCAACAGCACCTGGAATCAACGTACAACGTCAGAAATCAGTGCTTTGAAGCATTCATTCAGCCTTGATTTTGATTAAATATTCTTTCTTGAAATGTTTTTCTCAGTGGAATTTATTTCTGACCTTTTTGATCAGGAATGCGCTTTCACCCGTGGGCTGAGGTCTGACCTCTGCAATGTCTGTCGGTGCAACATCGATGGAGAGTGAAAAGAAAAGCCTTGGCGCTTGATTTTTGCGTTGGAGACCACAGCGTTGACCACGCGAGCACCCCGTGGTGCACCGCACCAAATCACAGGGGGTAGGCCAATGTGTTCGCAAATGGCATTGGAGAGCTCCCTTCTGCTCAGGCGCATGTCATCGACCAAGTTGAAGGTGCCGTTTAAATCGCGATCCCAGGCAAATTGAACGCCTCGGGTGATGTCGTCAAGGTGAGTCCAGGCCGGAATGTGATCACCATCGCGAGCGATGCGTTGACCAGCGGCGTCCTTGACGAGTGAGACCATGTCACGGCCAGGGCCATAGATGCCTCCTAGGCGGAGAGTGCAGATGGTTGTGTTGCCACCCTGAAGCCCTTGAAGCGCCAGCTCAGCGTTGATCAGTAGGCGGTTGATGGGATGGCTGATGTCAAGCGGCGATCCTTCGCTCACGGTTTGACCGCCCTGGTCTCCAAAAACCCCAACTGTGCTGATGTAGGTGATGTGCAGTGGTTTCTGCTCTGGACGCTGCCGAAGAGCCTGAACCAGGTTGCTGATTCCCTTGGAGAAAACCTCCTCGTAGCTCTCGTCTTTCCGTGTTGGCGCAACGCTGATCAGGAGGCCGTCGAGTTGGTCGATGAAGCTGAAGTCCGCCTGGTCAGAGGCGATGTTGAGCAGCGCTGGCGTAACACCCAGGTTTTTCAGTGCTTCAAAGCGAGACCGATCTCGGGTGGTCGCCAAAACGTCATGGCCGCCCAGTCGAAGTCTCTTGCAGACCGCGGATCCCACGTAGCCACAGCCGATAACACCAAAGCGCTGAGGCAAAACGAAGCGGTGCTTTTACAAAATTTTACAGAGCGCCCCTCGTCGGCGTGGCTGCTGTTGGCCCCCACCGGCTTCGGTGAACCGAACCCTGTGGAGGTCACGCCCTGGCGGTGCCGTTCACGAGGCTGAAGAGAGTTCCGGGATTGGTATGGACCGTGTGGAGCGGGAGAATTGGCTGAAAATTGCCACCAGGCTTGACCAGTCCGATTCGGCGGAGACTTGGTTTTGCGCCCGAGCAAAAGCGATTGCTGAGGGTCGTCCTGATCCCTTGGCTGAGCTTGGTCGGTTCCGCTCTTGATCGTTATGGGTGAGCCTGCCGGCGCTCCAGACCTACAGGTCTGCTCGAATCTCGCCGTTTTCGTTGAGATACTCCGCGATGAGCGGAGAGGGCTCCTCGCGGTTTAAGGCTTCCAGCTCACGTTCGATGTTGCTCTGCATCTCTTTGTTTTGGTTGGCCTTGGCAATCGCCAGGACGCGCTCAAGCCGGATCTGCTCGCTCTCTTTCCAGGCTTGATCCACTGCAGGGCCTCGTCGGTGACTCATCCTTGCGCCCATGGCAATGGCGAAGGGCGCGCCATTGATAAGCCACGCCTATTGAGGGGGTTTGCGGGCTTGATCTCGCTTGATGCTTTTCCCTGTGGTCTTTAGATTTCCTTCATGAGAATTGCGTCGAGCCCCGTCCAGGGGCTCTTTTTTTGTCTGTCAGCCGGCTTGGGGCGGCTGGCTGATCAGGCGCTGAACGACTTTGTTGCAGGCGGATTGGCTGTCCCTCTGGACCCGGGTCATGACGCTCGGGGTTGGTGCTGGTCTTGCGAGTCCTGTCTTTTGCGGGAGAGGCTCTGCCTGTTGGGCCACCAATGAGATGCTCGATGGCGGTTTCGCTTGCCCCTTCGGACGATGGATGAGCAATTGGCTCGAATCGCATCTCAGCTGAACGATGCTGCTGCCTTTGTGACTCCGGAGGTGATTCGTGCCGGACGCAAGAGCGCTGCAGGTGCTGAGGCCTTGGTTGCAATTGAGTACGCAATCAACACGATGGGGAAAGCGCTTGTGTTGACCGACCTCAGCATTGACCCTGAACAGGATGCTGAGGTCCTTCGGAAATTCAGGCAGGGCTAGTCCTCGGGATAGCTCGGGACGAGTTGGTTGGCTGCGTCGTACCTGCGGGTAATGGACTGTGGGCCCCAGCTCCAGGTTGTTGCTTGCTGTTCAGGTGTATTTGAGATGGCAACGCTTAAACCCAAGGGTGCGCCATTGCTGAGTACCTCAAGCTTCAGGCCATGGCTTTGGCTTGATTCCTGCAGGCCGAGAGGGTGGGGAGAGGCCAGCGTGATGGGGGGTTCAGTGGATTCCTCTCTCCATTCGATGATGACGACGATTGATCCCAGCCAGGATCGGCTTTGGCGGATCACTGCTCTGCGGCGCTCCTGCGGTCTGCAAAGGCAGAACTCGGTGGTCCAAAACTCTTGGGTCAGGTATTGCGGGCCAAGAGACCAGTGACCACCCGGCTCAATTTGCATCGATTCGGGGATGTCTCGGAAGGCAGACCTTGCAATCTTTCCTGACTGCTTGTAGGTCAAATTGGCCTGAATCAGATCGTTGCTCTCGAACACGCTGAGATGGCATGGAAAACGTTCGAGCTCCCGTCGGTTGCTCCCGATGCGGATGAAAATGCTTTCCCATTCTCCGCTGTTGTATTGAACTAGGTTGCCTCTCTGCTTTTCTATACGGCTCGATCTTGGCTCTTCGTTGTGCATCAAGGGCTGGGCGTTCAATGAATGAGCAAGGGATTCTTCAATACAGAGAGTGTCGCTGCTGCCCTCCTCTTTGGTTGTTGTGAAAAAATCCTAGGGTCTTTGCTGGTTGAGGTGTTTTGAGGGTTCTGGCCTATCGCCGAGTGCTGCTTGGAGTCTTAATCCTCTCGGGGTTTGTCGGCGTAACGCTGTTGGCTCAGGCCCACCTCATGCCTCCGATCCGGCAGGCGGTAGAGGCGATGGGGGTTTGGGCTCCCCTCGGGATCATGCTTCTTCGCGGATTGAGTATTGTTTTGCCTGCTTTGCCGAGCACGGCCTACTCGCTCTTGGCTGGGGCTCTGCTTGGATTTAAGACTGGTTTTTTAACGATTGCAGTCACCGATCTCATTGCGTGCCTGATTGCCTTTTCGCTGGCTCGTTATTGGGGAAGAGGGCCTGTTCGTCGGTTGGTTGGGGATAAGGCGATGTCGGTTGTTGAGCGTTTTAGTGGGTCCAGGCTCGAGTCCAATTTCTTTTTGATGACGGGTCTTTTGATGACCGGATTCTTTGATTTTGTGAGTTATGGCTTGGGTCTGGCGGGGACATCGCTGCAGCGTTTCATGCCCGCCTTGGTTTTGAGCGTTGTGGCCAGTGATCTGCCGATCGTGGCCCTTGGTGCGGGCGTCTTTGATGGTGGGAAGACAACTCTGGTTGCTTCGATTGTGGGTGTTTTTCTGTTGGCTTTGGTGCAGGGCAAGGTTCGCCGCCGGTTTGCTGCGCTGAAACAGCTCAAGGGTTGAGTGTTCGTTACTTGTTGTTGATCAATGGCAGCGATGGATCCAATCAAGCATTCACTTGAGTCCTCATTTGAAAGTGAGAAACTCGTTCGTTGGATTAACGACTGCACGGAGTTGGAAGCGCTACGCGAGATGGCTCTCTTGCTGGTTCAGCAGCTGGCTCAGCAGAAAGCGGCTCGCGCCTGGATGGCTTCCCGTGCGTCTGAGTCTGAAAATTCCAAGCTGGAGATGTTGGCCGAGCTGATCCGTCGCTCTCAAGACTCCTCTGATCAAAGTCCTGATCAAAAGGATCCCTCTTGAGGTTCAGGAGCCGCTCGTGTCCTTTTTCTTGAGCACGCAGCCAGCGACTCCGCAGACCACTTCGTAGGCCTCTTGGCTCTTCTGGCTAATCAGTTTTTTGGTGTAGGCCCGTTTGGAGTTCCCCTGGGTCAGGCGGTCCATTGATTGAATCAGGCGCTTTTTGATTAAGCGCAGTCGCTGAAGGGCCATGGATCGGGCTGCATCCATTCCACATCTAGCGCCTGCTTGCCCCAGGTGGCTGCGGCTTCACTCTGCTGAGGGGTGCTCCTGGGCATTTCTCAGTTCAACCGCCAGTTCCTGCAGGCCAAAACCGGCCAGGGCCAGGAGTATCACGAGCCCTGCGAGTCCAAGGAGTCCGTCTTCCACCGCATCGCTTCGACTGGTTCTGTCGTAGCCATCTGCGCCCGCTGCGGCCACCCGCTCTCGATGGCCCGCGTTTGGATTCGCTTCTTTGCATTGGCCGGATTGGACCAGCGTTCCTAGACCGGGGGCACAAGCCTCAAGGGGTTGCACCCGTGTTTCATTCCCCCCACGCTGTACCGGCCCATGGCACCCGAGGAGATCTCCACCTCGCTTCCTTGCGCTGCCAACTGCAATTCCATTGTTCTGGGTGTCGCTACGTCAAAGGTGATCCGAGTTGCCACGGGTTCTGCAGCTTGCACGGGGCACTCTTGACTCCCCACTCCCAGTTCTGGCAGGCCTGCAACGGACGTTTCAGCAAGCCGGTTCTGGTCTAGGGGCGGCTGAAATCAGCCATCCACTCTCGATCTGAACGGACTGGGAGGCAATGGGCATTAACCCCGATTGCTCTTGACATTGCTTCCTCCGATGCTGGGCCCATCGATCTCGGAGGCGGATGTGACCGACACTCCACCGAACCAGTCCTGAGGAGCGAGCTGACCGAAGGCCCCTGCTCCAACAGTCTTCTACCGCTTGTGAGCGGGTCGTCAGATTGGACACAGAGTGAGCGTCTGATCTGTCGGCACTCCGTCTGCATCGCCTGAGGTGCCCTGGGAGAACCCACCGCTCGACACCTGGACCCTTGGCCCCAGGTGTGCCTCCTTCAGAAGCTCCGACCCACACGATCTCTCGAAGCCGGTGCCATTGGGTGCCGGCTTTGTTGTTGGGGGGTCAAAACTTCCCCAGCTCCCGCCGCTGACGTGGCCTCTGAGGTGCTGGGGTGTTTGCCGCGGGCTGGGGCGTTGGATTGGCTCTGGCTTGGGGCTCCGTTGTTGGGATGGCAGAGGTGCAGCGGTTGTCCTTTAACGCCAGCACCAAAACAGCCACCGATAAGAGCGACACCGCAACCGCATTGGCGACGTGGAATTTCATGGGCTGGCGCAGCCAAGTCAAGACCTCCTGTTCAGCATGGAGATGAATGCCAAGTTGTGCCGCGCCAGAGCCGCAAAAGGCTTCTTGGGTCAGCTCGCTGGTGACTAGGAGCCCTGGAAGCCGCTCCAGACCTCCAGTTCTTCCAAGGTCATGACACCTTCACGGCGCTCCTCCTTGTAGTCCCAGGTCGGGTAGGCCCTGACCTTGGCGGCCATGCAGCGTTTGCGCCCCTCCTCTTCTTTGTCGCATTCGACATAGGGCAGGAGTTCCATGGCCTCGACGCCAAAGAGCTCTTTCTGCGTGTTGCAGTGGGGACACCACCAGGCCCCATAGACCAGAAATCCCTGGCTCTGCAGGTGCTTGGCCAGTTGTTTTTGCCGCGTTGTCGACGCGCTGGCGGCTGCGGGTTGTTCCTCTGCCGCCTGGGCCGAGGGCACCAGCGCCGGCGTGGTGATCAGCAGCCCCAGGCTGAGGGCCAGGCGCCCGATGACTTGGACGCTGCGAAGGCCGGCCATGGCTTGCTTTGGAGGTGTTCGCCGCACCTTAAGGGTGATGCCGGGTCTGTTCACGCGTTCGGCCTTCCGCCTGTTTTGCCCCTCGCTCAATCAGCCCCGAGGCTGGGACACTTGAGGTGCCGTTGATCGTTCCTCCCCAGCTGCTGCGATGAGCGCCAACGGTTACCGCGACTATTTCAAAGTTCTGGGCGTTGAGCGTGGTGCCGATGCGGACACGATCAAAAAGGCCTTCCGCAAGTTGGCGCGCCAGTACCACCCGGATGTGAACCCCGGGGATCAGGGCGCTGAGGCGAAGTTCAAGGAAGTCAGCGAGGCTTACGAGGTCCTCTCGGATCCCGATAAGCGCCGGCGTTACGAGCAATTTGGGCAGTACTGGAGTCAGGCGGGTGCGGGCCCGGGCCCCGGCGGCGTGGATGTTGATTTTGGCCGCTACGGCAATTTCGACGACTTCATCAATGACCTCCTCGGCCGCTTCGGGGGGCCTGGGGGCGGAGCTGGTGGATTCCCCGGCGGTGGATTTGGTGGAGCCCCCGGCGGCTTCAGTGGATTTGGTTCTGGTTTCCCCGGCGGCTTCCCCGGCGGCCCCGGTCGTCAGGCCGCGCCGGTGAATCTCGATGCCGAGGCCAGCATTTCCCTGTCGTTCTCGGAGGCCTTCCGTGGCTGCGAGCGCACCCTGGCGGTGAATGACGAGCGCGTTCAGGTCCGGATCCCCGCCGGCGTGAAGCCGGGCAGTCGCCTCCGCCTGAAGGGCAAGGGGAACCTGCAGCCTGGAACGGGACGCCGGGGTGATCTCTATCTGACCCTCCAGGTCCAGGACCATCCGGTCTGGACCCTCGATGGAGATCAGCTCAAGGCGGATCTTCCCCTCAGCCTCGATGAGTTGGCCCTTGGTGGGGAGGTGCGTGTGGCCACTCCCGATGGTGAAGCCACCGTGACGGTGCCCCCGGCGATGGCCGTCGGCCGGAGTCTTCGCCTCAAGGGCAAGGGTTGGCCGGCTAAAGGAGGACGTGGTGATCTGCTGCTCAGCCTCAGCTTGAAGCAACCGGCCCGCTACAGCGACCAGGAGCGTCAGCTGCTCGAGCAATTGCGGGCTGCCCGCAGTTCTGATCCACGCGCGGACTGGATTACCGCGGCTCGTCTGTAACTAAGCCCCCCGATTGCTCGGTCTCTGTGGCCACCTGTGGCAGGGTTCGCCAAGCACTGCATTGGCTGTGAAGCGTCTTCTGCTGGGCTGTTTGGTCTGGGCGTCCATGCCAGCTGCCATGGCCTATGAGGCCTGGTTGGTCCGTTCCACCTTTGAGCCCCACAAGATCGGCCCCAAGGACGTGGCGGTCACCAAGGTTCCGATGCCGACCCTCAAGGGCTGTATCGAAACGGGTCGCCGCTGGGTCGCGGCAGCACCCAGTGACGGCAAGACATCTCGTGGATTCGACTGCATCCCCTACCGCTAGTGGCGAGGCTCCGCCCCTGAGGCCCCACTGGTGTAGATGTGGGGCTCAACCAGAGCGGGATTGATGGCTGCCAAGCGCCGGAAACTCAACAAGGAGATGGAGGCGGAGATGGTCGTCGCTCAGAGAAGAGTTGAGTTGATGACAGCCAAGATCCGAGATATCCGCGACGAAGATATTCAGAACGAATTTGCCCAGGCCTTTGCTCAGGTGCATGCCTCGCTGGCCCATCTGATTGAGGCCTATCGACTCAAGGGCTTCTGCGAAGAAACCGAGGGCACCCTCGCCCTCTACAACGGCCTGATGGCGCGTTTCGAAGAGGAGTACGAGCTCTAGACGCCCCCTGTTGGATTCGAACCAACGACCGGCTGCTTAGAAGGCAGCTGCTCTATCCAGCTGAGCTAAGGGAGCTTGGATCTGACGCATTGTGCCAGCTGAGCTAGAGCTTCTATGGTGGTGTGCTGGACGTCAAAGTCGTAATGCCCGCTCCACGGCTGACAGAAAGCCAAAAAGAGGAGCTGGTCGCTCGTTACCGCCAGGGTGAAACCGCCCAGGCCCTGGCCGCGAGCTATGGCTGCAGCCCCAACACGGTCAGCCGCGTCCTGAAGGCCGGGATCGATCCCGATGAGCTGGCTGCGCTGAAGAAGCAATCCCGCAGCCGCTCTGCCGCCAAACCGGTCGAAGCTGTTGCCCAAGCGATCGAAATACCTGCGCCTGATCCGCTGCTTGAGGCTGAGCCCGTCAGCAGCGAAGTGGAGATTGCTTCCGATTCAGACGCCGCCGATGACGATGACGAGCGCGTCGGCGTTCTGGCCATCGACGACGCCGATGACTTCGGCGATGACGGAGAGGAGGAGAACTTCGACGACGGCGATGACAGCTCCGACGCAGCGACTCTCGGCGGTGCACCAGCGGCTGAGCTGATTGATCCGATTCCCCTGCTTCCTGGCCTGCTGCCCAGCAGCGTCTACATGCTGGTGGACAAGGTGGTGGAGCTTCAGGCCAAGCCCCTCAACGAATTCCCTGAGCTGGGTTCTCTGCCGGAAGCCGAGCAGGCCCGCCAGGCCCTCATGCTTTTCACCAACCCCCGCCAGGCCAAACGGCAGTGCGGCCGCAGCCAGCGGGTGATCAAGGTGCCCGACAGCGACGTGCTCCAACGGCGCTCCTCCTACTTGGTGGCTCAGGGCATCACCCGATTGGTGGTGGAAGGCGGCCTGCTCTATTCCCTCTCAGAAGCCTGATCGCCGCCCGGCAGCAATAGAGCGGTCGCGGCGCCGCCACTGATGACGCCAAGCACCAGTGAAACCCCCAGTAGGAATCCGGTCGGGAGCTCAGCCGTGCGGCCAAACCCCAGGTTCAGCCGCGTCCGTTGATCCAGGTTCTGGGCCCCCAGGCACAGGATCAGCAGTAGCAGCACCCCGCCTCCAAGGCTGGCCAGAAGCAAGCGCAGGCGCAGCAGCATCAGGGGGTGTCGTCGTCTTGATGCAGCAAAGCGTAGAGCTCACGTTTGGCGATGCCCGTGCTGCGGGCCAGTTGGCGAGCGGCATCGTTGCTGCTGAGCCCACCGCTGACCAAGGCCTGCAGCTGCTTCCGTAGATCGGCATCGCTGGGCCGCTCAGCAGCGTTGATCTCAGCTCCGTCGAGGACGAGGGTGAATTCGCCCTGGGGAGGGTGCTGCCGGAAGTGCTCCAGGGCAACCGTCAGGGTCGGGCCCACCTGCTCCTCATGGCGCTTGGTCAATTCCCGGGTCACGGCCACCGGGCGATCCCCCAGGAGTTCCAGCAGGTCCTCGAGCACCGCCAGCAGGCGGTGGGGGGCCTCGTAGAAGACCAAGGTCCGCTCCTCCTGAGCCAAGGCCTGGAGCCGCGCCCGGCGTGCTGTGGCTTTGGGCGGCAGGAAGCCTTCAAAGCAGAAGCGTCCGCAGGGCAGCCCACTGCTCACTAGGGCGGTGGTGGCGGCACAGGGCCCGGGCACGCAGATCACGGTGCGCCCTTGGCTGCGGGCTGCCGCCACCAGTTCCTCGCCGGGGTCGGAGATGCCTGGTAGGCCGGCGTCGCTGATGACAGCAATTGCCTCTCCGCTCTCCAAGGCCTCCAATAATTCCGGGATCCGGGTGGCTTGGTTGTGCTCGTGGAAGCTCACCAAACGGTTCTTGATGCCCAGGTTGTGCAGCAGCAGGCCGCTGCGGCGGGTGTCTTCGCAGGCGATCCGATCTGCCCCGGCCAGCACGGTTTTGGCCCGGGGGGAGAGATCTCCGGTGTTCCCGATCGGTGTGCCCACCAGGTAGAGCACGCCTGCAGCGGGTTCGGCGCCCTGCATCAGAATGCTCCTTTGCCCTTCCATGATGCCCGCCGCTGCCTGCTTTCCCCCTGGCATCGAGGAGAAGCAGCTGTTGGCGGACCTGCGTCGACTCTGCTGGGGTGCTGCGGATATCTTGCTGGCTTATGGCCGCGGTGAGCAGCCCCCCTATGGCTTTCCCAAGGCCCTGAGTGTTGATGACGGGGGCGAGGGCCCCGTCAGTGCGGCGGATCTGGCTGTGAACCAGTGGCTGCTCGAGGGGCTGGCCAAGGCCTATCCCGAGGCCGGTTGGACGCTCCTTAGCGAGGAGACCGCCAAGGAGCAACTCACCGCAGGCGAGCCCCTCGATGCCGAGTGGCTCTGGATCCTGGATCCCCTCGATGGCACCAAGGATTTTCTGCAGGGCACCGGCGAGTACGCCGTGCACCTGGCGCTGGTTCACCGCGGTGAGGCCGTCTTGGGGGTGGTGCTCCAACCGCTGCTGGAGGACCTCTGGTTTGGTCTGGTGCCCCAGGGCCGGGCTTGGAGGGAGAACCGCGCTGGTGAGCAGCAGCCCGCCCAGCTCAGTTCCCGCCAGGCCCTTGGGGAGATGGTGCTGGTGGCCAGCCGCAACCACCGGGACCAGCGGCTGGAGCAGCTACTGGAGGCTCTGGCCCTGGGCGACACCAAGGCCATCGGCAGCGTTGGCGGCAAGGTCGCCACGATCCTGCGTGGCGAGACCGACGTCTACATCTCACTGTCGGGCAAGAGTGCCCCGAAGGACTGGGATATGGCGGCGCCGGAGGCCGTGCTCAAGGCTGCCGGCGGGGCCTTCACCCATGCCGACGGTGAACCGCTCCGCTACAACACCGGCGACGTGCGTCAGGCCGGTTGCCTGATTGCCAGCCACGGCGTCAGCCACCAAGAGCTCTGCGCAAAAGCGGCCGAGGCGATGGGCCGCATCGATCCGGGGTTTGCCGTTTAGGCATGAAAAAAGCCCCCTTTCGGGGGCTTGGCTGGATCAGGCCTGAGCCGGTTCGTCCTGTTGGGGAACACCCCGCAGGGTGAGGTTGATGCGGCCGCGGTTGTCGATCTCGCGGACGCGGACGGTGACGTGGTCACCCACCTTCACCACGTCTTCCACCTTCTCAACGCGGGCTTCGCTGAGCTGGGAGATGTGGATCATGCCTTCCTTACCGGGCAGGATCTCGACGAAGGCGCCGATGGGGATCACGCGGGTGACCGCACCGCTGAAGACCTCGCCTTCGGAGACGCGACGGGTGAGGCCTTCGATGATGCGCTGGGCTTCCTCAGCCGCTGCACCGTCGTGGCTGGCGATCGTGACGATGCCGCCGTCCTCGATGTCGATCTTGGTGTTGGTGCGCTCGGTGATGCCCTTGATGGTGCGGCCGCCGGGGCCGATCACGGTGCCGATCAGCTCGGGATCGATCCGGAAGCTGAGCAGGCGAGGGGCGTGGGGGCTCAGGACATCGCGGGGCTTGTCGATCGCCGAGAGCATCTTCTCGAGGATGTGCAGACGGGCCGGGCGGGCCTGGTTGATGGCCTCAGCCACGGTCTTCACTTCGAGACCGGTGATCTTCATATCCATCTGAAGGGCGGTGATGCCCTTCTCGGTGCCGGCCACCTTGAAGTCCATGTCGCCGAGGAAGTCCTCGATGCCCTGGATGTCGGTGAGGATCCGCACCTCAGAGCCTTCCTTGATCAGGCCCATGGCGGCACCGCTCACGGGGGCCTTCAGGGGCACGCCGGCATCCATCAGGGCCAGGGTGCTGCCGCAGACCGAACCCATGGAGGTGGAGCCGTTGGAGCTCAGGCATTCCGAGACGACCCGCAGGACGTAGGGGAAGCTCTCCTTGCTGGGGAGGACGGGAATCAGGGCCCGCTCCGCCAGGGCGCCGTGGCCGATTTCGCGGCGGCCGGGGCTGCGCATCGGGCGGGTTTCGCCGACGGAGTAGGGGGGGAAGTTGTAGTGGTGGAGGTAGGTCTTCTCGTTGGACGGGTTCAGGTCGTCCATCTCCTGGGCGTCGCTCGGGGTGCCGAGGGTGGCGCAGGAGAGCACCTGGGTCATGCCGCGCTGGAACAGACCGGAGCCATGCACGCGCTTGGGCAGCACGCCGGCGGCGGCGCTGATCGGACGCACCTCATCGAGGTTGCGGCCATCGACGCGCTTGCCGTCCTTGACGATCTGGGCGCGCATCAGCTGTTTGGTGAGCGCCTTGTAGTTGTTGCCCAGGGCCTTGCCATTGCTGCTGACGGCTACCTTCACGGCGTCGTCGTCCTTGAGGCCGCTGATCTTCTCGGCCACCTGGGCCTTGATGGCATCGAGCTGCTGGTCGCGCTCGGCCTTGGTCAGGGTGAACTGCTTGAGGACCTCGCCGATGCCTTTGCTGCATTCCTTCTCAAGGAAGCTGGGCAGGGTGGCGTCGACGGTCTGGGCCTCGGGGAGGACCTGCTCGATGCCGAGCTCCTTGAGCAGGTTCTGCTGGACCTTGATCAGTTCGCAGACCGCCTCGTAACCGAAGTCAATCGCTTCGATGACGTCCTGCTCGGGCAGCTGGTTGGCGCCCGCCTCGACCATGATCACGCCCTGGGGGGTGCCGGCGACCACCAGATCGAGCTCGGAGCGTTCGATCTCGCGGTAGCTGGGGTTCAGGATGAAGTCATCACCCAGCAGACCCACCCGCACGGCGGCCATGGGGCCGTTGAAGGGGATCTTGGCCAGCAGGGTGGCCAGTGATGCACCGGTCACGGCCAGGACATCGGGCGGAACCCGCTCATCCAGGGACATGCAGGTGGCGACGACCTGCAGGTCGTCCCGCAGCCAGCTGGGGAACAGCGGGCGCATCGGGCGGTCAATCAGACGCGCGATCAGGGTGGCGCGCTCGGGAGGACGGCTCTCGCGGCGCATAAAGCTGCCGGGGATGCGACCAGCGGCGTAGAGGCGCTCCTCGTAGTCGCAAATCAGCGGCAGAAAATCGATGCCCTCACGGCCGCCGGAGCGGGTGGCAGTGACGAGAACAGAGGTATCTCCGCATTCGACCATCACGGAACCCCCGGCCTGCGGGGCGAACCGACCTGTGGTCAGTCGGATCTCCCGACCATCGAAGGAGACCGACTGAGTGTGACCTTGCACGTGGGCTTATGTCTTGTTTGTTGTCAAGACCAATTCTTGCATCTGAGCCCAAAGACTTGCGGAAAACAGGCGCAATCTCTTCCGGAATGCCACAACGCACTCAGGCGGGCGAACAACAAAAAAGGCGCCCTTCGGCGCCCTTCGGATCGATCAATGGACCGGGAACTCACCAGGAGGACTTGACCACGCCGGGCAGCTCGCCTTTGTGGGCGCGCTCGCGCAGTTGGTTGCGGCACAGGCCGAAGTCGCGGTACACACCACGGGGCTTGCCGGTGGCCCAGCAGCGGTTGCGCAGACGCACGCGAGCGCTGTTGCGGGGCAGGTTTTGGATCTTGCGGTGGATCTCCAGGCGCTCCATCGGATCGCCAGCAGCTTCGAAGGCGGCCATCAGAGCTGCGCGCTTGGCGGCGTAGCGATCCACAAGCTTTTGGCGCTTGACGTCGCGCGCAATCATCGACTTCTTCGCCATGCGGCCTGGATCTCGTAAGCAGTGACCAGAAAGCCTACCTCTTAGCGTCCCAGCAACTGTTGAACTGCCGCCAGCTGGCTGGTGTCCTTGACGATCAACACCAGGCTGAGGCCCATCAGCAGGACAAAACCTGACTGCATGAAGGCCATCTGGAACTTCTCGGGCAGGGGCTTGCGGCGCAGGCCCTCCAGCAGCAGCAGCATGAACTGCCCGCCATCGAGCATCGGCAGGGGAAGGGCATTGAGCACCGCCAAGTTGATCGAGATCAAGGCGGTGTAGAGGAACAGGCTGCTGCCGCCCTGTTTGGCAAGGGAGGCCCCCATCTCGACGATCTTCACGGGGCCAGAGACTTGGCCTGCGGTCTCGCCGAAGTGGGTCACGAGGGTCACAAAGCCATCGACCGTTCGCTTGGTCAGCAGGGCGACATCGTGATTGGCCTGTTTGATGACCTCGATGGGGCTGCGGGGGCGGCGAAAGGCTTCGCTGCCGTTGGGCTGCAGTTGGGCGCCGATACGGCCAATGCCGCTTAGGTCAGCGGGGGTCAGCTGGAGTTCCAGGGCTTGGCCTTGGCGCTCGGCGCTCAGAAGCAGGGTCTGATCCGGGGCGCCCTTAACCAGCTCGACCAGTTGGCTGACGGCGCTCTGCCCGCCCCCGAGGTCGAGGCCATCCACCGCCAGGATCCGATCGCCGGCCTTCAGGCCTGAGGCGGCGGCCGCCAGCCCCTGCTGGACTCCGGACACCAGGACTCCGGGGGTGGCGCTGAAGCCAGCGGGGATGCCGACGAAGGTCCCTTGGGCCATCAGGACCGCCCAGGCCAAGAGCAGGTTGGCGATCACTCCAGCGGCGATCACCAGGGCCCGCTGGTGCAGGGGGCGATTCCTCAGCAGGTCGGGGTCATCGAGGGGGATGGAGCTGTCTTCGTCGTCATCGGGAAAGGAGACAAAGCCCCCCAGGGGGATTGCCCGAAGGGCGAACTGCACCCCCCGACGCTGCTTCTCCAGCAGC
This sequence comes from Synechococcus sp. A10-1-5-1, assembly GCF_023115425.1. Taxonomy (NCBI): domain Bacteria; kingdom Bacillati; phylum Cyanobacteriota; class Cyanophyceae; order Synechococcales; family Synechococcaceae; genus Synechococcus; species Synechococcus sp. A10-1-5-1. The sequence goes on along the minus strand of NZ_CP096032.1, from coordinate 992,143 downwards.
ACCGGTCCAAAACCCACCGAGAATCCGCTGACGCGGATCCCCTGCCATGTCGCAGCGAAGAAGTGCCCGGCCTCATGCACCACGATCAGGCCGGCCAGGATCGCCAGAGCCGTCAGGACGCCCATCTCTGCTGATCCAAAGTCCGCCCATTCTGGGGGGGAAGGCACGGCCATAGCGTTGGGAGGTTGAGCGCCCTGCCTGACTCCGGCTCCATGAGTGAACGCTGTGATGCCCTCTTGGTGGGTGCCGGGATCATGGGCGCCACCCTGGCGAACCTGCTTCGGCAGCTCGATCCGGGCCTGAAGGTGGTGGTGCTGGAGCGGCTCCCGCAGCTGGGTTGCGAAAGCAGCGGACCGATGAATAACGCCGGCACCGGGCATGCCGCCAACTGCGAGCTCAACTACACCCCTGAGGCGTCCGACGGCTCGATTCCAACGGGCAAGGCCCTGGCGATCAATGCCTCCTTTGAGCGCAGCCTCGAGTTCTGGAGCTCCTTGGTCGAGGGCCAGCAGCTCAGCGATCCCGCCGGATTCATTCGTGCGGTTCCTCACCTGAGCTTTGTCTGGGGTCAGGGGAATGTCGATTACCTGCGCCGCCGCTTTGAGGCCCTGCAGGGAGCGCCCCAGTTCGCCGACATGGCCTGGAGCACCGATCCGGAACAACTGCGGGAGTGGATGCCCTTGGTGATGGCGGGCCGTCGCCTCGATCAACCCCTGGCGGCTACCCGCGTGGCCCGCGGCACCGATGTGAATTTCGGGGCGCTGACCCGGGAGCTACTCCAGGGCATGGATCTGCGCCTGGGCCAGGAGGTGCTGGGCCTGGAGCGGGGCGGTGCCGGTTGGCGAGTCCAGACCAGCTCCGGGGAGCTGGAGGCTCCATTTGTGTTTTTGGGGGCTGGGGGCGGCAGCCTGCCGCTGCTGCAGCGTTCAGGCATCCCCGAGGCGCGGGTCTACGGCGCCTTTCCGGTCAGCGGCCAATGGTTGGTCTGCCGCAATCCGGCGGTGATTGAGGCCCACAACGCCAAGGTCTACGGCAAGGCGGCGGTTGGCGCTCCGCCGATGTCGGTGCCTCACCTCGACACCCGCTGGATTGATGGCCAGCGGGCGCTGCTCTTTGGTCCCTATGCCGGCTTCAGCACCCGCTTTTTAAGGCAGGGCTCCCTCTTGGACTTGGGCCGCTCCATTAAGCCCTACAACCTGCTGCCGACCCTGCAGGTCGGGGCCAAGAACTTCGATCTGGTCCGCTACCTGGTGGGTCAGGTCGTCCAGCGCCCGAAGCAGCGGATCGACAGCCTGCGGGACTTCCTGCCCCAGGTCAACGCCAATGACTGGGAGCTGGCGGTGGCGGGGCAGCGGGTCCAGATCATTAAGCAGGTCAACGGCCGCGGCAGCCTTCAGATGGGCACCGAGGTGGTGAGCAGTGCCGATGGCTCCCTGGCCGCCCTGCTGGGTGCCTCCCCCGGTGCCTCGACGGCGGTGGACACGATGCTGCAGGTGTTGCAGCGCTGCATGGGAGAGCGCTTGGCCAGTGAGGCCTGGCAGCAGAAGCTCAAGGCGTTGATCCCCTCCTGGGGTGAGGAGCTGGGGGCCAGTGCCGAGCGACTGGGTCAGATCCGTCAGCGCAGCAATGGACTGTTGGGCCTGGGCGCTTAGGCCGCGGGGATGGTGTCGGCGCCGAAGTAGGGCACCAGGGCCGCAGGGAGCTTGATCGAACCGTCGATCTGCTGTCCGTTCTCCAGCAGGGCCGCCATGGTGCGCCCCACCGCCAGGCCACTGCCGTTGAGGGTGTGCAGCAGCTGAGTGGTCTTGCCCTCCTTGCAGCGGATGGCGGAGCGGCGGGCCTGGAAGTCGCCGCAGACCGAGCAGCTGGAGATTTCGCGGTAGGCGCCGGCCCCTGGCAGCCAGACCTCCAGGTCGTAGGTGCGGGTGGCGGAGAAGCCCATGTCCCCGGTGCAGAGCTCGATCTTGCGGTAGGGGAGCTCCAGGGCTTCGAGCACCGCTTCAGCGTCAGCGGTGATCTGTTGGTGCGCCTCGGCGGAGTGCTCCGGATGGCAGAACCAGTAGAGCTCCACCTTGTTGAACTGGTGCAGGCGGATCAGGCCCCGGGTGTCGCGGCCGTAGCTCCCGGCCTCGCGGCGGAAGCAGGGGGTGTAGGCGACGTACTTGAGCGGCAGTTGATCCGCGGGGATGACCTCGCCGCGGTGCAGGGAGGTGACGGGCACCTCAGCCGTGGGGGTCAGCCAGAGGTCGTCCTCGGCGCAACGGAAGCTTTCCTCAGCAAATTTGGGGAGCTGGCCGGAGCCGGTGAGGCTGGCGCTGTTGACCAGGATCGGCGGCAGGACCTCGCGGTAGCCCTTGCCGCCGTGCAGGTCGAGCATGAAGTTGATCAGGGAGCGCTCGAGCCGAGCCCCGAGACCCATCAGGGTCACAAAGCGGCTCTGGGCGATCCGCACGGAGCGCTCGGTTTCAAAGAGGCCGAGGCGCTCGGCGATCTGCCAGTGCTCCTCGAGCCAGTCTTCGTTGGCCCGGGGGGTGCCCCAGGTCTTGATCTCGACGTTGTCGTTCTCGTCCTTGCCGTCGGGGGCCTCGGCCGAGGGCAGGTTGGGCAGGGTCAGCAGCTCCTGGCGCAGCTTGGCCTCGAGGGTCTTCTCTTCCTCTTCAAGGACCGCGACCTGCTGCTTGATCCGGTTGCCCTCGTCCCGCAGGGCCTGGACCTCGGGACTGTTGGGAGCCGAGCCGCCCTTGATCTTGAGGCCAACCTCCTTGCCGATGCGGTTGCCCTCGGCTTGGAGGTTGCTGCGCTTTTCTTCGAGGTCGCGCTCCTGGCGCGCCATCAGTTGCAGGCCCGTGAGATCGAGCTTCATGCCACGGCGCCCGAGCTGCTCGGTGATCAGCTCAGGGTTCTCGCGCAGCAGGCGCTGATCCAGCACGGGCCCAAGGGTTCAACAGTGGGCTGAGCCTACGGGGAGGGGCTCAGAGCACCTGCACGACTTCGCTGACTTCGGGGATGGCTTCGCGCAGCTTGCGCTCGATGCCCATCTTCAAGGTCATGGTGCTGCTGGGGCAGGAGCCGCAGGCGCCCTGCAGACGCACCTTGACGATCGGGCCGTCGATTTCCACCACTTCCACGTTGCCGCCGTCGGCCATCAGATAGGGACGCAGCTCATCGAGGGTGCGCTCCACGTTCTCGATTGTTAGGGCGCGGGGATCGGCGTTTTCGGTCGCCGCTGCTGCTGGGGTTTCGGTGCTCATCGCGCTGAGACGGTGTTGCGCCGAGCTTAGGAACGCGGGGCCGCTGCCTAGGATCGAGGCCGTCCGAGCCGGGACTCTCACCAGCGCATGACCGACGTCCCCGCTTCACGGATCCGCAATTTCTGCATCATTGCCCACATCGACCACGGGAAGTCGACCCTGGCCGATCGCCTGCTGCAGGACACCGGCACGGTGGCCGTTCGTGACATGCAGGAGCAGTTCCTCGACAACATGGAGCTCGAGCGGGAGCGGGGCATCACCATCAAGCTCCAGGCCGCGCGCATGGAGTACAAGGCGGCCGACGGCGAGACCTACATCCTCAACCTGATCGACACCCCCGGTCACGTTGACTTCTCTTATGAGGTCAGCCGCTCCCTGCAGGCCTGTGAGGGGGCGCTGCTGGTGGTGGATGCCAGTCAGGGCGTTGAAGCGCAGACCCTGGCCAACGTCTATTTGGCCTTAGAGAACGACCTGGAGATCATCCCGGTCCTCAACAAGATCGACCTGCCGGGCGCGGATCCCGATCGGATCAGCGAAGAGATCGAAGCGATCATTGGCCTGGACTGCACCGGCGCGATTCCCTGTTCAGCCAAGAGTGGCTTGGGGGTCCCGGAGATCCTGCAGGCCGTGGTGGACCGGGTGCCCCCGCCGCCGGATCGGGTGAAGGAGCCCCTGCGGGCACTGATCTTCGACTCCTATTACGACCCCTACCGCGGGGTGATCGTCTACTTCCGGGTGATCTCCGGCTCGATCAGTACCAAGGACAAGGTGCTGCTGATGGCCAGCAAGAAGACCTACGAACTCGATGAGGTGGGGGTGATGGCCCCCGACCAGCGCAAGGTCGACAGCCTGCAGGCCGGTGAAGTGGGTTACCTGGCGGCCTCGATTAAGGCCGTGGCCGATGCCCGCGTCGGCGACACGATCACCCTGGTGAACAACCCCGCCGAGGCGCCGCTGCCGGGTTACACCGAGGCCAAGCCGATGGTGTTCTGCGGTCTGTTTCCGACCGACGCCGACCAGTACCCGGATCTGCGCGAGGCCCTGGACAAGCTGCAGCTCAGCGATGCGGCACTGAAGTACGAGCCGGAAACCAGCAGCGCCATGGGCTTTGGCTTCCGCTGCGGCTTCCTAGGTCTCCTGCACATGGAGATCGTGCAGGAGCGTCTGGAGCGTGAGTACAACCTCGATCTCATCGTCACCGCTCCATCGGTGATCTATCAGGTGAACATGCTCGATGGGGAGACCTTGATGGTCGACAACCCGGCGACGCTGCCCGATCCCCAGAAGCGCGAATCGATCGAAGAGCCCTACGTGAAGCTCGAGATCTACACGCCGAACACCTACAACGGCACCTTGATGGAGCTCTGCCAGGAGCGCCGCGGTGAGTTCATCGACATGAAGTTCATCACCACCGAGCGGGTGACCCTGCACTACGAGATGCCCCTGGCGGAGGTGGTGACCGACTTCTTCGATCAGATGAAGTCGCGCACGAAGGGCTACGCCTCGATGGAGTACTCCCTGATCGGCTACCGCAAGAACGATCTGGTGCGCCTCGATGTCTTGATCAATGCCGAGCGGGCCGATCCCCTGACGACGATCGTGCACCGGGACAAGGCCTACAACGTGGGCAAGGGCCTGGTGGAGAAGCTCAAGGAGCTGATCCCCCGCCAGCAGTTCAAGATCCCGATCCAGGCCTCCATCGGCAGCCGGGTGATCGCCTCGGAGAGCATCAGCGCGATGCGCAAGGACGTGCTCGCCAAGTGCTACGGCGGTGATATCTCCCGGAAGAAGAAACTGCTGCAGAAGCAGGCCAAGGGCAAGAAGCGGATGAAGGCGATGGGCAAGGTCGAGGTGCCCCAGGAGGCCTTCATGGCTGTGCTGAAGCTGAACCAGTGATGCGGCGCGTTCTGGCTCTGGCGGTTCTGCTGACTGCCTCCACCGGTCTCGCTCCGGCCATTGCGGAGCCGTATCCCGCCCTTCAGCTCACCACGGGAGCCGATGTCTGGAGCATCCCCTACGCGGCGCTCGAGCAGTTCATCAACGAGGGCACCTTCAGCGACCAGCGCTTGATGCAGCTGGTGATCCGCTCCGGTTGGCCCGAGGCTGATCTGCGGGTAGCCCTGGCCAAGCCTTACAGCGTGGACTACCTGACCCTGTCGCGCTTTCTGAACTCCAAGGAAGGCGAGGCGTTTCTGGTTCAGCAGAGCCAGGCCTACAGGCCCCTGAAGGCCAGCGGCACGGTCGGGATTGAAGCGCTGCGCTACGCGATCCTCGAGAACGCCAAGTCCGGCACGCTGTCGGCGATGGGGATCTTGAAGCAGCTGCCGGTGCCGATGGCCTTCAACCTCAGCGGTCCGCCGATCGTGCGTTGCTCATCGCTGCCCTGCGACAAGCCGGAGCAGTGCCGCTCGGTGCTGAGTTGGTGGATCTTCCTGCCGGCCTGCCTCCAGGCCGCGGCAATGAACGGCTGATCAGCTCGCGTTGTTGATTTGATCGCGGGCCAGTAGGGCCCGCTCTTCGGCGCAGTAATCGCGGCGGCCCAGTTGGTGAGCGCTCTTGCTGAATCCCGTCTGGGCCTCCAGGCGCAGGTTCTCGGTGCAGCGGCGGTAGAGCTCGGCGCGGTTGATCGCTGTGGTGCTCCACCAGAGGTGTGGCTGGCCGACGGCTTTGCAGACCAGGGTGCCGGCTGGGGAGACGAGCCACTGGGCCGCTTGGGTGCCGGCTTCGAGGGTGTTGCCGCCGCAGGAGCGGGGTTGATCAAGGGGGGAGAAGCGTTTGCTGGTGATCACGACGGTGGTGGGGTGACTGCGGTCGCAGAACAGCTCCCTGCCATCGATCGGGTTGCGGATGCCGCCGCTGCCGCTGTTGTTCTTCAGGGCCAGGGCGCAGGCGCGGGCGGCCTTATCGGCTTCGCTGATGGAGATGGCCGCTAACGGGGCATTGATCTCGGCATCGGGGCCGGGCGCCTGCAGCATCCGCAGGGCCACCCACTGGCCGTAGGCCAAAGGCGGAGCGGTGACGACTCCGATTAGCGCCCAGGGCACCCAGCTGCCTTTGAGCCGCTCAAAGGCGGCGATCGAAGCGAGCAGTCCGACGGGTCCCGCGGTCAGTAGACCCAGGCCTGCAGCCAGCAGCTTGTCGCGCCACTGCTGCGCCTCTTGGCTTTCTAGTAGCTCGGTTTCGCGATTCCTGGACTCGGCCATGGAGACGCTCTCCTTGACTCGTTCTAGCGAGGTTTGGCCGTTTGATCCTGCGGGTTGGGAACGCTCAGGCCAGTTCGCCTGGATCCCGATGTCACGCCGAACGCCTGAGGAGGCCGGTTTTGTCTTGCCCTTGGCCCTGGCCGGGGTGCTGCTGCTGTGGCTGAGCAGCCTGTCGCTGCAGGCCGCGGTCTTGCATGGCCGGCGCCTGGCGCACCTGGAGCGGCAGGGTGTGCAGCAGCGCGATCAGCTGGCCTCCGCCGCCCAGCTCTGGGCGGACTGGTTCAGCGGGCTAGGGCAGTGCCAGCGGGCGGTCGCTTTGGCTCAGTGGGCCGAGGCCTGCTCGACTGGCCTGCCCGCTTTCGATGACCAGGGCGTGCAACTGCAGGCCTGGAGCCCCAGCGATGGCGGCGGGACCTTGGCGCTGCGCTTATCGGAGTCGGGAGCGCAGGCGCGCTTTGCCCTGGGCCCCTTCGGCGTTCGGGAGCTGGACTGATGCAGTTGATCGAAGTGAGCCTGGCGGCCGTGCTCTTGACCGCCGCGAGTGGGGGATCGCTCCAGCTCTGGGCGGCCAGCGGCGGACAGCAGAAGCAGTTGGCCTCCCGCAGCGAAGTTGAGGAGCGGATCGAGCTCGATCGTCTCCAACTTCAGGCCCGTTGGCGTCAGGCGATTGCGCCGGGGCAGACCTGCTCGGCGGTGGAGGAGCAACTGGAGCCGGTGGCGGCACGGATTCAGCCGCCCCCTCAAGTCCAGCGGACGCTGAGCCCCGCCAGCGATGGCCGCGGCTTGGAGGTGGTCTGGAGCGGCCTTGAGCAGCCCATGCTCGAGCGCCAGCGGCGTTTTACCGCTGCTGGGCTTGGGCTGTGTTGAGGTCCGCTGGTTACTCCCTACCGGAGCTGCTGCTGGTGATGGCTTTGCTGGGGTTGCTTGGGTCTCTGAGCGTCCAGAACGGCGGTGGGTTGCTGGCTCGCCAGCGTCTGGAGGCGGCAACGCGGTCCCTGGAGCAGGGGATTAACCGCGCCCGCTCGGAGGCGATCCAACGGCATGGCCCCTGCGGGATGCGTCTGGGGGAGACGGCCTGGCTGCCTCCCGCAGCTGGCAGTGCCCTGGAGCCGTGTTTCAGCGGTAGCGTGCCTTGGCCGCAGGGGGTGGTGCTGCAACACAACTTCCCCGAGTTGCTGCGTTTTACCGGCTCGGGCTTGGTGTTGGATGGCGGCACGGCATTGCTGACGCATCCCGGGACGGACTTGGCGCGCTGTTTGGTGATGGGCTTGCCGCTTGGGGTGGTGCGATTGGGACGGATCGGCGAGAAGGGCTGTGAAGTCGATCCGAGCCTCTAAGAACGCTGGTTTTTCCCTGGTGGAGCTGCTGTTGGCGCTGGCCCTAGGGATGGGGTTGTTTGGCGTGATCCTGCAGGCCCTGCTGGCGGAGGGGCGTAACAGCGGCCAGCTGGTGCGGCTCCTGCGGGAGAGGGCATTTCAGCGGCGCAGCTTGGACCTGGTTGCTTCTGACTTGCGCCAGGCCAAGGGGATCAGCGCCTGGCCGGAGCTGGCGGAGCCGGCCTGTTCCCTGGCGGGGCGCGCCCCGGTGCTGCACCTGGAGACTGCAGTTGGGCCGATTAGTTATTCATTCGGGCGAGCCCCCAGTGCGATCTGGCGAGGCCAGGTGTTGATGCGCTGTGGTCCGCCCTATGGCCTCGATGGGTTGCTGAGTGCAGGTGAATCGACTCCCAATCGTGTGGTGATCGATGGCTTGATGGCAACTGGAGCGGAGGTATCTCCATCAGAGGGGGTGTTGCGGCTGGAGTTGCAACAGCAGTTCGCGAGCGGCGGCCGCGAGCAAACCATTCGTTCCCAGCGGCTGTTGGATTTGACCGGCCTGGAGCTGCTTTAGGTAGCAAGCGGAAGCTCGTTACTTCAGGTCGTAGCGACCGTCGCGGAAGATCAGGACCTCTGCCTTGGTCGTAGTCAGGGTGTAGTCCGTGCCTGCTTTGGTGTAGCTCAGGCTGCAATTGCTGCGGGTGCAGGCGCTGAGGCCAGCGAAGTTGTTGCGGACGTCATCGAGAAACACCACGTCCAAATCAGGGCCACCCACGACGGAGTCGTTGCCGAAGCCCGGGAGGTAGCGGTTCTCTCCGGACCCGCCGGAGAGTGTGTCATTGCCGTCTTGGCCAATCAGGACGTCATCACCCTCGTTGCCATTGAGGGTGTCGTCTCCTTTCCCTCCGACGAGTCGGTCATTCCCGGCCAGGCCGCTGAGTGTGGCGCTGGGATGGCTGCTGCCTGTTAAGTCACCTGCTTCAAGGACGTCATTCCCTGTTGATCCCTCGATCGTGTCGCCCCCGCCATAGCCACAGATCAAAACGTCTTGGTCTTCGGGGACTTCGCCTTGGGGGACGCTGAGGTTGTTCGCGTCACTGTCCCCACCACTGAGTTTGTAGAACCCTTCAATCGTCAGGTTTTGATCGCTGCAGAGGCTCGTGGCATTGGGGTAGGAAAAGATTGGGCTGATGCGCGAGTAGGTATTGGTTTCTCCTTCGAATGTTTGGGTGCTGATTCCCTTGATGCATAAGTTGATCCGTAGTGACTTGCTGGTGTTAGTTGTATTGCCTGGATCCGTGATGACCGTGAGATTGCAGTCTTGCGTTAAACCATCGAGGACCAGTTTGCTGCCTCCGATGCTGGAGCTCGATCCAGTGATCTGGTTGGAGTAATTTCCGTTTTCAGCAATCCCTGGACCGCAGCGGTAGAGGCTTTCCGTGCCGTTCCAAATGCTGTAGCTGTTCGACTCATTGTTGCGTACGAAATAAATCACTGGCGGTAGGTCTCGCCGGATTTCCAGGGCGAAGCGAAACTCATCTGCCGTGATCTCAGGACTGCACTGATCCAAATTGACGGAGCCGGAGCTGGTGAGTACTCGCTCGCTCAGGGCGACTTCCGATTCAATGAAGTGGCTGGCTCGGTTCCAGTCATTGCGCAGTCGCTCGAGAGATTCCAGACGCGCATTGGATTGGAGGTGGGAGACCAGGGCTTCTCCAGCCACCAAGCTCAGCAAGACGCCAAGCGAGGCGGCCACAAGCACCTCCGTGAGCGTGAAGCCATCCGCCGGAGTGCGCTTCAGTAGCTGGTGGTGAAGACGCATAGTCCTGAGCGAAACTTGCCCGCACGCAAGGAGCCGAGGGGTTCCAGCAAGCGCAGGCAACGTGCGTGGCTGCTGCCGAGCAGGTTGATGCGGAGGTCGCCATCGGTTGTGGTTGTGCCCCGAGGGGTGAAGACCCAGGTGGAGGGAGAACCGTTCTGCAAGGCGAAACTCAAGCCAGTGGTGTTGGTGATCTCTTGCTGAAGATCCAACACCGAGCTTTGAGTCGGTTGGTGATCGCAGGTCCCCGTGAAGGTGGCGGCAGCACTGTCAATGACGGCCCGGCAGACCGTTGAATTTTGAATGGCTTTGCGTCTGAGATCTTCCAGCCAGCTGGTGGTGAGTTTTGCGGCGCTGTTGAGGCGTTCGTCCTCCCAGCGCTGCAGAAAATTGGGAATGGCGAGGCCCGAGAGGATGCCAACGATCACGATGACAACCATCAGCTCTGGCATCGAAAAACCAGCCTCGTCTTTCATGGACACCACCCATGGGCATGGGGAACGAGGGTCGTTGAGACGACCATGTCTGGGTTGGTCGCGGCTGCATAGCTGACATGCAGCCGGTTTTGCTCTGCTGTGTAGGTCACCTCCACGGTCACAGGTGGGATCGACGCCACGCTGAAGCTCTCAGGCTTATCGGTTGGTGGCAGGTTGCTTAAAAAGGCTTCCCCCAAGTTCTTTTCCGCGCAAAGGGGCTTGAGGGTCGTGAGATCGTATTTCAGCGCTTGGGTCAGCTCATCGTTGCTACATCCTTGCGTGCAGAGGAAGTCAAAACTCTGTTTACGCAAGGTCTCAATACGCTCTGCAATGGCGACATCCACAAGCGATCTGCTCTTGGACCGGCCCATTCCGCTGAGTGCACTTGTTGTCATCCTGATGCTGTTCAGGACAACCAAGATCAAGATGAAAGAGGCGATCAGGACTTCTGGAAGGCTGATTCCTTCATTCCCTTGTTTTCTTTGACGTGATGTCATCTTGATTTCCCGGCCTTATTGTTTGGTCCAGCTGCTCCAATGCGAGACACCCAAGGCGACGTAGTCGCGGATGCCAAGCGCGAATTGCGGTCCGAATTTGTTGAAGAGTTGGGTGCCGATATCGGCTGGCACAACAAGCTGTGCAACGTTGGATGAGGAACCATTCCATTCTTTGGCCCAGATGGCACCGTTGATATCTCCGCCAGTGCATTCGCCTTCTGCATCACAGTCAGCCGTTTCCTTAGAGCCGCCATTGATTCCCATATTCCCGTCAGGGAAATAGGCCCAAAGCGCGTTAGCTGTTGATGCACCTGCTAGGCGGACCAATTGGTCTGTTGTTGTGTTGTCCGGGTCAATTGGATTCCCGAACAGACCCAAAGAGCTTGCGCTTGCACTGTCGGGGATGTGTTTGATTGCTGCGCCGCCGGTAAAGACTGCTTCACTTCCTCGCACGTAAATCCTCACGTCACCTGCTGTTGTGTCAACCGTGAGGATTTCGTTCTTGCTTTTCAGGCTGATGTCATCGACGACGCAATGTGTGATGGGTGGTTCATCTCCTTTGTCTTCTATGCGGCAGGGTCCAGTGTTTTGTCCTGCGGTTAGTGTCGTGCTGCTTGTGATAGATGCGGGTGTGTCGAATGTGAGTCCTGCAGGAGGTTCTGGAACTGAAGGAAGATCAATCGGTCCGAGGAAGATTTGGCCAGCTACAGAGCCGTTTTTATTCATTTGGATGTAGGCCTCTTGTTGCTCTCTGGTCAGTGATTCAAAGTCCGTTCCTGAGTAGCACTGGAGGCAAAGAACATTCCCAGAGAGTGTTCCAAAGACGTCGTTGTTGCCAAGGACAACCTTCTGGCCTAGCAGGCCAGGGAAGCCGCTGGTGACCGTCGGCTCGCCAAAGGAGTTGGTGCAGCTTTTGGGTCGTATATCAATGGTCTCTTCGACGATCGAAGTTGCGGCGACTGCGTTGTTTGAATGCAGTCGCTCGCCCTTCATTCGAATGGTTGCCTTGCCACCGTAGAAGGGGCTGCCTTGAAAAAGGTAGCTCAGCAGTGTGTACTTCCCATTTGCGCCAACGGTGCCGCTCAGGCTTGGCTCTCCGAAGATCACATCGGGGCACACCGATGAGATGTAGTCGCCGTCGTTCCAGGGTTGTCCGCTAACGCTGGAATCGTAGCTCTTGATCAATAGGTAGGAATATGAGCGATTCAAGCTTTCGAGTGTTCTGGCAATTCCGGCCTCTGCAATCTCTCTGGCTTGTCGGGACTGGCTTTGTCGAATCGTGCCGGAAAGCCCGAGCCACGAGCGTGCGGCTAGGGCCATGAGTCCGGTGGCGATGATCAGCGAGATGATCATGACGAGGGGGAGGATAAATCCCCTGTCTTGATCTTTGCTTTTGAGATGTCTTGGCTGCTTCATCGACCTGTTTTGTGTAGTCAATGGCTTCCAAAGCGCGCTCTTAGCAAGCTGTTTTTGCTGTCGCTGACTGTTCGACTTCAATTGCGCCTGTCTTCACGTCGACACATCCCTGAATAGACGTTATTCCTGCGGCGGCGGTACCTGATTTGGGTGCTGCTGTGACCACGATATCGTCGGCTGCTGTTGATCCGGAGCTCATCGTGTATGTCCAGTTGCCAGTTGCTGTCGCAACAGCGACTGGGCCTGTGGTTGCTGTGTTCATTGTTGTTACTGCTGTTGCAGCGGTGCCTTCCAGGGCTTCTGCGGCTGCTTGTTTCAGTAGTGCTGACACTTTTGTTTTTGGTTCGGCAGCTTTTGCTTTTTCGGTTTGACTCAAAAAGTTTGGTAAGGCTACGGCACTCAAGATGCCAACAATCACAATCACGATCATCAGCTCCACCAAGGTGAAGCCCTTCTGAAGCCAATTCTTTTTGCCGGATTGTTTGGCGTTCAGGTTTCTCAGCAGAGTGTGGCGAAGCTGAGGCTTGAGGGTGGAAGCCGTCATGAATCGTGCGGTGGCTTCTCTTCACCGTATGCAGCGCAAATGGGTGCGGCCAGAACAATTGTCTGAGGTTTGTCTGAGAGTTCCCTGAGTGGCGCAGATCCTCTGCCCTGCCTAGGGTCCGGGCCTAGAGGCTGCCGCGCGGTCCATGCCTGCCTCCTCCATTCGCCGTCATCTGCAGGCCACCAGCTTGCTGGCGGTTTTGGCTGGCTACGTCGTCCTGCTCGGTGTGAATCGCGAGCTCTCCGGTCGCCTGCGCTACGACCGCCATGTGGCCCAGGCCGAGGCCGCCCGGGAGGTGCTCGAACGCCTGGCCCCCGCCGATGTCGATACCCCCGCGGAGCTGCAGGAACTCCTCAGTGAACTGGCCACGCCGACCTGGATGGTCTGGCTTCAGCCCCAGCGAGCCAAAGGACCGCCGCTGCTGCTGCCCGTTGGTCCCCTCTTTGAGGACTACAGCGCCACCCATCCCTTGATCGCTGCGGCCGCCAAGGAGTTGCTGCAGAGCTCCAGGCCCCATGAATTCGAGTTGGCCGGCCGCTCTTACTTCACCTCCGCTATTCCCATTCGCCTGGCGGGCCAGCCCTATCAACTGCGCTTTGTTCAGGACTTCAGCCTGCAACACGCCCAGGAGCAGCAACTCCAGTTGCTCTTGATCGCCGTCGCCGGGATGACAGCGCTGTTCACCTCAGCTCTGCTGCGGCTGGTGATTCACCGCGGCCTGATGCCCCTGGAGGTCTTTAGTGAGTCGCTCAAAGGCATGACCAGTACTTCCCTCAGCACGGAGCGCCTTTCGTTGAAGGGGCAGCCCCAGGAACTCAGGCCGATCGGCACAGCCTTTAACGATCTCCTGGACCGTCTCTCGGAGGCCTGGGAGCACCAGCGCACCTTTGTCAATGGCGTCTCCCATGAGCTGCGCACGCCCATCACCCTGATTTCCGGCTACAGCCGCCGGCTCTTGCGCCATCGCGATCAGCTCTCCACGGCCGATCAGGAGCAGCTGCAGTTGGTGGCTGAGGAATCCGACTCGATGGGGCGCCTGGTCAACGACCTGCTGGAGATCGCCCGGGACGATGCGGGGCGTTTGCAGCTCGAGTGCCGTCAGCTCGACCCCTACGCCGTGCTCTCCGATCTGTTCAGCCGGCTCCAGGCCAGTAGCAATGGCCGCTTGCGCCTGCTGCCTGCGCCAGTGGGATACGCGGAAGTCTCGGCGGATCCGGAACGCCTCAGCCAGTGCCTCACCAACCTGGTGGAGAACGCCAGCAAATACAGCCCTCCGGCTTCGCCGATTGAGCTGTGTCTCAGCAGTGATGCCGAGGTCGTCGTTTTGCATGTGATTGACCACGGACCCGGGGTTCCCGCCGAGGAGCGGCAGCAGATCTTTGAGCGCTTCCGCCGCGGCAGCACCACAGGTGGGGTCTCAGGCCATGGCATCGGATTGGCGGTGGTCAAGACCCTGATGGAGCGGATGGGCGGAAGCGTCGCGGTGGTGGATGCGCCCGCCGGTGGGGCTGATTTCCAGCTGCGCCTACCCGCCGTGCTGACTGCTTCGAGCGAGCCGCGCCCGAGCCGCAATGAGTCCCTCCGTCGCTGGTTCAGCGCCGGTTGAGCAGCTGCGGTAGATGATCGACCGCCTCGGTTTTCAGCAGCGTCGCGGCCGCCCCTTCCCGCTGGGCGGTCTCGCTGACCCGCGGATCCGATAGGGCAGTGACGACCACCACGGGCGCCTGGAAGGCTTGGCCTTTGAGGGCCCGTAGGGTGGCCTCGCCATCCAGCCCGGGCATCACCCAATCCAGCAGCACCAGCTCCACTTGATCCAGCCGGCCGTCCGCCAGCAGCTCGCCCCCCTCGCGGCAGCGCAACACCTCGGCTCCCAGGTCCTCCAGCTCGCAGGCCAGGAGTTCGCGGATACGCGGGTCGTCGTCGACCACCGCCACCAGTTGGGTCATGGCGCCACGATCTTTGGGGCCCCGGGTTTGAGCAGGAAGCCCACGCCGCGGACCGTCTGGATCAAGGTGGGTTGACCCTCCGGCTCGAGTTTGCGGCGCAGGTAGCGCACGTAGACATCCAGGACATTGCTGTCGCCGACGAAGCCTTCGCCCCAGACGCTGTGGAGCAGCTGCTCGCGGCTCTGCACCCGCCCTGGTTCGCGCATCAGCTCCCGCAGCAGGCTGAATTCCGTCAGGCTCAGGTGGATCGCGGCACCGCCTCGGCTGACCTCATGGCTGGCGGTGTTCAGCATCAGGTCGTCGATCTGCAGCAGGCCGGGCTCGCTTCTCGTCCCGCGCCGGGCCAGGGCCCGCAGCCGCGCCAGGAGCTCTTCGATCGAGAACGGCTTCACCAGGTAGTCATCCGCCCCGGCATCGAGGGCCTCGACCCGATCGGCCACGGCATCACGGCCGGTAAGCATCAGCACCGGTACCCCCAATCCTGTGGAGCGCAGCCGCTGGCAGACCTCGACGCCGCTGAGGTCCGGCAGCATCCAATCGAGGATCACCAGCTCCGGCGCGTCCTGGCGAATCGCCAGGAGGGCATCCATGCCGGTGGCGGCGCTCTGCACCGTGTAACCCTCCTCCGCGAGCTCGAGCTCCAGGAACTGCCGCAGCTTGGGATCGTCGTCCGCAAGCAGCAGTCGGGTGGCTTGGCTGCCAGGGGCCATCGGTGGCATGGTGTGCCGCAATGACTCCTCCTGTCTTACCCACATCTGCGGCATCGCGCCTTCTCGCCTGGCGCCCCCGCAGCCTCGCGGCCCGGATGGCCCGCTGGGGTGTGGTGATCGTCCTGGTTTACGCCCTGGTGGCGGTGCTGACGCCGCTGTTCATTCACCTGGGTTTGCTGCCCGAGGTGAATGGCGGGTTGGAGAACCCGATCTATGCGCCGCCGTCCTGGCAGCACTGGTGCGGCACGGATCGCCTCGGCCGCGATGTCTGCAGCCGCACCCTGGCGGGAAGCGGCGTGGCCCTGCAGGTCGTGGTGGTGGCCCTGGTCTCGGCCCTGGTGATTGGGGTGCCTCTGGGGATGGTCAGCGGCTACCTCGGCGGCTGGCTGGATCGAGTCCTGGTGCTGCTCATGGACACGCTTTACACCCTGCCCGTCCTGCTGTTGTCGGTGGTGCTGGCCTTCCTGCTGGGCAAGGGCCTGCCCAATGCCGCTGCGGCCCTCTGCGTCGTCTACATCCCGCAGTACTTCCGGGTGGTCCGCAACCAGACCGCCCAGGTCAAGGCTGAGCTCTACGTGGAAGCGGCCCGCTCCCTGGGGGCCAGTCCCTGGTGGATCCTGCGCCGCTACCTCTTCCGCAATGTCATCACCTCGGTGCCGGTCCTGCTGACCCTGAACGCGGCCGACGCCGTGCTGGTGCTCGGTGGCCTGGGCTTCCTCGGCCTAGGGCTTCCCGAGACCGTGCCGGAGTGGGGCAGTGATCTGCAGCAGGCCCTCAATGCCCTGCCCACCGGGGTCTGGTGGACGGCCCTCTACCCCGGGGTGGCGATGTTTGTTCTCGTGCTTGGGCTCTCGTTCCTTGGGGAGGGCCTGGAGAGTTGGCTGAGCGGCAGCAGCAACAACCTCCGCTCGGAGCAGTAGGGGTTAGGGGCGAATCAGCTCCAACCCTTGCTCTCCTTTCTTGACCTGGATGCGTTGATCGAGGGTGGCCAGTGTTCCGCCGTGATGCTTGGCCAGTGCAAGCAGGTAGAGATCTGTGATCTGCGCGTGATCGACCAACGCGGAACGTTCGATGAACGGTTGGCCGAGCAAGCTCGGATTGCTTTCCCAGAATTGATGGTTGGGATGTCCCACCAGGCTGTCGAGGTGGGGCGCCACGCTGGCCGGCGGACCTGGGGAGTTGGGATAGCGCGGATTGCCAAGGATCCGCAGCACAGCGTTTTGGGTGATGGCGCAACTGGCCCAGGGGGCATCGCCCCGGCTCGCGAACCAGCCATGGCAGAGCTCGTGGTGAACGTGTTGCGGATCGAGAAGGGCAATCAGAACATTGACGTCCAGGAGGGCTGTCGCTTTCGCCATTAGTCCTCCCGCAGGCTGTTCACTAGCTCCAAGTCCACAGGGGATCCATCTGCGCGTCGGGGAAGCAGCGCCAGGCCATTGCGCCTGGCCTTTGGGGTCTCCTGGTTCTTCCGATTGGCCTGCGCTAATCCTTCGCGAGCGAGGTCGCTGATCACGCTGCCAATCGGTTGCTTGCGTTGTCGCGCCAGCACCTTGGCTGCCGCAAGGACGTCGTCGTCGAGGGACAAGGTCGTACGCATCTGATGCTCTGCATCAAGCATCACAACTGTATGGGGAACTGCTCTCAGCGTTCCCGCTGCTGTCTCAGTAGCGCAGCTTCAGGGTGCGGGGGAGGTCCTCGGCGATTTCGCCCTCCTCGGTCAGGGCCGGGTAGGGGCGCCCCTCGCGGCGGCACCAGTCCGCCACCTGGGGGTAGGCCCACTCAAAGAGGATTCGCTGGTAGGCGTCCGCGCCCCCCGGGATGCCCTCGCCGGCGCTGGGGACCTTGCCGGCCCGCTCCCGTTGGCGCAGGGCTTCAAAGAGCAGGGTGGCTGCGGCGACGCTGACGTTCAGGCTCTGGACCATCCCGGTCATCGGGATGAAAAGCGGCTGATCCACCAGGGCCAGGGCCTCATCGCTCATGCCCCACTTCTCCGCCCCCATCAGAAAGCAGCTGGGACCGGTGAAGTCGCAGTCGCGGTAGTCCACCGCGTCGACGCTCAGGTGGGTCCCGTAGATCCGGAAGCCTTGGTCCTTGAGCCCCTGCAGGCAGCCCTCGATGCTCGGGTGCGGCTGCAGCGGCACCCATTTCTGGCTGCCCTTGGCGGTGTTGTTGAAGGTCCGCGGCCGCCCGGGCAGGCTCACCACATGGGCCTCGAGCACCCCGACCGCGTCGCAGGTGCGCAGGATCGCCGAGAGGTTGTGGGGCTTGTCCACCTGCTCCATCACCACCGTCAGATCGCCCATCCGGTGGTTCAGCACCGAGCGGAGGCGCTCAAAGCGGCGGGGTAGCAGCGGCATCGGCGAGGCAGGGGCCAACATCCATCGTGTCTGATGGCCGTTCGCAGCCCATGGACCGGAGCTTTGATGAGCGGGTCTGGCAGACCGTGGCCAAAATCCCCCCGGGGCGGCTGGCCACCTACGGCCAAATCGCCGAGCTGATCGGGGCCTATGGCTGTGCCCGCCAGGTGGGCTGGGCCCTGCGCCGTCTGCCCCTGCCCTCCGAGATCCCCTGGCAGCGGGTGGTGAATGCCAAGGGCTGCATCTCCTTGAGCCTCAGCCGCGAGGGCTCTGACTGGATGCAGCGGGATCTGCTGATCGCCGAGGGCATCCCCGTCGACCCCGAGGGCCGGCTTCCCTTGGCCCAGTACCGCTGGTCGCCGGGCGCTAGTTGTGGAGGATGACCAGCACTCCTCCAGGATTGGCCTCTCGTCAGGTGGCATGGCAGGTGTTGCAGGCGGTGGCCGCCGGGGCCTACGCCGATGGGGCCCTCGAGCGGGAGCTGGGGCGTACGGAGCTCTCCGGACCGGACCGAGGCTTGGCCACGGAGTTGGCCTATGGGGCGATTCGTCAGCGGCGCTTGCTGGATGCCTGGCTGGATCAACTCGGGAAGGTCCCTGCTGACCGCCAGCCCCCGAAGTTGCGCTGGCTCTTGCACCTGGGGCTTTATCAGCTGCTGAGCAGTGACCGCATCCCCGCCTCAGCGGCGGTCAGCACCACGGTGGAGTTGGCCAAGCGCGGTGGCTTGAGCCGACTGGCCCCGGTGGTCAATGGAATGCTGCGGGCCTTCCTGCGCCGCCAGGAGGCCGGCGAAGCCCTGCCTCTACCTGGAGATCCCGCGGCTGCCCTGGCGATCCGCCAGTCCCTGCCGGACTGGCTTGCTGAAGGGCTCTTGCAGTGGCAAACCCCCGAGCAGGCGGAGGCCTTTGCTGTGGCCTGCAATACGCCTCCGTCTTTGGACCTGCGGATCAATCTCCTGCGCGCCACCCCCGACGCAGTCCAGGCGGCCCTCGCCGCCGCAGGGGTGGTCGCCGAGCCGATCGAAGGCCTGCCTGCGGGCCTGACCATCAAGGGCCGCTCCGGTGATCTGCGCCATCTGCCTGGCTACGACGAGGGCCACTGGTGTGTCCAGGACCGATCGGCTCAGCAGATTGCGCCGTTGCTTGATCCCACGCCGGGTGAGCGGATTCTTGATGCCTGCGCTGCTCCGGGGGGCAAGAGCACGCACCTGGCGGAACTGATGGGGGATCAGGGGCAGGTGCTGGCCCTCGATCGCGGTGAGGCGCGCCTGCGCCGGGTCGCCCGCAACAGCGAGCGCCTGGGCTTGGGTTGCATTGAGACCCGCCACGGGGATGCCTTGGCCTTGGCCGCGGAGGCGCCGGAACTCGTCGCTCAATTCGATGCCCTCTTAATTGACGCCCCCTGCTCGGGGCTTGGCACCCTGGCGCGCCATGCCGATGCCCGCTGGCGGATTGACCCGGCGGCCATTGCGGGTCTGGTCACGCTGCAGCGGCAGCTGCTGGAGGGATTGCTTCCCCTGCTCAAGCCCGGTGGTCGCCTGGTCTATGCCACCTGCACGGTGCATCCCGAGGAGAACGGCGCATTGCTGGAGACGTTCCTTGGGGCTCACCCCCAGCTGCGACTCGAGCAGAGCTGGCAGCTCTGGCCTGGGCAACTGGCCGGAGCTGGGGATGGTTTCTTCGCGGCGCGGATTGCCTTGGTTTAAGGGGCTGGCGGTGCCGGGGCAGCAGGTTTGGGCGCGCTGCGGCGGCGATCCAGCAGATCGAAGCGGCAGTCGACGTAGCGGGGGTTGGTCTGCATGCTGCCGCAGGGGTCCTGGCGCTTCGCTGGACGAGCTGGAGCCGGCGTGTTCAGGCCGGGTTGGCTTGGACCGGACGGAGCCGTGGTCTCCTCAGTGGTCTCCTCCACCGTGGTCTCCTCCTCCTCGGGTTTCACCAACTTGAGGTTTTTGGTGAGGGCCTTGAGTGGGTTGAACTTGCCCTTCAGCACGGGCTTCGGCGGGAACTGCTCCACCGGCAGTTCTTTGAGGATCGGTGCCATGTATTGCGACCAGGCCACCACAGCGCGGGAGCTGGTGCTCTTGGTCTCCTTGTTGTTGTCGTAGCCCAACCAGAGGCCGGTAACCAGCTGGGGTACGCCGCCGATGAACCAGAGGTCACGGCCCCCTTCAGAGGTGCCCGTTTTGCCAGCAGCAGGTCGACCGGGTGGAACCGCCCCATAGCCCGTGCCGCCGCTGACAACCTTCTGCAGCATCCAGAGCATCGCGTCGGCAATGTCACTTGGCACTACGCGTTTGCCTGGATCACCGTTGACCCGGCGGCTCCAGAGCAGTTCTCCGCCTGGGCCCAGGATTTCCTCAAACGGGGTGGGTTTGATGTACACCCCGCGGTTGAAGATCCCCGCATAGGCCGCCGTCATATCCAGCACGGTCTGCTCGGTGGCGCCCACCCCAAGCGGGTAGAAGCGGCCCAGCCCTTTGGTGATCCCCAGGCTGTTGGCGGTGGCGATCACCTTGTCGAAGCCCACCTGTTTGAGCAGGCTCACCGACACGGTGTTGAGTGAGTTCTGCAGTGCCATCCAGAGCGGGACGGTGCCGAAGTACTTGTCCTTGAAGTTTTTTGGGCAGTAGCCGCCGTAGCAGACCTTGCGGTCCGTGATCTTGTCCTCTGGCTTCATGCCCTCCTTGAGGGCCGAGAGATAGACGAACAACTTGAAGGTGGAACCAGGGGAGCGCAGCGCTTGGGAGGCCCGGTTGAACTGACTGTCGTTGAAGTTCTTGCCGCCCACCATTGAGCGGACCAACCCGGTCCCTGGTTCCATCGAAACCACTGCTCCTTCCATCGCCCCTGGGGTGTGGCGGTTGATGGTGTTCTGGGCCTTCTCCTGCCAGTCGATGTTCAAGCTGGTGCGAATCGTCAGGCCGCCCACTTCCAGTTGTTCCTTCGAAAGGAGGTTGGGTAGTTCCTGGGCGACCCAACTGGTGAAGTACGGCGCGCGGCTGGTGAAGTACTTGGGCTCGGCCGGCTTCAGTAGCAGCGGTGAGCCATTGGCGCTGGCGAACTGCAGGTCGTCAATGAAGCCCGCTTCGCGCATCCGGCGAAGCACAATCGCCCGGCGCTGCAGGGCTAGATCGGGATTGACTAGCGGTGAGTAGACCGAGGGGGCTGGCGGTAAGCCTGCAATCAGCGCCGCCTCCGGCAGGTTTAGCTCGGATGGGGTTTTTGAGAAGTAGATCCAGGCCGCATCGGAAACCCCATAGGCCCCAGCGCCGAGATAGACGTAGTTGAGGTACTGCTGAAGGATCTGCTCCTTGCTCAGTTGGCGCTCGAGCTTTCCGGCGAGCAGGGCCTCTTTGAGCTTGCGGATGATCGTTCGGTCCTGGCTCAGGAAGACCGTGCGGGCCAGCTGTTGCGTGATCGTGCTGGCGCCTTCTTCGACAGAGCCGCTGGAGATGTTGCGCACCATCGCCCGGCCGATCCCGATCGGATCGATGCCGTCGTGCTCGTAGAAGCGCCGGTCCTCTGCGGCGATGAAGGCGCGCTGAACCAGCAGGGGCATTTGGCCGGTGACCAGCTTCTCCCGGGTGGCGGGGCCCAGCTTCTGGATGACCTGGCCATCGCTGGCAAGCAAGGTCAGGGTGCCGGGGCGGTTGTAGCTGCTGACGCCGCGAACGTTCGGCAGCAGGCTGTCGACGCCGCGGGTCACGACCGCCTGGGTCAGCCCCACAGCCAGACCAGCACCAGCTCCAACGAGACCGGCTGAGATCAGCTGCCGCCGGCGCCTGTGCTTCACATCACCACCAGGTCGCTGTGCCCGATTGCCAGAGCCGTGACCAGCATGCCGAGGACCAGAAAGGGCTGGGCGCTGGCTTGATACTTCACGTCGAAGGCCACGGGATCGCGCAGCAGCCAGATGTCCTGGAAGGTGATCTGGGGGACGATCAACAGCACCAGGAGGACGGCAGCGAAATGTTGGCCGATGGCGATCAGAACCGCCACCATCGCCAGCTGGAAGACATCAATCATTCCGGCGCTGATCCAGCTGGCTTTCTCGATGCCAAAGGCCACTGGGAGGGACTGGAGGCCCAGGGCGCGATCGCCTTCGACGCTCTTGAAGTCATTGACCACTGCAATGCCGAGACCGGCCAGGGAATAGGCCAGGGTCAAGATCGCGGTGGTCCAGGTCAGGTGACCGAAGAGTGCCTGGCCGGCCCACCAGGGCAGGGCGATGTAGCTGGCGCCCAGGGCGTAGTTCCCCAGCCAGCCGTTTTGCTTGAGCTTGAGCGGGGGGGCGGAATAGATGTAGCTGACAAACGAACCACCCAGGGCGAGCAGGAACAGCACCGGGGTGTCGTGGCCTGCCCAGAGGTCCAGGCCGTAGGCCACACCAAGGCCGGCCAGCAGCAGGACCCAGATCTGAGCCTTGACCTGCCAGAGGGGGATCGCACCTGAGGGGATGGGCCGGTAGGGCTCGTTGATCGCGTCGATTTCGCGGTCGTAGTAGTCGTTGATGGTCTGGGTGAACCCAGCCAGCAAGGGGCCACTCATCACCATGCAGGCGATAGAGGCTCCGACCTCAGGAAAGGTCCAGTGGAAGTTCCCGGAAGCCGCTGCTCCGCAGAGAACCCCCCAGATCAAAGGAATCCAGGTGACCGGCTTCATCAGCTGAAGACGGATCTTCCAGATATTGGTGGTGCCGCTGGCACCTTTCATGCCCAGAAGCTGCCGGGCACCGCCACCAGTGGCAGCGGTGGGGTTGGGGGAGTCGCTCACGAACGGTGGATTTAGGCGGCGGTGATCTCGTCGTCGAAGAACCAGGTGGTGGTTCCGTTGCTCAGCTCAACCACCACACCGATGCCTTTGCCATCGGTGACCTTGAAGTCCTTAACGGTGCCGGTGGCATCGCTTTGGAGGGCGGAAACCAGGTCGGCGGGGATGCGATCGCGCACCCGGGTGACCCGCACCTTCGAGCCGACGGTGATGGCAGCCTGGGACATGTCCGGCGCGACGAAAAAGTGGCGTCAGGCTAACCCGCTGCAAACCTTCCCCCATGGTCGCCAAACGGATCATTCCCTGCCTGGATGTGGCCGATGGCCGGGTGGTGAAGGGGGTGAACTTCGTTGGCTTGCGCGATGCCGGCGATCCCGTGGAGTTGGCTTGTCGCTACAGCGCTTCTGGGGCCGATGAATTGGTCTTTCTCGACATCGCCGCCAGTCACCAGGGGCGAGCCACCCTGGTGGATCTGGTTCGTCGCACCGCCGAGGCGGTCACGATTCCGTTCACCGTGGGTGGTGGGATCAGTTCTGTTGAGGGCATCACGGAATTGCTGCGGGCTGGGGCCGACAAGGTGAGCCTCAATTCATCGGCGGTCCGTGATCCAGAGCTGGTGGCCCGCGGGGCCGAACGCTTTGGTTGTCAGTGCATTGTTGTGGCGATTGATGCCCGTCGCCGAGAAGGGGGCTGGGACGTGTACGTCAAAGGGGGCCGTGAGAACACAGGTCTGGATGCGGTCGAGTGGGCACAGCGTGTGGTGGCGCTGGGCGCTGGGGAGATCCTGCTGACCTCGATGGATGGGGATGGAACCCAGGCGGGCTACGAGCTGAACCTCACCCGGGCGGTCTCCGATGCCGTGGATGTACCGGTGATCGCCAGCGGCGGGGCCGGTTGCATCGACCACATCGCCCAGGCCCTGGATTCCTCAGCCTCTGGAGGCCATGCCTCAGCGGCCTTGCTGGCGTCCTTGCTGCATGACGGCGTGCTGACGGTCGAGCAAATCAAAGCTGATTTGTTGGGGCGTGGCCTGAACATCCGCCCGCTTGAGAGGGGGTCGCGCGCCGCTTAACCCGCCGTTACAATTCGCTCAGAAATTTTCGTTTAGCCAGTGCTGGCCCTCGATCAGAGCCACTCTCCAGTGCTGGCAGGGTCCGTTGTCCTTGTCGTGATCGTGATGGTCGCCTGGGCTTTGCAATTGATGCAGGCGGCCAGCGATCGCAAGGAGTTCTCCTTGATGCTGGCCGGATGCATGGTCTGCTCAGCAGCCATTGGTTTGGCCACCGTGATGGTGATGACCTTCACCAGCGCTGAACGACTGGAGGCCCAGGGCTATTTCACGGCTTTGGAGTCCGACCAGTCCGAGATGGTGGCAGCGGGTGTCAGTCTCGATTCGATCTCGTTGCCTTGGGATGCCGCCGAGCCCTGAGCCCTCTGCCTCGATTCCGCCCGGGAATCCCGAGGCGGTTCGTCAGCTGTTCGATCGGATTGCGCCGGAATACGACCGATTGAACGATCTCCTCAGCCTGGGTCTCCATCGTTTGTGGAAAAGGCAAGCCGTGGCTTGGCTCCAACCGGTACCAGGGCAGAGGCTGCTGGACCTGTGTTGCGGAACGGGCGATCTGGCGCTCCTTCTGGCTGAGAAGGTCAGGCCCGCTGGGTTGGTTTTGGGTCTCGACGCCGCAGCAGCCCCCTTGGAGCAGGCGCGCCGGCGGGCCTCCCGCTGCCCCTGGTTGCCGCTGGAATTTCGTCAGGCCGATGCCCAGGCCACGGAGCTGGCCGATGGCTGGGCGGATGGTGCAGTCATGGCCTACGGCCTACGCAACCTGGCCGATCCCGCGGCGGGGCTGCAGGAATTGCGGCGCTTGCTCCGTCCCGGCGGGCGGGCCGCTGTTCTTGATTTCAACCGGGCCCTCGACCCCCAGGGGCTGACGGCCCAGTTCCAGCGCTTTTACTTGCGTCAGTTGGTCGTACCCCTGGCCAAGCGGGCAGGCCTGGAGGCTCAGTACGCCTACCTAGAGGACAGCCTGGCGCGATTCCCTACTGGGCCCCAGCAAGAGGAGTTGGCTCGGGAGGCGGGCTTCAGCCAGGCCCAGCATCAGCTGCTGGCGGGCGGGCAGATGGGGCTGCTGCAGTTGATTGCCTAGGGATCAGAAGCGGAAGGTGGTTTTGACCAGGGCCCCCAGCTGATCGAATCTCTCGCCGGCCGGTGTGTTCTCCCCCTGGGGCCGGCTCAGATAGAAGAGCGCTGGGGTCACCGCGAGGTTGTCGCTGACCTGGATGGAGTACCACCACTCCCAGACGTAGTTGGCGTCGTTGGCACCCCGGTCGCCATAGAGGCTGGTGGCGTAGGTGGCCTGACCGACTGCCATGCCGGCGCTGTTGCCCTTCACCAGGGCATTGCTCCAATTCAGGCCGAGGTTCCAGGAGCGGCTGTTCTTGGCAAGCCCATCGCTCTCCACCCCGGCCTCGTAGGTCGTGGTGTTGATGCCGAAGCCCGCGCTCAGCGAGGGGACCCAGCCGTCGTCTGCCGGGACCCAGTAGCCGCTCAGGCCGTAGGCCGCCGTGGTGCCGGGATTCTGGAGTTGGCTGCCGGTCAGGAAGTTGGTGCCGTAGCCAATCCAGGGGGTTTGGTTCTGGATTTGGGAGTAGATCCCCGCTAGGCCAAAACGATCGTGGCTGTAGCCGAGCTGGACGGTTCCGGTGCCGCCGGAGCCTGAGGTGGCGATCCCGCCGACGCCTGGGCTGCCGAGGCCGCCGCGGTCCGCGACGTAGTTGGCGCTGACGGCGAAGCCAGCCTTCTGCCACCAGAGGCCCGCCCCGGTGCCGAGGTTTTTGTTGTAGGCCTCAGGCGCACCGTTCAAGGTGGTGACATCGAGGACCGTTTGTCTGGGGTAGACGCTCGGCCAGATCGCCAGCATGTCTTCCTGACCGACGCGGCCGCCGAGGGAGACGGTGAAATCGCCGGCAGGGAATTGATAGAAGAGCCGATCGATCGAGACCTCGTTGGGCTTGCCGATTTCTTGAAAAGCAATCTCCAACTGGGAGAGGTTGGTGGGTGCGGGGAAGGGGCCGCCGAAGCTGTTGCTGGCCAGCGTGAAGTTGCCCGTCCGCAGCACTAGGCGCAGCAGGTCCTTGCCGCTGAAGCTGGTGTCGGAGAAGAGCTCGAGTTCGTAGTTGAAGGTGGCGGCGCCAAAGCAGCGTTTGGCTTGCTCCACCCCGTACTGCAGAAATTGCGGGTCGCTCTCTTCGACATCGCTGATGTCGGGACACCCGTTCACGGTTCTGTTTTGGGCCGTTCCATAGAACTGGTTCCCGCCCACTACGAAGACCGCTAGGCCCGAGAGCTTGGTGGTCGTGGAGAACTGCAGGGCCTCGAGCACGCCCACCTTGGCGTCGAGGGCATCGACCCGGCCCCGCAACACGGCCAGTTCCCGCGCGAATTCCTGGGTGAGGCGTTTGAGCGCGTCGGTCACCTCCGTGACCCGATCGAGGCAGGCGTTCAGTAGGGCTGCTGCCTCGTAGCGGCTCACCGCTCGGTTTCCGTCAAAGCTGCCGTTGGGGTAGCCGGCCACGCAGCCATAACGCTCGATCAGGTTGCTGAGCGCTTGATAGGCCCAGTCACTCGGCTGAACATCTAAGAACTGGCTGATCGTGCTGACCTGCTCGAGTTCTGCCGCGGGAGCGGGTTGGCTCACGCTCAGCCCGGTCCCAAAGACGCTCCCCAACAGGAGCGCACGGAGCCGTGGGGGACGGGGCATCCAGGTCTGAAAGCTCGGGACAGTCTGCTTCCTGATTGATCAGTTCGTTTTCGTTCTGAACATGTTCATGTTTCAAAAATCACTAGTCTTTGTTCTGCAAGAAGGCTCTCGGGATTCATGAGCAGAACGCGGGACGCGATCAACGCTCACCTCTTCCCGGTGTTGGCCCTCATAGCCACGGCCAGCTCGGTCTCGATCGCCCTATCGCTCGGGGCGATTGGCGGTCAGTCGGTGCGATGGAATAAGTGCTTCAACACCTCCCTGGAGTGGTACCAGCGGAACCACCCCAACCTGAGCCTTGAGGAGCAGAAGGCCTGGTCGGCCCGGTTCTGCAATGGCGGTGCCTTGGTGAAGCCCACCCCTTGAGCTCGCCCCTGGAGCGCTGCCGGGAGATCGCTGGTTTTGAGGTGTTGGTTGGCGCCTTGGGCTACGACTCCCTGGCCGATTGGGTGGCCCGTTGGGCGGCCAACGATGGACTCTCTCTTGCCCGCGAGGCCTGGCCCGTTGGGGTCGACTTCACCTGGATGGCGTCGGTGGGCTTGCCCCTGCTGGATCAACTGCAGCAGTTCCAAGGACGCTCCCTACTGGGTTTGGCGGCGATGCCGGGCTGCGGTAAATCCACCCTCTGCGCCTGGGTCAAGGCGGCAGCGGCCCACTTGGGGATGGCCGTTGAGGTGGTGTCCCTCGATGACTTCTATTTCGAAGGCCAGGCACTGGATGCGGCAATGGACGGCAACCCTTGGCGGGCACCCCGGGGCATTCCTGGTAGCCACGATGTGGAGCTCTTGCTGCGCTGCCTACGGCAATGGCGCAGCGAGGGGTCTTGTGAGGCCCCTGTTTTTGACAAGGCGCTGCGGCAGGGCCGGGGCGATCGTGCGGGTACTCGGCTGCTCAAAGCCGATTTGTTGATCCTGGAGGGCTGGTTTGTTGGAGCCGGTCCTTGGGCAGCGGCCAGTCACGGGGAGGAGAGCGCTGATTTGACTCCCTTGACCCAAGCGGAATTGGCCTACAGGCCCGTCATTCAACGGAACGTCCTTCCCTATCAAGAGGTCTGGCGGCAGCTGGACGGTCTCTGGCAACTGAGCCCCACCACCCTCTCCACGGTGACGGGCTGGAAGCGCCAGCAGAACCTGAGTCAGCAGCAACAGACGGGGTCTGGGCTGGCTGAGCACGAGCTTGAAACCATGACGCGCAGTCTTCAGGTCTGCATCCCGGAATCGGCGCTGGTGTCGGGGCGATCCGCCGATGTCGTGCTGCGGGTCAATGCCCAGCGGCAGGTGGAGGAAGTTCGGCTGGCGGGCGGTTAGCGAGAATCCCCGCACGACGAACCCAGTCCAGAGCATCTGTGCATTTCCAGGACATCATCCAGACCCTGAACCGCTTCTGGGCTGAGCGGGGTTGCCTGATCCTTCAGCCCTATGACACGGAGAAGGGTGCCGGGACGATGAGCCCCCACACGGTGCTGCGCGCCATCGGGCCGGAGCCTTGGGCGGTGGCCTACCCCGAGCCCTGTCGCCGGCCCACCGATGGCCGCTATGGCGATAACCCGAACCGCGCCCAGCACTACTTCCAGTACCAGGTGCTGATTAAGCCCAGCCCGGATGCCATCCAGGAGACCTATTTGGCCTCGCTGGAGGCCCTGGGCATCCGCGCCAAGGACCACGACATTCGCTTCGTCGAGGACAACTGGGAGTCCCCCACCCTCGGCGCCTGGGGTGTGGGCTGGGAGGTCTGGCTGGATGGCATGGAGGTGACCCAGTTCACCTACTTCCAGCAGTGCGGCGGCATCGATTGCCGGCCGGTCTCGATCGAGATCACCTATGGCCTGGAGCGCCTCGCGATGTACCTCCAGGACGTGGAGAGCATCTGGGATCTCTCCTGGGATGGCAACCGCTCCTACGGCGACATCTGGTTGCCGTTTGAGAAGGGTCAGTGCACCTACAACTTCGAGGCCTCCAACCCGGAGCGCCTCAAGCAGCTGTTCGCGATCTATGAGGCTGAGGCCGCGGACCTGGTGGCGAAGAAGCTGCCCGCCCCGGCCCTGGACTTCGTGCTGAAGTGCAGCCACACCTTCAACCTGCTGGAGGCCCGCGGGGTGATCTCGGTGACCGAGCGCACCGCCACGATCGGCCGGATCCGCAACCTGGCCCGGCAGGTGGCTGAGGCTTGGTTGGAGGAACGCGAAGCCCTGGGCTTCCCGCTGCTCAAGCAAGAGGCGGCGGTAGCGGCCTAACGCAGGGAACGCTCACTCCAGCTGGACTGGGGTGAGGTTTGCCGTTGCTGCTCTCGGGCGGGGCCTTAGTGGCCCTGTCCCTTGGAGTCCTGCCGCTGTCGCTGGTCCCTCAGCTGGCCCTGGCGGTGGTGTTGGGTCTGCTGCAGTGCGGCTGGGCTCGCCGGCAGCGCTGGTCCTTCTCCCAGCTGTTGGCCTGGCTGCTGGCCCTGCTGTTGCTGGGTGGTTGGGGCTGGATGGGACGGCCCCAACCTTCGGCCTCTGACCCGATTCATTGGATCCCGCCTTCTCAGCAGTCGCAGCCGGTCCAGGTGGAGGCGCGGCTGCTGCAGGACCCGCGAGGAATGGGTGCGTCCTGTCAGGCCTTGGCCGAACTTCCGCAGGGGCGGGTTCGTCTGCGCTTTCTCTCCTGCCCAGAGTTGCAGCAGGGCTGGCGTTTGCAACTGGAGGGCCGACTGAGGCGGCTGCGCGGCGGACCGCACCCGCTGCTGCCTGGGGCGGCGGAACGGCTCGCGGGCAAAGGGGTCTGGAGTGAACTGCGGGTTGAGCGTTGGCAGCTGATCGCCCGCCCGCCCACGCCGATGGCGGATGGTCGCCGCCGGATTGCTACGGAGCTGCGGCGGGTTGGTGGGGAGGAACCCGGCGGGCTGCTGGCGGCTTTGGTGTTGGGGCAAGCGATGGTGACGCTGCCCGCGAGCCTGAAGGAATCCTTCCGGGCGGCGGGCCTCTCCCATGCCCTGGCGGCTAGTGGGTTTCATCTGAGCGTGCTGCTGGGCGCCGTGCTGCTGGTGACTCGCCGCGCTCCTGCATTGATCCGTTGGCCGGCGGCCTTCGGTGCGATGGGTGTGTTTGGACTTCTGGCGGGCGGTCAGGCCTCCGTGGTTCGCGCTCTGTTGATGGGGGCGATGGCGTTTGTCCTGAAGGAGAGCGGTCGCGGCGCTCGTCCGCTGTTCTCGCTCTTGCTCTGCCTGCTGCTGATGTTGGTGTTGCGGCCGAGCTGGCTTCTGGATGTGGGCTTTCAGCTGAGTGCGGCCGCCACGGCTGGCCTGATCCTCTCGGCCGGTCCCCTGGAGGAGCGACTGCGCAGGTGGCTCCCCCGTTGGGCGGCTGCCGCGATGGCGCTCCCTCTGGCCGCTTCGCTCTGGACCCTGCCGTTGCAGCTGCTGCATTTCGGCGTGGTGCCCAGTTACGCGGTCCTGGCCAATGTCCTGGCGGCTCCGTTGCTGACACCGCTGACCTTGGGGGCGATGGCGATGGCCCTGACTGCGGTGCTGATGCCACCCCTACTCGGGTTGCTGGGTGCGCTGATGGTGCCGATGGCACAGCTGTTGCTGGCTTTGGTGCAGCTGATGGCCCGCTTGCCGATGGCCCAGTTGCCGATCGGACAGCTAGGGGTGCTCCTGGTGTTGCTTCTGCTGGCGGGGCTGCTGCCCTGGCTGCTTCCGGCCGGTCGCCGTTGGCGTCTGCTGGCGCTGCCGCTGCTTCCCCTGGCGGTTGGCCTGCGCTCCTGGCAGCAGAGCCGGGACCAACTGCTGCTGGTTCGCCAGGCTCCGCGCCAGTGGCTGGTCGTCCGCCACCAGGGCCGGGCCGGTCTGGTGAGCCTGAAGGCCGACCCCAGCAGTTGCCGCCGCGCTCAGCAACTGGCCCAGGGGCTGGGGGTTGCGCGCTTCGATTGGCTGCTCTTGCTTGATCCACTGCCTCAAGAGCCCAATCCCTGTTGGTCGCGCTTGGCCCACACCACGGTCGATCGCCTCTGGCCTGGGCAACAGCTGCACAGCCCAGGGCTCTCGGTGAGTCGCATCAGTCCCTATAGCCAGGGCCTCTCCTTCAGGGCAGGGCGACAGCGTTGGTTGGTGCTTCCCGATCGGCAGGCCTGGTGGAGCTGGCTGCGGCAGGGCCGCGGCGGCGGCTCGGTCTGGTTGGGGTTTGTTCCCAGTCCCCGGGAGGTGCAGGCCTTACGCGGACTTCAGGCCTGGTGGCCCACTGCCGGTTCCACCAGCGGATGGCACCAGAGCTGAGCTGGCTGCTTGATCCGTACACTGGCCCAGTCGCCTGGAGAGGTGGCTGAGTGGTCGAAAGCGAACGACTCGAAATCGTTTGAAGGGCAACCTTCCGTGGGTTCGAATCCCACCCTCTCCGTTCAGAGAAGGTCCTGACAAGACCACGGAAGTCCCAAACCCATTGCGGTGAGGGACTTTTTTAGTGCTTGTTGGTCCTGGTTCGTCCCAGGGAAAACCACAAGGTCTCGAAAAAGTGTTGTTGGATGTGTTGTTGGAAATAGGGGTTGTGTTGTTGGATAAAATCGGTGTTGTTGGATTCTTGAGATGCCTCTCTCTGACTCGCAAGTCAAGGCAGAGAAGGCAGGTCCCAGAAGAAGGAATATCTCCGTCGGCAACTCGTTGCTGCTGGTAATCGAATCTGAGTCAAGGGGGGGAGGCAAGTCGTTTGAGGGAAGGATGCGGTTCCCTCCTGGACGCAGTGGGAAGCAGGTTCCTGTGCGAATCGGTGTCTACGGGAAGGGGGTTGGTAAGTGGTCCCTCAAAGAGGCAAAGGACGAGTGGGATCGGATCCGTCTATGGAGCAAGGAGACGGGCAAGGATCCCAGGGAACTCAAGAGGGAAGAGCAGCAGTCAAAGGTTCAGCAGTCCTCTGGTCCGACCTTTGAACAGGCATGTGAGTCGTATCTCTCTCACTCCAGTTCCAAGTCATCGAAGAAGGAGTATCCGAACCTTCTGAGGAACCAGGTGATCCCCCGACTGGGGGCAGATACCCCCGTTGCTCACCTTGCGTGGGATCACAAGGGTGCTGGTGGGAGGACGGGTCGTGAACGGGTCATGGAGATCTTCCGTTCCAAGGTTGCTGAGGGGAAAGAACCCCAGGCACACAAACTCCTGATGGTCATGCGTCTGGTCTTTGACCATGCCATCGATGAAGGGTGGTTGAGTCGAGACCAGAACCCTGCCCTTGGAACCAAGGGGACCAAGAGCAAGCACAAGTCCACCCCTCATCCCACCCTTCCGTGGGACGAGTTGCCCAAGTTCTTTGAGGACTTGGAGAGCAACCAGGCAAATGGGTCTCTGGTCTTGCTGAGTGCTGCCAAGGTCGTCTTCATGACCTTCTTGCGGGTCGGGTCTCTGACCCCGATGCGATGGGTCGAACTCGATGAGTCAAGGGATCTCTGGGTGGTGCCTGCTGATCGGATGAAAAACGGTCAGGAGCATTTGGTTCCTCTGACCGATCCCCTCAGAGAGGTTCTCGAGACCTTGAGGAAGGTCAATGGGGATGAGGAGTTCGTCTTTGCTTCCTTCCGCAAGAGAAGCACTGCGTATCTCAACCCCTATTCGATTAACCAGCACTTCATCCGTATGGGATACAAGGGGGTTCAGACAGCACACGGTCTCCGAAGAACTGCTTTGACTGCTGGACAGGATGTTCTTGGATTCCCGTCTGACTTAATCCAGAGGCAAATGGCACATGCTCTTGGAGACAAAGTGCGGCAGTCCTACGACCAATCCCAATTGCTTGATGAACGCAAAGAGTTCATGGTTGCCTGGTGTGATGCTCTCCTAGAGAGAGGGATGAAGGTCTGACGATTAGGGGTGGGATTCGACTCACTGGGACCTTGTGAGACCTCCTGCCACAACTGAAAGGTCGATCCTTCAGGTGTCCCCTTGGAATGCTCGGGTCGGGTTCTCCCCTGCTATACTTAGTTCATCGACAGGAGGGGAGACAATCCTCTCTCACCGATACAAATCAAATACATCCTTGCTCGAGAGAGCACATTCCTTTTTTTAACCAGACATCCCCTCCCTGGTTCTCTGACTTACAAGTCAAAAAGCAAGACAAGCAACTAACAGTTCTTTGCTTTTTGAGTTCATGCTTACCTCTGCTCAGTTTATCCGTCTTCCTCAGGTCAAGGAAATGACCTGCCTGTCGAAGTCATCTATCTACCGTCTGATGGATGACGGTGATTTTCCTAAGCAGGTTGCCTTAGGTGCTCGTTCTGTGGTCTGGGTTCGTGCCCAGGTTGAGGACTGGTGTGCCGAAAAGGTTGCTGCTGCTTTCGGTTGAGCAATCCATAGTCGATAAACCGACTCAAAACCCTATCGGTGAGAGAACACCGAGAACAAACATGTTCACTTACTTATTGTTCTCATGATTGATTTGATGACCCGTGATTATCCCTGTGTTCCTGATGTTCTGACTATGTTAAAGGTCCAAATGCGTTTATCGAAAGATCAGGGAAAACTTGTTGATTGGGATGAAATTGTTTACGAAGCAATATCTGAATGGGATGATGTATTCCGTGATTGTGAGGAATGGTATGACGAAGAGGACACAGATATTAAAGATAGTCTTCGTGATCAGGTGATGGAGTATCTTGATAAACAGGGGATTCTTTGATCTCTTTGTTGATAATCAGTCGATAAACCGACTTAAATCCCTACCGCAGAGAAACTGCGAGAACAAACACTTAATTACCCCTTCCCTCGATCAAATAAATGAATTATCCTACCCCCACTTTCGTTCGTAATCTTGTTTTCACCTCTTTGGTCAGTCAGTATCAAAAGCAACTTGATATGCTCTTAGTCTATGAGGTCATGAATAATGAAATCCACGCAGATGCAGAGGGGACTCACGGAGGGAATGACTTGATTAAAAAGATTGTCAATAAGTTCAATGTTGATCTTGATGATCTTGTCTATGAGATTATTTCCAGTTTTGATAATCAGTTTCTCGATGATCCTGACTGGTTTGATGAAGACGATTCTGATGAGAAAGATCGTATTAGGGACGAAGTTCTCGAACTGATTGGTTTTTGAGTCACTAGTCGATCCTTAATCGAGACCACTCCATAGTTCGTCTTTACCCTTGCCAGTAGATCGACGCAGGTCTGCGATCTTCTTCTCTCTGGCACCCTGCTGAACGGCACCAGGATTGCGGGTCTTCCCCTTCCTGGTGCTTTTTCGTTCGTTCAGGTGGGATTGCTGCCAAATGGAGAAAGCAATCCCAGCAAGGTGCCTGAACCTCTCTGTGCTGCTTTCTCCGACAGGACCCCCCACCACAATCATCTTGTCGGTTTCGGTGGGTGGCATTGACACGGGTTCATTGGCAGTGAAATCGTCCTGCTTCTTCTTTGGGTTGTGCTTCTTCCAAAGACGACGGAACTTGGTGACCTTATCTTCGGGCAACTCAAATTTGGCACTGTTACCAGTGGGGAAGTAGTTGTATGGATTGGTCTGGTTGAGTTCGTCGTATGTCATAGGAGTTTTGTTTTCGCACGGTTCGTTCTGTTGTAGGCATCGTTGATGAGGTACTCCAGAAGTTCTTTTGGTCTAACGTTGTTCTTCTGGCAGAGCAATCTCAGTGCTTCTTTTTCTGCCCCATCAATATTGATGTTAATCATCTGTCTACTCCTAAAATAAAATCAATGCTTTTACTGAACGACGAATACTCTTGATTGTGGATCTTGACATAGAGATCTTGAACCTGCTTGTCGAGTTCAAGTTTTAACTTGGCAAGGTCGGGATCGTAGTCCACAAGCAGAGGGTCGCAGAAGGGTTCGATGCGTCTGCGTCTCTCTTTGATGTATTCAAGTTTCTCTTTGAGTGCTGTCTTGCGACCGTGGTCAACTGAAAGAGTGGGTCCTGTTGCTTCCATTCTTCTTGTTTCTGAAATGCTCAATCAAAGCATTCTTCACATAACCAGTTTTAGACCAGTATGGGTTGAGTTCGATTTCTCTCTCGATCTCATTCTTGATCCAGGTGTCCTTCTTGGTGAAGGTCAGGGACATTCTTTCTTGCTGGACTGTTGCTGATTTCATTCTGGATTCACTTAAAGGATATTGATTGAAACACCTTCGGTGTTTGGTTCCTTCGGAACCAATCTCATTATGTTTGCTTTGTGTGTTTGGTTCTGGTGGGTTTCTGCTGGGTCTCTATGGAACTCAACCATTCCCGTTTAAACCTGACAAACTATGCATAAAAGTTTTCACCTCTACTCAAATAACCTCTAAAGTACCTGTTGCTTATCTTCAACCTTGACAAAGTTATTCTACTTGGAAAAAGATATCTTGTCAAGTATTAGTGCTGATACTGTGCGGACTTAACTTTGCACGGAACCATGTAAAACCAGGTCTTTATTTGGGTTATGCGGAAATAGCATAAATGTGGTCACAGGTTTTTGGGAGGCACAAAAAAGACCACCAGCACTCGGGTCTGGTGGTCTATTCATTATCAGAAGAGGTGTCAATCAGTTCTATTTATTATGGATATGCCAGATCGAGAAGACGACCGTCCGCATCGACTAGTCGGTATCTCTTGCCAGTTCTCTTGGCAAGTTGCTGGGCAAACTTCCTTGTGGATGCTTCGTGGTGGTAGGTGCCGTAGTGCTGCCAGTTGCCGTGTTGGTCTTCCCACTGGATTTTGACGACCGTCATGCGACCTCCTGTTCTTTGACGATTCGGGTGATGGTTGCGAGGGCAAGACCCGTCTGTTCCTTGATGGATCGGTAGGACTCCCCTTCCCTCCTCAGACGCAGCACAAGGGTCTCCTTCTTGCTGCTGGTCTTAGGTCTGCCTCCGAGGTTGCCTCCCGTCCTTCTGCGGTGCTCTACGGACTCTCTGCTGCGTTCCTGGATGAGAGACCTCTCCACCTCTGAAAGACCCGTCAGGAGACCCACGACGAGGGGTGCCATCTTTCCAAGTGCCTGGGTGTCGATTAGTCCATCCAGAGTTTTGACATGGATCCCCTGCTGCTGGAGTTCGTTCAGACGGTTGATGACTTCGACCTGGGACCTGCCCAGTCGGTCCAACTTGGAGACGACAAGGATGTCCCCTTTGCGGAGGACAGACAGACACGCACGGAGTTGGTGCCTCTTGTCCAGGGTCGTGGTGCTGCTGACCCGTTCAGAGAAGACCTCTTCGCATCCTGCGTCCTTCAGTTCTTGGACCTGGGCATCCAAACCCTGCTTCTGATGGGTTGTGGATGTCCTCCCGTATCCGATTTTCCGTCCCATCGTTCGGAAAGAGTGTGTCTTTCTAGAGCACTATACACGAAATCAACCGAACGGTGTTTCCGAACGCATATCTGCTCCCTTTTCGTGGTCTGACCGTTCTTTTTGCTTTGTCGGACCAACTCAAGGGTTTCTGAACACCAATCCCTTGCTAGGACTAATACGCATGTATTGGTGGAGGGTGATAATGGGAGATGGATGGTTGAAGAACCCGTCCGATGGATGGACGTACAGGTTCCACAGGGATGAAAAGAGTTGGTTGCGTGACCCCAGGGTTTTCGTGGATATGGGACGGGAGATGCCCGATGGATCACCAGCACTGCTTAAGACCCGTCAGCACGTCCGCAAGGAGCAAGCAGTGGGGATGTGGAAGGACTTAGTGCGTCGTGGGTGGAAGCAGGTTCCTGCTGTCTGGGGACCTGACGCAGAACCTTGAGGGTGTTTCTCTGCCAGTGCTCTACCACCAGTGGTTATTGATTCGAGATCTAGGGACAATGACTAGTCCTATCCTTACCACTTCCAGTCTCTTAATGACTCCAATAAATTGATTTTTGATTCGGATAATTTGTTTTCCTTTTTCATTCTTTTCTGTGATCTGATCCATTGAGCATGTTCTTCGATGCCCATGTTTGGTGTTGAATTTGGATTCTTTTTGAGGTGATTTTTTAGAGATGTAAAACGGTTCATCCAATCTTCCTCCTTGCGTCCGTTGTCGTCCCAGCACCATTTTTCTATTGTCTCTAATTTTTTAACTCTCTTTTGAGATAGATTGCCTTTCCTATAAGCAGTTCTTTGCGCAGAGATCCATCTCCCTAGAGTTTGGTGTGAAGGAGATGGGTAATTGTCTTTGTCAGCATTAAGGTAGTTTTTTAATTCTGTATATGTTTCTTCCCAGACTTCTTCTTTCTTGTTCCAGACCCATCCGTTTAGACTTTCAAGACGTTGCTTTCTTTTTGGTTCGATTTTGTTGATTCTATAGTTTCTCCTGTTCACCTCGACGAAAGTGCCCAGTTCTGGATGCGACCTTGGCACTCTTGCGTGACCGTTGATTTCTACATATTCCGCAAGTCTTGCAAACTTTTTTTCCCATTCTGCACTCAAAGAATCCCATTCCCATCCGTCAATCTCTTCAAGCAGTGCTATTCGGTATTTTGGTATTTTGTTTCTTTTGTATGAGGTTCTTTGTTCTCCGATCCAGGTTTTTACTTTTTTGATCTCGTCTGTTGAAAGTGCATTGTCTGGTTTGTTGAATTCTCGGAATTTGTCAAGCATGAGTGTCCATTGCTCTTCACGGGGATCCCAGTTCCAACCATTGATTGATTCTAAAAGTTGGATCCTTTCTGGGGTAAGAATTCCTTGTTTATACCAATTTCTTTGAGTATTGCACCAAGGACCAAGTGTGTGATGACTTCTTTCAGGTATTGAATTCTCATTGTCTTCCATGTGCTGAACTAGATTTCCATATTTCTCTAACCAATTCTCAGTTGTTTCCTGAACGAGGAGTGTTGATATTGAGTCGGAGAAACTTGTCGAAACCCTGGATGGCAAATCAAAAATAATTTTCATTGGTCCTTGAATTGGTTTTTTTGAGTAATTGTTTCTTCCTAGTTCTACTCTTAACTGATCTAATTCCACACGAAGTGAATCGTCTTGTGACTTCAGTGCGAGAATGATTTTCCAGATTTCTTGGAAACGACTCTGGAGAATACTTTCCTCGATATTTTTGGTATCCCCTAGGTAGACAGGTAGGATTATGTATCCGTCTGTTTTGTTTATGCTCTTTCTGATTGCCCGACCCAATGCCTGAATGATGTCTACCTGACTCCTCTTGGGATCCATGAAGACAATCCCATCCAGAGTTGGGACATCTACACCCTCTGATAGGCATCTTGCGTTTGTCAGGATCCCTACTTCGTTGTCATTAATGTGCCTTAACTTGTTGATCGCAAGATTTCGACTCTTGGTTGGCATTTCTCCTGAGGCATGAGAGCAAATTAATATTTTTGAGGTCTTTGAGTCTTCTGGCATCCATTCTTGGATAGACGGGTGGTCTTCAGAGAACTTCTTTGCCGATTTGACTCGACTGTGGAAGGTGATTAATCGACTAAGGTCGTAGTCTTTTATTGCCTTTGCGAGAGCAATGTGATTGGCAAGTGTTTCGGTATCGATCTCTAACTCATTTTCTGTCTGGACGATTTCTCTGTGGAGAATCTTTGCTTCGACTGTTGGGTCGTCCACACCAACGATGACCACCTTGTAGTCACTCAGTAATTCCTTGTGGATTGCCTCTGAGAAATTCAGTTGATGGAAAATTTCTCCGAATTGCGAGACGTCATCCATGCATGCCAGATCAATATTCTCGTCATCTGCTTTTTTCTTGATTTGTTTCGACAGCACTCTTGGAGTGGCAGTCATGAAAAGTCGTTTGTCAGATCTGATTCGTTCACTATCTAGGACGCAAGCAAAAGCACTTGAGATCTTTCCTGTGCATCGATGTGCTTCGTCTGCAAACGTGATGTCAAACCCAGGTGTTGCTGGATTCTTTTGCGACTCTGTAACTAACTCTGAAGACTGATAAGTCGAGAAGACCACTCCACCTTCTTCCTTTTCAAGAAAGTCTTGGATGTCCTTTGGATCACTGGTGACAGGAACACCAAGACCACTGACACGTTCGATCATGCTGTCAGTGGTCTTGTCCTGCTTTGCAACTGACTTGTCGGAGCAGACACAGATCCAGTTGAACTCTTCCTTGCTGGTTGCTGTCCACTCCCTCAGGGTCTGAGACAACAGACCCAATGAGGGCACAAGAACCAGAGTGCGTTTGGCATTCAGTGCTTCCATGATCCACAGAGAGGTCAAGGTCTTGCCTGTCCCGCATGCCATCAGGAGTTGTCCCCTGTCCTCCTTCTGGAAACCCTCTACGACGTTCTTGATTGCCTCTTGCTGGTGAGGACGTGGTGTGCGTTTCTCCTTCCTCTGACCCGTTGAGAGGTCTTCTGGTTTGGAGGGGAACTCGACTGCTGAATGCTTGAAGTGCTCCAGGAGGAAGCAGACGACCTGCTTCTCCTGTCTGTCGATGACCTGCTGTGCGTATTTGCCGATGCCATCGGTTGATGCGATCAGCAGTCGTCCATGAATCCTGGAGTCACTTGACTCACTCAGGAAACTGTCGATCTCTGCTTTTGAGATTTCCCGATCATGGGAGACGCACTTGCTCTGAACTGCCCAGTGTTTTCCCTGAGTGTCCTCATAGACCAGATCGATTCCGCAATCCTTTCCCCACCTGTGGGGGTAGTCATCCCACAACCAGACCTGCTGGACCTGTGAAGACCATTCAGGGTCTGTCCTTAAGAACCAGGGAACGAAGACCTTCTCGAAATACTCACCCCTCTTATTGCTGTCTTCTGGCAGGGACTCGTAGAACTCGTCGAAGGATGCCACTGCTATCGACCTGATGAGGTCATTATCTCAGTCCTGAAGGGGTTCTCCAGTTCATTGCTGCTTGGTTTAAGGGGTCTCTGAGCACCCAGACCACTGCTCTGAGGTGGTCATAGACCCCCCCCTCCTCTGCCGCAGGGTCCTCAATGGCACCTCATGCCCATGTGGGTCTCCTGTTCTGTTTAAGACCCGTCAGCACGTCCGCAGGGAGCAAGCAGAGGGGATGTGGAAGGACCTGATGCGTAAGGGGTGGAAGCAGGTTCCTGCTGTCTGGGGACCTTCTGCGGGTGATTCCTGGGTAGGGGTCTGTTGAACGACTCGAAATCGTTTTCTGTCCCAGATGGTGTCCGAATCGGGGTTCAGGAAGTCCCAGGTAATCCTACGAATGTGTTGTGGGATGTGTTGTTGGAACTGGATCTCTGGACGAGCCCTTCGTTAGGAATGACTGCGAGAGCAGGGGTCTGTCCTCGAAACGGAATCCCACCCTCTCCGTTGCTTTTGATCAGCTGTGGAAGACCAGTACCAGCCCTTGGCTGACCTGGTGGAATTCCCGTTCTTCCCGGCTGAGATCGAGTCCGACCTCGAGTCCTTCTTTGAGGGCGTTGTCGTAGGGCGGTGGAGTCGGCGCTTGACCGGCAGTCCAGAGCGCCGCAATGCCAACCGAGGTGGCGTGCCAGCTAAAGCAATCGGTTGTGCCAATGGAGGGAGTCTTCAGCTCGTCTTCCAGCAGCTCGCGGATGGCCATGGCTCAGGAACAGTCCTCTCAGCATTCAGAGTTCGCTCTCTGACGGCAATCAGCTGACAGGTTTCGTGACTGATGGGCAATCAAACTTCAAGAGAACGCCCTTAGGCTGCGGCCCATGCTTGCTGGAATCGGGCCGATCGCCCTGGTGCACGAGTGGTTCACCCCCCGGTCGGTGGGGGGCTCGGAACTGGTGGTCCAGGAGTTGGATGCCCTGCTGCAGCAGCCCCAGCTCTTTGCCCTGGTGGATGGGGAGAGCCGTCGCCGCGGCAGCTGGCTGCAGGGTCGCTCGATCACCAGCTCCTTTGTCCAGCGCCTGCCCTTTGGCGTGAGCCATGTCCAGCAGTACCTGCCGCTGCTGCCCATGGCGATCGAGCAGTTGGATCTGACGGGCTATCCCCTGGTTCTCAGCAGCAGCCACCTGGTGGCCAAAGGCGTCCTGACCGGCCCGGACCAATGCCATCTGAGCTACGTCCACACTCCCGTGCGCTACGCCTGGGATCAGATGCACGCCTACCTGCGCCAGTCAGCCCTGGCACGGCGCGGGCTGGGCCCCCTGATTCGTGCGCAGCTGCATCAACTGCGCCAATGGGATGTCCTGAGTGGTCAGCGCCCGGATCAGTTGTTGGCCAACTCCCGCTTCACCGCCTCGCGTATCCGCCGCTATTGGGGCCGTGAGTCCACGGTCGTTCACCCCCCGGTTGAGGTGGACCGCTTCCGCTGGGATCAGCCCCGCGATGACATCTACCTCTGTCTCTGCAGGCTGGTCCCCTACAAGCGGGTGGATCTTGTGGTGGAGGCCTTCAACCGCACTGGTCTTCCCTTGGTGGTGATTGGAGACGGCCCCGAGCGTGCTCGCCTGCAGGCCATGGCTGGCCCCAATGTCCGCCTGCTCGGTCGCCTTCCCCAGGACGATGTCAACAACTGGTTGAGCCGTTGCCGCGCCTACGTCTACGCCGGGCTTGAGGACTTCGGCATAGCCCCGGTGGAGGCCATGGCGGCGGGGGCTCCGGTGATTGCCTTAGGGCAGGGAGGCTTGCTGGATACCGTTCGCTGCATCCAACGGGGCGATCGCCAGCCCACCGGCCTGCTCTTCCCGGATCAGCAGGTGGCCTCGCTGGTGGCGGCACTGGAGTGCTTTGAGCAGCAGCGGCTTTGGCAGCAACTCCCTGCCGAACGGCTCAGGCAATGGGCAGAGGGCTTCAGCCCAGCGCGCTTCCGCGCACGCATGGAGGCGGTGATTGAGCACAGCTGGAACCGGCATCAACGGGCTCGCCAGGAGCGCAGCCGAGCCTTGCCTGTGCCTATGTCTTGAGTGACTGCAACGGGGTTTCGCTGCGAACACTTGACTTCTTTAATGACAACTGGAAACTGACCAACCGCTTCGCCGTTTGTCCGCTGTTGACTCGATTCCCGCTGAATCCACGGCCAGCTCTTGGCTGAGGGCTCAATCCAAGCGCGGACGCATTGTCAAACGCGTCGGTGACATCAGCTTTTCGCTGTTGGTGCTGATCTTGGGCTCCCCGCTGCTGTTGCTGCTGGCCCTGGTGGTCAAGCTCAGCTCCAAGGGATCGGTCTTCTATTGCCAGCGCCGCATCGGCCGCGGTTACAGGGGCTTTGGCTGCCTGAAGTTCCGCACGATGCGCAAGGACGCTGATCGTGTCTTGGCGGCGGTCTTGGCCTCCGATCCGGTCCTGCGGGCTGAATTCGAGCGGGACTTCAAGCTCAAAAATGATCCCCGTATCACGCCGATCGGCCGTTTCCTGCGCCGCTCCAGCCTCGATGAGCTTCCTCAATTCATCAATGTCCTCAAGGGCGAGATGAGCGTGGTGGGTCCCCGCCCGATCGTCTGGGATGAACTGGAGCGCTACGGCCGCACCATGGATGAAGTCCTGGCGGTTCGCCCTGGATTGACCGGCCTCTGGCAGGTCTCCGGCCGCAACAACCTGCCCTACGAGACCCGGGTCAAGCTCGATCTCTTCTACGCGCGTAACCGCAACTTCTGGCTCGACCTGGGCATCGTCCTGCGCACGATTGGTGTGGTCCTCCTACCGATGGACCGCGGCGCCTACTAAGAGGGCCGCCAGCAGCCAGAGGCCCTCAAGACGGCGACTTAAGGCGAGGAGGCGTTCGACATCGGCTGGCTCGGGAGCCTGAGCCCCGGCAGCCAGCAGCGGTTTGCAGGTGCTCTGGTCGCCGTAGCGATTGACGCCCCCCAGTTGAATCCCCAGGCACTGGGCATAGATCGCCTGGGAG
Organism: Synechococcus sp. A10-1-5-1; assembly: GCF_023115425.1. Classification (NCBI taxonomy): domain Bacteria; kingdom Bacillati; phylum Cyanobacteriota; class Cyanophyceae; order Synechococcales; family Synechococcaceae; genus Synechococcus; species Synechococcus sp. A10-1-5-1. The sequence continues at coordinate 950,398 of NZ_CP096032.1, read as the reverse complement.
ACCCCAGCGTTGGGTGAGGGGTCGGGCTTGCCCTCCAGCAGGGCCCGCCGCGCCAGGGGCAGGGCCCGTCGGGCGGTGCTCGACTGCACGAACGGCAGGTTGAAGGTGACGAGCCGGCAGGGCAACCAGACCAATAGATCATCGAGCCTGGCCCCGGCGGTCCCGAGCCAACGCAGGGTTCCGCGGCGGTAGCCGAGCATGGAATCGAGGGTGCTCGCGGCTTTGAATCCCCAGGCCAGGGCCAAAGGACCCGGCCCGCCGTATGGCCAGAGCGCCGCTCCGATCAGCATCCAGAACAGCGGCGCGAACAGACCATCAATAGCGTTCTCGCTGGCGGTCTCCGCGGCGGCCCGCAGGATCTCTTGGCGGCTCAAGTCCTGGGTGTCTCGGCCGACGATCCAGCTCAAGGCCTGGCGCGCAGGCCCGAGCTCGGTCTCGTTTTTCAGGGCCTCCAGGACGGCCTGAACCGCCTGCTCCAGGCTCCGGCCGGCCAGGGCACTGGCCAAGGCGACCAGCAGCAGAGGCCACCCCAGAACCCAGGGCAGATCACGGCTGCGTTGCTCAAGCCACCAACCGCAGCCGCCGCTGCCCAGCACCAATAACAGGGTGATGCAGCAGCCCGCTAGCCGCAGGCCGAGGGGGGAGTGGCTGAACCAGCGCTCCGCGAAGCCCCGCAGTTGGGTGATCCACCAGCCCATCACCACGACCGGGTGCAGGCACCAGCGCGGGTCCCCGATCCAGCGATCGAGTCCGGCCGCAGCCAGGACCAATAAAAAGGGGTGGATCCCCGAGAAGGAATCCACCCCGCCTGGAAGCAACAAGACCTGAATCAGGCGGCCTTCAGCCAGGAGAACATCGAACGCAGGCCCTTGCCGACTTTCTCGATCGGGTGCTGGCTGTCGCGGTCGCGGATCTTCTTCATTTCAGGCTTGCCGGCTTCGCATTCGGCCACGAAGTTGCGGGCGAAGGTGCCGTCCTGGATGTCGCCCAGGATGCGCTTCATTTCGGCCTTGGTCTCGGCGGTGATCAGGCGGGGACCGCTGACGTAGTCGCCGTACTCGGCGGTGTTGGAGATGGAGTCGCGCATGGCGGTCAGGCCGCCCTTGACCATCAGGTCAACGATCAGCTTTACCTCGTGCAGGCACTCGAAGTAGGCCAGCTCGGGCTGGTAGCCCGCTTCCACGAGGGTCTCAAAGCCCGCCTTGACCAGCTCGGAGAGGCCGCCGCAGAGCACGGCCTGCTCACCGAAGAGGTCGGTCTCGGTCTCTTCCTTGAAGTTGGTCTCCAGGATGCCGGCGCGGGTGCCGCCGATGCCTTTGGCGTAGGCCATGGCCAGGCCACGGGCGTTGCCGGATGCGTCCTGGTGGATGGCGAACAGAGCAGGGACGCCCTGGCCGTTCTGGTACTCCCAACGGACGGTGTGACCGGGGCCCTTGGGGGCGATCATCACGACGTCGACGTCAGCGGGGGGCTTGATCAGCTCGAAGCGGACGTTGAAGCCGTGGGCAAAGCTCAGCACTTTGCCGGCGCTGAGGTGGGGGGCGATTTCGGCGTCGTAGACGGCCTTCTGGGTCTCATCGGGCAGCAGCACCATGATCCAGTCCGCCTTGGCGGAGGCGTCGCTGACGCTCAGGACTTCCAGGCCATCTGCCTTGGCCTTCTCGGCGGAGCGGCTGCCTTCGTAGAGGCCCACCACCACGTTCACACCGCTGTCCTTGAGGTTCAGGGCGTGGGCGTGGCCTTGGGAGCCGTAGCCAATGATGGCCACCGTTTTGCCGTTCAGCAGGCTGAGGTCGGCATCGGTGTCGTAGTACAGCTTGGCCATCAGGGGCTTCGGTTCAGCGCTAAGCAAGGATCGAGCTTACGAAAGCGCCGGTCAGCTCCCTCAGGCTTCGTTGGGGTGGGCGATCACCCGGTCGATCAGGCCGTAGTTCATGGCCTCCTCGGCGCTCATGAAGTAGTCCCGGTCGGTGTCCTTCTCGATCTTCTCGACCGGTTGGCCCGTCATGCCCGCCATGTTGTTGTTGAGCATGTCCTTCATGCGCAGGATCTCGCGCGCCTCGATCTCGATGTCACTGGCCTGGCGCTGGCTCGTGCCGCCCAGGGGTTGGTGAATCATGATCCGGCTGTGGGGCAGAGCCAGGCGCTTGCCCTTGGTACCGGCGCCCAGCAGGAAGGCGCCCATCGAGGCCGCCAGGCCCACGCAGATGGTCACCACGTCACTCTTGATGTATTGGATCGTGTCGTAGATCGCCAGACCCGCGGTCACCGAGCCACCGGGCGAGTTGATGTACAGGTAGATCGGCTTGCTGTTGTCCTCGGAGTCGAGGTACAGCATTTGCGCCACCAGGCTGTTGGCAATGGCGTCGTTGACCTCAGAGCCGAGGAAGAGGATCCGCTCAACGCCAAGGCGCGTGTAGATGTCAACCCAACGCTCGTATTGGCTGCCGGGGAGGCGGTAAGGAACGCTCGGGGTACCGATGGGCATGGCTGGTCGGGTGAGTGAAGGACGGGGAAAGAGGGATCAGCCGATGCCGCCTGGCACGGGTGAGGGCAGGTCTTTTTGGCTTGTCAGGACCCGGTCAATCAGCCCGAAGTCCACCGCTTGCTCGGCGGTCAGGTAGGTCATCCGATCGGAGGCCTTGGAGAGTTCTTCGGTGCTCTTGCCGGTGTTGGCCGCGAGCATCTCGAGCATGGTGCGCTTGTTGTGCAGCACCTCCTGGGCCCGGATTTGGATGTCGCTGGCTTGGCCGCGTGCACCGCTGCGGGGCTGGTGGAGCACGATCGAGGCGTGGGGCAGGGCGGCCCGATGGCCCTTGGTGCCTGCGCTCAGGATCATCGCGGCGGTGCCCATGGCCTGACCGATGCAGATGGTGTGCACCGGGGGCTTCACGTAGCGGATCGTGTCGGCGATGGCGAAGGCCTCGGTTTCAAAGCCGATGGCATCGCCCGAGTACCAGCTGGTGCCCGTGGAGTTGATGTAGAAGAAAATCGGCTTCTCGGGGTTGTCGAACTCCAGATAAAGGAGCTGGGCAATGATCAGCTCGGTGACATCGATGCCCATCTGACGCTTGGCATCGTCATCGCTGAAGAGGGGCAAACCCAAGTAGACGATCCGCTCCTTCAGCAAAAGGGAGGGAAGGTCGGGCGGTGGGGTGCGCATCACGGCCGAATCGCCGTAGTAGGGGGCTGACACCGACATCCGCGGATCCACTGCTGGCATGAAGCCGGAGCCTAGCGGGGGTTGGCGGGGTCCTGATCGCCTTTCTCGCCGCGTTTGCCGTTGGACTTGCTGCGATTGCGTGCGTTGTTACCGCTTCCCTTCGGAGGAGTGGGGCCTGAGCTCTCATTCCCCTCCCAGCCATCGCGCTTGGCGAAGACCATCCGACCGGTCGGGGTCTGCAGGGCTCCGGTGACGGTCACCTGCAGGCGCTCACCGCTGAGGCCGTGGCCGCCATCGACGACCACCATGGTCCCGTCCTCGAGGTAACCCACCCCTTGATGGGATTCCTTGCCATCGCGGACGACCTTGATGCTGAGCTCATCGCCGGGCTGCACTTCTGGCCGAAGGGCAATGACCAGTTCGCTGAGGTTCATGACCTTCAGCTCTTGCACTTCGCCAACTTTGGCGAGGTTGTAGTCGGCCGTGAGCAGGGTGCCGCCGGTGTCTGCCGTCAGCTTTAGCAGCTTGTCGTCGACACCGTTGCCTTCGTAGCGGGTGGTGTTGACCACCAGGCGGCGCCCGTAGCGCTCGCGCAGATTGCTCAGCAGCTTTAACCCGCGCCGCCCCTTGCCGCGCTTTTCGGTGTTGGAGGAGTCAGCCAGGGCCTGCAGTTCATCGATCACCGCCTGGGCCACGATCACCTGTCCCTCCAGCAGCCCCGAATCCAAGAGGCCGCGGATGCGGCCATCGATGATCACGCTCGTATCGAGGATCTTGGCGCTGGCGGGCATCAGCACCCCGTCGGCCACCAGCAGGGCTTCGGTGCTGTTGGGGTTGAACAGGCGCAGCAGTGTGCGGCCGTGGACCTCGGCGAGGTTGTAGCCCGAGACGCCAAAGAAGACGTTGGCGGCGATGGCTGCCAGGGGTTTCACCAGCACCAGCTCCCAGGGAAGGGAGAGGAACAGGATCGGCGAGATCAGCAGATTGGCCACGAGCAGGCCCAGGATCAAGCCCACGGCTCGGCTCACCAGCAGATCGGTGGGCATGGTGCGCACCTGCTCCATCAGCCGGCGCCGTAGCCGCTGGAACACCACCCCCGCCAATAGGCCTGCGAGGGCACCGCCGCCGCCGAGGATCCAGCTCAGCTGCTCAATGTTCTCGATGCGGATCAACTGTTGCTCCGGCAGCAGATCCACCCCGAGCCAGCCCGCGGCGGCTCCGGAGACCACGAACAGCACCAGGATGAGGGTGTCCACCATGGCGGGTGCTGTGGCTGCCAGTCGCTCGGAAGCAGCATGCCCTATTGCGGCGGGTTTGGCCCAGGGAGGTAACCGGCCTTCAGCTCGCCGGCCGCCGCGCAGTGCCTACCTACACATCCCGTTTTGCCATCGGCGCTGCTTCTATTGCGACTTCCCGGTGGTGCCGCTGGGGGATCGGGCCGGTGGCGGAGCAGGGCAATCCGGCAGCCGCTCGATTGAGGCCTACCTGGAGCTGATCACGGCGGAAATCGCGGCCTCACCCCCCGGACCGCCCCTCTCAACCGTCTATGTGGGGGGCGGCACCCCCTCGATGCTCACGGCCGAGCAACTCCAGGTTCTGCTTCGGAGCCTGAGGAACCGCTATGGCTTGGCGCCCGGTGCCGAGATCAGCCTGGAGCTCGATCCCGCCAGCTTTGATCAGACGCGCCTGCAGGGCTATCTCCAGGCCGGGGTCAATCGGGTCAGCCTCGGTGGTCAGAGTTTCGATGATCAGGTGCTCGAGCGCCTCGGGCGGCGGCACCGCCGTGCTGATCTCGTGGAGGCGGCCGCCTGGCTGCAGGCTGCCCGGGCTCAAGGTGAGCTGGTGAGTTGGAGCTTGGATCTGATCCAGGGGCTGCCGGGAGCCACGGCCCAGCACTGGCAGCAGCAGCTGCAGCAGGCCCTCGCGCTCGATCCACCCCACCTCTCGGTCTATGACCTGATCGTTGAACCGGGAACGGTGTTTGAGCGGCTGGAGTCCAACGGGCAACTCCAGCTGCCCCTGGAGGACCTCGCCGCCGATTTGATGGAGCTCACGGCTGGAACCTTGGCCGCTGCAGGGTTTGGCCACTACGAGATCTCGAACTACGCCCAGCCCGGCCACGCCTCACGCCACAACCGCGTCTATTGGAGTGGTGCCGGCTGGTGGGGATTCGGGATGGGGGCGACAGCGGCCCCTTGGGGCGAGCGCCAACCGCGGCCCCGCACCCGTGAGGGCTACGCCGCATGGCTGCAGCGTGACCCAGTCGAGGGCCCCGAACCCCAGCCCATGCCCATCGATGAGCGGGTGATGGTCGGCCTCCGCCGGCGGGAGGGTGTGATGCTCTCGCCGCTGTTGGCTGGGTTGGATCAGGCGGAGCTGAAGCGCCGCTGGCAGCCTTATCTCGAGCGTGGCCTGCTCCGCCGTGAGGGCGGTCGCTGGCGTCTCAGTGATCCAGAGGGCTTGGCTCTGAGTAATGCGGTCCTGCGGGAGTGGCTGGCGTGGTGGGAGGAGCAGGTTGCAGAGCACCCACCCAGCCCCTGAGAGCTTCAACGCAGAGGGCGCGGCCCTGGATCAGGGGAGGGCAGAAGGGCGGTTGTTTGGCTGTTAGCCCCAATAAATCGGCGGTGACGCGCACCTGGCCATCGCACTGCTCTCCAGCGCCGATGCCAATGACGGGGATCGTGAGCTCCTGGCTCAGGGCCCTGGCCAATTCAGCGGGGACATGCTCAAGCACCAGGGAAAAGCAACCGGCGGCTTGCAGGTCGCGGGCGCAGCGCTTCAGGCGCTCTTGGCTGATGGGGTCGTTCGCTTGGCGGCGATAGCCCAGGCGATGCACCGACTGGGGGGTGAGCCCCAGGTGGCCCATCACCGGGATGCCGGAGCGCACGAGGCGATCGACAACCGCCAAGGTCTCCGGTTCCCCGCCTTCCAGCTTCACGGCGGATGCAGGGCTGTTCTTCAGCACTTGCCCGGCGGCGGCCACGGCTTGGTCCACGCCGCACTGGTAGCTGAGGAATGGCAGATCCGTGATGATCAGCGGCTGCTGATTGGCGGGGCGCTGCAGCCCGCGGCCAACGGCCCGGGTGTGCATCACCATCTCCTCCAGGGTGACCGGAAGGGTGGTGGCGTGCCCCAGGACGACCATGGCCAGGGAGTCACCCACCAGGATCGCGTCTGCCCCTGCGTCCTCCACCAGGGCCGCGGAGAGCGCATCCCAGGCCGTGAGGACGGCGATTGGCCGGCCCTCCTGCTTGCACGTGAGCAGATCAGCAGGTCGCACCTGGCGATCACCGGATGGATGGGGCTCATTGCTAGCATCCGACCGACTCGGACCCATGCGGCCCGGACGCCCAAATCTGGTCAGGACCGGAAGGGAGCAGCCACACGGGATGCTCTTGGCAGGCGTGGACTCCGGGTCACCCAATTGAGCCACAAAAAAGGGGCCCGTAGGGCCCCTTTTGCTTGGGTTGAGTCCCGCGCTCAGTTGTTGTTTTGACGGTTGAGCAGGAAGGAGGGGATGGCTGCTCCGGGCAGGTCGCCTTCAGCGCTGTCGCCGGCCACGAAGCTGTTCAAGGGGCGCTCTGGGCGATAGGCACCGCCGCCTTCGAAGCCCGTGGCGATGACCGTGACGTGGATCTCGCCTTCCAGCTTCTCGTCCACCACGGCACCAACAATGATGTTGGCCTCGGGGTCGACCACGTCGTAGATCACCTCGGAGGCGGTGGTCATGTCCTCGAGGGTCATGTCCTTGCCGCCGCTGATGTTGATCACGCAGCCCTTGGCACCGTCGATCCGGGCGGACTCGAGCAGCGGGCTATTGATGGCGGCCTGTGCGGCTTCGCTGGCGCGGGAGCGGCCGGAACCAACGCCCAGACCCAGTAGGGCCGTGCCGGCATCGTTCATGACCGAGCGGACGTCGGCGAAGTCCACATTCACCAGGCCGGGCTTGGTGATGATGTCGGTGATGCCCTTCACGCCCATCCGGAGGACGTCGTCAGCGGCGCGGAAGGCGTCCTGCAACGGAGCGCCAGCGATGGCTTCCCGCAGCCGATCGTTCGGAATCACAATCAAGGTGTCCACGTGCTCGGAGAGGCGGGCGATGCCCTCCTCGGCCTGACGCATGCGGCGGCGACCTTCAAAGCCGAAGGGCTTGGTGACGATGCCCACGGTCAGGGCGCCGCACTCCTTGGCAACTTCTGCAACGACCGGAGCAGCACCAGTGCCGGTGCCGCCACCCATGCCTGCAGCGATGAAGACCAGGTCAGCACCCTGGAGGGTCTGGGCCAAGTCGGTGCGGGATTCTTCGGCTGCTTTCTGACCGATGGCCGGGTTGCCGCCTGCCCCAAGGCCGCGGGTCAGCTTCTGCCCGAGCTGAACCCGCTGCTTGGCTGCGGATTGAAGCAGGGCCTGCGCATCGGTATTGAGTACGCGATATCCAACGCCATCGAGATCCGAGAGGATCATCCGACCAACGGCATTGCTGCCGCCGCCGCCCACGCCGATCACCTCAATCCGTGCGGACTGACTAGGCACGATCCCCGCCGAGCCATTGCTGGTGACGGCACTGAGGCCCTCGGGTGCGATCTCCATAGCAGGTGCAGTGCCGTTGGTGCTTCGCTGCATTATGTCGTTGATCCTGCCGATCACAGGCTTAGTTCGGCATACCTTTGCTGTCCAAGGGCTTTAGCGCAATGCCCTGTCACCGTTTACGGGTTTTGCCGCTGGCTCTAGGGGTTGCGGGCTGCAGTTTGGGGCGCGGCTTTGGCTTCTGGTGGTTTCGGTTTGGCCTTGGCGGGAAGGCCTAGTTCAGGTTGATCCGGATCGCTGAGGTCAATTGACTGAAGTTTCAGGTTGCGGATCTGGCCGGGCAGTTCTGTGGAGAGGTGGCGCAGGACATCCAGGCGCTTGGCCAACTTGTCGTCGTTGGGGCCCAGGTGGATATCCCCGAGGGCTGCGGTCCGCAGCCAGAGGCTGCCGTTGGCTTCAAAGCGCACCTGCAGCAGGGGGCTGCCCAGGGCATCCCGCTCCGCCAAGACCCGAGCCAAGGCTGGGCGTAGGCGGTCTTGCCAGCCCAGGACCATGACCGTTGGTGCGGCGGCGGGGGCGCCCGCGAGTTGCTGACGGCGCGTCATCCAGTTGCCGAGTCGATCGACGTAGCCCATCTCGAAGCCCTTACGGCTGCGGCGTTGGGCCTGGGCGACCGCTTCCCTGTCCACCAGGGCGATCTGTAGTCGAGGCGGAAGCATCAGGCGGTTCACCTGGACCTGCTCCACCGGAAGTCCCGCCGAGAGGCGTTGGGCCAGTTGCTTGGGTTGGAGGGTGAGCAGTGGCATGGGTAGTTGCAGGTTCCCCTCTCGGATCACCTGGGCTCGGCTGACCTGGCGACTTCCCAGGACTTCGATCTGCTCGGGGTCGCGCACGACCCAGCCCTGCTTCAGCAGGCCCCATCCCAAGACCCCTGCACTCCCAGCGAGGACCGCAATCCGCCAGATCTGCTTCCAACGCTCTTGCCGCCGTTCCTGCCGCAGCTGGCGTCTGCGCTCAAGGGCTTGGCCTGAGCGCGAGGAGGCCGTGCTCACAATTCGCAGCGGGAGCGGGACATCAGTTGATCCCGCCAGCGGCGGGCGCGCTCGGCATCGGCAAAGGGAACATCCGCCTGGCGGCCTCCCCCCATCAGCCGAAGCCGGCAGGCCCCCTGCGCTTCCTCGGTGAGGGGGGCTTCGCCGGAACCCAGGGCCAAGAGGTCGACCTGATCGAGGCCTTTGACCTCAAAACGACCGATCTCGTTGAGCTTCCCGGACTCAAAGACGCTCCAGGCGATGGTTCCGTCGATCAGGCGGGCGCCTCCGCAGTCATCGAGCTTGGAGAGCTCGGCCCCCTCAGCCCAGGTGCGAAAGAGATTCTGGCGGCGGCGTTCCAACCAGCCGAGGGCGGTGATCAGGGGAAAGATCACCAGCAGAGGGAGCCAGATCAGACCGTGACTCATGCCGCTTCGGTCCTCCTGGATTGACGGGGCTGCGCTGATTCTTGCGCCAGCTGCACCAATTCGTGCACCAACTCTTCAAGCGGTAACCCTGTCTTGGCCCAGAGCATCGGATACATGCTTTGGCTGGTGAAGCCGGGCAGGGTGTTGATCTCGTTCAACCACAGCGCCCCGCTGGCTTCCTCATAAAAGAAGTCCACCCGGGCTAGTCCGGAAGCACCCACGGCCCGGCAGGCGGCGATGGCCATGGTCCTGGCCCGCTCACTGAGGGCCTCGGGCACGTCAGCGGGGATCACGGTGTGGCTTTTGCCGTCGCTGTATTTGGTGTCGTAGTCGTACCAATCAGCGTCAAAACAAATCTCTCCGAGCACCGAGGCGCGCATCTGCTGCCCGCCCAGGACGGCGCATTCCAGTTCTCGGGCTTGGATGCCCTGTTCCACCACCATGCGGGGGTCGTGCTGGGCCGCTAGGGCTAGGCCCTGCAGCAGCTCAGCGCGGTTGTTGGCTTTGCTGATGCCGACGGAAGATCCGAGGTTGGCGGGCTTGATGAAGCAGGGGTAGCCCAGCTGCGTCTCCAGCTGCAGTGCCAGGGCCTCGGGCCGGTCCTCGAGTTCGCTGGCCGCGACGCAGGCGTAGGGCACCTGGGGCAATCCGGCAGCGGCAAAGGCGGCCTTCATCGCCTGTTTGTCCATCCCCACAGCGGAACCCAGGACCCCTGAGCCCACAAAGGGCACCTGCATCAGGCTGAACAGGCCTTGGATCGTTCCGTCTTCCCCGTTGGGGCCGTGCAACACGGGAACCCAGAGCTCAATGTCGAGCGCACCTTCGGGGAACCCTTGAAAACCAGGCCTGAGCGGCGCCGCCGGCAGTTCGCTGCGCGTAGCTGGGGTGCCTTTGGCTAGGACGGCATCAGCCACCGCCGGCGGCCACCAGTGTCCCCATTGGTCGATGTAGAAGCAGTCCAGCCGATAGCGCTCTGCATTGGCCCCGGAGCGCAGGGCCGTGGCGACGGTGCTGGCCGAGCGAATCGAGACCGCATGCTCGCCCGAGACACCCCCAAAGACCAAACCCAAGTTGATGGCTTCGGTGGTCATAGAGGCGTCAGGTCAGGGGCCAAACGTATCAGTGATTTCGCGCTTAGCCAGCGTCAGGACAGGGCTACTCCGCTGAGGGAGAAGGCCCGCACGTCCTCGATGCGCACATCCACGAGATCGCCGGCTTGCCACTGCCCACCAGCGGCGTGGGCGGCGGGGAAGAAGGTCAGGCGGTTGGTGCGGGTTCGCCCCATCACCTGATCGGCCTGCTTGGGGTTCACACCCTCCACCAGCACCTGCTCCGTGCGGCCGGCGTAGCGGGCGCTGCGCTCCTTGGCCTTGCGCTCCACCAGGGCGTTGATCTCCTGGAGGCGTTGCACTTTCACCTCTTCGCTCAACTGGTTAGGCCAGTCGGCTGCTGGGGTGTTTGGACGGGGCGAATAGGCGGCGGTGTTCACCTGGTCAAAGCCGATCTCGTCGATCAAATCCAGGGTGCGGCGGTACTGGGCGTCGCTTTCCCCAGGGAAGGCCACGATCACATCGGCACTGATGGAGGCGTCGGGCATGCGATCGCGGATGCGGTCGATGATGCGGCGGTAGCGCTCGACGGTGTAGCCCCTGGCCATGGCCTTGAGGACATCGTCGTCTCCGCTTTGAAAGGGGACGTGGAAGTGCTCGCAGACCTTGGGCAGATCCGCGCAGGCGTCGATCAGCCGCTCGGTGAAATAGCGGGGGTGGCTGGTGGCGAAGCGAATGCGTTCAATCCCCTCGACGTCATGGACGGTGTGGAGGAGATCCGTGAGGGTGTGTTGCCGGCGGCCTTCCGGCGTGATCCCTGGCAGGTCGCGGCCGTAGGCATCGATGTTTTGCCCGAGCAGGGTGATCTCCTTAAAGCCCTGGGCTGCCAGTCCTTCCATCTCGAGCTTGATCGCCTCGGGTAAGCGCGATTGCTCCTTGCCCCGCACCGAGGGCACTACGCAGTAGGTGCAGCGCTCGTTGCAGCCATAGATCACGTTGACCCAGCCGCAGATGCTGCTGTCGCGGCGGGCGGTGGTGATGTCCTCAAGGATGTGGTGCTCCTCGGTGGCCACCACCTGTTGGCCTTGCTCCACCTGGTTCAGCAGGACATCGAGTCGATTGGCGTGCTGCGGCCCCATCACCAGGTCCAGTTCTGGCACTCGGCGCAGCAGGGATTCGCCTTCCTGCTGGGCGACGCAGCCGGCCACGACCAAGGTGAGGTTGGGGTTGGTGCGTTTGCGCTGGGCTTGGCGGCCCAGATAGCTGTAGACCTTCTGCTCAGCGTTATCGCGGATCGTGCAGGTGTTGTAGAGGACCAGATCGGCCTCCAGCTCAGCCGTGGCCTCGCTGTAACCCATGGATTCGAGGATCCCGGCCATCCGCTCGGAATCCGCCTTGTTCATCTGGCAGCCGAAGGTGGTGATCCAGTAGCTGCCGCGTCCCGTTGTGGCCTCAGGGGCCTGGGGAGCACTCAGTTGTGTCGCCGTCATGACTCCAGTTTCCGGTATGGGCGGCGCGGCGGTTCGATCCGTGCCAGCTTGAAGGAGAAGCCGTGTCTCGATGCGCCTCCGTCTGAGCCGTTTTCGCCTCAGCAAAGCGGTGCCCTTGGCCATCAGCCGCGGCACGACCTCTGCTGTTGAGCACCTGCTGCTGGAGCTGGACCATGGCGGCATCACCGGCCGCGGCGAGACCGGTGGCTTTGATACGGGGCACCGCCACTACGAGACCAACGCGGTTGCAGCGGAACTCGAGGCCCTGGTGCCACGGCTGGATTCCCTCGAGCCCCAGCCTCTGCAAGCCCTGGAGCCCCTACTGGCTGGGCTGAGCCCACCGGCCCGCTGCGGTTTGGATCTGGCCCTGCACGACTGGTGGGGACAGCGCCTGGGACAGCCGCTGCATCGGCTTTGGGGCTTGGATCCCGCGGCCTGTGTGGCCACCAGCGTCACCCTGGGTTTGGGATCGCTTGCGGCGGTGTTGGCGCGGCTGGAGCGTTGGCGGCAGCAGCTGCCGGCTACGCGGGTAAAGCTGAAGTTGGGCTCCCCCGATGGCCTGGCCCATGACCGGCAGTTGGTGGAAGGGGTGAAGGCGGCCCTACGTCCTGGCGATGAACTGCAGATCGATGCCAATGGGGGCTGGGACCTCGAGGGCGCCCACCAGATGATCCCCTGGCTGGCGGATCAGGGCGTGGTGTTGGTGGAGCAGCCCTTGCCGCCCCTGGAGGACCCCGAGGCCGACCGGGCTGGATTTGCGGCGCTGCATGGACTGGCGTCCGTTCCTCTGGTGGCCGATGAGAGCTGCTGGGACCTGAGCGATCTGCTGCGCCTGGCTCCCCATGTGGATGGCATCAACATCAAGTTGGTGAAATCCGGTGGTCTGAGCGAGGGCCTGCTCATGGCCCGCACGGCCCATCGCTTGGGTTTGAAGGTGATGCTCGGTTGCTATTCCGATGGCGGATTGCTGAATAGTGGTGCGGCTCAACTGCTGCCCCTGGTGCAGTGGCCTGATCTCGATAGCCACCTCAACCTGGTGGATGACCCCTTCTCTGGGCCCGATCGCCAGGGGGATCGGCTCGTTCCGGCGGATCGCCCGGGCCTGGGCGTCCAGGAGGTGGGCTGATGCTGTCGACTGAGCGTCCAGTGGTGCTTTTGCAGCACGGCGGGCTCGACAACCTCTCTGGCAAAACCGGGTTGGCGATGCTCCGGTATCGCTCCGGTCCGATCGTGGCGGTGGTGGACCCGGACCACGCCGGGGAGTCCCTCGAGGCGGTCACCGGGATTCAGCGCTCCGTTCCCGTGCTGGCGAATTTGGAGACGGCATTGCCCTACGGCCCCGAGGTGGCGGTGGTTGGGTTGGCGCCCTCCGGTGGACGGCTGCCCATGGAGATGCGGGGCGATGTGGTCCAGGCCCTGCGGGCTGGGCTGAGCCTGGCCAGTGGTTTGCACAGTCGCCTGGCGGATGACCCGGAGTTCGCGGCGATTCCCTTGGCTCCAGGCCAGTGGATTTGGGATCTGCGCCATGAGCCAGCGGATCTTGAGGTGGCGACAGCCCGTTGCGCCGCCTTGCCCGGCCGGCGTGTGCTGGCGGTCGGCTCAGATATGGCCGTTGGCAAGATGAGCGCCTGCTTTGAACTGCAGCACTGCGGGCTGCAGCAGGGCCGGGACGTGCGCTTTGTCGGCACCGGCCAGGCAGGGATTTTGATCAGTGGCCAAGGTGTGGCCCTGGATGCTGTGCGCGTCGACTACGCCGCCGGTGCGGTGGAAGCGGCGGTGCTCAAGGCTGCTGAAGGGGCCACGGCCGACACCTTGGTTTTGGTGGAAGGGCAAGGGTCCCTCTGTCATCCGGGCTCGACGGCCACCCTGCCTTTGATGCGCGGCAGCCAACCCACGGCCCTGCTGTTGGTGCACAGGGCCGGACAGACCCATGTCCGCACCCGTCCCGGTGCCGCTTTGGTGGCAATTCCGCCGTTGCCAGAGGTGATTGCGGCCAATGAGGCCCTGGCCGCCTTGGCGCGCCCCGATGGATGGCGTCCCAAGGTGCGAGCGATCTGCCTGAACACTGCCCTCTTGAGTGAGGACCAGGCTGAGCAGGAACGCTCTTCTTTGCAGGCGCTGACAGGCTTGCCGGTCTGGGATCCCGTGCGTCAAGGACCCTTTGAGCTGCTGGAGGCCCTGGGCTAATGCCGCACTTTGCTCCAAATAGGGCGAATCCCCTGATCCTCAGAGAGAATCAGGGGATTCTGGAAGGGGCGAGCGAGGGGACTTGAACCCCCGAATGCCGGGACCACAACCCGGTGCCTTAACCACTTGGCTACGCCCGCCAGGGCGTGCGAATCCTACCAATGCAACAGTTCTCGATCGATGACTGCCTCCGCGGGTGATGGACGTTGGACCTGGGCGGCGGCGGCTGGTGTCGCCGTTCTGGCCTTGGCGGTGACGAACCCCGGGACAGAGGATTTCGAGTCATTTGCTGGCGATCAACTCGTGCGGGCTGCTTCCCGCGAGCTCTGCGCTCCTGGATCACTCCCTCTGTTGGCACGCTTGGTGATTCAGGATTGCCCCCAGCTGGTGGCGAGTCAGCGCACGGCGTTGGGTCAGTTGGCGGCGGCTTCGAGCCGCCGATACAACGCCGGTCTGTTCAGCATCTACACGACCGAGTTGGGCGGCCAGACCCTGTTGCCGGGACTCACCATCCCCCGCTATCGCGCTGTGACCTTGGGGGGCGCTGGCCAACTCTTGGTGGTTCAGAGTTCAGAGGGAGCGGCGCCGGGTTTGGCGCAGCGTTGATCGCATTCGGGATGGATTTAGGCATCGAGCAGCGGCTGCAATGTTTGGTGCCGCGGGCCCTGCTGGATCCCGAGCGCAGAGATCTGCCCTGCGGCGATGCCCAGGGATTACTGCCGGTCGAGTTGCGCTGGCAGGGCGATCAGCTCCGATCGATCGAACCTTGCAACCAGCCAGGGTTGCCCTTGGCGCTGACCCCCTTGGTGGACCCCCATGTCCATCTCGACAAGGCTTTCAGTTGGCCGGACTTTCCCAACTACAGCGGCCGGATGCAGGCGGCGCTGGAGCAGAACATGCAGGAGGGGCAAGAGCGCAGTGCTGAGCAGGTCCTGCAGCGCGGCGAGAGGGCCCTGGATCAGGCCTGGCGTTATGGCCTGCGGGGGCTGCGTAGTCACATCGACAGCGGTGGCCCCTGCGCGCGGCCCAGCTGGGATGCCCTGCTGCAGCTTCAGGAGCGATGGAGGGATCGGATCCGCTTGCAGTTGGTCGCCCTGGCCCCGCTTCCCCTCTGGGGCCAGGGCGAGGGTTTGGCGTCGGCGCGGCGGGTGTCGGCCGCGGGTGGGCTTCTCGGTGGTGTCTTGGGACCTCCATTCCCCAGTAGTGGCCGGGATGGGACGGACCTGGATGTGCTGCTGCGGTTGGCCGGAGAACTGGGCTGCGGCATTGATCTGCACATTGACGAGTCCTCCGAGGCCCCCGCCGCTGGGGTCCAGCTTCTGGTTCAACGGCTCGAACGGTTTCACCCGGGGGTGCCCATCACGTGCAGTCACGCCAGCAGCATGGGGTTGCTGACTGCGCGGCAAGCTCGGCCGCTGGCGCACCGGTTGCAGCGCCTGGGGGTGGCTGTTGTGGCCTTGCCCACCACCAACTTTTGGTTGTTGGGCCGTGAGCAAAGCGTGAGCTCTGGTTTCCGTCCCCTGGCCCCCCTGCGCCTGTTGCAGCAGGAGGGGGTCGCGGTGGCGCTGGGGGCTGACAACGTCCAGGACCCCTGGTACCCCGGCGGTGACTTCGACCCGTTGGATTTGCTGCGTCTGAGTTTTCGCGCCACCCACACCCCCCCTTGGGAGCGCCAGGGCCTGATGCCGTTCACGACAACGCCTGCGCGCCTGTTGGGGTTGGCCTGGGACGGGGTGCTGCGGGTCGGAGGACCGGCGGATCTGTTGCTGACCAGCGCCGGTAGTTGGCCGGAACTGCTGGCCCAGTCCCCGCAGCGCCGGGTGTTGCGACAGGGCCGTTGGTTGCCGCCACCGGAACAGGCCCATCCCGATCCTCGGCTTGCCAATTTGGTCTGATGCAGAGCACCTCTGACCTGCCGGGCTCCCTGCCCCCGGGCCTCCCTGATCCGGCGACGTCCGCCCAGCTCGAGGCCCTGGCCTCGGATCTTCGCGCCGCTGGATTGCCCTTGCTGCGGAGTGCGGGGGAGCTGGAGAGCCTGGCGGCGGATGGATTTGTGTATTCGCCCGTGCTTCAGCCCCTGCTCTGTGGTCTGCGCGCCCAGATCGGCGTTCAGGTGAATGCCCCTGAGCAGGTGCTTCAGGTGGCCGCGGCATGCAGCCGCCATGGGGTCAGCCTGACGGTGCGGGGTGCTGCGACGGGGAACTACGGCCAGTGCATTCCCTTGGCCGGTGGCTTGCTGCTGGAGACCAGTGGCCTGAACCGCCTGCGAGGGGTTGATGCCACCTCGGGGGTCTTCACTGCTGAACCCGGGATTGTCTTGGCGGAGCTCGATCGCCAGTTGCTCGCCCATGGCCGGGAGCAGCGTCTGTTGCCGAGCACGGTGCGCACCGCCAGCCTCGGCGGCTATGTGGCGGGAGGATCCGGCGGCATTGGTTCGCTGCGCTGGGGATTTCTGCGGGACCCCGGGCACCTGCTGGGGGTGGAGATGGTGACCTTGGAGGCCGAGCCGCGGCTGCTGCAGCTGGACGCCAGCGCCGCCCGTCCCCTGAACCACGCCTACGGGACCAATGGGATCTTCACGGCCTTGACCATGGCCTCCGCTTCGGCGGTGGCCTGGCGGCAGTGGGTGCTGGAGTTTGACGAGTGGTCATCGGCCCTGGCTGCGGCCCAGCAGCTATCCGCCTCTGCCTTGGAGTTGAAGGCCTTGTGTCTGCTGGAGGCCGCCGTCGCTGCGCGCTTGCCTTGGCCCCAGGGTTGCCCGGGCGCCACGGGCGAAGGCCATCGGGTGTTGCTCCTGGCGGCGCCGGATGCCACGAGCGTCCTGGAGTCCTGGACGCTTGAGCTCGGGGGGCGGCTGAGCTGGAGCGCTCCCCAAGGGCAGAGCCGGGGAATTCCGCTGCGGGAGCTGACCTGGAACCACACGACCCTGCATGTGCGCAGCCAGGATCCCGGTTGGACCTATCTGCAGCTGCTGTTGCCACAGCCGGAGGCCCCGGCTCTTGAGGCCCTAAGGGAGCGTTGGGGCGACGATCTGCTCTGGCATCTGGAGGCGGTCCGCAGCCAGGGCCGGCAGCGCTTCGCCTGTCTCCCGTTGGTGCGGTGGCGTGGGACCCGAGCTCTCCAGGACCTGATCGATCAGGCCCGAGAGCTCGGTTGCCTGCTCTTTAACCCCCATGTCATCAGCGTTGAAGACGGGGGCCTTGGGGTGGTGGATGCCGATCAGGTGGATGCCAAACGGGCCTATGACCCAGCGGGGCTGATGAATCCAGGCAAGTTGCGCGGCTGGACTTAGCAGCCGAGGCTGGCCCGGGTGTCGACTCCCGTGGTGGGATTGGTGCCAGACGCGCTGATGCAGAGGCTGCGCTGATCGGCGCGATCAAGCAGGGCATCGCTGAAGTCGGCGTTCTCCACCTGGGCGCCGGTGAAGGTGCTGCCGGAGGCGATCACCCCCACCAGGACGGCATTGCGCAAGTCGGTGCCGCTCATGTCGGTGCGATCCAGCAGCACATCCGAGAGGTCAGCGCCGTTGAAGTTGGCTTCGGGGAAGGCCCCCTGGGTCAAGATCGCGCCATGGAGGTCGGCCCCACTGAAGTTGGCGGCTTTGCCGACGGCCCCTGCGAAGGAGGTGTTGGCCAGTTGCTGACCAGAGAAGTCCTTTCCGCTTTGGTTGGTGAGGGTGTAGTCGACGGTGTCCTGAAACAGCGCCCGATCTTGCAGTCCCACACCAGCAGAGGTGTCGAGGGCCATGGTCATGGCCGGAGCCGACAGCAGCATCACCACTGCCCACAGCCAACTGAAGAGACGGATGTAGGTCATGGCGGTCATGGGGCCGGCTCTTCAGTCTGTCGGGTCGAGCAGTGGGAGGAGTGCCGCCACCAGATAAAGGGAACCGCAGGCGACCGGCAGCCCCTCCGATTGCACAAGCCACTCAAGGTTTTCACTCAGCTCGTTGGCCCCTTCCTCGATGCCTGGGAGCTCTGGGCGCAGCTCATCAGCACTCCAACTGGCGTGCTCTGGCAATGGGACGACGCGCACCTGGTCACCGGGTTCCAGCAGTTGGCGCAGTAGATCCGGGGCGTCCTTGTGCCGTTGCATTCCGATCAACCAGCGCCGCTGAGCGGGCTCGAGTTCTTGGCGTAGGGCCGCGGCGGCGGGGGGGTTGTGGGCCCCATCAATCAGCAGAGCCTGGCCGCGGAACTGACGGAGCTCGAGGCGACCAGGCCAACGGGCCTGCTGGAGGCCGCGGCGGACGGCGTCATCGGGGATGGCCCAGCCCTTCTCCCTCAGGGCTTCTGCTGCGGCGATCGCCACGGCGGCATTGCTGCGTTGCAGGTCGCCATGGAGTCCTAAGGCCGGGCCTCCATCAGCTTGGCCAGGGAGGGGATCTCTCCAGCGCAGCTCGCAATCTCGCGCCGTTGCTTGCGCTTGAAGCACCGCGGTCACCTCAGGGGCCTGGGGGCCGCTGACGGCGATGGCCCCTGGATTCATGACGGCAGCCTTTTCTTGGGCGATGGCCTCGAGGGTGGGGCCGAGGTGTTCGATGTGGTCCAGGCCGATGCTGGCGAAGGCCAGAACGTCTCGCCGCGGGTGGACCGTTGTGGCATCGAGCCGGCCGCCGAGTCCCACTTCAAGGACGGCCAGTTCCACCTCGGCTTCAGCAAACGCGACAAAGGCAGAGACGGTGATCAGTTCAAAGGGGGTGAGGTCGTGGCGTAAAGCCACGGGCTGCAGCCGTCGCAGAAGGCGTTTCAGCTCTTCCTCTGCAATGGTTCCCTTGGGAAGGCGGATTCGCTCACACCAACTCAGGAGATGGGGGGAGGTGTACAGCCCGCAGCGCACCCCGGCGGCGGTAGCGATTCGCTCGACCATCGTGGCGATGGACCCTTTGCCATTGGTTCCAGCCACCTGCAGGGCGACGAAGCGCTGCTCTGGATGCCCCAGTTCAGCGAGGGCTGCTTCGATTCGGTTCAGCCCCAGATCCACACCCCGGCGGCTGAAGGGAGCAATTAGCTCGCTGAAGGGGTCGGAGATGGACACGCCAGCAGAGCTTTCTCGAGTCGTTTGACCGCTAGGCGCAGATGCCGCGGTTGGATCGTCAGGGGGGGGACAAAACGCACCACATCGCTGCCGGCGGGTACCACCAGCAGGCCCTGGTCCATGGCGGCTTTGACCACGTCAATCGCCTTGGGGCCGTCGGCTTGCAGGACGAGGCCCTGCAGCAGTCCCCAGCCTCGAACACCTTTCACCAATTGGGGATGGTGCTTGGCGAGCTCCAGCAATAGCTGCTGCAGAAGCTCGCCCATCTGCTCGGCATGGGCCGGAAGGTTGCGGCGATGCAGTTCCGCGGCCACCGTCAGACCAGCGCGGCAGGCCATGGGGTTCCCGCCAAAGGTGCTGGCATGTTCACCGGGCTTGAGCTGATCCGCCAGGGCTTTGACGCAGAGGGCGCCGATGGGGAACCCGCCGCCGAGACCCTTGGCCAGGGTGAAGGCATCGGGCTCAACCCCGAGCTTTTGGTAGCCCCACAACCGTCCGGTGCGGCCAACGCCGACCTGGACCTCATCAAAGATCAGCAGGATTTTGTACTGATCACACAGGTCGCGCACCCGCTGGAAGAAGGTCACATCCCCGGGATTGACTCCCCCTTCTCCCTGCAGCGGCTCGAGCATGACGGCCGCTACGCGCGGACCGGCGGCCTCGCAGCGATGCAGCAGCGCCTCAAAGGCTGAGATGTCGTTGTAAGGGAAGTAGCGGAACCCCTGCACCATGGGCTCAAAGCCCTGGTGGTACTTGGGTTGTCCGGTCGCGGTGACCGCAGCAAGGGTGCGGCCGTGGAAGCTGGCATGGGCCGTGAGGATCAGCGGGCCCCGTTCGCTGCTGGTGTCGATGCCTCGCACCACATGACCATGCTTGCGGGCGAGCTTGATGGCCGCTTCGTTGGCTTCAGCGCCTGAGTTGCAGAAAAAGACCCTGTCGGCGCAGCTGTTGTCGCGAATCCAGCCGGCCAGTTGCTCCTGCTCGGGGATCCGATAGAGGTTGGAGACGTGTTGAAGCTTGCGCAACTGTCCACCAAGCGCCTTGCGCATGGCGCGGCTGCTGTGGCCCAGGGTGCAGACCGCGATGCCGGCCACGGCGTCGAGGTAGCGGCGACCCTGTTGATCCCAAACCCAGACACCCCGGCCGCGAACCAGCTCCAGGGGGAAGCGGCCGTAGGTGTTCATCACCGCCGTCTCAGCCGGCGATGTCGTGGGTGGGGGAGAAATAGGAGCGGTGGGACTTGAACCCACATGCCCGAAGGCGCTCGATTTTGAGTCGAGTCCGTCTACCAATTCCGGCACGCTCCCGCGCTTGCGACTCTAAAGGGCAGCGGGGATCAGCCGAGTCGGCGGATCGAGGCGCCGACCGCGTTCAGCTTCCCCTCGAAATCGGCGTAGCCGCGATCGAGGTACTCCAGCCCTTGGACCGTGGTGATTCCATCGGCGGCGAGGCCGGCCAGGACCATGGCGGCGGAGGCCCGCAGGTCCGAGCCCTGCACCGGAGCACCGCTGAGCCGTGGAACCCCTTCGATGAAGGCCGTATTGCCCTGGGTGCGAATGGCAGCTCCCATGCGCTGGAGCTCGGCGACGTGTTGCAGCCGGTTCTCAAAGATGTTTTCGGTGACGACGCTGTTGCCGTTGGCTGTGGCCAGGAGGCTCATGAACGGGGCCTGCAGGTCGGTGGGGAATCCGGGGAAGGGCTGGGTGCGTAGATCAACTGCCTGAATCGTGTCGGCACTGATGGTCACGTTGGTGCCGTCAATCTCCAACCGGCAGCCCACTTCCTCGAGCTTGGTCAGCACGGCGCCGAGGTGATCAGTCACGACTGGCGCAACGGTTAGGCAGGAACGCGTGATGGCTGCAGCCAGCAGAAAGGTTCCGGCTTCGATCCGATCGGGAATGACG
This sequence comes from Synechococcus sp. A10-1-5-1, assembly GCF_023115425.1. NCBI lineage: Bacteria > Bacillati > Cyanobacteriota > Cyanophyceae > Synechococcales > Synechococcaceae > Synechococcus > Synechococcus sp. A10-1-5-1. Next base: position 929,582 of record NZ_CP096032.1, on the reverse strand, counting down.
GCGTAGTCCGCGCCGTGCAGCCGCTCGACCCCAACGATGGTGATCGTCGGGGTGCCAGCACCGCGAACCTTGGCGCCCATGGCCAAGAGCAGGCCTGCTAGATCGACAATCTCGGGCTCAAGGGCCGCGTTTTCAATGACGGTCTCGCCCTCGGCGAGGGCTGCCGCCATCATCAAGGTCTCGGTGGCGCCAACACTGGGGCAATCGAGGTGAATGCGTCCGCCAGTCAGGCGGTGGCTGCGGCCTGGGACCACGGCGGAGACGACGCCGTGCTCAATCGTGACCTGGGCGCCCAGGGCTTTGAGTCCTTTGACGTGCTCCACCACCGGGCGCGTGCCGATCTGGCATCCGCCGGGAAGGGGGACTCGAGCGATGCCGAGGCGAGCCAGCAGGGGGCCGATGCAGAAGAAGCTGGCGCGAAGGCTGTTGACCAGCTCATAGGGAGGTGAGGACTGGCTCAACCCCGAGCCGTCCATCTCAAGGGTGTCGCCGTTGTGGGAGGTGGCGACACCGAGGGAAATCAAGATGTCGGCCATCCCTCCGATGTCGGTGAGGGGCGGCACGTTGCGAAGGCGCAGCTGCTCCGTGGTGAGCAGGCTGGCGGCCATCAGGACCAGCGCAGAGTTCTTCGCTCCACTGACACGCAGCTCGCCGGACAGGCGGCGACCACCGGCAATTTCCAGTTGCGGCGTGAGAATCTGTTGAGACGGGACGAGAGTCGCGGTCATAGCTAAAGGCGTCCCGCCTGGGGGGCCTCATCCTGGCAACAACGAATGAGACCGGCAAGACGGCCGGCAAGCGAACTGGCTCGAAGCCGTTGCTGGCCTGGTTTGTGGCCGAATGATCCCCTGCCCTGAAGAGGGACCTTGATGGGGTACATTTCGCTGGTCGCGCCAAGCGGCGTCGCCCACCCCTGCGGATGTGGCGGAATTGGTAGACGCGCTAGTTTCAGGTACTAGTGGCAGCAATGTCGTGGGAGTTCAAGTCTCCCCATCCGCACTGAAAGCTCCTCCCGTTGGGGAGGAGCTTTTTTATTGCTGATCCTCGAGGCTGTTGCCAGCTTTGGGGTCGGTGCCCAACCCAGCGCTTCCTTCTGTTTTTGAGTCGATGCTCGTTCTGAAGATCACCAATGCCCCGGAAGTGGTGGCCTCCAAGATGGGGCGCTTCCTCGAAGCCCTCACCCCTGATGCCTTCGATCAAAAAACGATCGAAGACGTGCTGATTAAGGAATTGATCAAGAACCTGCAGGCTGAGGGCCTCAAGGGCGAGGTGGCCGCGGTGCGAGGTCTCGATCTTGATGACAAAAATATTGTTGTGGGCGAGGGGCTGCACGTGAGGCGTCACGAAACCTTCTGATGGAGCTGATCACCAGCCGCCGCAATCCCCTTGTTGGCCGGTTGCGTGCTCTGCATCAGTCGAAGGGTCGCCGCGAGCAAGGCTTGCTGCTGTTGGAAGGAACCCATCAGCTCCAAGAACTCCTCCGCCTTGGGCTGTTGCCCGAACAGTTGCTGGCGACCCCGGCTTGGCTGGAGCGCCATGGGTCCTTGCTGGAGGGCCTGGCTGACGACGCGTGTCTCCAGCCGGTCGGGGAGGCTGTCTTAGCGGCTGTGGCCACCACCGAAACCCCAGACGGGGTGGTGGCGACCCTCAGGCAAGAGGCGTTGCCAAAGACCCAAGGGCTGGGCTCGTTTGTTCTGGCCTTGGATCAACTTCAGGATCCCGGCAATCTCGGCACCTTGATGCGGACTGCCCTGGCCGCGGGTGTTGATGACCTCTGGCTGGGGGGTGGGGCCGATCCCTGCCAGCCCAAGGTCTTGCGTGCCTCGGCTGGGGCTGCCCTGGCCTTGCCCCATTGGCGTGGCCTCGATCGGGCGGCCTTGGGGGAGCGCGTGGCGAAGGCGCGCGCTGCAGGTCACCAGGTGGTGGCCAGCTTGGTGGATCCAGCCGAGACGCATCCCTATTGGGAGCTGGATTGGACTCGCCCCACGGTGCTGTTGCTCGGTAACGAAGGGGCTGGGCTTCATCCCGAGCTCGCGGCCCTGGCCAGTCACCAGGTGAACATCCCCCACAGCACGGCCGTGGAGTCCCTGAACGTCGGTGTGGCGGCCGCTCCCTTGCTGCTTGAGCGATGGCGGCAGCAACACAACTTGGGTTTGGGGGGCTGACAGGGGAGAATGCCCCCCAATTGGGCAGGCCTCAGGTGAGCGACGGCAGTTTCGACTTTGACGTCATCGTGATTGGCGCGGGCTATGGCGGCTTCGATGCTGCGAAGCACGCCGCTGAACACGGGCTGCGCACCGCGATCATCGAAAGCCGCGACATGGGCGGCACCTGCGTCAATCGCGGTTGCGTTCCCTCCAAGGCCCTGCTGGCCGCCAGTGGTCGCGTGCGCGAGTTGGCTGATGCGGAGCATCTCAAGGGGTTTGGCATCCACGCCGCTCCCGTCCGCTTTGAGCGCCAGAAAATCGCCGATCACGCCAACCAGCTGGTGGCGACGATCCGCACCAACCTGACCAAAACTCTGGAGCGCGCCGGGGTGACGATCATCCGCGGCACTGGCCGTCTGGAGGGTGCCCAGAAGGTTGGTGTGCGGGAGGTCAGCGGTGTTGATCGGGTACTGACCGGCCGCGACGTGATCATCGCCACCGGTTCGGATCCGTTTGTCCCCCCCGGTATCGAAACCGACGGCCGCACGGTGTTCACCAGCGATGAGGCCGTCAATCTCGAGTGGCTGCCCCGCTGGCTGGCCATTGTTGGTAGTGGCTACATCGGCCTGGAGTTCGCCGACGTCTATACGGCCCTGGGCTGTGAAGTGACGATGATCGAGGCCTTGGATCGGGTGATGCCCACCTTCGATCCCGACATCGCCAAGATTGCCGCCCGCAACCTGATTGACGGCCGTGACATCGACGCCCGCTCCGGGGTGTTGGCCAAGTCGATCAAGCCTGGTGCCCCGGTGCAGATCGAACTGGTGGATATGCAGACACGCGAGCCCGTGGAGACCCTGGAGGTGGACGCGGTCCTGGTGGCGACCGGCCGGGTCCCCACCAGCAAGGAGCTCAACCTCGAAGCCTGCGGCATTGAGACCAACCGCGGCTTTGTTCCCGTGGACGATCAGCTGCGGGTCCTGGTGAACGGTGCTCCGGTCCCCCACCTCTGGGCGGTTGGTGATGTGACCGGAAAGATGATGCTGGCTCACACCGCAGCGGCCCAGGGCACGGTGGCGGTGGACAACATCCTGGGTCACCCCCGCACGATCGACTACCGCTCGATTCCGGCAGCCACCTTCACCCACCCGGAGATCAGCTCGGTGGGTCTGAGCGAAGCCGACGCCAAGGAGTTGGCGGCTAAGGAGGGCTTTGAGCTGGGCTCGGTCCGCAGCTACTTCAAGGCCAACTCCAAGGCCCTGGCTGAGCTGGAGAGTGATGGCTTGATGAAGCTGCTCTTCAACAAGGCCACCGGTGAGGTGCTGGGCGCCCACATTTATGGACTCCATGCGGCCGATCTGATTCAGGAGATCGCTAACGCCGTGGCCCGCCGCCAGAGCGTGAAGCAACTGGCCAATGAGGTGCACACCCATCCCACCTTGAGCGAGGTGGTGGAAGTGGCCTACAAGCAAGCCGCCATGGCGGTCGCCGCCTGATTTCAATCACCCGATCGAGATGACCATGGAGATCCGCCGCAGGCCCCCGAACCCCAAGGTGAAGGTGGCCCACCTGGAGTACGCCTGTCCCCATGAGGAGGGCGAACCTCGCAACATCCTCGAGAAGATCGTCTGGGAGAAGGACCGCGAAGTGGCGGCGGCCCGTGATCGGGTCCCCCTGGATCAACTCAAAAACCAGGTCGCAGCTCTGCCCGCTCCCCGCGACTTCCTTGCCGCGCTGAAATCCGCCTGCCGCAAGCCGGCGGTCATTGCGGAGGTGAAGAAGGCCAGTCCGAGTAAGGGCGTGATCCGCGAGGACTTCGATCCCGAGGCGATTGCTAAGGGCTACGCCGCTGGGGGTGCCAGCTGCCTGTCGGTTCTGACGGACAAGCAGTTCTTCCAGGGGGGCTTTGAGGTTCTGGTGCAGGTGCGTCAGGTGGTGGACCTGCCGCTGCTGTGCAAGGACTTCATCCTCACGCCTTATCAGCTCTATCAGGCCCGGGCGGCTGGGGCCGATGCAGCTCTGTTGATCGCGGCGATCCTGAGCGACCAGGACATGGCCTACCTCCTCAAGGTGGCCAAGAGCCTCGGGCTGACGGCCCTGGTTGAGGTGCACGATGCGGCTGAACTGGAGCGGGTGCTGGCCCTCGAAGGCGCCCAGCTGATCGGGATCAACAATCGCGATCTGGCCACCTTCCACACCGATCTGGCGACGACCGAGCAGTTGATGGCGCGCTATGGCGAGCAGCTGCGCGCCAAGGGTTGCCTCTTGGTGAGCGAATCGGGGCTGTTTAACCGCGACGATCTCGATCGGGTCCAGAGCGCCGGTGCCGATGCGGTGTTGGTGGGTGAATCGCTGATGCGCCAAGACGACGTCACCCAAGCGCTGGAATCGTTGATTGGGGGCTGAGGCCAGCTGCCCGCTTGAAAACGGGCACAAAAAAGCCCCCGCCGAAGCGGGGGCTTGGTGATCTGAGGGGTGTCTGATCGGGATCAGACCTTGCGGGAGTAGTACTCCACCACCAGCAGTTCGTTGATTTCGAGAGCGACCCACTCGCGCTCGCACTTGCCGCCGACCTTGGCGGTGAACTTGTTCTTGTCGAGCTCGAGGTGAGGGGGGATGTTGGCGAGGCCAGGGAATTCCAGGTTGCCTTCAGCCAGCTTCCGGCTCTGCTTGCGCTCACGGATGGCGACCACGTCGCCGGCCTTGCACTGGTAGCTCGCGATGTCCACGACGCGGCCGTTCACGGTCACGTGGCCATGGTTCACCAGCTGGCGTGCACCGGGGACGGTGGGGCCGAAGCCAAGGCGGAAGCAAACGTTGTCGAGACGGTTCTCGAGCAATTTCAGCAGGTTGGTACCCGTGGAGCCCTCTTGGGCACGGGCCTTCTTGACGTAGCGAACCAGCTGACGTTCGGAAATGCCGTAGTTGAAGCGAAGCTTCTGCTTCTCTTCCAGACGGATGGCGTATTCGGAGCGCTTGCGACGGGCTTGGCCGTGCTGACCGGGGGGATAAGACCGCTTGGCGGACTTACGGGTGAGACCAGGGAGGTCTCCCAAGCGCCGCGTAATCCTCAGGCGAGGGCCGCGGTAGCGAGACATAGGAACTGATGTTCAGGTTGATCCAGACATGGCTTGCCTGAGAGCATGGAGTGGTGGTCCTTGGACCTCTCTCCACTGCAAGGCTTGATGCCACGCCAGTTGTCGATCTTATCGCTCGGCCTGAAGCGCCTATGAACGCCCTGCTTCAACGCCTGCTCCTGGCCCTGATTGGCTTCTATCGCCTGGCGATCTCGCCGCTGCTGGGTCCTCCCCGTTGCCGCTTCATCCCCAGCTGCAGCGCCTATGGCCTGGAGGCGATTGAGCGCCATGGCCCCTGGCGCGGCAGTTGGTTGACGCTCAAGCGCCTGCTGCGCTGTCACCCCTGGACGCCCTGTGGTTGTGACCCGGTGCCGGATTGATGGCGACTCTGGTGCTGGTGACCCGGGTGGGCTGCTGCCTCTGCGAAGGCCTGGAGGAGAAGTTGAGCGCTGCAGCGGTTTCTTTTGAAACGGTCGATGTCGACAGTGATCCCCAGCTGCTGGCCCGTTTTGATCTCGAAGTCCCAGTTCTGATTCACCGAACTCCAGATGGAGAAAGGGTTCTGCCTCGGCTTTCCCCCAGGGTGAGCGTCCCGCAGTTGGCCCCTTGGCTGGCCCAGCAGGGGGTCCTTTAACCCGGCTCCTTGAATTGTCTTGGTTGAGGCTCACGGGACTGGTCTCAGCGGCGACGTTTTCAGCGCAGAACCGACTTAAAACAGCGTTATCGCAACCCTCCTCCATGTCCCAACGGCTCCATACCCTGCTGCGACAGGTCGGGCTGGCGGTGCCACCTGGGCTTGGGAATGTCGAGTTGGAGGGGGTGAGCTGTGACTCGCGCCGCGTTGGCTCTGGGACCGTCTTTGTCGGATTGCCTGGCGCCACCGTGGATGGCGGTGCCTTTTGGCCGGAGGCGCTTCAGGCCGGTGCGGCCTTGGCCGTGATTGGTCGCGCTGCCGCTGAGGCCAGGCCCCCAGCCGATGGCGACGCGGTGTTGGTGGTCTCCGATCCGGTCTCTCGTTGGGCAGGTTTGCTGGCCGCCGAGTTTTGGCAGCAACCCAGCCAGCGGATGGCCCTGATCGGAGTGACGGGGACCAATGGCAAGACCACCACGACCTATCTGCTGGAGCATCTGGCCAGCCGATGCGGCTACCCAGCGGCACTGTTTGGCACGTTGATCAACCGCTGGCCGGGTCACAGCGTGACGGCACAGCACACCACCGCCTTTGCCGACGAGCTGCAGGCGCAGCTGGCCATGGCGGCTGAAGCCGGTTCGCGGATTGCGGCCATGGAGGTGAGCTCCCATGCCCTCGATCAGCAGCGGATTAGTGGCTGCCGCTTTGCCGGGGCGATTTTCACGAACCTGACCCAGGACCACCTCGATTACCACCCCTCGATGGAGGACTACTTCGAGGCCAAGGCCAAGTTGTTTGAGGCCCCCTTGTTGCGGTCTGACGCTCGGGCCGTGGTCAATGTTGATGATCCCTGGGGGATGCGCCTGGCCGAGCGCTTGGGCGATCGGTGCTGGCGTGCCTCCCTGGAGCCGGGCGCCTCAGCTGAGCTGCGGATGGAGGCGTTGCAGATGGGTTCCCAGGGGGTCAGTGGAACCCTGATCACCCCGGTCGGCAGCGGAGCGTTTTCCTCTCCTTTGCTGGGCAAGTTCAATCTGATGAACCTGCTTGAAGCGGTTGGGGTCCTGCTGCAGCAGGGGCTGCCCTTGTCCTCGATGTTGGAGGCCCTGGGGAGCTTCAAGGGGGTGCCGGGCCGGATGGAGCGGGTTCAGGTGGCCCGGGCGGAATGTTGCGATGCCGGTTTGCCCTCGGTCTTGGTGGATTACGCCCACACCCCCGATGGTCTCGAGAGTGCGCTGAATGCCTGCCGGCCCTTTGTTGAGGGACAACTGATTTGCGTGTTTGGTTGCGGTGGGGATCGCGACCGCACCAAGCGTCCCCAGATGGCGGCGATCGCAGCGCGGTTGGCCGATCAGGTGCTGGTGACCTCCGACAACCCCCGCACGGAAGATCCCCAGCAAATCCTCAAGGACGTCGTGGCTGGAATTCCTGAGGGAGCGCAGTTTCGAGTCGATGCGGATCGGGCCCAGGCCATCGCCGAGGCCATCGCCATGGCCCAGCCCAAGGACCTGATCTTGATCGCGGGTAAGGGCCACGAGGACTATCAAATCCTTGGCACCAAAAAGGTGCATTTCGATGATCGCGAGGAGGCCGAGAAGGCTCTGCGCAATCGGCCTTGTTAGCTGAGGTTGTTGAGTGCTGCGATCAGGCCTTCGATTTCCGCGGGGGTCGTGCAGATGTGGGTGCAGGCCCTCAGGCAATCCGGTGAATCCAGGCGGCGGATCCAGAGCCCGGCTTGACCCAAGGCATGGACCGCTTGGGAGGTCTCAATGCCCTCAAGCCGGAAGCTGACCAGTCCAGCAGGCGGTGGTTCTGGCAGCAGGGTTTGGCAGCCCGGGAGCGACTGCAGCCTTTCCCAGAGCTGCTGACTGCCCTGCCGGATCCTGTCCAGACGATCCTCGTCGCTTCCTTCCTCGGCCAACAACTGCAGGGATTGATGCAGTCCGCTGAAGAGGGGGATACAGGAGGTGGCGACTTCAAAACGGCGACCATCGCGGTGCCAGCTGCTGCCAGCGCTGCCCTCGTTCTCCAGGCTGCGCCAGCCAATCAAGGTGGGCTGACCTTGATCGAGGACGCGCTCAGAGAGGGCCACACCCCCTAGACCTTCTGGCCCGCAGCACCATTTGTGTCCAGTGAAGGCATAGATGTCGGCGGCCCTTGCCGCCTCCGCGACGGGAAGGCTTCCCATGGACTGGGCTGCATCCACCAGCAGCCAAGGTTGTTTGGGGTGTTGCTCGAGCTGAGCGGCGACCGCCGGGATGGGCATCACCGCCCCGGTGTTCCAGAGCAGGTGGGAGAGAACCACGAGCCGGGTACGGGGGGTTTGGGCTGCTTCGAGCTGCTGCAGCACAGCGGACTCCAGTTCCGCCTGAGCTGTGGTCTGGCAGAGCGCGAGGACCGGCAATGTGGCCAGGCTGAGCTGGTGGCGGCGAGCCAGTTCCTGGCAGGCGGCGACGACTCCTGGGTGCTCGCAGTCACTGATCAGCAGTTCATCGCCGGCCTCCCAGGGCAATCCCCAGAGCGGCAAGACACAGCCGCTGGTCACGTTCTCCGTCAGGGTCATCCGATGGGGGCCGACTCCGCACCAGCCGGCGAGGGCCCGGCGCAGCCGGCTCGTCTCCTGCTCGATGAACGGCCAGACATCGGTTGTGAATGGCCCGAGCTCCTGAATCGTTCTCCAGCTCTGGTTGATCGCCTCCAGCGATGGGGTCGGCAATGGCCCCTGACCGCCGTAGTTGAAGTAGGTCTTGTTGGTGAGGGCTGGGCAGAGATCGCGAAACATCTGGTTATCCCCTCAGTACCCCAGGCTGCGCATTCCTGGCCTTGGTGATCCCATCCCGGATGCAGGAAGCCCGCCGCCGCTGGTTGGAGCGGTGCGGGGTTGATGCCGCGTGATCCAGGCCAGGAGGCCGATGACAATGATCAAGGCGATAAAGCGCACGGCTCTCCCCGTGGCTGTCATCGGGCGAATCACGCGCATTGATCGAGGTTCATTCCCTGGTTGATCCTGCCGCGATGGAGGCGGAGTAGCCGGAAGCGTTCGCGGCTACTGAACACCTGATAGACGACCTGACCTTGTTTTGCGGCCGCGGGCTGGCAGTCCACCTCGGAGGGATGGATCCCCGAGTGCAGAAGGTCACCATTGTTGAATTGATACCAATAACCGCCCATCGCACCGCCCCTGTTAGGGACGATCCAAGCCAAGGCCTGAGCGATGTCAAGGTCGAATGTTTCATCAGGATCTCTTCCCCTGGTCTTTCTCTGACTTGTGCCGGATAAGGGGGGGGAGCCGCGATCTCCCGATGAATCCGTTTCGTGGACGGCCCCAGAAGCACCTCAACCTCGAGCAACCCTCCACCATCGTCTTGCTCACGCTTGGCGTTCTCGTCGGCTGTTTCCTGGTGCCTTCACTGGCCCAGGTCTTGGCCTTGACCCTGATCTGTTATTTGGCCTATCTCCGCTTTGGCCGCGTCTAAGCGGGCAGCTTGAGAACAGCGATATTCATCCCCACTCCAGCACTGATGCCGATCACATTCGAGAGGCCCAGCACGCCGCTGATCAGGGCCCAGGTGGCCCAGAAGGTCCAGGTGGCAGCCAGGCAGAAAAACAACAGCGAGACAAGCAGCGCTGGGATCCGCAGGGGGTGCCCCACCGTCAGAAAGCGAGCCAGGAACTCAGAGACCTTCCGGTAGATCTTGAACATGCAGCGGCTGGCCTGGGCTTCTGGCGCTCTGGTGTTTTAACGGTTGGCCTGAGTGCTTGCTAGCGCCTGCCTCGCAGCCAGGGCAGGAGCAAGAAATCCATCACGGCGAAGCTCATCAGGCAGGGCAGGAATCCGCGTTCCACGATGTGGCAGATGGGTCTAGTGACATCGATTTGGCAGATCCACAGCTTGGCGAACCAAAACAGGGCAATCTTGATGGCGAAGTTGCGCCAGGACCGAGTGCTGGGTCGGAGCATTTGGCTTCAACTTGGAGGCGTGATGCCCTGGGTGACGAAGTAAACCGAGACGTATAACCCTGCAAACACCAGCAATAAGCCAATCACCACAAGCCGTCCGTCCATGCCTGCCCTCTGCGTTGTGGGTTTGAACACTACTGGTGACAATCCCTTGTTGGTTTTGAACCTGCGAGCTCTAATGGCGCATCGGCACGCGTCTGATGGACTTTGAACCCACAACCGATGGCCTCGGTTACAAGGTTTGCCTTACCAAAGATGGCCACACGGCCTGTGCCTTCGTCAGCAGCGCCCATCTGATTGAAGACAAGCGGCGTCAGCTTGAAGCCTCGATCAAGGCGGATGCCGAGCGGACGTCCCGCTAAGAGGCTTTCCCTTCTTCGATCAGGTCCTTGAGCCAATGGGCCGCTACGGCCCGTGAGATCGAGCGGCTGATCAACAGGTCGCAGATCAATTCCCAGAGGGGTTCGCGTCCGGTCTGGGCATAGTCCTTGGAAAACGCCAGGCGTTCCTCAGTGCTTCGGCAGGAACGCAGGGCGTCAATCAGACTCTCCCGCTGACTGGTCGAGAGTGTGTCTGCGGGCATGGCAGTCAACTCGGGCTCGTGTCTACAGGACCTGGCCGACCATGACGGCAGCCAAGGCTGAAAACACCGTAATGCTCAGGGCGGTCAAGGGATTTTGTCCTTGGGCGACTGCATAGGTCGTAATCACACCAGCGCCAAGGCCAGCAACCAGCAGTTGCGTTGTGAGGGAAGGGCGTTGATCCATGGCGGCTTGGATGCGTTCCAAGCAGCTTGGGCTGGTCTTTCAATTCGGGGAGATCGGCCAGCGGACTTCTTTACCTGGAGTTGGTCTTCTTTACCCGCTGCAATGTGTCGAGGCGGGGCGGGCCCGGCCGCTGCTGGCCCACTGTTGCAGTTGCTCCAGTTGTTCGCGGGCGGTGCGAGACAAGGGCACCAGTTGTGCGGCTGCGCTGCTGAGGTCGGCTTCACCGAATTCACGGGATTCGCTGAAGGCCTGGTGCATCGCTTCGATCACCACCTGCTCGAGCTCCGCTCCGGAGAATCCCTGGGTGCGATCCACCACGACATCCAGGGGGATTCGATGCTCTGGGCGCCTGCGCCTGAGTTGCAAATCAAGGATGGTGCGGCGTTCCTGGGCGTCAGGTAGATCGAGCAGGAAGATCTCATCAAAGCGGCCTTTGCGAAGCAGTTCCGCAGGAAGTTTGTCCACACCATTCGCGGTGGCCACGACAAAAACAGCGGTGCTCTTCTCCGCCATCCAGGTCAGCAAACTCGCCAGCACCCGTTGGCTCGTGCCCCCATCGCTGCGGCCATCGGCACTGCCAAAGCCCTTGTCGATCTCATCAATCCAGAGCACGCAAGGTGCCATCGCTTCGGCCCGTTGAATCATGTCCCGGGTCCGGGCTTCGGATGCGCCGACCAGGCCGGCAAACAGCCGTCCAACATCCAGGCGCAGTAGCGGCATGCTCCAGCTATGGGCAATGGCCTTGGCCGTCAGTGATTTCCCGGTGCCCTGGGGCCCCACCAACAGCACGCCCCGTGGGAGCGGCAGGCCGTAGCGGCGCGCCTCATCGCTAAAGGCCATGTGGCGCTGCTCGAGCCAGCGCTTAAGGGCATCCAGTCCACCGATGTCTGCAGGAGTGGCCTCGGTTGGGCAGTACTCCAGCAGTTCGCTGCGGGCGATCGCCTGGCGTTTTTCTTCGAGTACCTCATCGAGGTCCGCCCCTCCCAGCTGGCCCCGGCTGGCTAGGCCCCGGGCGGCGACCTGGCGGATTCGCTGTTCACTGAGTCCGCTGCAGCTGTGGGTCAGCAGCTCCAGCAGATCGGCGCCGATGGGCTGTCCGCTTGCCTGGGCGATATTCCCCAGCAACGTCTGGATCTCCTGTTGGTTGGGTAGGGGGAGATCCAGCAGGGTGATGCACTCCTCCAATTCCCGAGGAAGCTGCCATTCAGCCGCTGTGATCACCAGGGTTTGCGGCTGTTGGCGCAGGCTCGATGCCAGGTTGCGGAGCTTGCGGCAGATGCTGCTGTCGTCGGCGTAGCGATGGAAGTCATGGAGCACCAGCAGGGCTGGCTGCTCGGCTGGTAGAGCGCTGAGGCTTTCGAGGGCACCCAACGGATTGCGAGCAGCCTCTCCATCGCGGCCGGCCCATCCCTTGAGCCCGCTAATGAAATCCCAGCGGGCCAGGGATCGCTGATCCAGGCGTTTGGCGGCGTCGCTGAGCAGGTTGGCGATCCGTTCTTCCTCTTGGCTGCGGATCCAGAGGATGGGCGTCCGTGCCCGGATCAACAGATCAAGGTGGTCCGCCCAGGCCTGACTCATGGGTTCAGTTTCTTCAGGGCAGCCCAGCGGGGATCGATCGGTTCGTCTGCGACCGCTGCGTTCAGGTTGGGTCCAGGACAGTCCGATCCGCAGCGATTCACGACCGGCAGCTGGAGATTCAGTTGTTCAAAGACCCAGTGCTCGGGATCGAAATCCGCTCGGGGATCCATGCTTTCGGTGAGCTCATCGGGGTCGAGCTCAATCACAGCACCGCCCGCCTCGAGCACGCTTTCGAGATCCATCCCCTGCTCCCTAGCCTGCTCTCCAAGCCAGAGCACCTCGTGGGTTTCAAAGCTCAGGGGGTGATTGAACTGCTGGAGGCAGCGGTCACAGCAGAGGGTGACGATGGTGCTGGCTTCGCCGTCCAACTCGAGAATATTGCCGCGATGGACTGCGCGTAGTTGTCCGCGGACGGGAGTCAGGCTTTCCAGCTCACTGAGCCGTTGATTGATCCTCCACTGCTTGCCCTGCTCAAGAAGGGAGAGCTCCTGGAGCGGGACTGGAATGAGCGGATCACCGGTCTGGAGGCCGTCGCCCATGCCCTATTTCTTGCCCTTGGGTTCAAACGGCATGCGACTGCTGCCAGTGACCGTCGCCGTCACGGTTTTCGCTTCGGCAGCCCTTTGCTGATCGAGGATCGTCTGCAGGTTGTCGGGCAGTGCCTCACGAGTGAGCAGGAAGGTCTGGACTGCCTGGAAGACGTTGGCAATCACCATGTAAAGCAGCACCCCAGCAGGCAAGGGGAAGAACAGGAACATCCCGGTGATCATCACGGGGGTGATCTTGTTGGCCGTGGCCTGTTGGGGGTTAGCGGGCATGCCCATCCCCGAAAGGATCTGGCTCAGGAAGAGGGTGATGCCAAAGCCGCCCACCAGGATCGCGATATCCCAGTTGATGGCGCCATCGGTGTAGAAGCCGACTTGGCCCAGAGCCTTGATGAACAGGAAGCCGCTGCGGGCTGCCAGGCCAGGGATCTTGGCCTCGACGGTGGCGTCCCCAGCGGCGATGGCATGGATGGCGCCGTTCTGATCCACGCTGACCACCCCTTCACCCTTGGTGACGGACCAGGTGGGGGCAAACGAGGAACCGTTCTCGACACCGCTCAACACCGACGAGAAGCTCGAGCCGTCCTTGGTGTGCAGGCTGACGGTCTCGGTGTCACCCACTCCAAGCTTGGTTCCCTTTTCCAGGCTGGCGATCACGGGGACGTGATCGGTCGTGGTCACGAAAATGGAATGACTGGCACTGTTGAAGGGCTTGGGCTCAACAGCGGCGATCTGATCGGCCGGCAACACCTTCAGATTCAAGGTGTAGGGGACATCGGCGAACGGTGATCCCCGCAAAGTCGCGAAGAGTGCAAACAGGATCGGCATCTGCACCAACAAGGGCAGGCAGCCGGAGAGGGGGCTGCCGAACTCCTTCATCAGGGAGCCCAGCTCCTCCTGTTGCTTTTGGGGGTTGTTGGCGTACTTGGCTTTGATCTCGGCCTGACGCTTTTGCATCACCGGCTGAGCGATTCGCATGCGGCGGGCATTGCGAATCGAGCCGGCGCTCAGGGGGAAGAGAGCCAGGCGAATCACCACCGTTAGGGCAATGATCGCGAGCCCATAGCTCGGTACCAATCCATAGAAGAAATCCAGGATTGGCAGCAGCAGGTTGTCGGAGATGTATCCGATCACGGCGTCGCTAACGGAGGGGGTTGGGGGAGTGGTTCAGTGTCTCAGGCAGCGGCGTCGCTACCGAAACCGGCGGTGCCAGCGCTCTTGGCGGCGGGACCGGATTTCAGCCGTGCCTCGATGAACGCTTGGGCATCGCGGTAGCGGGGCACAGCGCGCATCTCGAGCTTCATCCCATCGCTGAGCACCAGGACCATGTCACCCCAGAAGCCGAAGCCCCGGGAGACCGAGCGGACCTCACGAATTTGGCTGTAGACCACCTGGGTGCGGTCGCGGCCGAGCCAGCCGCCGGTGACCTCAACCCGTCGGCTCGTGATGCGGAAGCGCAGCCAGAGGGCCCGGACCACAGCACCCACGGCAAAGGGCAGGCCGATCAGGGTGAGTCCGAAGAGCATGTTGCTGATCAGATCTCCTTTGGCAGGCCCGCCCTCATAGAAGACCTCTTCGTTGATGCTGGCCCCCGGGGCCACGGGAGCGGGTTGGGAGGCAGCGCTCATGGTCTCAGTCCTGCCTTGGCAATGAGTTCACAACATTCTCCCAGGAGGAGTCGCTCTTCCGCGTCCGCGCTTCCGGGTTTCAGGGAGATCAGCAGCCAAAGTCCCTCTCCCTGAGTGGGGATTTCAGGAAGTTGCCGGCTGAGATGGCCGTGCAGGAGCCGGCGCAGGCGGTTGCGTTGAACGGAGCGCTTGCTGACCTTGCTACTGACGACAACACCCAGGCGGCAGCTCAGGGGGCTTTGGTCCCTTGGATCGGCTTTCAGGAGCTGGGGTTCGGCCCTCATCGTCCGCAGGACCATCCATTGCCCATGGATTCGCCGCCCCTTTTGGTAGATCCGATCAAAGACAAAACGCCCCCTCAGCCTGTGTTCCCGAGAAAGCGCCATGGCTTGGGGCTACGCGGGGTTGGCTGAGGGGGCGGTGGGACTTCGGTGCTAGGGCCGAAGCGTCTTTGGAAATGGACGGGATCAGACCGACAGACGGGCCCGACCGCGCTTGCGGCGGGAGCGGATCACGCGACGGCCGGTATGGCTCCGCATACGAACACGGAAACCGGACACCCGTTTGCGCTTACGGCTGGTTCCTTCAAGGGTGCGCTTGGTCATGGCTCCGGCTCGGCTGCGCCTTCAACGTCGATCCGTCAACTTATCAGTTGGAGTGACTCAGAAATCCGAGGTGGCGTCCACCTGGATCAGCCAGCTGCCTAGGTAGCCAGAGATTGGGACGGCACCGGGAGCTTGAGCCAAGGCGTTGAACTGGAACATTCCCGCGCTGCGTGGATTGATCACCTGCATGTAGACCCCGATCGTCTTGCCAACCGGAACAGGGGTGTCCGGGAAGATTTCGATCGAGCGTCCATCGGCGGTGACTTCAACCGTCGCGGGAATGGTCTCTTCGCACCGCGTGCGTTTGGTCATGCTGCCCGATTTCATGTAGCAGAGCTTGATTTTTTGGGGATCAAGCGTTGTATCGAAGGTCTGCGGTACCGAAATCGCCAGCTTCAAGATCGCTGTTTTGCGATCCTTCGGCTTCAGCAAAAAATAGTATTCAGCGCGTTGTTGACGAACGGTATTCGTCGTGAAGTAGTAGAGCTTTCGGTAGTCCTTGGTGTTATCCCAGCGGAACTCCATGATGCTCGGGGTCCCTTGCGCCAGCGCCTTTTGAGGAGCGAGACCCAGCTGGGCTCCAGTCAGGGCTGCACCACAGCCAGCCAGGGCCGCAAGTTTGAAAGCAGTCCGTTTGAAGGACACCCGGTTGCGATTGATCATGGTTCCTCAAACATTGCCCGTTAGGGCCATTCTCAGGGGGTAAGGGGTTCAGACCGGGGCCGGTGGGCGGCCAAGCAGCTGGCAGTTGTGACCAGATGCGACTGCCTAGGTATCGGCGAGGTCAGGAATTGGCGAGGTCTGGTCTGAGCCGTGCCGCTTCCCGCAGGTAAGCGTGGCGGGCGGGTTGCGTCAGCCAGACATGGGCTAACAGACGAATGCAGCGCTCCAGGTCGCCAGCTACAGCCATTTGCTGGCAATCCAGCAGGGCCACACCGTCCCAGCCGGGCCGCTGCCGGGCGATGGCAGCGGGGAAGCAGGCGTCGAGATCGGCGGTAACCGAAAAGGTGAGCGACAGGATTTGTTCGCCTTTCAAGTTGTTCCGCTCTGCCAAAGCATCGAGCAGCTCTTCCACCGCCTCTTGGATGGCCTCACGGCTGTTGCTCGTCACTGTGGTGGCACCCCTGAGGGCACGGAGCGATTGCTCAGGGCTCATGGACGATGCAACCAAAGGGGTTGGCCACTGCTGCTCAGTTCCAGCTTGAGCCACTGCAGGGCCAGGGAGAAGAGAGAGCGGCCAGGGATGACCCCTGCGAACCGGTTTTTCTCTTGTCCAAAGGTGATGGGCTTGGTCTTTTCAAGATCCAGCTCGGCCAGTTCACAGGCCAGGCGCCGGGCCTGCTCCTCATCGCCCAAAGCATCCACGAGGCCCAGATCTTTGGCCTGGGCACCGCTAAAGACGCGTCCATCGGCAAAGCGACGAACCTCTTCTTCACTCAGACCGCGCCCTTCAGCAACGGCGCTGACGAACTGACCGTAACTGGAGTCGATTAACTCCTGAAGGAGCTGCCGCTCGCCAGCACTCAAGGCGCGGTCAGGGGAAAGGATGTCCTTGTACAGACCGCTTTTGACGGTCTCGAACTGGATGCCGATCCGCTCCAGCAGGCGCGAGAGGTTGTTGCCCCGCAGGATCACGCCGATGGAACCGGTGATGGAGCCAGGGTTGGCCACGATCTTGTCGGCTGCAACACCGATGTAGACGCCGCCGGAGGCAGAGATGTTGCCAAAGCTGGCGATCACCTTGCAGTGCTTCTCACGCAGGCGCAGCAGGGCGGCATGGATTTCTTGGCTGTCCCCAACGGTCCCGCCGGGGCTGTCGATGCGCAGCAGCAGGGCGGGGAATTCCCGTTTCTCGACTTCCCTTAGGGCCTTGAGGACGCGCTTGCGGGTGCCGGAGGCGATGGGCCCTTCAATGGCAATGCGCGCGAGTTTGCGGCGTGACTTGCGTCGCCAGGGCCAGGGCATCGAGTCGATCTGCAATCGCTGGATCTTAAAAAGGAGCCTGTGGGCGGTTGGAGCCGGTGAACCTGCGCTGGCTGGCAATGGTGCTCCCCTTTGCGCTCTGGGGGACCGCGATGGCGGCGATGCGGCCCCTGCTGGATGGGGCTAGTCCCCTGACCTTGGCCTGGATGCGGCTTCTTCCTGCAGGTCTGGTGGTCTTGGTGGCAGCCCAAGTCTTGGGGCGATCCCTGACGGTTGATCGCCGCGATTGGCTTTGGTTTGCGCTGTTCGTGGTGGTGGATGCCACGGCCTTTCAGGGCTTGCTCGCCCGGGGCCTTGGCGGAACCGGTGCTGGCCTGGGTTCGGTGTTGATTGACTCCCAGCCGCTGCTGGTGGCCCTGTTGGCCCGGAGCCTGTTTGGTGAGGCGATCAACCCTGTGGGTTGGGTGGGCCTGCTCGTGGGCTTGCTCGGCATCCTTTGTCTGGGACTGCCGGAGTCCTTGCTTCGGCAGTGGTGGTTGATGGGACCGGAGGTGTTTGGCGAGAAAGCATGGAGCCACGGTGAGCTCTGGATGTTGGCCGCGGCGTTGGCCATGGCCTTAGGGACGGTCTTGAGCCGCTATGCCTGCCGCCACAGTGATCCGGTGGCAGTGACCGGCTGGCATCTGGCGCTAGGGGCTTTGCCACTGCTGGCGGGCGCGGCCCTTGAGCCGCTCTGGAATCCCGTGGCCCTGGGCCCGTGGCCGCAGTGGTCAGCGATGGGCTGGCTGCTGATGGCCTATGCGGCCCTGTTTGGCAGCGCCCTGGCCTACGGACTGTTCTTCTGGTTTGCGAACCATGAAGAGCTGACCAGCTTCACGGCCCTCACGTTTTTGACCCCCGTCTTCGCGCTTCTCTGTGGAGTGGCCCTGCTCCAGGAGCAACTGAGCCCCCTGCAGTGGCTCGGCGCGGCCCTGGCGTTGTTGAGTGTGGTTCTGATTAATCGACGCACCCAGCTCTGGCAGCCCGATCCAATCGAGCAGGAACTCATTCCATGAGCACGCGGTCGCTTTCGATCCTGGTGGTCGCTCCTGCGCTGGGTCCCCTGGGGAGCGGGAAGTCTGGGGGTGTGGAGCTCACCCTGGTGAGCCTGGTGAGTGGGCTGCTCGATCGCGGCCATCGCCTGACGGTGGCCGCGGCCGCGGGCTCTCGCCTGCCCTCCAGTTGCGCGGGAGCCGCTCTGTTGGCTGAAAGCGGTGCGCCCCAAGAGAGCTGCCAGCACGCTCCACGCGCTTCTGATATGTGGATCCCAGCCCAGGGACTCCTGCCACGGCTCTGGCAGAGGGCGCTGCAGGAGCCCATCGATGTGGTGCTGAACCTCGGCTACGACTGGCTGCCGTTTTGGCTGACTCCTCTGGTTGAGGTGCCGATTTTTCACCTGGTCAGCATGGGCTCGGTGAACCAGGTCATGGATGGGGCCATTGCCGAGCTGGCCCGATGGGATCAACGGCGGCTGGCCTTCCACACCGCCACCCAGGCGGCCGATTTCGACCTGCCGCAGCCCCCAGTGGTGGTGGGCAATGGTTTTGATCTCGCGGACTACACCCTTTGCCTGGAGCCCGAGCCCCTCCTGGGTTGGGTGGGCCGGGTGGCCCCTGAAAAGGGGTTGGAGGACGCGGCCGCGGCGGCGGCTGAAGTGGGCCAACGCCTGGCGGTTTGGGGCCTGGTGGAGGATCCCGGTTATGCCGAGCGGGTCCAGGCCTCCGTTCCGCCCGGAACCTTGGATTGGCGTGGCTTTTTGCCCACCGCTTCCCTCCAGGCGCAGCTAGGCCGCTGCCGCGCTCTGCTCAACACCCCGAAGTGGAATGAGGCCTACGGCAACGTCGTCGTCGAGGCCATGGCCTGTGGTGTACCCGTTGTGGCCTACCGCCGGGGCGGTCCAGGGGAGTTGGTTCAGCCCGGAGTGAACGGCTGGTTGGTGGAGCCCGACCAGCCGTCCGCCTTGGCCGAAGCGCTGGAGCAGGTCGATCAGATTGATCGCCGTCAGTGCCGGCAATGGGTGGAGCGGCAGGCCTCCAAGGCTGTTCTGGCGGAACGGCTCGAGCAGTGGCTCGTAGACGGCTTGATCAAGAAAGGGCGATAGGGTCAGGCCTGTCGCGATCCGCTGTGGTGCCTCGGAACGGCAAGCCCTGGTTGGTGCTCTTGCTGGTTGCGGTCTTCGGCCTGTTGCTGTTCGTCTGGCGGCTCGGCACGACCGGTTTGGTGGATGAGACGCCGCCACTGTTTGCCGCTTCCGCTAAGGCCATGGCGGAGACAGGGGATTGGCTGACCCCACGGGTGAATGGTTTACCCCGCTACGACAAGCCGCCCTTGGTCTATTGGCTGATGGGGTTGGGTTACGCCCTGCCGGGTCAGGAACTGTGGAATCCGCTGGGGACCTGGGCGTCCCGCCTGCCGTCGGCCCTCAGCTCCATCGGTCTGATGCTGCTGCTGGCGCTGACCCTGCTGCGCCGCCCCCAGCCCTCCCCGCAGGGCCACTGGCCTGATGCCCAGCAACAGGCCATCACCGCGATGGCGGCGGCCTTGGCGTTTGGACTTTCGCCGCTGGTGCTGCTCTGGAGCCGCATCTCCGTGAGTGATGCCCTCTTCAGTGGCTTGTTGTCGGCGGCGTTGCTGCTGTTCTGGTGGCGCTATGCCGGGCTTTGCCGTTGGTGGCTCCCATGGCTGGTGCTGGGTCTGGCCATGCTTGCCAAGGGTCCCGTGGCGGTGGTCCTGGCCGGCCTGACGGCGCTCCTCTTTGCCCTGCTGCAGCGGGATCTACCCGGCCTTTGGGTCCTCTGGAGACCCTGGCGTGGATTGGCCCTGACCGGGGCAGTGGCCTTGCCTTGGTACGCCCTGGAGCTCTTGGTGGAAGGGCAGCCCTACTGGGACAGCTTTTTTGGCTACCACAACCTTCAGCGCTTCACCGGCGTGGTCAACAACCACCTGCAGCCCTGGTGGTTTTTCTTTCCGGTGTTGGTGGTGGCCTCGCTGCCCTTCACCCCGTTGCTGTTGGCAGGCTTAGCCGGAGCCCTGCGTCCCAGGCCCGTTGCTCCCGAACAGTCACTCCAACGCTTTGCAGCCTGCTGGCTGCTGGCTGTCTTTGTCTTTTTCACCGCAGCGGCCACAAAGCTCCCCAGCTACTGGATCCCCGCGACGCCGGCCGCTGGCCTCTTGATCGCCTTGGCGGCGCAAAACCTGCGGGCGGGATGGCGCTCCGCTGCTCTGAGGGCTGCCACCCTGGCCCTGGTGGGTCTGCTGACGGTCGGTTTGGCCGCCGGGAACCTCTGGGTTCCCCTGATCAATGAACCGGAGATGCCGACCTTGTCCTCGGCGCTCTTGGCGAGTGGTGCCATTCAGCGGGCTGCGCTCTGCTTCGGACTGGGCGGGGTGGCGGCACTGCTGCTCTGGTGGGGGCCCTCCAGTTCCCGCAGGGGCTGGCTGTTGGTTCAGCAGCTGGGGATGGGGGCATTTGTCTTGACGGCCCTGGTGCCCATGGTCGAGTTGGGAGATCGCCTGCGTCAGCTCCCCGTGCGCCGGATGGCGGCCCTTGTGCTCGAGCAGCAGCGGCCGCAGGAACCCCTGGCGATGGTGGGCATCCTGAAGCCCTCCCTGCACTACTACACCCAGCAAGTCGTGGTGTACGAGGGGATTCAGCCCAATGGTCCGCTGAACCTGAACGACCGCTTGGCCCGTGAGGAGCGGCGCGGTCAACGACCGACGCCGGCGTCCCCTGGATCCAGCGTTCTGGTGGTGATCGATGGCCAGACCGCAACGCTGCCCCACTGGCGCGGGGTTCAGCACCAGCGTCTCGGAGCGATCGGTCTCTATCAGCTTTGGCGGGTTCCCCGCTTAGCCCTGGCCCAGTGGTCCCAAGATCTGGGGGCACAGGCTGGCCTTGCTACGGATTGGCAGGATCCGCGCCCTGAGCGCTACTGATCAGCCTCTGTCTCCTGGCTCGAAGTCCCCATGGCGACACCGTTATCCATGGTGTCCCGTTGGCAGAAGCTGCAGTGTCCCCAACGCTGCAGCTCCCCGCAGGGTGAGGGCCGGTTGCACTTGGGACAGGAGCCCATGCCAAAGACATCGACTCGGCTGGGATGCTCAGCCCAGACCTCCTCTTCCAGACCGCTGCCGGCTGGGGGCAAGGGGGTGCTTTGGTGCTGCTGAAACTGCAGATCTTTCACAGCAAAGCCTGCTCCGCGCAGGGCGCCGAGTAGCTGGTGCTTGTTAAACCGCAGGGCCTGGAGCCATTGGGGGTGATTGGCTCCCACCACGAGCCGTCCGCCGTGCAACCGCAGTGGCCGGCAGTGGGGAGCGAGTTGGGGGCCGGCGATTCGCGGCCAGGCCTGCCAGAGGCCCGCCAGGCTCCCCTCGTCTTTCCACTCCCGCTGCAGGCTGCTGAGGGATTCCCCCAGGCCTTGAATCGGTGGCCTCGGCGGCGGCACCAAGAGGTTCACATCCCCCTGGCGGCGCGTCTGGTTGCGGGGGGCGATGCCCATGGATCGAACCTAGTGGAATTGGCGCTGTGCAGGGCGGCTCACACTGGTTAGTCTCGGCCTCAGCTCTGCTTGCTTCATGGGCTTTTTTGATCGCCTCGGCCGGCTGGTTCGTGCCAATGCCAACGCAGCCCTGAGTGCGGCTGAAGATCCCGCAAAAATCCTCGAACAGTCGGTCGCGGATATGCAGGCCGATCTGGTCAAACTTCGCCAGGCCGTCGCCACGGCCATTGCCAGTCAAAAGCGAATCCAAAACCAGGCGGATCAGGCCGATGCCCAGGCCAAGACCTGGTACGAGCGTGCTGAGTTGGCCCTGAAGAAGGGGGAAGAGGATCTCGCGCGTGAAGCCTTAGGGCGACGCAAGACTTGCCAGGACACCGCCACGGCCCTGCAAGGGCAGTTGCAGAGCCAATGCGGCCAGGTGGATCAGCTCAAGAAGAGCCTGGTGCAGCTCGAGAGCAAGATCGCCGAAGCCAAGACCAAGAAAGACATGCTCAAGGCACGGGCCCAAGCGGCCCAAGCCCAGGAACAACTGCAGAGCGCCGTCGGCAATCTCGGCACCAATTCCGCCATGGCGGCCTTTGAGCAAATGGAGGAGAAGGTGCAAGCCCTGGAGGCCCGTAGTCAGGCAGCCGCTGAACTGGCCGGAGCGGATCTTGAAAGTCAGTTCGCTGCCCTGGAAGGAGCCCCCGAAGTGGATTCCGAGCTTGAGGCCCTAAAAGGCAAGCTTTCGGGTTCCTCCGCGGCCCCGTCCTTGCCCGCCGGCACTGAAGGGGTTCAGCCGGTCAAGGTGAGTGAGGTTGATACGGAGCTTGAAGAGCTCAGGCGTTCGATCGACAACCTCTAAGCCCTCCATACAATCGCCTCACCCATGTCTGCCGCCGTGTCCGTTATTCAGCTCACCGATGCCAACTTCCAGGCCGAGGTGCTGGAGTGCTCGACCCCGGTGCTGGTCGATGTTTGGGCCACCTGGTGCGGCCCCTGCCGCCTGATGGCCCCGCTGATGGATTGGGCGGCTGAGGAGTACGCCGGTCGTCTGACCGTGGGCAAGTTGGAAGCGGATCCCAATCCCTCCAGCCGCGACCGGATGCAGGTCCAGGGACTGCCCGCCCTGTTGCTCTTTAAGGACGGCCAAGAAATTGCCCGCCACGAGGGTGCCATGGCCAAGTCCCAGCTCCAGGGTTTCTTGGATGCCCAGCTCTGATCCGTTCACGATTTCTGAACGGGTTCGTGGCCTAGGTAGCGGCGTTTTTGCCCGCAACGACAAACGCAAGGTGGCCTATCGGGCCCGGTCCGAGGCCGGGCTGGCCCCCCTACTTGATTTGTCGTTGGGGTCGACGGATCTTCAACCCCCCCCGGTGGCGATTGAGGCGATCCGTCAACGTTTAGGGGAGCCAGATAGTTCTTCCTATTGCCTTCACGGCGCGACCGCCCCCTTGCGCGAGGCGGTCGCCGCCTGGGCCCAGCGTCGCTTTGGTGTGGCTGTGGATCCAGCCACTGAGGTCCTGTTTCTGGTGGGTTCCCAGGAGGGAACAGCCCACCTGCCGCTGGCGGTGCTCAACCCCGGGGATTCCGCCCTGCTGCTTGATCCCTTTTATCCCTCCCACCTGGGGGGGCTGCGCTTGGCTTCTGCCCAGCCGCGTTTCCTGCGGCTCGAGAAGGAGCGGGGCTTTGCTCCCAACTTTGATCAACTGAGTGATTCCGAGTGGGATGCGCTCAAGTTGATGGTCCTGGGGTTCCCCCACAACCCAACGGCGACCACCGGCGAGCAGGCCTGGGTCGATGAGGCGGCCTCGAGGGCTGTCCGCCATGGTCTGGTCTTCGCCCACGACAACCCCTATGTCGATCTAGCCCTCGAGGGGGAGGCACCGTCCCTGCTCCGTTCACCCCATTGGCGCCAGTGCGGCATTGAGTTCTTCTCGTTCTCCAAGGGCTGGTGTCTTGGTGGGTTCCGGATGGCCTTCGCGATCGGCGCCGCTCCGCTGATCCAAGCGCTCCGCCAACTCAAGGGTGTGGTGGATTTCAACCAGTCCTTGGCCCTTCAGGCTGGGGGAATCGCGGCCCTTGCGCAGGCGCCAGATTGGCCCGAGCGGCTGAAACCGATCTACCGGGAGCGCAGGGACCGGATGATGGCGGCCTTGGCGGGGGCGGGTTGGCCCGTTCGCTGTCCGTCGATGGCGCTCTATCTCTGGCTTGCCTTGCCCGAGCAGGCTCGTCTGCGCGGTTGGAACTCCGAGCAGTTCTGCGGGCAGTTGCTGGACGCAACGGGGGTCTGCCTAACCCCTGGTAATGGCTTTGGCGAGGGGGGAGAGGGGTTTGCACGCCTGGCCTTGGTGCATGACATGGCGGCCCTGGAGGCTGGCGCCCAGCGCATGGGGGCATGGCTACAAAGCCTTTAAGCGCCGGAGTTCTGGCGCGGCAGTTGCGTCACTCTCCCGGGGACTACCCCCTGCCGTGGAGGATTCAGGTGCGACGAATCTGCGCCAGCACCGAGATTGAGCTGGACCGTTGGATCAAGCACGATCCGATGGGGTCAGCAGCACGCGTGGTCCTGGCCCGCCGCCAGGGCTTCGGTCATGGGCAACAGGGACGCCCGTGGTCGTCTCCAGCCGGTGGGATCTGGCTCAGTGCCGCCTTGCCTTGGCACTCGGATCCGGAGGCGGCGGCCTCCCTGGCCTTGGCGGTTGCCGTGGGTTTGGCGCTTGAGTTGGAGGACCTGGGACTGGCACCCGCCATCAAGTGGCCCAATGATTTGCTGGTGTCGGGCCTCAAGCTCTGTGGTTTCCTGCCGCGGCTGGCCTGGCGCGCTGGCCGCCTTCGCTATGCCCGGGTGGGCTTGGGATTAAACGGCTCCAATGCTGTCCCTGCTGGAGCGGTCAGCCTGCATCAGCTGCTGGGGCAGCAGCGGCCCGCGGAGTTGGGAGCCCGCGTCCTTCAGGCCCTGGAATGGGCCGTAGCAGCGGCGGACCAGCCGGAACTGGTGCGGCGTCAGGCTGAGCAGCGGTTGTGGAATTCCGGAGGGTTTGAGCACGATGGCCAGCAATGGACCGTCAGAGGACTCAGCCGTGATGGTGGCCTGCAACTCCAAAACGCCTCGGGCGCGATGGTCCTGCGGCGGCGTTTTTAGGGCTTCCTAGTCTTGGCTTCATTCGTGCCCCGGTGGCTGTGATCCTCATCCCACGGCTCCGTTGGCTGCTGCTGACGCCCTTGCTGCTGGCTGGACCTGTGGCGTCTGAGCCCGGTGGACCGTTGGCTCCGCCGCCCATACCGGCTCCAGAGCCCGCCCTGCGTCCATCGCTTCAACAGCTTCAGGCTGTCCCTCCCCCCAAGCGCTTTGATCAGTCCCTCGATGCCTTGGTGCGTCAGGGCATTGTCACCCCCTCAGAGCGCCGAGCCCTGCGGCGGGGAGGCATGGATCTGCAGCCGCTGGATGTGGGGGCCTTCCAAAAGGGCTGCCGGAGTGGGGCACTCTCCGCCCGTGAATGCCGTGGTGGCATAGCCCTGCGTTGGGGGTTGCGGCAGGAGGGATCGCGGCGTCCTCCCTTGTCGGTCCCGGTGTCGGCCCTATTGGGCGGACGCTTTGACATGGCGAAGGTGTTTCGGGTCACTCCGCGGCCGGCACCGGTTGCGGGCAATGGCAACCGGCGTTTGCTGTTGCCGATCCTTGGCTCTGCCTTCAAATCCAGCGGTTTTGGCTGGCGTCTGCATCCTCTGCTGGGGGGCTGGCGTCTCCATGCCGGAGATGACCTGGCGGCCCCAGAGGGCACCCCGGTGGTCGCGGCCTTGGCCGGTCGGGTGGTGAGCAGTGGTTTGGCTGGTGGCTACGGCTTGGCGGTGGAGGTGGAGCACCAACGGCCGCGGCGGCGCAGCCTCTATGGCCATCTCTCGGAGCTCTATGTCCGCGCCGGTGATCGTGTGCTCCAAGGGGAGGTGTTGGGCCGGGTGGGCAGCACGGGCTTGAGCACCGGCCCTCACCTGCATTTCGAGCTGCGTCAGCCGGTTTCTGGTGGCTGGGTGGCCGTGGATCCCGGGGAGTTCGATGCTGGATCTGCCCTGCGCGGGAGCGATGCGGTCGCCCTGCTGATGGGGCAGCTGATCAGCAGCCTGGAGCGTCCTAGCGGTTAAACCTGGGAGCCAGCGCCTGAGCTCACCAGGCGACCGTCGTGGAAATGGACCACCCGTTGGGCCCGTGCTGCCACGTCGTGTTCGTGGGTGACCAGCAGGATCGTTATTCCCTGCTGCCGGTGCAGCTCGTCAAAGAGGTCCAAAACCTCGGCAGTGGTGCGGGAATCGAGCGCTCCAGTGGGTTCGTCCGCCAGCAGAAGATTGGGTTGGTTGATGATCGCGCGAGCCAGAGCGACACGCTGCTGCTGGCCGCCCGAGAGTTGGTTGGGCTTGTTGTAGAGCCGCTCACCAAGGCCGATGCGCTCGAGGGCATGGATGCCGCGTTCCTCGCGCTCCTCGGCCGTAACTCCCGCGTAGACCATGGGCAACATCACGTTCTCGAGGGCCGTGAGCTCCTGGAGAAGATGAAACTGCTGGAAGACAAATCCCAGCTCGCGGTTTCGAAGATCGGCCAGTTGATCGTCTGTGAGCTCCTCGACGGCGGTGCCGTTGAGGAGATAGCTGCCGCTCGTGGGTCGATCGAGGCAGCCCAGGATGTTCATCGCTGTGCTCTTGCCTGAACCGGAGGTGCCCATCACGGCGACGTACTCCCCGCGGCGAACGCTCATGGTCAGATCATCGAGAGCGACGACCGTTGTGTCTCCGCTGCCGTAGGTCTTGCGGATGTGCTCGAGTTCGGCAATGACCGGCCCGGTGCCGCTTGTCATCAGCCAACCGGGAGGCCCGCGGCCGAGGCCAGGGCTTTCTGGAGCATGGGTGTGCCAGAGACGGCTCCACTGGCCCAGTTGAAGAGGGGGTTGGAGAGGATGCCGCCAACGGCGGTCACCACCACACAGGAGACCAGTGCGGCGCGCAGCGGTTGCAGTCCAGCCAGGCTCCAGTTCAAGTCGGGGTAGGCCTTGACCACTTCAGAAGCCTCATGGGGCTCCTTGACCACCATCATCTTGATCACAGAGATGTAGTAGTAGATCGAGACCACAGAGGTCAGCAGACCCACCACCACCAGGAGATATTGCTGGTCGGCCCAGCCGGCAAAGAAGAGGTAGATCTTGCCGAAGAAGCCCAGCATCGGGGGAATGCCTCCCAAGGACAGCAGGCAGAGGCTTAGGCCGAGGGTGATCAGGGGGTCCTTTTGGTACAGGCCGGCGTAGTCGCTGATGCGATCACTGCCAGTGCGAAGGGAGAACAGGATGATGCAGGCGAAGGCGCCCAGGTTCATGAAGAGGTAGGCCGCCATGTAGAGGACCATGGCGGCGTAGCCGTCTTCCGTGCCGCAGACCAAGCCGATCATCACGAAACCGGCCTGACCAATCGAGCTGTAGGCCAGCATCCGTTTCATGGAAGTCTGGGCCAGAGCAACGACGTTGCCTAGGACCATGCTCAAGATGGCTAGGACCGTGAACAGCAATTTCCACTGGGCTTCGAACGGCTCGAAGCAGCCCACCAGGATCCGCAAAGCAAGAGCAAAGCCAGCGGCCTTAGAACCCACTGAGAGGAACGCCACCACCGGGGTCGGAGATCCTTCGTAGACGTCAGGGGTCCACTGGTGGAAAGGCACCGCGGCGATCTTGAAGGCGACCGTTGCCAAGACGAACACCAACGCCAGGGCGGCGACTGGTGAGGCACTGGTTTGTAGGGCCAGCCCCACGGCCTCCAAGCTGGTGCTGCCGCCTGTCAGGCCGTAGAGGAGGGAGGCGCCGTAGAGAAAGACGGCTGCTGCTGCTGAGCCGACAAGCAGGTATTTCAGTGCTGCTTCAGAGCTGCGGGCATCGCGCTTCATGTAGCCCGACAGCAGGTAGCTCGCGACCGAGAGGGTCTCGAGGGAGACGAAAATGCTGACCAGATCGGTGGCGCCGCAGAGCAGCATGGCCCCGAGCGTGGCAGCCAAGAGGATCGAGGCGTATTCACCAACCGGTGTTCCGGCCCGCTCGACATAGCGCCAGCTGATCAGAAGGGAGACCAGCGTTGAGGCGGCGACCACGGCCCGGAAGGCGATGGCCAAGTTGTCGGCGAGGAAGGCGCCCAGGAATGAGGGCTCCAGTGGCGCCGCATCCCATTGCAGGGCGAGCAGGCCCAGGGCTCCGCCCAGACCGATGTAAGAGAACAGTGGAACCCAGCGTGCAGCAGCTTTCTCGCCGGCCAGATCCACGAGCAGGCAGGCCACCATCGCCAGTAAGACAGCACCTTCTGGCGCGATGGCACCTGCATTGAGTTGCAGCGATGTAATGCCACTCACCGCTGGTGCAGCCGCAGTTGCAACGGTGTCGGCGGCAGCCAGAAGAGAGAGCACAGCTGTTGGAACACGCCCGTTGGGCTGGACTGTAGCTGCGCTGGCGTCATCCTTCGGCGTTTCTCGACGGGGTTGACCGCCGATGCGATAAAGAGGGAAGCGGTTCACCGCCTGCCTGTGGCGCACACCCTCGTCATCGTTGAAAGCCCCACCAAGGCCCGCACCATCCGCGGGTTCTTGCCGAAGGACTTCAAAGTTGAAGCCTCAATGGGGCACGTGCGTGACTTGCCCAACAACGCCAGCGAGATCCCCGCGGCTCACAAGGGTGAGAAGTGGGCCAATCTCGGCGTGAACACCACCAACGACTTCGAGCCGCTTTACGTGGTGCCGAAGGACAAGAAGAAGGTGGTGAAAGAACTCAAGGACGCCCTCAAAGGCGCCGATCAACTCCTCTTGGCTACGGACGAAGACCGGGAAGGGGAATCCATCAGCTGGCACCTGCTGCAGCTGCTGAACCCGAAGGTTCCGGTCAAGCGGATGGTGTTCCACGAGATCACCAAAGAGGCCATCGGCCGGGCCCTCGACCAGACCCGTGAGCTCGACATGGAGCTTGTCCATGCCCAGGAAACACGGCGGATCCTGGATCGCCTGGTGGGCTACACGCTCTCTCCTCTGCTCTGGAAAAAGGTCGCCTGGGGCCTCAGTGCAGGCCGGGTTCAGTCCGTGGCCGTCCGGTTGCTGGTGCAACGCGAGCGGGCTCGCCGAGCCTTCAAGAGCGGCAGCTACTGGGATCTCAAGGCTGAGCTGGCCAAGGGCAGCAGCAGTTTTGACGCCAAGCTCACCCATCTCAAGGGCGAGCGCATTGCCGGTGGGTCGGATTTCGACGAAAACACCGGTGGGCTGAAGGCCGGTAGCAAGGTTCGTTTGCTGAGCGAAGCCGACGCCCGCAGCCTGCGTGAAGCGGTCTTGGCGGCCCCTTGGCGGGTGTCGTCCGTGGAGGAAAAGCCCACCACCCGCAAGCCGGTGGCGCCCTTCACCACCAGCACCCTGCAGCAGGAGGCCAACCGCAAGCTGCGTCTCTCGGCCCGCGAGACCATGCGCACGGCCCAGGGGCTGTACGAACGTGGCTTCATCACCTACATGCGCACCGACTCGGTGCATCTCAGTGACCAGGCCATCAATGCGGCCCGCAATTGCGTCGCTGACAAGTACGGCAAGGACTACCTCAGCGGTTCACCCCGTCAGTTCTCCACCAAGGCCCGCAACGCCCAGGAGGCCCACGAGGCGATCCGGCCCGCCGGTGAAAGCTTCCGCGACCCCTCGGCCACCGGCCTGGATGGCCGTGATCTGGCCCTCTATGAGCTGATCTGGAAACGCACCGTTGCCTCCCAGATGGCGGAGGCCCGTCTAACCATGCTCAGCGTTGAGCTCGAGGTCGACGGCGGAAACCTGGGGCCTGCCAACTTCCGGGCCAATGGCAAGCGCATTGATTTTCCTGGTTTCTTCCGTGCCTACGTCGAGGGAAGCGATGACCCCGATGCCGCTTTGGAAGGTCAGGAAGTGCTGCTGCCGAGCCTGAAAACCGGCGACAGCCCCAGCTGTAAAGCGGTGGAAGCATTGGGCCACCAAACCCAGCCCCCCGCTCGCTACAGCGAAGCGGCCCTGGTGAAGATGCTCGAGAAGGAGGGCATCGGTCGCCCTTCCACCTATGCATCGATCATCGGCACGATTGTTGACCGCGGTTACGCGACGCTGCAGAACAACTCGCTGACCCCCAGCTTCACGGCGTTTGCAGTCACAGCCCTGCTGGAGGAGCACTTCCCCGATCTGGTGGATACGAGCTTCACCGCGCGGATGGAGGGCACCCTCGACGACATCTCGACCGGCAAGGTGCAGTGGTTGCCCTACCTCGAAAGTTTTTACAAGGGTGACCAGGGTCTCGAGACCCAGGTTCAGCAACGCGAAGGGGACATCGATCCCACCGCCTCGCGAACGATTGCTCTTGAAGGTCTGCCCTGTGTGGTGCGGATCGGCCGCTTTGGTGCCTACCTGGAGACCAAGCGCGTGGCTGATGACGGCAGTGAAGAGCTGCTGAAGGCCACCCTCCCCAATGAGATCACCCCTGCGGATCTCGACTCTGAAAAAGCGGAGCTCATTCTCAAGCAGAAAGCGGATGGTCCCGAATCGCTGGGTGAAGATCCCGAGACCGGCGATTTGGTCTATCTGCTGTTTGGTCAGTACGGGCCCTACGTGCAGCGCGGCCAGGTCAGCGACGAGAACCCCAAGCCCAAGCGCGCCTCCCTGCCCAAGGGCACCAAACCCGAGGATCTCACCCTTGAGGACGCCCTCGGCTTGTTGCGTCTCCCCAGGCACCTGGGGGAACACCCCGATGGCGGCAAGGTGGAGGCCGGCTTGGGCCGCTTTGGCCCCTACGTCGTTCACCACAAGGGCAAGGGGGAAAAGGACTACCGCTCCTTGAAGGCCGAAGACGATGTCCTGATGGTGGGCCTCTCCCGCGCCCTGGAATTGCTAGCCATGCCCAAGCGGGGCCGTGGTGGCCGCACAGCGCTGAAGGACATCGGCACCCCCGAGGGAGCCGATGAGGCGATCCAGCTCTTTGATGGCCCCTATGGCCTTTACGTCAAGCAGGGCAAGGTGAACGCCTCACTTCCCGAGGGGACGACAGCCGACACCATCACCCTGGAGCAGGCGGTGGAATTGCTGGCGGCCAAGGCCGCGGCTGGCAAGGGCAAGGGCCGCAAGACCGCGGCGAAGTCCACGACTGCCAAGAAGCCAGCCGCCAAGAAGCCAGCCGCCAAGAAGCCAGCCGCGAAGAAAGCTCCGGCCACCACCAAGACAGGTCGCCTGCGGGCCAGCGCTGTGAGGATCGTGAAGGCGGCTGATAGCTGATGGCGCATCTGCGCTGGGGTTCGCTCGTGCTCCTGGCAGCCGCCCTCTCCGGTTGCCAGGGCACGCCCCTGGGCGATCAGCTCTCCCGCAGTTTCTCGGACCCCCTCCCTGCTGCACCGGCCCCATCCCCTGCGCCCCCCAGCCAACCGGCTGCCCCTGCACCGGCCGCCAAGAAGGATGAGCCGCCGGTGGTGCAAAAGCCCACGCCGAAGCCTCCTCAGACCCCGGCTGCTCCTCGTCGGAGCTCCCCTCCGGCCCCCTATCGGGTCACGATCAAGTTGCCCGCCGCTGACCCCTCCGCCCCTGCGGAGGTGCTGACCCAGGCCTTGCGCGCCGCTGGTTTGGCCTTTGAAGTGGAGACCATTGAGCGCGTTTCCGACGGGACAACGCCAACACGTACCCCTGCGCCTGATCCGCGCTAGGCCGGCCTCTACCCATGTCCTTGAGTCGCCGTCAGGCCCGACAGCTCACCGATACGGCCTATCTGGCGGCCGCCACGGCGTTGCTCTGGGTTGGCCTGTACTACCTCCCGGTCGGAGGCGCTCTGTTTCGCTTGGCCTTACCTCTGCCCCTGGCCCTGCTTCAGCTTCGCCACAACGGGCGCTGCGCGGTGGAAGGCGTCACCGTGGCGGCCCTGCTGCTGGTGGCCTTGATGGGGCCGATTCGCGGCCCGTTGGTGCTCTTCCCCTATGGGTTCCTAGCCCTTTGGCTCGGTTGGTGTTGGAGCCGGCGCCTGAGTTGGTACCTGAGCTGGGGCGTGGGTCTGTTGATCGGCAGTGGCGGCTTCCTGGTGCGGGTGGCGGTGCTTTCGATCCTGTTGGGCGAGAACCTGTGGGTGCTGATCACCTCCGCGGCCTCCCAGGTTCTCGATCGCCTGCTGGGCTTGGTTCACATCGGTGGTGGTCCGGATCTGGTTCAGGTGCAGCTGATGGCCCTTGCCCTGGTGCTGCTTCAAAACCTGATCTACGTGCTGGCCTTGCATGCGGTGGCCCTTTGGATCTTTCCCCGGCTGAAGAGTCCGATCAGTGAGCCGCCTGCGCTGCTGCGCCCCCTGCTCGCCCTCGATCCCCTTTGACTCTGGAGCGCCTGAGCGGAGCGTGCGACGTCGCCGAGCGGTGGTGCGAGCTCCTGGCTACGGCTGCGGCCCAGACTCGGGTCTTGTTGCTGTTGGCCGGCACGGATACGGCTGCGGTGCCTGGGATCTCGGCGGCGGGAGCGACACCGGACTCCCGCCGTTTCACGGCGGCAGCGGATGCGGAGTTGCTCTGGCAGGGCCCCGCCGCCCGGCGGCCCCATGCCTTGCCGCCCCTGCCGGCGGGTGTCACACCGGCGTTGATTGCTTGGGCCGTGCTCCAGGGCCTGGATCTGGAGCCTTTGGTGCTGAATCTTGGCGCTCCGGTTGCGCCGGCCATTCCCCATCTCCAGCTGAACCAGTCCCCCGCCCGCTGCCTCAGCACTGGGGCGGCGATGGATCTCGATCGGGTGCAGGCGCTCTGGTTGTGGGGAGAGCGCTGGGGCCGTGGCTTGGCACGCTCCGGCCAGCCGGTGCTGCTCAGCGAGTGTGTCCCCGGGGGGACGACGACGGCTCTGGCGGTGCTGGAGGCCCTGGGGGTGCCCTCCACGGGCCTGGTGAGTGGCAGCGTTCGTCAACCTGATCACCAGCTCAAGCGGCAACTGGTGCAGCAGGGTTTGGAGGCGGCCCAGCTCGGCCCATTGGCCAGCCCTAAGGCTGTATTGGCGGCGGTTGGTGACCCGATGCAGGTGGTGGCTGCTGCCTTGCTGAAGCGGGCGGCCTTGGCGGGGACGCCAGTGCTCTTGGCGGGCGGTAGCCAAATGGCGGCGGTCTTAGCCCTGGCGTTGGCGGCATGCACCCCGCTGGAGCGCCAGCAACTGGCCACCCAGGCGGCCGTGGTGACCACCGCCTGGGTGGCCTATGAAGCGGCCAGCGATTTTGAAGGGTTGATGGCCCAGCTGGCACAGCGCTTTGCCATCGAGCCGTTGGCCTTTGCGACGGGTCTGCGCTTTACGGGCAGCCGCCGGCAGGAGTTGCTCGACTACGAGCGGGGCTATGTCAAGGAGGGGGTCGGCGCTGGTGGTTTGGCGGCCCTCTGGCAGCTCAGCGGCCGCTCACTTCAGGCGCTGCAGCAGGCCTGTGAGCAGGCCTGTGACCAACTCCAGCACCCGGCTTAGGTTCAAAGCGCTTTGCCCTCGGTTGTGACCTCCCGCCGCCAAGTCCTGCAACTGATGGGTTCGGTGGTGGCCCTCGGAACCGCTGGCGGCTGCGCGCCTGCCCGTTCCGGCCAGCCGCAACTGTTGAACGTGACAGGGGATTTGCCCAAGGCCTGGCTGCAGGAGCTGCCGTCCCCCTGGCAGCCTCGAAGCTTGGATCGTCCTGAGCAGGTTCTGAGCTTGGTGGACAGCTCGGCCCTCCAGGAGGAGGCTTTGGCGGGGGCTGCGCTACTGGCTTTGGGTGATGGCTGGGCCCAACAGCTCGATCGAGCCAGGCTCCAGCCCCTTGAGGCATCGGCCCTGCTGGAGCAGCTGGCCCCGATCGCCCAGGCCCCGAGTCGTTTGTTCGCGGCTGAAGGCAATGTGCCCTTGGCCTTTCCCTGGGCCTTTGGAACCTGGCTGCTGGTGCTGCGCAGCCGCCCCGACCTCTGGCGTCAGCGCCAACGGGGTTGGTCACTGCTGTTGGATCCAAGCCTGCGGGGCAAGGTGGTGCTGCCCTCCAGCCCGCGGGTGGTGATCGAGTTGGCTCTGCGTCAATTGGGACTGTCCAGCGCCGATCCCCAATCCCTCACCAATCCAGCGCTGCCTAACCAGGTCTCTCAGCTGGTGGACCAGGCCCTGGCCCTTGATGAGCGGGACGGACTCAATCTGCTCTTGGCCGGGGAGGCGGATGCGGCTGTGGTCCCCAGTCATCGGGCGATTCCCCTGCTGAAGAAGGATCCACGCCTCTCGGCACTGTTGCCGGAGTCCGGCTCCCCACTCTGGTGGCAGCTCTTGCTGCGTCTGGCCCCCCGTGACAGTGCATTGGTGGATCCGCCGCTGCCCTTGGAGTGGATTCGGGATGGCCTCTCGCTGCCCCTGCTTGATCGCCTGCTGGCGGCCGGTTGGGTGCCGCCGCTTCCGCGTCAACAGCTGGAGCCTGTGCTGCGGCGCTGGCCTGAACGACTGCGGCCGTTGTTGCTCCCGAGCGACGCCGTCTTGCAACGCTGCAACAGCCTGCCGATGTTCAGCCCGGTTGAGCGCAGCCGTTGGCAAACCCTCTGGGATCAGGCCCTGAGCCGTTAACCCCAGAGCCTGCGCCGCGGTGCAGCAGCCAGCCGTTGATGGGTCTCCGCGAGCAGCTCCGGAATCGGGAGGTCGTAGGGACAGCGGGGCAGGCAATCGCCGCAGGCTTCGCAGGCGGAGGCGTTCACGCTCTCCCACCAATGCCCAGCGCGTCCGATCAGGTTGTAGCGCTCTTGGGCGAAGGCGCTCATGCCGTGGCCCAGGTCCAAATTGCGGAGGCGCAGGAGCTCGGGGATCGGCACCTCATTGGGGCAGGGAAGACACGCGCGGCATTGCTGACAGGCGGTTGCAGCCAGACGGGTTTGACCGGCTTCCCAGGCCCGCTCCAGGACCTGGCGATGGCTGTCCCGCAGCCAGCTTCCCTGTTCAGAGCGAAGGCGGTGTGCGAGGGCTAGGTCGCTGGCTTGGGCGGCCCCCAGGGTCAAGCTGGAGATGCCCGCATCGAGCAGGAAGCGATAGGCCAATTCCAGGGGCTCAAAGGGATCGCAATCGGCGCGGAGCTGCTCGGGGGGGGCATAGAGGCGGCCCCCTTTATCTGCTGGAGAGATGGCCAGGACCCCGATTCCCTCCCGCAGGGCCGCCTGGGCGAGGGGGAGTCGGGTTTGATCAAACCAGTGCAGATGGAGACTGCAAAAGTTGAAGCGGCCTGAGGCAAGCGCCGTTTCAATGATCCCTAGCTCACCGTGGCTGGAAAACCCCACCTGGGTGACGAGCCCCTCCCCCAGGGCCCACTGCAGTAGCTCGGCTCCAGCTCCCTTGAGGGCCCAATCCAGGTGATCAGGGCGGTTGAGTCCGTGAACCGCCAGGTTGTCGAGCCGCGTCAGGCCTAGGCGCTGGAGGATCCCGAGGAGTTGCGTCTTTCCATCCTCGAAGCCGATCTCTGGCAGCAGCTTGCTGGTGATCACCAGTTCTTCAGGCCCATGCCGTTGGCGGCGTGCGCTCAGGGCCTCGCCGAGGAAGGCTTCCGCCGGGCCGTAGGCCGGGGCGGTCTCGATGTGGTTAATCCCCGCTGCAAGAGCTGCATCGAGCACTTCCGCCATCTGCTGCGGGCTCGTGGTGGCCCGCATCGTGCCGAGGCAGAACGGGGAGACCAGCGGTCCCCGGCCAAAAGGGCGGCGTTCAGCCAGGGTCTTCCTCCGTTTGGTCGGCGGAGCGCTCCGCTTCCGCCTGGGCTTGGCTGATATTCCTCACCAGTTCAGCCGGACTAATGCCATCGAGGAAGCGACGGAAATCGGCGGCATCTTCTGCATCGGCTTCCGCATCCACAGGGATGGAGGCATCGGCCACCACTTCCTCCAGCATCCAGATCCCGCTGCCGGTGCGGACGGCCAGGGCAATGGCATCGCTGGGCCGGGCGTCGAGCTCGAGTTCTTCTTCGCCCGCCGTCTGCAGTTTGAGCACGGCGCGAAAGGTGCTGTCCTCAATGGTGTGAACGATCACCTTGGTGAGTTCCAGGCCCCCGGCCTGCAGCAGTTCCACCATGAGGTCATGGCTCAGGGGTCGGGGCGGGGTCTGATCGCTGAGCCCCGCCATGATGTTTTGGGCTTGGGCCTGGTCGATCCAGATCGGGACCTGACGGCGCCCCGACGGATCGCGAAGCAGCACGATCGGACTTCGACTGGCGGCGTCAAGGGCAATGCCGGCCACACGCATTTCGACCATGGCTTGCCCGTTCTCCCTTCTGCCCGATTATGGCCAGTGTTGATCGGGCCACCTCATGTTCACTGGGCTGGTTCAGGCCACCGGACAACTGCAGCGCAGCAGCGGCGGCGTGACGCTGCGGATTCCTCCGGGTGCTGATCTCGATCCTGCCCAGTTAGCCCTGGGGGACAGCGTTGCGGTCGATGGGGTCTGTCTGACGGTGACCGAGCACTCTGCCCATGGGTTCCGTGCTGACGTCAGCGAGGAAACACTGGGTCGCACGACCCTCGCGGTGAAGGCCGACCGAGGGGGTTGGGTCAACCTGGAGCCGGCCTTGCGTCTTCAGGACCGCCTTGGGGGTCATTTGGTCAGTGGCCACGTCGATGGCTTGGGCCATGTGGTGGCGGTGGAGCAGCAAAGCGCCTCTTGGAAGCTGGCCCTGCGTTGGGAGGATCCGGCCTTTGGTCGCTACATCTGCGAGAAGGCCAGCGTCGCCGTTGATGGCATCAGCCTGACGGTGGCGGGCTGCAGCGCGGACGGGGCTGAGTTTTGGATTGCGGTGATTCCCCACACCTGGGGCAGCACGACCTTGCAGCATCTGCAGCGGGGGACGGCTGTGAACTTGGAGGCGGATCTCCTCGCTAAGTACACCGAACGCTTGTTGCAGTCCGGTTCAGCGGGGGGCACTCCTTCGGTGGCGCCCATTAGTGATGCCTGGCTGAAAGACCACGGCTGGAGCTGACAACGCCAGAAGCCATGCCTACCTTCCGGGGGTTCGTGTTCCTGCTGAACACTTCATGGCTTCTGACGACAATTCCGATCTGGCGGTAGGCGCCCTGCGCAGCTTCACCGTCGCCGAGGGCATCCTGCTGCTGGTGCTGGGTGTTCTGGCCCTGATCTTCCCGATGATTGCCTCCGCCTGGGTCACGGTGGTGGTGGCTCTGGCCTTTCTGGTTGGTGGACTCATCGGCTGGGTGAACAGCCTCAATCGCTCCCGGCAGCTCAGCAAATGGCACTGCTTCTGGCGGCTCGTGGTCTCCACCTTGTTCGTGGTGACCGGCGCTTGGATCATCCAGCAGTTCAGTGCTGGTGTGGAGCCGGCTGCAGCTCAAGTTGCGGCCTTGGCCTTCGCCATTGGCATCGTCTTTTTGGTGGAGGGTGTGGTGGCCAGCATCGTCTCTCTCTCCCACACCGAGATGGCTGGCTGGGGCTGGGGTTTGGCCAACGGCATCGTCACCTTCGTCCTCGGCCTGATCATTGTTTCGATGAAGGGCCTTGGTTTGCTGAGCGTGCTCGGCATCCTGGTCGGGATCAGCTTCCTGTTCAGCGGGATTGACCTTCTGGTCTTCAGTGCCGCCTTCCACGCCCCCGACGAGCGCTGAGCGCCTGGTCGCGCTTCAAAGGGTTTCGTTTGCGCTCCCGTCCTGCCCAAGGGGAAGGAGCCAAATGGAGCCCGTTTCTTTGTGGATTTCGATTTTGAACTCTTGGCCGGGTTCAAGGCCCATGCGCCTGGTGTAGGCGTTCCCGATCAACAGGTTTCCATTGCCGTGGACCTTGGTGCGGAATTCGGCTTGTCGGCCTTTGGTGCCGCTTCCGCCGCCGCTTTGGCTAGGAAGTTTGTAGCCCTTGGCTTCGACGAGGGCGCGGTAGAAGCTTTTTTTCAGAAGACGGCCGCTGGGTCCGACGTAGCCGCAGGCCCTGGCGATCTGATCTTCTGGGCGATTGCTGAGGGAGCGAGCTTTATCAAGCAGCGCCTTGCCTTCCAGCATCTGGGTTGGCTTTGTTGTCTTCTCTTCGACGAACACCGGTGCAGTGAGGCGCTGGCGGCCCGATTGTGCCGATCCCTAGCAATGCTTCGCAAGGGCAACTTGCAAGAACTGTGATCAAACAGCTCCACTACAGCAGATAAAGGATTCCGTAGAGGACCACCCAGATGCCATCGACAAAGTGCCAATAAAGCTCAGCGGCCTCCAAGGGAAAGAGGTTCTCTGAGCTGACACGACCGCCCTCACGGCATTGCCACCAGACGATCAGGATCATCAGACCGCCCAAGGTGACGTGCAGGCCGTGGAAGCCGGTGATCGCGTAGAAGGTGCTGGCAAAGAGGTTGTCGGTGAGGCCAAAGGGGAGCTCGAAGTACTCCTTCATTTGCCCTGCCAGAAAAGCGAAGCCGAGGGCTGCACTGATCAGCAACCAGCGCTGGCCTAAGGCCCGTTGGTTGCGCTTCATCGCCGCGCCCGCGCGATGGAAGGTGAAGCTGCTGACCAGCAGCAGCAGGGTGTTGATGGTGGGCAGCACCAGCTCCAGTTCGTAGGTGGCCCCGGATGGCAGCGGATTAACGGCCCGGAAGGTCAGGTAGGCCGCAAAGAACCCGGCGAAGGTCATGCCATCGGCGACCAGAAAGGTCGCAAGGCCGAACATTCGGAAATCGCCATGGTGCTCTTGATGCTCTTGGTGCTCGACACCCTGTTGTTCGCTCAGGGACTCGCTGGGGCTCAGGCTTGTCATGGTGTTCAGGAGCGCTGGTCAGAGTCGCCGAGCTTCCAGAGCTCAGAGCCCGAAGTGGCGGCCAATTGGAGTTCACCGGCGGGGGTGCCGTAGCCATAGGGCTCCTGCACCAAGGGGGCTTCCCCTTTCCAGTTCTCGACCGGTGGGGGAGAACTGGTGAGCCACTCGGGGGTGAGGGCGTTCCAGGGGTTGTCACCAGCAGGGGCGCCGTTGAACGCACTCATCACGACGTTCAACAGGAAAGGCAGGGTGCTGATCGCCATCAGCAGTGCCCCCACGCTGCTGAGTTGGTTAATCAGTTCGAACTGGGGGTCGTATTCGGCCACACGCCGCGGCATTCCATTCAGTCCAAGCCAATGCTGCGGAGCGAAGCAAAGGTTGAAGCCGACGAAGGTGAGAAGAAAGTGCAGTCGTCCAAGGTCTTCATTGAGTAAGCGCCCGGTCACCTTGGGATACCAGTGGTAGATCGAGGCAAAGATCACAAAGACCGTTCCTCCGTAGACGATGTAGTGAAAGTGGGCGACGACGAAGTAGGTGTCGTGCACGTGGATGTCGAAGGGGACCTGGGCGAGGGCGACGCCCGTAATCCCGCCAAAGACAAAGTTGATGATGAAGCCGCAGGAGAACAGCATTGCGCTGTTGAGGGCAATGCGGCCGCCCCACATCGTGGCCAGCCAGTTAAAGAATTTGATGCCCGTTGGTACGGCAATAAACGAGGTGGCGATGGTGAAGAACAGCCGCATCCAAGGAGGCGTGCCGCTGGTGAACATGTGGTGGGCCCAGACGATCAGACCCAGGAAGACAATGCCCAAAATCGAGTACACCATCGTTGTGTAGCCGAACAGGGGCTTGCGGCAGTGGATGGGGAGGATTTCGCTTACCAGGCCGAAGGCTGGCAGCACCATGATGTAAACCGCCGGGTGGGAATAGAACCAAAAGAGGTGCTGATAAACCACCGCATTACCACCCAGGCTTGGGTTGAAAAAGCCGGTGTGAGCAATGATGTCGAAGCTCAGCAACACCAGTGTTCCAGCGAGGACTGGTGTTGAGAGAACCACCAAGATGCTGGTGCCGAGCATGGCCCAGCAGTACATCGGCAGCTGCATCAGCTTCAGTCCCGGACGCCTCAATTTGAGGATCGTGGCGATGAAGTTGATGCCTCCAAAAATGGAGCTGCCGCCCAGCAACAGCACACTCAAGATCCAGATGATCTGACCGGTTGCCGGGGTCGTGATGCTGAGGGGTGGATAGGCGGTCCAGCCCGACTGGGGGGCACTGGCGATGAAGTAACTGCTGATCAAGAGCAATCCCGCAGGTGGGATCAGCCAAAAGGCCACCGCATTGAGCCTGGGGAAGGCCATGTCGCGGGCACCCACGTAGAAGGGGATCAGGTAGTTGCCGAAGGCGCCATTGACCACTGGGACGATCCAGAGAAAGATCATCACCGTCCCGTGGAGGGTCAGGACTTCGTTGTAGGTCTCTCGCGGCAGGAAGTCAGAAATCGGTGTGAGCAACTCCGTTCGAATTGCTCCAGCGAGGGCTCCACCGATGAGATAGAAGATGAAGCCGCAAACCAGATACTGCAGTCCGATCACCTTGTGATCGGTGCTGAAGCTCAGATAGCGGAGCCAGCCCTGGGGTTGCAGAGGAGTGCTGTGCTCGGGGGTCAGGCTGATTGTCATGACTGCACCGGTGTTTGTGGAGCTGCGTTGGCAATCGGACTGTTTTGGTTGACCCAGGCTTCGAAGGTCTCGGGCTCATCGACGATCACGGTCGAGCGCATGCCGCCGTGGTACGGGCCACAAAGCTCGGCGCAGACGATCGGATAGCGGCCAGGGCGAGTGGCGGTGAAGCTCAAGAGGGTGGGCTGCCCCGGAATGATGTCTTGCTTGAGCCGGAATTCGGGGACCCAGAAGGCGTGGATTACGTCGTTGGCCTTCATGTTCAGAGCCACCGGCTGTCCCATGGGGACGTGCAGCTCGCCGCTGGTGATCTCGGCGCCGGGGTAGTGAAAGATGAAGGCGAACTGCATCGCCGTCACATCGATCGGTAGTGGCGCCAATGCACCGTCACTCTCGAGACTGACCGGACTGATGCCACCCCAGGTGCGGGACTCCTGCATCTCTCCGCCCATGGCGTGCATGCTGTGGTCATTGAGCGGCGCCATGCCGCCCATGCGGTCGTAGATGTCGTAGCTGTAAATGCCGACAAACAGGACCACCACAGCAGGAATGGCGGTCCAGAGGATTTCGAGAGGGAGGTTCCCCTCCACGGCCTCTCCATCACCGCTTTCGCCGGGCTTTCGCCGGAACTTCACCAAGCTGTAGACGATGAGTCCAGCAATCCCAACAAAGAGGATTGTTCCGATGCTGAAGAGCACCTTGAACAGCTCGTCGTAGACCGGCGCGTTTGCACTGGCGTCCACCGGGAGCAGGTTGACGTTCTGCCCGATCCAGAGACCCATCAGAACGAGGGCCATGCCGGTGATCAGGGTGAGGATTGCGGCTGGAATCCGCATAGTCCTGGAATCGATCGCGTTCAGCCTATGGAGGGTTGGCCATTGGCGCGGCGTTCGTGGTTCTTTGCAGTAATCCGCCGCGGGTCGGTGAGGGAATGCTCACCCGTTGATCACTGTTGGTGTCGCTTTTGGACTGCTGATTGCTGTCGTCAGCGAAGCCGGTGAGACGTCATTAGTTTGACGCCAATCGCCCTTCTCCACCTGAGATGTTCGGCGCCACACAGCCCAGCAAACGAGACGGCCTCGCCACACTCTGCGCCCACCTTCTGGTGGCTCTGATTGCGCTGGTGGTCATCGGCGGAGCGACGCGCGTGATGGAGGCGGGCCTGGCTTGCCCCGACTGGCCCCTCTGCTACGGCTCCTTCTTGCCGGGTCGTCAAATGAACCTCCAGGTCTTCCTGGAGTGGTTCCATCGCCTCGATGCCTTCGTTGTCGGGGTGGGCCTGCTCGTGCTCACCGTGGTGAGTTGGTGGTGGCGACGCGATTTGCCCAGAGGCTTTCCCCTGGGGGCCAGCTTGAGCCTGCTGCTTGTGGCCGTCCAAGCGGGACTGGGGGCGTTAACGGTGACCTTGCTGTTGCCGTTCCCTGTGGTGACGGCTCACTTGCTGACCGCCTTGGTGCTGGTGGCCCTCTTGAGTGGTTTGAGCGAATTGCTGAGGGCGGGTTCGCTGGCTCGGGCTTCGGGAGGCTCCCTGGTATGGGCTGGTTTGGCCGCTGGCCTTGCGCTTGCGGTGCTCGTCCAGTGCCTGTTGGGCGGGTTGATGGCCAGTCAGTGGGCGGCGGGCCGTTGCTTGACGGCTGGTGAGGGGTGCTCTTGGCTCTTCCTGCACCGCCTTGGCGCTCGGCCGGT
Source organism: Synechococcus sp. A10-1-5-1 (assembly GCF_023115425.1). Lineage (NCBI taxonomy): Bacteria > Bacillati > Cyanobacteriota > Cyanophyceae > Synechococcales > Synechococcaceae > Synechococcus > Synechococcus sp. A10-1-5-1. The sequence continues at coordinate 888,113 of NZ_CP096032.1, read as the reverse complement.
GGGTGTCTTCGTACTCCTTGGTTCGGGGCTCCTGCTGTGGAAGCGTCCCAGCGATCGCCCCTTGGCTTTGGCTGCAGCCTTGCTGGTGCTGCTTCAGATCGCACTGGGAGTGCTGAGTTTGCGCCTCAGCCTGTCTGTCCCGGCGGTGACGGTTGCCCACCAGCTCGGGGCCGCTCTGCTGGTGGCCGTCCTGGCGGCCTTGACCGTTCGTAGTTGGCCGGAGGTCCTTCGTGGCTAATTCACTGACCCTGACCCGAGAGGAGATTGTTCCCTCCAGGAAGCGACTCAAGTTGCCGCCCTGGTTGGAGATCGCCAAGCCGCGGTTGATTCCCTTGCTGTTGGCGACCACTCTTGGTGGGATGGCGATGTCGGAGGGTTGGCCCCTGCCTCCCTTGCGCATGGCCTGCACCTTGGGTGGTGGCGCCTTGGCGGCGGCCGCGGCGGGGGTTCTGAACTGTCTTTGGGAGCAAGAGCTCGATGGCCGTATGCAGCGGACCAGTGGCCGCGCTCTCCCTTCTGGCCGCCTCTCCATCACGACGGCTTTCGCCATCGCCGTCACCCTGACCCTCACGGCAGCGACGCTCTTGGTGGGGGGCGTGAATTGCCTGGCCGCCAGTTTGTCGCTGCTGGGACTCTGCAGTTACGTGCTGCTCTACACGGTGCTCCTGAAACCACGGACCACCCAGAACATTGTGATCGGCGGCGTCGCTGGTGCTATTCCCCCGCTTGTGGGTGCCGCCGCAGCAACGGGACACCTGGGCTTGGGCAGTTGGTGGTTGTTTGCTCTGGTGATGTTTTGGACGCCAGCTCATTTCTGGGCGTTGGCCTTGCTGCTGAAGGAGGACTACCGCGCCGTTGGGATTCCGATGCTCCCTGTGGTCAAGGGCAGTGGTGCCACGGCTGAGGCGATTCGCTGGTACGCCCTGGCGACTGTGTTGCTCAGTCTCTTTGGTGTTTGGGCCTTGCCCGGAGGTGGTCTGCTCTATGGGCTACTGCTGCTTCCGTTCAATGCCCGGCTGCTTCAGATGACCTGGAACTTGCATCAGGACCCCGACGATCTTCAGCGGGCGAAGGGATTGTTTCGCTGGTCGATCTTCTACCTCTTTGGTGTTTGTCTGCTGCTTCTGCTGGCGCGGATGCCGGCTGGCGAACAGTTTTCGCAACAGGGCTTTGCCTTGCTCGGTTGGAGTGGGTCCGGCAATGCAGGTTTCACCCTGGTCGCATCGCTGGTGAGCAACGCTTTCTAGATTCAATCTCCTTAATGCTTCAGTGAGGTCGGCGGCGGTGACTCATCCAGTGATTGATCTGGAAAACGTCTCCAAGCGCTATGGCAAAGGCGAGAAGGCCGTTGATGCTCTGAACGGTCTCAACTTGAAGGTCCCCGCAGGCAGCTTGTTTGGGTTGCTCGGCCCCAATGGGGCGGGTAAAACCACCACCCTGCGCATCCTCGCAACCTTGCTGGCTCCGTCCAGCGGCCGCGTTCAGGTGGCTGGTCTCGATGCTCTAGTTGACCCCAGGGGCGTTCGCGAGCGCTTGGGTTATGTGGCCCAAGAGGTCGCCCTCGACAAGATTTTGAGCGGCCGCGAGCTGCTCCAGCTGCAGGGGGATCTGTATCACCTGCCCCGCTCAACGAGGGATCAGCGCATTGCTGAGCTGATTGAACTGCTGGGGATGGCCGAATGGATCGACCGCCGTAGCGGCACCTATTCCGGCGGGATGCGCCGCCGCCTGGACTTGGCCTCTGGACTCCTGCATCGCCCCGATGTGTTGGTGCTCGATGAGCCGACCGTCGGCCTGGATATCGAGAGTCGCGCCGCCATCTGGACTGTGTTGCGTCAACTGCGGGACCAGGGGACCACGGTGTTGCTGAGCAGTCACTACCTCGAGGAGGTCGACGCCCTGGCCGATCAGTTGGCGATCATCGAGGGTGGCCGGGTCATCGCCGCTGGTCCTCCTTCGGAACTCAAGGCGGCCCTCGGCGGCGATCGCGTCACCTTGCGGGTTCGGGAGTTCAGCGATGAACCGGAGGCCCTTCGGGTTCAACAACTGCTGCTGGCCTGCCCCGGAGTGCGCCAGGTGGTGGTCAACCGTGCCCAGGGCTTCTCTTTGAACCTGGTGGTCGAAAACGATGGAGTGGTGGAGCAACTCCGGCGTCAGCTGGCTGAGGCCGAACTGCCGGTCTTCGCCTTGGCCCAGAGTCGCCCCAGCCTGGATGACGTCTACCTGCAGGCAACGGGTCGCACGTTGATGGATGCTGAATTGGCCGTGGCCGGTGTGCGTGATCCCAAGGCGGAACGCAAGCAGTCGATGCGTTGACCTCTGCTTTGTTTCGGGATTTCCCGTGGATGGACTTTTCTGTTTTCTGACATGACCAGCGCTTCCTCCTCTTTGCTCAGTCCGGCCCCCAGCGCCAGCGCTCCGCGTTCGGCCATGGCTGATCTGATCCAGGAAACCCTGGCCCTGACCCGCCGTCTGTTTCTGCAATTGGCGCGTCGTCCCTCCACCTTGGTGGCAGGGGTGCTGCAACCTCTGATATGGCTGGTTCTCTTTGGTGCGCTCTTCGCGAATGCCCCAGAGGGGCTCCTGCCAGAAGGCATGAGCTACGGACGCTTCCTCGGTGCCGGTGTGATTGTCTTCACCGCGTTCAGTGCGGCACTGAATGCGGGCTTGCCGGTGATGTTTGACCGGGAGTTCGGTTTCCTCAATCGTTTGCTGGTCGCTCCTTTGCGCTCCCGCAGCTCGATTGTCTTGGCGTCGGTGCTCTACATCACGGCGCTGAGCTTGGTGCAGAGCGTCGCGATCATGGCTACCGCCTGGCTTTTGGGCTACGGCTGGCCGGGTGGTGGTGGATTGGTGTTGGTGCTGCTCACCTTGTTGCTCTTGGTCTTTGCTGTCACCGGCCTGAGTTTGGGTTTGGCCTTCGCTCTGCCGGGCCACATCGAGCTGATTGCCGTGATTTTCGTGGCCAACTTGCCACTGCTGTTTGCCAGCACGGCCTTGGCTCCGATTTCCTTTATGCCGGCTTGGTTGGGCTGGCTAGCGGCCGTAAATCCCCTTACCTTCGCCATTGAGCCGATTCGCGCCGCTTACGCCGGTCACTTCTCCCTTACTGCTGTGGTGTTGCATGCCCCCTACGGGGATCTGACTGCCGCAGCCTGTCTGGGGGTTTTGGCTGCCCTGGCGTTGGGTTTGTTTCTGCTGATCCGCCCCTTGCTGGATCGCAAGCTCGCCTGATTTTTTTGCACGCGATCGTGGCCCAACGCCCTTCCCCTCCTCCCTCACCACAGGCACGCCGCCAGGCTCATGTCCTGTCCCTGCGTCAGGCCCTCGCTCAGCGGGATCGCTTGGGGGTTGATGGGCTGCTCGGGCAGTGGGTCCATCGCCATGGTGTCGATGGCCTCGAGCCATTGCTTCAAGAGCTAGAGCAGGACGATCCCGAAGGCCTGAGCTGGTGGCGTCTTGGTGAGCCGAAGCCGGAGCCAGAGCCCAAACCTGAACCGGCATCGGAACCTGAGCCTCTGGTCACGGCGGACCCTGCGCCTGCGCAGCTTGATCCCATTCCTCTGGTCGTTGCCGAGAGGGAGCTCGTGCCAGAGGAGAGCGCTCCAGAGCCCATCCCTGAACCGGTGTCAGAACCTGAGCCTGCGGTGACGGCGGCCCCTGCGCCCATCGCCAAGGAGGCGCTGAAGCGCTCCGTGCGTCGTCGCCCTGGCACACCCCGTCCTGCTCCTGCCCCGAGTCATCCAGCCCTCGCTGAGTTGCGCTCTTGGCTCCCGAGCTCGGAAGACTCCCGTGCTGCCTGATTCCTCCCAGCTTCGGGCTGGCCTGATCGTTTCTGTGCAGGCTCCTGAGGGTTCGCCGATGCGCGATCCGCAGGTCATAGCGGCCATGGCCGAGGCCAGTCTGAACAACGGCGCGGTGGGTGTTCGCTTGGAGAGCCCAGAGCACATTGGGGCGGTTCGCCGCCGCTGCCCAGAGGCCTTGATCATTGGGCTTTGGAAGCGCACGTTCCCCGATAGCTCCGTCTACATCACCCCAGGCTGGAAGGAGATTCAGGCCGTCTGGGCAGCTGGTGCCGATGTCATCGCCCTCGATGCCACGGAACGGCGTCGTCCTGATGGAGCGCAGTTGTCCGTGTTGCTTCAGCGGGCCAAGCAGGAGCTCGGTGCATGCTTGATGGCTGATGTCGACAGCTTGGACAACGGTTTGCGAGCCGCAGAGCTCGGCTGCGATTGGGTTGGCACCACTCTCTACGGCTACACCGAGGCCACGGCTTCTCTTCGCCCTCCGGCCTGGTCAGTGCTTCGCCCCTTGCGGGAGCGTTTGCCAGCGGAGGTGATGTTGATCTGTGAGGGGGGGATCGCCTCGGCCCAGCAAGCTCGTCAGGCCCTCGATGGGGGCGCCGATGCTGTCGTTGTAGGCACGGCAATCACCGGCGTGGATCTGCAGGTGGCGGCCTATCGCCGCACCCTGGAGTCCTAGCCACCAAAAAGCTTTCTGAAGGAGCGAGACCTGGGGCCCAGGCTGAGACAAGCTGAGCATGTCTCAGTGGTCTCAAGTGGGAGGAAGGCTGATGGGCTCCCAGCGTGCGCTGCCGATTTTTTCTGTGGTGGTGGGCGTGACGCTATTGGCCACGCCCATGGCGGGCTTGCCCATCGTTGAGCTTGAAGCGCTGAATCGGGAGTTGGGTCGCCTCTGCAGCAACCCGCCCCGAGAAGCCCTGGCCGTTTGCCGGATTCACGCCCGCTTGATTCGGGCGATGTAGGCCGGCATCACATCATGCCGGGCATGCCCATGCCACCCATGCCGCCCATACCACCCATTCCGCCCATGCCACCCATGGGATCCATGCCACCGCCACCCGGTGCGGCAGCAGCAGGCTCGGGTTTGTCGGCGATCACCGCTTCGGTGGTGAGCAGCAGCGATGCGACTGAGACGGCATCCTGCAGGGCCAAACGGACCACCTTGGCGGCATCGAGAATGCCTGCGGTTAGAAGGTTTTCGTAGGTACCGGTGGCCGCGTTGAAGCCGTTGCCGCTCGAGGCGACTTGATCGGCCACCACGTTGGGGTCGTAGCCCGCGTTGGCAGCGATCTGATGCAGAGGGGCAGAGAGGGCGCGCTGCACAATCTCAACGCCTGTGCGCTCATCGCCTTCGAGTTGGGCTGCAAGGCCGTCCAGGTTGGCGGCGAGCTGGACCAGGGTGCTGCCGCCGCCAGCGACGATCCCCTCTTCCACGGCGGCGCGGGTGGCGTTTAGGGCGTCTTCGATGCGCAGTTTTCGGTTGCGCAGTTCCGTCTCGGTGGGGGCGCCCACCTTGATCACGGCCACGCCGCCGGCCAGCTTGGCGATGCGCTCGGTGAGCTTCTCGCGGTCGTACTCCGAGTCGGTGTTGTCCAGTTCACGCTTGATCGCAGCGACCCGGTCTCGCACGGCGGACTGGTGGGCGTCGCTGGCCACGATGGTGGTGTCGTCCTTGCTGATCGTGATCCGGCGCACGCTGCCCAGATCCTCCAGCCCCACTTGCTCCAGCGCCATGGCGCGGTCTTCGCTGATCAAGGTGGCACCGGTCAGGATGGCGATGTCCTGGAGCATGGCCTTGCGGCGATCACCAAAGCCCGGGGCTCGCACGGCGGCCACCTGAAGGACACCGCGGTTCTTGTTGACCACCAGGGTGGCCAGGGCTTCGCCTTCGACTTCCTCCGAGAGGATCACCAGCGGTTTACCGGCTTTTGAGACGGCCTCGAGCACGGGGACGAGGTCGTTGATCGCACTGATCTTGCGGTCGGTGACCAGCAGGAGCGCGTCCTCGAATTCGCAGACGCGACGGTCGTTGTCGGTCACGAAGTAGGGGGAGCTGTAGCCCCGATCGAAGGCCATGCCTTCGGTGATTTCCAGCTCGGTCGCGAGGCTCTTGCTCTCTTCAACGGTGATGACGCCATCGACGCTCACCTTGTCCATGGCTTCGCTGACCATCCGGCCAACTTCCTCATCGCCACCGGAGCTAACGGTGGCCACCTGGCGTATGGAGTCGCCCGCCACAGGGGTGGAGCGTTCTTGGATGCCCGCGACGACTTGGGCGGTGGCTTTCTCCATGCCCCGGCGCAGGCTCACGGGGCTAGCGCCAGCGGCGACGTTCCGTAGCCCTTCGCGGGTCATGGCCTGGGCGAGGACGGTGGCGGTCGTCGTGCCGTCACCAGCCTGATCCTTGGTCTTGGTGGCCACTTGCAGGAGCAGCTTGGCGCCGAGGTTCTCGAAGGGATCTTCCAGCTCGATGTCCCGGGCGATGGTCACGCCGTCATTCACGACATCGGGGGCCCCGAATTTCTTCTCGAGAACCACGTTGCGGCCCTTGGGCCCGATGGTGACCTTCACCGCATCGGCAAGGGCGTTTACGCCGCGCTCCAGGTAGGCGCGGGATTCATCGGAGAAGGAGAGCAGCTTGGCCATCGCGGAGGCTGATCGCGCTGTAGTGGCCACAGGCTCCCATGGGGAGGTGGCCATTGGCTTGTGGGGAAAGCCGAATGGATCGGAGCTCACCCCTGTCGCTGGCCGTTGCTGCTCGATAGGGTTCCGCCCATGGAGGACAGCATCAGCGACGCCCTGGTCGAGGGGCTGAATGGGCCCTTGACCGAGGCCTTGGCCGACCCAAGCGCCGGCAGCAACGTGATGGCCTTCCTGATCGTGGCCGGCTTGGGCCTGGGGATGGCCTTGATCTACGTCCCCCTGCGGATCTTTCTCACGGCCACGGCACGCAGTCGCCGGTTACGCCTGTTGCAGCGCATCCGGCGCTTGCGTGAGGAGCTCACCCAACCCGTCGAGAGTTAGGGCTCAGCGCATCACCATGCCGCCATCCACCTGCAGGACCTGACCGGTCATGTACGCGGCTGCGGGGTCAGCAGCCAAGAACCGAACGGCACCGGCGACTTCAGCCGGTTGGCCCATCCGCCCCAGGGGGATGGCTTTGAGGATCGGCTCCTTGTCGAGTTCCGCGGTCATGTCGCTTTCGATAAACCCAGGGGCCACCGCATTCACGGTGACCCCGCGGCTGGCGAATTCCGCGGCGCTGCTGCGGGTTAGGCCAATCACGCCTGCTTTTGCGGCGCTGTAGTTGGCCTGGCCAGGGTTGCCCATGAGTCCCACCACCGAGGTGATGTTGATGATTCGGCCGCTGCGGGCTTTCAACATCGCTCGGCTCACCGCGCGGGTGCAGAGGAAGACGCCGCTGAGGTTCAGGTCGATCACGCTTTGCCAGTCGGCGCTCTTCATGCGCATCAGCAGTCCATCACGGGTGATACCCGCGTTATTGACCAGCACATCGAGGCGACCTTCCTTCTCCAGGACGGCCTTCACTAGGGCCTCAACCTGCTCTTCATCGGCCACGTTGGCCTGGTGGGACCAGGCCTGTCCGCCAGCCGCCTGAATGTCAGCCACCACCGCTTCGGCCGCGGCGGGAGAGCTGGCGTAGTTCACCACCACGGTTGCCCCGGCTTGCGCCAGTTCGCGGGCAATCGAGGCCCCGATGCCTCGGCTGGCCCCGGTGACCAGCGCAACCTGACCGGCAAGGGGGGTGCTGTCCGCCATGGAGAACGCAGAAAAGTCGGCCCAGGCTAGGCGGGCATGTTTTTCACGTCGGCCAGGGCTGGGCCCAGAAGGTCACCAAAGCGCTGCAATTGGTGTTTGCTGCCCATCACCACCAGCAATTGGCCGGGGCCGAGGCGGACATCACCGCCAGGATTGGCGATCAGTGGTTCCGGGGCCCCAGTGCTGAGTTGACTGGCAGCTGGGTTGCGGATCGCCAAGACCAGGGCCCCACTCCGGCGTCCCAACTGCAATTCCGAGAGGCTGGCGCCGTTGAGGTCCCCGAGGTCGTCGGGCCGCTCACTCAGCAGAAATTCATCCACCTCGCAATCGCTGCCAGCCAGAAGGTCCATGAAGGTCACTGCCAGGGGCCTGAGGGCGGTGGCCGCCATGGCACGGCCTCCGGCAACGTAGGGACTGACCACCTGGTCGGCCCCGGCTAAGCGCAATTTGCCTTCGGCTTCTTCGCTGTCGGAGCGAGCAATCAGGCGAGCGCCCGGCGCCAACCCCCGCGCGCTGAGGATGACGTAGAGGTTGGAGGCGTTGCTGGGGAGTGCGGCCACCAGCGCCCGGCAGCGATGGATACCGGCTTCCTCAAGGGTTTCATCGAGCGTCGCGTCGCCCTGGAGGACCATCAGGCCTCGTTGCTGGGCTTCTTCGATGCGATCGCTGTCGTTCTCAACCACCAACAGCCGGATGTTCTCTCCAATGAGTTGGTCCGCGATTTCGCGGCCCATCCGGCCGTAGCCGCAGAGGATGACGTGCTGATTCATCGATCGCTGCAGCTGTTCGCGGTAACGCCGCTGGCGGATGCGGCGAAAGTAGCCGGAGTTGGTTAATTCCAGCAGTTTTTGGATGGTTTGCTGGACCACCACCAGGCCGCCGACCAGGAGCAGCGCCGTCACGATGCGGCCACCGGTGTGGATCAGCTGGGTGTGCTCATCGCTAAACCCCAACGTGCTGAGGGTGATTAGCACCATCCAGTAGCAATCACCCCAGTCCCAGCCTTCGGCGAGCCGGTAGCCAACCGCGCCGGCATTCACCACCGTGGCCAAGGCCAGGATCGGACCGGCCCAAGGGCGCTGGGCCACGTGCGAGCGAATGGGGCTGAAGAGGCCGCGTCCGCGGGGCAGTGAACGGGGTCGCTGCCGCATTGGAGTCATCCCAAACCGAGGGCTTGTAAGACCTCGGTGACGCTGAGGTTGTGTAGAGCTCCTGCCTGGCCCACCACTTGAACCCCAGAACGTTGCGGCAGGGAAGTCGGGTCCTGGCCTAAGGCCACCAGAGGCATCCCGCTGAGCAGGGCCAGTTGGGTCGTGATGGGATCACTGCTGAGGACCACGTCACAGCTGGCCAGTTGCGCGGCCCGCTGCAGCAAATTGGCTCCACCGGCCTGGATGACCCGCAGGTCAGGCAGCTTGCCGCGGATGGCCTCCGGCAGGGCTCTCCAGTGTTCGTCAGGCCAGTCCTGACGGTCGCCTGAGGGGGCCAGCAGGAGAGCAGGACCCTGACCGTTTGGCATGGAGGCCGCGGCTTGCTCCAGCGCTCCTTTGGGCAAGGACAGGCGAAATTGGCTCGCCTCCAATTCCACTCCCAGTTGGCGCAGGAAGGGGGCGAGCGCTTGTGCTCCCCATCCAGTTTCCGGGGTCACGGTCGAGGTCGCCGAGAACCCTGAGGCGGCCACGCGATTGGGGATGTGACTCATCGACAGCATTAGATCGACCTGCCGTCCGCTGGCGAGGTTGATGCAGGCTTGGAAGTCGGGCTCGCGCACATTGCCGAGCAGGTTGGCCCAATCGGCCAGGCTGGGGCCGTCATCAAAGGCGAACGGAATCACCTTTTCCACTGCCGGAAGCAGGGACCAGGCGGCCGCAGCAGCAGGGGCACAAGCGACTTGCACCTGGGCCTTGAGGTCTTGTGCGACCTGGGCTGCCGCTGGAATGGTTTGCAGCTGCGCACTGACACCACCCGGCACCAAAAAGAGGACTCGCATGGACGCGCGGGTGTGAAGCGGATCGCTGGCTGATTGTATGTAGGTCGGATTACTTAGTCCTCAGGAGCGCGCCATGCATCTGCTGATTGCCTGTGCCGGGAGCGGTCGGCGGATGGGGGCGGAGCGCAACAAGCTGCTGCTTGAGGTCAGTGGGCGGCCCGTCTTGGCGTGGACCTTGGACGCAGCTCTGGCCTCAAGCAGCGTGCGCTGGATCGGCGTGGTGGGCCAAGAGATTGACCGTCCCGACATTGAAGCCCTGGTGAAAGCAGCGAAGCCCGACCGGCCTGTGCAGTGGATTCAAGGAGGAGACACCCGTCAAGATTCGGTCTGCAACGGCCTGGCGGCGCTGCCTTCGCAGGCCCGCTCGGTGTTGATCCATGACGGCGCCCGTTGCTTGGTGGATCCAGCCTTGATTGACCGTTGTTCCGCCGCGGTCGACTCCGGTGCTGCCGTCATTGCTGCGGCGCCGGTGACCGACACGATCAAGCGGGTCGATGCCGATGGGGTGATTCAGGACACCCCCGATCGCTCCGTCCTCTGGGGCGCGCAAACCCCCCAGGGTTTTCCGGTGGAGCAGTTGCGCCAGGCCCATGCTCAGGCGCGACAGGAAGGTTGGAGCGTGACCGATGACGCCTCATTGTTTGAACGCCTGGGATGGCCCGTGCGGGTGATGGAGTCATCCCCCTCGAACATCAAGATCACCACCCCCTTTGATCTGACGATCGCTGAAGCGGTTCTCTCGTCCCGCTAGAGCAGCTGCAGCTCTCCCGTCGTCCCGTCCAGATGCCCCATGCGTCCGATGGGGATTGCGGCGTTGCCGCAGCGATGACCAAACGGCAGGTCGGCGATCACTGGGATTCCGAGGTCACCGCAGCGCTCCTGCAGCACTGCGTTGAGACCAAAGGACCGTTGGGGGTCGCGGGCGTCCTCCTCATCCGCCTCACAGTCGCTGAAGCTGCCAAAACCAATGCCTGCGACTTGCTGGAGGGCTCCACTGAGGCGCCAGTGGGAGAGCATCCGATCGATTCGATAGGGAGCCTCACCGACGTCTTCGAGGAGCAAGATCGCTCCGCGCAGCTCCGGCAGGTGGGGTGTGCCCAGCAGGTGCGTGGCCACGGTGAGATTGCCGACCAGGCAGGGGCCCCTCGCCTGACCTTCGCTCCAGCTCGTCCCCTTCAGAGCAGGAAGAGGCTCCCCAAAGAGCAGGGCCCGCAGACGCTCTTGGCTCCACTCGGGTTCTGCGCCCAAGGTGGTGAGCATCGGTCCATGGACGCCGCCTGGAATGCCTGCAGCCTGACGGGCCCAGAGCAGGGAGGTCACATCGGAGAAGCCCAGCAGCCAGTGGGAGGAGGCTGCCCCCAGCAGGTCATCCATCAGCGGATGCTCCAGCAGTCGAGCCGAGCCCCAGCCGCCTCGAATGCACGCCACCAAAGGAGCGCAGGCCTGCAGGTCAGCCAGGCGTTCCTGGTCCGTGCCGGCGTAGTAGCCCCAGTGCCGCTCAAGGTTGTGATGGCTGCTGACCTCGAGGCCCCAGTGCTGAAGCACGGCGATCCCCGCTTCCAGACGGCTGATGGCCTCGCCCTGGAGGGCGGAACTGGCGGCGGCAAGCTGAACGCGATCCCCAGACTGAAGCGGCTGGGGCCAGGGGCGCTCGTTCATGCCCAGATCCGCCCAGCGACCAGGCCGAGAAGCAAGAGCGCACCCAGGAGCACTTGGTGTTTGAAGTGCCGGCCGTAGGCCGAACGCGGCAGTTGCGGCTGCTGCAACGCGAGGGCCTCCTTGAGCTGACCGAGGACAACGACGATCCAGAACAGCCAGAAGAAGGGCTGAACGCCCTGCAGGCCTGAGGCGATCGCTAACAAAACACCAGCGCCTGCGTAGCAAAGGGCCACAGCCAGGGGGGCCCGCTCGCCCAGGCTCAGAGCGCTGCTGCGGACCCCGACAGTGCGGTCATCCTCCCGATCTGACATGGCGTAAACCGTGTCAAAGCCGAAGGTCCAGAGCAGGGTTGCGAGCCAGAGACAGAGCAGGGGCCAGCCTCCCTGGAGGCTGCCTCGGGCGGCGGCCCAGGGGATCAAAACCGCAAAGCCCCAGCAGAGGGCCAGGACCGCCTGTGGGTAGGCAAACCAGCGTTTAGCGGATGGGTACAGCAGCACTGGAGGGAGTGCCGCGATCGCCAGCTGCAGACACAGGGTCCGGTGGGCCGCAGGGAGGCCCCAAAGCACCACGGCTAAGGCGGCGATTAAACAGATGAGCAGTAGGACCACGGCTCCCATGACACCGATCTGCCCACTGGCGAGGGGGCGTTGGCGGGTCCGCTCCACCTGAGGATCGATCCGCCGATCCCAGAGGTCATTGGCGACACAACCGGCGCCACTGACGGCCAAGCCCCCGATCACGATGGCCGCCACCAAGTTGATGCTGGGAGGGCTCTGGCCTTGAAGCCACAGGCTCCATCCGGCGGGGATCAACAAAATCAACCGTCCGCTGGGCTTGTCCCAGCGCAGCAGACCCAGCCAAGCCCGGAGCAACGATCCAAGGCCCTTGCTGTCGGCAGGCACGTTCAGCAGGGGAAAGATTCTTTGCACCCTAGGGCTGAAGGGCAGTGCCAAAGTGGCTCAGCTCCAGAGATTGGACTGTGAGTGAGCCCCGCATTGGTGCCCTACGCCCCGTGGCAGGCATCGACATCGGCACCAACTCGATCCACCTGTTGATCGCCAGCGTCGATCCCGACTTGCGTAGCTTTTCGGTGGTCCTGACTGAAAAATCAACGACTCGCCTGGGCGAGCGTGATCCAGTCAGCGGCGACCTTTCCCCGGAAGCGATTGAGCGGGCCTTCACGACCCTTCGCCATTGCAGTGAACTAGCTGCTAGCCATGGTGTCGCCCCTGGGGATGTCGTCACGGCCGCCACCAGCGCGGTTCGTGAAGCACCCAATGGCCGGGAGTTCCTGCAGTCGATCCAAGAGCAATTGGGTCTGGCGGTCGACCTGGTCAGCGGTCCGGAAGAGGCTCGCTTGATTTATCTGGGCGTGCTCTCGGGCATGTCCTTTGGGGATCAGCCCCACGTGATCATCGACATCGGGGGCGGCTCCACCGAGTTGGTGCTTGCCGATGGCTCCGACTCCCACGCCCTGACCAGTACCCGCATTGGTGCAGTCCGTCTGCAGCGGGATTTCGTTCAGGACGACCCGATGCCTGCCAAGCGGGTCACCTTCCTGCGGGCCTTTATCCAGGGGGCGCTTGAGCCTGCGGTGCTGAAGGTCCGTGAAGGACTCAAGCGTTTGGGTCATCAGCCGGTGTTGGTCGCCACCAGCGGAACGGCCATGGCGGTTGCGGCGATGGCGGCAGCGGAGGATTCACGTCCGCCCTTGCGAATGCAGGGTTACCGCGTCTCCCGGCAAAAACTGGATCAGATTGTCGATCGCCTGTTGGCGATGACCCCGGCCGAGCGGAGGGCACACCCTGCGCTGAATGAACGACGGGCTGAAATCATCGTCCCCGGCGCGTTGATTCTGCAGACGGCGATGGGGATGATCGGCGCTGAGGAATTAGTGATCAGCGAACGAGCCCTCAGAGAAGGCCTGATTGTTGATTGGATGCTGCGCAACGATTTGATCGTTGATCGCTTTGCTTTTCAAAGCAGCATTCGTCAACGGACGGTGTTGCATCAAGCCCAGCGCTATGGCGTGGATGTCCCCCGGGCCGAGCGGGTCGCTTCCCTAGCGATTCGCCTCTACGACCAAAGCCAAGGCCTGCTGCATCAAGACGATGGTCTGGGGCGTCAGTTGTTGTGGGCCGCGGCGATGCTGCATAGCTGCGGTCAGCACATCAATGTCGGTGCGTATCACAAACACACCTGGTATTTGATTCGCCACGGCGATCTCTTGGGCTATTCCCAAAGCGAGCATTTAATGGTCGCTGCAATCGCTCGCTATCACCGCCGCTCCCTGCCGAAAAAACGCCACGAGTCCTGGCAGCTGATTGAAGCTCGTGACCAACGCCGCACGGTGTCCGCGATGGCTCTGCTCTTGCGTCTGGCAGTAGCGATGGATCGTCGCCCCCAGAAGGTGATTGCCGATTGTGTTCTGAAAGGCCATGGCGATGGTGGCCTTGCGATCCAGCTCATGCCGCTCACCGCAGAGGTGGACCTGAACTTGGAGCGCTGGAGTTTGCAGGCCTGCCAGAGCTATGTCGAAGAGGCCGTTGGTTTGACCTTGAGCGTCAGCTAAGGATCTCCACGCAAAATTCAGGGTTCCAACAACAAAAAGCCCCCACCTTTCGGTGGGGGCTTCTGATTCAACCGTCCTCGAGGTTCGAGAAGAAGCTGAATCGTTGGTTGGGTTCAGCCTCAGCCGATGGCGGGAGCTTGCAGAGCCACAGGAGTGGACTCAGCAGCAGCCAGGTCGAGGGGGAAGTTGTGAGCGTTGCGCTCGTGCATCACTTCCATACCGAGGTTGGCGCGGTTCAGCACGTCAGCCCAGGTGTTCAGCACACGACCCTGGGAATCCAGGATCGACTGGTTGAAGTTGAAGCCGTTCAGGTTGAACGCCATGGTGCTCACGCCCAGGGCGGTGAACCAGATGCCAACCACAGGCCAGGCAGCCAGGAAGAAGTGCAGGCTGCGGCTGTTGTTGAAGGAGGCGTATTGGAAGATCAGGCGACCGAAGTAACCGTGGGCAGCCACGATGTTGTAGGTCTCTTCCTCTTGGCCGAACTTGTAGCCGTAGTTCTGGGACTCGCTCTCGGTGGTTTCACGCACCAGGGAGGAGGTCACCAGGGAGCCGTGCATGGCGGAGAACAGGGAACCACCGAAGACACCAGCCACACCAAGCATGTGGAAGGGGTGCATCAGGATGTTGTGCTCAGCCTGGAACACCAACATGTAGTTGAAGGTGCCGGAGATGCCGAGGGGCATGGCGTCCGAGAAGGAGCCCTGACCGAAGGGATACACCAGGAACACAGCGGAAGCAGCAGCCACGGGTGCGCTGTAAGCAACGCAGATCCAGGGGCGCATGCCGAGGCGGTAGGAGAGTTCCCACTCACGACCCATGTAGGCGTAGATGCCGATGAGGAAGTGGAAAACAACCAGCTGGAAAGGACCGCCGTTGTACAGCCACTCGTCGAGGCTGGCAGCTTCCCAGATGGGATAGAAGTGCAGACCAATGGCGTTGCTGCTGGGGATGACAGCGCCAGAGATGATGTTGTTGCCGTAGATCAGGGAGCCGGCAACAGGCTCACGGATGCCGTCGATGTCGACGGGGGGTGCTGCCACGAAGGCAACGATGAAGCAGATGGTGGCGGCCAGCAGGCAGGGAATCATCAGAACGCCGAACCAACCCACATAGAGGCGGTTGTCGGTGCTGGTGACCCACTCGCAGAACTGGTTCCACGCAGAAGCGCCTTGGCGCTGCTGGATGGTGGTCGTCATGAGTACGGGTAAGAGATGCCTTGCGCGAGCGCTTGGCGGTTTATGAAGAGCTGGAAATGTCCAGCAATGAAACTTTAGGCGTTTTTCGCTGCACCGAAGGCGTTCTGGGATCTAAGCCGCTGATGACCTCGATCAGCCAGGCTTATGACCCGTTGCTACTGGCTTGGACCATCAAAAAGCCGGACGCAAAGAAGCGCCCGGCCAAGGGAATCAAATAAGTGGGCGATACTGGATTCGAACCAGTGACCCCTTCCGTGTGAAGGAAGTGCGCTACCGCTGTGCTAATCGCCCGCGTGCGCTCTTCGCTCGCGCTAGCTGAGCTTAGATCATGGCCTGCGCGGCAGAGCTACTCGGCACCCCCGCGGAACAAGTGGTTGTGGCTCAACGAATAGAGCTTGGATCGGGCCTCCCCAGGGGCAGCAAGCGCCGGGCTCACCACATAGAGGGTGGTTCGAATCAGCTCCCGTTCACGGCTGACCCGATCCATCTCTTTCAGAGGAACCACGCTGATCCACTCATCAGGCCAGCTGACGCGATAGCCAATCGCCACAGGGGTCTCCGGTGGGTAGTGCAGGAGCAGTTCCCGTTGAACCTCCTCCACGTGGCGAGCGCTGAGATACAGGCAGAGCGAAGCCTTCAATGACGCCAGTCGCTCAAGGGCTTCGGTCTCAGGGACTCCGGTTCGACCGCCAGCGCGGCCAATCACGATCGTCTGAACCAGGCCCGGAATGGTGAGCTCACTTTTTAACCGAGCGGCAGTTGCTTGATAGGCGCTCAGTCCGGGGACGACCTCCACCTCCACTTCGGCATCGAGCAAGCGGCAGAGCTGCTCGTTGAGAGCGCTGTACAGGCAGGTGTCCCCATCGTGGAGTCGCACGACCCGCTTGCCTTCTTTGACTCGGGCGAGCATCACACCCATCACCTCTTCCAAGGTCAGGGTGCTTGTGCGGATCCGCTCGCAGCTCTCAGGAGCCATGCTGGCCAGCTGCGGATTCACCAGCGAATCGGTCCAGATCAAGACCTCGGCTTGCTCAATCGTTCGCGCTGCCCGCAGGGTCAGCAGATCGGGAGCGCCTGGGCCAGCTCCCACGATCCAGACTTTGCCCTTCATCTCGCTCATGGGGTCACTCCGCTTGGATCCGGTAGGGGGCGCTTACGGCCGTACAGCCAATAGAGGCCAAGGCCGCCAAGGGCGATCAAGGCCAAGCTGATCAGCTGTGCCATCCGCAATCCACCTGCGCAGTAGGGCGGGGTTCCCATCAGGCAGAGCGGATCGATGCGTAACCCTTCAATCCAGAGGCGGCCGCAGCTGTAGCTAATGAGATAGACGCAGCTCAAGGCGCCTGCAGGGAGCCTGATTTGTCCGTTGATCCCCTTTCGAAACAGCCAGAGCAGCAGCAGCAGAACCCCCAGGTTCCAGATTGATTCGTAGAGAAAGGTGGGGTGAAAGGTCGATTGATCGATGAATTCAACCGGCCGGTTCGAAAAGGGGATGGTCAATCTCCAAGGCAGGTCAGTTGGAAGACCGAAGGCCTCGGAGTTGAAGAAGTTTCCCCAGCGCCCGATGGCCTGGCCCAGGGCTACCGATGGCAACAGGACATCCAGCAGGTTCCAGAAGGCAATCTTGCGCCAGCGGGTGTAGAGGATGACCGCGAAGGTCCCTCCGATGAGGGCGCCGTGGATCGCGATTCCCCCACGCCAGATCGCTAGGGCATCGAGCCAGTTGAAGCGGTACTGACGCCATTCAAAACTGACGTAGTAGATCCGTGCTCCGACCACGGCCGCCAGGACCAGCAGCGGTAGGAGATCGGCAATCAGCGTCGAATCGATCCCTCTTTCCTTGCCGAGACGTGTGGCCAGAGCAAGGCCGCAGAGCACCGCAATGGCGATCAGCAGTCCGTACCAACGCAAAGAAAAGGGCCCCAGCTGAAAGAGCAAGGGGCCCGGAGAGGTAAACACAGCGAGGGACATCAAACGCCTTCGGCGGCCTGCACCTTTTCGATTTGCCTCTTCTTGAGAACCAGCATGATCTGGGCGAGGGCCACGGCGGCGAAGAAGGCCAGCAAGCCGTAGATGCGCACGGGGTTCTGCAGGACGACTTCAGCGTCGAGCTGTCCGAAACCACCGACATTGGGATCGTTGGTCAGGGCAGCACCAGCGGCCACCACATCACCGACCTGGGCGATCACGGTCGGACCAGCGGGAATTGTGTCGCTCACGCTGTTGCCGTCGGCGGTTTTGATGACCACCACTGAGGCTCCGGCGTCACCAGCGTTGATGGATTCAACGGTGCCAGCGGCAGAAGCGTTGTAGACGCTGTTGTTGCTCTTCTCACCGGTGGGATACACCTGACCGCGGCCGCGGTTGCCGCCTACGTGCAGCTGGAACTTGCCGAAGTGGATGTTGCTGTCGGCAGCGGGGTCAGGGGAAAGGATCGGGAAGACGATTTTCTGGTGGTCATCACCGGGCAGAGGACCCACCAACAGGATGTTGGGATTCTCTTCATCCCAGGTGGTCACATAGACACCTTCGGTTTCTTCCTTGAGCTCGTCGCTGAGGCGATCAGCGGGAGCCAGTTGGAAACCATCGGGGAGCATGACGACAGCACCGACGTTCAGGCCTGTGGGAGAGCCATCGCCAGAGACCTGCTGGACGTCAGTGTCGTAGGGGATTTCAACCTCGACTTTGAACACCTCATCGGGGAAAACCGCCTGAGGCAGCTCGACATGGGTGGGCTTTTTCGCCAAGTGGCAGTTGGCGCAGGCCAGTTTTCCGGTGGCTTCCCGTGGGTAGTCGTATTGCTGTTGAGCCCAGAAGGGATAAGCCCAGCTGGCCTGTGGGGCAAAGAACAGGGCGCCGAGAACCAGAACCGAACTCAGCAGCAGGGAGAAGGAGCGACGCATGGGGCGTATTGGCGAGAGGGGAACGGTTGGGGAGGAGATCAGACCCACCAGGGCTTCTCGCCGGTGCGGAAATCGGTTTCGGTCCACTGGCTCAGGAACACGTTGTCGTTTTCAACCGAGACGTGTGCCAGGGCCAAGGAGAGGGGTGCGGGGCCGCGAACCACCTTGCCGGTGGCGTCGTACTGCGAGCCGTGGCAGGGGCACATGAATTTGTCAGCCGCGGCGTTCCAGGGCACAACGCAGCCCAGGTGGGTGCAGATGGCGTTGATGCCGTAGCTACCAATGGCGTCACTGCCTTCGACCACCAGGTAGGTGGGATCGCCTTTGAGGCCCTGAACCAGGTTGCGGTCACCTTCGCGGTGCTCGCTCAGCCAACCGCTGGCGGTGACAGCGTTGCCGAGTTCGTCTTTGGCGGCAGTACCACCACCGGAGCCTGCAGCCTTCGGGGGGATGAAGTAGTTGGCAACCGGGTAGAGGGCGCCAAGGGCAACTCCGGTCACCGAGCCGAAGGTCAGCAAGTTCATGAACTGCCGGCGACCCATTCCGGGGACATCACTGTTCGAGGCGCTCGCTGGAATTTGGGTCATACGGGGCGGCCGGCTGCCACAACGACGTGGGGGCCATTATGGACCTTGTCGTTCCCACAACGGGCCCGAACTGCAGGCAGGTGGTTGAAGCCTGCAACATGCTGTTGCGCGGTTCGTCTGTCTGCCTTCCTGTGACTGAGTCACCAGCTGCTCCTCTGGCTAGCGCAGAGATCCTCGAGACCCTCCGCAGCCGTTGGCAGGCCTCCTATGACCTGCAGCTGACCTCCCGTCGGGGCCGTCTCTACCTCCAGGTGATGTGGGCCTATCTGGAGCAGCAATCCTTTCCCCTGGATGCTGACCAGTACGTCGCCAAGTTGGATGAGCTCGTGGCCACCTTGAACGGTCTGGGGGTGGCAGGGCAGGTTCGTGAATGGCTCACCACCACTCACGACAAACCTCGCTTGGGTAAGGCGATGACTCTGCCGCTGGAGCTTCCCGAAGGCCGAGCTAGCGAGTTTCTCCTTTAGATCAGGCAGGACGCTGGACGACCCGAGCGAGCCCAACGCCAACGAAATAGAGGGCCGTGATAGCTCCGCTCAGCAACAGCATCGTGATGGGGTCCGTTGAAGGCGTCAGCACGGCCCCAGCCAAAGCCGAAGCCATCACCACAAACCGCCAGGCCGAGAGCATGGCTTCGGAACGCACCAGCCCCAGGGCTGCCAGCAGCATCTGCAGGACTGGGAGCTGGAACGCCAAGGCCGTGGCCACCATCAAGAGCAGCACGAAGTCGAGATAGCGCTCGATGGACCAGAGCGGTTCAACAACATCCGCTCCGTAATTCACCAGGAAGTTCAGGGCGGCTGGAACCAGCGCCCACCAGGCAAAGGCCAGTCCCGCCATAAACAGCACGGCTGAGCCGGCCACCGCCGGTGCCACCAGCTTTTGTTCTCTGCGGGTCAGTCCCGGTAGAACGAAGGCCAGGCCCTCGTAGAGGACGTAGGGGAGCGCCAGGGTGAGCCCCGCATATCCCGCCACCTTTAAGGAGACCAGCAGGAATTCCCCCGGGGCGAGCTGCAGAAAGTGGATGCCATGGGCGGGCACCTCCAGCATCCGCACCAGCGGACGCACGAAGAGCAGGCAGGCCGCTGCCCCGATCACTACCGCAAGCAGGCTTCGCAGGACGCGGCTACGCAATTCCTCGAGGTGGCCCACCAGGGTCATTTCCACCTCGGAGGGGAAGTCCTCTTGGGTCTCAGCAGCCTCGGTCTCAAGCGAGGCCGCAGGAATTTTGATGGGCGGAGGCGGCGCTAACCCGGCAGGGCTTTGGGTGCCGTCCGAAGTGGAGCGATCGCCTTGGCCCGGGGGTTGATCGCTCATGGCTCTAGATCCCCGTTGAGGCTAAGGGGTTCTCCGCGCAGTAGCGCGTCAGCGCTCTCAGGATTGGCCCAGAGGACTTCCCCTCCGCGGTGCCTGACGGTTCCCGGACCCGCTCCAGGGATCCGTTGCAGCTGCTCACACGGGGTCATGACCACCGCAACTTGGCGATTGCCGCGGGCACGGCTGAAGTGGGCCGCCAGGCTGGCCGCCGCCTGGAGATCGCTGTCCTCCGCCGGGGCGACTGAACTCTTCAGCACCACATGGCTACCGGGACACTCCTGGGCGTGAAACCAGAGGTCACCTTTACGGGCTTGCTGAAGGCTGATCCATTCGTTTTGGCGGTGGTTGCGTCCGACCTGGATCGTCAGGCCACGCGGGCTGCTCAAGGTCAAGGGTGTGGGATCCCCTTGCTGGCGTCTGCGTTCTTTGCGGTTACCGAGTTGGCGCTGCCAGAGCCGTTCGCTGTCCTCCTCGAGGGCCTGCAGTTGCTGGAGCCCGCTTTGGGGGTTCCATTGGTATTCGAGTTGGATGAGCTCCAAGAAGGTCAGGCTTCCTTCCAGCTGCTCGATCTGTTGCTGGTGCTGGGCCAGCCTGGGGGTGATGGCGGCAACGGAGCGCCGCAGGCGCCTGGCCTTTTTGTAGAGCTTTTGCGCCTCACTGATCGTGTCCCGGCTGGGGTTGGCTTGGCAGAGCAGCGTGTCGGCCTGCTCCTGCAGTCCATCGCTGTTCTCGACTTGATCCAGGAGCCCTTGTTGGTGCTGCTGTTGTTGGCGTTCGCGCTCGAGGGCTCGCTCCAGCCGCTGTTTGAGGGCCTGTTGCCGCTGGTTGAAGGTCCTGGCTTGCAGCCGGCTGTGGTGGTACGACGCCAGTTGGGCGTTGAGGCTGGTGGATGGGGCGTTGCTCGAGGCGTCAGCCCAGCAGCAGTAGCCCCCGTCCTCGTCCAGACGGAAACCAAAGCGTTCCTCCTCTAGGGCTTCCAGCCACTGCTGCCAGCGCTGCCAGAGCTGTTGCCAGCTCGCCCCGCTGAGCTCCTGGGCGGGTTGGTTGAGCAGGTCATCAGCGAGCCCCTCCACCAAGTGGCGCGCCAGGGCTGGGCTGACGCCTTGATAGGCGCTCGGCAGGGCGCGTTTGAGCGGGAGGGGGAGTAGTTGAAGCTCCCCTTTCCAGTGCTCGAAGCTTTCCGTGCGGCTGGGACCACGGCCGCCCATGGGCGGCGGGGGGACGTAGATGTCGCCCGTGCTGATGGGGCGCAGGCGCGATTGGCTCTCCCGGACCTGCCTGGCCACCGCCACCACCCTGCGGTCTTGATCCAGCAAGAACAAATTGCTGTGGCGGCCCATCAACTCCAAGACCAGGCTCCGTTGGGGAGGCTCTCCAGGTCGGGGGGCGAACTCCAGCTCCACCAACCGCTCCCATCCCTCTTGCCGGAGTCCAGTCAGAGCGAGACCGCTGAGTCCGTGTTGAAGCTGTTGGGCCAGGGTGCTGCCATCGCCCAGTTTGGGCGGCGCTGGAATTTCCAGCAGCCGGGGTGCTTCAGCAAGCCAGCTCAGCTCAATCCATAGCCGCCGCTCCAGCGTGCGGAACCCCAGATGGATGGTTTGCCCGTCAGCCTGCTGCGCTTTTTCAAAGCGACTGGGAACGAGTTGCGGTCTTAGTTCAGCCAGGACCGCGCGAAGGCTGGTGAGATCCATGGCCTGGAGGTGCTGGGCGGCCATGGTCTGCGCGGGTTCGCTGCGGAGGCACTCTTACTCTGCAGGTCCATGGTTGAGTCCCAATGGCGGAAGAGCCCTCCTCCAGCGGCAGGTTGTTTCTGATCACAGGTCCCAGTGGAGTGGGCAAGGGGACCCTGGTCAGTGCGCTCTTGGAGCGTCATCCGGACATCTGGCTCTCGATTTCAGCAACAACCCGTGCCCCCCGCAGCGGTGAAGTCGACGGCACGAGCTACTTCTTCCTGGAGCGATCTGAGTTCGAGGCCAAGGTGGCCCAGGGCGGCTTGCTCGAGTGGGCTGAGTTCGCCGGCAACTGCTATGGCACCCCTCGCGAGCCCGTTGAAGAGCAGCTTCAAGCGGGCCGGCCGGTCCTTCTCGAGATTGAGCTGGAAGGGGCTCGTCAGGTGCGCCGCACCTTTCCCAGCGGCTTTCAGATCTTTATCGAGCCCCCGTCCTTTGAGGAACTGGAGCGCCGGATCCGCGGCCGGGGCACCGATAGCGAGGAGGCCATTGCCAGGCGCTTGGAGCGGGCCAAGGTGGAATTGCAGGCCGCCTCTGAATTTGACGCCGTGATCGTCAATGGCGAGTTGGCTGAAGCGTTGACGCAACTGGAGCAGTTGATGGGCCTCAGCTGAAGCGCCCGATGGGTGGACATCAAAAAAGGCCCCTTTCGGGGCCTTTTCTTTGGCGACTGCCGATCACATCGGGTGGAAGAGGAGATCGGGGTAGAAGCGGTTGAATTCGATCAGGATGCCAGCAGTGACGGTGAACCAGATCGCGGCGAAGACCGGTGCAGTGGTCAGGAACTTTTTCATCGGAAAAGCGTTGAAAGAGTGGAAGTAACCCGCCGCGATCAGCGAGGGGAAATGGTGATCTTGTCGTCGGATTCGGTCAGCTTGCCGCCGCTCAATTCAGCGAAAGCCGCGATGGGCCAGGTGGCAGCAGCCAGGGTGCTCTTGAAGGCCAGAGACAGATCGATCTGGATTTCCTTCATGGCGGCATCCTTGCTGCCGCGGATCGCCATCAGGTAGTTGCGACCGGCCCAGCCGATGCAACCAGCGATGTAGAGGAAGGCGATGCCGGGGATGATGAAGTCACCAGCGTGGCTGAGGCGACCATCCACGATCAGGTGGGGAAGGCCATCAGCGCCACAGGAGGCCTGGCTGTACATCTCGAAGCGCGCCTTGGCCTGGGGGGTGGAGGCGGCGGCGGCACGGGATTGGAAGCGTGCGCTTTCAGCGCAGGGGGTCAGACCTGCGACATCAGCCTTCGCCACGGGGGCGAAGCCGAAGATCAGCAGGGCAGAAATGAGAACTGCAAAAAGGCGGCGCATCGTCAGGTCCAGCTGCTGCACGGCAGGATGTCACAAACGGACAGTAAGAGAGTCCTCAAGACCTGATGCCCACGTTGCTGGCCCTCGAAACAAGTTGTGACGAGTCAGCAGCCGCTGTTGTGCGTGATCAAACGGTCCTCGCAAGCGCTGTAGCGACACAAATTGAGGAGCACGCCCGTTGGGGTGGAGTGGTCCCCGAAATTGCATCCAGGCGCCATGTCGAGGCCCTGCCCCATCTGATTGAACAGGTGATGGCTGAAAGCGGCGTGGGCTACTCCGAGCTCGATGCCATTGCGGCCACCGCCGCTCCTGGTTTGGTCGGTGCGCTCTTGGTGGGATCGGTGACTGGGCGAAGTTTGGCCCGTCTCCATGGCAAACCCTTTGTGGGTGTCCATCACCTCGAGGGTCACCTCTGCTCTGTGCAACTGGGTGAACCCTTGCCCCCAGGGCCTTATCTGGTCTTGCTCGTCAGTGGCGGGCACACCGAGATGATTCGTGTGGATGGTCCTGGCTCCTATTGCCGTTTGGCCCGCAGCCGCGATGACGCCGCAGGGGAGGCCTTTGACAAGGTGGCCCGGCTTCTTGGTCTGGGGTATCCCGGAGGCCCCGCCGTCCAGGCTGCCGCGGTCAGTGGTGATCCCAAGCGTTTCAACTTGCCGAAGGGCCGGGTGTCTCTGCCCCAGGGGGGCTTCCATCCCTATGACTTCAGTTTCAGCGGGCTGAAGACAGCTGTGCTGCGTCTGGTGAATCAGTTGCGGGCGGACGAGGCGGCTGGCGGGGAGCCGTTCCCTTTGGCCGATGTGGCGGCCAGTTTTGAGCAGGTGGTGGCGGATGTGCTGGTGGAGCGCACCACCCGCTGCGCCCGCGACCAGGGCTTGGCCACCATCGTGATGGTCGGTGGTGTCGCGGCCAATCGTCGCTTGCGGGCTCGGCTGGAGGAGCGTTGCCAGGCCCTTCAACTGGAGTGGCGGGTTGCGCCTTTGGCCTATTGCACGGATAACGCGGCCATGATCGGCGTCGCGGCGGCGCAGCGCTTCAGTGCTGGCGGTCAAAGTTCGATCCGACTGGCTGTTACCCCCCGTTTACCCCTTGAGGAGGCCCCGGTTCTCTACGAACCCCAGCCACCCTTCTGAGGTTCGTAGGCTGGACTCAGTTAGAGGGCAGAGGCGATGGCCACTGCAGACCCCACTCCCACCCCCGACCAGGTGGTCGAAGCCGCTCCTGAAGAGCTGAACGAGTGGAAGCGTGGATTCACGCCTCAGGCTGAGATCTGGAACGGCCGGATGGCGATGGTCGGCCTCTCCGTCGGTTTGAGCGTGCTTTTGATCGCTCGCCTTGCCGGCAAGGTTTGAGGTTTCGCCGCTAATTGGAGTCCTTGCCACGCAGGGCCTGGGCGAGTTCGTTGGCTTTGAGGCTCTGGGCCAGAGCGGCCTCGCCTGTGGCCCTGCCCTGTTCGACCAGGGCGATTAAGGCTTGATTGACGGTCTGCATGCCATCAAAACCGCTGCGGGCCATGATCGATTCGATTTCTTCGAGCTCACCGCGCTCGAGGTAGTCCTTGCAGGCATCGGTGTTGATCAGGATGTCGTGGAAGGCGGCTCGTTTCCCGTCGGTGGTTTTGATCAACCCCTGGGCAATGACCCCAAGCAGGCTTTCTGCCAGGGAGCGTCGCAGGCTGCCTTGGTCTTGGGCCGGGACCATGCCCAGAACACGTTCAACGGTTTTGACTGCTGAGATGGTGTGCAGGGTGCCAAAGACCAGGTGACCGGTCTGCGAGGCCTCCAGGGCGGTGGTGAGGGTCTCGCCGTCGCGAATCTCCCCGATCAGGATCACGTCGGGGTCTTCCCGCAGGGCCGCTCTGAGGGCGTTGTGAAAGTGCTTGGTGTGCTGCCCGACTTCGCGGTGGCGAATCAAGGACTGCTGGCTGTGGTGCACGAATTCCACCGGGTCCTCAATCGTGAGGATGTGACAGGACCGGTTGCGATTGATCCAGTCGATCATCGCGGCGAGGGTGGTGCTTTTCCCTGATCCAGTGGGGCCTGTGATCAGGACGAGACCTTTGGGTTTGGAGGCGAGCTCCTGCAGTACGGGGGGGAGCTGGAGCTCTTCGAGGCTGGCGATGGTTTGAGGAATGAGCCGGAGCACCATCGCTGGTCCCCGCAGGCAATCCATCAGGTTGATCCGCACCCTGACAAAGGGAAAGGAGTGGGACCCGTCGAACTCTTTTTCCCGCTGGAAGGCATCCACCTGGGCGGGGCTCAGCAGTTCCCGGAGCCAGCTCTGGAACCCCGCGGCGTCGGTGACGGGCCAACCGGTGCGGAGCATCTCGCCGCGGTCGCGGTAGCGGGGTTCTTCGCCAACGCCGAGATGGACATCGGAGAAGCCCTGCTCAGCGGCGAGTTTGACGATGCCCTGAAGCGAACTGGGTTGGCTGCCCTGCAGTGAGCCATCCAGCGGTTGCGGTTGGGAGATGGGAGTGGCTTGGGCGGCTTTCCCTTGCTGCGGGAATAGCCCGATTGGGAAGGGCGAACTGTTGCTCACTGCCCCGCAGCCTCGCTGCCGCCACTGTTGCGGCAAAGCGAATCAAGAGCAGCTTTTCTGCCCGCCATCTTTAGGATCCAATCGACTGCCCGTGGCCCCTCGAGTGAGCGCTCCCCACAACGTCTGCATCGTGTTGGGAACTCGTCCGGAGGCGATCAAGCTCGCTCCGGTGATCCAGGCGTTCCAGCAGTCCGATGACTTCAAGACTCGGGTGGTGCTCACCGGTCAACACCGGGAGATGGTGACCCAGGTGATGGACCTGTTTGACCTGGAGGCCGATCACGACTTGGCCTTGATGGCCCCCAAGCAGACCCTGACCCACATCACCTGTGCGGCATTGCAGGGATTGAAGGCGGAGTTCGAGCAGTTCCCCCCCGATTTGGTCTTGGTCCAGGGGGACACCACCACGGCCTTTGCTTCCGCCTTAGCGGCCTTCTACGAGCAGATCCCAGTCGGTCATGTGGAGGCGGGCCTGCGCACCGACAACATCTTTGATCCCTATCCGGAGGAGGCCAATCGCCGTCTGATTTCCCAGGTGGCCTTGTTGCACTTTGCCCCGACCCACGTGTCGGCCCGCAATCTCGCGGCCTCCGGGGTGGTCGGCCAAACCATCACCACCGGCAACACCGTGATTGATGCCCTGTTGCTCATGGCGAAAAAGGCTCCGCCCTTTGAGCTGCCGGGTCTGGACTTTGAGACGCAGCGGGTGATCCTGGCGACGGTCCATCGCCGTGAGAACTGGGGCGAGCGCCTTCAGGAGATCGGTAAGGGCTTCTTGGCCGTTCTGGAGCGCTACCCCGATACGGCGCTGCTGCTGCCTCTGCATCGCAATCCAACGGTGCGCGAGCCCCTGCAGGCGCTGCTGGGCGATCACCCCCGGGCTTTCTTGACGGAGCCTCTGGACTACGACCGTTTGGTGGCAGCCATGCGTGGCTCGACGCTTCTCTTGACCGACTCAGGCGGACTCCAAGAGGAGGCCCCTGCCTTGGGTAAACCCGTCCTGGTGCTGCGGCGCACCACAGAGCGACCGGAGGCCGTGGATGCGGGCACCGCCAAGCTGATCGGGACTGACTCGGCCGACATCCTTCGGGAGGCCTCGCTGTTGCTGGACAACGCTGAGGCCTATGAGGAGATGTCCAGAGCGCACAATCCCTTTGGGGATGGCCAAGCCAGCAGCCGAATCTTGGATGCCTGTCGCAGTTTCCTCAACGAGCGCCGCCACGCGGCAGAGCAGCTCTAGTTCCCATCACTCTTGCGCTTGGCCCAGGGGGGGAGGTCGATGAAGACCTGAGTCCCGGGTTTGAGGCCGTCGAGAATTTGGGTATTGCGGCCGCTACTGGCTCCCAGGGTTACGGCTTGGAATTTGGGTTGGTTGCCTGGACCCACCAGGAGCACACCTGGCTTGCCCCGCTCGGTGACGACAGCCACCGTGGGCACCAGGGTGCGTGGGGGTAAATCTCCAGTGTTGAAGTCAATGTCAGCGGTCATGCCAATACGCAGCTCAGGCGCTGGCTCGACGAACTTCAAGGTGACCTCAAAGGAGGTGACGTTGTTGAGCTTGGCCGCCCGCGGCGCGATCTGACGCACCTGGGCTTTGAAGCGTCGATCGGGGAAGGCGTCGACACGAACCGAGCCGGTTTGCCCGAGCTTGATCCGGCCGATGTCGCTTTCAGGAACCTTGGCGACCGCTTCGAGTCCTTGGGCGAGCTCGACGATGGAGGAACTGCTGGCGCCGGCGGAGGCTGACGCCGAGGTGGTGGGGGTCACGTAGGCCCCGGGGTCGGCGAACCGTGCGGTGATGATCCCGGCGAAGGGGGCGCGAACGATCAATTCACTGCGCTCCATCTCGCGCTGCTCGAGGCGTTGCTGGGCGGCATCCACGGCGGCGCGGTCCACCAAATAGGTCGCCTTGGCGCTGTTGTAGTTGTCCTGGCTGATGGCGCCGTTGCGGACCAGGTTCTCCCGGCGTTGCAGTTCGCTCTGGCTGCGGGCCAGTTGGGCTTTGGCCGATTGCAGTTGAGCGGCCAGCTCTTCCAGCCGGTCCGTCAGGTCTCCGCCATCCATCAAGGCCAGGGCCTGCCCGGCCTGAACACTGTCGCCCTCTTCGACATAGAGGGTCTTGAGGACCCCTTGGCGCTTGGGGCTGACGTTGACGAGCCTGAAGGCTTCCAGTTCACCGCTGGCGGTGACGAGACCCGGCAGCGATCCCTCTTGGGCGACTGCGGTGTAAGTGCTGAGGCTGCGGGCCTGCTTGGCGCTGCGGCTGAGGTTGAGCGCTGTGGCTCCACCGGCAACCGCGACCGTCCCGGCTAGGGCTGCGGCCCAGAAGCGACGACGGCCCAGCCATGGCCGATCGGCCGCAAGACGTTTGAGGCTCAAGGTGTTGCCTTGTAGCCAGGTGACAACAGGTTGTTTGCGACGGGGTGGTTGGAGCATCGCGCTGACCTGTCTGGCTCCTGGTATCTACCCAGTCTTCATTGCTGCGGGGAGCTGGCGGGTGTTCGGTCAGGGACGGATCACCGTCATCGAGGGCAAACCGTAGATTCCATCGATGCTTAAAGCCGGAATCGTGGGGCTGCCCAATGTGGGCAAGTCGACCCTCTTCAACGCACTGGTGGCCAATGCCCAGGCCGAAGCCGCCAACTACCCCTTCTGCACCATTGAGCCGAACTCCGGTGTGGTGGCGGTTCCGGATCCCCGCTTGCAGCAGCTCTCTGATCTGAGCAGCAGCAAGGAGCTGATTCCCACTCGGGTTGAGTTTGTGGATATCGCCGGTCTGGTCAAGGGTGCCAGCCAAGGGGAAGGGCTGGGCAACAAATTTCTGGCCAACATTCGCGAGGTGGATGCCATCGTCCACGTCGTCCGGTGCTTTGAAAACGACGACGTGATCCACGTGAGCGGATCCGTCGGTCCGGCCCGCGATGCCGAGGTGATCAATCTGGAGCTCGGTTTGGCGGACCTCTCCCAGCTGGAGAAACGCCGCGAGCGTTTGAAAAAGCAAGTGCGCACCAGCAAGGAAGCCCAGGTGGAATACGCAGCCCTGGAGCGGATCCAGGCGGTGCTGGAGCAGGGCGGTGCGGCCCGCAGCGTCAGCCTCACCGATGAAGAGGCCGCGATGATCAAGCCCCTGGGTTTGCTGACGGCCAAGCCGATCATCTATGCGACCAACGTCAGCGAAGACGACCTCTCCAGTGGCAATGCCTACTGCGAAGAAGTCGCCGTCTTGGCTGAGAAAGAGGGTGCTGGAACGGTGCGAATCTCAGCGCAGGTCGAGGCTGAGCTGATTGAACTGCCCGAAGAGGATCGGGCCGAATTCCTGGAAGGATTGGGTGTTGAAGAGGGTGGTCTTCAAAGCCTGATTCGTGCCACCTATAGCCTTCTCGGCCTGCGTACCTATTTCACGACAGGTGAGAAAGAAACCCGTGCTTGGACGATCAAGGCGGGCATGACCGCTCCCCAGGCTGCTGGTGTCATTCACACCGACTTTGAACGCGGCTTTATTCGCGCGCAGACCATTGGCTACAAGCAGCTGCTTGAGGCGGGATCACTGGCAGAAGCGCGCAATAAAGGTTGGCTGCGCGCTGAAGGAAAAGAATATGTCGTTGAAGAGGGGGATGTGATGGAGTTCCTCTTCAACGTGTAACGACTACCCACAGCTGACTTTTTATCCTGAGGCAACTTCTATTCAGTGCCCTTATGGGTCTGTCATCAGGTTGCGTTGATGACGACAGTGCCAGGTATTGGATGCTGATTTGCTGGCTTCTTGGTGTGACTGAAGAAATAAAAAGCCCCTGCGGTTACAGGGGCTTTGGGCGTTGGGTGGTTAGGCTCACCCTACATTAGGGCGTAATCGTGACACACACAGACTTCCCGTCTCCAGGGGTAGTTACTAATATTCCCGGTTCCCCGCCTGGGGTATTACACCAGGTCGTATCGTGCACCCGTACATCCCTATTCTTCACGCTCTCAGTTAATGCCTTAATCGTTGGCTTCTCCCACGCTTTCTTCTGCTTCTCGCTTTGCGAAATTCCTGCCGTATTGAACCGCCACTTAATGTCAGCTGAGAAGCGTGACTTAAACGCGCTGTCATAAGACAGATTGGTGCCAACCGTTACTCCCTCATTGATGCTGTAAGCCAGTCGCCCCAGCACGCCTGAGCTATCAGCTGTATTGAGGTCGCCATTCTGGTAGTAATAGCCAACACTCAGCTTCCACTCTGGCGTGATGCTGTAGCCCGCATCAAACCCATACGTATCCAGTGCTCCCCCGTTGTAAGCACTATTCAACCTGTATTCCGTTGTTCCAGTTGGTATTAATCCATAGGCATTGAAGCTCCAGTCATCATTCACTGCCTCCAAGCCAAACGCTGCCTGCTGGAAAAAGACTGTCCGCTGACCAGAGACCGCAACACCTGTATCGGCATCACCCGTTGCCATCGGTCGGGTGTCATACCCACCGTTGACACCAAACATCCAACTGCGGTCACCATTCAGCCAGCGATACCCAAGCCTGGATGACGTGCTGATGGTGGGACCCGCCACCTTGGTATTGATGATGCTGCTGCTGTTGCCCCAGTCCGCGAAGTTCGCATTCGCCAGCACATCAGCAAAGAAGACGCTGTTCTCTCCCACCACCAGCGGCATAAAACCGCCAATGCCTGCCTCATTCGGGGTGCCAGCCGCTTGGGTTTGACCTTGAACACCAACCTGCGGTTTCACCACATCCTTGAGGCGGATGCTCATCACTCCAAGGTCTTCCGCGCTCCCTTGCGCCACCACTGCAGGCTTTGCGCTCACCTGCGGCATTGATGCCAGTGCCAAAGCAGCTGCACCAGTGAGGGAGAGGCTCAGGCGAATGGACTGCTGCATTGCGCTCGCGCTGAACTTCTAACTGGAGTCTCGCCAGGAAATGTCGCATTGCCACTGGGCTTAGAGCAGTTGATTGGTCGTCAGCAGGATGAAGGCAGACGAGACTCCAACGAAGATTCCTGCTGCGTCACCGAGTCCAATGAACTGGAGCATTGGCGGCGTCCCATGTGCTCTGGATTAGTGCAGCCCGGCGGAAGTCCAGACAGTGGAGAGTGTGAGCTGAATCAGGTTAGACAAGATACTTTGTCTACTGGTTTGGCGGCTTGAAAAGTCTACGAAAAGTCTACGAAAAGTCTACTGCCGCTTTTCGGCTAAGATCTATTGCTATGACTAGAACCTATGGAATTTCTCTTCAACGTCTGAGGTCTGCCGGCCTCTACTGAACTAAATCTATCAAGTAAGTGTTGATTTATCGGCTTGTTGTTGTGACTGGCTAAGGGACAAAACTTGTGAACCCAAGGCTTTTGTAGGTTGAATTATTGTTCTGGGAATTTGCAAGCCAAGTATTTCCGCCGACAGAATTGTGTTCCCGAGTATCCCTGTTGCCTAGCGTTGATGTTAGGGCAGTAACGGCAGCATTGGCTCTCGCTTGATTTCAGCGGGGAAGCGCGACCTTGAAGGAGCTGTTAGAGGAAAGATTTGTGCCAATGGTTAAGTCGTTTTTGCTGGCATAAGTAAGCCAGGCGAAACAAGATGGCAGATCCGACCGCTGCACCTGTGTCACCGTTTTGGCAGTGGTAGCCAACAGAAGTTATGAGGGCACTGAGGTTGTACCCCGCATCTAAGCCAAAGGTGTCTAGTGCTCTGCTTGCTGAGATGAATAAGCCATAGTCAAGGTTTGGAAGTGGGCTTCCCTCGCCGCAAGCAGTCAGGCAGCAACCACTCGCTCAAGAGTAACCATGGGTTCACTACCCGAAGATGCAAGCCAGCCTGAACCTGTGGAAGACGAGCAAAATTGAGAGCATCAGAATCACCCAGCTGCATTATGCGATGGCCAATCAAGGTAAAGGCGGCAGTCGTGCTTGCTTATGGATTAGAGCGGGAGGATTGACTTTCCAGATTTGTATGAGGAGAAAGAGGCTTATCAGCTACTTAGATGCTATTGGACTTGGCGCTAGCTGTCGTTAGTGAGTCGCCATGAACGCCAGCCTTTACGAACAACCAGAAGACGTAATGAAAACATTGAAAGCCAAGCCACTAATATCGGCATTAGGATCAAAGCGTCCCTGCCAAAAAGTTGATTTTGCAAGAACCAAAGAATAGTCAATAAAAAGCCACCCCCATATGCAATTTCCTCATAAGGTTCACCCGTGAAAACCTTTGGCTCATGTGCCGTTATCACATCCATAAGTATCCCGCCACCAGTGCAAGTCAGAGCGGCTGAAATGGGCCACCAATACCATGGGAGTTCAGCTAATAAAGCGACTCTCGTTCCTATCACTGCAAAAGTAGCTAGTCCGATCGAATCGGCAACTATTAGCAGCTTGGAAGGCCATTTTGGTCGCACAGATACGCCAACGAAAAGTACCGCTAGGATAGCTATTAAGTATGAAGGGTCATTAAAGATAAATAGCGGCAGTCGTTCTCCACCAATGAGAAGATCGCGCACGACTCCACCTCCAACTGCGGGAAGCAAAGTCAAGATAAAAGCACCCCATAAACCATATTGCAGTCTCTTGGCTGTTAGGAAGCCATAAACAGCATAAGCAATGGTGCCAATCAGATCCCAGGGCTTAAGGCGAGACGATGTAAAGACTGACTCCAGCTGGGCTCGGCCATCATCGGTAAGAACTAATGGGTTGACACGTTGTATCCAGATTGCTAAGACAATAAAGGCTATGAGAATTAATGCCGACATCAAGCCCAATCGGGATTTGGCGACCTGCCCGCAGGCATTCGTTGGCTTGGGATAAATGAGGTTATTAGACTCGCGATGCTGCATTTTAAGAAAATCTTGAGGGCCAATAGGAATTAGATCGATAAGCGCAAGAAGGCAACGCGCGCCCCTCTACATCCGGCCAAGTCCTCCGAGCCTGTTGTTCTGCATGGGCCGTCAAGCTGTTTTGAGGCTTTTGCTTGGTGGAATGAAGATCGTGATCGCTAGCGCTAATGATGGGAAAAGCACCACCATTGCTCCGGTCTTGATGCCGATGATCAGGCTGATGGCGATGAGAACAGGTAGGACAAAGCAGCGACGCTTGAGCAGAATCCGGTTTAGTGAGAGCTGCTGTCTTCTCGACTTCTCCGCGTCCGTCGAATCACCAGGTTGACGGAGTTCGGTGTTCGCAAGATTCAGCAGAATAGAGTAAATCAGCAAAAGCAGGAAGAGTGCTGAGGATCGGATGGCCAACAGGATGCCAATGTCAGGGTCTTGGATCTCTCCAATCAGCGCCCCCAGAGAGAGATCTTGTACAAAATGTTCAAGCAGAAAGAACATCGGTGGGATGAGTGTTGATAGCCATAGGGTGCCCAGGGTGGATATTGAGCAGAGCTTAGATGGTCTGATATTTTGAACAAGGCTTTTATGAATCGACCAGATGTCGTAAATGACAATGGCGATTAGGAGGTATCCAGCCAGCTGCTGAATCACGATGAAGGCGACGCGGTCTGCTCTGAGCTCATGTGTAGACGCTTTTTCGATGATGTTGATGATGAGATCAGGCATCTCGAGCACCAGAAGCGTCAGGACAATGGCCTGAACCCCATCGATTAAGCCTGCATAGGCTTCGCCGCTCATTCCTTCCTTGATGACCTTGGATAAGTGCATGGCGACGCTTGCTTTTCACAGGATCAGAGAGACTCTGATCCTTCTTGTTTCGATATGGGAATGGTTGTTACCTTGTTTAAGGTTGTTGATTTCTGTATGTCTATTTCTTTGGTTGCTTCGCTGGGACCTGCATTGTTGGCCTAGCGAATCAGGTTCATTCCCAGGAATCCACGGCCCAGCCCTGAGCTGCGCTCGTTGAGATAGGTCAAGGCGATTTCGAAATCCATCAGGCCGGCCTCCTCAATGGCCTCTCTGCTGAGCTTGCCTTCACTTTGTGCGGCGTAGTTGGCGTAGATCTCTTCTTTGCGCGCGCCGAGGAAGCTCACCACTTCCTGGACAACAAAGTTTGCCCACTCGCTTTTGTCTTTCGCGCTGATGGCAGGACCTGGCATGGAGTGAGGGACGGGCGGTCGCACCAGTTTGGGGCGCTCAGCGCTGTCCCAGGAGCTCATCCCAACTCAGCCCATGGTTCTGGAGCGTTCGAGCAGGAATGGTGAAGCTGCGCTCCGGCCATTCCGGCCAGAGGGGGCGAGAGCCAAGGGTCTCGTGGTCGGGGGTGACCACCACGGGGACGGTGGTTTCCATTCAGGTCGAGATGGCATTTGCTAACCCCGTCAGCCTGCCTGCAATGACAGGATTGCGCTGCACACCAGACCACCGGCGGCTGTGCTCAAGGCAACAGCTCCTAGCCTGCGTACATGGCGTTTGAGCAGGTACAGCAGTTTTTTGCGCGGGTTCATGCTGAGCCCGCCCTACGGCAAGCGCTGGAAGATGCCATGACGGCCGATGACGTGGCTCGCTTGGCCCAGGAGCTCGGCTTTGAGGTCTCAGGCAGTGACCTTCTTCGCTTTTCGGGGCGAACGGCGTCCGGTGTGACGGTCACCCGGATTGATCATCCAGGCGAATATCCCGGCCGATACGTCTAGAGCTCAGTCCTCCAGCCGCGGTCGTTGCTGCCGGTTGCGTTTGACATCGCCGCGCAGTTTTTTGCCTTCTAGGCGCCTCCGTGTGGAGGCTTTTGAAGGCTTGGTGGCGCGCCGTGGTTTCGGGTCTGGTTTCAAGCCGTCCCGCAGAGCCTCAGCCATTTTCTCCAGGGCCAGACAGCGGTTTTGGTATTGCGAACGGTGCTCCGACGCGCGGATGCGGAGCACACTTGATCCCCTCAACTGCGTGAGACGTGATTGCAGCCGTTGTTTCTGAAAGGGGCCCAGAACCTTGCAGGCTTCGATGTCAAAGCTGAGCTCGACAGCGGTTTCCAGCTTGTTGACATTTTGTCCTCCAGGGCCTGCACTGCGACTAAACGACCACTGCAAATCCGCCGCTGGGATCACCAGCCTTGGATGAATCACAAGGTCAAGGTTTTGCGCCATGGAGAAGCTGAGGAACGGACGCGATCAGTCCTCTTCCAGCCAGGCTCGAAAGGTCAGGACGCGTAAGCGCTGGACCTGACGCAGGCGCCGAACGCGATCCATCACGTAATAGGCCAAGCCGATGGCAAGGGCCGTGCGGATGAAATACCAGCTCAAGCCCCAGATGAAGACCCTGGCGAGGCTGAGGAAAGCAACCACCCCGAGCAAAATCCAGAGCGTCGAGAGAAGGAGCCGAATCAGTCCGCTGTTGCGTCGCGTCATTGGTTCTTTGCTTTCTCGATTTCCCTCCGTAGGGTTTTTAGCAGAGTTCATTGGAGTGAATGCCTTCGAAACCGCGCAATCGCATTGGTGAGGTGTATGGGCAACTCACCGTTGTGCGTGCGTCGGAGAAACGTTCCAAGGCAGGGAATGCCTACTGGTGGTGTCGCTGCAGCTGCGGCCAAGAGCGGGAGGTGCCAAGCGACAAGCTCTCCCACAACGTGGAGCGGAAGAAGCCCACGGTTCAGGCCTGCGCTGCTTGTTCCCGCGAGCTTCAGGTGGAGGCGGTCTGCGCGAAGAACGATCGAGAGGAGCGTCAGCGTCGGCGTGAGGCCTTGGCCAATCGCGAGGCCCTCAAGGGCACCGTTCCAGAAAGCTGGCTGGCCTTGCCCCTGACGGATGCCCATGCCCGCGAGCAGGGGCAGGTGTTGTTTTTTCGGGGTACCCGCTGCTTAAGGGATCACTTGGCTCCTTATCGCATTAATGGTGGTTGCTTGGCCTGCGCCGGCCAGCGGCCCTCGGCGACTATTCACTGAACTCCCGTTGGTCTGCTTGCCAGCGGCGCTCAAGGGAAGCGCGAACCTGCTCTGTGCTCGGTTCAGCCAGTTGCCGCCGGAAGGGTCGCGTTAGTCGCCAGAACTTGACCCCCGCAGCCAGGGCGAAGACTGCCCAGGGAACCAGCAGCCAAAGCTGATGCATGAGGGGGCCAGGGCGATCGGTCACGATCAGTCTCGCGGAGATTGGACCTGATCTGGTGCAAGAGGAACTGCGTTTTGTGATCACGCTGTTGTTGCTCGCGATCCTTCCGGTTGGGTTGCTGTTTTGGGCTTGGTTGCGTCTGCTCCCCTCCAAATCCAGGTAGCTGTTTCAGAATGGCGCCAGCTCCAGATTTGCCATGACGGCTCAGCGCTCTCCTGAAAGCACCGGTGAAGGTCGTCAGGCACACGATTTCGACAGTCAGAAGGAGCTGCACAAGCAGATCCGCAACGATCCTGACTACGACGACTGGGAGTACGGGACTGAGCCCCTGCCCCATGAGGCCTGGGCCAAAAAAAAGGCTGAAGAGAAGGCTTAAGCCGAGCGCCGCTTCGAACGCCTCTGGATCGGCCCAATCAGCAGCAAGCTGAGGCCGCAGGCCAGGGCGGTTGCCATCCAGAGGCTCATGCCATGGCCATGCTCATCCAGGAGCACCCCTGCCAGCAGGGGGGCAGCAAAGGCGCTCAGGGCAAAGCATTGAGAGAACAGCGCCATCGCTAAGCCGCCGTGCCCTTGGGGACTGAGCTCAACCACCGCCTCAGTCGCCGTTGGCAGAAAGGCCGCTTCGCCAAGGGCCACCACGGCGAGCGCCACCACCACCAGGAGAATGCCGTGACTGCTCAGGGCTGAGGCGGCCAGGATCAGCGTCCCGGTGCTGAAGCAGACCAGGCTCAGCCCGAGGCCCACACCCACCGGGCGCAGGGCCAATGCTCTGCCGACGGGCCACTGAATCAGCACCAGGAGACCCAGCTTCAGCCCGATCAGCAGCGCGCTCCAACTCTCAGGCTGACCGGCTCGGTTGAGTCCGCCGCGCACGAGGTCCAAGGGCAGCGCGCTCTGCATCAGGGCTGGGATGGAGGTGGCGATGACCGAAATGCCGAGCATCGGCAACAGGGCTGGAAGCCATTGGCGCAGGGGGAGTTGTCCCTCTGCGCTCTCGCCGGCCCTGCCGGCCCTGGGCAGGGGCTTGAGTAACAGCAGCGCTGCCAAGCCAAGTACCGCAGCGATGTCGATCCAGTAGACCCCTCGCAACCGTCCAGCGGCCGCCAGAAGTGAGCCTGTGAGTGTTCCGCTGGCCACACCTAAGGCATCGGCGCTGCGCACAAGCGCGTAGCCCTGGGCGGAGGGCAATGGGCTGGCACATTGCGGCACGGCAAGCTCAACCGCCGGCCAGTAGAGACCGCCGGCCATGCCAATACAGAGTTGGCCAGCGACGTAGCCCGCCATGGTGCTGGCCTGAAGCAAGAAGCCATCCCCCACGAAGCCACAGGCCGCTGCCATCAGCACCGGCGTTCCGCAACTGCGGCCTTGATCGAGCAGGGCACCGCTGATGAAACGCCCCACGGTGCCGGCCAGGGCGGCCAGGGCTAAGCCCAGTCCAATCGAGGAGGCGCTGAAGTCCTGTTGGTGAAACACCATCGGGGTGAGATACAAGATCCCACCGGCCCCAAAACTGGCGACCAGGCGAACACTGGCCAGTTCCCGCAGTGCCGGGGGAAACTGGTGCCACCAGCTCCAGCCTGTTGCCTGCATCCGTGGTTGAGCCAACCCGCTTGCGTCGCCGCCGTGCACTGTCCAGCAGTCTGCTGGCTGGAGTCCTCTCGCTGGGATCGCTGCTGGCCCTGCCACTGCGGGCCGCTGAACAACTGGACATCCACCTCGATGGGCTGGATCTCCCCCTCAACCTTGCGGAGCTCGAACGTTGGAGCCGTGATCCACAGGCACGCTCCGGAGAGCTGACGGTCTGGCTCAACCTGCTGGATCCTCAGAGCCAACAGCAGTTGCACCGGCTGCTGAATGTCTCCCTGGTGCAACAGCGCAGCTTCACCCAACAGATGATGCGCAGTTGGGCCGGTCAGCGGGTCGCCGAAGAATTGGGTGTGTTGCTCAGCACGGAGAACGGCAATGCCGGTCCGCTGGTCCTCAGCACCCTCAACACCCTGCTCAAAGACCAGCAGCAGGTGACGGTGATGGAGCTGATGCGGGCACTCCCGGCCCGGCAGCTCACCATCAATCTCGATGGCCTCCAACAGCTCGCTAGAGGCTGGCGGCAACAGTTGTCTGATCAGGAAGCGGCCCTGCAGGCCCTGCAAACCCTGCCGCTGCCGCAGGGGACTCCGCTGTTACCCCTTTCCGATGGGGTTTTGTTGGAGCGGCAGCCCTCGCCGGCGGATCGGGCGCTGCAGCGCTGGCGTCTGCCGGTCCCCCATCGCCAGCAGCCCCTGGAGCTCGAGCTCTGGCCTGTGCAAGGCGCCAAAACCTGGGTGCTGCTGATGCCCGGCTTAGGGGGCAGCACCGATCAGTTGCGCTGGTTGGCCCAGGCACTGCATGAGCGGAACTGGCCCGTGGTGTTGCTCGATCACCCCGGCAGCAATGAGTTGGCCGTGCGCGAGCTTGTTCAGGGGCGTCGCTTACCCCCTGGAGCGGAGACCCTTCCCGGTCGGGTGCAAGACCTACAGGCTGTGGTGGCTGCTGCTCAGGCCGGTGGATTGCCCAAGTTGGGTCAGCGCGTTGTCCTGATGGGCCACTCCCTGGGGGGGCTGACGAGCTTGTTGGCGGCTGGCCTGCGTCCGGAACCGGGACTGCAGCGCCGTTGCAAGCGGTCGCTTGCCGATCTGCCGTTAATCAATCTCTCGCGTCTCCTGCAGTGCCAGCTCCCTGAAGTGGCCCTGCCGCCGGTGCAACCGCTGGCCCAGCCGATTGCAGGGGTGGTGACCTTCAACGGCTTTGGCAGCTTGCTCTTTCCCCATCGCGGCCTGCGGGACCTGGATGTTCCCGTCTTCATGCTGGGGGGAAGTCTGGACTTGATTACGCCGCCCCTCAGTGAGCAGCTACGACTGTTCCTGCCAGATCCCAATCCCCGTAGCCGTCTGGTGCTGCTGGAGGGGGCGAGCCATTTCTCCCCTGTGCGGATGCAGGCTGGCGGTGAGGCTCCCCTGTTCAAGTTCGGCGAGGAGTGGGTTGGTGTGGATCCCACCCGGGTTCAGAACTTGATTTTGAGCTTGAGCAGTGAGTTTCTGTGGGGGCTGGATCAACGTGGGCTCAGGCGGGACTTGCCTCCCCAGCGGCGCGATCTGGGCGGGGTGAGTGCCTACGTGCTCGACCACGACCTGGCGAAGCTTTGGCAGACCCGCATCGAGGTCAGAACTTCACGCGCGGATCCAACAGCGCCACCAGCAGGTCCACCAGAACGCTGACCGCCACGACGAGGCTGGCCACGACCACCACGATCCCTTGGACGACGGGGTAGTTGCGTTGGCTGATTGCTTCTTGAAGACGGAAAGCCACCCCAGGCCAGGAATAGGTCACCTCGATCAGCAGGGCCCCGCCGATCAAGGAGGCCACAGTGATGCCGGCAATGGTCAACACCGGCAGTAGGGCATTGGGTAGGGCATGGCGGAGTACGACGCGGCGTTCACTGAGGCCGCGGCTGCGGGCTGCCTCCACGTAGTCGGAATCCAAGGCCCGCCGCAGATTGAGGCGCAGGGCGTTGGCAAAGATGCCGCTCAGCAGGATGCCCAAGGTGCTGGCCGGCAGCACCAGATGTCGGATCGTTCCCCAAAACTGCTGGCCATTGCCCTGCAGCAGGCTGTCGAGCAGGTAAAAGCCACTGCCCTCAGGAGGAATCAAGGTGGCCGGGAAGCGTCCGCCCACTGGGAGCCAGCCCAGCCAGACCGCAAACACCAGTTGGACCATCATCGCGGCCCAAAACGGAGGCATGGCGTAGGTGCCAATCCCATAGAGCCGGGCCGAGAGGTCGAGCTTTCCCTCCGGTCGGGCGATGCCGCTGAAGCCCACGGCGAGTCCAACGACCGCCGCGATCAGCAGGGCCGTTAGGCCCAGCTCCAGGCTGGCGGGAAGGCTGCGGGCAATCACCGCCGTCACGGGCTCCTGGTTGGTCAGGGAGGTGCCTAACTGGCCGTGCAGGAGGTCATTGAGGTACTGGCCGTACTGCACCGGGAGGCTTTGATCGAGGCCCAGTTGCTGCCTGAGGGCCTCCCGTGCGGCCTGCGGCGCCCGTGGACCGAGCAGGGCATCGATGGGATCGCCAGGCGCTACTCGAAGCAGGAGGAACACCAGGCTGGCGATCAGCCAGAGCATCACGGGCACGAGGGCCAGACGGCTCAGCAGGTAGCCCCAGAGGTGATGGCGGCGGCTCATCGCTTGACCTGCTCCAGCTGCTGCAGGATCACCCGCCCAGAGCCATCAAATTGGGGCGCACGCAAGCTCCGTTGGCCCCAGGCGCGGGCATTGACCTGCCAGAGGGGAACAAACGAGGCCCCGATTGCGGTCTCCCGTTGGATCCTCAACAAGGTGGACCGGCGTGCCTGTCCAGAGCGGCTTTCACTGGCCTGGAGCTGTTGTTGCAGGCCGGGCTTGGTCCAGAAGCTTCCCGAATCAACGCTGCTGCCTGAGAGGCAATGGTCGCCTTCGCTTTTGCGGCAGCCCAGCAAGGGAGCCAGGTAGGTGTCGGGATCGGGGTAATCGCCAATCCAGTCGTAGATGATCATCGGAAAGACCCCCTGCGCCAGCTGCCGGTAGGCACTTGTGGACTCCACCCCGGTGATCTCCAGCCGGACGCAATCCCCCAGGTCCCGTCGCAATTGGGCCTGCCAGGTGAGGGCAAAAAGCCGATCGGAGGCATGGTTCGAGCGGAAGGTCAGTGGCAGGGTCAGTTGTTTCCCTGCGCAGAAGCCCTCCTTGGCGTACAGCGCTCGAGCAGCTTTGGGGTCGTAGGCCGGCCAGCTCGGGGGGCGCGAGCCTGCGAGCGGCGGTGGCACAAGGGAACGGAGGGGTTCACTCATGCCAAAACTCACCCGTTGGCTGATCAGCCGGCGATCCAGGCTCAGGGCCACCGCTTGACGCAGCGTTCTGCGGTTGAAGGGCGGGCGTTGACTGTTGAGGGCCATCAAGGCGATCTCGATCGCCGGACCTTCTCCGCTGACTAGCTCACCGCGGGCAACGCGGGCATCGAGGGCCTGCTGCTGGTCGCTCTCGAGGCCACTAGAAATCAAGAGGTCCACTTCGCCGCTGACGAGAGAACCAAACAGCGCCGTGGAGTTGCTCAGGGTGATCAGGTTGATTCCAGCGTTCTTGGCGGGCTCACCCCAGTAGCCCGCAAACGGCAGCAACTGCTGTTTGCGCGGGCTGTAGCTCACCAAGCGGTAGGGACCGGTGCCGACAAAGCGCCCCGTCAAGGAGCGCTCGCTGTAGTCCTGGTAGGCCGTTGGTGAAACAGGGGTGAAGGTGATCGAACTCAGTAGGGCCGCCAGGGCGCGGTAGGGGCGTGTCAGACGGACTTCAATCGTGTACGGCCCCACGCTGCGAACCGAGCGGATTCGGTCATCCAGCAGGTAGCTGAGTTTTCCCAGTCGCCGAAAGCGATTGAGGTTGAACACCATCGCCTCGGCGTCGAAGCGGGTCCCGTCGTGGAAGCGAACGCCCTGGCGTAGGGGGATGCGAGCGCTGAGGCCGTCCGCGCTGAATTGCGGTAGAGCTGTGGCAAGCCTTGGCTGGAGTTGGCCTTGCCGATCGGCTGCGTAGAGCGGGTCGCCGACGGCGCTGAGCAACTGCGTTCCGGCCAACAAGTAGACATCCACCGGATCGACGGATTCGAGGCTGCTCTTGTTGGCCACCACCAGCTGGCCGGCGGGATGGGGTGGTTGGCAGCCCATCAACAGCTGCAGGGCCGGCAGCATGGCCACTAGGCCGGCAACAGCAGGAAGGCGAGTGATGGGGCGCTTGGGCTAAGCGACCCCATTCAAGCCCCAAGACTTCAATTTGCGGGGCTGAGCGCTTGGCGGCCCGCGAGCTGTTGCAGAGAAATTTCAAAGACCGGGCAGCCGTGGCGGGCCAGGGGCCAACGCCGCACCCAGCAGCGGTCATGGCTGTCATCGATTCCCACCACTTGATAGGTGTGGGAATCACTGAACAGGGTGACGCAATCGCCCTGATGGACGTGGCGAGAGGGGCTTACTGAGGTCATGGCCAACGCAATAGTGAGGCCGAGGCTCAAACCAGCTGACCCGCCCAGGATTCCGCGTCGTTTGCCCTCAAAACGTTTGAAGAGCTACAAAACTGCGGTTGGGTCAGGGGAACGGCATCAACCGATCCCAAGACTCTGGCCCAGGTGCCCGGTCCGCTGCCACTACAACGTCGGCAGGCAGGCGGCGACGGCCTTCACCTCGGGAAGCGCCTTGATTGCCGCCAGGGCATTGGCAAAATGCTGTTGCTTCACCTCATGGGTGATCACCACGATTTCGGCGTCGGTGGCCTCTCCGGAGGTTTCGAATTGGACGATGGAGCGGATGGAGACGCCCTGGTCGCCAAAGCAGCTTCCAATCCGCCCAATCACGCCTGCTTCATCACCGGTTTGCAGACGCACGTAGTGCCGCTGCAGGGTTTCACCGGCATCCACCAAGGCGCAGTTCCGCCAGCGGCTGGCCGCCAGCAGGGGGTCGAGTCCGCCGTTGTTACCGGTGGCAGCCCGGATGCCGGCGATGTTCAAGATGTCAGCCACCACAGCGGAAGCGGTGGGGCCGGACCCTGCTCCTGGGCCGTAGAACATCACCCGGCCGACGGGGTCGCCTTCCACCAGGATCGCGTTGTTCACGCCGTGGACACCGGCCAAGGGGTGATCCTTGGGCAGAAGGGTGGGGCTGACCCGCACATCCAGTTGCACGGTGCCATCGCTGGCGGTGCCCAGATTTTTCGCTTGGGCCACGAGCTTCACGACATAGCCCAGTTGGTCGGCGTAGTTCACATCGCAGCCATCCAGACGATCGATGCCTTCGGTCGGAATCGCGGCGCGCTCGATCGGGCCTCCATAGGCCAGGCCCGAGAGGATGGCGATCTTGTCGGCGGCATCACCACCGCCCACATCGGCGGCGGGATCGGCTTCGGCATAGCCCAGCCGTTGGGCATCGGCGAGCACCTCGGCATAGGCCGCGCCCTCATCCGCCATCCGGCTGAGGATGTAGTTGGTGGTGCCGTTGATGATCCCGCTCACCCGTTGGATCCGGTTGCCGCCCAGGGATTGCTTGAGGGGCTCGATGATCGGGATTCCGCCGCCAACGGCGGCTTCGATCAGGACATAGACGCCTTTGTCGGCGGCGGCAGCAGCAATCTCTTCGCCGTGGCGGGCGATCACGGCCTTGTTGGCCGTGACGACTGGCTTTCCTGCCGCAATCGCCGCCAGAATCAAGCTGCGGGCGGGCTCGAGGCCACCCATGACTTCCACGACGATGTCCACCGCGGGGTCCTGAACGACCGCTTGGGGATCGGTGCAGAGAATCTCGCCGGGCAGTTCAATCGGCCGAGGGCGGTTGAGATCCCGCACGGCCACGCGTTTGAGCTCCAGATCTGCCACGAGCGGGTGGCGACCGTCTGGGGTCTGCAGGATTTCCGCAACGCCTGCTCCCACAGTGCCGAGCCCGAGCAAGCCGATGCCGATGGTCATCCTGACGCCGATCTGAAAGGAATGATC
Organism: Synechococcus sp. A10-1-5-1; assembly: GCF_023115425.1. NCBI lineage: Bacteria > Bacillati > Cyanobacteriota > Cyanophyceae > Synechococcales > Synechococcaceae > Synechococcus > Synechococcus sp. A10-1-5-1. The sequence continues at coordinate 845,215 of NZ_CP096032.1, read as the reverse complement.
CTAGAAATTGGCCTTCCCGCTTTTAAGCCGCGGGGTTGAGGGCGCTGGCTTGGGCTTGCATCATCTTGAAGATGTTGAGAAAGCCATTGGCCCGAGACGGGGTCAGGCTTGCCTGCAGGCCGGTCTCACTCAAGAAGGCCGGATCAATGCCAGCCAGGGCGGCGGGATCGAGGCCCTCGGTGCCCTCGATTAAGAGGGCCAGTAGTCCTTTGGTAATGGCGGCGTCAGAGTCACCCTGCCAATGGAGTTTTCCGTCCACCAGCTGCCCCACGACGTAGACCTGAGAGACGCAGCCCTTGACCTTGAAGACGTCGTTGCGGAATTCCTCCGGCAGGGGCTCCAACTTCTTGGCGAGCCAGAGCACGTACTCGTAGCGCCGTTTGGGATCAGCGGTCCCTTTGAGGCGGTCCACGATTTGGTCGAGCTTCTGGCTGCCGGTGGCCATTAACGGTTGCGTCGAGTGCGCTGAAGTCCAAGCAGCATGGCAGTTGCACCGAAGGCACTGAGCCACAGCAGAGGTCGTGTCTGGGGACCAGTGCTGATTTGATCGACCTGGACTTGACCGGCCTGAACCGGCATCTCGAGGTAGTCGCGGTGGCCTGGGCCGCCATCCACCTGCAGTTCCCAGGCGCCTTGGCTGCCCATGGGCAGGGCGAAGCTCAGTCGCCCTGCTGCATCGGTCCGACCCAGGTCGTGCTGGCTGCCATCCGGGGCAATCAGGCGCACGACGGCATCGCTGGTCGGCTCTCCAGTGGAGAACTGGCTTTGGAGCACCAGTTGTCTATTGAGGCTCTCGAGCTGGCTGATGCTGCTCTCAATCCCATGGGCCTTGGCCGAATGGGCTGTTGCCCAGATCAGGACGGGAGTGAAGGCGCAGAGAACGAAGGTGGGTCGCATCTGCAATCAGGGCTGCTGCTCAGGACTTAAGCGGACCAGTGGCCGTCTGTCTTGGTTTGGCCGGCTTGAACCATGTGCACCATGGAGCTCACCATCATCGAGAGGGCGTTGCTGCTCTCATTGCGCCCCTTCAGCTCCGCCGCCGCGGATGGACGACCAGCATTGATGGCGGAGGGGATTGCGTCGTTGCCTGTGAAATCCACTGGTTCCGCCGTGAACTGAATCGATCCTGCCAAATTCAGTGCGTCGCTGCGCCCTGGCTTCAAGGTTGCTCAACAGGTTGCAACTCAGGCCGCCAGTGCACACCCTGCTCATCCAACCAGCCGGGGAAGGGCACATCCCAGGGGTCTGCGGGTAGTTGCTCCACCAGACATCCGCTTGGAACGACGGCCAGCGCTGGCACCTGGTCCCAAGGGGGCGTTTGCCGGAGTCGATCGAACCAGCCGCCGCCATAGCCCAGGCGGACCCCCGCTTGATCGAAGGCCAGGGCTGGGGCGAGTAGGAGACCGATCTGTCTGGCCTCGAGGTTGGCCGCAGCAGAGGTGGGTGCGGGAATACCCGTCTCGTCGGGTGAGGTGGGATCGCCAGGGCTCCAGTGGCGATAGGTCAACCGCCCTCCGGCGATGCAGGGCAATGCAATCCGGCCCGCCAGGACGGGCAGCTTGGCGAGACAGCGCAGATCCACTTCCCCGCTCAAGGGCCAGTAGAGCCCGAGGGCGCGGTCTGGAGGCAGCAGGCCGGGGAGCCCTTGGATCGCCTGGGCACGAAGGCTTGGGGCGCAGGCTGCGTGAAGCGTCAGCCGGCGCTGCTTGAACGCCTGGCGCAGTTGTGCTTTTTGTCCATCCATCAGCGCTGGAACCAGCCGGTGAGCGCAACCGCCAGGGCATCCGCGGCGTCATCGGGCCGCGGCGGGGTGTCGAGGTTGAGCTCCCTCATCACCGCGTCGAGCACATCGTCCTTATCGGCATGGCCATGGCCGGCTAAGGCCAGCTTGATCTGCATGGGCGGGAACTCCACCACCGGGATGGCAAAGCGCGCCAAGGTCATCATCAGGACCCCCCGGGCTTGAACCACCGAGATGGTGGTGCTGGAGCGGTAGAAGAAAAACTTCTCGACAGCCGCTAGCTGAGGCCTCCAGGTGCGGATCAGGACCCGTAGGTCCTTGGCGATCTCGACCATCCGCTCGCCATCGCTGCGGCCGGGGTCGGTGCGGATGATGCCGCAATCAAGCATGGTTTGAGCCCCGCCGGGACCCTCCTCGACATCAATCACGCCATAGCCCACGCGAGCGAGGCCGGGATCGATGCCGAGGATCCGCAACGGCTTTTAGGCGGCGAGGGCCAATTCGAAGGCGGCCTTGTCGCCGCTTTCTGGACGCTCAAACACCTTGCAAAAGACCTTGACCACACGATCGCCCGAGTCGATCTGCTCGAGGGGGTCCTTGCGCAGGCGGTGACGCAGGCAGCAGGCGGCCACGCGTGCCACGTCGTCTTCGGTGACCTCGGTGCGGCCTTCGAAGGCGGCCAGGGCCCGGGCGGCCCGATTGGTCACGATGTCGCCCCGCAGGCCATCGACATCCAGCTCGCCGCAGATCGCGGAGATGCGCACCCGCAGGTCGTCGTCGATCTGAACATGGGGCAGGCGGTTCTGGGCCTCGACCACCCGGGCCTGCAGGCCGTCTTGGGTGCCTTGGACGGCGGTGTTGAAGCCGTCGGGGTCGTTGTCAAAGGCGGTGCGCTGGTCCACCACCTGTACCCGCAGTTCGGGGTCGCGGACGGTCCGCACCTCGACGCTCATGCCGAAACGGTCGAGCAATTGGGGACGCAGTTCGCCTTCCTCGGGGTTCCCCGAGCCGATCAGCACGAAGCGGGCGGGGTGGCGGACGCTGACGCCTTCGCGTTCCACGGTGTTCCACCCGGAGGCAGCCGAGTCGAGCAGCACGTCGACGAGGTGGTCGTCCAGCAGGTTCACCTCATCGACGTAGAGCAGGCCCCGGTTGGCCTTGGCCAGCAGGCCGGGCTCAAAGGCGCGGACACCCTCGCTGAGGGCCTTCTCGATATCGATGGTTCCGCAGAGGCGGTCTTCGGTGGCCCCCAGGGGCAGGTCCACCATCGGCACCTGGCGCTTCTCGGTGGGGAGTTGCTCACCCTGCTCGGCCCGCTGACGCACCTCGCTGCTCTGCAGATCGGGGTCGCTCTCGGAACTGTTGTAGGGGTCGCCGGCCACCACGTCGATCTCGGGCAGGAGATCAGCCAAGGCACGAATCGTGGTGCTCTTGCCGGTGCCGCGGTCTCCCATGATCATCACGCCGCCAATGCGGGGATCGATCACGTTCAACAGCAGGGCCAGCTTCATCTCCTCCTGACCCACGATGGCGGTGAAGGGAAAGACCCTGCGCTTGCGGGCTTGCGTCACGGCTGGAGGCTGTCTGGCGGTGCTGGCGATTGTTTCACAGGCAGCAGGCTGAGGACCTGGGGCGGTGTGGCATCGGCGGGGTAGATCAGGCGCACGCGCAGATCCCGGCGGCCCCCTGCAGGCACGTTGATGCGGCCGAGTTCAGGTCCTTGCTGACCGGCCCGTTGGACCAGATGAAAGCTCTGGCGGCTGGATTCACCGTCGAGTCCGCTGAGTTCGACCGTGCCTCGAAACATCACGGAGCGCGACGGGGTGCTGTTGAAGCGCAGTCCCCCGATGGCTTTGTCGGTTTTTAGCGGTGACTCCAGAGCGACGGCGAGTTCAGTGCTGCTTTTGGAGCGGTTGCAGAGCGGGATGCGGATGTCGTAGGCCACGCCGTAGTTCCCATGGGCCGCCCAGGCGGTACCGGGGTAGTGGGCCTTGAGTTCTGCGGTCTGCACCTGAGCGGTCCCCAGCGTGCCGCGCTCCAGTGAGGCAATCGGCCAGGAGATGGGAGCTGATGCACTCGAGAGGCAAGGTTGGCCAGGATCCGTGATCACGGCGCTCCAGGTGCTGCCGACTTGCACGCCGCTGACACGGGAATAGACCATGCGCCCTCGGGCGCCCCGCGGGGTGGGTTTGTGCTCCTTGGGGCTCAGGACGCCGGAGGCCAGGAGCTGTTGCAGAGCGGCCTTGCTTGGAGGCTTTTCCCCCTCTCCAAAGGCGGCCAGGGTGGCCACGCTGATGGCTCCGCTGGCCTGCAGCCGGAGCTGCAGATTGCGGCCATTGAGTAAGGGATCCAGTCCCTGCACCGGAATCGGCAGCAGCAGCAGGGTGGTGGGTGCGCCGGGACGTAACTCCCAGCGTTTGGGTAAGCGAGGGTTGCGTTGGCGCAGCAGCAGTTCTGTGGCGACCCGACTTCCAGGTCCGGCGTAGGTGGAGCCGTCTTGGCGCATCCGCTCGGGTAGCGGAAGGAAAGGCGCCTGGGGTTCGCGGTCGTCGGTGGCCTGGGAGAGGGCGGTTGAGCCGCTCAAGAGCGTGAGCTGGACCGGTTGATCACCCCGGGGTTGGGCCACAACCGCTAACCAGATGGTCGAGTCCTGTTTCTCCGGGGTACCGGCGTAAACGTGGTGGCTAAACAGATCGAAGCGACCGCTGAGCGGCAGGTCCAGCTGGCCGGCTCCCGCAAAGGTGGAGAGCAGGATCCCCGGTCCGCTGATCAACTCGGGGTTGTTGTCGTTGAGCATCAACACCCCATCGAGGCTTCCCGGCAGAGGACGGACCTGTTGCGGGCGCAGGACGGGCGCGGCGGCGGGGCTTGAAGCCAGGAGGACAGGAAGCATCGACGGAGTCCCTAGGCGGTGGGTTTCTTGGGCTTTGCGGGAGCGGGGGCGGGTTTGCGCACCAGGCTCTTCGCGATCTCGCCAGCCATGGCCCGGATCAAGTTCGTGGAGCGCGGATCGTTGAAGGGTCCCTTGACCATGAAGGCCGCCACGGCCCGTTTGCCGTCGGGCAATTCGATCAGGCCGGCATCGGCGTAGGCAATGCCGATATCTCCCGTTTTGTTGTAGACGGTCACCCCGTGGGCCATCAGTTCGCTGTCGGGGTTCGCCGAATCACCGCCTAGACCCATCAACATGCCGAGGGGCAGGAGGGTGTTGGTGCGGGATCGGCCCATGACCTCCCGGAAGAGATCGCGGGCCCGTGGGCTCAGCTTCTCGCCCGTATCGACCAGGGCGATGGAGCGGGCGAGGTCGTAGGCGCTGGTGGTGTTGGTGCCGTCCAGATCCGGCAGCCAGTTGTTCACCGCGGTGCTGGTGAGACCCAAGGCTTGGAATCGAGCGTTGAGGACCGTTTTGCCGCCCACCCGTTTGATCAGGAGGTTGGTGGCGGTGTTGTCGCTGACCCGAATCATCTCGTTGGCCGCTTCCCAGAAGGGGAAAGTGGTCCCGACGGGCTTGTTGGCCATCCAGCCCGCTCCCCCACCAACGACCTCCTTGGTCATCGCCAGGCGTTCGTTCCAGCGCAGCTTTCCGGCATCGAGATCCTCCAGGCCCACCAGCAAGATCGGTGTCTTGATCGAGCTGGCGGCAGGTAAGGGGCGTTGGGGGGCTAGTTCCGCAAAGCGGCCGTCATCGAGCACCAGCAGATAGCCGCTGACGGTCAGATCCTTGTAGCGAGCGGCGAGTTGGGCCCAGCGTTTGCTCAGGGCGGTGAGCTCCAGCCGTGGCTCGAAGCGGCCCAGATCCAGGCCGCGGGGGAGCGGCCGTCCGGGGGGCGCCAGAAGCGATTGGGGTTTGGCGGCTTGGGCGGCCCCTTGCCCCAGTTTTGGGGCGAGCAACTTCAGGCCGGTTCCAGCAATGACCCCAAGCCCCAGTCCCATGACCAGCAGCCGCAGCACCAATCGGACCGGTGCCCCCCAGCTGGAGCGGTTTGAACGTTGTGACCGACCTGCGCCCACGGAAGCGATCGAAGCTTGGGCTCAGACGTTAGGGGCAGTCTCGCTGTGATGCCCAGCGCAGCTGACGCACCATTCCTCGCAGCAGGGCGACTTCCTCATCGCGGATCTCGGCCCGTTGGAGCAGGGCCCGCACTTTGCCCATCCGCGCCTGGGCGGTATGGGGATAGAGAAAGCCCACCTCCAGCAGGAGTTGCTCAGCATCCGCCAGCGCGGCCTCCAGCTGCTCCCGCTGGCAGGGTTCAGGCTGGTGCTCCGCCTTGGGCCGGGTGCAGCGCCGCAGTTCATGCAGGCAGACCGAGACGGCATGGGACAGGTTCATTGAGGCGTAGGCCTCGCTGGTGTCCAGCCGCAGGATTCGTCCAGCCTGGAGTAGTTCTCCATTGCTCAGTCCGCGGTCTTCTCGGCCGAACACCAGGGCCGCTGGGGCTCCTGCTGAGGTGCCCCCCTGCAACCAGGAGAGGGCTTCCTCAGGACCGTTGAGCGGTAAGGCTTCCTCCTCGATCCGACCGCTGGTGGCCACCACGCGCCTGCAATCGGCCAGGGCGGCCTCCAGGTTTGGAAAGAGTTGCGCTTGCTCGAGCAGCGCTTCCCCGTGCACGGCCATGAGCCGGGCCTCGTCCCCGAGGTGATCGCAGCGGGGTGCCACGAGGCGGAGTTCGTCCACTGCGAAGTTCGCGCAGAGCCTGGCCACGCTGCCCACATTCAGGGGGCCGGCGGGCTCCACCAGCACCACCGCGAGTCTCACGAGAGGCTGTGGAGGTAGGCCAAGAGATCAGCCATGGCCTGAGGTTCCGGTTGGAAGCGCGGCATGGGCGGGGTGCGTCCGCTGACCACCTGTTGAATCAACTGGCGATTGTTCTTGCGGTTGTCCACCTTGTGGAGGTTGGGCCCCACCAACCCTTGGGCGGCAATGCCATGACAGCCGGCGCAGTTCAACAGGAACAGCTGTTCCCCGTGCTCGGCGGAGCCGCTCAGCTGCAGGGTGGTCCGGGTGTAGGGATCGCTGCGAGCGGCAGGGATGACGACGACCAGCATCACGATCGTGACGCAGATCGATGTCAGGAGCACGAGCGCCGAGATCAGGCCCCGCTGGGGTTGTTGCGCGGGGGAGGGGGGCTGTGCAGTCACGGTTGATGCAGATCGATCACGAACCCAGCCATGGGCGTGGGAGAATTGTGCAACCAAAGCTGGCTGCTCCTTCCATGATCGAACCCCTGCTCTGCGGCATCGTGCTCGGTCTGATTCCCGTGACTTTGCTTGGCCTGTTTGTGGCGGCCTGGAACCAGTACCGCCGTGGTAGCGCCCTGGGCGGCTGATCTCAACAGCGCGAGAGCATCACGAGGCTGCAGCTTCCGTAGCGCTTTTGCTTCTCCAATTCCCAACCCGCTGGAATCTCCGGCGGGTTTTTTGTTGCATGCTCCAGCAGCACGAGGGCTTGGGGCCTGAGCCAATCCCCTGCGGCGAGCGCCTCGAGCAGCGACCCATAGAGGCCAGCGGCATAGGGAGGATCCGCGTAGACCAGATCAAAGCCCTCGCCGTGGGGCGAGCTCAGCCAGCGGATCGCCTCCTGTTGGACAACGCGGAAGGAGGGGTGCGGCTGAAGGCTGGCGGCCACCGTCTCCAGATTGCTTTGGGCGATGGCGCCGATGCGCCGGTCCTGCTCCACGGCCACCACCTGAGCCGCGCCACGCAGTAGGGCTTCGCAGCCCATTACCCCACTGCCGCAGAAGAGATCAAGCCAGTGGGCCCCGGGCAGTTCTGCCGCCAGCATGTTCATGACCGCCAGACGCACCCGAGAGGCGGTTGGGCGGGCGATCTCTCCAGGAGGACTAAGCAGTTTGCGACCCCCGCTGAGCCGCAGGCTCATGCTTGCCCCTCGACCCAGCTCAGCCAGCGCCGAAGCAGTTGCTCTCCAGCTTCCGAGGATTTTTCAGGGTGAAATTGGCAGGCTCCGACGCTGCCTTGCCAGACGGCTGCGGTGACGGGCTGCTCCGCAAACGACACCGAGGCGGTGACGCAGCTGGGATCCCTGGGTTGAGCGGCAAAGGAGTGGACGAAGTACACCCAGCTCTCCTCAGATCCCTCTGGCAGTAACGGTGACGGAGTTCCAGGAATGAGCGCTTCCCAGCCCATGTGGGGAATCGGATGCCCTGGGACCTTGGGAAGCGCCGCAATATGCCCAGCCAGCAGTCCCAGTCCAGCGGCGGATCCTTCATCACTGCTTTCAAAGAGCAGTTGCAAGCCCAGGCAGATGCCCAGCAATGGGCGCCCCGCGTTGCACCAGGCTTTGATCGCTGGCACCAGGCCAGAGGCGTTCAGACGCTCCATGGCCGGGTCAAAGGCCCCAACACCGGGCAGCACCAGCGCTTGGCAGTCCTCCATGGCCTCGGCCTGCTGCAGGATCCGCACCTCACACCCCAACCGTTCAAAGGCCCGCTGCACTGAATGCAGGTTGCCCATCCCGTAGTCGATTAGGCCGATGCGCGTCATGGGGTGGGCGGTAGGGAGCAGACACGTTGTCCAGGTTGCTCGATCGAGGGAGGAACCTCGATGGGTAGGCCATTCAGGACATCGATCAATTGGTAAAGCAGTCCCACCCTGCGGCGATCCAGGTGAAAGCGCAGGCAGGGCCGCAGGATGCCGTGATGGTCACAGCTCTCGCCTTGGCTGATGCTGCCCTCATCCACCAGGGCGTCAAAACGTTGGTTGAGCTCAGCCACCGTTTCGGCAGGCAGGGGGGAGTGCATCAATAACTCCATCTGCTCTTCCGCAAACTGAGCGGTGTGGAAGACCCGGTAGAAGTGGCTGATGTGCCCTAAGGCCTCAGCGGCACTGCTGGCTTGTTTGAGCAGGGAGGTGTCCTCTGCGGAGATCAAGGCACGCCCCAGCAGGGTGTTGTCGATGGTCGCGAGCCAATCGCTCCAGAAGTCATCTCCCTCTGGAGCCAGAAGGACCACGGGGATTGGAGGTGTGCGTCCGGTCTGGATCAGTGTGAGCGATTCGAACAGCTCATCAAAGGTCCCAAACCCGCCGGGCATGACCACCAAGGCATCGCTCTCTCGCAGGAAGAAGAGTTTGCGAGTGAAGAAGTAGCGGAAGTGCAGCAGGCGCCCGTCGCAGGCGTTGACGTAGCGATTGGCGTGCTGCTCAAACGGCAGATCGACATTGAGGCCGATGCTGTTTTCGCAACCGGCTCCTCGGTTGGCGGCCTCCATCACGCCGCCGCCAGCTCCAGTCATGATTTCGAAGCCGCATCGTGCCGCCTCGCGCGCAAGCTCTTCGGCCAGCGGGTAGGGAGCCTCTTCTGACGTGGTTCGTGCAGAACCAAACACCGTCACCTTGCGGGTCTGGCGATGGGGGGCAAAGACGTTGAAGCCGTCGCGGATGTCCGCCAGTGCTCCTGTGATCAGCCGCCATTCATCGGCATCGCTGCTGTTGCGTGCGATCTCCAGCAGCCGTACGACACTGCGCTCGATCGAGCGGCGTTGCGGATGTCCGTCCAGGGCATCGGCCAACGCATCCAGAGGACTTCTCTCGATGGCCATCGTTTGGGATCAGGACAGAAAAGCCCGGCCATTGGCCGGGCTTGAGCTGAGGTCTTCGGCTGTGCCGCTGACGCTCAGAGGTACTTGGAGATGGTGCCGGACAGGGTGGTCTTGGGCACAGCGCCCACAACGGTGTCCACCTTCTGGCCGTCCTTGAAGACCATCAGGGTGGGGATGCTGCGGATGCCGTACTGGCTGGCGACGTTGGGGTTTTCGTCGGTGTTGAGCTTGAAGACCTTGATCTTGCCTTCGAACTCTTTCGAAATCTCATCAACGATGGGCGCGACCATGCGGCAGGGGCCGCACCAGGGAGCCCAGAAATCCACAAGAACGGGTACATCGCTCTTGAGCACGTCTTGCTCGAAGGAAGCGTCGGTGACGGCTGCGGCGCTGGACATCCGTTCAGGGATCAGTGTTTTCGGAATTTAGCAACGAGTTTTGGGCTTCGGCAGAGGCCTGGAGGAACTCGTAACTGGGTGGCGTAGTGCTGGCGGCTTGAGCCGCCGAGCCCTGGCAAAGAGTGAAAGCTCGGACGCGCCGAGCCGGGGGGTGTGAGGAGTGTGAGGGCTTTGGACCCACACACTCCGGAGGCTACCGCGATCGCTTACTTGCCCATGCCCAATTGCTGGGCCTTCTGATAAACCTTGCCCTCGGTCAGCAGGGACGGGGCGACGACGACCTCCACCTGCTGCATTTCCTTGAGGGTGCGAGCGCCGAGGGTTCCCATTGAGGTCTTGATGCAGCCCAGCAGGTTCTGAGTGCCGTCGTCGAGGGAGGCTGGTCCGCGCAGGATTTTCTCCAGGCTGCCGGTGGTGCCCACCTTGATGCGGGTGCCGCGGGGCAGGACGGGACTGGGCGTGGCCATGCCCCAGTGGAAGCCGCGACCCGGAGCTTCGGCAGAGCGGGCAATCGGTGATCCGATCATCACGGCATCGGCGCCGCAGGCCAGGCACTTGCAGATGTCACCGCCAGTGACGATGCCGCCATCGGCAACGATCGGGACGTAGCGGCCGCTTTCCTTCATGTAGTCATCGCGGGCTGCAGCGCAGTCGGCAACGGAGGTGGCCTGAGGAATGCCGATGCCCAGCACGCCGCGGGAGGTGCAAGCGGCGCCAGGGCCGATGCCCACCATCACCCCAGCGGCGCCGGCGCGCATCAGTTTCAAGGCGACGTCATAGGTGACGCAGTTGCCGATGATCACGGGAACACCGAAATCACGGCAGAGGGCCTCAAGGTCCAGGCTCTCTTGGCCTGCAGGGCCGATGTGTTCGGTGCTGACCACGGTGGCCTGCACAAAGAACAGATCTGCGCCGGCCTCGGCGATGGCCTTGCCGAACTTCAGGGCGGCAACGGGGGTGCCGCTCACCGCTGCAATGCCGCCGCGCTCTTTGATTTCACCGATCCGCTTGCGGATGAGGTCTTCCCGCACGGGTTGGCTGTAGAGCTCCTGCATGAGGGGCACGAACTCTTCTTTGCCCACCGAAGCGATGCGATCGAGGGCCGGGTTGGGGTCGTCGTAGCGGCACTGGACGCCCTCCAGATTCAGCACGCCGAGGGCGCCTTGCTTGGCCAGCTCAACGCACATGCCCACATCCACCACACCGTCCATGGCGCTGGCGATGATTGGGATCTCGCGGGTGATGCCGCCCAGGGTCCAGCTGCTGTCGGTGACGGCCGGATCGACCGTGCGACCGCCAGGCACCAAGGCGATTTCATCGATGCCGTAGGCGCGGCGCACATTACGGGAACGGCCGAGCTGAATGTCCACCTGAGACCTTTTGAAGCAATCAAGCCAAGCTATCAACCGACCTGACGGCTTCTGGCCTCAGCCCATCTGCTACCGATTGCCCCGGAAGTTGCTCCAGCGCTGCTTCAGACCATCGATCACCTCATGGCGGTCGTCGCTTTTCACCAGGCGAGTGAGGCTGAAACGGACCACGCTGATCACCCCCACCAGCTCCAACAGTCCAGGGAGTAGAGGCAGGCTTTCCAGCACGCCGAGCAGTGAGCTGTAAATCCGCAGAACCAGCAGGACTGCGATCAGGCCAGCCAGCAGGGTGATTGGGGTGCGAGCCGTTTCCCACTGCTGCTGAAGTTGGCCGCTGGCGATCCACTGTTTGACCTTCTGGACCAGCAACTCCCATTCGCCGCCCTCGCCTTCGGGGGGCGCTGCTGCAGTGCTGGCCGGTACATCGGTGGTGCTGGCCACCTGAGGGGCCAAGGCATTGACCGGTTCTGGTTCGGGCGCAGGCTCCGGCTCCGGTTCCGGTGCAGCGGCCGTCTCGGCGACTTCAGTGACTTCAGGTGCAACGTCAGCCGCTTCTGTGGGTTCAGCGTCAGCCGCGGTCTCGATCGGCGCAGTGACGGTGCTTTCCGCAGCGTTGGTCTCCAAAGCCTCGAGTCCAGGTTGCTGCTCGGCGTCCGGCTGCGGGGCAGGAGCATCAGCCATGGTTTCGGTTCTGGATCGATGAAGCCGGGAGCATACGGCCGTTCTTGAACGTTGTCGGTTTGGGCGTGGTTAGTTCAGTGCCCGTACAGCCCGCTCGCTGGGCAGTGGGGCAAGGGGCAGGCGCAGCGGGAATGCGCCGCTGAGAAGCATCTGCTCGAGTTGGGCTCCCGCCTCCGCCGCCAGCCTGGGGCTATGGGCCGGTGCGGCAGAGAGGTGCCTCTCACCGAGACGGATGGAGCCGTTGAGCAATTCCCCATAGGTTGCGCTGGCCGGACAGGGCCGAACCCGCCTCGGGACCCCGTAGTCCAGGAGCGGTGCGGACAGTTCCTCGGCCGTAGCCGTCAGACGCTGAGCGGTGCTGAGGTTCAACAGAGGGATAGGAGCGGCGATGGCTACAAGCAGCCCGCTGCTGCCATCGGGAAGGCGGGTGGCACGGATCCCTGAGGGCTGCAGTCCATGGAGGTCCACTTGCAGGGCGCAACAGGCCCCGGGGCCCAGGGCATGACCGTTGCGGCTGCGTTTGGCGCCAGGGTTGTGACCGCTTCCCGGTCCGCTGACCCAGCCGATGGTTCCGCCTACCAGGACGGGAGATCCCGCTCCGAGGCCATCCAGGCCCGGCATGCTCAAACCAATGCTTCCAGGGCCGCGGCAGCTGTAGAGCGCGCTGGTCCATGGTCCCAGGACCGGTCCCCAAGGGGTTGGGGTCAGCCCTTCTCGGCTGCTGACGGCCACCACGCCGTTTTCGCTGATCCCGCGATGCAGGAGCAGGCGGCCGCATGGGATGTCTTCGAGTCCCAGTTCGGTCTCCAGTTCGACCTTGGGTTGCTGCTGACTGGGGGTTCCGCCGATGGAAAGGGGGAGGCGTTGACCGTCGAGGAGTGCGCTGAGCAGTGCTGCGCCACCCGCCCCCATCGGAATCACGAGTTCGGTATTGCCATGGCCGCCATGGCCTTCTGCTGGGCCAAAACGGAATTGGCGAACACGGATGGGTGGGTCGCTTGGACCCAGATGCAGCACTAAGGTGGCCTGCTGCGTCAGTTCGGCATCGCTGGCGACGACGACATGGGTCTTCCGGTAGGCCGTCTCCAGCCCCCGCTCCTCAGCAAGGTCACGGAAGCCTGTAGCGCTGCGGACCTTGAGTCGTCCTTCGCGCTGCCATTGCTGCAGTTCGGTCTCGCTCCGATTGGGGAGGTTCCCAGGGGAGGAAGACACAGGCACAAGTACCGATAAAATGCGTTCTAATCAAAGCTGTCTCGAATGGCGGATCCAACCGAACCCCGTGAATTGCCCGCGGGGGACGGAGAAGGACCAGGCGGATCCGACGGTCGGGTGATTCAGGCCGACCTTCGCAACGAGATGTCGCGCTCCTACTTGGAGTACGCGATGAGTGTGATCGTGGGACGGGCTTTGCCCGATGCCCGCGACGGTTTGAAACCCGTGCATCGGCGGATCCTGTACGCGATGTACGAACTGGGCCTGACCAGCGATCGGCCCTACAGAAAGTGCGCCCGTGTGGTGGGTGAGGTGCTGGGTAAGTACCACCCGCACGGCGATACCGCCGTCTACGACGCGCTGGTGCGCATGGCGCAGGACTTCTCCATGCGCATGCCGTTGATCGATGGTCACGGCAACTTCGGTTCGGTGGATAACGATCCGCCGGCCGCCATGCGATACACCGAATCGCGGCTCAGGGCCCTCACGACCGACAGCTTGCTTGAGGACATCGAGAGCGAGACCGTCGATTTCATCGATAACTTCGACGGGTCGCAGCAAGAACCAACGGTGATGCCTGCGCGCATCCCCCAGTTGCTGCTGAATGGATCGACGGGAATCGCGGTGGGCATGGCCACCAACATTCCCCCCCACAACCTCACCGAGCTGATTGACGGTTTGTTGGCCTTAATCGCCAACCCTGAGGTCACCGACCGTGAGCTGACCTCCATCATCACCGGGCCGGACTTCCCAACCGGCGGACAGATCCTTGGCCGGCGGGGGATCCGTGAGATGTACGAAACGGGCCGAGGCTCCGTCACCATGCGCGGCGTGGCGGCCATCGAGACGATCGAGGCCAAGGGGCGTCCTGATCGCGACGCCGTGATCATCACCGAGCTGCCTTACCAGACCAATAAAGCGGCGCTGATTGAGCGCATCGCTGAGCTGGTGAATGACAAGAAGCTCGAAGGCATTTCCGATATCCGTGACGAATCCGATCGCGACGGGATGCGGATCGTTATCGAATTGCGTCGCGATGCCTATCCCCAGGTTGTCCTGAACAACCTGTTCAAGCTGACGCCGCTCCAGAGCAACTTCAGCGCCTACATGCTGGCGCTGGTGAAGGGGGAGCCCATCCTGCTCACGCTTCGCAAGATGCTCGAGGTCTTCCTCGAGTTCCGGGTCGAGACGATTGAGCGCCGGACGCGTTATCTGCTCCGCAAGGCCGAAGAGCGCGACCACATCCTTCTTGGCCTCCTGATTGCGCTCGACAACCTCGACGCGATCATTGCCCTGATTCGTGGTGCAGCCGATAGCGCCACCGCGCGATCGGAGCTGGTTGAGCAGTTTGGGCTGAGTGAGATTCAGGCCGACGCCATCCTGCAGATGCAGTTGCGGCGTCTCACTGCGCTCGAGGCCGACAAGATTCGCCTCGAGCACGAGGATCTGCTCGCCAAGATCACTGACTACAAGGACATCCTGGCCCGCAAAGAGCGGGTTTACAGCCTGATCACTGAGGAGCTGGGAGTGATTCGCTCCCGCTATGACTCCCCGCGTCGCACCGAAATCCTCGATGTCGAAGGCGGCCTCGAAGACATCGATCTGATCGCCAATGAGCGCTCGGTCGTTCTCCTGACCGAAAACGGCTACCTCAAGCGGATGCCAGTCAGCGAGTTCGAAGCCACCAGCCGCGGCACCCGCGGTAAGGCCGGCACCAAAGCCCAGGCTGAAGAGGCGGTTCGTCTCTTTATCAGCTGCAACGACCACGATTCCCTGCTGCTGTTCTCCGACCGCGGCGTGGTCTATACCGTTCCCGCTTATCGGGTTCCCCTGTGTAGCCGCGCTGCCAAGGGCACGCCGATCGTCCAGCTGCTTCCGATCCCCCGTGAGGAGCAGATCACCTCATTGCTCGCGGTTAGTGAGTTCACCGAAGATGCCGTTCTGGTGATGCTCACCAGTGGCGGTTACATCAAGCGCACCCGTCTCTCGGCCTTCGCCAACATCCGCTCCAATGGCTTGATCGCCATTTCTCTGGAGGAGGGGGATGCCCTGACCTGGGTGCGTCTGGCTCAGCCCGGCGACAGCGTGCTGATTGGTTCCCGGAACGGGATGACCATCCACTTCCGCCTCAGTGACGACGAGCTCCGGCCTTTGGGCCGCACCGCCCGCGGGGTTCGGGCGATGAATCTTCGTCCTGGCGACGAGCTGGTGAGCATGGATGTGCTTCCTGTGGAACTCGCTGATCGCGTTGAGGGCAGCAGTGCCAGTGCCGATGACGACGAAGCCGAGGACGTCGCTCCGAGTGACGGCCCCTGGGTTCTGGTCGCGTCCGCCAGCGGCTTGGGTAAGCGGGTTCCTGTGGATCAGTTCCGCCTTCAGAAGCGGGCCGGCATGGGCCTGAGGGCGATGAAATTCCGCCGGGACGGCGACGTTCTGGTTGGCCTGAGGGTGCTCGGCTCGGGTGAGGAGTTGCTGCTCGTCAGTGAGCGTGGGGTGATCGTGCGGATGCAAGCCGATGCGGTGCCGCAGCAGTCGCGGGCGGCCACCGGCGTGAAGCTGCAACGCCTCGACAGTGGCGATCGCCTTTCTGAGGTGGTCCTGGTGCCCCCGGCACTCGAGGAAGAGGAGGAAGGCGAGGGCGCTTCGGGTGAGACCGAAAGCGCAGAGGCCTGATCGTTAGCTCGGTGAGACACCTCCCTTCCAGGTCGATCACCGCGTTGTGATCTTGAACCCCGAGGTCCTGGTGATCGGCGCTGGTCCAGCGGCGCTCTGCATCGCTGCAGCCCTTCTGGAGCGTGGTGTGAGGGTCGCGGGTGTCGCTCCCTCCTCACCGGAGGCCCCCTGGCAGAACACCTACGGCATCTGGGGGCCGGAGGTGGATGCCTTGGGGATGGCCCATTTGTTGGGCCACCGCTGGAGCCAGACCAGCAGCTATTTCGGAGAAGAGCTGGGGACTGAGCCCCTGGCCCATGGCATCGATTACGGGCTCTTTGACAAGGCGGCGCTGCAGCGTCACTGGCTGTCCCCTTGCCAAGCGGCTGGTGTTCCCTGGACCTGCGCTGCGGTGGTGTCGATCGAGCACCACGACCAGGGCTCGATCGTGATGACGGATCAAGGAGAGCGGTTGGAGGCCCGGTTGGTGATCGATTGCAGCGGGCATCAGACCCCGTTTCTCAATCGCCCGGATGAAGGTCCGGTGGCGGGTCAGGCGGCCTACGGGATTGTCGGTCGCTTCTCCAAGCCCCCTGTGGAGCCCGGCCAATTTGTGTTGATGGATTACCGCTGCGATCACCTCAGTGAGGCTGAGCTGCGCTGTGGTCCGCCAACTTTCCTCTACGCGATGGACTTCGGCGAAGGGCGCTTTTTTGTCGAGGAAACCTCCTTGGCCTTGGCCCCGGCAGTTCCCTACGACGTGCTGAAAGCGCGTCTGCTGAAACGGCTCGCCCACCGAGGCGTTGAGGTGCTGGCGGTGGAGGAGGAGGAGTTTTGTCTCTTCCCGATGAACATGCCCCTACCGGATTTGGATCAGCAGTTGCTGGCCTTCGGTGGCGGCGCCACCTTGGTTCACCCCGCCTCCGGCTACATGGTCGGCTCCCTGCTGCGTCGGGCACCCGCGCTGGCCCAGGCCATCGCCGATGGACTGGCCGATGCCAACCTCCCTTCGCCGTCCCTGGCCCGGGCGGCTTGGCAAGCGCTTTGGCCGTTGGAGCTGCAACGCAAACATGCCCTGTATCGCTTTGGCCTCGAGAAACTGATGCGCTATCCCGAAGGGGAGCTCAGGCAGTTTTTCGCCACTTTTTTTGCCCTGCCTCGGGAGCAGTGGTACGGCTTCTTGACCAATACCTTGTCCCTGCCGGCCTTGGTTGGCGCGATGCTCCGTCTGTTCTCTGTTGCCCCCTGGAGTGTCCGCTGGGGCTTGATGCAGCAGCAGGGGCGCGAGTTGCCGTTGCTGCTGCGGCTGGTTAAGCCGTAGCGCCAGCGCAGGAGCTCCCTTGGCCTGCGGTGCAGCCGAAGCAGTGGTTTCCCCAACGGATCGGTTGGAGCATCCATTGCTTCAGGTTGATCGAGCGAATCGTGGCTCCCCCGCGCAGCGGTAGATCCAACATCTGATTGAAGTCGCAGTCGTAGAGGGAGCCATCGGCGGCGACCGAGAGGGTGTCGCGGCACATCAATCCGGAGAGTGCGCCGGGATTGAAGGCACCCTGCAGCAGCTTTAGATAACAGTGGACATGTCCGTCGGCCTGCAGCTGCTGCAGGAATCGGGCGATCGGCATGTTGTTGAGCCCAATCAGTCGATCGAAGGTGACACCGGCTTTCTCTTGCAGGTCCTGTTTCCAGCGCGCCTCGTCGCAGGGGGTGAGCTGTTGCAATTGGGTGCCGCAGGGATTGCTCATCAAGGTGAGCTGCCGCTCAGGTTGCCCTTGGCCGTAGCCGTTGGCATTCAGACGTTTCAGGGCTTCGATGGAGGCCTCCCAGGTGCCATCTCCCCGTTGGGCATCGGTGCTGCTCTCCTCCGGCTGGGGAAGGCTGGCGACAATTTCGACCTGGTGCTCCGCCAGAAAGCTCACGAGATCGGACAGGGCCGGCAGAAGCAAGACCGTCAGGTTGCAGCGGTCGATCACATGGCAACCCCGTTGGCGGGCGGCACGGATCAAATCACGAAAGCGGGGGTGCAGTTCGGGGGCACCACCGGTGAGGTCCAGCACCTCGGGTTCCAGTCTTTCGATGGCTTCGATGCAGGCCTCGACGACCGCATCGCCCATTTGAGTGTGGCCTTGGTGGGGGCCGGCATCGACATGGCAGTGGGAGCACTGCATGTTGCAGAGCTTCCCCAGATTCAGTTGCAGCACCCGCAACCGGCTGCGCTCGGGCGTGGCGGCTTCGTGGCTGCTCAAGGTGGGCAGGAAGGCCAGCTCTTGCGGGAGCGCAGTGTTGAGCAAATCCTGCTGGGCCTTGGGCTCCAGCAGGGATGGACGGGGATCGCTCATGGGGTGGGAAGCCGGGCCCAGTCGGCGGCGTTGATCAGGGGGAACAGGCCGTCTTCCTGTTGGACGGCCACCAGCCAACCCTCGGGCAGGGGCGTATTGGTGTTGATGGCTTCGATCAGGCGCCAGAAGCGCTCGAGATGGCGCTCAATCCGTTCCTTGGCCAGTTCTGTCGTGGTCCCGGCCCGGAGGATGAAGCTCCAGTCTGAGCTTTGGGCGAGCAGCAATTCCCGGCCTGCCTGCTGCAGCCATTCCCTGGCCTGTTCGCTGCCGACCCCGCGGCTGACGCGATCCACCATCGCCCTGGAAGCCCGGTTCCACTCGGGGATCACCCAGGCATTGCTCTCGTTGAGCCAATAGGTGTGATAACCCCCTTGCCCCCAGCTGGAGGGGGAGGGTTGGCAGAGCTGCAGGGCATCGCCTCGGCTGAGGGTCTCCCGCAGGGTGGCCAGACCGACGCCCTGGTGTCGCGCTTGCCGGAACAGCTCCGCAAGGAACTGGGGGCCTTCGAACCACCAATGGCCGAAGAGCTCGGCATCAAAGGGAGCCACGAGGAGGGGACGGCGTTCCATCGAGCTGCTGAGCTCCTGCAGCTGCTGTGCCCGGCCTTCCAGAAAGTGCTGCACATCCCGCCGCACAGTTTGTGCCGCTCGCTCGGGTTCGTAGGCCTGCTTGCCTTCGAGGCTGCAGTCCCGACCGGTGACGCGATGGAGCTTCAGCCCCAGGGGGCGCGGGCTGGTGATTCCCTGTTGTTGGAGTTCGTCCTGGGGCAGATCCCAGCCAAGATCTCTGTGGAATTCCCGGTAGCTGGGATCGCCGGGATAGCCCTCCCTGGCACTCCAAACGGGCAGGGTGGATTCGCTGTCACGGCCAAAGAAGGCCATCCCACCGGGGCTGCAGATCGGTGCATAGACCCCATAGCGCGGCCGCGGTTGTCCGTGCAGCAGTCCGTGGGCATCCAGGATCGCGTAGCGCAAGCCACAGCTGACCAGCAGCCGATCGAGTCCTTCGTAGTAAGCGCACTCCGGAAGCCAGATCCCCAGTGGCCGCACGCCGAGCAGGCGTTCGTGCTCGCGCACGGCGGTGAGTAGCTGAGCGCGAACGGCTTCTGGGCAATCCCGCAGCAGCGGGAGGTAGCCGTGGGTGGCCCCGCAGGTGAGCAGATCGAGAACCCCTCGCTGCTGTAACGCCTGAAACCGAGGCAGAAGGTTGCCTTTCGCCTCGCTCCAGGCCTGCTGCGCCCGCTGGAGTTGCAGCTTTAAACCGGCAGCTGCCGCGGCATGGCCAGCTGGTGCCTGTCGCAGGAGTTCTTGACGCACCTCGAGCCAGGGGCCAAAGCGCTGGCTCAGGACCGGATTGCTCAGTAGGGAGAGCAGTGTGGGCGAGAGCCCCATGGTCAGTCGCGGCCGCTGCGTGGGGTCAGCGGCCGCGGTCTCCAGGGTGTCCAGCAGAGGCAGGTAGCACTCGAGAAGGGCCTGGAAATACCAGTCCTCCTCCAGCGAGCCCGGTGCGCTGGAGTGCACGTAGGGCAGATGCGCGTGGAGAACCAGCGCTAGATCGCCAGCGTTAGCGGGTCCTGCGGCCAACGCATCTGCTCAGAGTGTGGGGACTTTAGGTGCAACTTCTAGGCTCAACGGAACGAAGGGGTGCCCATGCAGCTGGCTCTGGCGGTGGATGGCCACAGCATGTTTTACGTGCAGCAAAAACTT
The DNA here is from genome assembly GCF_023115425.1 of Synechococcus sp. A10-1-5-1. Lineage (NCBI taxonomy): Bacteria > Bacillati > Cyanobacteriota > Cyanophyceae > Synechococcales > Synechococcaceae > Synechococcus > Synechococcus sp. A10-1-5-1. Next base: position 825,563 of record NZ_CP096032.1, on the reverse strand, counting down.
GGTTGGTTTTTTGATCCCCGTCGGCTGCTGGAGTACGCCACGGCGCAATCCGATGTGGAGTTGGGTGCAGCCTTTTGGTACACGGGCCTGAAGGACGCGACGGACCAGCGGCCGTTCCGTGATGCCCTGACCAGCTTGGGCTTCACGGTTCGCACCAAGCCCCTGCGGGAGGTTGGCCATGACTCGGATCAGCGCCAGTTCGCGCGCGCCAATTTGGACGTGGAGATCGCCATTGACCTGATGGCGGTGGCCCATCGCATTGATGAGGTCTGGGTGATGAGCGGGAGCCGGGATCTGGAGCGTCTGCTCGAGGTGTTGCGATTCCGGGGCTTGAAGGTGGTGTTGATGAGCACCGAGGGCATGGTCCCCCGGGAATTGCGCAATGCGGCCGATCGCTTCGTCGACCTCTCCAGCCTGAAGCCGCAGCTGGAGAAGACCGACGCTCACTGAAGCGGCTGAGCCGCATCCCGGCCCTCCCGACTAGAGTGGGGGCTAACTCATAACCATTCCGACTTGTAGCCGCCATGGCCCGCGATCCCGGCCGGGTATTGATCTTCGACACCACCCTGCGTGATGGGGAGCAGTCCCCTGGGGCCAGCCTCAACCTGGAGGAGAAGCTGGCGATCGCCCAGCAGTTGTCCCGGCTTGGCGTCGACATCATCGAGGCCGGTTTCCCTTTTGCGAGTCCAGGTGACTTCAATGCGGTGCAGCGCATTGCCCAGACGGTGGGAACCCCCGAGGGCCCGGTGATCTGTGGGCTGGCCCGGGCGGCCAAGGGGGACATCAAGGCCTGCGCCGATGCGGTCGCGCCGGCTGCCCATCGCCGGATCCACACCTTTATTGCGACCAGCGACATCCACCTGGAGCACAAGCTCCGTAAAAGTCGCGCTGAGGTCCTGAGCATTGCCGGGGAGATGGTGGCCTATGCCCGCTCCCTGGTGGATGACATTGAGTTCTCCTGCGAGGACGCCGGCCGCTCTGACCCGGAGTTCATGTATCAGGTGATCGAGGCGGCGATCGCCGCTGGGGCCACCACGATCAATATTCCCGACACCGTCGGCTACACCACGCCCTCGGAATTTGGCGCCTTGATCGATGGGATCAACCGCAATGTCCCGAACATCGATCAGGCGGTGATCTCGGTCCACGGCCACAACGATCTGGGCTTGGCTGTTGCCAACTTCCTCGAGGCAGTGAAAAACGGAGCCCGCCAGCTCGAGTGCACGATTAACGGCATTGGGGAACGGGCCGGCAACGCGTCTCTCGAAGAGCTGGTGATGGCGATGCACGTGCGCCGCAGCTACTTCAATCCCTTCCTTGGCCGCGAGGCCAGCAGCAGCGAACCCCTCACCGGCATCCGCACCGAGGAGATCTACAAAACCTCCCGGCTGGTGAGCAACCTCACCGGCATGGCGGTGCAGCCCAACAAAGCCATCGTTGGTGCCAACGCCTTCGCCCACGAGAGCGGCATCCACCAGGACGGGGTTCTCAAGAACCGTCTGACCTACGAAATCATCGACGCCCGCACCATCGGTCTGGCCGATAACCGCATTTCCCTGGGCAAGCTCAGCGGCCGCAGTGCGTTCCGCGCACGGCTAGAGGAGCTCGGCTACAACCTCGAGCGCGAGGACCTCGACGATGCCTTTGCCCGCTTTAAGGAGCTGGCGGACCGCAAGCGTGAGATTTCCGACCGCGATCTCGAAGCGATCGTCAGTGAGCAGGTTCAGCAGCAAGACCAGGCGACCTACAGCTTGAAGTTGGTGCAGGTCAGCACCGGCACCAGCCTGCAACCCACGGCCACGGTCACCCTGGTGAACAGTGATGGTGCGGAGCTCACCGAAGCCGCCATTGGCACGGGCCCGGTGGATGCGGTCTGTCAGGCCCTCAATCAGTTGGCACGGGTCCCGAATGAACTGGTGGAGTTCTCCGTGAAGTCCGTCACCGAAGGGATCGATGCCATGGGGGAGGTCACCATTCGTTTGCGCGCCGAAGGCGTGCTGTATTCCGGCCATGCAGCGGATACCGACATCGTCGTGGCGTCCGCTCAGGCCTTCGTGAATGCCCTCAATCGTCTGGTGGCCGGTCACCAGCGCTCACCTCTCCATCCCCAGAAAGCCCCCTTGCCGGTGGGTGATATGGCTCCAGCCGATCGCCCTCGCCTCTAATGGCTCAGCCCATCAGCGGCCGTAGGCGGCCTGTCCTGCTGCATGGCCTGCAGTTGATCACATTGCTGCTGATTGCGGTGACGATGCTGGTGCCCCTGCTCTGGCTGGTCAGCACCTCCTTGAAGGGACCGGCGGAAGATATTTTCACCAGTCCTCCGGCGCTCTTCCCGAGCCAACCCAGCCTGGAGGCCTACCTGAGGTTGTTTGAGGACAACCCGATGTGGGGCTACATCCTCAACAGCACGATCGTCAGCGGTTGCGCGGTCTTCGCCAACCTGCTGTTCTGCTCACTGGCGGCCTATCCCTTGGCGCGGATGCGCTTCGCCGGGCGGGGATTGGTGCTGGCCCTTGTGGTGGCCACGATCCTGATTCCCTTTCAGGTGGTGATGATTCCGCTCTATCTGCTGATGGTGCAGCTGGGGCTGCGCAACACCCTCTGGGCCTTGATCATTCCCCAGGCCGCCACAGCCTTTGGAATCTTTCTGCTGCGGCAGAGTTTTGCAGGGGTGCCAGTGGAGCTCGAGGAAGCGGCTCGGATCGATGGCTGCAGTCGCCTCGGCGAGTGGTGGAACGTCATGATTCCGGCGGCCAAGGCCGATTTGGTCACCCTGGCGATGTTTGTGTTCATCGGCACCTGGAGTGATTTCCTCTGGCCGCTGGTGATCCTGGATGACCGGAACCTCTACACCCTGCCCTTGGGCCTGCAGCAATTGGCCAGCAGCTTCTCCTTGGATTGGCGCCTGGTTGCCGCCGGGGCCGTCGTGTCAATCGTGCCCGTCTTGGTGCTGTTTATCGGGCTCCAACGCTTCATCCTCCCGAGTGCCACTGGGGATGCGGTCAAGGGCTGACTAGGCCAAGGCCAAGAGCCCGCGTTGGAGGCGCTGGAGTGCCTCGGCGAGGTCTTCGCCGCTGAGCATGCCGTAGCTCAGGCGCAGGCAGGCGCCCTTCAGTCCAAAGCTGCTGCCGCTGGCCAGGGCCACTTGGTGCTCGCGGATGAGGCGCTCCATCAGTTGGTCTGCGCTCAGGGCGCACTGCACCTGGACCAGGGCGTAGAAGGCTCCTTCCGGTCGGCAGAGCAGACGGCCGGGCTGCTGCCCGTTGAAGGCTTGGAGGACCTGCTCCCGCCGTTCGGCCAGCCCCCCGATCTGTTCTTTGCACCACTGCGCTCCTGCGCCCAAAGCAGCCCGGGCGGCCCATTGGTTCAGCTTGGGCGGACCGATCAGGGAGGTGTCTTGAACTTTGGTCAGCGCTGACATCAGCCCTGGCGGGACCACCGCCCAGCCGATGCGATAGCCCGCCATGCCATGGCTTTTGGAGAGGGAACCCAGGCTGATGGTGTGACTGCCGCTGCCGCTGGCGGCACCGGGACTCCAGGGACGCTCGCCGCCGTAGTGGAACAGGCCATAGGCCTCGTCACTGATGTGGATCAGACCGCGGCGGGCGCAGAGCTGGTTGATGGCCTCCAGCACGGGCCTTGGAAAGATGGCCCCGCTGGGATTGTTGGGTGAGACCGTCACGATCGCCCGAGTGCGCTCGGTGATGGCTTGCTCCAGCTGATCAGGATCGGGGATCACCCCGGCTTCAATCGCCTTTGGAATCCCGCCGGCGATGCGGACCGCCATCTCGTGATTGAAGTAGTAGGGGATGGGAAGAATGACCTCGTCCCCTGGATCACAGAGGGCCTGCACCACCGCCTGAAAGGCCATGTTGCTGCCGGCGGTGATCAGGATCTCGCTCGCGCTGCAGTCGATCTGGTGCTGTTGCTCGAGCCAGTGCTGCAGCTCGATCCGCAGCTCCGGGTCACCGGCAACCGGTCCATAGCGGTGCAGGTCGGGATCGCTGCAAAGCGCAGCCTGAATGGCCTCCATGACCTCCGCTGGCGGTGCCCATGGAGCGACCCCTTGCCCAAGGGACAGGGTGCCGGGGTTGGCCGCGATCAGTTTGGCCATCACGGGGATGACCGGCGTCTGGATCTGATCGAAGCGCTTGGCGCTGGTCATCCCTGCGTTTAGGGCAGTTGGGGGAGTGCCGGCAGGGGCCGCGAGGGCCTCAGCCCAGGCTCGCCGGATTCATAGGGAAACAGCGATGGACGGGCGCGCTGCAGATCTCTCAGGGTCTGCACTTGGCTGCTGAGGCTTTGGACCTTCTGCTCAATGCCCTCCAGCGCTTGCAGGCGCTCCACCGTGGAGCGGAGCTGCTCTTCGAGGGCGTTGGTGCGTTCCAGGTCATTGGCGTTTTCGATGGTTTGCACCTTGTCCTGCAGCTGCTGAACCCGTTGGCCCTGTTCACGGGTCTGCTGCAGCACCACCACAAACAGCACGGCCAGGAGACCCGTCAGCCCTGCACCAAGCAGGCGCATCCATTGGGGGAGGGGGGTAGCCATGCCAGTGCACGCGTCTTGGGCAAGTTTGCTGCTCGATGCGCCCTTTGACGAGGGCTGGCTTCCGTTAGACCGGTTGCAGGACTTCCCGGAACGAAGAGTCTTGTCGCTACAGCAGTTTGATGCCTTTTTGGAGTTCGCCCGCTCGAAGCCGGAATGGGCCGCACGGCTGAAGGCGCCCATGGATCTCAGCGAGCTGCTCCGCTGGGCGGCGGAGTGCCAATTTGAGGTCGAAGAGTCCGATGTGATCGCGGCCATGGTGCGCGAGGACGATCAGCTCAGCGATGCCGAGCTTCAGCAGCGCGCTGGCGTGGAGGCAAGGAAATTACGCAACTTCATCCCTGGTTGAGTTGAGCGGCCATGCATTCCACTCCTGAGCGAGTTTGCGATTACCCCAGGCCTCCAGCCCTGCAGGCCTCAAGCGAGCACATCGTGGTGCGGGCCTTCGGGACGCTCTTGGCGGAGACCCAGGCGAGTTATCGCGTCCTGGAAACCTTTCACCCACCGACCTATTACTTGCCCCCTGAGGCTTTTGCTAAGGGGGCTTTGGTGCCGGCCGGGGGGCGCAGCTTTTGCGAGTGGAAGGGGATCGCGCACTACTTCGACATCGTCCTGGGTGATCGCTGTTTGCCCAAGGCGGCCTGGAGCTATGCCCAGCCTTCCCCCAGCTTTGCCCCCGTCGCCAATTGGATTGCGCTCTACCCCGCCTTGATGGAGGGTTGTTGGGTTGACGGGGAGTTGGTGACTCCTCAGCCCGGCGGGTTCTACGGCGGCTGGATCACTTCAAGGGTGGAAGGCCCGTTCAAGGGGGACCCAAGCCATCCCGAGTTGATTTAGGCCGAGCAGGCGTGGTCGCCGAGCATCCGGCAGCCGATTTGGATCACGCCTTCATCGAGCAGACGACCGAGCTTGAGGGCCATGGCTTCCTCTTGCCTGTCGAATTGACTTTGTTTGGTCGCGATCCAGGCGATTTCCTCAGCGGTGATCACACCGGTCGAGACACTCTCCAGGAAAACTTCGCCAACGATCATGGTGAACGCCTTTCTCTGGCTTGACGCTAGGGAGCTGGATTGATGTTGCCTGAGTGTGCAATGTCTCTTCATGCACACCATCCCCCTTGGTGAGTGTGGTTTCGCCCGCTATCTTTTTTGCAACCGAATCTCTATTCAATGCTCACCGGATCTGATCTTCTCTCCAAGGTCAAAGAGCTGGGTGATGTCAGCAAGTCTGATCTTGTGCGCTCCTGTGGGTATGTGAGCAACAAGAAGGATGGTTCTGAGCGTCTGAACTTCACTGCCTTCTATGAGGCACTTCTGGAGGCCAAGGGTCTAAGCATTGGCGGTGGCAGCGGCGGCGGCACCGGTAAGGGCGGTCGCAAGCTCAGCTATGTCGCCACGGTCCAGGGCAATGGCAACCTGCTGGTTGGCAAGGCGTACACCGCTCTGCTGGGCTTGGAGCCCGGTGATGAGTTTGAGATCAAGCTCGGCCGAAAGCAAATCAAATTGAGCCCCGCCGGTGCTGAAGCTGAAGAGGAGTGATCGCTCTCTTCATCGCTTGGATTCCAGGCTGGACCGCTTCTGTGGTCCAGCTTTTTTTGTGCGCGTTTATTCGTAGGCTCAGCGCATCTGAGCGCCCGTGGCTGTGACCTTTTTTGAGTTGCTCTGGAAGGGAGAAAACTGCGGTGATGCCGGTGATCTAGAGGAGGCGCTGGTCAATTTCCAAGAGTTCAGGCCGAAGCATCTGAGCTGGCAGGAGGTGTGCGCTGATCCCGCGATCAACCCCACCATTTGTCGCTATCGCTCCTTTGAGGCCTTCCTCGACAACGAAGACGCCCTGGAGACGATTCATCCCACGGCAGACATGCTCGAGCGGTTCCGTCCACAGGAGGAGCCCGAACCGCCTGAAGGCGAGACCTAAATGGCACCGAGGCGTTGATGGACCCTTTTCTTCCTCAATCTGAGCAGGGCGCTCCGGGCTGGGGCCCGGAGGTGATCGTGATCCATCCGCCCAGTTTTGATGCCGTTCAAGAGGCGATTACAGCCTTGCGGGATCAGGCCACGGTGGTGGTCAACTTAAGCACCTTGCCCGAAAACCAATTGCAGCGTGCCGTTGATTTTTTGGCGGGAGCAGCCGTGGCCCTGGATGCCCAGCAGGTTCGACTTGGCGAGCGGGTCTTTCTCTATGCCCCCCACTACGTCCAGTTGAACCGGGCTTGACCCGAGTCCGCTCGCCGGCAGACAGTGAGTTGATGCAGGTGTTCGACCTCGATCTCTCTGGCTTTGAGCCGGTCAATCATCTTTGGCCCCGGTTGGTGGAGCGACTTGGCAGCGACAGTTCCGCCCGTGCTGTCCGCCAGGCGTTGGATCTGTTTGGGATGCGCGGCTCCCCAGGCTTGATGCCAGCGCTGCTGGTGGAAACCTGCGGTGTGGCCTTGGTGGATCGCCAACAATTGCGCCGGGTGACGGGCCTGCCTGTGGCTGTCGATGGGGATCAACTGGTGCTGATTAGTCGACGTGCCAACGAGCTGCAGCTGCTCCAGTGGAGCGCTTGAGCCTCAGAAGCTGCAGGTGGGCTTGAGTCCCGGCACGGTGAATTCCATGAACCAGAGGTACTCGCGGCTGCGCCAGCCGAGATCAAAGGGTTCTGTGCTTTTCCACTCCTCTGGGGTGAGGTTGTAGGCCGCCTCGAGAAATCCAGGGACCAGCGCTTCGACGGCCTCTTGGCCCTCTTCACCCTCCTCAAACAGGCGATCGGTGTAGATCACGGCGAAGATCTCGTGCTCTTCATCGCAGATCACGACCTCAAAGCCGCTGCCGCCGTAGCTGGGGAGGGTGTTTAGCTCGAAGTATTCGTCGCGCTCGAGGGGATCCTCGGGGGCCTGCTCGAGCAGGGCGGCCAGCGCCTGTTTGAACGGATCGAGTGCCATGGCCCGGCTAGTACTAGGGCCAGTGTGGCCAGGGTCGAGCGTTCGTGCCTCCGTTGTTCGATCCCGCTTGGCTGGTGCATGCCGACCCGGCGCTGCTGGTGCTGGAGAAGCCCAGCGGTCTGTTGTCTCAGCCTGGCCTCGGCCCCGGCTTGTCCGACTCCTTCATCACGGCGGTGCAGTCCCAGTGGCCTGAAGCACGCCTGGTTCATCGCCTCGATCGAGACACCTCCGGCCTGATGGTGGTGGCCCGATCGGCCGTGGTCCATCGGCACTTGAGCGTGGCCTTTGCCGATCGCCTGGTGGAGAAGCGCTATGTGGCCGATGTCTCTGGCGTGCCAGCCCATCAGGAGGGGTGGATCGATCATCCCATTGCCAAACGGCAACACAGGCCGCCGCTCTACGGCATCGATCCTTCTGGAAAACCCTGCCGGACGGGATGGCAGCTGTTGGATCAGCATCCGGGCTGCAGTCGACTGGCGTTGCAGCCGCTGACGGGACGCTCCCATCAGCTTCGCGTGCACCTTCAGGCTTTAGGGCATCCGATCCTTGGTGATCCCCTCTATGGCGTCATGCCGGCGCCGCGGTTGCATTTGCACGCCTGCAGCCTGGGGTTCAGTCATCCCGGCGATGGCCGCTGGATGGCCTTCGAATCCTCGGTTCCGTTTGCTTTGCCCTAGCGGTTGCGAGGCGGGAGACCCGTTCCGAAGCGCAGCAGCTGGCGCCATCTCCGAATGCGCCAGGCCCCTAGGGCGAGGGCGATGCCCACCCCCAGCGCGATGCTCCCCGCGAAGCCAGGACCACTCCAGGCCGCGGTTAGCCCGGCAGCCGCCACCAGGATCCAGCAGATCGGTTGCAGGCGTCTCAGCCGTTGATCGGCGCCGGAGCAACTGCGGCAATGGCGGGTGTGCGCCTCAAATCGCTCCATCAGGGCCTGGCGGTTTTGCCGCGCTGGTAGCGGTTGGCCAGGGAACGGCTCACCGCCGTAGCGATTCACCCAGTCGTGGAGGGCCCTGACATAGAGATCGGCCTGGGTGGGCAGGTGGTATTGCCGCAGAGCGTCATGCCTGCCGCCCCGCTGCTCGATCACCCGTTCCTGCCAATGCAAGAACAGTTGGTCGTCCTCCAGCACCGTGTGGTTGCCGATGTGCTGGAGCCATTGGGGGCGCAGGCGCAGGAGGCGTCCTGGCCAGGGGGAGCTGAATTGAAAGGGGAAGCGGGCGATCAAGCGGCACTCCCCAGCTCGAGTGGGCACGGCATAGACGACCGTCAGGATGCGGGCAAAGCCTTTGGCCGTGAGGTCATGCCACATCAGGCCTGGGGCCAAGAAGCGGGTGTGCTGGCTTCCGAGCTTTCCCCGCCTGGGGCCCTCCTCCCAGAGGCCGCTAAAGCCATCGCGATCGAATCCCGTCAAGGCGAGGTTGACTGGGGCAGCGTTCTCCCTGCGGCCCACGGTGGCGTGGTGCGTGAAGGGGACATGGCTGGCATCCAGCACGTTCTCCAGCAGGGTGAGGGCATCCATGGGCAGGTCCCGGAAGGTGTCCTGCACGACCCAGCCCGGCTCATCCAGAACCGGGACCAGTGGTAGGGGCTGCTCGCTCGCCTCGGCGCTGGGTCCGCTGAAGACGAACAGCAATCCCTGGGCGGAGGCCGTCGCGTAGGCGCGGCAGCTGCTGCGTCCACTGACGCTGCTGCCGGAGTCAGTCTGGGGCTGTGCTGTGCAACGGCCTGAGCCATCAAAACTCCACCCGTGATACGGACACTCCAGCTCTCCGGAGGCATTGAGGCGTCCGTCTGAGAGGGGAACGAGCCGGTGGGGGCAGACATCGGCAAAGGCCCGCCACTCGCCTGCCTGGCGGTCGAACCACAGCACCAGGTCTTGACCCACCAGGGTGAAGGGGTTGGGCTGGTCCCGGTTGAGGTCGCGCAGAAACGCCACCGGGAACCAGGCGTTGTGCCAGCGGTTGGAGGTCATCAGGCGCTGAAACTCTTGCGGGCGGGAATCGGATAGGGGATGCGGCGATGGCGCATCCGCCGCCACACCCGTACAAAGGCGCGGACCAACAGTTCCAACTCTGCAGGGGTCAGCCCGCTGCCTGTGAGCTGGCCATCACGCCAGCGGGCTTCGATGATGCTGCGCACGACATCGCGGGCTTGGGCTTCGCTGGTGTCGGGCGGGAGCGAGCGCAGGGCGGCTTCGCAGCCATCGGCCATCATCAAGACAGCCGTTTCTCGGCTTCGTGGGGTTGGGCCGCGGTAGCGGAAGTCCTCCTCACGGGTGTTGGGGTCGCGCCGGCGGGCCTCATGCAGGAAGTAGCCCATCTTCAAGGTGCCCTGGTGCTCCGGGATGAAGTCCGCCAGGGGTTTCGGCAGCCGGTAGCGCTTGGCGAGCTTGAGGCCTTCATCGACGTGGGCCTGCAGGATCCCAGCACTCAGTTGGGGGTCATCGAGTTGATCGTGGGGGTTGTCACCCCCCTCCTGGTTTTCGATGAACCACTGGGGGCCGTGGAGCTTGCCCACGTCGTGATACAGCGCCCCAGTGCGGGTTAAGTCGATATCGGCGCCGATCGAGCGGGCCCCCTCTTCGGCCAGGCCGCAGATCATCAGGGTGTGCTCGAAGGTGCCTGGGGCTTCGCAGGACAGCCGACGCAGCAGAGGCCGCTCGAGATCGGCCAATTCCATCAGGCGGCTGCGGGTGAGCAGATCAAAAAAGCTCTCGACCATCGGGCCGATCAGGATGACCCCCAGCAGCAGCCCCCCCAGGACGAGGGCTTCACCGGTGAGGTCCGAGCCGATTGGCAGGCCCCCCTCGCGAACGCCCCGGAAGAGCTCCAGCTGCAACAGCAGCCATTCCGCCAGTAGCGCCCCGAGGGGCACCAGCAGCGCGAGTTGCAGAAGCTGAGCGCGGTTGCGTTGGCGATCCGCCAGGACGGCGGTGATCGCGGCCACGGCCGCTGCGATCAAGATCCGTTGGTCAAAGAATGGAGACAGGGGGAGCGGCCAGAGCAGGCTGGCCATCGCCAGCCAGGCCAGTCCGGCGGTAGTCCCCAGTCCCTGGGCCAGCAGCAGCGTGGGTGGAACCAACAGCGCCAGGGGGCTGGCGGCAGCGCCGAGCCAGAGCTTGAGGCCTTGGACCAGAGCCAGCAGGCCTAGGGCAAGCAGGGCCTGACGGGGCTCCAGGCTGACCCGGCGGTTGCGGATCAGCAGCACCATCACGCTGGAGGCGGCCAAGGCTTCTGCGAAGTGAAGCAACCAGGCGCCAATCAGGGGTCGACGGTTCACCAGCCCGAAGTAATCGAGCACCGCATAGCCCTGTTGGCTGATCGGCTCTCCCTGCCGGGCGATCAGGTCCCCTTTGCTCACTTGGATCGTGGGGATCCCCTGCTGGGTCAGGAGATCCTCCAACATCCGTTGGCTCAGGGCCGCATCAATGCGGAGGTTGGTGCGCCCTTGCAGCGAATTGGCCATGAGGCGTGCCCCCAGGCCTAGCTCCGGCTCGGGCATGCCCTCCAGTTGATGGCGGGCTGCTTTCACCAGCTGCTGGCGTGCCACGTTGCCCACCACCCCTTGGCGCAACATCCGGGATTGGGCTTGGCGCAGCTTCTCTTCCCAGCGCAGCAGCTGACGACGACTCGAACGCTTCAGCCAAGCGCGCTCCGCCGGGAGGATATCGATGGGAGCCAACTGCTCCTGGTCACTCTGAGCCAGGCGGCTGATGGCCTCGAGTTGGCGATCCAACCGAGCCTGGAGCTCCCGGCTTTGCCGCTCATCCACCACCTGGACGTAGGTCCGTAGTCCCAGCTGGGAGCGGCGTTGCTCCAGGGCCTCGGAGTCGACCACCGTGGCCGCTTTTGGCGCCTTGGCCGTGAACGGTGCGGGGATTCCCGGCCGCAGGCTCGGCTCCACCAACCAGGGCCAACTGGAGACCAGCGCCACCACGAGGGCCATCAGAACAACCCCCGCGCTGGCGCCACGCTTCCAAGGGGTGAGGACCTGACGCGGCATCTCCAGCCGCAACAGTTGCTTCCAGAGCCGCTGGAGCCGTTGCCAGAGCTGGTGCACGGTGCTCAGGCGAGTCACGGCGAGGGCATGACAGATCCCCACGCTAGCCCTGCCGTTGCATGCTGAGAGGAGATTGCCTGCCCCTCGCCATGGCTCAGCGTCTCGACGGTCGTCAGTTGGCTGCTGCGTTGGAGGAGCGCCTTGAGCGGGTGGTCACCGAGCGCATCGCCCAGGCGGGCCGTCCCCCGGGCTTGGCGGTGCTTCGGGTGGGGGATGACCCGGCGAGCGGTGTCTATGTCGCCAATAAAGAGAAGGCCTGCAGCCGCATTGGTATCACCAACCTGGGCGCCCATCTGCCCGCAGGCACCCCCGCAGCGGAGGTGTTGAGCACCATCCAACGCCTCAATGCCGATCCCGCCGTCGATGGAATCCTGCTGCAGCTCCCCCTCCCGGAGGGGTTGGATGAACGGCCGCTGTTGGCTGCGATCGATCCAGAGAAGGATGCCGATGGGCTGCACACCATGAACCTGGGGCGACTGCTTAAAGGGGAACCCGGACCCCGCAGCTGCACCCCTGCTGGCGTCATGGCTCTGTTGGCGGCCACTGGTGTGGAGCTGGCCGGCAAGCGGGCCGTGGTGGTGGGCCGCAGCATCCTGGTGGGCCAGCCCATGGCCCTGATGCTGCAGGCCGCCAACGCCACGGTGAGCATTGGCCATTCCCGCACCCAGGACTTGGCGGAACTCACGCGCCAGGCCGATGTCTTGGTGGTGGCTGCGGGTCGTCCTCGGATGATTGGCGCGGAACACGTCAAACCCGGTGCCGTCGTCGTTGATGTCGGCATTCACCGCTTGCCCAGTGAGCCGGGTGCGAAGGCCAAGTTGTGTGGCGATGTGCGCTTTGAAGAGGTGGAGCCGATCGCCAGCGCCATCAGTCCGGTGCCCGGCGGCGTCGGTCCGATGACCGTGACCCTGTTGCTGGTCAACACCGTCGCGAGCTGGTGTCAACGCTGCGGTTTGGATCAGCCCTTGGCTGATTTGCTCCCATAGCGGGGCGCGGCCTGAGAGAATCCGCCCGAGCGATGGCCCTGGGCCCTGATCTCCCATGAGCGCGGCGGTGACGACGACTGACAGCACCTCCACGGGGGAGCCTGGCCACTTTGATTTCGCCTCCTACCTGGAGAGATCCCGGAAGCAGGTGGAACAAGCCCTCGATGGTTCCCTAGGACCTGAGCGGCCCGAGAGCCTCCGGGAAGCCATGCGTTATTCACTCCTGGCCGGGGGGAAGCGCCTCCGTCCGATCCTCTGCCTGGCGGCCTGTGAGCTTGCCGGCGGTGATACGGCCTTGGCGATGCCGACAGCGGTGGCCCTGGAGATGATCCACACCATGTCGCTGATCCATGACGACCTGCCGGCCATGGACAACGACGACCTGCGACGCGGGCGGCCCACAAACCACAAGGTCTATGGCGAGGCCAACGCCATCCTTGCCGGTGATGCCCTGCTGACTCGGGCCTTCGAGATGGTGGCTCTGCGCAGCCCTGGCGTGCCCGCTGAGCAGTTGCTCAAGGTGGTTGGAGAGCTGTCGTTGGCCTCCGGTGCCCCGGGACTGGTGGGCGGCCAGGTGGTGGATCTGGAATGCGAAGGCAAGGACGTTGACCTTGAGACCCTTGAGTACATCCATCTGCACAAAACCGGAGCGCTGCTGCGCTCCTGCGTGCTGACCGGTGCCTTGATTGCCGGCGCCTCCGACGAACTCCTGGCGGCCCTGACCACCTATGCCCGCGGGATCGGCCTGGCCTTCCAAATCATTGATGACATCCTTGATGTCACCGCCAGCAGTGAGGTGCTGGGTAAGACCGCTGGCAAAGACCTGACTGCAGATAAGACCACGTATCCAAAACTTCTGGGCCTGGAGGAGTCGCGCCAGCGGGCTGATGCGTTGGTGGCGGAAGCCAAGCAAGCGCTGGAGCCGTTCAATCGCAACGGATCGGCTGCCCCCTTGCTGGCCCTGGCGGACTACATCACCAGCCGGGATCGATGAGCGCTCCCTTGGTGGCTCTGTTGGATAACGGGGCCCTCTGGTGGGGACTGGCGGCCTGCGGCACAGCCCAGTTCTCCAAATTATTGATTGAGCTGGTGGTCCATCGCCGCTGGAACCCCAAGGTGTTGGTGGAGACCGGGGGAATGCCCTCGAGCCATTCAGCGTTGCTCACCGGTACAGCCGCTGGGCTGGGCTGGCAGCAGGGGTTTGATTCCGGACTGTTCGCCCTGGCGGCAACGATGTGCTTCGTGGTCCTCTACGACGCGTCCCATGTCCGCTACTCCGCGGGCTTAACCGCAGCTCGGGTGAATGCCTTGAGTGATTCCACTGAGGCGCTGCCCCCGTTGAAGGAAAAGCTTGGTCACACCCCCTTGGAGGTGCTGATCGGCAGCCTGATGGGCCCCCTGGTCTCCCTGCCTGGGCTGGTGCTGGTGGGCTCTCCCTTAACGCTGGCCCACCACTGGGGCTTAATGGCGATTGGCTGAGGGATCAGGCCAGGGGCTGACCAGAGGCCAGACCGCGGCGGCCGAGGCCTTTGAGCGTTGGCTCAAGGCTCCTTACGACGGCACTCCGTTTGTCCTCAGTGGCTTTGCCGGAACGGGGAAGACCTTCCTCTCCTGTCACCTGCTCGCTTTGGTGGAGCAGAGGGACTGGTGCTGGACCGTGGTGGCGCCGACCCACAAAGCGGTCGGCGTCTTGCGTCAGCAGCTCTCCTGGGCCGACCTTCAGCCCACTTGGTATCCGAGCACGATCCATCGCTTGCTGCGGCTGAAGCTCAAACGCCAAGGGGATCTGGAGCGTTGCGAGGAAACCGAGCAGACCGCTGGATCCCTCGAGAACCTCTCCTTGGTGCTGATCGATGAGGCGTCGATGGTCGATAGCGCGCTGCTTGAGATTGCCCTGCGCTGCGCCCACCCCTTCAAGACCCGTTTGGTGTTTGTTGGGGATCCAGCCCAGCTCCCCCCCGTGGGGGAACCAGAGAGCCCCGTGTTTTCGATGGGCCGCTCCGTCCAGGCCAGCTTGAGCGAGGTGGTGCGCCATCAAGGACCGGTCTTGCAGCTCGCCACTGGATTGCGCAGCGGTGATCTTCCTTGCCGTCAGCCGCCAGCCCTAGGCCTGGTTCGAGATCTCCAGGGTCAAGTGGCGGTTTTGCCCCGTTCCCAGTGGCTGGAGGCAGCCCAGGTCGCTCTCAAGCGGGGGGCGGAGCTCGATAACCCTGATCACGCCAGGATCCTCTGCTACACCAACCGCGCCCTCGAGCAGTTGGTCCCGCTGGCACGGCGTGCCATCCATGGCGAGATGGCCGATCAACTTCCCGTGCTCCCTGGTGAGGTGTTGATGACCCGCTCGGCGGTGATGGCACCGGCCTGCCGGGCTGGGGAAGAGGCCGCGGAGGAGCCCGACATGCTGCTGGGCTCCAACCGCGAATTGGTGGTCCGCGATGTCACTCCTGAGCGTTGCGATCTGGCGGACTTTGGGGTCGGCGTCGGCGATGGTTTAACCCCAGCCGTCATCGACACCCTCAATGCCGAGGTGGAGGCCGGTGAAACCAGGCTGACCCTGCGCCTGCTGCCGCCAGTGGGTAGCGCGGGCCGTCAAATCCTTGATGGCGTGCTCCGCTCCCTGCGCCTCCAGGCCCGGGAGGCAGGAAAGCAGCAGGGCCGCAGCCTCTGGCGTCGCTACTTCCTCGTGCGCGATGCCTTTGCGTCCCTGGGGCCCGCTGCGGTGCTGACGGTGCACCGCAGCCAGGGCAGCACCTTTGGGGAGGTCTTTGTCGCCGGTGACGTCTTCTGGCCCAGTGATGACACCCTGCGGCGCCAGTTGGTTTACGTGGCGGTCAGTCGCGCCTCCCAGGCGGTTTGGCTGAGTGCCGACAACCGTCTGGGGAGCACCGGAGCGGCCCAGGATCGCGAGCGCTGGAGCCGTTGGCTGAAGCCCGCTAGCTGAGCTGCAGTCCTTCGATACCCTGCCAGCCGAGGTATCCCGCCAGAACCAAACTCAGTCCGCCCACCAGCAGATCCCCTTTGTTGAACAGCAGGGTCTTGACCCGCTCCAGCAGGGGGAGCACCTGCTCGCGGCCAATCAGCACCGCCAGGAATGGCAGCAGCAGTGCGGTGCTGCAGGCCAGGGTGAAGGCGCCGGTGTACAGCGTCTCTTGCAAGCGGGTTAGGCCTGAGGCCAACAGGGCCGAGGCGGTCTTGGCAAAGAGGAAGAGGTCGTCGGGGCTAATCACCTCTAGAGCGGAGCTCACCCCCAGCAGCAGGGGCAAGGGCATGGCGCAGAAGCGATCGAGCTGCCGGGTCCAGCCGGGGGCCTCAGAACCCTCCTCCTTGCTCTCCAGTAACTCCTTGAGACCGAGGGCCAATAAGGCCCCTGCTGCAAGTAAATCCAGGCCTGTTCTATGGCTGGTGCCTTTCTCCATCGTGAGCAGGAGGCCATGACCCACGGTCAGCATGAGCACCACGAGGGCGGTCACGGTGAGCATCCAGCCCAGCACCAAAAGCCCCCCGCGCCGCAGCGGGTTGGGTCCCAGCAGCAGCAGGAGCAGCAGGCCGATATGGAGAGGGCTGAGGGCGATCCCACTGCCATAGGCCAGTAATTCGGCCCAGAGGGTCCCGTTGGTCATCGGCCGGCGCTAGCGGCGAATTTCGAACCAGTCTTCCTTGAGTGGAGTGAGTTGGCTTTGGCTCACGCTCAGCACCTCGGCACCCCTGGGTCCCCGCTCGCACCAGAGGCGTAACTCGGTGAGTTGATAGGGCTGACCCTCGGCTTGCACCTCCACCGACCCATCGGGGCAATTCCTCACCCATCCGCTGAGGTCGAGGTCCTTGGCCTTGCGGCTACAGCTCTCACGGAAGCCGACGCCCTGGACGCGTCCGCGGACCTGCAGCTGCCAGCGCTCGATGCGCAGTGCGCTCTGGCTGGGGTGACGTTGTTCCTGGCGCACCCACTGCCGCACTTTCGCGGTGCGGTTCCCTCGGTTGAGGGGCCGCGTATCGGCGATCAGCCAGCCCGGTGGACCTGACCGACGGCTTGAGCTGTCCTCCTGATTCATCCACCCCCATGCGAAGGCTTGATGTCTTCAAGGTGGCACGGGTTTGGGCTTTCGGCTACAGCGGTCTTCAGGCCAGCAGCACCGGAGCATTCCAGTGGATCAGGGCTCGCTTTTGCCTTTCGTACCCCAGGACGCAGAAGCTGCCTGTCCCAAGGACCAGCTGGGCTCCTCCGGCGGGGCCTTGGCCCAGCCAGCAGCCTGCAAGGCTGCGCAGGATGTGGCCATGGGCGAAGAGCGCCACATTGCAGCTCTCTGCTTGGGCGCTGCTGGCGTACTGGCTGGCGCGTTCAATCACCCGTTCGCAGCGCTGCTGCACCTGATCGCTGCTCTCGCCACCGGGACAGGGGTGGCTGAAGACAGTCCATCCGGGGACATGGACTCGGATTTCGGGGGTGGTCAGCCCTTCATAGTCGCCGTAATCCCATTCCTTTAGATCCGGTTCGATCTGCGCCTGATGGCTCAGCCCGGCTAGCTCGCAGGTGCGTCTGGCCCGTTGCAGCGGGCTGCTCAACACAGCGGCAAAGGTCTGCTTGGCCAGGATCGGTGCGAGTGCGCGTGCTTCCGTTTCGCCTTGGGGCAACAGGGGCAGATCGGTGCTGCCGGTATGGCGTCCATTGATAGCCCATTCGGTGGCGCCGTGGCGCAGCAGCCAAAGGTGCAGAGAGGCCATCGTTAATCAGCGACCAGGGGTGAGGCTCGGCGGGCGGCGGCGGCAAAGCGCTCTGGGATCGCCGGGCAGCCGCCCCAATGCAGGTGTAGCCAGCTGGCATGGAGCTGGCCATCACCCCAGCCTTCGCTGCGCGACGGACTGCCCCAGCCCTCCAGATCCCAGAGGCTGGTCTCCCTTGGGTTGTCACGATCGAGTTGCCAACGGTGAAACTCGTGGCCCCAGAGCGTCTCGCCCTGGCGAACCACCAAGCCATCGCAACGGGGGGAGGCTTGGCGATAGCCCAGGCTCAGGCTTCCTCGCCGGGCTTGAAAGGGCAGTAGCCCCGCCATCCTGTGCTGGACGCCCTGTTGATCCTCCAGGTCGCTACCGAGCAGCAACAAGCCACCGCATTCGGCGTAGATCGGGAGACCTGCATCCCGTGCCTGCTGCAGGGCCGCGAGGCTCCGGCTGCTGCTGCTCAGGGTTTTCGCATGCAGTTCTGGATAGCCCCCGGGGAGGATGACGCCATGGCAATCCGGTGGTAGAGGTTCATCGGCTAACGGCGACCAGGTCTCGACGACCAATCCGTTCTGCTCCAGCAGCTCGATCGCCTCGGGGTAGCGGAAGTGAAAGGCGGCGTCGCTGGCCAGAGCAACCTTGACGGGGGTGCCTGCTCGAGCCGGTGTTGCTGGTGTTGGATCGCCTGGGGCAGGCGCGTTCAGTAGCGGCCAGAGCCGTTCGAGATCGAGATGGTTTTGGGCCAGCTCCGCCCAGGCCTCCAGGCGCTTCTGGACATCCTCGAGTTCATGGGCCGGCAGGAGCCCCAGGTGCCTGGAGGGCAGCTCCAGGCTGGTGTGCCTTGGCAGGGCCCCGAGAACTGGCATGGCAATCGAGGCCAGGGCCTCCCGCAGCAACGCCTCGTGGCGGGGACTCCCCACCCCGTTGAGGACCACCCCAGCGATGGTCAAGCTCGGGTCGTGGTCCCGGAAGCCCCGCACCAAAGCGGCCAAGGATCCTGCTTGCCTGCTGGCCTCCACCACCAGCACAACGGGCAGTTGCAGCATTGAGGCCACGTGGGCCGAGCTGCCCTCGCTTGAGGGCCCCTTGCCATCGAAGAGCCCCATCACCCCCTCGACGAGGCAGAGGTCGCTTTGACTGCCATGACGCTGGAAGGTTTGCTGCAGCCAGGGGCCTCCACAGAGCAAGGCGTCGAGGTTCCGGCACGCCCGGCCACTGGCCAGGGACAACAGTTGGGGGTCCAGGTAGTCCGGCCCCACCTTGAAGGTCTGCAGGCTGAGGCCGCGGCGGCGCGCCAGGGCGGCGAGGGCGAGGCTCACCAGGGTCTTGCCGCTGCCGCTGGCAGGAGCGGCAATCAGGCAGGGCATGGGGCTTCCTAACTGGGCAGCAGCTTGGCAGCTAGGGCGACGGCCGCAGCCATCAGCGGGTTGGTGCTGTCATGGCCCCCCCCCAGCAAGCGCGCCATTTCCATCTCCTCGCTTTCATTGGGCAGAGGAACGACATCCTCGGCCAGTTCCATCGAGGCGACACCACCGGCCTCAAGGCGCATGCAGCCTCCCGATTCCGAGCAGAGGATCACGCAGAGGGGCGAGCGATTGGGCGGGGCACAGATCAACCGCAGGCCGACCAGGGCCCCGGGATGGACCTTGCTCACCCCGACGGGGACCGGCATCAACCGGAATTGAACGCTTTGACCATCGGAGCGCTGGAATTCAGCACCGATTCCACGCTCTTCTGGGCCTGTGCCCTCAACCCAGAAGCTGCTGACGAGATGCCATCCGAGTCGATCGGCAATCCAGGCGGCCAGCAGGAGGCCTTTCACTGGATGCTGGCCTTCGACATCAATGTCGAGTTGAACCACTTGGTCGAGGGCTTTTTGGCGGCTCGGGGGGTCGAAGACCATCGCCAACGACTCCCTCCAGGTCCGCAGCCGTAACCAGTTCAGGTCATTGACTGCTTGTCCCAGGGCAATGCGCTGGGCGAGCAGATCAATGCAGCGTCTGGGCTCGCCGATGGAGCTGTCCACCACCAAACGGCGTGGCACCGTCGCGAGGCCCTCCAGCAGCTCAGGCGATTCATCCATGCTCCCGTTCCACCAGACCCAGCAGGGCAGGTCGGAGGGGATGAGCTCCTGGAGCATCGACAGGCCTTGGGACATGGCGCCCATGCCCCCGCGCAGGACCACAACATCACCGCAGGCATCGTTGTTCGTGCCGCGCTCTTCTGCCAGAGGGCAATACGCCGCCACCATGGATTGCAACTGTTGATCCTCGGCCAAGGTGGGGGCCAGGGTGATCAGGCGTCTGGGTTGGTGGGCGCTGATGGCGCGGTCGACGAATTGCCCACGCAGATCCTCAAAGCGGTGCGCACCGGGCTGTTGTCCCAGGGCCCAGGCCAACTGGGGAGCAGTCGGTGCCGTGCCAGTGGGAAGACCCAGCTCACTGCTGGCCCGCCGGGCGGCCTCGAGCAGCTCATCATTGAGGAGTCCGCTCAGGGGGCCGTCCGCACGGCCGGTGCGAATCAGTTGCTGCTGCAGCCAGGAGGGCTCCCAAACCACCAGGGTGAAGGTGGAGGCACCGTTGGAGTCCTGGAGGTGGTCACTCCAGAGCCGGTTGAGATAGGCCGGGACCTCCTGGGGAGACATTTCGATCGGGGCCTGGAGGGTGAGTTGGGGAGCCATGGGGATCGCTGAAGAACAGAACGTCGAAGAGCGCTGGGATTACGGGCGTCGCCACATCAGTCCGTCCTCGGCCAGCAGTGAATCGGAGGCGGCAGGGCCCCAGGTCCGGGCTTCATAGGGATAGACCGGAAGGCGGGCTGGGGCGTCCTCGATGAGTTCCAGCAGAGGGGTGTAGAGCCTCCAAGCTGCCTCCACCTCGTCGCTGCGGGTAAAGAGCGTTGGATCGCCGAGCATCGCGTCGGCGAGTAGGCGGACATAGCCCTCATCGGAGGGTTCACCAAAGCTTTCGTCGTAGCTGAAGTGCATGTCGACGGGCCGGCTGCGCATTCCCGATCCGGGCGCTTTGACGTCAAAGACAAAGCCAGCCCCTTCATCCGGTTGGATCCGCAGCACCAGTTGATTGGCGGTTGGGGTGCCTCCCGCCGCATCAAAGAGCTGAACCGGGGCCTTGCGGAAGGTCAGCACGACTTCGGAGAGTCGTTTCGGGAGACGTTTGCCTGTGCGGAGGTAGAAGGGCACCCCTTGCCAGCGCCAGTTGTCGATGAAGAGCTTCATCGCCACATAGGTCTCGGTGGTGCTCTCTGGGTTCACCCCCGGCTCCTGGCGGTAGCCGGCTAACGGGCTGGCGGGGCTGCCGCCGCGGCTGTACTGACCGCGCACGCAGCATTTCCAGGGTTCGTCCTCATTGGCAAGCCTGGCGGCTTGGAGCACCTTCGCCTTTTCGTTGCGGATGGCCTCCGGGTCGAAACGGCCCGGTGCCTCCATGGTGGTCAGGGCGAGCATCTGGGTGAGGTGGTTTTGAACCATGTCCCGAAGGGCCCCACTGGTTTCGTAGTAGCCGGCCCGCTCCTCGACGCCGACGGTTTCCGCCGCCGTGATCTGAACGCTGGAGATGTAGTTCCGGTTCCAGATCGGCTCGAAGATGGCGTTGGCAAAGCGCAAGACCAGGATGTTCTGAACGGTCTCTTTGCCCAGGTAGTGGTCGATGCGGAAGATCTGGGACTCTTGGCCGCAGCTTTGAACGACCCGGTTCAGACTTTGTGCACTGCTGTAGTCGGTCCCGAACGGTTTTTCGATCACCACCCGGCTGCGGCTGGGGTCCTGGAGCAGGCCAGCATTGGCGAGGGCCCGGCAACCACTGCCGTAGAAGGCTGGTGAAACCGAGAGATAGAAGGTGCGGTTGCCGCGGGTTGCCTTGAGCCGATCGAGGGTCTCCAGTCGTGACCCCAACTTCACGACGTCCTCGTCCTTTTGCAGGTCGACTGGCTCGTAGAACAGGCAACCGCTGAATTGTTCCCAGGCGCTTTGGTGTTGCTGGATCTCGCTGGCCATCGCCTCGGCCATGCGCGCTCGAAAGTCCTCATCACTCCAGGGCCGTCGCGCGCAGCCGAGGATCGCGAATTCACTCGGCAGTCGACGTTGCCTGAAGAGCTCGAACAGTGCTGGGATCAATTTGCGATGGGTGAGGTCACCGCTCGCGCCGAAGATCACCAGGCACTGGGGTGAGATGACGCGCTCTTGTCGAAGGCCTACCCGCAGAGGGTTTGTTTGTTGGGCCGGCATGGGCAATGCGCGCGTGCCCATGGTTTAACGGCGGTTCTTGGGCTACGCATCGAGAAGTCACAAAAAAAGCCCGCCGAGGCGGGCTTTTGAGCAAAGGCTGACCTGAGGTTTTGGCTCAGTAGGTCTCGACGTGCCAGCGCTCGGCTTTCTTGAGCTTGGGACGCAGTTCGGACCAGTCCAGGCCCTTGGCGGCCGCAGCGGTGGTCATCGCTTCGTCGATACCGGGTTCCATGCCACGCAGACCACACATGTAGACGTGGGTCTTGGGGTCTTCGATCATGGCGAAGATCTCATCAGCGTTCTCGCTGACGCGGTCTTGGATGTACATCCGGCCGCCGTTGGCGTTCTGTTGCTCGCGGCTGATCGCCTTGGTGTAGCGGAAGTTCTCGGGGAACTCACGCTCGTAGCGGTTGAAATCGTCGTCGTAGAGCAGGTTGGCGGTGGTGGGAGCACCCATGAACAGCCAGGCCTTGCCGCGGAAGTTCCAACCGTTCTTCTCTCGCTCATTGGCTTCGAACATGCGCCGCAGGTAGGTGCGCATCGGTGCGATGCCAGTGCCGGTGGCCAACATGATGATGTTGGCGTCCTCGTCTTCCGGCAGAAGCATTTCCTTGCCCACCGGTCCGGTGATCTTCACCTTGGAGCCCGGTTCGATGTCGCAGAGGAAGGTGGAGCAGACACCGTTGATGGTTTCGCCGTCCTTCTCGTACTGCAGCTGGCGCACGCAGAGGGAGACGGTGTCATCAGCCAGGTTGTCGCCGTGGCGAGTACTGGCGATGGAATAGAGGCGCAGCTTGTGGGGCTTGCCGTTGGCATCTTCACCATCGGGAATGATGCCGATGGACTGGCCTTCGACGTAGTGCAGCTGTGGATCGCCACCCTTGAGGTCGAAGGTGATGTGGTTCACCCGACCGATGGCACCTTCACCCAGCAGGCTGTAGTTCTCGGTAACGGTTCCCAGGAAAGGGGTCTTGGGCTTGTAGAGATTGACCGGAACGGCAGCGTGTGTCACAGAAGCAGCTTTTTTAGCGGGGGCTTTTTTGGCCGCGGCGGCAGGGGCAGGCTTGGCCGCGGGCGTTGGGGCAGAGGCAACAGGGGCGTCGCCGGAGGGGGTGACCGAAACGATCGTTCCACCGATCTGACTGATGCATTGCATCAGTGCCTGCAGGCGAGAGAAGGGAACGTTGATGGTTCGATTGGTCCTGCGGGAGCGGGCACTGCCGAACCCCTGCAGGACCACCGTGAACATGCGTGAGTCGCTGAGGCTGGATGTAGCGGTCGAAACACGCATGGATCTCTTCTGCCCTGAGGACGCGCGCGATCATAGGTAATCCTCTGGTTTTCGAGCGGCCTCCGTTGCATTCCGGAGCGAGTTAGGTTGACGCTTCTTGAGCGTGAGCCACCCCCGGCGCAACCCTTGACCCAGTTGTCGGTGCCACCGGATTCGACCTTTGCGCTGAGCGAAACGCTGGATGCAGCGTCCTCAGGGCAGGGGGCCTGCTCGCTTGACACCATTCAGCAGGACATGGAGCGTTTGCCGGGGGGGACCCGCCGGCTTGCGGTTCAGCTTCGACTCGCCATCGATCCGAGCTGGATCTGGGCGGTCTTGACCGATTACGACCGGCTTAGTCAATTCATTCCCAATCTCCAAATCTCCCGTTTGCTGTGGCGACGGGGTGCTGTGGTCGGTCTGGAGCAGGAGGGAGCTCAGCGGTTCATGGGGATGCAATTCAAAGCTCGAGTGCAGCTTGAACTCACAGAGCATCCTGAGGACCGTCAGCTCACCTTCACACTGTTGAAGGGAGATTTTCGCCGCTTTGATGGTGCCTGGACCATTGGATCGGACGGCCAGACCACGACCTTGCTCTATGAGCTCACGGTTCAGGGCTGCGTCGGCATGCCGATCGGACTGATTGAGCAACGCCTGCAGGAAGATCTGGCTGCCAATTTGCGTGCGGTTCAAGCTGAAGCGCAGCGCCGAGAAGCCTTGGCTTGATCGGCCATTGAGACTGCGGTCTCTCCGTCTTTGGACCGTTCGATTGCACGGCAGTTCCGCGCAAAAGTAGTCACAAAAAAAGCGGCCGAAGCCGCTCTTCTCTGGATACCCCCAAGGGGATTCGAACCCCTGTCGCCTCCGTGAAAGGGAGGTGTCCTAGGCCTCTAGACGATGGGGGCTAGGACTCGGATAACAAGGAAAAACGTTTCCCCTTGCAGCGCTTGCCGTTTGAGAGGCGCGCCCGATGGAAAGAAATTACGGGTCAGAGGGGCCCTTCGTCAATCAAGGTCATGTCCTGCAACTCAACTGGCCCCTTGGCCGTCCCAGACGGGCACGGTGAAGTAGAAGCAGGCCCCTTCGTCCGGCTCTGAAACCACCCAGATCCGGCCGCCATGCACTTCGGTGATGCGCCGGCAGACCGATAGCCCGACCCCGAACCCCGAGGTGGTTGAGGAGGTCTGCGGCAGCCGCACGCGATCTTGAAAAATTCGTTCCTGTTCATCGACGGGAATCCCTGGTCCGGAATCGCAAACGCTGACCTCAAGCCACTGGCTGGTCCGGTGAAAGATCGCCATTCGGACCTGGCCCCCGTCTGGGGTGTACTTGAAGGCGTTCTCCAGCAGGTTCAGGAAGACCTGACGCATCCGCCGTTGGTCGGCGTAGACATCCGGCAGGTCGCTTGGGATATCGGTGATCAGCTCGAGACCTCGGCCAACCCAGCGTTTCTCCAGTTCAAGGATGGCCTCGGCGGCCAGGGGGCCCATGGCAATGCGCTGCGGATTGAACAGGGCTTCCCAGCGCGTCGTTCCGACTTCCAGTAGGTCTTTGGACAACTGTTCGATGTCATCGAGCCGGCGATCGAGGACATCTCGGAAGCGGGTCTGATCGATTTGTCCGAGGTTGAGGCTTTGGAGAGCCAGCTTTGATGCCGTCAGAGGTGTCCGCAGTTCGTGGGCCACCATCCGCAGCAGACGCTCCTGCCCCCGAAGGCGCTCGATCAGCGTTTCGTTCTCTTGGCGTAGCACCAAGACCTGGTCTTCCAGTTGCAGTTCCCGTTGGGTGCGGCTGCCGTCGCTTTCCGCGGGCCTAAGGCTCATGCCCAGTCCGCTCACCACCTCCAACTGCTGCCAGCGGGGCAGCCAATTGCGCAGCTGTTGCAGGAGCATGTTTCCGGCAAACACCTGCTTGGGTGCTGGCTCCAGCTTGATCAGCGCTGGGGTGGCCACCAGTCGATGAAGCTCCAGTAGCTCAGGCCGCTGGGCAGGGTCCGCCAGCTCAAGGCTGACTTCAAAGCCAAAGTCCTCCTTCTCGAGGAATGCCACCAGGCTGCGTACATCAGCACTGGCCCGGTGACGGGTGCCGGCCACCAGTAGCAACTTCAGATGTGGCCGCCGGGGGGAGTCCTCGTCGTCGAGCTCCAGCGGGTCTGTTTCCTTCGGATCTGCAGGCACAAGAAGGCCTTCCGTAGGGGGCCTACGGATTAGCTCGTTTCCGTCGGGGATTGGGTCCCCAGCAGAGTGCACCGGCGGGTGAAACCTGGAGAAATTGTGGTTTCACGATATGGGGGTTTTTCAAGTGCTGCTGGCCTCGCTATGACGACTGTGACGAGTCGTTGTCTGGTTAGTCCCAGTGGTCCATCATCGGGAACTATCGACTCGAGTCCATCCGGTCTCGTGGGTGCCTTCCGCTTCAAGGACCGGGCGTATTCAATTTGATACGACCTTGCGGCGATGGTTCAACCGCAACTTGGGTCTATGGCGTTCGCGTCGCCAATATTTTTTCCCGGATGATGAGATCCTCAGGGCAGACATGTTCCTGCGGGTTGAAACCTTTGAAGATCAGGCTGAATCTGAACCGCGTTATCGCTTCTCCTGGTGGCCAGAAAAGGAATACGACTTCTTTGAAATCAAGCCGCGCTATGTCCGCGAGGGCTCCATGGACGCCACCCTGTGCGGCCATCAGCTGCGTCGCAGTCGCGGCTACCTCTGCGGCTCACCAACGAAAAGCCAGATCCGCCAGGTGGATGAGCACGAGGTCGTTTTTGAGTCGCACTATCGGGAGTGGGACATCCTTGAGCACATCCGTCTTGTGAATCAAGACCAGTTCCGGGCGCGTTCCATTTATTCCTGGTGTGACGGGAACCTCGAACTGGTGGAAACCCACCATGAAATTCGGGTTGAAGAGGCGGGGCCCCCGTTACGTAGCGATAGCTAGAGGCAGGGCGCCTTGATGCAGCAGGATTGAACAACGAATGCTGCTTCCGCCAGTGCGAGTGACTCGAAGCCGTCTCGGTCTGTTGATCCTGCCTGTGGTCCTGTGGTTCGCACCGCTCTCGGTTCAAGCCGCCCCTGCATCCGAGGCGGAGATGAACCTCTACACGCGCATTGCCGCACTCAACGTCTGCATTGCTCGCGCGGCGGGAACGGACTTCGATAAGGCCGTTGCGATTGCTGGGGAAACGATCGCCCAGGTGATCCAGGGCGGGCACCAGTCGCAGATCGCTCAAGTGGGCACCAAGCCCCTTTCGATTGAAGAACTGCGCCGTGGGTCGATCAATTCAGCCGTGCTGGGTGCTGTGGAGGTCTGCCCCAATGAGGTCCCGGCCGATGTGAAGACCAAGGTGGATGAAGCGGTGAAGGCTCGAGCTCCCCAACCCAAGGTCCCAGTCAAAAAGCCTTGAGTCGCATCTGGTTGTAGGTCCGAGCGCTGGCCTGCGCCGTGACATCCCCCGTGCTGATCCTGCTGCCCGCTCCCGCTTTGGCTCATGCGGATCGTTGGCTCTGCCATGGGCGGCTTGAGCGGGAGGGCGGCGGCCTATGCGCTCTCTCGCCAGGATGGTTGGGCATGGGCGATCCCCCTTGGTGCTCTGCTCGGCTCTCAGATGGGCTGCAGCGTGGCGCCTTGGAGGGTCCCGTTCCTTGGTGATTGTTCCCCCGCATGGCCACCGTTCGTCTCGCTGACTACCGCCCGGCCCCGTTCACGATCGAGCAGACCCAGCTGTTGTTCCAGCTGCATGCCGATCACACCATTGTTGATGCGGAGTTTCAGCTGCTTCCCGTAGGAGCTGCATCCGATGCGGCTCCCTGGGAGTTTTTGGGGGAGCAACTGGAGCTGCTCTCGATTGAGCTCGATGGCCAGCCTCTCGCTGCCGAGGCCTACCGCCTGGAGAGCAGCAAGTTGGTGTTGCTCGCACCACCGGCAGCGGCCTGCCGCCTGCGTACCCGGGTCAAGATTCAGCCCCAGACCAACACCAGCCTGGAGGGTCTCTACGTCAGCGGTGGCCTCTTCACGACGCAATGCGAGGCCGAGGGGTTCCGGCGGATCACTTTCCATCCGGATCGCCCTGATCTCCTGAGTCGTTTCCGGGTGCGCATCGAAGCGGATCAAGCCAGCTGCCCGGTGCTGCTCTCCAACGGCAACTGCTTGGAGACGGGCTTGCTTCCTGGGGATGCCGGCCGTCACTACGCCGTCTGGGACGACCCCTTCCCCAAGCCCTCCTATCTGTTCGCCTTGGTCGCGGGCGCCCTGGAGGAGGTGCGCGATCAATTCGTGACCTGCAGCGGCCGGACGGTTCAGCTGCGGATTCATGTTGAGCCTGGGGATGCTCCCTTCACGGCCCATGCGATGGCTTCGCTGAAGCGCTCGATGGCCTGGGACGAGAGTCGCTACGGCCTCGAGTACGACCTCGACGAGTTCAACCTCGTTGCGGTGCGCCACTTCAACATGGGCGCGATGGAGAACAAGAGTCTCAATATCTTTAACTCGAAGTTGGTCCTGGCGGATGCTGAGACGGCCACCGATGCCGAGTTGGAGCGCATCGAAAGCGTCATCGGCCACGAGTACTTCCACAACTGGACGGGCAACCGCATCACCTGCCGGGACTGGTTCCAGCTCTCCTTGAAAGAGGGACTGACGGTGTTCCGTGATGCCAGTTTCACGGCGGATTTGCATTCACCGGAGGTGAAGCGCATCGAGGATGTGGCGCTGCTGCGCAACACCCAGTTCCGCGAAGATGCCGGCCCGACTGCCCATCCGATTCAGCCGGATCACTACCAGGCGATCGACAACTTCTACACAACGACGATTTATGAGAAGGGGTCTGAAGTCATCCGCGTCTTGCACACCCTGCTGGGAGAGGAGACGTTCATGCGGGGCATGGCTCTCTATGTGAGCCGTCATGACGGCACCGCTGCCACATGCCAGGACTTCGTTCAGGCGATGGAGGATGCAGCCCAGCAGGCCTGGGCGGCCGGCGCGGCGTTGCCCCGCTTTGATTTTCAGCAGTTTCGCCGCTGGTACAGCCAGGCGGGCACGCCCCAGCTGCAGATTGAGCGTCACTGGGATGGCGACGCCGGCACCCTGCAGCTGACGATCCGTCAGAGCACTTCGGCCACACCTGGTCAACCCCAGAAAGAACCGGTGGTGATCCCCCTGGTGCTGGGCCTGGTGGGGCAAGGCGGAGATCCATTGCCGCTCCAGTTGCCCGGGGAGCACGCCCAAGACGTTGCAGCAGCAGGCCTCTCTGCTGAGTGGGGCAGTGCCAGTCGCTTGTTCGTGATCGACCGCGAGGAGCAGCAACTGCTGTTCGTGGGGCTCGAGGCCCATTCCCACCCACCGGCGGTGTCCTTGCCCCGCGGATTCTCCGCCCCGGTGCGGGTCGAGATGGAGCGCCCCAGCAACGAGCTGCTGCACCTGCTGGCCTGCGATAGCGAATCCTTTGCCCGCTGGGATGCCGGCCAGGTTCTGCTGCGTCAGGCCCTGCTCGAGCGAGCTGCAGGCTCGATCAATGATGAGCTGGAAGAAGGCTTGGTGGCCGCCTTTGAGCGGATCCTGCTGGAAGGGGACCTGGGGGATTCGTACCGCAGTGCGCTGATGGCCTTCCCCGGATTGCCGGAGCTGGAGGATGCGGCCTTGGCCCAGAGCGGGACGGTCGACCCACCGGCCTTGTTTGAGGCGGTCTTGGCCCTGCGCAGCCGGTTGGGTGAGGAGCTGAAGGATCCCCTCGAATCGGTCTTGGCCTCCTGCCGCAGTCAATGGCAGCAGAGCTGGCCTGAAGGGGTGGGTGACCGGGACCTCACGGCCACCGTTTGGAGTTGGCGGGTGGCCGCCGGCGATGCGGGGGTTCGTGCCGAGGCGGCTGCGGCGGTGTCGGGCCCTTCGATGACCCTCTCCCGCGCTGGTTTGCGGGCCCTGCAGTCCATGGAGAGTGCTGAGCGCACCGCGGCCCTGCAGGCCTTCCACGACCGTTGGCAGGACAAGCCCGTGATCCTCGATGCCTGGTTTGGCCTGGAGGCCGCCACTCCCTTCGGCGATGGGGTCAGGCGCGTGCGGGAGTTGATGGATCACCCGCGCTTTGATCCGGCAGCGCCGAATTCCCTGCGGGCGGTTCTTGGGGGATTTGCCAGCAATGTCAGCCAATTCCATGCGCTCGATGGCCGTGGCTATCGCTTCATGGCTGAGCAGGTCGCCGCCTTGGATCAGCGCAATCCGATCACGGCCTCGCGGATGGCCAAGGTGTTTAGCCGTTGGCAGAGCTATGGCGCTGAGCGTTCCGAACGGATGTTGGAGGCGCTGAAGCAGTTGTCCGCGGCGCCCCTCTCCCCGAACAGCCGGGAAGTGGTGGATCAGTGCCTGCAGTTGGCCTAGGGCAGGGCCTGGTGGAGCTGCTTCAGGCCTTCGCGCCGTAGGGCGGCTCCCTCCGGACCGGCATGGGCCCCCCATAGGCCCTCCCAGTAGAAATAAATGACTCCGTGGCCGCGGGCGGCGGCCAACTTGACCCGTTCACTCAGGTCCGGCAACGGCGTGGTGCGTCCGCCAAAGCCCGCCAGGATGCCGATCTCAACTGGGATGCCCCAACTGCTGGACTTGGTCAGCGCGGGCTGCTGCAGATCCTTTTCAAAGCCGGCGAGGGAATAGGCATAGTTCTGCACCACCAGCTCATCGATCAGTCCCCCCAGGGCCCAGATCTCCCAGTCCTGTAGCCAGTGGTTGTAGGCAAAGCGGAACGGTCCCGGAGAGAGGCTGACGTAGGGACTGCCCTGGCCGCTTTCCTTCAGCGTGCGGCGCAGCTCCCGCAGTAGGCCTGTCAGTTGCCGGCGTCTCCAGTTCATCCAGGCCCGGTCGGTGTGGAGCTCGGGAGGGTCTTGTCCTGTGTCCTGGCGGTAGAGCTGGCGGGTGTAGGGGTCGTACCCCAGTTCAACGGGCCAGGCGAAGTGGTCATCGAGCTGAATGCCATCGACCTTGCAGCGCTGCACGATCTCGCCGATCAGCCCGAGAAAGCGCTTCCGTACCCCAGGGTGGGCGGGGTTGAGCCAGACCATGTCCTTGCCGTGCATCGAAACGCTGCTGCGGCCGGCTCTGTTCTGCAGAACCCATTCCGGATGCTGGCCGACAACCGCCGCATCCGCCGGCTCCATGAGGCCGTACTCAAACCAGGGGATGACCCGCAGGCCGCGCCGGTGGGCGGCTTCGGTGAAACGGCAGATCGGATCGTGGTTGGGGTCGCTCTGGAACAGGGCTGGTTCCATCGGCGCCCAGCGGCTCCGGTGGAAGGTCGTGCCGCGGCTCCAGACGTTGGGGTAGAGGGTGTTGAAGCCAGCTGCACTGAGCTCGTCAACGGCCGCGTTGATCCGTTGCTTCGTGTAATAGAGCGGGCTTGGGCTGTTGGTGAGCCAGACCCCGATGCGCCTGGGCTCGGGGTCCTTCGCCAGGGCGGTCAGGGGGGCCAGCAGCCCTGAGAGCAACAGACTGGCCCCGATGGCCAGACTGCGCTTCAGGCCTGATCTCAACGGAACATCGAGCTCACCGAGCTCTCATCGTGGATGCGCCAGATCGCTTCACCGAGCATGTTGGCCACCGAGAGCACCTGAAGCTGGGGGAAGCGGCGGTCATCGCTCAGGGGGATGGAGTTGGTGACGATCACCTCCTCAAACAGCCCGGGTTCTGACAGCCGTTCCACCGCTGGAGGGGAGAAGACGGCGTGGGTGGCGCAGGCCAGCACCTGGGTGGCTCCGTTTTGGCGCAGCAGGCGAGCACCGGCACAGATCGTGCCGCCGGTGTCGATCATGTCGTCGATCACGATCGCGGTCTTGCCGGCCACATCACCGATCACCGTGAGGCTCTCGGCCACGTTGTGACCGGAGCGTCGCTTGTCGATGATCGCCAGGGGCGCGTCATTGAGCTGCTTGGCGAAGGCCCGGGCCCGGGCCACGCCACCGACGTCCGGGGAGACCACCACCACATCCCCCAGGTCCCTGCCGGAGAGATAGTCCACCAGCACCGGGGAGCCGTAGATGTGGTCGCAGGGAATATCGAAATAGCCCTGGATCTGGGCCGAGTGCAGGTCCATGGCCAGGACCCGATCCACGCCGGACTTGGCCAGCAGGTTGGCCACCAACTTGGCGGTAATCGACTCGCGCCCAGCGGTCTTGCGATCCGCCCGGGCATAGCCGTAGTAGGGGATCACAGCGGTGATCTGCCGGGCGGAGGCCCGTTTGCAGGCATCAACCATCACCAGAAGCTCCATCAGGTGATCGTTCACCGGAGCGCAGGTGGGTTGGATCAGGAAGACATCGCAGCCCCGGATCGATTCCTGGATCTGGATGTAGAGCTCCCCATCGGCAAAGCGTTTGATTACCCGGGGACCGTCCGGGACGCCCAGGTAGGCCCCGATCTCACGGGAGAGGGCTTGGTTTGAGGTGCCGCTGAATAGCCGCAGACGCTTGGTGTCGTGGCCCATGCTCGCCTGATCGACCCGTTCTGCGGTCAGGAAACTGGTCACGGGGCCGCTGGCTGGACGGTAGAACTCCGATCGTAGAAGCCGCTCGGTTCGCGGTCAGCACCCTGGAGCCCCAACCGTTGATGAATCGCTCCCACTCCAGTGCCGCTTCAGGGGTGTTTTTGGTGGCTCCGGGGGGGCGCATGGGTGCGGCTGCCACCGCGTTGGCTGAGCTCTGTCAGTTGCGGCTTCTGCCAGCCTGGGAGGGCGATCTCCTGGATCGCAACCCGTCGTTTCAAGCATTGACGGCGGAGCCCCCAGGCTGGATCCAACCCTTGGCCTTGGACCCCGGTCAGACCCTGTCTGGATTCGATTGCTGGGCGGAGGCATTGGGGGCCTGGCGTATTCCAAGCTGTCTGGTCTGCAGCGAGGCGGACCGCGCCGCCGGCTTGGCCCGCAGCCACTGGGCGCTGCTGCGCCACTACCGGGTTCCCCTCTTGGGGTTGATCCAAGTGGGTGGGGACTGGCGGCCGGCGGAGCGACGCGCCGAGGGACTCCCCTGGCTGGGGCATTTGCCCACCTCTTCCGGCGATCAGGAAGCCTTGGCGGAGCTGCGGTTGCGTTTTATTGCGGCCAGCGGGGCTGCAGCCGCTGCTCCTCCAGCTCCCGCATCGAAGCCTTCCCATTGAGGGCCGGCCGCAGGCTGAGGCTGTTGAACTGCACGGTTTGCCCGGGTTGCAGCGCCACCGCCAGAAGGCTCAGCGCCTCCTGGGGACTGAGGTTGGTGTCCACCTGGGGGCGGAGCTCTGCCACCAGTGACGGAAGCCGCTTGAGCTGGGCCCCCTGACGCATCTGCCTCAGCAGTGTGGCGAGGGTTTGCTCTTGGCGATCGCGCCGGCGCTCCTCACCATTGAGCGTGTCACGGAAGCGCAGATACTGCTCCACCTGGGCGCCGTTGAGCCGTTGCAGGCCCCCTTGAAGGGCGATGGTCAGCTTCTGGCTCTGATCCGAATAGGCCATGGTCCGATCGGGTGCCAGCTCCAGGCGTCCCAACCCATCCACGAGCTCCCGCAGGGCGGTGCGGGGAATCACGGCGTAACGCTGCGGCTCCCCGTCTGAGAGTCCCAGCAGTTCAGCACTGGCGCTGGCGACCAGGGCGGCGCCACCGCGCCTGTAGAGGCTGCCGAGGGGAACGGGCGTCGCATCACCGGGGAGGCGCACCGCTCCTTCGATCGGCAGATTCATTACCTGCACGGGGCCTGCAGGGTCGATGTGGACCAGCAGCAGGGCATCGCTGTTGGCGGGTCCAGCGGGGGCGGCTCCGTTGGCGATGGCGCCTTGACGGTCCGCATCGGAGCCGATCAGCAGCACATTCAAGGCTTGGTTGGGACGTTCTGCCAGGGCATCGGCGCTGGGCGGGCCGTCCTCTTTGGCGGAGTGGTCCTGCAGGGGCCAGACCAGGCTCAGGGCGCCCAGGCCAGCCACGATTCCCGCTCCGGCGGCCAAAAGGCGGATGGACGCCCGTTGGCGAGCACTGCGCTGCTGGCGATTCCCAGCGGTGGCCATGGACGGGCAGCAAACAAGGACGCACCACTTTGACGTAGGTCGCCTGGGGCTGACGCCGTTGTTGCAGTCATGCCCGATAGGTTGTGCCTTCGCCCGGCCAAGTCCTTGTCAGTCGCCGCCTCATCTCCAGGCTCATCGCTGCCCCATGAGAGGGCCAGGCCCCTGGCCAAGGGCAGCACCTATCCGGCCAGGGATCTCTGCAGCCAGTGTGGCCTCTGCGACAGCCGCTGGGTGGCCTACGTCAAGGACAGCTGTGCCTTTTTGAACCAGCGCTTCGAGGCCATGGAAACCGCGGCCCATGGCCGCAGCCGCGATCTCGAGAACGAAGACGAGCTCTATTTCGGGGTGCAGCAGAAGATGCTCACCGCCCGCCTGCAGCAACCCATCGCGGGTGCCCAGTGGACGGGCATTGCCAGCCGCATTGGCGTCCTGGCCCTGGAGAGCGGCCTGGTGGATGCCGTGCTCTGTGTGGGGCAAAGCGAGGACGATCGCTTCACTCCTGTTCCCCGTTTGGCCCGTACCCCTGAGGAGGTGCTGAGCGCCCGGGTGAACAAACCCACCCTCTCCCCCAACCTGGAGGTGCTGGAGCAGCTGCCGGGCAGTGGCATCCGCAACCTCCTGGCCATCGGCGTGGGCTGCCAGATCCAGGCCCTGCGGGCGGTGGAGTCCACCCTGCCCCTCGATCAGCTCTACGTGCTGGGCCTGCCCTGCACCGACAACGTTTCTCGCGAGGGCCTGCAGACGTTTCTGGAGACCACCGTGAGCTCCCCGGAGACCGTGGTCCATTACGAGTTCATGCAGGACTTCCGGATCCATTTCCGCCACAGCGATGGCCGTGAGGAGACGGTTCCTTTCTTTGGCCTGGATACCCCCAAGCTCAAAAACGTCTTCGCGCCGAGCTGTCTGAGCTGCTTTGACTACACCAATGCCGGCGCTGACCTGGTGGTTGGCTACATGGGGGCGACGTTTGGCCGTCAATGGCTCACGGTGCGCAACCCCCGCGGCCAGCAACTGCTTGATCTCGTTGAGGCTGAGCTCGACGTCGCACCGGTGACCAGCCGCGGACAGCGCCAGGCGGCGGTGCAACAGGGCATTGAGGCCTATGACAAGGCGCTCAAGCTGCCGATCTGGCTGGCCAACATCATTGGCTGCTTTGTGGGGCGCTTCGGTCCCCAGGGCCTGGAGTACGGCCGTTTCTCCATCGACTCCCACTTCACCCGCAACGCCCTCTGGTTGCGGCGCAATCACCCCGAGAAGGTGGACGCCCACATTCCAGCGTTCGCTAAGCGGATCATTAGCCGCTACAAGCTCCCCAACCCATGAGAGGTGCTGGGGTTCTGCTGCACGTCACGGCCCTGCCGGGAACACCGGCCTGCGGGACCTTTGGCGCCGCTGCCCACCAGTGGGTCGATGCGCTCGCCAGCCACGGCATCCAGGCTTGGCAGGTGTTGCCCCTGGCGCCCACCGACGGCCTGGGCTCCCCCTACAGCGCCCCCAGTGCGTTTGCGCTGAATCCCTGGTTTCTCGATGCAGAGGCATTGGTGGCTGCCGGGCTGCTCAGCCAAGGGGACCTGAGCGACCTTCCCACCGCCGAGCAGCAAGCATCGCTGGACTTCGATCTGGCCCATCGCCGCTCCGCCGGTTTGGCTGATGCGCTGCTGCAGCGCTACCCGAGCTGGGATGAGGGGGTTCGCCAGGCTTTTGATGCATGGCGAGGGCAGGAAGACCACTGGCTCAGGGACCACTGCCGCTTTGTCGTGCTGAAACAACTCCAGGGCGGCCTGCCCTGGTGGTCTTGGCCCGCTCCTCTGGCTCGCCGTCAGCGCTCAACCCTGAAGGCCTTTGATCAGGCGCAACAGCAGGCGTTGCTGCGGGAAGCCCTGCTCCAGTGGCAGCTGCAAGTGCAGTGGCAGCAGCTGCTCGATCACGCCCGCCGCGCCGGCGTGCAGGTGATCGGCGACATTCCTTTTTATGTCGCCCATGACAGTGCCGATGTCTGGAGCCATCGCCGCCTCTTCTCGGTGGATCGCTTGGGACGTCTCAAGCAGCAGAGCGGTGTGCCGCCGGATTACTTCTCAGAGACCGGTCAGCTCTGGGGCACGCCCGTCTACCGCTGGTCCCTGCATCGCTTGAGCCGTTTCCGCTGGTGGAAGCGCCGCCTGCGCCGTCAGCTCGAGGTGTTTGATCTGCTGCGCATTGATCACTTCCGGGCTCTGGAGGCGGCCTGGATCGTTCCCGGCGCTGATGCAACCGCCGAGCGGGGCCGCTGGGTCCCTACGCCCGGAGCCAGCCTCTTGCGCCAGTTGCAGCGGCGTCTGCCCTCTCCCTTGCCCTTGATCGCCGAAGACCTTGGGGTGATCACGCCTGAGGTGGAGGCTCTGCGGGATCGCTTTGCCCTGCCGGGAATGAAGATCCTGCAATTCGCCTTCGACGGCAACCCAGACAATCCCTATCTCCCAAGCAACATTGAGGGAGAGCATTGGGTCGTGTACACCGGCACCCATGACAACGCCACCTGCATCGGTTGGTGGCAGCAGCTCAGCCCTGAGCAGCGCGCGCAAGTGGAGGCCCTGACCGGTCCTGTTCACGCCCCGGGTTGGCAGTTGCTGGAGTTAGCCCTGCGCTCCAGCGCCGGTTGGGCCCTGGTCCCCCTGCAGGACCTGCTGCATCTGGGGGATGAGGCCCGTTTCAACACTCCTGGGACGACGGAGGGCAACTGGCGCTGGCGTCTGCCCCAGTCCATTGCTTCGCTGGCTGGTCCGCTTCAGGGCTACGGGGAGCTGGCTCGTCGCTACGGGCGCTGCGGCTGAGGGGCCGGCACTTGGAACTGTTCCGGCTGCTCGGGAAGGGCGGCTAGGGGCTTGCCGTTCCAGATCACCTCGCCGGTTTTGGGGGCTGGCGCGATCGAGAGTTGTAGGGGCGGTTGCAGCTGCAGCACCAGTTGCCCCTTGCTGCCGCTGAGGCGGGTGCGCTGGCCCCCATCACTGCTGAGGTTCAGCGCACTGGCCTGGCTCAGGTTCAGTTCCAGCACCCCTTGTCCTTCTTGCTTCGGGTCCTGGAGTTGTAGGCGCAGGGCGGTTTGGCCAGTGCCGCGCTTGGCGCGCTCCAGCGGCCGCAGATCTGGGTAGGCCATCAGCAGGTTGTCCCCGGCTTGGACCGGTTTGGACTGCTCGCTGGGCTTCAGGGCTGGAATGGGCTGGTACGTGAGCAGGTTGGCCGCGGCGAGTTGGCGCTGCTGCAGGTTCAGGCCGTAGATCAGGCCCAGGGTGATGGCCCCATAGAGGACGGTGCCCTGCCAGCTGTTGAAGACATCGATCGAGCCCGGGGTGAAGCGTTGCACCATGCCCGGCTTCGAGCTGGCCTCGCTTTGCTTGGGGAGTGCTGCGGCAAGGCTGCCGCTGGGCAGATTCAGGTACCCCTCCAGCAGCGGGATCATGGACTTGAGGTAGGCCCCCTCCGGCAGTCGATCGCGCCAGCCCCGCTCCAGGGCTTCGAGCACTGGGGTGCTTATCTTGGTCTCAAGGGCCATCTGCCGGAGGTTCAGACCTCGGGATTCCCGCTCAAGCTTCAGGCGCCGGCCGACCTCCAGCAAGGGGTCTTCGGGTTCAGGGCTGTCCGTGCCTGAACTCGCCGCACTGTTCCCTCGGCCCAGCAAACGGGCCAGACCTGGGATGGGCAGGGCGAACCGAGGCATTCCGGCCGATCAGCTTGTTAGTCCCATTCTTGGGCGTTTATTCGTCTCCAGCGACCCTCTGGCAGTGCTCCGAGATGAATGGGGCCGATGGCGATCCGCTGCAAATCGACAACACGGTGACCCAAAAGCTCTGCGGTGCGGCGAATCTGGCGATTTTTGCCCTCGCTCATGACCAGCTCCAGCACGGTGTGATCTGGCTCTGTTTCGGCGACGCTGACCTGCACGGCTTGGGAGGGCACCCCATCGAGGCTGACCCCGCGGGCCCACTGATCCAGGACCCGTTGGCTTGGTCGGCCTTGGACGCGGACCCGGTACGTCTTCCTGTGGGCGAAGCGCGGGTGGGTCAGCTCCAGGGTGAGGGCTCCGTCGTTGCTGAGCAAGAGGGCCCCTCGGCTTTCAAAGTCCAGGCGCCCCACTGGGTGCAGTCCCTGGCCTCGGGCTAACTCCGCTGGCAGCAGGTCCAGCACGATCGGCCGGCCTTCTGGGTCAAAGCAGCTGCTAAGGACCCCCGCTGGCTTGTTCAGCAGCAGCACCATCGATTCGGCTGAAGCGCCCAGGGGTTGGCCATCGAGGGCGATGGCATCGCTGTTGGGATCGGCCTTGTCCCCAAGCTGGGCCCGCTGGCCATTGACCGTGACACGGCCGTTCCTGAGGAGTTCCTCAGCGCGGCGCCTGGAGCAGACCCCCGCCTGGGCGATCAGCTTTTGCAGTCGTTCGGCGGCCATCTCAGCGCTGTGCCCATAAGCATTTTGCTCTCCAGAAAAAAGTGATACGGTTCAGCAACAGCTTTACGAAACACATGGGTTTCGTAAGTCGTTTTTGCTGATGCCCTCCGTTCCGATTCTTCGTGCTGACCGCGACACCGCGCTGGCCGGTGGAACGGATCTGGTGCGCTCGTATCTGCGGGACATCGGCCGGGTGCCGCTGCTGACCCACGAGCAGGAGATCACCCTGGGCCGTCAGGTCCAGGAATTGGTGGCGCTAGAGGTGCTGGAGCAGGAGCTGGCCAGCCGCGAGGGGGTGGAGAAGCCCTCGGCTGCTGTCTTGGCGAAGGAGGCCGGCCTGACCCCCGTGCAACTCAAGAAAAGGCTCCGTAGTGGTCAGCGCGCCAAGGAGCGGATGGTGGCCGCCAACTTGCGCTTGGTGGTGAGCGTGGCCAAGAAGTACACCAAGCGGAACATGGAGCTCCTGGACTTGATCCAGGAGGGAACCATCGGCCTGGTGCGGGGCGTCGAGAAGTTCGACCCGACCCGGGGCTACAAGTTCAGTACCTATGCGTATTGGTGGATCCGCCAGGGGATCACGCGGGCGATTGCGGAGAAGAGCAGAACGATCCGTCTGCCGATCCACATCACCGAGACGCTGAACAAGCTCAAGAAGGGCCAGCGGGAGCTCAGCCAAGAGCTGGGCCGCACCCCGACCGTGACGGAGCTGGCGGAATTTGTGGACCTGCCGGAGGAGGAGGTGAAGGACCTGCTCTGCCGCGCGCGTCAGCCCGTGAGCCTGGAGACCAAGGTTGGCGATGGGGATGACACGGAGCTGCTGGACCTGCTGGCGGCCGATGGCACTCAGCCGTCAGAGCTGGTGGATGGGGAGTGCCTGCGGATGGACATGCGTGGTCTGCTGGACCAACTGCCGGACCTGCAGGGGCGCGTCCTGAAGATGCGTTACGGCATCGATTGCGAGGAGCCGATGAGCCTGAGCTCCATCGCGCGCTCCCTGGAGATGAGCCGTGACCGTGCCCGCAGCCTCGAGCGCAAGGCCCATGAAGAGCTGCGCCGGCGCTCAGAAGCGATGCACGCCTATCTCGCTGCTTAAAAGAACTCGTCGAAGTTGTCGAAGTCCACGGCGCTGAAGGTGCCGTTCTCCACCTGGCTCATCAGCCGCTCCAGCTGAACCCAAAGGGCGCCGGCGGTGGCCATGGAGAGCACGAAGGCCACCAGCAGCGCTGCTCCGGAGGCAAAGCCGAAGATCTGGAGGCTGCCGCCGATGAACAGGGTGATGCCGATGATGATCCCGCTGTAGGGGAGATTGGTCTCGAAGTTCCCCAGGGGCAGTAAGGCCAGACGGTCCTGCTTCCAGCCGTCCAGCTTGTTCTGCACGAGCTTGGCGAAGGTCAGCCCGCAGAGGATGCCCATCGCCAGACCTATGCCCGCCACCACGTACGGCGGCTGGAACATCGGGGCAAACTCCAGCAGGATGTCGCCAGGCTCCAGGTCACCGAAGTCCCCTGTCGCGAAGTCCAGGGCGGCTTCGCTCAGGTTGATCGGGGCCAGGGACATTGGTGGTCTGCAAATCGCGCTGACCCTAAGCGGCCAGCGGGTTCAGCCGGGTGAGCAGTCGGCCCGCCACGCGGCGCGGGGAGAAGGTGCGGCCCAGCAGCTCCATCAGCCCCCGCAGGTCATCGGTGTTCAGGCGGTTGTCCCGCACCAGGGTCAGCAGCAGCCGCTGCCGCAGGCTTTTGCCCCCTTCCCCCACCAGCAGTTTCAGGCCAGCGCCGGCCACGGGCAGCAGGTCCGTCGCGCCGCCACCGCCGTCGTCGTTCTCAACCACCTGAAGCAGGTTCTCCAGCCGCTCCAGCTGCAGCCGGCCCTCCTGGTCGAAGAGCACCTCCAGCAACTTCTCGCGCATCTCCGCCGTATCCCCCGCCAGCAGGCGCCGGGCCACGTAGGGGTAGGCCACGTTGATGATCCGGAAGCTGGGATCCAGACGCATCGCCAGCCCCTCCTGGCTGACCACCGCCCGAATGATCAAGGCGAAGCGCG
This sequence comes from Synechococcus sp. A10-1-5-1, assembly GCF_023115425.1. Taxonomy (NCBI): domain Bacteria; kingdom Bacillati; phylum Cyanobacteriota; class Cyanophyceae; order Synechococcales; family Synechococcaceae; genus Synechococcus; species Synechococcus sp. A10-1-5-1. Next base: position 786,350 of record NZ_CP096032.1, on the reverse strand, counting down.
CCGGCACCCGGAAGGGGTAGGCGTACATCAGTTCCGAGAAGCGATCGGTGATCGCCTTGAAGTTGAACGAGCCCACGTTCTCCCCCAGGGCGCCGCCCAGCACTTCCTCGAGGGCGGGCACAATCGGTGCCAGGTCCGTTTTGGCGTTCAGGAAGCCCAACTCGACGAAATCTTGCGCTAAGCCTTCGAAGTCGCGGTTGATCAGGTGCACCACCGCCCCGGTCAGCGTCAGGCGATCGCTGTTGCTGATCGAATCCATCATTCCGAAGTCCACGTAGGCCACATGGCCCATGGCTCCGGTCTTGCCCGGCAGGGCAAAGAGGTTGCCGGGGTGGGGGTCGGCGTGGAAGTAGCCGAACTCCAGCAGCTGCTGCAGTCCGGAGATCACGCCCGTGCGGATCAGGGCCGCCGGATCGAGGTGTTGGGCTTCCAGCTCTTGGCGCTGCTGCAATTTCGTGCCGTTGATCCAGGTCGTGGTCAGCACCCGCTCTCCCGAGAGGCTGCGGTCCACCCGCGGCACGACCACCGCGGCGTTCTTCTCAAACATCCGAGCGAAGCGCTCGGCGTTGTCGGCCTCCTTGCGGTAGTCGATCTCTTCGAACAGGGAGCGACCGAACTCATCAATGATTTCCCCCAGGCCAAAGCCCAGGTTCAACGGCAGCAGGGGAGCGGCCATCACCCCCAGCAGACGGATCAGCACCAGATCGCGGCGCAGCTGTTGCTCCAGTTGGGGGCGTTGCACCTTGACCGCCACCCAGTGGCCGCCGACGGGCTTGGCCCGGTAGACCTGGCCGAGGCTGGCCGCCGCCACCGGGTAGTCCGGGAAGTCTTCAAAGAGTTGGTTGACCGGTGCTCCCAGGTCGGCCTCGATCGTCTTCAGGGCGATGGCGTGGGGGAAGGCCGGCAGGTTGTCCTGCAGTTGGGTCAGCTGATCCAGCCAGTCCCGCCGCACCAAATCCGGCCTTGTGGAGAGGGCCTGGCCCACCTTGATGAAACAGGGCCCTAGGCCCGTCAGGGTGGTGAAGATCTTTTGCCCAAGGCGCTGCTGCACCTTGGGATCGGGGTTGTTGGCCTGCAAGACCAGCACCAGCGCCAGGCTCAGCAGGCTGCTGAGCACCACCACCAGCCGGCCGATCAAAACCCAGGGCCGCAGCAGCAGCCAACGCAGATCTCGCCCCGGGTTGTAGGTGGCCATGGAACCGGGGGAAGGGGCTGCTGGTTGCAAACTCTAGGAATGGTGTTGCTCAAGCAGCTGTTTCAGGCCCGCCGGGCTCGCCTGCCGCTGCATCTCCCCGCCCACGGCCGCGGGCGCGGCCTGGCTCCGGCATTGGCGCAATTGCTGCGGCAACCACCGGGGAGCTGGGATCTGCCGGAGCTTCCCGAGATCGGTGGTCCCTTGGAGTCAGGCGGGGCCGTGGCTGAAAGCCAAGCGGCGATCGCGCAGCTGCTCGCTGCCCAGCGCTGCTGGTTTGGTGTTAATGGCGCCAGCGGCCTGCTTCAAGCCGCCCTACTGGCTTTGGCAAGCCCGGGTGAGCGGGTCTTGCTGCCGCGCAACCTGCACCGCTCCTTGCTGCATGGCTGTCTGCTGGGGCAGCTGGAGCCCGTCCTCTTTGATTTGCCCTTTGATCCAGCCTCGGGTCTCTGGTTGCCGCCAAGTCCGGAGCACCTGGCGGCAGTGATTCGCGCGGCCCTGGCGCAAGGGCCCCTGGCGGCGGTGGTGCTCGTCTCCCCGAGCTACCAGGGCTGCGTGGGAGATCTCGCGGGTTTGGTGGCGGTGGCCCAGCGACAGGGATTGCCGGTGCTACTCGATGAGGCCCACGGCGCCCATCTGGGCTTGGATCCGCGCCTGCCTGCCTCGGGACTGAGCGCCGGAGCCGATCTGGTGGTGCAGTCCCTGCAGAAGGCCGCCGGTGGCCTGGCCCAAAGCGCTGTCTTGCTCCAAGGCATTACCAGTGGCGTCGATCCGGCGCGGATCGAGCGGGCGCTCCTCTGGCTGCAGACCTCCAGCCCCAGTGCCCTGCTGTTGGCTTCTGCAGAAGCGGCGTTGCTGCATCTCCATAGCCCCAAGGGGCGGCGGCAGTTGGCCCGGGCCATTAGCCGCGGCGAGCAGTTGCGCCAGCGCCTGGTGGACCGCGGCTTTCAGTTGTTGGAGACCCAGGATCCGTTGCGCCTGAGCTGGATCTGCGGCGCCGCTGGCATCAATGGGCTGGAGGCTGATGACTGGTTGATGGAGCGGGGGGTGATTGCTGAGCTTCCCGAGCCCGGCTGCCTGACCTTTTGTTTGGGCCTGGAACCTCCGCGCCGGCTGCTTCGGCTGTTGCCGGCGGTGCTGGAGCCGCTGCGGCTGGAGCTGGGTGGTGCAGGCGCGCGCTCCTTCCGCCGGCCGCCGTTGCCCCTGGTGGCCAGCCCGGAGCTGGCCCTAGGCGAGGCCTGGCGGGCCCAGAGCGAAGCCATTCCCCTCGAGCAGGCCGCGGGGCACCTGTCGGCGGAACCGCTCTGCCCCTATCCCCCTGGGATTCCGCTGTTGATTCCCGGTGAGCGCATCGACGGCCCCAGGGCCGCCTGGTTGCAGGAGCAGCGGCGGCTTTGGCCCGATCAGATCGCTGATACGGTGAAGGTGGTGATTGCTTGAGGCGGAGCATGCCCGCGGCAGGGAAGGGCTCCTTCCAATGGGATTTCGTCACCCCTGGGCTGCCGGATGCGGCCTTCGCCGATGCCCCCGGGTTCAGCCCCACACCGATGGAGCAGCGGGTGATGCTGCTTTCGCACCTGCGGCCCAAGAGCGATTCCCTGGTCTGGGATGTGGGCGGCGGCACCGGTGCCCTGGCCCTCGAGATCGCGCGTTTGATGCCCGCCGGAGCGGTGCACACGCTGGAGCGGGACCCGGATGGCATCGAGCTGCTGGAGCGCAATCGCCGCCGTTTTGGCATTGAGAACCTCCACATCCATCAAGGTGAAGCCCCAGATGGATTGGCACAGTTGCCGCCGCGCCCCGATCGGGTCCTGCTGGAGGTGGGGCGTCCCCTGCGGGATGTGCTCCATCAGGTTTGGGAGGCCCTGGTCCCCGCGGGCCGCCTGGTGATCAGCACCGCCAGCCTGGAGGGGTTGGTGGACGCCACCGATACCTTGGGGCAACTGGCCGCCGTCGATCTGCAGGTGGTGCAAGCCACGGTCCACCGGATGCAGCGCCGCGGCAGCCAGGCCCGCTTGGCGGCTGCAGAACCTCTGTTTTTGATCGCTGCGGAACGCCCTTGATTCCTCCCCCGCGCACCCGAACCTCCCCCCAGCGCCTGCTGAGCGGCTACGCCGCCGGTGCCTTTGGCCTGCTGGTGGTGGGCCTGGGGGGCTGGTGGTTCACCATCGCCTTGGGGGTGATGGTCCACCTGGGGCTGCTGGAGTACTTCGATCTCGCCCGTGCCAAGGGCATCCGCCCGGCCAGCAAGACCACCTTGGTGCTGGTGCAGCTGCTGCTGATCACCACCCAGTGGGCCCACGGCGGTGATGTGGCGGGCGTCGGCTTTGCCGCGGAGCTTTCGGCGGCGGTCCTGCCGGTGGCCGGGGCGGTCATCTGCGGCTGGCTGCTGCTGCAGCCCGTGACTGGGACGATCGCGGATATCGCCTCATCGATCTTTGCCCTCTTTTATCTCGGCTACCTGCCGAGCTACTGGATTCGCCTGCGGGATCTGACCGATCCGCTCTTGGCCCCGAGCCTGCAGCACTGGCCTTGGCCGCTGACCTCGGGGATGGTGCTGATGCTGATGGCCTGCTTGCAGATCGTGGCAACGGACATCGGCAGCTACATGATTGGCCGCCGCTATGGCCGCACGCCGCTTTCCCCCACTTCACCGGGGAAAACCGTCGAGGGAGCTCTGGGCGGGCTGGTCTGCTCAATGCTGCTCGGCGCCCTCTTTGGGGTGCTCCTGGGCTGGAGCTGGGGCTGGGCCATTGGCGCCCTGCTCGGTGTGATGGTCACGGTCTTTGCCCTGGTGGGGGACCTGACTGAATCGATGATGAAGCGCGACGCCGGGGTGAAGGATTCGGGCGATTTCCTGCCCGGCCATGGCGGCATCCTCGATCGCATCGACAGCTATCTGTTTATCCCGGCGGTGTTTTTCACCGTGGTGACGTTCCTGGCCTAGGGCTGCACCATTGCCGTGCCGCTCACCAGCAGCCGCCCGGACTGCAGTTCGGCCTGCTCGATGGTGATGTTGGGGTCCCCGGGCAGGGCGTAGCGCTGGGGGCCATTGTTCTGCTGCAGCACCACACAGCCGTCTTCGGCAAGCGGTTGGGTGGCCATCTCCCGGCCCTGGGCGCGCACCAGCAGCTGCTCGTTCTCGATCGTTAATTCCTGCAGCGGCGTCAGTCCCAGCAGCGCCTCGCTGATTTGATCCCCCAGGCCGCGCCAGTGGGCGCCACTGAAGGATCGGCTCAGGCCCGCGCCACTGAATTCAGCGCTCCCCTGCACCGCAAAGGGCTGCTCCAGCTGCAGGGACTGGCCTTTCATCAGCTTGCCGATCTGAACATTGATGGCGCCGCTGCGCAGCTCCACCCGTTCAATCTCCAGGGCGCTGAAGACCGCCTTGCGGGCCACCAGGCTTACCCCCTCGAGGCGGCCCCGCAAGAGCGCCAGGGTGGATCCGTGCAGCTGCAGCTCCAGGTGCTCAACGGATTCACATTGCTGGCGAATCCAGAACTGCAGTCCACTGGCCAGCAGTTGCAGAACGGGATCAGCCATGCCAGGTGCGCACCACGGTGCCGGGCTGATCGATGTGGGGCAGGTGCCCGCAATCGCTGAGCTCAGTGATCCGCTCTCCAAGCAGAACGGCCGCGTCGGCTTTGGGTTTGCCTTGAAGGATTCGGTCATTGGCCCCCCAGAGCACTTCGAGCGGTTGGCTCGGCAGCGGCAGCCCGCAGCCCCCGAAGCCACCACTGCCGGCGAAGGCCGCCAGGGCTGGTGCCCAGTTGGGGCAGCGCAGATGGATTGAGGCGATCTCCAGTTCGGCGGGCCCGACATCACGGTCGGGTTGGGCAAAGGCACTACGGCAGAGCCCGCGCCGAATCGCCGGCAGGGCTAAAAAGCGCGCGCCCAGCTGATTGAGCAGTGGTGGGACCGGCATCGGTTTGCCCGTCAGACCAGCTGGGGCAAGCAGCAGCAGGCGCTCGATCTGATCTGGGCGACGGCGTGCCAATTCCACGGCAACCGATCCCCCCATGGAGGCGCCAATCAGGCCGACCTTTTGGGCTCCACTGCGCTCGAGCACCGCATCCAGCACGGCTTCGAGGTGGCGCAGCACGCCGGCGGGGCTGTAGTCGCCGCCCTGGGGCCTGGGGCAGAAGCCAAAGCCGTAGAGATCGGGGATGAACAACTGGGCGTGGGCCGCAAGCAGGGGGCTCAGGCGCCGGAACTCCAGATGGGAGCTGTCAAAGCCATGCAGCAGCAGCAGCGGCGGGCCGGACCCCAAGACGGCGACAGGCCAGGGCTCGCTGGTCTGGCTGCAGGCGTTGGGGAGGTCCCACCACTGCACCGCCTGGGAGATGACTTGTCCTTTGGGATCCAGCAGGGTTTTGGCGGCGCGCTCCAGCAGCTGCCGCTGATCCAGGTGCTCAGGCATCAACGGTGCTCAAGGCGGCGGTGGTGCTGACCAGGGCCGCTAGGACATCGGCCGGGCCGACGCTGAAGGGCAGGTGATGCAGGTCGGATCCGGGGCGGCAGGCAAAGTCCGCCACCTGCTGCAGCTCCGCGAGGCTGGCCTGGACGAGCCCCAGGTCCTCCAGGCTGACCGGCAGGTTCAGGCGCTGGAAGAAGGGCAGCAGTTGGCGCCTGGCCTGGGCCGCCAGTTGGCTGCCGCCGACGCTTTCCTCGAGGCGCAGTTGCACCAGGATTCCGAAGCCCACCTTCTCCCCATGGAGTTGTCCATGGCTGGCCTCCAGTTGGGTTAGGCCGTTATGGACCGCATGGGCGGCGACGGTGCGGCAGCGGGCGCCGCCAATGCCGCCAATCAGTCCGGCTGTTAGGCCGCTGGCTTCCGCGACGCGGACCCAGGCTTCACCGCCGACCTCGCTGAGGGCCTGCTCGGCTTCCAGAAGGAGTTGGTCCCGCAGGACGCGGGCCTGCTGCACGGCCTGTTGCACCAGGCCATCGCGGCTGGTGCCGCTGCTAACCGAGGCCTCGTACCACTTGGCCATCGCATCGGCGATGCCGCTGGCGAGGGTGCGGTTGGGGGCTGAGGCCACCAGGGCGTGGTCAAACACCAGCAGCTCGGGGCAGTGATCGAGGGCCTCATCCCCCTCGAAAGCTCCCTGGGGGCTATAGAGATTGGCCAGGGCTGTCCAGCCCGCGCAGGTGGCCGCGCTGGTGGGAACGGTGATGCAGGGGAGCCCGAGGCGATGGGCCAGCAATTTGCCGGCATCGAGCACCTTGCCGCCGCCGCAGGCCAGGACTCCATCACAGCCTTGGCTATGGCTCAGCTGCGCCAAGCGGCGGAGATCCTCTTCGCAGCAGTCGAACTCCAGTTCAGCGCCCAGAACCTGCAGACCTTGCTGGCGGAGATCGGCTTCCAGCCCGCGGCGCAGCTCCCGGGTGGCGGCAGAGCGGCCCAGCAGCAGCGGCGCCCGGGTTAATCCAGCGATGAGCGGCAAGGCTTCAGCCCAGGCTCTCTCGCCGCGGAGTACGCAGGCCGGCGCAATGGCGTGTTGCTGAACGGCGGATTCGGCCATGGCCTTGATTCCAGGGCATCACTTTAAAAGTGGTGCGGTTGCCGCTGCTCTGTCGTGATGGGCATTCGGTTTTCCGCTACCCATTTCAGGCCTGCACCATCAGATTGGAGGAAGGTCGAACTGGAGGGGAATGGCAAGACGGAGCTGGAGACGGCGTCTGGGGAATGTCCTGATTCGTTGGGGGCAGGCCCTAAAACCCGCTGCAGCGATTCGTCCGGCCCCCACGCCGCTGAAGCGCTCGGCCGTGAGTCAGATGCCTGGCCTCCGCTCACCGCTGACGATTGATCAGGCGGTGCGTGAAAGGGACCTGAGCCTTTTGAAGCGCGAGGCCAGCGATGCCTTGGCGGCCCTGGGTGCCGCCCATGCGGTGGTCAGCTCAGCGCGTCTCGCCCAGATCCAGACCATCCGCTCGGAGGTGGATCGCGGAACGGTCGAGCAGGACGCCTTGATCGAGGTCGCTGGTGATTACCAGGCCTGGCAAAACGATCAGGTACGTCTGTTTGATGCCTTGGCCTTGGTGCTCGGCATCACGGTCCCGGACGGCTCTGCTTTCGATCAGATCGAGGAGGAGATGGTGGCTGCTGCTGGTGAGCACCTCAACGCTTTGACCGCGGAATACCAGCGGCGATTGCTGACCGATCAATTTGAAGCGGGACCCAAAGAAGGCTGATCGGCGGCTCGTTTGATCCAGGTCTGCTGTTTTTTCGTAGACAGAACCAGAACACGGGCTGTATTAGGGACCGGCATTCGGGGCCTCTTCCCTTGACCATCCGGATCGGCATCAATGGTTTTGGTCGGATTGGTCGCTTGGCCTTCCGGCGTGCGATGGCAACCCCCGGCGTCGAGGTCGCCGGCATCAATGACCTCATTGATGTGGAGTACCTGGCTTACCTGCTTCGCTACGACTCCACCCACGGCCGCTTTAAGGGCGAGGTCAAGGTTGAGAACGGTCAGCTGGTGGTGAATGGAAGCGCCATCCGGATCACGGCGGAGCGGGACCCCAGCAACCTCCAGTGGGATGCCATTGGTGTGGACACGGTGCTGGAGAGCACCGGATTTTTTCTGACGGACCCTCTGGCACGCACCCACATCACTGCAGGTGCGAGACGGGTGGTGATGAGTGCCCCCTCCAAGGACGAGACCCCGATGTTCGTGATGGGGGTGAATCACAGCAGCTATGGCGGCCAGGACATCGTGTCCAACGCCAGCTGCACCACCAACTGCCTGGCCCCCCTGGCCAAGGTGGTCCACGACAACTTCGGGATTGTCAGTGGCTTGATGAGCACGGTTCATGCCACGACCGCCACGCAAAAACCAGTGGACAGCCCATCTCTGAAGGACTGGCGTGGAGGCCGGGGGGCCGGCCAGAGCATCATCCCCAGCTCCACCGGGGCGGCGAAGGCTGTGGGCCGGGTGATCCCAGAGCTCAACGGCAAGCTCACGGGTATGGCTTTCCGCGTCCCGACTCCGGACGTCTCGGTGGTGGATCTGACCGTCAACCTGGCCAGGCCCGCAAGCTATGAGCAGGTCAAAGCGGCGATGAAGGCCGCTTCAGAAGGGGAGCTCAAGGGAATCCTGGGCTACACGGAGGACCAGGTCGTCTCCAATGACTTCTTGGGGGAGAGCTGCACCTCGGTGTTTGATGCCGGTGCGGGGATGGCCCTGAGCGACACCTTCATGAAACTGGTGTCCTGGTACGACAACGAGTGGGCCTACAGCTGCAAGTGCATCGATCTGATCTGTCACATGGCCGCTGTCAGTTGAAACCAGAGCGGGAGGCTGAGCACAGCCGCCCCACTGCTCCAGAGAACCAGGCGGGCGGCGGGGATGGTTTCCTCGCCGCCTTTGTTTTGGGCATCGGCGGCTTCCGCCAATAGCAGGACAGACATGGCGGTGGGGGCAGCAGCTTGCAGGACCAGCGCTTGTTGCATCAGCGCCGGCAGCTGCAGCAGCACGCTCACCAGCCACATCACGCCCGGCAGCACCAGGAGCTTGATGGCGAGGGCTGCGGTGAGTGAGGGACTGCTTCTTTTCTCGGCCTGATCGATCCTCTGGAGCACCAACCCCAAGCGCATGCCCACCAGGAGCAGGAGCAGCCAGAGCACAACCCGGGCTGGGAGCCAGAGCCACTGCCCCAGGAGCGATCCCCAAGGGCTCATCCCGAGGGGGAGGGCGATGAGCAGGGCCTGAACGACCGGCGTCTTGAACAAGCTCAGTGCGCTTGCTCGGCTTTGGCCCGGGGAGAGCAGTAGGGGGCCGGCGCTCCAGGTGATCAGGGAGCCAATCAGGTCATAGATGACGCTGAATCCAAGGGCCTCGCTGGGCAACAGGGCAATGGCAACCGGTAGTCCGAAGTAGCCGGTGTTGCCCACCACAGCCCCCAGTTGCAGGCTTCGAGCCGGCAGCAGAGCCGGGATCTGGCGGCAGAGGAACAGGCCGCTGGCGGTCACCGCGGCAATGAGTCCAGCCATGGGGATGGCGCTCAGGGGCAAACCGCTCTTCAGCAACAGTCCCGTGAGGCTTAAGGGCATCCCCCAGCGCAATAGAGGTGGGGCCAGTTGGCTCGGAAGCGCTGGGAAACGCCGGCCCAGCCAGAACCCAGCCAAGAGGCAAGGGGCGAGTTCCAGCAGCAGGCGAAGCATGGCCGCAGCCTGGCAGCTTGCCGATGGGCTTGGGCAGAGCTAACCAGGGGGTAAGCGCCGGAGGGGGAGCTGTGGACGACAGGCCGATCACACCCCATGCGGTTCCGATCTTTGATTCCGACGGCAACCTCACCTATGTGGGCGATGACGGTCGTCGTTATGTGGTGGGACCCCTTCCGGAAACCGACGAGGCCAATGTCGATCGGGTGATGGAACGCCTGCGGGAGGGACAGGCCCTGTTCTCCCAGATTGAGCAGTTGTCAGGGCAGTGGCTGGACCACGTCAGTAGCTCTGACTTGGCCCGTCATTCGGCGTTGGCCCTACTGCTGACGACCTTGGAGACCTTCCTGAGTGATCCGGAGTCAGACGAGGACACCTAAACAGCGCGGATCAGTAGCGGAGGCGACAGCGGCTCTGGTATGGTTGTGGGCCGCTCAGCGATCGCGAGATCACGGGCGGCGAACTGAAAACTGGGTTTACCCGGTGATGTAAGTTCAACAAGCGGTCGAGAGGCCGCGGACCGATAACCCGAGAGACCTGAGAGGGTCGAGCTGAGAAGCGTGTGGTTGTTGGAGCACCTGGACAACTGAACGTTTAGGAACTGACGCTTTCACTGCGTTAGTCGCGAGCTGAGGCTGAGAGGCTGAAGTGAGTGGTTAACGAAGATGCAGTGAGGGTGTGAGGTCCCGTCAAAAATTATTTAGTTGTGGAAGCTTGCTGCTTGCATGATTGTCGACTCTCACGGTTGACGGTTGTGTCGGTGTGCAGTGAGTGGAGCAACGACCGGATCTGAGATCCTGGAAAGTCTGAACGAAAGAGATTTTGTTTTGCACTCTTTGAACGCTTCTGTCAGAGGAAGTGGCATCAACTGCAGCAGTGCGCCAGTGCTGACTGTGGGTGAAGCAAATCAAATTGAGACTGTGAAAGCAGTCAATAGGATTTGATCTACAACGGAGAGTTTGATCCTGGCTCAGGATGAACGCTGGCGGCGTGCTTAACACATGCAAGTCGAACGAACCTTCGGGTTAGTGGCGGACGGGTGAGTAACGCGTGAGAATCTGCCCTCAGGAGGGGGATAACGGTTGGAAACGACCGCTAATACCCCATATGCCGCGAGGTGAAATGAATTTCGCCTGAGGATGAGCTCGCGTCTGATTAGTTAGTTGGTGGGGTAAAGGCCTACCAAGACATCGATCAGTAGCTGGTCTGAGAGGATGATCAGCCACACTGGGACTGAGACACGGCCCAGACTCCTACGGGAGGCAGCAGTGGGGAATTTTCCGCAATGGGCGAAAGCCTGACGGAGCAACGCCGCGTGAGGGATGAAGGCCTCTGGGCTGTAAACCTCTTTTATCAAGGAAGAAGATCTGACGGTACTTGATGAATAAGCCACGGCTAATTCCGTGCCAGCAGCCGCGGTAATACGGGAGTGGCAAGCGTTATCCGGAATTATTGGGCGTAAAGCGTCCGCAGGCGGTCTGTCAAGTCTGCTGTTAAAGCGTGGAGCTTAACTCCATTTCGGCAGTGGAAACTGACAGACTAGAGTGTGGTAGGGGCAGAGGGAATTCCCGGTGTAGCGGTGAAATGCGTAGATATCGGGAAGAACACCAGTGGCGAAGGCGCTCTGCTGGGCCATAACTGACGCTCATGGACGAAAGCCAGGGGAGCGAAAGGGATTAGATACCCCTGTAGTCCTGGCCGTAAACGATGAACACTAGGTGTCGGGGGAATCGACCCCCTCGGTGTCGTAGCCAACGCGTTAAGTGTTCCGCCTGGGGAGTACGCACGCAAGTGTGAAACTCAAAGGAATTGACGGGGGCCCGCACAAGCGGTGGAGTATGTGGTTTAATTCGATGCAACGCGAAGAACCTTACCAGGGTTTGACATCCTGCGAATCTCTTGGAAACGAGAGAGTGCCTTCGGGAACGCAGTGACAGGTGGTGCATGGCTGTCGTCAGCTCGTGTCGTGAGATGTTGGGTTAAGTCCCGCAACGAGCGCAACCCACGTCGTTAGTTGCCAGCATTTAGTTGGGCACTCTAGCGAGACCGCCGGTGATAAACCGGAGGAAGGTGTGGATGACGTCAAGTCATCATGCCCCTTACATCCTGGGCTACACACGTACTACAATGCTACGGACAAAGGGCAGCAAACTCGCGAGAGCTAGCAAATCCCATAAACCGTGGCTCAGTTCAGATCGTAGGCTGCAACTCGCCTACGTGAAGGAGGAATCGCTAGTAATCGCAGGTCAGCATACTGCGGTGAATACGTTCCCGGGCCTTGTACACACCGCCCGTCACACCATGGAAGTTGGCCACGCCCGAAGCCGTTACTCCAACCCTTGTGGAGGAGGACGTCGAAGGTGGGGCTGATGACTGGGGTGAAGTCGTAACAAGGTAGCCGTACCGGAAGGTGCGGCTGGATCACCTCCTAACAGGGAGACAAACAACGATTTTGATGCCTGAGTACTTTTATTCTTAGGCCGAAATCCTGTCACCTTAGGTCGATCGGTACCTCAACTTCAATCCTGTGAGTCGCAAGACTGCACAACGATTGATTTTTAGTTCCTAAACGTTGTCTAGGTCACCCCATAGAGGGTTCACTTCCTGGGCCATTAGCTCAGGTGGTTAGAGCGCACCCCTGATAAGGGTGAGGTCCCTGGTTCAAGTCCAGGATGGCCCATTCCAAACTCCATTTTGGATCCTTTGGGGGTTTAGCTCAGTTGGTAGAGCGCCTGCTTTGCAAGCAGGATGTCAGCGGTTCGAGTCCGCTAACCTCCACTAACATATCTGAACTCCAAAGCCAGGAAGAGCTTCTTGGTTGGTGACTAGACGTTGTTCGCTGAATGATTCCACTGGATAGCCAGTCGTATTCAGCCTCAGCTCATTCGATTGACACGGTTGTGTTGATTTGGTTGAGCTGATGCTGAGTTCACTCCTGAAAGGGAGGGGATTTAGCAGAACCTTGACAACTGCATAGGTGAGTCTGGAAAGACAAAGCATCTCATAGAGGCTAGTTCGAAAGAGCTAGTGATTCTATTTTTTGAGAGCCGAGACCTTCTAGCGTTCTTCCCAATCCGCCGAGGAGCGGGGAGTTTGATCCTTCTTTCTAACTGATGAGTGAGCAGAGCAATCTGTTGATTGATTAAGAGAAAGTCGAGAGAATGGGCCTCAACAGCCTGAAGCGTTAGGAGGATAAATTGGTCAAGCTACAAAGGGCTCACGGTGGATACCTTGGCACACAGAGGCGATGAAGGACGTGTTTACCTGCGATAAGTCTCGGGGAGCTGGAAAAACGCTTTGATCCGGGAATTTCCGAATGGGGCAACCCCTAGAACGGCCAGCTGAATCTATAGGCTGGCGCGAGCCAACCCAGCGAACTGAAACATCTTAGTAGCTGGAGGAAAGGAAAGTAAAAACGACTCCCTAAGTAGCGGCGAGCGAACGGGGAAGAGCCTAAACCGATAGTTTCGACTATCGGGGTTGTGGGACAGCAACGTGTATCAGGGATGTTAGAAGAAGCGTTTGAATGGCGCGCCACAGAGGGTGAAAGCCCCGTATTCGAAAACTGAACTGAGCTAGCTGTATCCCGAGTAGCACGGAGCACGTGGAATTCCGTGTGAATCAGCGAGGACCACCTCGTAAGGCTAAGTACTCCTGTGTGACCGATAGCGCAACAGTACCGCGAGGGAAAGGTGAAAAGAACCCCGGGAGGGGAGTGAAATAGAACATGAAACCGTGAGCTTACAAGCAATGGGAGCCCTACTCATAGGGTGACCGTGTGCCTGTTGAAGAATGAGCCGGCGACTTATAGGCACTGGCAGGTTAAACCGGAAATGGTGGAGCCATAGCGAAAGCGAGTCTGAATAGGGCGATTGTCGGTGTTTATAGACCCGAACCCGGGTGATCTAACCATGGCCAGGATGAAGCTTGGGTGATACCAAGTGGAGGTCCGAACCGACTGATGTTGAAAAATCAGCGGATGAGCTGTGGTTAGGGGTGAAATGCCAATCGAACCCGGAGCTAGCTGGTTCTCCCCGAAATACGTTGAGGCGTAGCGTCTAGTGCTCCAGCAGGGGGGTAAAGCCACCGTTTCGGTGCGGGCTGCGAGAGCGGTACCAAATCGAGACGAACTCTGAATACCCTGTGTGTAACTAGGCAGTCAGACTGTGGGGGATAAGCTCCATGGTCGAAAGGGAAACAGCCCAGACCGCCAGCTAAGGTCCCCAAATCAACACTAAGTGATAAAGGAGGTGGGATTGCCGAGACAACCAGGAGGTTTGCCTAGAAGCAGCCATCCTCAAAGGAGTGCGTAATAGCTCACTGGTCGAGCGATCCTGCGCCGAAAATGAACGGGGCTAAGTGTTGTACCGAAGCTGCGGATTAAACTTGTTTAATGGTAGGGGAGCGTTCTATGTGGGGTGAAGCGTTAGCGTAAGCGGGCGTGGACTGCATAGAAGTGAGAATGTCGGCTTGAGTAGCGAAAAAATGGGTGAGAATCCCATTCCCCGAAACCCTAAGGGTTCCTCCGGCAGGCTCGTCCGCGGAGGGTTAGTCAGGACCTAAGGCGAGGCCGAAAGGCGTAGTCGATGGATAACAGGTCAACATTCCTGTACTGATCATGTTTTGGGAAGGAGGACGGAGAAGGCTAGCCAATCCGGATGTTGGTTACCGGTCCAAGCGTTCGAGGCGTTGAGAGCTGGCGAAAACAGCTTGAGCTGAGGCGTGAGTGCGAGCTGCTACGGCAGCGAAGTTGGTGACGTCAAGCTTCCAAGAAAAGCCCTATACCCGTTAAGGCATGATTACCTGTACCCGAAACCGACACAGGTGGGGTGGTAGAGAATACCGAGGGGCGCGAGGTAACTCTCTCTAAGGAACTCGGCAAAATGACCCCGTAACTTCGGGAGAAGGGGTGCCAGCGAGAGCTGGTCGCAGTGAATAGGCCCAGGCGACTGTTTACCAAAAACACAGGTCTCCGCTAAGTCGCAAGACGATGTATGGGGGCTGACGCCTGCCCAGTGCCGGAAGGTTAAAGAAGTTGGTCAGCGCAAGCGAAGCTAACGACTGAAGCCCCGGTGAACGGCGGCCGTAACTATAACGGTCCTAAGGTAGCGAAATTCCTTGTCGGGTAAGTTCCGACCCGCACGAAAGGCGTAACGATCTGGGCGCTGTCTCGGAGAGAGGCTCGGCGAAATAGAATTGTCTGTGAAGATGCGGACTACGTGCACCCGGACAGAAAGACCCTATGAAGCTTTACTGTAGCTTGGTATTGTGCTCGGGCTCGCAATGCGCAGGATAGGTGGGAGGCTTTGATCCATTGCTTGTGGGTGATGGTGAGCCACTGGTGAGATACCACTCTTTGCGAGCTAGGGTTCTAACGGTTACCCGTTATCCGGGAACCGGACAGTATCTGGTGGGCAGTTTGACTGGGGCGGTCGCCTCCTAAAAGGTAACGGAGGCGCGCAAAGGTTCCCTCAGGCTGGTTGGAAATCAGCCGACGAGTGCAAAAGCAGAAGGGAGCTTGACTGTGAGACCTACAAGTCGAACAGGTACGAAAGTAGGCTTTAGTGATCCGACGGTTCTGAGTGGAAGGGCCGTCGCTCAACGGATAAAAGTTACTCTAGGGATAACAGGCTGATCTCCCCCAAGAGTTCACATCGACGGGGAGGTTTGGCACCTCGATGTCGGCTCATCGCAACCTGGGGCTGAAGTCGGTCCCAAGGGTTGGGCTGTTCGCCCATTAAAGCGGTACGCGAGCTGGGTTCAGAACGTCGTGAGACAGTTCGGTCCATATCCGGTGCATGCGCAGGAATATTGAGAGGATTTCTCCCTAGTACGAGAGGACCGGGAGGAACGCACCTCTGGTGTACCAGTTATCGTGCCAACGGTAAACGCTGGGTAGCCATGTGCGGAGTGGATAACCGCTGAAAGCATCTAAGTGGGAAGCCCACCTCAAGATGAGTATTCCCATGGCTTAAGCCAGTAAGGTCACGGGAAGAACACCCGTTGATAGGCTCTATGTGGAAGCGCAGTAATGCGTGAAGCAGAGGAGTACTAATAGACCGAGGGCTTGACCAAATCTCATCTCTCAAAACACAGTGTCCGTCAGGTCACTGTGGAGAGCTTTGACTTCCAGAGCGACTGCCGGAAGCCTGCGAAAGCAAGCCAAGGGCAGACTCGTAACCTATGCAGTTCTCAGGGTTCACCTGAGAGCGAATACCTATCCTGGTGTCCATGGCGCAGTGGAACCACTCCGATCCATCTCGAACTCGGCTGTGAAACGCTGTAGCGCCGACGATATTTGGGGGGTAGCCCCCTGAGAAAATAGGTCGATGCCAGGTAAAACATTCGCTCCAATCACTCAACTCATGCTGCTTGTCCTTGAACGGTTAAGCCATGGGTTGAGACGAGAAAGCCACCCCACAAGGGTGGCTTTTTTGTGTCTACACGACAGCAGCAGCTGGGGCCTGTGGGGCTGAGCTTGAGCCTCCTCTGAAGCTCTAGTGCATTAAAAAGAAAGCCGCCTGAGCTATGCCCTGGCGGCTTTTGCAGTCAAAGCAGTCGCTAACCCAACTCAGGAGCGGTGCACGTGCACCTGTTTCCAGCTCCCGCCAAGCTTCTGCCAGATTCGCGTCTCGCAGCAGCGCGCCGTCAGCGGATCTCCATTCACCAACTTCTGCGTCAGCCGGGTGTAGCTCAACACCACTGATTCATCGTTGAACATTGGATTAAGTGTATCATTGACTTGTTATCTTGCGGGTTGAATATGATTGAGCGAGCTCTCTTTCGTTTGGCGCTCCTGTCTTTTTGTTGAGAGGTCATTGCTCAAGAGCTGCTCTTTAAGGTCATCTGCATCTGTTTTTCTCTTGCATTTCTGAGGCCCTTGTGTTCCCTCTGTGGTTCCTTCCCTGAGGTGGCTGAGCATTATGGGGCAATAAAAAAGCCCGGTCAATGACCGGGCTTATCTGTTGATGCGAGTCAGACCTGAACTTCAGACGGAAGCGAATTCAGGGATGGAAGGAGTGGTGGAGTCCTTGCGGATGACCACCTGCTTGTCGTCGTCGACATCCACCAGGGCGGTGTCGCCTTCACCAATGCGGCCGGAAAGGAACTCTTCGGCGAGGGAGTCTTCCAGCAGGCGCATCACTGCACGGCGCAGCGGGCGAGCTCCATAGCTGGGGTTGTAGCCCTCATCGACCAGGCGCTCCTTAAAGGCCTCGGTCACCGTCAGGGTGATGCCCTTCTCCAACATCCGCGTGAAGACCTCCTTGAGCATGATCTCGGAAATCTCCTTCACCTCGTCGCGGCTGAGCTGACGGAAGACGATGATCTCGTCCAGACGGTTCAGGAACTCGGGGCGGAAGTACTGCTTGAGTTCTTCGTTCACCAAGGAGCGGATTCGGTTGTAGTTGGTCTCTTCGGCATCGCCGCCAGAGAACTCAAAACCGAGGCCACCGCCACCCTTTTCGATGACCTTCGAACCAATGTTCGAGGTCATGATGATCAAGGTGTTCTTGAAGTCCACCGTGCGGCCCTTGGAATCGGTCAGGCGACCGTCTTCAAGAAGTTGCAGCAGCAGGTTGAACACATCCGGGTGGGCCTTCTCGATCTCATCGAACAGCACCACGGTGTAGGGGCGGCGGCGAACCGCTTCAGTCAGCTGGCCACCTTCGTTGAAACCCACATATCCCGGAGGAGAACCGATCAGCTTGCTGACCGTGTGGCGCTCCATGAACTCCGACATGTCCAGGCGGATCATCGCCTCTTCGCTGCCGAAGAAGTAGGCCGCCAAGGACTTCGTCAGCTCGGTCTTACCGACACCGGTGGGGCCGGAGAAGATGAAGCTGGCGATTGGTCGGTTGGGGTTCTTCAGGCCCACCCGAGCACGACGAATAGCGCGGGAGACAGCCTTCACGGCTTCGTCCTGACCGATCAAGCGCTGGTGGAGGGTTTCCTCCATGTTCAGCAACTTTGCGGACTCGCTCTCGGTGAGCTTCTGGACCGGGACGCCGGTCCAAGAGGCCACGATCTGGGCGATGTCCTCTTCGGTCACCATCGGACCGGCCTCAGCGAACACCGGTGTGTCGACAACCGCCACAGGCGTCTCGGCCGTCGTGGTCTCTGCAGAGGTCTCTGCCGATTCGTCAGCGGGCTTCTCGTCCTTGCGGTTCTGAAGGATGGAGCGGATCTGCTCGCGCAGTTCCACTTCCTTGTCACGCAGCTCCCCGGCTTTGGTGAAGTCCTGCTCACGCACGGCCTCATCCTTCTGCTTCTCGATGTCACGCAGCTGCTTGTCGACTTCCTTGGCCGCTGGGGGCAGCTTGGAATTCATCAGGCGTACGCGGCTGCCGGCCTCATCGATCAGGTCGATGGCTTTGTCAGGCAGGAAGCGATCGGAGATGTAGCGATCCCCCAGGGTGGCGGCTGCCACCAAGGCCTCATCCGCAATCGTCAGACGGTGGTGCGATTCATAGCGCTCCTTCAGACCGCGCAGAATCTCGATGGTGTCCTCAACGGAGGGCTCACCCACCTGCACGGGCTGGAAGCGGCGCTCCAGGGCGGCATCACGCTCAATGTGTTTGCGGTACTCATCGAGGGTGGTTGCGCCGATGCACTGCAACTCACCTCGTGCCAGAGCCGGCTTGAGGATGTTGGCGGCATCGATGGCGCCCTCGGCTGCGCCGGCTCCAATCAGGGTGTGGACCTCGTCGATCACCAGGATCACGTTCCCGGCGCCGCGGATCTCCTCCATGATCTTTTTGAGGCGTTCCTCAAATTCGCCCCGATACTTGGTGCCGGCCACCAAGAGACCGATGTCTAGGGTCAGGACACGTTTGTCTTCGAGGATGTCCGGGATATCGCCGGAATTGATGCGCTGAGCCAAGCCTTCGGCGATGGCGGTCTTGCCGACCCCGGGTTCGCCAATGAGGACCGGGTTGTTCTTGGTGCGGCGACCCAGGATCTGGATCACCCGTTCGATCTCGTGCTGGCGACCGACGACGGGATCGAGCTTGCCGTCGGAGGCTTGTTGGGTCAGGTTGCTGCCGAATTCGTCGAGGGTCGGGGTCTTGGTCGAGCCCTTACCGCCGCCGCCGCCGCTGGCTACTTCGGCGGTTTCGCCGAGCATGCGGATCACCTGGGTGCGGACCTTGGCGAGATCCACGCCGAGGTTTTCGAGGACACGAGCAGCGACACCCTCGCCTTCGCGAATCAGGCCTAACAGCAGGTGCTCAGTGCCGATGTAGTTGTGCCCGAGTTGGCGCGCTTCTTCGAGCGACAGTTCGAGAACGCGTTTCGCCCTCGGTGTAAATGGAATCTCAACGGCTACGAAGCCGGAGCCGCGGCCGATGATTTTCTCGACTTCGACCCGAGCGTCCTTGAGGTTCACGCCCATGGACTTCAGGACCTTGGCGGCGACGCCCGTGCCCTCTCCGATCAAACCCAGCAGGATCTGCTCAGTGCCAACGAAGTTGTGACCCAGGCGGCGGGCCTCTTCTTGGGCCAGCATGATCACCTTGATGGCCTTCTCGGTAAACCGCTCGAACATGGGGCGGGGCCTGGCTGCATGTATCCCCAATTTATCAGGGTTGCTTGGGGGTGTGTGAGATCAATTTGAAAAGGTCGGAATCGACCGTCCCATCAGGGTTTAGGCGGCCTGATCGTCACACCGAAGCCGCTCAATGTTTCCGGTTCTCGCTATCAGGAATGGGCGGCAATCCGTACCGCCTCTCAGTCGTGTAATTCAAGCCATTGGATCAGGGCATCGCTTCCGTTGCGGTAGTAGCCGCGACGAATCCCAGCAGTCCTGAAGCCCAGCCGCCCGTAGAGCCCCAGTGCCGCCGCGTTGTCTGAGGCCACCTCGAGGGTTGCCTGACGGGCGCCATCCCCTCGCGCCTGATTGAGTAAGGACTGGAGAACTTGACGCCCTAAGCCCAATCGGCGGTGCGTTGGGTCGACGGCCAGGGTCGTGATTTGCAGTTCATCCAGCACGAGAAGGCCGCAGGCCAGGGCCAGCAGTTGATCGCCTTGCCATAGGCCCAGCCCGGGGCGCTTCTGGTCGGCGAGTTCGCTGATCCATTGCCCTTCGCTCCAGAGCCCCCCTAGGGCGGCTTGGTCGAGGACGAGGCAAGCGTTGAGGTGCTCAGGGAGCAGCGTCCCAAGGCGGGGCGTCGACGCGGCTGTGTCACTCGCCACCGGGACCTCGATAGGGCCTCTTTAGGATCGCCCCATGACTAGTTCGATGGCGACAGCCGATCTCCAAGTGAGCACCCGGCCCTTTGAGAGCAACCGCGATACCAGCAGTCCCAACCGCAACCTCACCCCGGTGACCACGGCCATCGGTCCCGAGGGCGGCTTGGAGGTTGGTGGCTGCGGGCTGAGCGAGCTCGCCCGGCGCTATGGCACACCCTTGTACGTACTGGATGAAGCCACCTTGCGCGGCACGGCGCAGGCCTACCGCAAGGCTCTGGCCTCCCACTACCCGGGTGCTGCTCTGGCGCTCTACGCCTCGAAGGCCAATAGCAGCCTGGCGATTACAGCCGTGGTCGCCTCCGAAGGGCTCGGCCTCGATGCCGTCTCCGCTGGTGAGCTGCTCACGGCGGTTCAAGGGGGAATGCCCCCTGAGCGCATCGTTTTTCACGGCAACAACAAGAGCCTGGAAGAGCTCCAGCTGGCTGCCGATCTCGGGGTCACCGTTGTCGCGGACAACTGGTCGGATCTCGAGCTGCTGGCCTCCCTCGGCTTGAGTCAGCCTGTGCGGTTGATGCTGCGCTTCACGCCCGGCATCGAGTGCCACACGCACGAGTACATCCGCACCGGGCACCTCGACAGCAAGTTCGGTTTTGACCCTGACCAGCTCGAGCCGGTGCTGCAGCACCTCAAGGGCTGCAGCTGGGCCCAGGTCAGCGGCCTGCACGCCCACATCGGTTCCCAGATTTTTGAGCTTCAACCCCACCGCGACCTGGCGGCCGTGATGGCTGATGCCCTGAAGCTGGCTCGTGAGCTCGGCCACCCCGTCTCCGATCTGAACGTTGGTGGTGGCCTGGGGATTCGCTACGTCGAATCGGATGATCCCCCGTCCATCGATGAATGGGTTCGCACCGTGGCCGAGGCCGTTGCTGGTGCTTGCCAGGAGCGGGGCCTTGATCTGCCCCGTCTTCTCTGTGAGCCCGGCCGCTCCCTGGTGGCCACAGCTGGTGTGACCCTTTACAGCGTTGGAAGTCGGAAGGACATTCCCGGGATCCGCACCTATCTCTCCGTGGATGGCGGGATGAGCGACAACCCCCGTCCGATTACCTACCAGTCCCTTTACACGGCTGTCCTGGCGGATCGTCCTGAAGCCGAGGCCAGTGACACCGTCACCCTGGCCGGCAAACACTGCGAATCCGGCGACGTTTTGCTCAAGGACCTCGCCTTGCCTCCAGCTGAGGCTGGTGATGTTTTGGCAGTCTTTGCCACTGGCGCTTACAACGCCTCGATGGCTTCGAACTACAACCGGATCCCCCGTCCTGCAGCCGTGATGGTGCATGACGGCATGGCGGAGTTGGTGCAACGACGAGAGTTGCCCGAGGAACTGCTGCGCTACGACGTTCTTCCCGAACGCCTTCGGCCGGTACTCTGATAGCCAGCAAGTAGAGCAAGGGTGCTCGGGTTGATCGGGGGAATCCAGCTGGGCTTTGTGCTGGATCTCCTGTTGGCCACTGCCCTTGGCATGGTTGTCCTGGCTCGGGTCAATGAGCCACGGACGCTTTGGTTATTGCGGGGCTACCTGACGCTGGTGGCCCTGGCCTGGGTAGTTCAGCGCTACGCCAACCTGCCCCTCACCAGCAAGTTGGTGGACGCGCTGGTCATGGCCTGCAGCCTGGCCCTGGCCATCCTCTGGCAAGGGGAGTTGCGGCGGCTCATGGAGCTGCTGGGGACCGGGCGCCTGGATGTCCTCTTTGGCAGTCAACGGGCCGACAAGATTGCCTCGAGCTCCGTCGGTGTCCTCAGTGAGGCGGCGGGTCGTCTCTCTCAGATTCGTCGCGGCGGCCTGATTGTTCTGGACCTGGGAAGTGACCTGCGTCCAGAGGACTTCTTGAACCCGGGCATTCCTCTGGACGCTCAGCTTTCGGTCGACCTACTGCTGAACCTCTTCTCCATCGACACACCGCTGCATGACGGCGCGGTTCTGGTCAAAGGCAATCGAATTCTCTCGGCCGGGGTGATCCTGCCCCTCTCCCGTCAGGGGGTGAACCGCTACGGCACCCGGCACCTGGCAGCCCTAGGCATCACTGAGCGCTTTGATCGCTGCCTCTGCATCGTGGTCTCCGAGGAGACCGGCACCTTGTCGCTGGCCAAACAGGGCCGGTTGGAGCGACCGATTACAAGTTCGCGCCTGCAGGAATTGTTGAGCGAAGCACTAGCGCAGGCCCCGAAATCCTCCGGTAAAGGTGGTGGTCGTAGCGTGTCCGTAGATTCGTCCGAGCCTCTCGCATGAGTCGTTCCCTGACGACTGCCTTAACTGTCGAAGGGAACAGGCCCTCGCGCTGCGCCCTCCCGCCTGGGTTGGACCCTGGCCGCCTACCGGCGCACGTCGCCGTGATCATGGACGGCAACGGTCGTTGGGCTGGACAGCGCAAGCTCCCCCGGGTGATGGGGCACCGCGAAGGGGTGGAAGCCCTGAAACGCACCCTGCGTCTATGCAGTGACTGGGGCATTGGCTCGCTCACGGCCTACGCCTTCTCCACCGAGAACTGGAACCGCCCCGGGGAGGAGGTCAGCTTCTTGATGACCCTGTTCGAGCGCGTGCTGGCCAAAGAGCTCAAGGCGCTCGAGCAAGAACAGGTGCGCATTCGCTTCCTCGGCGATCTCGAGCAGCTCCCAGAGGGACTGCAGCAGCTGATCGAGGACGCCACGGATCGCACCGCTTCGAACACCGGCATTCGTTTCAATGTCTGCACCAACTACGGCGGTCGCCGTGAGCTGGTTCGTGCTGCCCGGCTGTTGGCAGAACAGGTCGCCCGCGGTGAGCTGGATCCAGCGGCGATCAATGAGCAGGCTTTCGCCTCCCATCTCCTGACCGCCGGCGAACCGGATCCTGATCTGTTGATCCGCACCAGCGGGGAGCAGCGCATCAGTAATTTCCTGCTCTGGCAACTCGCCTATGCCGAGCTGCACATCACCGACGTCCTCTGGCCCGATTTCGATGAAGCGGCCCTGGTGACGGCTTTGATGGATTTTCAGAATCGCCAACGCCGCTTCGGTGGCGTTGAGTCCGTCTCCTCCTAAACCGCGTGACCTCCTCCTCCGTTTCGGTGCGCCACGACTGGAGCACCTCTGAGATTCAGGCGCTCTTGGAGTTGCCCTTGATGGACCTGCTCTGGCAAGCCCAGGGCGTGCATCGTCAGGCCAACCCTGGCTATCGGGTCCAGTTGGCCTCGTTGTTGAGCGTCAAGACCGGGGGCTGTGAGGAGGACTGCGCCTATTGCCCGCAGTCGATGCACAACAGCAGCGATGTGACGGGGCAACCGGAACTGGAGGTGGAACCTGTCTTGGCCCGGGCCCGGGCGGCAAAGGACGCTGGAGCCCATCGCTTCTGCATGGGTTGGGCCTGGAGGGACATCCGCGATGGGGCGCCCTTTGAGGCGATGTTGTCGATGGTGCGCGGCGTCCGTGCCTTGGGGATGGAGGCCTGCGTTACCGCCGGGATGCTGACCGACAGTCAGGCCGCCCGCCTGGCGGAAGCGGGACTGACTTCCTACAACCACAACCTAGACACCAGCCCGGAGCACTACGACCGGATCATCACCACCCGCACCTATGAGGAGCGGCTCGAGACCCTGGCCCGGGTACGAAAGGCGGGGATCTCGATGTGCTGCGGCGGGATCATCGGCATGGGCGAGACCCTGACTGACCGCGCCTCGCTGCTGCAGGTGCTGGCCTCGATGAATCCCCACCCCGAGAGCGTGCCGATTAACGCCCTGGTGGCTGTGGAGGGCACTCCGCTGGAAGAGCAACCCGCCATCGATCCCCTCGAGCTTGTGCGGATGGTGGCGGTGGCCCGAATCCTGATGCCCCACAGCCGCGTTCGCCTCAGTGCTGGCCGGGAAACCATGAGCCGTGAGGGCCAGGTCCTCTGTTTGTTGGCGGGGGCTGACTCGATCTTCTACGGCGAGACCCTGCTCACCACGGGGAATCCCGATGTGGAGGCTGATCAGCAATTGATGAGCGTGGCGGGCGTCACCCCCTGGCAGGAGCAGGTGCCGGCGTGAGCGCCCTGGTGATGGCCTTCTATGGCTTCACCGCCATGGAGGGTTTGCCTGGGCTGCAGCAGGAGCTGAAGGAGCTGGCGCAGCAGGGAGGCGTGCTCGGCACGATCCTGCTGGCTGAGGAAGGGGTCAACGGCACCATCAGTGGGCCCGATGCTGGTGTGAAGGCAGTGCTGGAGCGGCTGCGCCAGTTGCCTGGTCTGGGGGGGCTTGAGGCCAAGTTCAGCCGCGCTGAGCAGCAGACCTTCCATCGGCTCAAGGTGCGGCTCAAGCGCGAGATCGTCAGCATGGGCTGCCCCACGGTGAAACCGGCTGAGCAGGTGGGGACCTACGTTCCGCCGGAGCAGTGGGATGAACTGATCACTGATCCCGACACCCTGGTGGTGGATACGCGCAATCGCTACGAGGTGGAGGTCGGCAGCTTCGCTGGGGCGATTGATCCAGGAACTGAGAGCTTTCGTGAGTTCCCGTCTTGGGTCGAGCAGACGCTGCGGCCGCTGGTGCAGAAGACGCAACCCAAGGCAATCGCGATGTTCTGTACCGGTGGGATTCGCTGCGAGAAGAGCACCGCCTATCTGTTGCAGCAGGGCTTTGAGAACGTCCATCACCTCCAGGGCGGGATCCTGCGCTACCTCGAGGAGATCCCCGAAGAGCGCAGCAGTTGGCAGGGTGAGTGCTACGTCTTTGACCAGCGGGTGAGCGTCAATCACCAGCTCCAGCCCGGCAGCTACAGCCTCTGCCACGCCTGCGGCTTGCCGGTGTCCCCTGAGCAGCGCCTGGAGCCCAGCTACCGCGAAGGCATCAGCTGCCCCCATTGCGTTGAGCGCTTCAGTGACGCCGATCGCCTGCGCTTTGCCGAGCGCCAGCGGCAGATGCAGCTGGCCAGGGAGCGGGGCCAGCAGCACCTCGGCTAGGGCGGATGCGACCCGTTCTCTACAGCTTCCGCCGCTGTCCCTATGCGATGCGGGCTCGCCTGGCCTTGGCGGCCGGTGGGCTGGAGGTGGACCTGCGGGAGGTGTCCTTGAAGGCCAAAGCGCCGGAGCTCCTGGAGGCCTCGGCGAAGGGCACCGTCCCGGTCTTAGTAGAAGCCGACGGTGCGGTGCTTGAAGAGAGCCTGGAGATCATGCGCTGGGCGCTGGAGCAGGCCGACCCCCTGGGGTGGTTGCAGGCGGATGGTGCTGCAACCGCGGACCTGATCGCCCAGAACGATGGGCCGTTCAAGCGCCACCTGGATCGCTTCAAGTACCCCGATCGCCATGGCGAGGCGGATCCCCTGGAGCATCGCGCGGCGGCCCTGGTGATCCTGCACCAGTGGGAGCAGCGCCTAGCCGGTGGAGGTTGGTTGCTCGGTGCGCGGGCGACCCTGGCGGACTGGGCCCTGCTGCCCTTTGCGCGCCAGTTCCGTCTAGCCGATCCCGACGGCTTTGCTGCGGAGCCCGGGCTGCAGGGGCTGCGGGACTGGCTGAGGCGTTTTGAGCAGGCTGAACTGTTTCAGCGGGTGATGGAGTCCCCCTGGGCGGAGCGCCGCTGCTGGCGTTCACCGCGCTGGCTTTATCACCTGGCTTTGGCCTCCGATTGGCAGCAGGCCCGCCAGCAGGGTCAGTACCGGATCTCGACCCGGGGTCAGGGCCTGGAGCAGGTGGGGTTCATCCACGCCAGCTACGCCGATCAACTGGAGGGGACGCATCAACGCTTCTACGCCGATCTCAGCGATCTGCGCTTGTTGGTGATCGATCCAGACCGGTTGGCGGCCCACGGGATTGAGGTGCGTCCGGAGGCCGCTCCGGGCAGCGACGAGCTCTTCCCCCATCTCTATGGGCCCTTGCCCTTGGATGCAGTCTGTTTGGTGGAGCGCTGGTAGCCGTGGCTGAACGCTTGTCACTAACGGAGATCGAGCAACGGGCCGCGGCGCGGGGGCTGCTGCTGCGGTTGCAGGTCAAACAGCTCTTGGCGGTCACGACCCTGCGGGTGGTGGTAGCGCGACTGCGGCAGGGACAGCCGCCCCTGTTGCTCGGCGAACTCAAGGGCTGGGCATTGCCCCTGCCCGATGGCCTGCAGCTCGACACGATGCGCGTTCAGGGTCAGGACACCCAGGGGGTTGGTGCCCTGATATGGGCGGCCACCTTTGCCTGGGCCCTGGAGGCCACCCCCTGCCGCCGCGCCCGGTTGCTGGCGATCCGCGACAACGATCAGCAGCACCGTCGTTTGGTCCGTTATTTCCGTCAGCTCGGCTTTGAGCCCACACGGGAGGTGGCGGCCGCGGCGTTGGATCTCCCCCTGCGCCTGGTCTGGGGTGGTGCGGGCTTGCTGATGCGTGGGGACATCACCGAAGGGCTCGAGCGCGTCAGCCGCCGGCTGTGATCGTCGCTGGCATTGATGTGGGTGGTGCCCGCAAGGGTTTCCACGCGGTGTTGCTGGAGGGCCGCCGCGTGGTGGATCAGCTCAATACCTCCGATGCGGAGGCGTTGGCGCAGTGGTGTCTTCGGGCGGAGCGGATCGCGATCGATGCCCCCTGCGGTTGGGCCCTGGCGGGGCAGCGCTCGCGCCTGTGTGAGCGGCAGCTCTTGGCCGCTGGTATTCACTGCTTCGCGACACCCACCCGGGAGGCGGTGCGAGCCAGCCGCAGCAATTTCTACGGCTGGATGCTGCGGGGTGAATCGCTGTATGCGGCGCTGCAAGGGCATGGGGTGCCGATCGCCCGTGCGGTCCAAGCCCTGCAGGGTCGCTGCTGTTTTGAGAGCTTTCCCCACGGCATCACCATCGCCCTCTCCCCGCAGTTGGAGGTGAAGGCCGCCCTCAAAATTGAGCAGCGCTCAGCACTGCTGGAGCGTTTTGGCGTTTCGCGGAGTGGCTTGAGCAGCATCGACTGGATTGATGCGGCGGTCTGCGCTCTCTTCGCAGAGCGGTTGGCCGAGGGATCCCCAGTCGACATCTACGGCGAGCCGGATGGCGGGCTGTTGGTGTTGCCCGTCGGCGCGCGCCACACTGCGGGCAGCGGCTGAACACAAGGGCGATGGATCTCCATGGGACGGAGCTACTGCTCAGCCATTCGGCCCAAGCGCTTCGGCAGCTGCTGGAGTTCCTCTCGCTGATCTCCGTGGCGATCGGCTTGGTGGCTGTGTTGAGCGGCGCCCGCAAGTTACGGCTGCGGGAGATCCCTCCCCATCTGGCGCAACGGGGTCCGGTGACGATGGCCCGGGTCACCTTCGGCTGCTGGGTGGCCCTGGCGCTGGAGTTTCAGTTGGGAGCCGATGTGGTCTTGACCACGATCAGCCGCGAGCCCAATGCCCTGATTCAGCTGGGGGCGGTGGCTTTGATTCGGACGTTCCTCAATTTTTTCTTGGCTCTGGAATTGCGCCAAGAGGATCGGCACCCCGGCAGCTAGCTGAGGTCTGCCGCGTGATAACTACTGCGCACCAGGGGGCCGGAGCGCACATCGTTAAAGCCCAAGTCCTTAGCGATGTATCCCAGCTCGTCGAACTCCTCTGGCGTCCAGTAGCGCTCCACAGGGATGTGGGCCAAGGAGGGCCTCAGGTACTGGCCGATGGTGAGCCGCTGGCAGTCCACGGCCCGTAGATCGCGCATCGCCGCGATCACCTCGTCGGCTGTTTCACCGAGGCCGAGCATCAGACCGCTCTTGGTGGGAATCCCCGGCGCCAGTTCGCGGGCGGCGGCCAGTAGTCCGAGGGAGCGGCTGTAGGTGGCCCCGCGGCGGACCTCGCCCTGCAGGCGCTCCACGGTTTCGAGGTTGTGGTTGAAGCAGACCGGCTGGGCTGCGAGCACCGTCTGCAGCCGTTGTCGTTGGGCGGCGAGCGCCTCGGCTTCGTCGCGGTAGCCCCCCCAGAAGTCGGGGGTGAGCACCTCGATCGCGATCAGTGGATTTCGTGCCCGGATGGCGGCCATGGCCCGGGTGAAGAGGGAGGCCCCGTGGTCACCTTGATCGTCGCGGGCCACCGAGGTGAGCACGACGTAGCGCAAACCCAGGGTGGTGACGGCCTCGGCGACGCGCTCGGCTTCCTGGTCATCCAGGGGTTCGGGGGCGAGTCCCTTGTCCACCTGGCAGAAGGCGCAGCTGCGGGTGCAGATCGATCCCCCCAGCAAAAACGTGGCCGTTCCGGAGGCATAGCACTCACCGCGGTTTGGGCAGCGCCCCTCCTCACAGATTGTGTGCAGCCGCTGCTGCTTCACCACGGCCTGCACCGACTCCAGTTCGGTGGCATTGCCGATCGGCGTGCGGATCCATTCCGGCAGCCGTTCTTTTGGTGGGACCTTGCTGTAGCGGCTCATCGGATCACTCCATCCGCCGCCGGCCCTCGAGGGCCCGCGCCAGGGTCACCTCATCGGCGTACTCCAGTTCGCTGCCCACCGGCAGCCCGTAGGCGATCCGGCTGACCTGGGTGAAGGGTTTCAGTAGGCGGGCCAGGTAAAGGCTGGTGGTGTCCCCCTCGACGCTGGGGGTGAGGGCCAGGATGACCTCGTTGATGCCATCGCGGTCCACCCGTTCCACGAGAGGCTGGATGTGCAGGAGCTCCGGACCGATCCCATCCATCGGTGAGATCAGCCCGCCAAGGACGTGATAGCTCCCCTTGAATTCGCGGGTGCGCTCCAGGGCCAGCAGGTCGCGCGAATCAGCGACCACACAGATCACGCCGGTGCTGCGTGTTTCGTTGCGGCAGATCTCGCAGAGGGGATCAGCGGAGAGGTGGAAGCAGCGTTGGCATTGGCCCACCTGGCTGCGGGCCGCGAGCAGGGCGTCCGCGAAGGCTTGGATCTGCTCGCTGGGCTGGTTCAACAGGTGCAGCGCTAGGCGCTGGGCCGTGCGAGGCCCAATGCCGGGGAGCCGCTCGAACTGATCGATCAGCCGTGCCAGGGGTCTGGTGAAGCCGCTCAGATCCCTTTGGGCAACTGGCGAGAATCTAAGAGGCATCGCAAGCGATGCGCCGGCGCGTGAGAATGGCCCCGCTAAAGCGCTGATCAATGGCCGTGCTTACCCGCTGGATCTCCCAAGGACTGCGTTCGTTCCTGGCCCTCGGTTTGGTTTTGGTGTTGGTGAGCTGCAGTGCGGTCGCGGCGGGTCTGAACTCCTTCCAGAGCGCTGATGGCCGCTACGCCTTCCTCTATCCCACGGGTTGGACCCGGGTGCAGGTCACCGAGGGCCCTCAGGTGGTCTTCCACGACCTGATCAACGCCGATGAAACCCTCAGCTTGGTGGTCTCGGAGGTGAATGAGACCAACAGCCTGGAGAACCTCGGTAGTGCCGTGGCCGTGGGCGAGAAGCTGCGCCGCGTGGTGATTGCCCCAGAGGGCAGCGGCCGGGAGGCGGAACTGGTGGAGGCCTCTGAGCGCGAAGACGGCGGCCGCACCTTCTACGACTTGGAATATGCCGTTCACCTGCCCGATCGCGATCGCCATGAGCTGGCGACCGTTGTCGTGGATCGCGGCCGGCTCTACACCCTTGCGGCCAGCACCAATGAGCTGCGCTGGCCGAAGGTCAAGGGCCTCTTCCATCAGGTGATCACCTCCTTCACCCTGCGCATCTGATCGCTGCTCCGTTGAAGGAGGTGTTGATCGTTGGCGGGGGGCTAGCGGGCGGTCTGCTGGCCTTGGCCCTGCGGGAGCTCGAGGTCGACGTCTGTTTGATCGCTGCTCAACAGCCCTGCGCCACGCAGTGGAGCTACGGGGTGATCCCCGGCTGGCCGCTCGGTACCTCACCGCTGGCGCTTCAAGCCGCGAAGGCCTCGGGTCTCTGGAGAGACCTAGGGCGCCGCTATGGGGCGATCGGCTGGTCGCGATCTCGCCTTCAGCTTCACAGCGGTCAGCCTTGGTCGCGGCTTCTTCCATTACCCGCGTCCCAGGTCGACACCGCCCGTTTTCACGCCCAACTGCCGGAGCTCTTGCGCTCGAGCGGGGTGCGTCTTCTCTGTGCCGACGCGCTGGCCATCGAGTGGGATCGAGGGGAGTGGCTGGTGCGTTGCAGCGATGGCAGCGACCAGCGCAGTGCCCAGGTCGTGCTGGCTGCCGGGGCGGCCTGCCGCAGCCTCTGGCCGGCGTGGCCTGAGGTTTTGCGCAGTAGCTGGGCCGGGGTTCTCGAGCTGCCGGACTGGCCGGCAACACGCCTTCAGCTTCCGGCCCAGTTCCAGCGCCCCGCGATCGAACGCAGCAGTGGGGAACTCAAGGAACCCTGCTCCGTGGTCGATGCGGGTTTGGTGCCCCGAGGGGATGGCGCGCTGCTGGGGCAAATCAGTCGTTTTTTCCCCGGATTGGCTTTGGCAGAGTCCCCACTGGGGATGGAGCAGGAGCTGAGGCAGGCCATCTCCGCCTCAGCCCTGCCAAAGGGACTGTCTGAAGCGAGCGGGATCTGGCGCCAGGTACCCGTTGAGTTCTCCTTGACGGGAAACCCATGGGCGGCCCCCCTTCCGGATGCTCCGGGCCTGTTCGGCTTCAGCGGTTTCAGCGGCGGCTTTGCCCAGGTCCCTGTGCTGGCCCCGCTGCTGGCCCAGGTGCTGGCGACGGGCAGCGCTACGGCGCAGCGGCAGCTGGAGCAGCTGCAGGTGTGGCAGCCCTAACGGATGAATTCCGGGTGTTCTTGCACCCAGGTCGCGAAGGCCTCCAGGCCCTGCTGAAGCGGTGTGTTGGGCTGAAAACCAACCCAGGCCTCTAGGGCTGAGGTGTCCGCGGCTGTGGCTACGACATCTCCCGGTTGCATTGGTTGGAGGTCTTTGATCGCTGGGCGACCGAGGGCCTTCTCCAACAGAGCGATGAACTCCAGTAGCTCCGTTGGTTGGGAATTACCGATGTTGAACAGGCGGTGGGGGACCGCTGCCGTTGCTGGATTGGGATTGAGCGGATCGAAGCTCGAATCAGGCGTTGCTGGCTTGTCGAGACAGCGGATAACGCCCTCGACGATGTCGTCGATGTAGGTGAAATCGCGCCGCATGTGGCCTTCGTTAAAGACCTTGATGGGAGACCCCGAGAGGATGGCCTTGGCGAACAGGATCGGTGCCATATCCGGTCTGCCCCAGGGGCCATAGACCGTGAAAAAGCGCAGTCCCGTGGCGGGTAGCCCATAGAGATGGCTGTAGGTGTGCGCCATCAGTTCATTGGCTTTTTTGGTGGCCGCATAGAGGCTCACTGGATGATTCACCGCGTGCTGCTCTGAGAACGGCATCTGGCGGTTACCGCCATAGACCGAGCTGCTGGAGGCATAGACCAAATGCTCCACGTCTTGATGCCGGCAGCCCTCGAGGACATTCCCAAATCCATCGAGGTTGCTTTGGATGTAAGCGGCTGGATTCTCGATCGAGTAGCGCACTCCGGCTTGGGCTGCTAGGTGCACCACCGCCCGCGGCATCTTTTGGGCAAACAATTGGCTCACCCCAGCTGAATCTTTCAGATCCAGTTGCTCAAAGCTCCAATCACCATTGGCGCCTTCAACGCGTTGAAGGCGCGCTCGCTTGAGGGCAGGGTCGTAATAGCTGTTGAGGTTGTCCAGTCCAATGACGGCCTCACCACGGTTTAGTAGCCGTTGGGCCACTGCGGCACCAATAAATCCCGCAGCTCCGGTAACTAAAACGGGGCGTCCCACAAGCGGTGTCCCAAACCAACCAGGTGCTCAGGGCCCCATGGGAGCAACCTATTCGACTCAGCCGGTTTCTTCCCCTTCCAGGTGAGTTCCGGGGTGAGCGAGAGATCCACCTCGCTGGAGAGTCCCGTCTATAGCGCAGGCGCACATCGCGGAAGGCTTCCATGCTTGGACTGTTGGAGCAGTAGTTAACCGTCCGAGCTGAACCACAAGGGCCACGGCTGAATAGGGCCCAAGCTGATCAGCGCGCGCGAAAAACAGAGCCCCAGTCCATAAAAACTGATCTAGCTGCCGAGGTTGGACAGCCACTGGCCAAGCCAGAGGCGTTGAAACGGGGAACTCAGCCGCACCCAACCCGCCAGACCTGCAAGCCAGCTGCGCGAGCGGCTGCTAGATCCGCGATCGAGCGAGCATCGAACAGCCAGGCCGGTTTGCGCATGCGAGGGGCCAGATCAGCCCAGTCCAGATGGGTAAAGCTTGACCACTCGGTGAGGATCAAGACAGCATCCGCCTGGGCGACGGCCTCTGCAGGAGTCGCGACACGTTGCCAGACCCCTTCACCGCTCAGAGCCCCGCCAGTTGGGGCGTCTTGGGGTTCTGTTCCAAGGTCACCACTCATTTGGTGTTCGGGAACCTTGGGGTCGTAGATCGCGAGCTGAGCGCCTTCCTCCAGAAGGTCTTTGCAGATGCGGATTGCAGGAGCCTCTCGGGTGTCGTTGGTGTCCGCCTTGAAGGCAAAACCGAGAACCGCAATGCGCTTGCCGGTCACGGTGCCGAAGAGCCGTTGGACAACGAGCTGCGCAATCCGGTCTTGCTGCCAGGTGTTCAGCTCGACCACGCTTTGCCAGTACGACGCCTCAGCGTGAAGCCCGTAGTGGCCGCAGAGGTAGACCAAGTTCAGGATGTCCTTCTGGAAGCAGCTGCCGCCGAAACCAGGACCAGCCTTCAGGAACTTGGGACCAATGCGGGAATCAGTGCCGATGGCGTGGGCAACCTCGTTGACATCCGCGCCAGTGGCCTCACAAAGCGCCGCAATGGAGTTGATCGAGCTGATGCGCTGTGCCAAGAATGCATTGGCGGTCAGCTTCGAAAGTTCAGAGCTCCAGAGGTTGGTTCGGAGAATCCGATCTTGCGGGACCCAGTTGCCGTAAACCGAAGCCAAGCTCTCGATCGCAGCCGGATCCTCTCCACCAATGAGGACGCGATCCGGGGCTTCGAGGTCCGGGATGGCCGTGCCTTCCGCCAGGAACTCGGGATTGGAGAGAACGGAGAACGTCTTGGGAGAGCCGGCACCGGCGACCTCCCCTTGAGCCGCGGAAAGAATCGCCTTGACGGTGTCGGCGGTACGGACAGGAAGAGTGCTCTTCTCAACAACGATGGTGTGGCCTTGGGCACAAGCAGCTACCTGCCGAGCAGAGGCCTCGATCCAGCGCAGATCGCTGGCTTGGCCGGCACCAACACCCTTGGTTTTGGTGGGCGTGTTGACGGACAAGAAGACCATGTCCGCATTAGCGATCGCGGCATCGACCTCTGTGGAGAAGTGAAGGTTGCGCCCTCGGCAGCGACCGACGACCTGATCTAAACCGGGTTCATAGACCGGAAGCTTGGAGAGATCCGGGTCGTTCCAGGCATCAATGCGCGCCTGGTTGAGGTCCACCACCGTGACCTGGATATCGGGACAGCGATCCGCGATTACCGCCATGGTCGGGCCACCCACGTAGCCGGCGCCAATGCAGCAAATGGTGCGGATCATGCGCTCAGAAAACCTCGCGCAAGCCTATGGGTAAACCGGCTTAGGGAACCAGCAGCTGACGAAGAAGCAGCTCAATCCCACCTCGACCGTTATTTGCACCAAGAAATTAGGTGGGAAGTTTGCGAACACTCGAGCCAAGGGCTAGTCGCTGGGAGCAGGTGTGGCAGCCCTCCAGGTGAGCTCCGGGGTGAGCGGTGTGGCTGGATCCCGCGGCACTGGCAGGAGTTCGCGCAGCAACTGGGCGTAGGTGATGTTCACCCCAACGGTGGCGTTCAGCCGCTGCACCAGGCTGGCGATCAGGCGTTCCTGGGTGATCGAGAGATCCACCTCGCTGGAGAGTCCCGTCTGGTAGCGCAGGCGCACATCGCGGAAGGCCTCCAGGGCTGCGGCGACCCCGCGCCGGGCTGAGGCCAACTTGGCCAGGCTCGCTTCGTGGTTAAAGAAGGCTGCCTCCAGCCGGAGGCGAATTGCATTGCGGCGGGCGGCGTAGTTCTGCCCTGCTGCTTCGACGCGCCGCTGCAGGGCCCTGGTCTCGCCGCTGGTGGTGCCAGCGTCAAAGAGCAACCAGCGGACACTCAGGCCAAAGGACCAGTCGTATCCACTGCTGTTCAGGGTGGGGATCACGGTGGAGCCGCAACAGCCCCCGCCACTGGTGGTGATGTTGAACTGATTGACGTTCTGGCCGTAGCTGCCTCCCCCGGCAAACAAGGAGAGCCGCGGGAGCAGTTGGGCGGTGGTTGCGTCCTTTTGCAGCGCCAGGGCTGTTCGGGTGGCGAGGATCGCCTCGAGTTCGGGGTTGCCGCGGTAAGCCGCCAGCAGGCTCTGCTCGAGGTCCAGGGGCCACTGGGGCATCACGGCGATCGGATCGCTGGCGCTCGGGGTGACCGTGGCGGGCAGGTTCAGCACCAGGGCCAGCCGACGCCGGGCAATGGCACGGTCGGCCAGGGCCTGGATTAAGGCCTCTTGGTCACTGGCCTCGATGGCGCGGCGCCGCAGGACATCCAGCCGCGGAACCAGACCCGCCAATTTCAGATCGAGGGAGTCCTGAAGGATCAACAGGTCATCGCGCACCGCGGCGTCCTGGATGCGCACGTTCTGATCGGCCTGCTGCAGCTGGTAGTAGGCCTCGCTGATGGTCAGCTGGAGTTGACGCAGTTGGTTGCCGTAGACCTGACGCTCCCGCTCCAGCACCGCTCGGGCGCCCTGAACCCTGGGGGTGCGGGCGAAGTCCAGGAGGGCATAGTCCAGTTGCAGCCCCGCGGCTCCAATGCTGCTGGATTGGTTGAAGTAGGCCCCCCCGCCGGTAGGGACATAGAAGGCTCCTCCTGCTTGATAGAGGGGGCCCAAGTTCAGGTTGCCGTTGCCAACAGAGGCGGTGTTGTTGGAGCTGATCTGTCCGGTGCTCCCCCCGGCAAACGCGCTGATTCGCGGCCAGTAGGTGCCGAGGGCCGCCTGCACCTCATCGAGGGAGGCGGCGACCTGCTCCCGTTGGGCCTGCAGCTCCGGGTTGTTCTGAAAGCCAATGGCGAGGGCCTCAAGCAGGCTTAGGCCCTCAACGACTCCGTCTTTGAGCTGTTGGGGACTCGGAAGGCTCAGCGGTGCTGGGGCAGCGGCCTGGCTTGGCTGTAGTCGTTGGCTTGGGGCCCGATTGGGCTGCAGCAGGCTTCCAGGAATCGGAGCGGTGACCGCTTCGCGCGGCGGAATCCCTTGGGGATCGGCGGGGATCAGGGCATCCAGCACCCGAAGTTGCTCATCCAGCGCCTTCCAGCTGCGCTCCAGCCTCTTCACCTCCGCAGAGCTGGCTTCGATGCTGGGTTGCGCCAACGCCACCGGGCTACCAAGGCTCACCAGCACCAGGCTGCAGGCCAGGCTCGCGATTCGCCTTGTTGCAGCGACGCGCAACGTCCAAGAGAAGTTGTGCTGCAGTCTGACGAATCTGGCCAGAATCGCTCAGGCCCAGCATCCTGTCGCTATGTGGCAGCAACGTCGGCAGGACCTCCAGCAGCGTTGGCTGGGCTTGAGCGATCACAACCAGGTGGGCGTTTGCCTGGCTGGAGTCGGTGGAGTTCTGGCGCTCTGGGCGGTGTTCTGGCCCATACCTACTGAGGTGAGCGGTCAGGGGGTCTTCATCTACCCCGATAACGCTGGGGTCCTCAATGCCCGCTCCGGGGGACAGGTGCTCGACGTCGCGGTCAAGGTGGGCGAGCCGGTGCGCAAGGGCCAGGTCCTGATGACCCTCTATCTGCCGGTGCTGGAAAAACAGCTGGCGCAGCAGCGGGGAAATCTGGCCCAGTTGGAGCGAATTAATGCCGATCTTGATCAGCGCGATCTGCTCCGCTTGGAGACCGAAAAGCGCGCTGTGGAGGTGGCCCTGGCGAAGTTGACCGACGACAGCGCCCGCTATGCCCAGCTCCAGTCCACCTACAGCTCCAAGCTGAGCAATCTCGATTGGTTGGCTCGCCGGGAAGTCGTGGCCCCGCTCTCCCGCGAGGTGGTGGCCGTGCAGCAGGGCTTCACGAACACCAGCGTCGATCTCGACGCGGTGAAGATCCAGCGCAAGAAGGTGCTGACCGATTACGAGCAGGTGAAGCTCGACATCGAGACCGAGGCCCTCAATCGCCGCTATCAGATCGATGACCTCAAGCGGCAGATTCGCGTGACCGAAGCGCAGATTGCCTACGACGGGGAGGTCTTGGCCGGCCGAGACGGCAGCCTGCTCGACATTCAGGTCATCTCAGGGCAAACCGTCTCGACAGGACAGCGGCTGGGCACGATCGGACGTCCGCAGCAGCCTGGTGCCAAGGCCCCACCGCTGCGGGCCGTGGCCTATTTCTCCCCAGCCGATGCCCGGCGTTTGCCCCTGGGGTTGCGGATGGAATTGGTACCGCAGTGGAAACAGCGCGGGCGCTTCGGCGGCATCGTGGGGCAGGTCACCCAGGTCCTGACCCTGCCTGCCACCGAGGACGACGTCTCCACCACCACTGGCAACCCCCAGCTGGCCAAGGAACTCACCAAGGAGGGCCCGGTGATGCGCGCGGAGATCGAGTTGGGGCGCGACCGTTGGAGCAATGACGGCTACCGCTGGACCCTCTCCGGGGGCAGTGGGGTCTTCCCCGTCCGCGATGGCCTGACCCTGAACGCCCATGGCTACGTGGAGTGGCGCTCCCCCTTGAGTTATGTGCTTCCGGGGCTGCGTTCGCTCACCGGCGGCTACCGCACCCTCAGAATTGACGCCCTATGGAACCGTCCCTTCCTCAGGCAGCCCGGAACCTTGGAGTGAAGCTCAAGGCCTGGCGCTTACCTCCCATTCGCAATGCCCTTCTGCGCAAGGAGTTGCCCTGGTTGGTGGCGGAGGTGGTGTTGCTGTTGATCCTTTTCAACGCCAACGCCCCGGAGCTGTGGTTCTGGCTCGTGGTGCTGCTGGTGGTCTTGGGCTATCGGGTTGAGCGCTGGTGGGCCTCCAGGCCGGAGTCCTAGCGCGGTAGTAAGCCGGCCCAGGTCCGTTCGGCGTCCTGCATCGCCTGCTCCGCCTGGCGGCAGAGCAGCAGCCGAGCGGCGATCCGCTCCAGCCGCTCCAGCGGGATTCGGTTCAAGCTGGGGTCTGCGAGTTCGTGGTTCAGATCCAGCCAAGCCTGGGGCAAGGTCAAGGCTGAACTAGGCGGCAGGGGCAGGGTGCGTCGGCGCGCAGAGAGTTGTGCCTCCCACTGCTCCAGCCTCTGGCTCAGGACGCGCAGCAACGCGGCTTCGCCCTGATGGAGCTGT
Organism: Synechococcus sp. A10-1-5-1; assembly: GCF_023115425.1. Taxonomy (NCBI): domain Bacteria; kingdom Bacillati; phylum Cyanobacteriota; class Cyanophyceae; order Synechococcales; family Synechococcaceae; genus Synechococcus; species Synechococcus sp. A10-1-5-1. The sequence continues at coordinate 749,648 of NZ_CP096032.1, read as the reverse complement.
TCGATCAAAGCGCTGTCGTTCAGCGTGGGGGCCCGGTGCACCATTCCACCCACCATCAGGATCAGGCGCGAGCAGGCGTCATCGAGGCACTGCACCAGCCGAACGCTGGGATGGTGGCTGGCTCCTTCACCCAGTTCCAGGGTAAGGGCCGGCCGCAGTCCTCGCAGGCTGATCAGGCGAGCGCGCAGGCGCTTGTAGTCCGCGATCCCCGGTGCCGCTCTGGTGCTGTTCTCCAGGCGTTGGGCCAAGTCTTGGTAGGTCAGTCGCAGGTCGCTGAAGAGGGCGCCGTACTGCTGCAGGATGGTGTCGAGGCTGCGGGTCGGCCAGAACAGACGCAGGCTCAGCAGGCCCACCAGAACGCCAAAGACGGTCCAGAAGAAGCGCAGTGGAATCCAGGTGCCCAGGTCGGTGGAATGGGAGAGCCAGCCCATCACCACGATCAGTCCTCCCACTTTGTAGCCAACCAAGAGCTTGAGCCAACCCCCCAGTAGCCGTAGGGAGGCCAGGGTGATGGCAATGGCGAGTGGCATCGGCAGATCCCTTAATCCCCAGTAGCCCACCAGCAGCAGGATCGAGCCCAGTACGGTCCCCAGCAGCCGTTGACGACCCAACTCAATCGCGCCGCCGTAACTCCCTGTCCCGATGGAGACCACCGCCAACGGGGAGTAGAAGCCATAGGCCAAGCCGCTCATCGCGGCGAAGCCATTGCAGAGGCCAGCTGCCAGGGCCAGCCTTAATTCCGCGCGGCTGATCAGCATGGCTGGCGTGCCAGGGTCCCCAGGCTGGCGTGTAGGGGCCTGGTCTCTTCTTCGAGGGCAAGCAACTGCAAGAGGGGGAGCTGTTGGGTTTGGGCTAGCTCTTGCCAGAGTTGGGGCGCACGGGTTGGCGTGGCTTGGCCTGCGCCTTGCAGCTGCTGATTCAGCCCGCGGATGCACTCCTGCAGCGGAGTGGCTCGCCCGATTTCAAGCGTGGGTAGACCTTCGATTAAGCGCTCCCAGGCAATCCAGTGGAACTGCACGAGCTGCCAGAGCCGCAGTCGTTGCTGCCAGCGGCTGGAGTGCAGGCGCTTCTGGCGCGGGCCGCGGCGTTCCCGCTCCACCAAATCCGTCATTTTCATCAAGTCACTGGTCAGGGGAGCGGTGTTCAGCGGTCTGGGTCGCCCCTGCTCTCCATTGAGCCAGCCCTGGTAGCGCTCCAGTTGGCTCTGCAGATCAGCCAGGAGTCGATGGTCGAGCCTCTGCAACTCCCGGTAGCTATTGCGCGGCCAGAACAGCAAGCCCACCCCCAAGGCCACCAGGCAGCCCACCACTGTGTCGAGGCCGCGGTTGAAGACGTAGTCCCAATCCAACGCCTCGTAGCGAGGAATCATCAGGAACATCACACTCAAGGTGGCCGCGGTGCTCAGGCCCGATTGCCAGCCGAAGAGGCGCAAGACGGGAATCAACAACAGGATTGAGGCCATCACCCCGACCCAGCCGCTGAGGATGGTGTGCACCACAAAGGTCACCAGTCCTCCCACCACCGTTCCCATCACTCGAGCGGTCGCCGCTTTGACGGTGTGGTCATCGTTGTCATCGACAACAATCACCACCGCCATCAGCGGATACCAAACAAACTCAATTCGCTCAAACCACAGAGCAATGGCCGCCGTGATGAACACCGCCGTGAACATCTTGAGGGTGTTGCGCACCAGCAGGGCATCCACAGGCCGCGGCGTCGTTGTTCTGCGGGGAGCTTATGGAGAACTGCTGAGATGAGCTCGTTCTGAATCCATGCCTGAGTCCCAACCCGCGTTCTGGAGCCTGAAGCCCTGGTGGTGCCAGCCCTGGTCGATCCTCTTGACCGGAGTACTGGTGATCGCCGCCAGTTGGTTCCTGCTGCACCGCTGGTGGATCAGCGCACCAGTGGCCGTTGCTGTTCTGGCCTGGTGGGGTCTGTTTCTTGTCGCCGTTCCTTCGGCCTATCGCTCCGGTGCTCTTGAGGAGCCCTAGAAGAGGAATTTGAAGCGCTCGGAGCTTCCCGCTGCCGCGGCTCCGGCCGCGGTTGCTTCCGGCCATTCGGCTTTCCAATAGCTGACGCCCTCATGCATGAAGGGCTGACCGCCGAGGCGCTCGGCATTGAGTTCGGTGCTGCCCATGGCGCTGATCAAGCCACCGATTTCCATCGGCCCGAGGTCCGTGCGCAGGTCTTTGCCGGCGACGGCCAGGAGCGAGGGCAGGCGCACCAGGCTCTCCGGACGGGTGATCTGTTTGAACAGGGCCTTGAGCACCAAGCGCTGGCGATCCAGGCGACCGATGTCACCCATCTCGTCGTGGCGGAAGCGCAGGAAGCCTTCGAGGTCTCGGCCCTTGAGAACCTGTCTCCCGGGCTGCAGATCGATGTGCAGGCCTTGGGTGTTGTCGTGGTACCACATGCGCTTGGGCACGTTGACCTCAAGGCCGCCGAGGGCATCACCAAGGCGCCGGATCACCGCCAGGTTCACCAAGATGTGGTGGCGTACCGGCCGCCCAAGGTGCTTTGAGAGCTCGGCCTTCACGGCATCGGGGCCGCCATAGGCATAGAGGGCATTGGCCTTCACCGGGCCAAAGCTGCTGGAATTGATGTAGGTGTCGCGGGGCACCTGCAGCAGCTTGGTGACCCCGTTCTGCACACGCATGGTGTACATCACATCGGTGTTGCCGCCGCCCACATCGGTCCCGAGGATCACCACATCAGCGTCGCTGAGGCTGTTCCAGCTGCTGAAGGGATTGACCAGCTGATGGCGCTCGCTCACCTGGGGACTACTGAGGTAGTCCGCGACTGGAGAGGCCAGTAGGAGTCCACCACCCAGCCCAAAGCCAATGGCCGTCAACATCGCGCCGCGTTCATCGCGGCGGCGGGGCATCGGACTGGCTGGGGCTGTTTTCAGGATGGGACTCTTCATTCTCACAATTTATTTCTTTTTCTGCCGCCCATCTTGTGGGCCCCCTTGCTTTGGTGCCAGTTCTTTGGCTGGTTAGAGAGCTAGGGCCTCGTTCTGGCGCAGTCCGGCCTGAACGCGCCAGAGATTGACGTAGGCCCCGCCGGCCGCAATGAGCTCCTCGTGGCTGCCGCTCTCCACGATCCGTCCCTGGTCCATGACCACGATCCGATCCGCATGGCGCACGGTGGAGAGGCGGTGCGCAATCACCAAGGTGGTGCGCTCGGCGGTGATCCGCTCGAGGGAGCGCTGAATGGCCGCTTCGGTTTCGTTGTCCACCGCAGCGGTGGCCTCATCAAGGATCAGCACGGGCGGATTTTTGAGAATCGCTCGGGCCAGGGCAATCCGTTGGCGCTGTCCCCCGGAGAGGCGTTGACCCCGCTCTCCGACCACCGTGTCGTAGCCCTGCGGCAAGGCCTCGATAAAGCGTGAGGCTTCCGCCAGTTGCGCCGCCTGCTCGATGGCAGCGCGAGAAGCGTCAAAGCTGCCGTAGGCAATGTTCTCGGCCACGGTGCCGTGGAAGAGGAAGACCTCCTGGCTCACCAGGCCAATCGCCTTGCGCAGGTCCCCCAGCTCCAACTCCTGGACAGGCTGATCATCGATGCGGATCGTTCCGCTCTGCAATTCGTAGAGGCGCAGCAGCAGTTTCACAATGGTGCTCTTGCCGGAGCCCGTGGCCCCGACGATTCCCAGGGTGCTGCCGGCGGGAATCTCCAGATCAAAGTCCCGCAGCAGCAGGTCCCGGCCGCTGTAGCCGAAGCGCACCCGTTCAAAGCGGATCTGACCGCGGACGTTCTGGCTGGGCAGTGGGCGATGGCCGCTGGGGATGGCGATGGGGGTGTCGAGTAAATCCAGAACCCGCTGGGTCGAGGCCATGGCCCGTTGGTAGTCATCCAGGGTTCGCCCCAAGCTGGTCAGCGGCCAGAGCAGGCGTTGGGTAATGAAGACCAGGAAGGAATAGGTGCCGACATCAATCGCTCCGCGCCAGGCCTGAAGGCCGCCAATGACCAAGATCGCCAGAAAGGCAAAAAGGATCGCGAAGCGAATCAGAGGAATAAAGGCTGCCGAGAGGCGAATCGCTTTGCTGTTGCTCTTCTGGTAAGCACGGCTCTGGTTGCAGAGGCGATCGGTCTCCCACTGCTCGGCGGCGTAGCTCTTAATGGTGAGCATTCCTCCGAGGTTGTTGGCGAGTCGGCTGGCCAGGTCCCCTGCCCGCTCGCGCACCTCGCGGTAGCGCGGTTGCAGGCGCTTCTGGAAGTGCAAGGAGCCCCAGAGGATCAGGGGAATGGGTAGGAAGGAGACCCCAGCCACCGTTGGCGAAAGCCAGACCATGGCGCCCCCCACCGCCAGGACGGTTGTGATCAGCTGCAGCACCTCGTTGGCGCCGTGGTCAAGAAAACGTTCGAGCTGATTGATGTCGTCGTTGAGGATCGCCAGCAGTCGGCCGCTGGAGCTGGATTCGAAAAAGCCCATCTCCAAGCGTTGGAGATGGTCGTAGGCCTCCAGCCTGAGCTCGTGCTGCACCGTCTGGGCCAGGTTGCGCCAGAGCAGCGCATAGAGGTACTCGAACAGTGACTCCGCGCTCCAGATCACAAACGAGAGTCCCGCCAGGACCCCGAGTTGCCCGGGGATCGAGGTCACTCCCCAGCTGGCCAGCCAGGAGGTGTCTTGCTGGACAACCACATTCACCGCTAGGGCAATCAGCACCGGCGGTGCCAAGTCGAACAACTTGTTCAGCACAGAGCAGAGCGCTGCAAGCCGGACCAAGCGGCGATGGGGCCTAAGGGCGCGCAGCAGACGGCGCAGTGGGGGTTGAGCTGTGGTCATGGCGCCATTCAACGCCGGCGGGCTGAATTGAATATGAAGCTGCTCACGAGGAACTGATTTCCTGATCGCACCAGCGTTAGAACCGTGGTGTCTCTGACAGGAGGGTGTGTATGACCCGTTCGAGATCGTTTCATCGCTTCCATCGCTGGACGGCCAAGCTGAGAAGGCGCTCACTTCGAAGTGCCTTGCCTGAGCCCCGTGAAGGCGAGCTGCAGCCCATTCATCCCGTCTCCGAAGTGCGCTGCAAGGAGTGGCAGCGGGACCAGCTGCAGGATCTGATGGAGAGCGAGGCGCTCGAGGTCCGCGCCTGAGCGTTGGCTTGTCCCCTCAGCATCAAAAAATCCCTGTACCAGGACCCGTGATGGGCCTTGGACAGGGATTTTTCTTGGGATTTGGGGGAGTAGCGCCCTGGCCGTGAGGCCTAGAGCGCAACTCAATCACCAGCGATTGCCGCCGCCGCCGCCACCGCCGTAGCCGCCACCGCCGCCACCGCCGTAGCCACCGCCACCGCCGCCATAGCCGCCGCCGCGATTGCCGCCGCCACCGCCGTAGCCGCCGCCGTAGCCACCACGACCGCCGCCGCCGCCGCCACCGCCCTCACGGGGGGTCGCTTTGTTGACGCGGATCATGCGACCCATCCATTCGACGTTCTGGAGGTCGTCGATGGCTTTTTGCTCTTCAGCGTCGCTCGCCATTTCGACGAAAGCGAAGCCGCGCTTGCGGCCGGTCTCGCGATCGAGGGGCAGGCTGCACTTGCTGACCTCGCCGTACTGGCTGAACAGGTCAAGCAAATCCTCTTGTTCTGCTTGGAACGAGAGGTTTCCAACGTAAATGGTCATTCCTTAGACGGAACCTGAAAACTGATTCGTTGATGCTGTGGGGTTCCGTGTGGAGCCTGAAAGCTTTTTGGAATCAGAATCACCCTACAGTGCCGCCCTCCAAAACTCACGGTGCAGTCCAGCGATTGTTTTGGGCGTCTTCATGAGCCACTGACCACGCAGCGACGGACGATCGGCGACGAACGATTGGCTCGCTCCATCTGTTCTGTTATTGGAGCGGTAACGGGCCTTGAAGCAAGACCGAAGGGAAACCGAAGAATCCGGTTGATCCCCATTTATTGTCCCATTGTCAGCAAACGAACACCCGCTATCGGGAGCCCCTGATGACGGCACCAGTCCCCTGGAGTTTGGCTTGGAGCAAGAGCGGGGAGCTCGCACCCCAGGATCGCTTTGACCTGCTTCAGACCCTTGTGGCGATCGAAACCGAAGAGGTGCAGCCCACTTTGGTCATGGCCGTCGAGAGCATGAGCGTGGCTGAGCTCACCGCATTGTCCAGTGAATCCGTGACGGGCCTCTGTGCTTGAGGCCCGTTGGCTGGCTTGATTTAGCCCTGGACGCGAGAGATTTGAAGTTCGCGATTCAACACCTTTAGGCGCTTCAGGTTGTGGAAAACGTCCTCGGGCATGCCCTTGGGTAGGTCCACAAGGCTGTGGCTGTCGAAGATTTGAATGCGACCAATGCTGCGGCCGTTGAGGCCGGACTCATTGGCAATGGCTCCCACAATGTTTCCGGGCTTGATCCGGTCGCGCCAGCCCACCTCGATGCGGAAACGATCCATGTGGTCCTCGGGGGGGCCGTCCTGATCGCGGGGTCCGCGGCGGCCGCCGGGGGCATTGCGGGGGCCGCGATCGCGATCGCCAAAGCGATCGTTGCGGCGACCATCGCGGGACTGAGGTTGTTGGCGGATCCAGTTCTCGTCGTCATGGACCAGCAGGGGCTGATCGCCAACAGCCATCTGCAGGGCAGCCAGGGCCAGTTGCTCAGGGCTGACTTCGCTTTCTTGGCCAACCCGCTTGATGATTTCTGAGAGCAGGGCCTGCTGTTCGCTGAGGTTGCTGTTCTCCTCAGTATTCAGCCCGTTCACGGTTTGGCTCAGGCGCTCCCGCAGACGATCCAGGCGGCTCTGGTTGATGCTTGCGTTGGTTGGGATCTCCATCGGATCGATGGCGCGGCCAACAGCACGCTCTAGTCCGGTGATGAAGCGGCGCTCGCGCGGGGTCACGAAGAGGATCGCGTTACCGGTGCGGCCAGCGCGGCCCGTGCGACCAATCCGGTGCACGTAGGCCTCGGAGTCAAAGGGGATGTCGTAGTTCACGACCAGGCTGATCCGGTCTACATCCAGGCCGCGGGCAGCTACGTCGGTGGCCACCAGCACGTCAACGGTGCCGTTCTTGAGGCGCTCAATCGTGCGCTCCCGTTGGTTCTGGGCTACGTCACCGTTGAGCACTGCCACTCCGTAGCCCTTGGCTTCCAGGGCTTCGGCCACGGTGACCGTGATCGCCTTGGTGCGGGCAAAGATGATCACCCCTTCTTTGGTCTCGGCCTCGAGCACGCGGCTCAGGGCCTCGAGCTTCATTGGACCGTTGACGGTGATGAAGCGCTGCTGAATGCGGCTGGAATCCGACCCCTTGGTCTTGATCGTGATCTCAGCGGGGCTATTGAGGTACTGGTGGGAGATCCGGCGGATCTCGCTGGGCATCGTTGCCGAGAAGAGCACCACCTGCCGCTTCTCGGGTAGCTGGCTCAGAACCCATTCGACGTCGTCGATGAAGCCCATCCGCAGCATCTCGTCGGCCTCATCGAGCACCAGGCTGCGCAGCCCGGAGACATCGAGGGTGCCCTGGCGCATGTGATCCATCACCCGGCCGGGGGTGCCGACCACGATCTGCACACCTCGCTTGAGCTTGTGGATTTGATCGCGGAAATCTGATCCGCCGTAAACAGGAAGCACCCGTAGGTGGGGGAGCTTCGCGGCATAACTCTTGAAAGAGTCGGCCACCTGGATGGCCAGCTCCCGGGTCGGGGTGAGCACCAACACCTGGGGGGTTCGTTGGTTCTCATCCAGGGCCGCCAGCATCGGCAGGGCGAAGGCGGCGGTTTTACCTGTACCGGTCTGGGCTTGCCCCACCAGGTCGCGGCCAAGCATCAGCTCGGGAATGGCGGCCTGCTGGATCGGGGAGGGATCGCGGTATCCGATCTCCTCGAGGGCCTCGAGAATTTCAGGGGAGAAGCCAAAGGCTGTAAAGCCCGTCTTCTCACTGGGTTGTGCGGTCGTGATTTCGATGCTTTCGCTCGGGGCGCTGTCCTGGCTGCTAGCCAAATCGAGCGCGCTGAGATCCACAGAGCTGGTGGAGCTCTCGCAGGGGGTATTGGTCACGTAGTTGATCTGGGCCTGAATCCTTCGTCGACAGGCCGGCAGACACCCGTTTAAGAAACTGCCTTGCCCTTCACAAAGGGTGAAGAGTCAACTTAACACTTGACCCTTTGGTAGTCGTCTGCAAGCCGCTCAATGTCCTCCTCGCTGAGGTGCTCGCCCCGCTGAACTTCAACGATCAAGAGGTTTTCATCCATCGCGGCGGCGCGGTGCACCGCGCCGCGGGGCACCAGCAGGGTGGTTCCCGCCTCCGCCTTAATCGAGGTCCCGTCACATTCGAGTTGACCGGAGCCACTGACCACGACCCAGTGCTCCAAGCGGTGGTGATGGCGCTGAAGACTGAGGCGGTGGCCGGCCTGGATACAGAGGCGTTTCACCAGGTACCCCTCACCGGCACCGATGGTTTCAAACCAACCCCAAGGCCGGTGAACGATCCCTGGCTCCGCCATGGCTGCAGGCTAGGTCGGGCCTTGGTTTTGTCTGCTGCAGGCTCCAACCGGGGTGATCAAGGTGGCCTGCTGCTGGGCCCGGGTCAGGCCTGTGTAGATCAAGCGCGGATCCAGATGCCGATTTGCCGGCAGCAGGAACTGCACAGCTTTGTATTGGCTCCCCTGGGATTTGTGCACCGTCAGGGCAAAGGCGGGCTCTGCTCCATTGAGTTGGGCGGGGTGGAGGAGCCGTTGACCGGGCATCAGGATCCGGCGTTCCGCGCCGTGCTGCAGGACGACGCCGATGTCGCCATTCGCCAGGCCTTGATCTGCACGGTTCAGGCGATTGAGCACAGGGGTGCCAGGGGGCCAGTGCATCGGGGTGCTCTTGGCGAGGTCGCCCAGCAGGGCGCGGTGCACCGCCTCCACCCCCCAGGGACCCTGGCGGATCGGGCTCAGGACGACCAGGTCCTCCAGTTGCGCCAACAGCGCTGCGCTCTGCTCGGGGTCCGGGCGTCCCTCCTGCCAGTCCAGGGCTTGGCAGCTCTGGCGCAGGGCCGACGCTTGGTGCTGAACCGCCTGAAGCAGTGGTGCCGGAAGGGTGCGGCCTGAGGCTTCGAGCCAGCTCACATTCCCGTGGGGATCCAAGGCCTGGAGGCTCGGCTGCAGTTCAAGCAGCACCTCCCCCTGAAGTCCACTTGTTCCTTGGCGCAGCTGCTCGGCCAAAGCGGCAATGGCTCCGTCGTTGCGGTAAGTGGTCCGAAGCTCGACGGCGGCCTCCCCCAATCGCGGCAGTCGTTCTGGCCGGCAGAGCTCCTCGAGGACGGCCCCGGTTCCCACCGGCGGCAGTTGGTTGGCATCCCCGATGAGCAGGAGTTGCGCGTCCGCTGGCAACGCCTCCAGCAGGGCGGCCATGAGCGGCAGATCCACCATCGAGAGTTCGTCGACCACCAGCAGATCCAGCTCAAGTGGGTGGCGCCGGTTGCGGCCAAAGCGCAGCTCCCCTTGGGCCTCCAGCAGCCGGTGCAGGGTGCTGCTGGGCAGCATCTGCAGGCGCTGGGCCAGCTCCGCTTCGAGGCTTTGGCTTCCGTTGCTGACGGAGCTCGCCAGGCGGGCCGCGGCCTTGCCGGTAGGGGCGGCCAGTTGAATGCGAAGGGACGGCGTTTGGCGTAGGCAGGCGGCGAGCATCTGAACCACCGTTGAGGTCTTGCCGGTGCCGGGGCCGCCGGTCAGTAGCACCAGCCCTTGGCCCAAGGCGGCGGAGACGGCCTGGCATTGGCGGGGGTCCAGGCCTGCTTTTGCTGCGGCCGTGACCGCCCCTTGTCGCTCCGCCTCGCTGCAACTCAACTGGCGTTGTGCCCGCTGCTCGAGTGCACCCAGGCACTGATGCAGCTGCTCGTGCCAGCGCCTCCAGCGCAGGACCGTTCCGTCTTGAACGACCGGGGCTTCGGGGGCTCTGCTGGCTTGCTCGGCGCCCACCAGCCAGCCCGCCTCCTCGAGGGCGGAGACAGCGCCTGCAGGCCAGTCCTCGGTGTTGAATCCATCCGGTTCAGGGCCCCGTAGATCGAGTCCCAGCTCGCCTTCTTCCAAAGCCTCGATCAGGGCCTGGACCAGGGGTTGCAGTAGGGCACTACTGCGCTGGGGGGGGAGTAGCCGTTGGAGGCTCTCAAGGACGGCGGCGCTCAGGGCGCTCATGGTTGGCCCTCCCGCAGCAGTTCATCGAGGGCCATCACCCGCTTGAGGCTGGGTTGATCCACCAGCACCCCGGGGGTGGGGGCCTTTGGATCTGGGGTGGGGCCTGGCACGCCTCGCAGAAAGACGTAGGCGTAGCCCCCCAGGTGCTGGACGGGGTTGTAGTTCGGCAGTCGCCAGAGCAAATAGCGATGCAGCGCCACCAGATAGAGATGGGCCTGAAGGGGGTAGTGGCTACGCGCCATCAGGGTCTCCATTGCCGACTCGGAGTAGTCATTGGGGCCGCAGCGGGTGACGCTGCCGAGACGATCCCGCTGGCCGAGCCAATTGCTCTTCCAGTCCGCGACCCACCAGCGCCCCTCCCAGCAGAAGAGCAGGTCGATGGACCCGGTCAGAAAGCCCCTGCTGGCCACCTCAAGCCCCTGCAGCGTTTTGGCATAGCTCGCGCCAAAGCGGCCGCCGGGGTTTTGGGCGAAGGCCTGGGCCAGTCCGCTGCTGCGCACCACCCGCACCTCCCCGCCCTGGGTCGCCAAGGGGAGGTCGAAGTTCATCTCGTTGAGCCAGGACCCGGCCTGGAGGTCCCCCAGTCGGCAGGGGCCCAGGGGGCCGCCGAGGGGTGTCTGCATCAGTTGCTGCAGGGCCTCGAAGAGTCCGTCGCAGGCGTCCCCCTCCAGGCCAGCGCGCTGCAGCTCCTGCTCGATCACGGCATCGGCGTCCTGCCGTTCCCCGCGGCTCACCGCGCCGTAATCCAGGCGCTCCAGGATTCGGTGCAGGGCATCGCCAGGACCTGAACCCCGGGGGAAGTGGGCCAGGGGGCCCAGGTCTGGCCAGGACGCCGCACCACTGGCTGCGCTGCTCTCCTCCAGCAGGGCCTCCTCAAAGCCATCGCTCAGGGCATCGGTGTCTCGGCCCTCCTCCTGCACCTCCGGCGGCAGGCTCACCTGCGAGTGCGCCCAGGCGGAGTAGCTGGCCCGGCCCCAGCTGCTGTCGAGGGATCGCTTGGGACGGGGCCCCAGGCCCAGTTGGCCTTCTTCAGGTGCGGGTTGCCAGGGCTGGCTGATCTCCCCAGAGGCCTGGATCCGCTCGAGCGGCAGCTCCCGTTCCTGATCCCCCTCGAGCAACCAGCCGCTGAGGGGGTTCCCGGTGTCGGCTTGGTCAGGGCCGGGCCAGCCCAGCACCAGGAGGTGCTGGGCGCGGGTGCAGGCCACGTAGGCCAGCCGCTCGGCCTCGGCGATCTGGGCTTGCAGGTCCTGTTGGGCGGCGAGCCGGCCCACCCCCCAGTGGGTCTGCAGGTGCAGATCCAGTTGGGGTTGCCCGTCTGCTGTCCAGCGGCGGCCCAGGCGCTTGGCGGCTTTGGGGGCTTTCCAGAGATAGGGGCAGATCACCAGGGGGTACTCCAGTCCCTTGCTGCGGTGCACCGTGACCACGGCAATGGCGGCTTCGGCGGCATCGCTGCGGCAGAGATGGGCCTCGGGGGTGTCCCGGTTCTCTTCGAGCCGCAGCCGCCTGAGCCAGTCTGCGGCCGCTTGGGCCCCGAGGCCTTGGCGGTGCATCTGTTCTTGCACCAGTTCGGCGGCCTGCTGCACATCCGCCAGGGCCCTGCCCCGTAGGGAGAGCCGTGCCAAGCCTTCGGTGCCCTGCAGGTGAGCCAAGGCCGCCGTTAAGCCGAGTTTCGGCAGACGTGCGGCCAAGGTGCTCAACTCCGCCGTCAGCTGATCCCACTGGGCCGAGCTGCTGGCTTCGATCTCGGCGGCGGACCAACCGAGCAGGGCGGAGGCCGCCAGCAATTTCAAGCGCCCTAATTGGCCGGGTTGGGCCAGGGCATCGAGGAAGCGCTGCAGGGCACTGGCCCCCAGGCTTTCAAAGACATCACCGCGGCTCACCAGGCGGCTCGGGATCTGCCGTCGCTCCAGGGCTGCCCGGAGTGCCTCGGCTTGGTCGTGGCGGCTGACCAAGAGACAAATGTCGCCCGGGTTGATCGGGCGGCTGCGGTCCGCGGTGTTCAGCTGCAGGCCCTGGCTCAGCAGGTCCTGGCAGAGCCCCGCCACCTGGGCCTCCGGACTCTGGCTTGGATCGAGTTCCAACAGCTGCAGCGGCGCTGGGCTGCCGGGGAGCTCCAGGCTCCCCTTGCTGGCCTTGGCCAGCACCGCCGGCACCTCCAGCCGGCTCTGGATCAGCCCGGGCCGCATCAGGGCGTTCAAGCCTGCCACCAGTTCGCTGCTGGAGCGGCGGTTCTCGAATAGGCCAAAGCGCCCATCGGCTTCCTCAGCTGCCTGGCGGTAGGTCTGCAGCTCCCCGCCGCGGAAGCGGTAGATCGCCTGTTTGGGATCACCCACCATCACCAGCAGATGCCGGCTGGGCTCTTGGGCAAAGGCCCGCTTGAGGATCCGCCACTGGATCGGGTCGGTGTCTTGAAACTCATCGATCAGCGCCGCCCGGTAGCGGTGAGAGACCGCCCGTAGGAGAGCTGACGCAGCAGTGGCGTCCCGTCCCGGGTCGAGTTGCTCGAGCAGCTGGCCAAAGCTGATCTCACCGCTGCGCGCGCGCCGGCGTTGGAGCTCCGCTCGGCCCCAATGGCAGAAGTGCAGCAGGGCCAGCTCGGCTGGTCCCTCCACGACCGCGGCAATGGCCCGCAGCAGCGGGGCCTGGGGTAGGGAGACCTGATCGCCGTGGGCGGGAGCGGCGGCCTTGGTGAAGGGTCCGGGGTGGAAGTACTTCTTGAGGTCCTCCTGCTGCAGAACAGCGCTGTATCCGGCGGGAGCGTCCAGCTGGGAGAGCCAGGTCTGAACGCGATTCAGGCGATCGGGCTTGGCCTTGAGGCGATAGGGCTTGTAGTCGACCCCCAGGCTTTTGAGCTCCACCGCGGCCGCGGCGAAGTCCTGCTCCAGGGCCTCGCTGCGGGCTTCCCAGGCGGATCTGAACTGCTCCCAGCTCGCGTTCCAGTAGGGGCCGAGTTGCTCCGCCAGGTTCAGGGCGCTGCTCCAGCCCTCGGGCAACGGGGCGAGCTGCAGCGCTGGGTCGCCATCGAGGCTGCCCAGCAGGTTCACCAGCTGGTCGGGGGTGACCTGTTGGCTCTGCAGCCCCGCCACCAGATGGGGCGGAAGGGGGAGCACCTGCTGCTGCCAGTAGTCGTGGACCAGCTGCTGTCTGCGCTCGCGCCCCTGGCTCTCCAGGGCGACGTCGGGGCCTAGGCCGGCTTCGAGGGCATGGCGCTGCAGGGTCCGGCGGCAGAAGCCGTGGATGGTGGTGATGTCGGCGCGATCCAGCCGCTCCAGGGCGAGCAGCAACCGTCCCTTGATCCGAAGAACCTGCTCGGCGTCCAGGGCCGAGCGCCACTGCTGCAACGGTTCATCGGCCTCGGCGTTCTCCGCATCGAGCAGGACCAGGGCCTCCTGCAGACGCCGGGCAATGCGGTCCCGCAATTCAGCGGCGGCGGCATCGGTGAAGGTGACCACCAGCACCTCCTCGACCTCCAGGGGCCGTGCTCCCTCGCTCAGCAGCCGCAGCACCAGATGGGCCAGGGCGAAGGTCTTGCCGGTGCCCGCGCTGGCCTCCAGCAGCCGGATCCCCGGCGAGAGGCTGAAGGCGTTGGCGTCAAAGGCGGCCAGGCTCATGCCTTGACCTCCTTGCGGCACTCCAGCAGCGGCCCGTACAGGGCTAGGGCCAGGGCCTGGAGCTCCGGGGTGAGCAGGTCGCCCAGGGGCAGATCAGAGCCAAAGCAGACCCGCTGCACAGGGTCGTCCCGCTCGGCCCGTTGTTGAAAACCGCCCTCCCAGGTGTCCTTGGCCTTGGCCCAGCCGCGCCCTTGCCCCGGCCTGCTGCCCTCGGCGCTGGCATAAGCCCAACCGGTCTCCGGCGGTAGACCCCAGCAGTCCATGCGGTGATCGTCCCGCCAGCGCTGCAGTTGCCCCAAGAGCTCTCTGGCTCGCTCCGGGGTTGGGATCTCGTAGCGCTCCAGCACCCGGAAGCGATGGCGATCGCGCCCCACCAGGGCTGCACTCCGCAGTTCCAGGCCGGCGGCCGCCGCCAGGAGGCAGTCCAGCCAGAGCTGCAGGCGTTGGGGCGAGCGGGGTTTGGCGGTGTGGACCAGCACCAACTGGCCGCCGCGACTACTGATCTCGGTGCCGTAGCTCTGCCATTGCAGCGGCTGCTGCTCCGGCTCCCCCAACAGGGCCAGGCAGCTGCGCAGGCTCTCCCAGCGCTGCTCCAATTGCTCCACCTCCAGGGCACCGGCGGCCAGGGGAGGCAGCAGCCCCCGGCCCCGCTCGAGTTCGCGCCAGTTGGGACTCAGGGACTCGTCCTGCTGCTCCTCCCACTCGCGGCGCAGTAGGCCGGAGCGCTCCCGTTCCCCCAGTTCCAGGGCTTCGAGATCGAGCACGGGCTGATCGAATTCCTTAGGCCGAATGCCGAGTTGCTCCAGCCAGAGGCGTTGGGGCGCCTGGAGCCACTGCTGCAGATCGCTCCAGGCCGCGGTGGGAGAAGCCTCGGGAACCGGTGCAGCCTTCGGTGGGGTGCTGAAGGCCAGACCCTGCTGGCAGCTCAGGTCGCCTTGCTCGAGCTGTTGCCGCACCTGCAGGAGGCGTTGGTCGCAACTCGCCGCTGGCCAGGGAGCCATCTCGAGAAAGTTGCTGCGCTCCAAGGCATTGGCGGCGTGCTCCCGCAGGGGAACTGCAGCGCTGCCTAGCTGTTGGCCCAGCAGCTCCAACCATTGCCGCACCGGAGTTGAGGCTTCCAGGGTCTCGCCGGTGCGCTCATCGCGGCAGCTCCAACTCAGCAGCAGGTGCTGCCGGGCTGAGAGCAGGGCCTCCAGCAGGACATAGCGATCCTGATCGCCGCTGTTGGGATCTCCGAGCTCACGGCCGTGTTCCATCAGATGAAAGCCCGGCCGTTGGCGTTGACGGGGGAAGGCCCCGGCATCCAGTCCCATCAGCACCACCACCCGGTGCGGGATTGCCCGCATCGGCTCGAGGGCGCTGATGGTCAGGGCCCCTGAGCGGTGGCCAAAGCGGCCGCTGCCTTCGCTGAGCCTTTCTGCCAGGACATCGGCCACGACGGGGGCCGCTAACTCCAGGGGGCTGTCTGCGGCCACCGCCTGCCAGTCCGCCAGGGCGGCGTGGATGGTCTGCAGCTCCCAAGCCCAGTCCCCACCGTCGCCAAAGAGCAGGGGCAGTTGCTCCCGCAGGCCCTGCACCCACTCCGGCACCTGCCGCGATTGGGCGAACCAACGCAGGCTGCTGAGCAGCTGCCGCAGCAGGGCAATCCAGCGCCCCTGTTGCTCGAGGTTCCCGCTCAGGGCCATGGGGGCGGTGTCGCCTGGGGCCAGGCCCGGGACCTCGGGGAGCACCAGACCCAGCACGAGCCGATCGATGGCCCAACTGAGACTGTGGCTGGGATCCCCGCCGCGGTCTCGCCCATCGAGTCCCCAGCGGAAGCCAGCCCGCTGCAGCAGCGCTGTCAGTTCCCCCGACGCACTGGCTTCGAGCTGCTGGGCCGCTAGCAGTGGGCCACAGCTCAGCACGCTCTCCAGGGCGGTGGCCGTCAGGCGTTCTCCCCCGAGTTGCAGGAGGGCCAGCAGTCCTTGGGCGATGCCCGCTTCGCTCTGTTGGCTGCGGTCTGTCAGGCGCCAGGGCAGACGTACCCCTGTTGCCTCGGCATCGCCGAAGACGGCCGCCACCAGCGGGGCAAACGCCTCCACCTGGGGTGTCATCACCAAGATGTCTCGCGGTTCCAGGCTCGGGTCTGCCGCCAGCAGCTGCAGGATCTGGTCGCGCACGACCTGGAGTTGGCGCAGGCGGCCCGGGCAGGCGTGGAACTCCAGGGAGCGGTCCTGTGGAGCGCGCCTCAGGGGCTGATCGGCTTCGGGTTCGCCGGAGACCAGTTGCTCCTGCAGTTGCTCCAGCAGCGAGGGTTCCCGGTCGCCATGGCGGGCGACGGTGGCGGGGGCGAAGAAGAGATCCCCCTCCTGCCACTGGCCCAGTTGGCTCTCGCCTGTTCCTTCCAGCAATTGCTGAAATTCCGCGCCAAGCCGGCCAAAGCGGGCCTCCAGACTGGGGACGCTTAGCAACCAGTCCGCCGCCAGGGGATCGCTCTGGGCCGCGGGGCCGCTGCGCTGCCAGAGATCGCGGCAGGGGGTGAGCATGTAGAGCTCGACCTGGCGCACGGCGGAGAGGGCCTGCAGCAGCTCCACCTGCACCGGGGCCAGGCTGCTCAGGCCAAAAAACCTCAGTGGTTGATCGCTTTCCAGCTCGGGTCGCCAGCCCGCCTGGAGCCGGCCGATCAGCTCCCGCGCCCGGACGCCAAAGGGAAGGCAACCCAGGCGCTGCACCAGACGCCGCAGCAGCTCCGGTTGCCACTGCAAGCCCTCTGGGAGTGCCTGGGGTTGCTCGCTGAGCCAGGACTCCAGCATGGCCGGGCGATAGAGGCCGTAGTCATCGATGGCATCGGCGATCGCCCGGGCCAGTTGCCAGAGGGCCTGATCGAGTTTCTCCAGTCCGGAGGAGCGAACGGCCAGCCATTGGCGCAGGGGCTGCGCCGTTGGGCTCTGCAAGAGTTCCGGCAGCAGCTCCAGTAGCGGCCAGACCAGGTTTTGGGCCCGCCAGGGATCGGGACCGGTGGAGGGGGGGGCCTCCTCCTCGAGCCAGGCGTTCACCAGTTGCCGCAGCAGGCTGCTGGGGAAGGGGAAGCGCAGATTCGCGGCGATGCCGGCCGGGTTGGCTAGGGCCAGTTGCTCCCCCAGCCAACGACTGGTGGGCCAGGTGTTCACCACCACCTGGGCTTGCTCCAGCAGCCCTGGCGGATGCAGTTGCAAGTTCGTGGCCAGGACGCGAGCCAGCAGCTCAGCGCGATTGCTGCGGTAGACCGTGAGCAAGGCTCAGACGGGGCTCAGGCTGGGCGTCTGCAGGTTATGGGCAAGGCCGGGAACTGACACCACCTCGCGGCTCTCGGGGCAATAGGCGCTCAGGTCTCCGCCGTAGCAGGCGCCGGTGTCCACCATCACGATGTTGGGTAGGTGTCGGACGCTCGGGCCAGGGGTGTGGCCAATCACCACATCGCCAAAGCGCCCGTCGTACTGCTCCCAGAAGCCCATCCGCACCCGCAGATCCGGTTGCCAGGTGCTGGGGTTGAAGCCGGCATGGGTGGCGACCCAGCCTTCCCCCCAGTAGGCCAGAGGCAGTTGCTCCAGTCGCTTCAGCCAGAGGACGCAACCCTCAGGGCCGAGTTGACGGCGGGTCTCTGCGCCAGCGCCGCCGTTGCTGGGGGTCGTGCGCAGGGCTTCGATCAGGTCCTGTTCGTGGTTGCCACGCAGCCAGATGGCGCGGCCGCTCTCCACCAAACCCCAGATCCGCTCCATCGTCGCGGGGGTATCGGGGCCGCGGTTGATCGCGTCGCCGCAAAAAATCAGACGATCGCCCGCAGGCAACTGCGCCAGGAGGCTCTCGAGGGACCCCGAGCAGCCGTGCACATCACCGATGACCCAGTGGCGGGCTTTGCGACTGGCGGTCGTCATGGCTCCACTCTGGCCGGAGGCTTGACCATCTGTCAGCCCCTTGTGGGCATCCCCTCTCAGAGGCTGAAAACGCGATAGCTTCCCCCTAACCGCGCCACTCTGGATGGAGAGCCAGACCCCGGAGAGCCCCCAGCCGGTCGATCCCCGCAGCCTCTCGGTGGGACGGCGGGTTGCGATTTTGGTCAATGCCCTCGACGGGGCTAAACGCACCAACGAAGCGCTGGCCCAATGCGCCAACGGTGACGAAATGGTGGAGGTGCTTTTGAACGCCTCCTCCAAATTGGGCCTGGGATTGACCCAGGCGGAACTCATCCGGACGCCTCCGATCCGCGACTGGATCTGGTGGAAGAACAAGGAGGCGGTACTCACCATCGGCGATGCCAAGCCCCGCTATCAGCAGGACGGAGCGCAGGGCCGTTCCGATGGGGATCAGCCCCGCAAGAAGTTCCTGGGGCTGTTCTGAGCTCAGGTGGCGCTGGCTAGCGCGTCGGGGATCGTGCTGGAGGGGGCCTCAAAGCTGCCCTTGGCCACGAACTCCAGACGGAGCTTCATGAAGTCGATGAACTTCGGATCCGTGGAGACCACCGCAGCGGCGGGTTGGGGTACCTGGTCGGCAATGGCCTTGAGCTCGGGGGCCTGGAGGAAGGCCGGCCGCTTCACCAGCCAGAAGTCGATGGCCTTGCCCTGCTCGCCGTAATTGCGGACACGCTCGCGCAGCACCTCATCGAGGGGCTCTTCCACGGTGAGGAAGGCCTCACTGGCGGCCACGAAGTGGTACAGGGTCATGAACTGGTGCTGCCGAAGAGGGGTTCCCGGCGGGGATTCTGGACCAAAGCCTTCATCTGCCGCACGGCTTCCTCCAGACCCACCGCCAGGGCCCGAGCCACGATGGTGTGGCCGATGTTCAGCTCTTCCATCCCCTCGATGGCGGCAATGGGCTCAACGTTTTGATAGGTCAGGCCGTGGCCCGCGTTGACCCGCAGGCCCAGGCTGCGGGCGATGAAGGTGCCCTCGGTAATCCGTGCCAGTTCCTTGGCTTGGTGCTGCCAGCTGGCCTCGGCGTAGGTGCCGGTGTGCAGTTCCACCCAGCGGGCGCCGCTGGCCTGGCAGGCCTCGAGCTGGGCGGGATCGGCGTCGACAAACAGGCTGACCCCAATCCCGGCGTCCTGGAGACGGCCGGAGATTCCTTTGATGCTGCTCAGCTGGGATGCCACATCGAGACCGCCCTCGGTCGTGACCTCCTCGCGCTTCTCCGGCACGAGGGTGACCATGTCGGGTTGGATGCGCAGGGCGATGGTCTCCATCTCGGCTGTCGCTGCCATCTCCAGGTTCAGGCGACTGCGAACGACCTGACGCAGTAACTCCACGTCCCGGTCCTGGATGTGGCGCCGGTCCTCCCGCAGGTGCACCGTGATGCCATCGGCGCCGCCGAGCTCGGCGAGCAGGGCATAGCTCACCGGGTCGGGTTCGACCGTGCGGCGGGCCTGGCGCACATTGGCGATGTGATCGATGTTGACGCCAAGGCTCGCCATGGCAACCGCTGCTTCTAGGCGGATCCTATGGATGGCGCCCCCAGGCCCGCTCGATTAACTGCCTGCTTCCAGCGCTTTCGCGAAGGGATCACCCCTAGGTTCGATCAACTGTTTTGGCGAAGGTGTTCAGTCCGATGGCGGCGGCAGGCACGGCATCGGAGGCCCTGAGCGAGCGCGAGAAGAGTCTTTGCAACGGCATCAACCCCTGGCTGGCGCCGGTGGCGATGGTGTTGACCCAGGACGTGGCCTTGAAGGGCTTTTTTGGTGGTGGTCTGACGGTTCTTGGCCGCGAGAACCTTCCGGCTGAGGGGCCGGTGCTGCTGGCACCAACCCATCGTTCTCGCTGGGATGCACTGATGCTTCCCCACGCGGCCGGCCGCCGAGTGAGCGGCCGGGATTGCCGCTTCATGGTGACCAGCGATGAGATGACCGGTTTGCAGGGTTGGTTTCTGCATCGCCTGGGGTGCTTCCCGGTGAACCCCCGCAAACCCGCGGCCGCGTCCCTTCGCTTTGCCGTCGATCTTCTCGGTGGCGGCAATCAGTTGGTGATGTTCCCGGAGGGGAAGATCAACCAGCACGATCCGGCCATGCGCCTGATGCCGGGGTTGGCCCGCCTGACGGCCCTGGCGGAAGGTCAGGGTGTGGCGGTTCAGGTGGTTCCAGTTGGGATTGCCTATGGCCATGCCAAGCCGCGTTTTGGTGATCAGGCCGCCCTTTGCTTTGGCGCTCCGATGCGCCTTCAAGGCACCGAGCGAGAGCAGATCAATGCCTTGACAGCAGAGCTCACGCAGAAGCTGGAGGTCGCAGAGGGGTTGGCGCGGCAGGCGGTGGGGCGCCCTTTGCAACGCCCGTAGAGTTCACCCACTTCGCAAGTGGTCCCGTGCGCCGGCAGCTCGCCGCCTTCAGCCTCTCCGCCCTGGCGGCGGTTGTCCCTGCTCTCCTCTCGCAATCCGCCCTGGCCCAGGACGCCCAGAAGGTCCTGGCCTCCCCCAGCTCGGGCCTGAACCTGAGCGCCATCAAGGCCAAGGTGGCTGCCGGTGATGCCGCCGCTGCCGCTGGCAACCTCGAGCAGGCCAAGGCTGACTACGACTCGGCTCGGGAAGGCGCCCAGAACCTGACCCGCTTCTACCGCAGCCTCAGCGGTTCCTTCCGCGGCCTCGATGCTCGAATTCCCCGCGAGATGGATCAGAAAGGCCGGGACGCCTTGGAACTGCAGGCCAAGATCGACCTGCGTCTGGCGGCTCTGCTGCGCCGCATGAACCAGCCGGCCGCCGCCGTTCCCCTGCTGGTGGAAGTGGTGCAGATCACCACTCCGGCCAACCCCATGGGGCAGAAGGCGTACCAGAGCCTGCTCGAGTTGGGCTTCGTTACCACTCCCTTCGCCGGTGGTTCGGCCGCGGGCAACTGAATTCAGTGGCCCGTCTTCTTACAGTTCCAAGCTCACTGATCTGAGGTCATGGTTCATCCCGACCAGGTGAAGGCCGCCATTGGCGTCGCCCTTCCCGATGCCTGCGTTGAGGTGGAAGATCTCACCGGCGGCGGAGATCACCTGCAGGTGAAGGTGGTTTCCTCAGCCTTTGAGGGGCTCAGCCGGATCAAGCAGCACCAGTTGGTCTACGGCGCGCTGCGCTCTGAGCTAGCCAGCGAAGCGATTCACGCCCTCGCCCTGCAGACCTCAACCCCCTTCTGATTTCTCGATTCATCCCATGGATTCCGCCATCAAACAGCGCCTCGATCAGTTGGTGGGCAGCAGCCCGATCTTCGTCTTTATGAAGGGCAGCAAGTTGATGCCCCAGTGCGGCTTCAGCAACAACGTGGTGCAGATCCTCAACGCCATGGCTGTCCCCTTTGAGACCTTTGATGTCCTCTCCGACATGGAAGTCCGTCAGGGCATCAAGGAGTACTCCGAGTGGCCCACTATTCCCCAGGTCTATGTCAATGGGGAGTTCATTGGCGGCTCGGACATCCTGATCGAGATGTATAACTCCGGTGAATTAAAAGAGAAACTTGAGATTGCTCTCGCTAGCTGATCTTCTGGTTTGACTGAAACGATCGGGGCCCTGCTGGGCCCCTTTTTAGTGCCCGGAGACGCCAGGGAATAGGTCTTGGCCAAACTCAAGGACTCCCACGATCAATGCCTGCTTTCGCCCTCTGGCGCTGAGGGTGTACCCCATCCAATGAGTGAGCCTGATCCCAAAAGGGGATATCGGGATTAGAAGTTGGAGCGATTGGATAGGTACCGGCTCCACGAGGTAAGGGATGTCTATCCTTGTTGACCCCCTGCTCTGGCTCATTGAGCTGATCGCTGTCTTCATCGCCTTGAGCATCTATGGGGCGATGTGGAAGGGGGCTCAAGACCAAGCCCAAAAGGGCTGGTTCATTGCCCTGATCTGGGCCGTGGCACTGGTTGCGGCGCTCAATGGCCTGCGGGCGGGCTACATCCTCATGAGCTGATAGCCCTGAGCCGCCAAACCTGGGAATCCCCCACAGACATAAGGCAGTTACACCTGAGTCTCATGAGACAGCTGTTGCGGTAAGTCCGCGGCGGCGTGCAGCACTTTCGGTGATGCGCTTTTTGCAAGCTTCTGGATATGACTACAGTTTCGCTACAGGCTTAACGGCGGCGCGATAGCAATTGCAGTGTCTCATTGGCTTTTCGGTTATGTCTCCGCTTCGAAAAAGGGTTGATCAAAGGACTTGTAGCCCTTAAGAATTTCCTCATATTCCATTCACTCGGCATGCCCCAGGACCCTTGTCTCGCCATCTCCTCCACCGCAGTGCAGGCCCCTCGTCGCTATGAGCTGGCCATCCGCAAGCCGCAGCGCATGACCATCACCGTGCCTTGGGCGCTCTATGAGCGGATGCTCAAGCAGAGCGATGTTCAGGGTCGTTCGCTCTCGAACTTGGCTTGCCACTGGC
Source organism: Synechococcus sp. A10-1-5-1 (assembly GCF_023115425.1). Taxonomy (NCBI): domain Bacteria; kingdom Bacillati; phylum Cyanobacteriota; class Cyanophyceae; order Synechococcales; family Synechococcaceae; genus Synechococcus; species Synechococcus sp. A10-1-5-1. Next base: position 727,571 of record NZ_CP096032.1, on the reverse strand, counting down.
TTGAGCTGCACGGGGACCAGTTGGATCGAGCTGGGATGTTGAGTCACTAGGGGCACCAAGCCTTTGCTTAGGGCCAAAGGCTTGGCTCGGCTGCCGGGGCCATGTGATCGCTGAGATCCCTTGGCCAGGCTGGGTTGGATGGATGACTCCGGCGAACTCCAAGAGACGCTGGAAGTGGCCCTGGCTAGCTGAATAAAAAAGGGGCCCTCGGGCCCCTTTCCTGTGCAGATCGCGGAACTAGTTGCGCCCCGTCTCGTAAAGGGTGCTCATGTCGCCATTGGGGCCGATGAAGCTGGAGGGATCCATGATCCAGCGGTCCACCAGTTCCTCCAGGCGGCGCTGGGTAATGGGATCAAGCAGGGCCGACCGCCGCAGGGCATGCAGGTAGCCGTCGGCATACAGCCTCAGTTCCGATGGCGCGTGGTAGCGATCCGCCAGGGACTGGCAGGCATCGCAGAGCGATTGGAAATGGCGGATGGCGTCGGGGTTCTGCAGTGCGGTCATGGTTCGAGAAGAGGGCCTCGACCCGGTGGCCAGATATCAAGGCAGCGCCTGATACCGATGAGCCTTTGAAATTACCGATAGCGTAGTGAGAATCAAGGAGAAGGGCGTGTCCACCACACCTCCCAGTCCTGAATCGAATCTCAAGCGGGTTCTGGTGGTGGATCCTCACCCCACCTTGCGCACGGTTCTGGCTCAGCGGCTGCGACAGGACGGCCATCTCACCGCTGCTGTCTCCACCGCCTCAGAAGCGGTCACCCTCTGTGAGGACCTCACCCCTGATCTGCTGGTCGCCGCCGAACTGCTCGAGGAAACGTCGGCCCTGAAGCTGGCCGGTCAGCTGCGCTGTCCCGTGATGGTCCTGACCGCCCGCTCCGGCTCCGAGCCGGTGGTCGCTCTACTCGATGCTGGCGCCGACGACGTCCTGCGCAAGCCCTTCGGTTTGGAAGAACTGGCCGCCCGCTGCCGCCTGCTGCTGCGCCGCAGTGGCACCGGTCTGCAGGAGCGGGTCTGCGTGGGTCCGCTCGAGGTGCATGTCCTCTTGCGTCAGGTGACCCTGCGGGATCAGCCCGTGGAGCTCAGCCCCCGGGAATTTGCCCTGCTCTGCGCCCTGCTCATGCCTCCCGGCATCATTCGCAGCCGCAGTGAATTGCTGCGCATGGCCTGGCCGCCCTTCAGCGGTGGTCCCCGTTCGGTCGACACGCAGGTGCTGACCCTGCGGCGCAAGTTGGAGCAGGCCGGCCTTGGTGAAGGTGGCGGCATCGAGACCGTTCGGCAGCAGGGCTACCGCTTCAGCCTCGACACGATTCCGGCCGATGGACTCAGCTCAGCCCCGTTGACGGGAGCACCCATCGCCCGCTGAGCAGGGCCCAGCCGACCATCGCCTCAAAGGCGAGCATGGCGGTGCAGAGTCCGGCCAGAAGCTGATAAGTCCAGGGCGGGCTGATCCGGCCGATAGAGCTGGTGTCCAGACCTGTCTTCTGGCTGAACTGGCCCAGGAATCCCTCGAAGGCTTGCACCCGTTGGGGGAGTAGGTAGGCCGAGCCGTCCTCTGTTCTGACATAGAACACGCGGCCCCCCTGGCTGGTGGCCACAGGGGTCAGGCCCTTGACCTCATCCCAGTTCAACGACCAACCGCGGCGCAACAGCCAGGAGCACCAGCTGGGATAACCCACCTGAAGGCCGCTCTCACTCAGGCTGACCTCCTCGCTCACCAGGGCCCAGACCAGCAGGAGTCCCAGGGGCAGGGCGCCAATCAACCAGGGCCGGAGCTCGGCCGGGGCCAGCCAGGGCAAGGGGAAGACCAGGGCCAGGTAGAGGCTGATCAGGGTGAAGCGAATCAGCGGTGCCATCGGATAGCGCTGATCGCTCATCGGTCCTCCGGGGAACCGGGCAGCGGTTCAATCACGCTCGAGGGTTGGTAACGCCCGCCAAAGACCTCCTGCTCGCGTCCCTTCCAGAACTCACCCAGGCGCATCAGATCGGCGTGGGCCTCGCGCAGCTTCTCTTCGAATTCCACGGGATTCATCGTGTCCTTGGCCTCCTTCAACTTGGTCAGCCGCAGCAGTTGCAACATCCAAGGTTTGGAGAGTTCACCCCGCTGCTCGAGGTAGCGGGCCAGCTCCTCGGAATTCGGCATGTGGGCAGTGAGCAAGACGAGGGGGCACCCTATGGAAGTGGTGTCAGCTGCTGCGAGTTCGGGTTTCTGTTTGCCCCCAGCCTGGGCAGCGGATGCCGTTGTCTATCAGATCTTTCCTGATCGCTTCTGCCGCAGTGGGCGAGCGCCCCAGCAGGACGACCTGCTGCTGGCGCCCTGGGGTAGTCCCCCCGATCAGCACCACTTTCAAGGGGGTGATCTCTGGGGCGTGCTGGACCGGCTCGATCACCTCCAGGGCCTGGGGGTGAGCTGCCTCTATCTCAATCCGATCTTCAGCTCGGCCGCCAATCACCGCTACCACGCCTACGACTACTTCCAGGTCGATCCGCTGCTGGGCGGCGAGCCGGCCTTTGAAGCGCTCTTGGCGGAGCTCAAACGCCGGGGGATGCGGCTGCTGCTCGATGGGGTCTTCAACCACTGTGGCCGCGGCTTCTGGGCGTTTCATCACCTGCTGGAGAACGGCCAGGCCTCGCCCTACCGCGACTGGTTCATTACCGAGCACTGGCCGCTGAAGGCCTATCCGGCGCCGGGGGAGTTCTGCGGTTACCACGCCTGGTGGAGCGACCCGGCCCTGCCGAAGTTCAACCACGCCCATCCCCAGGTTCAAGCGCATCTGCTGGCGGTCGGTCGCCACTGGATCGAGCGGGGGATCGATGGATGGCGCCTCGATGTTCCCGATGAGGTCGAGCCGAGCTTCTGGGAGGCCTTCCGGCGGGAGGTGCGCGGGGCCAACCCCGAGGCCTGGATCGTCGGTGAGATCTGGGGTGAGGCGCGCCAGTGGCTTGGCGGCCAGCACTTTGATGGGGTGATGAACTACCGGATCGCCTGGGGCACTCTGGGCTGGGTGGCGGCTGGAGCCCTCGCCAAGGGACACCGGCGGGAGTCGATTCCCTACCAATGCCTAACGACGGTCGGCTATCGGGCGCTGCTGCTCGAGACCCTGGGTTGGTATCGGCCCGAGGTCAACTGCGCCCAGCTCAACCTGCTCGATAGCCACGACGTCCCCCGGGCCCTGCACATGCTCCAGGGAGATGTGGGCGCCTTGAGGCTGGCCCTCGTGCTGCTCTTTGCCTTACCCGGAGCGCCCTCGATCTATTACGGCACTGAAGCCGGTCTCTGCGGCGGGGAGGAGCCGGCCTGCCGCGAAGCCTTCCCCTGGAAGAACCGACCCCTGGAGCTGAGTGCCTTTATCGCGGCACTCGCCCAGTTGCGTCGAGATCATCCCGCCCTTCGCTCGGCTGACCTGGAACTCGAGCCCCTCGGGGAGGACGCGCTGGTGCTCATCCGGGGAACGGGGGCCGATCAGCGGCGGCTCGTGCTGAATCGCAGCCGGGACTCAGACTTGGCACTCCCTGACGGCAGCCGGCTGGGGCCCCAGGACTGGGTGCTCTTGGCCTAGTCCGGCAGGGCCCAGGGGTTCAGGCCGAGGTCCGCGCCGATGCGGTGGGCGCAGGCAAAGCCGCTGAAGGCCACGGCGTTCAGGCCTTGACCCGGGAAGCAGGAATCGCCCACGCAATAGAGGTTCTGCAAGCCGGTGCGGTTGAAGGGCATCGGCAGCAGGCCAGGCAGGCGCAGGGCCGGGATCGGGCCATAGCTGCCGCCCATGCGTCCCAGGAAGCGGCGGTGGGTGCGGGGGGTGCCGATCTCCTGGTGGCGGATCGCGCCGCCCAGGCCCGGGAGGATGGCTTCGAGGCGCTGCACCAGGCGAGCGGCATCGGCGGCCTTCTTGGCCTTGTAGGCGCTGGGGCTCAGCTGCTTCCAGGCCTGGATGTCGCTTGGGGTGAAGCTATGGACGATGTGCCGCCCTTCCGGCGCCAGGGAGGGATCCAACAGGGTGGGGATCGAGACGAAGATCACCCCCTGCTCGTCCTCCATCGCCGCCCAGTCCTCCAGCAGCAGGTGGTGGCAGTGGAAGCCCTCGGGGATCACCGAGGCCTCCACCCCGAGGTGCAGGGAGAGGAAGGAGGGGGAGGGCTTGTAGCGCCGGCGCCAGGTGGATTCGGCCTTGGGGGTGTGGGCGGCATCCACCAGCGGTTGGCGCACCGAACCTTTGCCCGCAAAGGTGTCCCAGCGGGTGGCGTTGCTCACCACGCGGCGGGCCTGGATCGTCTCGCCGTCTGCGAGTTTCACGCCGGTGGCCTGGCCGTTCTCGATCAGCACCTCGGTGACCCGGGCCTTGTAGCGGATCGCGCCGCCGTGGCTCTCCAGGCCCGCCACCAACTTCTCGGCGATCACCCCAACGCCTCCCTTGGGGTAGTTGATGCCACCGGCATGGCGATCGGAGAAGACCATTCCGGCGTTAATCATCGGGGTGAGGTCTGCGGGCATCACGCTCCAGCAGAAACACTCCATATCGATCAGCTTCAGCAGCTGCTCGTCCTGGATGTGTTTGCGGGCCACATCGCCGACGTTGAAGGGCAGCCAGCGGGCCAGCCCGAGGCAGGCCAGGGGGGCCTTGAAGAAGACCTTGGCCAGATAGGCCGGGTCCTCGAGCGACAGCAGCGGCATCGCATCGAGGCAGTTGAACACCTGCCAGCAGGTGTCATAAAAGGCGCGGATGCCCTGGGCTTCGTGGGGGAAGAGCCCCGTGAGGCGGGCGATGAAGGCCTCGTAGTCCCGGTCGACGGCGACGTTCAGGCCACCCGGCAGGTGGTATTCGAGCTGGACTGGATCGGGGACCGTCTGGCAGTGCTGCCCCACATCGGCCAGCGCTCGGGTCAGCAGGTTCGTGTGGCCCTTCTCCCCGAAGCCAAAGATCATCGAGGCACCCACATCAAAGGTGTAGCCCTCGCGGCGGAAGCTGCCTCCGGATCCCCCGGGGATCAAATAGCGCTCCAGCACCAGGGTCTTGGCGCCTTTGGCTGCCAGCTGGGAGGCCGTGACCAGGCCGCCGATGCCCGAGCCGATCACGATCACGTCCCAGGAGGGCTTGGTCACGGCAGGGTCTTCCGAAGCAGGTCGAACCCTAGGCGGCGAGCGGGGTCTGCTCGCAGAAGGGGGCCAGATCGCTCAGGGCCCGGTCGCGGTAGGCCCCGTAGCGGCGTCGCTTATCGCGGATTCGCTCGGGTAGCTCCGGCAGCAGGCCGAAGTTAGGGGGCATCGGCTGGAACTTCTCGCTGGGGGCCTCGGCGATGAAGTGGGTCAGGGCACCGCACATGGTGGTGTGGGGCAGCTGAAGCGGTTCCTGGCCGCGTGCCAGGCGGGCGGCGTTGGTGCCGGCCAGCCAGCCGCCGGCGACGGCCGCGGCGTAGCCCTCGGTGCCGGTGATCTGCCCGGCGGCCAGCAGGGTGGGGCGCGTTCGGAACTGCAGGGTGGGATCCAGCAGCTGGGGCGCCTCGAGGAAGGTGTTGCGGTGCATCACCCCGAAGCGCACGAACTCGGCGTTCTCTAATCCGGGGATCATCCGCAGCACCCGCTTCTGCTCCCCCCACTTGAGGTTGGTCTGGAAGCCCACCAGGTTCCACAGGCGCCCGTCCTTGTCCTCCTGGCGCAACTGCACTACGGCATAGGCGCGCTTGGCTCGGCGCACGTCGCGGTCATTGACATCCCCCCAACGGGGATCCCAGAGGCCAATGGGCTTGAGGGGGCCGTAGCGCATCGTGTCCTCGCCGCGGCGGGCGAGTTCCTCAATCGGCAGGCAGCCCTCGAAGAAGGTGGCGTTTTCCTTCTCGAAGTCCTTGAGTTCGGCCTGCTCGGCGGCCAGCAGGGCCTCGCGGAAGGCGAGGAACTGCTCCTTGTCCATCGGACAGTTGATGTAGTCGGCGTCTCCCTTGTCGTAGCGGGAGGCCCGGAAGGCGATGGAGAGGTCGATGCTCTCGCCCTCGACGATCGGACTGGCGGCGTCAAAGAAATGGCAATCGCCTCGGCCGGTGAAGGCTCGCAGGTCTTCTGCCAGGGGTTCGCTAGTGAGGGGGCCGGTGGCCAGCACCGTGATTTGCTCTGGTCCCGGTAGCGCCAGCTGCTCGTCGCGCACCACCGTCACCAGGGGGTGCTTCTCGAGGGTTTCGGTCAGGGCGGCGCTGTAGCGGCCGCGGTCGACCGCCAGGGCGCCGCCGGCGGGGACGGAATGCTTGTCTGCGGTCCCAATCACCAGCGAGCCGAGGCGGCGCAGCTCCTCCTGCAGTAGGCCCGCGGCTCGATCACTGCTGAGGGCACCGAAGCTGTTGCTGCAGACCAGCTCGGCAAATTCGCTGCTGTGGTGGGCGGGGGAGCGGCGCACGGGCCGCATTTCCACCAGCCGAACCTGGATGCCGGCCCGGGCGATCTGCCAAGCGGCCTCGGTTCCGGCCAGGCCCGCCCCGATCACCAAGACGGATTGGGAGCTGGATTGAGACACGCGAAACCGGCTCCGCCTGAATTGATCAGGCTAGGAGCCGGCGGGTGGGCGCTTGCCCTTAGCCGTTGGCGCGCTTGAGCATCATCTGCAGTTGGCCCACGGCGGCGCGGCCGATGTTGAAGACAGCCCAGCTGGCGGCCAGAAGGATCGGGGTCACAACAAGCAGGAGCCGTGCGTCCATGACTGGGGGTAAAAGGAGTGACGTGATCTTACGAACTTCTGCTCCGTCCAAGGCTGATGCTCTGAGGTGCTGATCGATTTCGCAGTAATTGAATGGTTATGGGTTAGTGGAAGCCCAGGTCCGTGGAGCGGCCGGCGTGGGCCATGGCCAGTTGGCGGTAGCGCCGGGCGTGCTCCCGCTGCTCGGCGGCCTTCTCCTCGGAGAGCTCGCGTTTGACCTGGGCTGGAGCACCCATGACCAGCGCCCGGGCTGGCACGTCTTTGGTCACCACCGAGCCCGCCGCGACGAGGGCTCCCTCTCCAACGGTGACTCCGTTGAGGACGACCGCTCCGATGCCGATCAGGCAGCCGTCTTCGAGGGTGGCCCCATGGACCACGGCCCGATGGCCGATGGTGACGTCAGCTCCGATGAGCACCGGTTGGCCCGGATCCCCATGGAGCACGGCCCCATCCTGGACATTGCTGCCTTCTCCGATAACGATCGGGCAGACATCAGCGCGGGCCACCGCGGTGGGCCAGAGACTGGCGCCAGCGCCCAGTTGGACGTCCCCAATCAGCACGGCGCTCTCCGCAACCCAGGCATCGGGATGGACGGATGGCTGGGGCCACGGAGCGCTGGCCATGGGCTTGCTGCAAACGACGCGTTAGCGGCCATTCTCGGGGGGTTTGAAGGCGGGACCCTCCGGGTGATACCTTCACTCGGTGCCCAGTGATGGGCGCCCCCAAACGACGGTGTCTAACCTGCGTTCGGAGGGTCGTTAGCTCAGCGGTAGAGCACTCGGCTTTTAACCGATTGGTCCTCAGTTCGAATCTGAGACGACCCATTTTTGAATCGCTCGATCGTTCTGGCAGCAGCCGAGACGGTCGAGCTTTTTTGTGTCTTCCCCTTAGCTCAGCCAGCTGAAGACCAGCTCCAGCAAGGCGAAGCCCAGCAGGCAGAAGCCAGCCAGTAGGGACAGGGTTGGTGGCAAGTACAGGGCCTGTTACGCCTGAATCCGTTCTAGGCCTCCTCCAATGCCGGCTTGGCTGCCAAAAGCACAGGACACAAAAAAAGCGAGCACCAGCCCGCCTCGAGAAACCTCTTACGAATTGTAAAGGGTCTCTCAGGACCAATGTGAGACGCGCTCTTGCTGGGTCCTGGCCAACCATCCAGCCTGCGCCCCTTGGGATCGTGAGGCAATGGGTCGAATGGCTGATTGCCCAGGCTGGATCCCACGGTGATGCTGTGTCCATCGAACCCGGAGGCGTCCCCATGGACGACACGCCACCTCGCTAGCAGCAGAAGCTCGCTGACCCAAGGCCCCTGCTCCAACAGTCTTCACCCATCCGTAGGGCAGGTCGTCGGACCGGACACTGATTAGGGACGTCTGAGCCGTCGACACTCCATCTGCACCGCCTCAGGTGCCCCAGGAGAAACCAGCCCCACACCTGGACTCTCTGGCCCCAGGCGCCACACCAGCCGCTTCACAGAATCTGCATCCAAGACCCCCGGCCATTTGGTACGGGGGTTTTTGGTGGCCGCCTAGAGCAGTTGATCGAGCTCGAGATCCGGCCGTCGCAGGAGGGCAAAGACCGTTCCGGCATTGCCGCGGCAGATCCGTAGGTCCTGATCGACGACGGTGATGTCGAGCCAGGCGGGGAAAGACTGCTTGACGTTCTGGAGCCACTGCAAACGCTTGCCCCCAAGGCTTGGGCCAACCCAGCCGCCGCGGCGAAAGCTCACGCGCACCCTTTGCTCCAGGCCTGGGTCCAGGGCGATCTCGGCTTCGACGGCGATCCCCGCGATGGAGGCGAGGGGGCCGACTAGGCGAAGCAGATTGACCCCCCGTCCCTGGGATGGCGCCAGGCCCTGGAGGTTCTCCAGCCAAGGAGCGACCGATAGATAGGGCTGCTGGCTGCTGCTCCAACGCAATTCCCAGACCCCTTCGAGCTGCTGCAGGGTGATGGGGTCCGATAGATCGGCCGGCTGGTCGCGCTCCAGGGCTTCAATCAGGGCCTCGACTTGCTGGCGCTGCCGGTTGGCACTGCCCCTGGGTTGCTGCCGCAGGATCTCAAGCAGTTCACTGCGCTCGGGGGGCTTGTCCTTCGCCATCAGGCCTCTAGAACCTGTAGGCGGGCGTGGACCGTCAGGCTGACCTCGGCTTGGGTGTCGACGCTGAAGGCACGCCAGTTGGCTTTGGAATCGGGGCGTCCCTGGAGCTGCCCCCACTCAATGCGTTGCCCGCCGTAGGTGAGCCCAACGCAGGTCAGGCTCTCGTCATCGGCCAGGAGGCTCCAAAGCAGGGCGAGCTGGCTGCGCTCATAGTCCTTAGGCACTGCGCTGGCCCCCTCGCTGGCCACGACGCCGGGTTCCAGGGTGAGGGTCAGATCCCGCTCCCAGCTCAGAAAGCGACCGTCGTGGGTGGGATAGAACCAGCAGGTTTCATTGACTGCCTCCAGCAGTGAGAAGCGGTCGATGCAGTGGAGGGCGTCCGGATCCGAGCTCCGCTGGTAGATCCCGATGGCGTTGCCCTGGGGGTCAAAGCAAGGGATCTCCGCATCACAGATCAGACGCCGAAGCGATCCGCCGCTACCGGGGTCCAGCTGGCCGTCCCAGGGCAGATCGGCCAGGGCCTCGTTGCTGGTCTCGCCTGCGGTGAACAGGCGCAGGGAAAACCCCGTGCTGGGACCCTGATGCTGAATGGAAACGAGATCAGCCCAGGTGGTCTCTCCTTCGGGCAGCAGCGCCAGCGGAGCGATGAGGAACACCAGGGGATGGGCCATGGCAGGCATTCTGACGAGAGCGGCCCATCACTCCATAGATTCTTAAGCAAATCCGTAGCGCGTTTTGTCCTTTTTGCCCCGGTGGTCCGTTTGACAGCGGCCGTTTCTTCCCCCTCTCTCCGGCCGATCAGGGCCGCCCAACAAGAGTTCCCCAGCAAGGCGGAGGTGCTCAGCTGCCTGCCTGAGGAGTTGCTGCGCCATGACCCGCTGAAATCCTGGGGCAGCTTGGCGCTCTCCCTGGGCCTGTCCCTTTTTGCCTACGGGCTCGGGACCTTGATTCCCCTGAGTTGGGCTTTCTTGCCGCTTTGGCTGGTCTACGGGATGGTCACTGGGACTGTGGCCATGGGCTGTTGGGTGCTTGCCCATGAATGCGGTCACAACGCCTTCCATCCCAATCGCCGGGTCGAGGGGGTTGTGGGGTTTGTCTTGCACAGCCTGCTCCTTGTTCCCTACTACTGCTGGGCCCGTAGTCATGCGGTGCATCACGCCTACTGCAATGAGCTGGAGCGTGGTCAAACCCACGTCCCTCCTCGGGCAACCTCGCGCTCCGGGCAATTCACGCAGGCACTACGACGGAAACTCGGCCGCCGGCTCTCGGGTTGGGTCTCCCTGTTCAACCACGTGGTGCTCGGCTGGCCCCTGTATCTGCTGATGGGCGTCACCGGCGGTGAGGCCTACGGCCGGCCCGTCTCCCACTTCCGGATGCCGGCCCAGGGCGTTCCCTTGCAGCGCCCGCTCTTCCCGACAGCCTTCCGCCGTTGGATGGTGCGATCGAATGTCGGTCTGCTGGTGGTGCTGGCGGGCTTGGTGCTGGCCGCCATTCAGTTCTCACCCCTGCGGGTGCTGGCCGTCTATGGCCTGCCTTATCTCGTGGTGAATGGCTGGCTGGTGGTCTACACCTGGCTTCAGCACACCGATGTGGAGATTCCCCACTACGACTCTCAGCACTGGACCTGGGTTAAAGGTGCCCTGCAAACCGTCGATCGGCCCTATGGCCCGCTGATCAACCTGCTGCACCATGGGATTGGCTCGACCCATGTCTGCCATCACGTGAACTCCACGATCCCGCACTACAACGCTTGGCGCGGTACGGCTCTGCTGCGGCAGCGCTACCCCGAGCTGGTGCGCTTTGACCCCACCCCGATTCATCGAGCTCTTTGGCGGGTGGCGACCCGCTGTAGTGCGGTGCGGCAATCCCCGGTGGATGGGGCCTTTTATTTCTGAGCCATGGCTGATCACAACGGACGGCAGCTCAGTACCCGCGAGATGGTGCGGGCCCACGCCTACCCGGTGCTCGCGGCCGTCGCCAGCTTCAGCCTGCTGGCGATTGCGCTGCTGCAGGTGCCCCAGGCGGTGAAGACCCATCGCTACAACCGCTGTATCGATGCCCAGGTGAGCCTGCGCAGCGCCAGCAACCTCAAGGGTCAGCAGGGACCGGGCAAGCTCATTTACCTGAAGGCTGTTCAGCACTGCGAGGGGCTCTAGGCCCCAGCGGAGAGGTCCTCCTCCCAGAGCCCCATCCGAACTAACCATTGGTTGGATTGGCTGCGCTGCCAGCCGTGGTCGAGCTCCAGGACATCGGCAATGGAGACCATCAGATCGAAGAGCTCCGCTTCAAAACCGCCGCGTTGATCGGCCAGGGTTTTGAGTTCCTGGGCGAGTTGCAGCAGCTCGAGTTCCGCCAGCCAGTCCCCCTTTTCAAAGGAGTGGCGGCGGGGACTGGGGGCAGGGCGCCGCTGGCTGAAGAGAGGCAGCAGTCCAGTTAGCAGTTGGGTTAGGTCTTGAAGTCGCAAGGGTTCAGTGCGAAGGCCCCCTAGGGTTCCGGGGCCAAAGGGATGGGACGCAGTCCGCAGGCCTGGCGGCAATCGAGCCATTGGGCCAGAGGGATCCCCAGGCGGATGGCGATTTCCGAATCGGCGAGGTCCAGTTCCAGCCAGCGGCGGGCCTTGACCCAGAGCTCGCGGTAGCGATGGCTGATGCGGACCGCGAAGCCGGTGTCGCGCAGGTGATGCAAGAGCTCCCCTTTGACCTTGCTCACCAGGTAGCTGGAGGGGCGGTAGCCCTTGCGGGAATCGAATTGGGCCGCGCCTTTGCAGAGTCCTTCGTAGGCCGGGCTGAGCAACTCGTCGAGTGGCATGCCCCAGCGGCGGGCTTGTTGACGGGCCAGGCCCAGGTGCTGGCTGGCAAAGCGGCGTTGCTCTGGGGTGAGGGGCGTTCGCATGGTGTGAAAACAGGTGCGGGAGGCTACCCGCGGCGACAGAAGCCAAAAGAAGGCCAAAGAACGGGGCAGCCTGAGGGCTGAAAACCCCAGTGACGGAGATCAGCTCCCCACAGCTGTGCGCAGAAGCGCCACGGTTGTGGGCGGCGGTGGGGAGATGGCGGAAGCCAGAACCGGGAAAGAAAGCCCGGAACCCATGGCCACCCAATTGCTCTTGACCGCCCACCACCGCCAGGCGATGGCCATCGCCTGCGAGCGGGGGATGTGGCTGCCCTTGCCTCTGCCGCTGGACAAGCTGCCAACGCTTTTTTATCTTTCTGCACTGAGTCCGGCGGCGGAGGCGATCAGCACCATCGCTAAGATCAGCTGCTTTGAGCCCTGGTCTGGGGATCTCTGGCTACCGATGCTCGGGCGGCTGTTGCCGTTGCCCCGTCCTGTGCCTCTGGGGGATTGCCAATCCCTCGCGGGATGGCTCCCGAGCCGGAGTGATCAGTTCAAGTTGCTGGATCTGTTGCCGCTTCTTGAGGCCCCGCAACTCAGTGATCTGGTGTGCGGCAGGCCAGGTCGCGGGGGCGCACAAGGCCGTGTCCGAGCCCCCAGGCGATCAAGGCGCGCTGGTCACGAACGCCAACTTTGCGGTACAGCGCGCTGAGTTGACGGCGGATCGTGTCGCTGCGGCGTTGCTCCAGCGCCGCGATCTCCCGGCTGTTGAAGCCCCGGGCGAGCAGCTCCAGCAGGTGCTGCTCGTTGTTGCGTAGGGGAATGAGCCGCGGGGGTTGTTCGCGCAGCCGCTCCCCCAGCAGGGGATCGAGAGACTGCAGGCCGCGCATCAGCATCAGTACCGCCTGGAGCAGCCGGCCGCCGCCGCAGTGTTGGCGGCAACAAAGACCAGCCGCTCCACTGCGCCAGAGCTGGTTCAGTCGCTCTTGCGCAATCGAGGCATCAAGGCAGACCAGAACCGTGGCCTGGGGCAGTCGCTCGATTAGCTCCAGGGCCCCGCCATCGGCCAGCTCATCATCACAAATCAGCAGCAAGTTGTGCTGGCTGGGGAGTGGAAGAGCGAGTAGTTCAGCGATGGAGTCTGCCGCAAACTCACAGCCCTCGAGCAGCAGGGACGCAATCCCAATCAGGCGTTCATCGGCAGAGCAGACGGCAATCCTCCAGCCCTGCTGCAGCTCGGCAATGGCCCGCTGTAGAGCCTGAATCTGCTGGCGGGTTTGCTCAGGATTCACGGCCCCTGGATTGCCATCTGCTCTCTAGCGCTAGAGGCGCGTTGGGGTCTATTTCTTTGGTTTTGGATTAGGAAGCTATGGTCCTAATTGTGCAGGTCTGGGTGTCATTCCAGCTGCGGATCAAGGCTTCTAATTGACTGGACTGAATGTGTTTCTGCGCGGTGCTCAGCTGGGCGGCAAGCCAGCTCAGGCTGGGCTGAATTCCCCTGCGCCGGAGGCTGTCCTCGCTGAGTTGTTGGGCCTTGAGCACCAGGGCGGCCTGATCGCGGGGGAAGGCAATACTGCGGCGGCTGCGCTGGCAAAAACGCAGCAATCCGCGGCGGATCCAGAAGCTGGCGTAGGTGGAGAAGCGATAGCCCCGGGCTGGATCAAATTTCTCAGCGGCCCTCAGCAGGTTGAGGGCCCCTTCCTGCAGCGCATCGGCCGTTGATGCATCGTCTGCGCTGAGCTGGCTGTGCTGTTTTCTCCAGCTGAATCCCACCAGGGCCAGGTTGTGCCTCACCAGTTGATCCCTGGCCCGTCGTCCTCGCTTGCGAATCGCTGGGGGCGCCTGATCAGGCCCGCCTGGATGCTGCTGCCAGCGTTGAATCATGCGCGCCAACTCCAGCACGCTGCGCTCGGGAAGGGGCGGATGCAGGCGGCTGACCCAGAGCCAGTGGCGCACGGATGGATGCATGCGAACTCCCGGAGCTACCTGGAGTGTTCCCTGCCGTTTCGCGGATGCGCCGTGGCTAGAGATCGGTTATGAACAATCCATTCCGCCAGCTGCTTCAGGCCGACGAGCGTTCCTATTTCTGGATCAAGAAGAAGCTGGGCTTAAAAACCGAATACCAAGGGGCCTGGTTGGCCTGGATCGTGGGTCTGTTGATGGGTCTGCTGATCGGAGCGCTCTGGCTCTAGTGGCCGAGGAGTTCCTGGCCGCGGCGGTGAATCGCCTGGGCGTAGTCCGTCCAGGTGCCGTGGCCCCAGTAGCGAAAGCAGCTGGTCTCAAGCAGCAATACATGCAGTAGGGCTTCCTGATAGTCGGGGTCACCGGGCGTGGGTGTTGGGTAGCGCTGGTGGAAGGCTGCGCTGAGTTGCACCATGGGCTCGAGAACGCTCTCGTAGCCCTTGACCCAACTGAGGTCGTTGGTCCAGGAGGCCCCTTCGACATTGCATCCGGCGTCGATGCGCTCCTGCAGCTGCGCGCCCGTCCAGTGCTCTCCGAGGCCGCTGAGGAGTTGTCGCTGGCCGGCCGCCTGGATCGTGGGGTAGTGCTCGGGTTTGCAGCCTTGGGCCTCGAGCAGCTCCAGGAATTCGCTGCCGTTGATGGCGGCAGTCCCCGGCTTGCCGGCGCAGCGCTGGTTGGCCTGGATGAAGGCCTGGGGGAACTCGTTCATCATCACGCCCCCGTTTTCACCGTCGGCGATCTGGGAGACCAGGGACGGCACGCTGATGGCTCCCAAGGGGAGCCGATCGCGGCTGATCGCCTCGTAGTAGGGCTGCATCTGGCCGACCAGCTTGGTGTCGGAGCCCTGGGTCTTGATCAAGGCGGTGATCTCCCGCCGCTCACCCCGTCCATTGCGGGCGATCAGGCGATTGGGCAGGTACTTCTGGGCTTCGCTCAGGGGTTCGCCGGTGAGGGTCTCCACGCTGTGCTCCTGGAGCAGCAGCCAGCGGTACCCCGCCTGCTGCAGGGCTTCCACCAGTGCAAAGAGGGTGTCGGGGTGATTGGGCAGGGCCATCTCCGGTAGGGAGAAGCCGCGCACCCGCTGCAGGGCCTCCAGGCCGAAGGCCGCGGCGAACTGGTGCTGCCAGGCCTCGATCTGCAGCTGTAGATCCGGGATCGGCGTGGAGGGGGCGACGGCGTGGCCCCAGAAGCTGCCGAGCCACTCGACGTGCCGTTGCATCTCGGGATCACAGGCCAGGTAACGCCAGGCCTCGGTGATGTCGCTGCGGCCCATCTGCTCGGCCCCCCAGAGCAGATTTCCGGAGATGTCGAGCATGATCCGCGGGCTGCAGCCCTGCTCGGTCAGTTGGGGGATCAGATCGGCCAGGCGCCGGTAGCAGTGCGCGAAGGGTTCGGCGTTGTGGTTATCCCCCTCGCCGGGGTGCTCCAGCATGTACTGCAGGTGGGAGATCAGCGCTCCATCGGGGCCGGCCGGGATGGTCGGCTGATGCATGTGCAGCGCGCAGGCAAACCCCGAGCGCAGCTGATCGAGCTGCAACGGCGCCTGCCCAGACCAGTAGGGACCGCCGGCGGCCATGGCGGAGCGGATCTCGGTTTCGCGGCCGCAGAGGTGGGGCCTGATGGATGCGCTCATGGAGACGTTCGAACGATTGGACCGAGCTGCTGTGTTCCGGTGGATTTCCCTCGGCTCCACCGCGAAGAGGCCAAATAGCCATGAGAACTATTGCCTAAAGAAGACCGGATCTCTGATCAAGACAAGATTTTTTGCCCCCAGTGATAAGATTAAGAAAAGATGAAAGGCAAGTATTTGCTCATAGCTTTGAGGTGATCCTATGGCCAAGCTCGAATACAGGTCCGCTCGAGGCTCGACGATTCATTCAGTGCCAGGTGTGAGCAGCGCTGAGAAAATCTTTTATGCCTGTAATCGCGATGGTCTTTGTGCCTATTGCGAAGACTTCGCAAGCGCAAAGGATTACGTCGAGTTGCTTGAGATCGGTGACCTTTCTCCTGCTCAACAAGGACGGCGGCCTTTCCCTCGCCGCCGATCACAGTGAGTGATCTCAAGCGCCTTTTGGCTGTGTCATTCCTTGAATTAGCAATGACGCATTGGGTGGTCGTCGCCACTCCGATAGAAGGCCTTGCAGGACGGTTTTGTGTCTGATGGCCCAGGCCGTTTGGTCTTATGAGCGGCCACCACAGTCGCCGTGATGAATAGCGCGAGCAGGATGCCGTCGGTGAGTGGGTCCATCAGCCTCTCCGTGGCTGTCTCTGGTCTAGCTCTGCCTGGGTGTCTTGAGCTTGGATCCGCCAGGAGCGGTTCAAGCGTCCAGTGCAGCTGCCACAGCTTCACGAGCCTTTGAAGAACCTCGTGGATGGCAAGGTCCTCGCAACTGGTGATGGGAGTGCGTAGTCCGTTGCGTTGGGCAGGCTCAGGTGATGAGCGAGGTTGCTCTCGCAGCTCAGTTTCGTCCCGAACCAGTCGATCCGGGTGGTGCCCTGGTGCTCCCAGAGCTCCACGCCGCGGGCGGTGTAGCGGGCGCCGCTGCCGGAGCGGGCGCGGTCAAGTGCGATGTGTTGATCGCCGATGGCGAGATCAGCGCCGCTTGTCGTATAGGCCACCGAGATGGCGTCCTTGCTGCCGCGGCACTGCAGCGGTTTGCGCCAGAAGACGCTCAAGGTGTAGTCGCCCTCGCGGTTGAAGCGCAGGCCCTGGACACTGGCGCTGCGCTGATAGCTCTGCCCCTGCTGATCGGCCGGGAAGTGAAAGGCCCAGCGCTGGCCCATCAGGACGTTGACGTTGCCCTGGCGTTGGGAGAACTGACAGGGGCCGGACTCCACCGCAAGGGTATGGTCATGGCGGCTGAGCTGGCACTAGGCGAGGGTGCTGTCGGCCCGGGCGGGGAGTACATGCCCCAGGCCCAGGAGCGCCAGGAGGATCAAGCGCGAGCGGGGCATGGTTCCTGCGGCATGGGCTTGCCGTCCAACTGTGCAGAGGCCTGCCGGTTCTGCCCACAACACGCTCGGACAAAGAAAAACCCCCGGGTATACCCCGGGGGTTCAGGTTTCCTCTGGAGCGTTAACGCCTCACTTCTTGGTCATGGCAGCGGCACCGCCGAACGCTGCACCGACGATGGCGATGACGGCAAGGATTTCCATGGCTGAAGGTCTTGGGGTGATGGACATCACTGTCACCTCTGCAGCCCTCCTCTTTTGTTCAATCTGAACTCAGTTCACAGAATCTGGTTTCCGTTGCTACTGATGGGGAAATTGCTTCGCGAATGCGCGTTGTCCTGACGGGAGAGCGCATCAATACCTATTTCTTCGCAGGTGTTCAGAGCGGACAGTTCACTTCTGTTGGTCTCCCAACCCTGAAGACATCACCCGTCCATTGGCCATGTATTCGACGTCCAGCTCTGGTTCCCACCATGTCCGCCCTGCGGTGCAGCAGGCGGTCTGGAGCTGGCGTGAGGAACTGATGCGCCAGTCCCATTGCCATCCGGCAGAGCTGCTGCGCCACCTCCATCCCGCTGAGGGCATGCCGCGGCGCTGAAGTCAGCCCAGAGCTCGGTACTTCTGCTGCTTGATTAAGGGCTAGGCGCTGTGCCTGGATGGAGGCATGACGCCTGAATTGGCTGCTGACGTTCTGGAGGCGCTGTTGCTTCTCCACGAGGAGCTTTCGGCTGACCCCGAGGCCCCTTGGTACGTGGGAATGCCGGATCAGACCCAGGTGCTGCATGACGAGCTCTGGTTGCTGGCTGGGGCTAACCCCGAGATCAAAGGCGCGGCCTTGGTGGAGCTTTGGTACAGCGGTGGCCACTCCAAGCTGCTGCCGGTGAAGTGCACCGGTGAGTTGGTGAGCAGCCGCCATCAGTTGGTGGATAGCGCGGTTTAAGAGGTTCTGGCTGGGAGCCGATGGCAGCTGTAGCTTGCGGCCAGCAAGGGCGTTGAACCATGCAACACAGCGATCTGGATTCCTGGATTAAGGAGATTCCCTCGACCTATCACGCCACGATCACAACCTTGAGCGTGAAAGCGTCTGAGGTGGATCAACTCAAAGCACGCATTCAGGAGTTGGAGGACGAGAACGAGGACCTCAAGCGCAAGCTTGCGATTGCCTCTCCTCAATAGGTTCCTAAGAACTGCTAAGGCCTTCTGACGTACACGCCATCGTCCTTAGCTTGGAGCCGTAGCCAGACTTTGTGGAACGCAAGGCATGGGTACGGGATGTTCCACCGCCGGTAGGAGTACCGGCGTTTTTTTTTTTGCAAGACGATGGCATCAGGCCTTGTGGTGAAGCCTTCGGCACGATGGAGTGCATCGAGGCCTCTCCGGCTCGGTAGCAGTCGCTGGCGAAGTGCCCCCGTCTGCCACCAGATATAAAAAAGCCGTTTATCAAGCCGGCTTATTGCAACACAACTGTGTTGAGCACAGTTGCAGCTAGTGAGGCCATGTCCAACGCGGTGCGTGGTTGAGACGTTTGATCAGGCCCTCACCGCTCGATTGGTCCTAACGGCTCTTTGCTCGCATCAGTGGCCTGCAGTGGGGCCCGAGGGTGGCGCGCTTGATCCGGTGATAAGGTTGAGTTGAACACAAGAGACGTTGAGCGCTGGTCCGCAACGATCCAGCTCCTCAACCGGATAACGCGATAGCTGAGACCATCCATCCTTCCTTCGTGACGTATTTCTCCCGTTAGAGCGATACGTTTTTCAGGATCTTCTTACAAGAGTCACCCCCCTTGCTAGGGCCCTCAGTCATGCACCATGACGGGCATCGGCTCGACTGAGCGTTTGAATATCGAACCGTTGTTCATCTCAATCCGAGAACAAATGGAACGACAATCTCATTGGCATCTGTGTTCTTATACCCTCCAGTTCGTGATGTATGCACATTCCACGCCTAAAGCCCAGCATTCACTCTGATCCATCTCACGACGATCTCTGGTCGGCTCAAGCCAAGCGCTATTACCGCCTTGGTCTGAAGTCGGATTCAGTCCAATCCGGAACGACTGAAGTGAGCTATCAGGATCTCGTCAGCGGCGAGAGGGTGATTTGCGCATAAGCCATTGCACTGTCTTTTGGCATGGTTATGCAACGGTGGCCTGATCCATGGCCCAGCATTCCGTCGCTCCGCCTGAAAACAGGCACACCATGGTCATGTCTGGGTCAATGACCCTGTAGGTCGATCCGTCTGCAAAGTTCTTCAGCCTTGCGTGCAAGTGGGCAAGGTCGTGGTCTGGATGTTCCTCGGTTTGTCCCCAACCCTTGCTGGTGAGTCTTTCGATGATGAACACGCCCGTCTCGGAGGTGGGGCCACAAGGTCGGTCAGTTAGAACCCTTTGGGTGAAAACGACAGAAAGTTCTTGGGATCACGCCACTGATGGGGGACTGAAAGGTCTCGCTCGGCACCGGCCGCTACCGCTAGCGCTAGCGCTTGCTTTCTCCAGTCGCGCGTGATGCGTCGCCGTGATGTTGATTGGCTTCTCACTGAGCCCCCTGCGTTCAAGAGCGCATTTGGCGTTCTCTGGGGGGGGGCTGATCGGACTGGTTGATCCCAAAGTGAATCAACTGATTTTTGGTCAAATCAAATAGCGAAGAGAGAGTTGGTTCAGTCACCAACCTTCGGCAATGTGATGGCTGTTGTGATCCAAAGCCGAGCCCCAAATGAAGAGTCTTGGCACCTTGAAGGTAGTAAACGCAATCATTTCAAGGCTTATTTGACCGCATTAGCGAAGGCACGGGTCACGGGTCGGATCTATCGCCTTGTTGATCGTGATGGAGCAGTGCTCGAGCAGATTGATAAGCACCCTTCTCGAGGCTGAGGCGCTTGGCTCGCGCCAGCAGCACCCATGCCTTGCCTTGATGCTCATCAACCACTGAGATCACTCGGGCCAACAACTTGGAGAAAGCCTGGCTCTCACCAGGTCAAGCGGGTTTGAGCGGCACCGCCTTATTCCGGTGTGCCTGAGCCAACCCAGTTCGGGCTGTGCTTGATCACAGCCGAACAGAACTGCAACAGCTCCTGGGGCGTCATGTCGTGCTTGGCGTCATTGGTGCGCCAGGCGCATATCACGAAGTCGGGTTCTGCTTGGCTGCTGCGCTGATCAATGGTGGGGAGCATCGCGTAGCGCTTTTTGCTTTCGCCTTTGCCCGTGGCGGCCTCCCGGTTGTCGTAGGTGCCGATCAGCTCCCAGGCGAGCCATTCCCCAGTCCAGTGGTCGCGGCCCTCTGAGGCCAGCACCGCTTCGTGGATCGCCAGGCGGTATTGCTGCACGTTGCCCTTGCCACCGCGTTTCTGATCGCGCTTCGCCAGCGTCACCGCTTTGCGCTGCACCCAGCCTGGGTAGGTGCCTTTCGCGGCATCCGGCATCCAGTCGGGGGCGGGGGTGTTCATCGCGGGCCCGTGCGCATCTGAAGCATCCTGATCTAGGCCCGCTGGGCACTCATGGCCTTGTAGCCGGGGTACTGATGTTCAGCGATGCTCCGCCCTTTGTCGATCAGCTTCACCGCCCAGGTGGCTTGGGCCATCGCCCTAGTCCCCGCTGCTGAAGTTCAGCACCAGATCGCCAGCGTCATCACGCTCGATTGTGAACTTGAAGGAATCCACGGTGCCGCTCCAGATCCCCTCATCGGGGTCGGCGGATTCCCCGCGCTGCTGGGAGACGTCGTGGTCAAAAAGCTGCTCAAAGACATGGGCCGCCACGATGGCCGCCTGGTCCTCATCCATCTCATCGAGCTCATGGGGCTCGACCGTGCAGCCCTCCAGGGTTTCGGCATCGAGCACGTTCCCCGATCCCAGATCCTCCACCAGGGCCAGCAGTGCGTCGTCCATCGCTTCAGGGTGCCTGCCTTCATGGTGAATCCAGGAGCCCCGGCCGTCCAGGGTTTGTGCATGCAAATCCAGCAGCCCTCGCCAACATGGAGGTAGTGCTCCTGGTCCTGGATGCGACGTTTCACCTCGCTGGCCGGGATCGCCCTGGCCCTGGCCTTAAGCGGTTGTGGTAGCTCCCCCAAGACCAGTGCCACCGGCGCGCCGCTGGTGACAGCTCCGATCACGATTGAGCTGGATCAGAAGATTCCCGCCAAGAGTCAGGGGGTGATGGTGCGCGGTGATGAGCGCACGACCTTTCAGGTGGGCTTCGGGCGCTTGGGGGTGACCTGCGCCAAAACTCGCTTTGAAGAGGGCTACACCCCCCTGGGCCGCTTCAAGGTCAACGCGATCCTCAGTAACGATCGCTTTGAGATGGATCCCAAGCTGATCGCCCAGTCCGGCAAGAGCAAGGCGGAGCTCAGGGAGACCCTGTTCAAGAACATGAACGCCATCGACTTCAAGGGCGATGGCGAGATCGGTGAATACGGGATCGGTTACATCAGCCTGGAGCCGATCGATAGCGTCAAGCAGCCTTTTGCCTTCAACACCTACGACGGCAAATTCCGCTGGTACAGCTTTGCGATCCACGGCAGCAACAACGAAAAGCGCATCGGCGAACAGGTCACCGGCGGTTGCTTGAACGTCTCTGAACCCACCCTGAAGGCGATGCTCGCCTCGGTGCAACTCGGCGATGCAGTTGAGGTCAAAACCGATGGCCCCTGCACGCCCTAGGCCGCTGAACATCGATCACGCCCAGCGCCTGCGGAGCCTCTGGACAGCCTGGTTCCTCTGCCTGCTGTTTCATACCGACTTGGGCTTGATGCCGCTCTTCCATGGCCTTTCGCCAGAGATTGAGAGCCATGTCACCCCCGAACGTCTACCCCTGGTGTTCTGGGCGATGTTGCTCTACTTCCTCGTTCCGCTTGGGGCCTATGTCCTGACCAGCTACGCCTCCAGTGCCCCCGGTTGGCGGCGCTGGCGCTGGTTTCAGTTCGGCCTGAGCGTGGTTTACACCTTGACCAACGTTGCCCATTTCCTCGTCGACATCCTGATTCCTGATTCCCGCTCGGATCAGGTGTGGCTGATGGCAGTGATGTTGCTGCTGGGGCTGCTGATTAATGCCGAGAGCTGGCGCTGGTGCCGCTCCAAATCGTCGTGGCACATTTGAAGCAGTGCCCCTGAGCTGCGATGCCCTTGATCAACGTCCGCACATCGTTGCCTGAGCTGGCCGATGCCGCTGGGCTGCTCCAGGAGCTCTCGGCGGCCTTGGCCCAGCAGACCGGTAAGCAGGAGGCCTATGTGATGACGCTGCTGGAGACCGCGGTGCCGATGACCTTCGCGGGCAGCACCGAGCCGTGCGCCTACGTCGAGATCAAGTCGATTGGTGCCCTTAAGCCCCCGGCCATGACCGCGGCCTTCTGCAAGCTGATCGAGGCACGCACCGGCATTCCTGCCAAGCGGATCTATGTGGCCTTTGAAGATGTCAAAGCCAGCAGCTGGGGCTGGAACGGCAGCACCTTTGGCTGAACCAACTCAGTCCAGCTGCGCGCGTACCTTCTTGACCGCCAGCCCGGCTTCGGTGGCGGTGCCGCCGGCCAGCAGCAGCAGGCCGATCAGGCCCACCAGTTGGTTCTGCGCTTCGGCGGCGGGATCGGCGTTCTGTCCCAGCACGGCTCCGGCGACAAACCAGGCCGTGGCCAGGGCCGAGGTGATCCAGTAGGCCTTCCAGCGCCGCTGGTAGAGGTAGCCCGCCCCCAGGCCAGGGACCACGTTCAAGAGCACCGCCACCCAGCCGGCGGAGGCGGCCAGGATCTGTTCGCGGCTGGGCATGGCTGATGGGCGTTCGGGCGCCGACCCTAGGCAATCCATTGCAGGACGACCGTTCGCTGACGCGGCCCGTCCAGTTCCACCAGGATCACGTCTTGATAGGTACCCAGCACGGGCTTCCCGTCTTGAACGGCCACCATCACCTGGTTGCCCAGCAGGAGGGCCTGCAGGTGTGCGTGGGCGTTGCGCGGTTCATCGGCGGGGATGTTCGGCCGGAGCTCGAGGTCGTTGTGTTTCCAAGGCCGCTTCGCTGGGGCGATCTCCGCGAGCCAAGCCTCCAGGTCCCAGATCAGGCGCTCCTCCAGCTCGTTGATGATCACGGCTGTCGTGGTGTGCTGACCGCTGATCAGCACTGCCCCGTTCTGGGCGCCTTGCTTGGCGATGAAGCGCTGCAGTGCTTCGGTGATCGCGATGCACTGAAAGGACTCTTGCGTTGGAATCTGCAGGCGTTCAACGGTCATCGCGGGCCCCTCTGGCTACGGTCAGCATGAGCGGTGCAGGGGCGATGGAGCGTTGGCGATCCTGCCCAGCCCTGGCTGATCAAGACGAGGCGTTTCTCGCGTCCGTCGCGGACTATCTCGCTCAGCTTCAAGCGCTTTCTCATGAGCAGCGTCACTGTCTGGCGCTTTTCAAGGTGGCGGAGTTGGTCAATGCCTTGATTCAGATCAAGGAGCGCCGCGAGGCCGTTGATCGGGTGGGTCCGGAGTTGGCCCAACGCTCCTTTGCCCTGGTGCGCTCGGTGATCCGCAATCGCACCCTCCCCTACGCCGGTAGCCAGAGCCAATGCCTCAGGGATCCGCAACTGACGGCAGTGATCGATGAGGGCTGCCGGCTGTTTCATCTCGGCAAGACCAACAAGGACCTCTATCAACAAGCGCTGGCCCTCTCTGCAGCGCAGTGCCTGGCCCTGCAGGATCAGCTGGGGCCAGCTCTCGATCAGTACCTGCAGCTCTCAGGTTTGGTGGTTCCCAAGACGTTGGTCACTGCGGTGCGTAAGAGCTTCATTGAGGCCTACCGCAGCTAGAGCCTGCTGGATCAGAGCTCGCTTTGGCATCACTCTGGCCGATTGGATTGAACGCCTCATGAGGTCCGCTTGCTCACGACTTGAGGGCGATGCTCTGGTGGTGCTAGCCGACTTTCTCGCTGATTGGTTGATGCTTGTCCTGAAGCAGAACTGCGGCAAAAGCTGAGCAGTGATGCCAAGAAAACGTCCGCAACCGAGTTCATCAATACTCTCCTGAGTAAACCGTGGCCTGCTTGGTGGTGGCGCTCTTGACTCCTGCGTCGGCTCTTGGAGTGGATGGTGATATCGGTGGATTTATTTTTAATTTTATTGTGATCTTTGCGATTATTCAAAGTCGTCATATCCTTCTTGCGCTCATCCTGAGTGGATTGGCAAGTCGAAGCCTTTTATCGCAGAGGTCGGCTACAGCGAGCGAGCTTTGCCTCAGTCTTTCCTCGTCTGCGGTCTTTGCTTTGGTGATGGCCTTGTTTATTCGGCTTGATGGTCATAGATATCTGCAGATCTGCCAAAATGAGGGTGCGGTGTCTTGGCTCTTCTATGTGGCCAGTTTCATCGGTGCTCTTGTTTTGCAGGATGCTTTCTTTTATTTTGTTCATCGCGTTCTGCATCGTCCTTTTCTCTACCGCTTGGCGCACAAGGGGCATCACCGTTCCTCTCAGCCCTCTGTCTGGACGTCCTTTGCGTTTGACCCGGTTGAGTCACTCATTCATGCGATTTGTCTGATCGCGATCGTTGTCATCATCCCGCTGCACCCTGCGACATTGTTTGCTCTTTTGATGACAATGTCAGTCTGGGCTGCTGTTAATCACATTTCTCCCGAAACCTTGCCAGATGATTTCCCTCATCACTGGCTTGGTCCTTGGGTCATCGGCCCACTGCACCATTGCATTCACCATCGCAAACAGACGCTGCACTACGGCCTCTACTTCACGTTCTGGGATCGCGTCTTCCGTACGCAAGCCGAGGACTACGCCTTGCGTCTCGAGGCTGTCCAGAAGCGGTCTGCATCGTCCAATCTCCCGTCTTAGGTCGGTTGCGGGTGAGCTTTTCGACGCCTGCCGCCTTTAGCGCCGTTTGCGTTTCTCCCGCTCGCGTCGGTTCGCTTTGCGGGTGCCTCCGTATTGGTAGCCAGGCAGTGAGCTCTGTCGCTGCCAACAGCTGGGGCAGGCGAAGCGCCAGCTGGCACTGGCCTGGGTGCGAATCCTGTAGTGCAGGTCCCCAGGCTGCTGGCAGAAGTCGCAGTTCATGGCTTGCGGAACTCCATCCACCAGCCGCTGCCTGGACCTTCCACCATCCAGCGCCGTCCCCAATTGTGCTCGGAATAGCGCTGGGCTTGGCCGCTGCCGATGGCGGTCGTGACGTAGCCGCCCCCGATGAGATCAGCTTCGCCGTTGGGGTCATGCATCAGAAAGGTTCGTCTGCTCGGATCCCAGCCCACAACCACGCTCCAGTGCCCCACACCGGTTGGCTGCTCCACCGATCCGAGATGCAGCCAGCCCACCGGCGCTGGGATGCCTTGCTGCAGTGACGCGATCAGGTCTTTGATCGATCCATCCTGGCGGAACTGGGCCTCCAGGCCGCAGGCTTTGATCGCCTGCAGTTGGGCGGTTGCCTCCGTGCTCTCGCCATAGCGCAGCACCAGCTCGAGGTACTGGTCGTCGATCTGTCTGCCGCCTTGAAAGAACCCGGGCCGCAGGAACTCCACCGCCATGGCGCAGCTCGAGCTGAAGCACATGCGCGGGCCCTGCGTTGTGGCGCTGTTGTTCTGGCAGCAGTAGGGCACCGCCAGGGCGATTGAACTGTGGCGTTCGGCGTGTTGAATCTCGGCGGCTCGGCGCTGGATCAACCCTGCCAGGGGGCCGCGGGATCCCCGAATCCAGCGGGGGAGCTCCTCGCGGATCACCCGTGCTGGTGCTTCTCCAGCCAGAAGCCGCCTGCGCAGGGTGGATCGCTGCAATGCCCCTGCTCCGACGTTGAAGCAGAAGCTCAGCAGCGCATCCCACTGTCCCTGGCTCAGTGGCACGCCCGCTAGCAATGTCTCGAGGGCGCGCCCGCTGTCTTTGAGGTCCGCCAGCAGCCAGCGTTCAGCCTGCCTCTGGCTGATCGTTAGCCCCGCTCTGACGTCTGTACCGGTGTGGCCGTAGCCAATGCTCCAGGGCTCTCCGCCACTGCCGGGATCGGGATAGGCCACCAGCCGGCAACCCTCGAAGGTTTTGAGCAGGTCCAATCCGGCAGCGCTGATCTCCATGGCGAAGGGGGTGAAGGACCCTGAAGGGTTCCGGCCCCTTGGCTATCGATGCTGCAGACAGTGCCCATCCGGCTCTGCAGCATGGGCCGATCCAGTACGCCTTCATGAGTCCGATCTTTCCCTGCCGGGGGTGCGGAACCTTCATTGAGCGCTCCACCCAGCACTACCGCCGGGTCGAAGGTCAGGTGCTCTGCTCCACCTGCCTGGATGCCCGGGTGGAGTCCAGATCCAGTGCGGCCGAGCCACTCTTCAGGATTCTGGCTCGGATCAATCGACGTATTCGCTGCTTTGTAGAGGGATAGCTCTCAAGCGCGTCTGCAGAGTCTTGGCGCAGTAGGCAGCGATGGTCTCTAACTGATCCTGTCTTTGAGCTGAGCACCAGTGCCAAGACCTAGGCCGACCACTGACGCTGTCCTCACGGCGATGTCAGGGTCAGGAGCATGGGTCGAATCGATAACTTGATTGCTTGCGCGCGCCGGGGTCAATGCCTGCCAAGCCTCTGCCCAATACCGGTGCTGTGAGCGGCCTGAAGGAAGCCTTCGATTTCTTTGGCGATCCGAGCTTTGCCCAGCGGCGTTTTGAAACCTATGGCGATGTCTTCGCCACAAAGCTGCTGGCCCAGCCGATCGTGTTCATCCGCGGTGAACGGGCGATCAACGATCTATTCAGCCAAAGCGAGTCCCTGGAAGGTTGGTGGCCGGAGAGTGTGAAAAAGCTGCTGGGCAGCCGCTCCCTGGCTAACCGCAACGGAGCGGGCCACAAAGCCCGTCGGCGCGTGGTGGGCCAGTTGTTCTCTAGTGCAGCCCTCACCCGCTACACCCCATCAATCATTGGCCTGGTGGATGAACTCGCAGAGGAGCTGATTACTGCTGATGGCCCAGTGCCCTTGGCAGGGCGGATGCGCCGCTTTGCCTTCGCCGTGATCGCCACCACGGTGCTTGGGCTCGATGCAGGCAGCCGAGACGCATTGTTCGCTGACTTTGAGATCTGGACCAAGGCCCTCTTCTCGATTCCCTTGGCGATACCTGGCACACCCTTTGCCCAAGCCATGGGCGCCCGCCAGCGGCTGCTGAACCGCATCAAGGGCGTCTTGAAGGAGGGCAGCAACAAAGGCGGCCTGGATCTCATCAGTGGCGGCCTCGATGAGGCAGGGATCCCGTTGGATGACGACGATCTGGCCGAGCAACTGTTGCTGCTGCTCTTCGCTGGTTACGAAACCACCGCCTCATCGCTGAGCTGCCTATTCCGCGCCTTGCTCATGCATCCCGAGGTGATGCATTGGCTGCAGAGCGATGTGAGGGCCTCTCCATGGCCAGCGGCCACATCGCCGCAATCGGAAAAGCTGGATGCCACCGTGATGGAGGTGATGCGGCAAACACCCCCGGTGGGCGGCTTCTTCCGCCGCAGCTTGCAGGCCATTGAGCTGGCCGATGTGGTCGTACCAGAGAACAGCGTGATCCAGGTGGCCCTCACGCCAACAGCGACCAGCAGCGGAACCGATCTGACGCAGTTCCGTCCGCAGCGCCATCTCGATGGATCGTTTGATCAAACCCTGCTGCCCTTTGGTGGTGGCGAACGGGTCTGCTTGGGTAAAGCCCTAGCCGAACTGGAAATCCGGCTGATGGCCGTTGGGCTGCTGCAGCAGGTGCAGCTGCAGCTGCTGCCAGACCAGGATCTTTCCTTGCAGCTGGTGCCTAGCCCCACTCCACGCAACGGCCTGATGGTCACCGCAAAACAGCACTAACGCCATGCGCAGTTTTGAACCCGACGAGCTCGATCGCATCATCGAGATGGCTTGGGAGGACCGCACCACCTTTGAGGCAATCAACTACCAATTCGGAATTTCTGAACAGGAGGTGATCGAGCTGATGCGCCAGTCGATGAAGGCCTCGTC
The DNA here is from genome assembly GCF_023115425.1 of Synechococcus sp. A10-1-5-1. Classification (NCBI taxonomy): domain Bacteria; kingdom Bacillati; phylum Cyanobacteriota; class Cyanophyceae; order Synechococcales; family Synechococcaceae; genus Synechococcus; species Synechococcus sp. A10-1-5-1. The sequence continues at coordinate 700,154 of NZ_CP096032.1, read as the reverse complement.
GTTCAAGATGTGGCGCAAACGGGTGAGCGGGCGGCAAACCAAACACGACGCCACCAGCCACTCCAACCGCTTCCGCGCCAAGTGCCACAAGTGAGCTCAGCAACACTTCAGCCAACCACTGGACGTGCCGCTGATCTGAGGCCATAACCGCCGCTTCCGGGGTTCGTTGTGCTCCCTTGGCCGAGACGGAAGACCCTGCCGAGTCCTCGCATCACTCCCGACCTCAGCTCAACGTTCTCGCCAGGATGCCTTGAACCACTCTGTTTCTCTGCCAGTTCTCAATGTCACTGCTGCTGGTTGCCTCATTGCTTCTGGGTCTGCTTTGGGTGACACAGACCCTGGTGCGGCGTGGAATGGATGACGGTTCCGGGGGATCGGAAGACTGATCCGACCAGTGATCGCGGTCGGCCTACACCAACCACCTACCGACCGGCGCATTTCTCTGGAGTTGGCGGGGCTGTTGCGCTGTCTGCCAGTGCCCCTCACCTGCGCCTCTGTCTTCGCAGGAGTTGCTCCGGCACTGCTCTTGGGCATGAAAAAACCCCTAGTGCTCGACTCAGGGGTCTGCTCTCCCTACCCATCGGAGTATCCCGATGAACATAGGTTGGCGGCTCAGGTCGACGTTGCAATTAGTACGTCTACTCATTGATGGGAAGCCGTGAACGACGCTGATGCCTGACTCAACACCCTGCCCCAACAAGCTGCACACCCCTCAGCAGTCCTAGAGGCCCGATCGACTGGTTCACTCGCCCAACGACGAGGAGCTTGCAAAAAATCAGCCGATCTAGTACACCTGTACTTCCAGTGTGGTGGGGTGATGGAGGAGGCCTGGCTGAGGGATCCAAGGGCCGGTTGGCAGGTGCGGTTCCACAAGGATCAGCGGACTTGGGGCCGCGAAACGTGGGTGTTCGTGGATACGGGCAAGGCGATGCCTGACCATCTGCCCCTTCTCAAGGAGCGCTATCACCTGCGCCGAGCCGATGCCCGTGTTCTCTGGGAGGGGCTGATGGCCTGCGGCTGGCTGAAAACCAGGCCGGCATGGGGTGTCTATGCGGAGCCCTGAGGGTGCACCGCGGCCAATAAAAAAGCCCCGCCGAAGGCAGGGCTAGGGGTCAGGAACAATCCGGGCGTCTGTCCTCGTTTCGACTCCGGATGAAGTTCCTCACTCCTCACACAGATGAATCTTCTCTCCCAACCGACGGGACGCCAGTCGCACGTGTGCGGAGATGTGACTGCCACCCCACATGGCCTTGTGGTGTCTTAGGACAGATCTGGAACATCACGTTCCTCCTCACACCACCTGAACGCTCCTTCGCGGGAGCGTTTTTTGTCTTTGAACGCTCAGGGCTGAGCCATGAAAAAAGCCGGTCACCAGGCCGGCTTTTTTCTCCCTGTGCTTGCCAAGGCACACCTTGGTCATGGCTCATCTCGGCCGCATCGTGCAACTGGTCGCTCGTTAGCCCCGGAACCCTCCGGTGTTCATTGCTCGAGCACCGATGCAGTCCCGTCGCTTACTGGTTTGCCTCTCAGCTGGGATCTTGGCCTTCCAAGGTTTCACGCTTGCGTTCGATCTGCTCAATTGCACGGCCCTGACCTGGGCTCAGTTGCATCGCTCGGGCCTGCTCGAACAGGCTTCGGAGCTGCCTGCTAGCTGCAATCGCCCAAACGGCCGGATCGATGAAGTCGTCAACCACGGGCTCAGTGTCCTCTCTGGCTTGGCCTTGGGGAGTTCAGTGAAGGGCCAGGGGCTGGGAGCTGCCCCTTCAACTCAGGTTGATCTCAATACGTTGAAGACACCACAGCGCTGATCTTCGATGGCAGCTGACAGCAAAGGGATGTCCAACTGGGTCCTCCCCTTTGAGTCGGTGGGATTGGAGTCCATTCCCGTGGTGGGAGGCAAGAACGCTTCCCTCGGGGAGATGATTCGATCCCTGGGTCCATGCGGGATCTGCGTTCCAGCGGGCTTCGCGACGACTGCCGCCGCCTATCGCCACCATCTGCAGACCGCAACACTCCGGCCCAGGCTGCATCAGCTCCTCGATGGATTGGATGTCGCTGATCTGCCGCAGCTCCAACGGGCTGGCCTGGCCGCTCGAGAGCTGCTGCTGAGCGCACCTCTCCCCCGTGATCTGGAGCAGTCCATTGCCGAGGCTTATCAGCGCCTGGGCTCTCCAGCGGTGGCTGTGCGATCCAGTGCCACCGCTGAAGATCTGCCCGATGCCTCCTTCGCTGGCCAGCAGGAGACCTACCTCAACGTGAGGGGAGAGGCTGATCTATTGGAGGCCTGCAGGCAGTGCTATGCCTCCCTGTTCACCGATCGCGCCATCTCCTATCGCCAGCTGAACGGCTTCGATCACTTCAGCGTGGCGCTCTCGATCGGTGTCCAGCGGATGGTGCGCTCTGACCTGGCTTGCTCGGGCGTGATGTTCAGCCTCGATACCGAGAGCGGTTTCCGAGAGGCCGTGTTGCTCACCGCCGCCTACGGCCTTGGTGAGAACGTTGTGCAGGGGGCGGTCAACCCAGACGAATACCTGATTTTTAAGCCCACGCTGCAGCAGGGCTTCGCTCCGATCGTCAGCAAGCGGCGCGGAGCCAAGGCGATCCGCATGGTTTATGGCGAGCGGGGCACACCCTGCAATGAACCTGTTCCGGAGGACGAGCGGCAGCGTTTTGCCCTTGACGATGCCGAGGCGCTGCAGTTGGCCCGCTGGGCCTGTCTGATCGAAGACCACTACAGCCAGAAGCGCGGACAATCCACCCCGATGGATATCGAGTGGGCCAAGGACGGAACCACAGGAGAACTTGTCATCCTCCAGGCCCGGCCAGAGACCGTGCAGTCGCGTCGCACGGCCAACGTGTTGCGCACCTGGAGCCTGCAGCCCCACCAGGCGCCGCTGCTCTGCAGGGGGCGTGCCATCGGGACATCAGTCGGTCAAGGTCCTGCGCGAATCCTGAGGCATCCCAGCGAGATCAACCGCTTTCAGAACGGAGATGTACTGGTCACAGAGCGGACCGATCCTGACTGGGAACCGATTCTGAAGCGGGCCAGTGGAGTGGTGACCAACCAGGGAGGGCGGACCTGCCACGCGGCAATCATTGCCCGGGAGATGGGCATCACTGCGATCGTTGGAGCGACTGATGCCACTGAGGCCATCGACGATGGAGAGATCGTCACCCTGAGTTGTTGCGAAGGCGATGAGGGCCGCGTCTATCGCGGCGCTCTTCCCTTTGATCTGGCCGAGCGCGATGTGGGCGACCTGCCACCAACTCGGACCAAGATCTTGATGAATGTGGGCAATCCCGAGGCCGCCTTCAATCTCGCGGCGATTCCCTGTGATGGGGTCGGCTTGGCCCGTTTGGAATTCATCATCGCCAACCAGATTCGGGTGCATCCGATGGCCTTGCTGCAGACCGATCGGGTCATGGACGGACAAGAGCGGGACGCGATCCTTCAGCTGAGCGCTGGCTATCTCCATCCCTCCGAGTACTACGTCGATCGCCTCGCCCAGGGCATGGGCCGTCTCGCGGCGGCGTTTTATCCCAAGCCAGTCATCCTGCGTTTCTCTGATTTCAAGAGCAATGAATACGCCAAGTTGCTTGGTGGAAGCAGCTTTGAGCCGATCGAGGAAAACCCAATGATTGGCTGGCGGGGAGCTTCCCGCTACGACGCTCCGGGATTCCGAGATGCCTTTGCTTTGGAGTGTCAGGCGCTGCTGCGGGTGCGCGAGCAGATGGGGTTGGTCAATGTGATTCCCATGATTCCCTTCTGCCGCACCCCGGAGGAGGCAGATCGGGTTTTAGCCGTCATGGCTCAAAACGGATTGGTCCGTGGGGAGCGGGGACTCGAGGTCTATGTGATGTGTGAGGTGCCAAGCAATGTGATGGCGGGGGAGGCCTTTGCTGAATGTTTTGATGGCTTCTCGATCGGCTCCAATGACCTCACCCAGCTGACCCTTGGACTTGATCGCGATTCGGCCCTGGTGGCTGATCTGTTTGATGAACGCCATCCAGCGGTGTTGGAGATGCTCCGTCTGGCGATTCGCACGGCAAAGCGTTGCGGCCGCAAGGTCGGCATTTGCGGGCAGGCTCCAAGCGACTATCCCGAGTTCGCGGCTTTTTTAGTGAAGGAGGGGATTGATTCCATCAGCCTCAACCCCGATGTTGTGATCAATACGCGAATGCGTGTCGCCGAGTTGGAGCAGAACTGCAGCGAAGCTTGAGCCTGCGATTGGCCTGTGCTTCTTAGCGTGAAGCCATGGGCGGGGTGTGCTTTCCATGCCGCAAAAGGTTGATTCCCTTGAGCGACTTCTGAGGCGCTTTGGCGGGCAATCCCATGGCCTGATCGAATTATTGAATGCGGCCCAGGAACGCGATGGCTATCTCAGTGAGCCCTTGCTGCGTGATCTGGCGCAACGGTTGCAGTTACCCCTGAGTCGCGTTCAGGCCACCGCCAGTTTCTATCACCTGTTTCGCTTCACTCCACCGACTCCCCACCGCTGCCGGGTGTGTACCGGAACGGCTTGTTTTGTGCAGGGGGGCGGCCAACTGCTAGCCGAGTTGCAACGGCAGCCCTTGTCCTCCATGGGTGTCGAGCTCGGGCAGGTGCGCTGCATCGGTACCTGCAGTGGTGCCCCCTTGGTGGTGGTGGATGAGGAGGTCTGGAATCACCAAAGTGGCGAGACCGTGCTGGCCGGATTAAGGAGGCTGAGGACGTGAGGAGCTGCCTGCGGGTTTGCAGCTCAGCCGGTTGCCGCAGTCGTGGTGGTGCGGTGTTGCAGCGAGCCCTTGATCGAGTCGCACGTGGTTTCCCTTCACGCCTCAGGGTCAAGGGCGTGGGTTGCTTTGGTCCGTGTAGTGCGGGACCGCTCTTCAGCCTGGAGCTACCGGATTCCTCCGGAGGGGAACGGCTCTGGTCAGCGCTGAGCTCCGGCCCCGCGGAGATCGCCGAGAGCCTGGAGCGGGCCGCTGAACACCAGGCCCTCGAGGACTGGCAACCAGCCAATGCCCAGGAATTTCTGGCGAGTGACCCCTTCTGGATTGGGCAACGTCGATTGGTCCTGGCCCGTTGCGGCCGACTCGATCCCACCTGCATCGACGATGCCCTGGCCCATGGTGCCTATGCGGTCTTGCATCGCGTCCTTGCGCAAGACGACCCAGAGGCCGTGGTTGCAGAAGTGCGCTCCAGCACCCTGCGTGGACGCGGCGGCGCCGGTTACCCCACGGGTTTGAAGTGGGCCGCCGTCGCTGCGATGCCATCTGGCAAGAAGTGTGTGGTCTGCAATGCCGATGAGGGGGATCCCGGTGCCTTCATGGATCGCACCCTGATGGAGGGGGACCCCCATGCACTCCTCGAGGGCATGGCCATTGCGGCCTTCGCCGTAGGTGCCCAGATCGGCTATATCTACGTGCGGGCGGAATACCCCTTGGCGATCGAACGGCTACGCGTTGCCATCGATCAGGCCCAGGAACGGGGGTGGCTGGGGTCGTCCATTTCCGGCCAGGCCTTCAGCTTTGCGATCGAGCTGCGGGTTGGGGCTGGTGCCTATGTCTGCGGCGAGGAAACGGCCTTAATGCAGTCGATCGAGGGGCGCCGTGGAGTCCCTCGCCCGCGACCTCCCTACCCAGCCGCCGAGGGTGTTTTTGGCTGGCCCACCCTGATCAACAACGTGGAAACCCTGGCCACGATCCCGCCATTACTTCGGGATGGGGTTGGCTCCTATGGCGTCGGGACCAAGGTCTTCTCCCTGACCGGTCACCTGCATCGCTGTGGCGTGGTGGAGGTGCCGATCGGAACGCCGCTACGCCTCCTTGTGGAGACCATCGGCGGGGGCGCTCCCCAGGGCCGGCGGATCAAGGCTGTGCAAACCGGAGGGTCCTCCGGCGGTTGCCTTCCCGCCACTGCTCTCGATACACCAGTTGACTACGAGACCCTGAGAAATCTGGGCTCAAGTCTGGGTTCAGGAGCAATGGTGGTGATGGATGAGTCCACCAACATGGTGGAGCTCGCCGCATTTTTCATGGCCTTTAGCCGTGAGGAGTCCTGCGGGAAGTGCATCCCCTGCCGCTCGGGCACGGTGCAACTTGAGATGCTTCTGCGCAAACTGCTGGAGCGGCGCGGGACAACGGCGGATCTTGCCGCCCTGGAAAGCCTCTGCCAGACGGTGGCCAGCGCGAGCCTGTGTGGTTTGGGGCAAACCGCACCGAATCCTGTGCTCAGCACACTGCGTCACTTCCGCAGTGATTACTTGGCCTTGCTGCGGGAGCCATGAGTCGCTGTCAGCTCTGGATTGATCAGCGCCCGATTCAGGCTCCATTGGGGACGACCTTGCTGCAGGCCATCCGGAAAGCGCAGATCCCACTGCCCACGCTGTGTCACTTGGAGGGGCTGTCGCCGGTGGCGGCCTGTCGGCTCTGTTTGGTGGAGGTTGAGGGCCAGCCAAGGCCACTGCCCGCCTGCATCACCAGCGTCTCGGAGGGACTGCGCGTGCAGACCAACACTCAACGGTTGCAGGAGATGCGTCTCACCCTGACCGAGTTGCTCTTCACGGAAGGCAACCATGTCTGCGCTGTCTGTGTGGCCAATGGCCATTGCGAGTTGCAGGACCTAGCGGTTCAGGTCGGCATGGACCACAGCCGTCTTCCCTATCGCTATCCGGATCGCTCTGTTGATCTCTCTCATCGGCAATTCGGGCTTGACCACAACCGCTGCATCCTCTGCACCCGCTGCGTGCGGGTGTGCGCTGAGGTGGAGGGCGCGAGCGTCTGGGATGTGGGCTGGCGTGGGGAGCGCTGCCAAATCATTGCCGGCTTAGCTGAGCCTTGGGGTTCCGTTGATGCGTGCACGAATTGCGGCAAGTGTGTTGAGGTTTGCCCCACGGGAGCCCTGTTTCGAAAAGGCGAGGGCTGCGAAGAGAAACAGGACGACCCAGCGCGCCTGACTGCACTCATGCAGGCTCGCCTGCGCCGGGAGCAGCCATGACTCGCTTCTCCGGTGCCAAGCCCCGTCTGGCGACCGTTTGGCTGGGTGGCTGTTCCGGCTGCCACATGTCCTTTTTGGATCTCGATGAATGGCTCATTGAGCTGGCCAACCAGGTGGAGATCGTCTACAGCCCGATTGCCTCTGACCAGAAAACCTTCCCCGAGGGCGTGGACATCGCCCTGGTGGAGGGGGCTGTGGCCACGACCGACAACCTGGACTTGCTGAACATTGTCCGCGCTCGTAGTCGCACCCTGATCAGCTTTGGCGACTGCGCCATCAGCGGCAATGTGACCGCCCTGCGCAATGCCTCTGGCGGCCCTCAGGCGGTGCTTCAACGCGCCTATCTCGAGTTGGCTGAGAACACCGCCCAGCTGCCCCATGCACCCGGCTTGATCCCGGACCTTCTGGAGACGGTGCGCCCCGTCCATGAGCTGGTGCCGGTTGAGGTTTACCTACCGGGATGCCCCCCATCCGCGCAGCGGATTCGTCTCGTTCTTGAGGCGTTGTTGCAGGGGAAGTCGCCGCGCTTGGAGGGCCGCGATCAGATCCGATTGGGGTGACGTGTTTTTGATGCGAACGATCCGTATTGATCCGGTGACCCGCATCGAGGGCCACGCCAAAATTTCAATCCAGCTGGACGACCAGGGAGCCGTCGAGAGCGCCCAGCTGCACGTCGGAGAGTTCCGGGGCTTTGAAGCGTTTTGCCGCGGACGTCCCTTTACGGAAATGGCGGGAATCACCGCCCGTATCTGTGGAATCTGTCCGGTGAGTCACCTACTGGCGGCGGCGCGGACCGGTGACAAGCTTTTGGCGGTCTCGATTCCACCGGCGGCTGAGAAGTTGCGTCGCTTGATGAATCTTGCCCAGATCATTCAGTCCCACGCGCTCTCTTTCTTTCACCTGAGCAGCCCTGACTTGGTCTTGGGTTGGGATAGCGATCCTGCGCAGCGCAACTTGTTTGGCCTGATTGCCGCCAACCCGGATCTGGCTCGCAATGGCATCCGCCTGCGGCAGTTTGGCCAGGGCGTGATCGATCAGCTGGGGGGTAGGAAGATTCACCCGGCCTGGGCCGTGCCAGGTGGGGTTCGCAGTCCCTTGAGCCGCTCCGGCCGAGATCAGATCTGCAGCGGTTTGCCCGAAGCCTTCGTCGTGGTGGATCACGCCTTGGCGTTGTTGAAGCAGTTGCTCGATCAGCAACTGCGCGAGGAACTGGAGGTCTTCGGGGCTTTCCCTTCTCTGTTTCTTGGCCTGGTGGCCCACGGGGATCGCTGGGAGCATTGCGATGGCCCCAGCTGTCTCGGCATTCGCGTGATCGATAGCGAGGGGCGGCGGTTGGCCGATGGCCTGCAGCCTGAGCACTACTCCAGTTGGATTGCCGAGTCCGTCGATGCCTCGAGCTACCTCAAAGCGCCCTACTACCGGCCCTTGGGACCGGAGGCTGGCGCCTATCGCGTCGGTCCACTGGCCCGCCTGAATTTGTGTGAGCGGATTGGCACCGACAGGGCTGATCGGGAGCTGATGGAGTTCCGTCAGCGTGGTGGCCGGGTGGTGACGGCCTCCTTGCTGTATCACCTAGCGCGCTTGGTGGAAATCCTGGCCTGTCTCGAGCAGATGCAGCAGTTGCTCGATGATCCTGAGATCACCGCAACCCATGTGCGTGCCCACGCGGAGCTGAATGGCCGTGAGGCTGTGGGGGTTGGCGAAGCGCCTCGCGGCACCCTGTTGCATCACTACTGCGTCGATGACAACGGTCTGATCGCGCAGGTGAATTTGATCATCGCTACGGGGCAAAACGTGCGGGCGATGAATCGCACCATCACCCAGATCGCTCAGCACTACCTCCATGGATCACGTCTCCAGGAGGCGCTGCTGAATCGGGTGGAGGCTGGCATTCGCTGCTACGACCCCTGCCTTTCCTGCAGCACCCACGCCGCCGGTCAAATGCCTCTGCAGCTGCAGCTTTGGAGTCGTGATGGCCAGCTGCTCCAAGAGCTCATGCGGGGATGAGGAGCTGCACATGAGTCAGGCACTCCCCCTGATCGTCGGCATCGGACAGGTTTTCCGTGGCGATGACAGTGCTGGCCATCGCATCGCCATGGCCCTGCAAGAGGAGGATCCGGCTGGCTTTCGCGCCCTCGCCGTGCACCAGCTCCTGCCCGAGCTCGTGGCTCAGGTGCATCAGGCCAGTCGGGTCTTGTTTATCGATGCCACGGTTGATCCCCGGCGTTGCCTGCAGTGGGCCGCTCTCGCCGTTGAACCTGTTCAGGCGGCACTGCTGAGCCAGCCGTTCAGTCATCAGCTCAATCCCGAGGGGGTGCTGGCCTTGACCCTGGCGCTCTATGGCCATCACCCACCGGCTTGGCAGTTGCTGATCCCCGCTCTCCAATGGCGCCACGGTGATCGGCTCTCTCCCTTAACGGCGACGAGCTGTTCCGCCGCCTTGGCCTTGTCTCGGGCTTGGGGAGTGGGCCATGCATGAATTGGCGCTGATGGAGGAGCTCTATCGCTTGGCCTCTGAAGCCGCTCAGCGGGAGGGGGCCAGTCGCATGGAGCGGGTGCACCTGCGGATTGGAGATCTCTCCGGAGTCGATCCTTCTGCGCTTCAGCAGGCCTTTTCCGTGGTGGTCTCCCAAGGCTCCTGGGGTGAGCCAACGCTTCAGCTCGAGCGCGTCCCCACGCGTTGTTTCTGCAGGTCGTGCCAGTCCCCCTTCGCTCCCAGGGATTTGATCTATGCCTGCCCGCTTTGCGGGCTGTTGTGCGCTGAGGTGCTCCAGGGACGAGAGCTGGAGTTGGTGGCTTTGGAGGTGACCTGAATGTGCGGAACCTGTGGCTGCGAACCCGATCCGGCCCCCCGACGTCTGGTGCTCCAGCAACGACTGCTCAGTCGCAACAGCCTTCAGGCAGAGCTGAATCGCGCGCAGTTTCGTGCCAATCGCGTGCTGGCAGTCAATGTCCTGTCGGCACCGGGCTCGGGCAAGACGGCACTCCTTGAGCAGATGGCACGGTTGTGGCCGATGGGTCCACTGGCCGTGATCGTGGGGGACCTGGCGACCGAGCGCGATGCCCAGCGCCTTCAGGCCGCTGGTGCTCGTGCGCTTCAGATCTGCACGGGTGACCTCTGTCATCTCGATGCCGCCCTGGTCAGTGCGGCCTGGGGTGAGCTCGGGTCGGATGATCTACGGCTGTTGATGATCGAGAACGTGGGGAATCTGGTTTGCCCGGCGGCTTTCGATCTCGGCGAACAGCTCAGGATTGCGATCCTCTCCGTCACCGAAGGGGAGGACAAACCCCTGAAATACCCGGCCCTTTTTAAGGGGGCGGATGCCGTCGTGCTCAACAAGATCGACTTGGCTAAAGCGGCTGATTTCGATCGACAACTGGCCATCGCCAATCTGGCGGCGGTTGCGCCTCAAGCCCGCTTGTTTGAAACCTCCGCTCGCCTGCAGCAGGGGCTCGATGGCTTGATCAGCTGGTTGATCGATGAGCTTGAGCACTGATCAGGCCCTGTCTTTGGAGCTGCAGGGGTTGGTGCAGGGCATTGGTTTTCGCCCCGCCGTTGTCCTCCGCGCCAGACGGTTGGGCTTGAGGGGGTGGGTGGCCAATAGTCCCAAGGGTGTTGTCCTCGAGGCCCAAGGTCCCAGGGCTCTGCTGCAGCAATTTTTGGATCAGTTGCTGGAGCATCCGCCGGATCTTTCCAAGATCACGGCCGTCCAGAAGCGTTGGCAACCCATCGTCGAGCTGGCCGACGAGTTCCAGATTGTTCCGTCCTCCCGCGGCGGATCCGTCTCTGCCTTGCTCAGTCCGGATCTAGCGATCTGCCTGGCCTGCCAGGCGGAGTTGATGGATCCAGCCAGCCGCCGTTTCCGTTACCCCTTCATCAGCTGTACCCACTGCGGCCCCCGTTACAGCGTGGCCCGGGCCTTGCCCTTCGAGCGAGAGCACACCAGTTTTTCGGCCTTCCCCCTCTGCGATGCCTGCTCCAGGGAGTACGCCAACCCCGTCGATCGGCGCTTCCACGCCCAGACAATCAGCTGCCCGAACTGCGGCCCGCAATTGTTTTGGAATGGAGCTCGCCTTGGGCTGGATGACGCCCTTGAAGCTGCTGTTGCCCTCCTGCGAGAGGGTCAAGTTGTGGCCCTTCAAGGCATCGGTGGTTTTCAGCTCCTGGCTGATCCCCGTTCCCGGGAGGCGATCGCCTCACTCCGGCTTCGAAAAGGGCGGCCTGAAAAACCGTTCGCCTTGCTCAGTCAGCCGCAGTGGCTCGATGACCTGTGCCATGGGGTGGAATCTGAGCTGGGTCTGTGGCACTCCCATGCCGCCCCGATCGTGTTGATGAGGCGGCGCGAGAACGCCGCCGTTGTTGATGGGGTCATGGGGGCTAGCCCTTGGCTTGGGCTCATGCGTCCTGCGGGAGCCCTGCAGCACTTGTTGCTGGATCACTTTGGCGCTCCCCTGGTCGCCACCAGTGCCAACCGATCCGGAGAACCCATTGCGGCCAACGCCGAGAAAGAGCAGGGACTGCTGGCACAGCTGGCCGACGCGGTCTTGAGTCACGAGCTCGCGATCCTGAATCGCATTGACGACAGTGTCATTCGCCTGGCGGCCAATGGACCGTTGGTGCTCCGTTTCGGACGAGGCTTGGCGCCACGGGCGATCACGCGGAGCAATGCAGCCCGCCAAACCCTGGCCCTGGGCGCCGAATCCAAGGGGGCACTGGCGCTCTCCCAAGCGGATCAACTGATCCTCAGTCCTGACCTGGGTGAGACCAGCAGTTGCACCGGTGCGGACCATTTGGAGGCGACCACCAGGCAATGGCTCCAACTCCATCGGCTAACGCCAATCCAACTGCGCTGTGACCAGCATCTTGGCTATCGCTCGAGCCAATGGGCTCAGCACTGGAGTCATCAAGATGGCTTGCCCTTGCAGACCGTGCAGCACCATCAGGCCCATCTCCTCGCGGTGATGGCTGAACACGGCATCAGGGAGCCAGCGCTTGGGGTGGTGTGGGATGGCAGTGGCCTGGGGGCTGATGGAACGCTCTGGGGCGGTGAGGCCCTGCTGGTGTCTGGGCATGGCTACCGCCGCTTGGGGCATCTGCGGCCCTTTGGCCTGGTCGGGCTCGAGCGTGCCCAGCGGGAACCCCGTCGAGCGGCCCTTGGGCTATTGGTTGAGGCCTATGGCGTCGACTGGCGCGAACGGCTCAGCAGCCTGCCGCATCTGCCCTGGTCGTCGGCCTTTGAGTCCAATGAAGCCGACCTGCTCGAGGCGTTGCTCCAGGGCGGCACCCAAAGCGGGGCGGTGGTTGTGCGGTGCTCGAGTGTGGGCAGGTTGTTTGATGCGGTTGCAGCTCTGCTTGGTGGCCCCCAGTGCTGCAGCTATGAAGCGCAAGCTGCCCTTGCCCTGGAGGCGTTGGCGATGAGCGCTCAGGAGCAACAGGTTGATCAGGTCAAAACAGCCTCAGCCCGTCGCTATGGGTTGCGACTCCACCATCAGCAAGCTGAAACGCCCTGGCACTGGGATTGGCGGCCATTGCTGGAGGCCATTCTGAGCGATTTGGAAGCAGGACTTCAGCGTCCCTGGATTGCCTTGTACTTTCACCAGGCCTTAGCGGATGCGATCGCTGAGTTCGCACGGCTGGAGGGTGCTCGGCAACTTCTGTTGGCGGGTGGTTGTTTCCAAAACCGAGTGCTGTTGGAGATGACCCTGGAGGCCCTTCAGGCGCGAGGCATTTGCGGGGTGTGGAGTCAGGCCTTGCCCTGCAATGACGCGGCGATCCCGCTGGGGCAACTCATCGCTCTGCCCTAGATCCACTGCAGCAGCAGCTGGAGTAGCCGGACTCTCCCTAGACCCAGATCAATGCGGCTGGGTTGTGCCATGTGCCTCGCCATTGCTGGCGCGTTGGTCAGCACCAACAACCACCCAGACCCCCTTTGGCGCATGGGGGAGGTGTGCTTTTCGGGGGTGATGCGGCAGGTGAGCTTGGCCTGCGTCCCTGAGGCCCAGGTGGGTGATCAGTTGCTGGTGCACGTGGGACTGGCGTTGAAGGTGATGGAGCCAGAGCCATGAGTGCGGCTCAAGCCTGGATGGATGGCAACGAGGCGGTCGCCCATGTGGCCTATCGCCTCAATGAAGTAATCGGCATCTATCCGATTACCCCTGCCTCTGCCATGGGGGAGTTGGCAGATGCCTGGGCCGCTGAAGGTCGGCCAAATCTCTGGGGGCAGGTGCCCGAGGTGGTGGAGATGCAAAGCGAAGGGGGTGTCGCCGGCCTGGTGCATGGGGCCCTGCAGGCCGGGGCCTTGAGCACCACCTTCACCGCATCACAGGGACTGCTCTTGATGCTGCCCAACCTCTACAAAATTGCTGGTGAGCTCAACGCAGCCGTTATCCACGTCGCCTCCAGGGCCTTGGCGACCTCGGCGCTCTCGATCTTTGGAGATCACAGTGATGTGATGGCAACCCGCGGAAGTGGATGCGGTTTGCTCTGCTCGGCCTCTCCGCAGGAGGCGGGGGATTTTGCCGCCATCGCCACGGCCGCCAGCTTGCGGGGCCGGGTGCCCCTGATCCATTGGTTCGATGGCTTTCGGACATCCCACGAGATGCAGCGGGTCGATCGGATCGATGACTCGGTCTTGCAGGTCCTGATGGATGCCTCAGCGATCGCTTCCCACCGGGCTCGCGCCCTGACGCCGGATCACCCCGTCCTGCGTGGCACCAGCATGAATCCGGATGTGTGTTTTCAGGCCCGGGAGGCGGCCAACCCCTACTACGAGCGGATGCCGCTCGTGGTGCAGGACGTGATGGATCAGTGGGCTGATCTCACGGGCCGCCGCTACCGCTTAGTCGACTACGAGGGCGACCCTCAGGCCGAGCGCGTCCTGGTGCTAATGGGAAGTGCTTGCGAGACCGCTGGATCCACCGCCCAGGCTCTGGTTCAGGCCGGTGAGCGGGTTGGAGTGCTGAAGGTGCGTTTGTACCGCCCCTTTGCTCCGCAGGCTTTCTTAGGGGCTTTACCCACCAGCACTCGGCGCATTGCCGTCCTGGATCGCTGCAAGGAACCCGGTAGCCAAGGGGAACCTCTTTATCTCGATGTTCTGGCGGCCATCAGTGAGCACTGGCGCGGTTCGGAGCGGCCTGAGGTTCTGGCCGGTCGTTATGGCTTGGCGTCAAAGGAGTTCACCCCGGCGATGGTCAAGGCGATCTTCGACAACCTGGCGGCCCCTCAGAGCCGGAACCACTTCACGGTGGGCATTGTTGATGACCTCACCCACCACTCTCTGCCTGTTGACGCCGACTACGAGTTGGAAGATCCCGATGGGTTGCGAGCGGTGTTTGTGGGCCTTGGCTCCGACGGCACCGTTGGAGCCAATAAGAACACCCTGAAGATCATCGGGGAAGCCACAGGTCTCTGCGGCCAGGCCTACTTCGTTTACGACTCCAAGAAGGCCGGCTCTGTCACGGTCTCTCACCTGCGCTTCAGTCCAAGGCCGATTCGCTCGAGCAGCTTGATTCGTCGGGCCCAGGTGGTGGCTTGCCATCACTGGGATCTGTTGTCGCAGTTCGATCTGCTCGATTTGGCCTCCGAGGGGGGCACTCTGCTGCTGAACGCCCCCTACCCAGTTGAGCGGTGTTGGGGAGAGCTTCCTCAACGCATTCAGCAACAGATCCAGCGCAAGGGGCTACGGGTGTTTGTGGTAGATGCCACGGCGATCGCTGAACGGCATGGCCTCGGGCCAGCGATCAACACCGCTCTTCAGGCCTGTTTCTTTGCCGTTTCGAAGCTGGTCCCGCTGACGGCTGCGACTGCAGCGATGCGCGACGCGATTCAGGCCAGCTACGGCCGCAAGGGAGAACGGATTGTCACGGCCAACCTCGCGGTGATCGAAGACGCCCTCGCTCAGGTCCAGCAGCTGAGGTACCCCGAGCATGAGGACGGCGCTGAGCCATTGCCCGCCATACCCCTCTCGGCGGCGATGCTCGAGGCCCCGGCAGAGGTGCGGGAACTCCTGCTGCCGCAGATCCAGCGTGCCGGTGATGCGATGCCTGTGAGTGCCCTGCCCTGTGATGGCACGTTCCCAACGGCTACCAGTCAGTGGGAGAAGCGCAATATCGCGGAGCAGGTACCTGTGTGGGAACCGGATCTCTGCGTGCAATGCGGCAAGTGCGTCTTGGTCTGTCCCCATGCGGTCATTCGGGCCAAGGTGGCTGGGGCTGAGGCCTTTGCGGGGGCCCCGTATGGTTTTCTGCAGACTCCAGCCCGCCACCAGCATTGGCAGGGTCAAACCTTCACCATTCAGGTTTCGGCAGAGGACTGCACCGGCTGCAGCATCTGCGTTGAGGTGTGTCCCGCCCGAGACCGCGAGTGGCCTCGCCGCAAAGCCATCAACATGGCGCCCCAGCGACCACTGCGGGAGTCCAGTCGAGCCAACTGGAGCTTCTTCCTCGGCCTGCCGGATGTCGAGCGCAGCACGCTGAACCCGTGCCAGATCAAAGAACAGCAACTGCAGCAGCCGCTGTTTGAGTTTTCTGGGGCCTGCGCCGGCTGCGGTGAAACCCCTTACCTCAAGCTCGCCAGTCAGCTCTTTGGTGATCGCATGGTGGTGGCCAATGCCACCGGTTGCTCGTCGATCTACGGCGGGAACCTCCCCACGACTCCCTGGGCGGTGAACGGCGAAGGGCGAGGGCCGGCCTGGAGCAATTCGCTCTTTGAAGACAACGCCGAATTTGGAATGGGCTTTCGGGTGGCGTTTGATCAACGCCACAGTCGCGCCTGCTCACTCCTGCAGCTCTGCCGAGATCAGCTCCCGGATGCCTTGATTCGGGAACTGCTTCAGGCCGATCAACGTGATGAGGCCGGAATTCACGAGCAGCGCGCCCGTGTGGCAGAGCTCAAGACGCATCTAACGCACCCCTGCGGAGCGGCCAAGGAGCTTTTGGACCTGGCGGATGACCTGGTCAAACGCAGCGTTTGGGTTGTTGGTGGTGATGGCTGGGCCTACGACATCGGCTTCGGCGGCCTCGATCACGTCTTGGCTAGCCAGCGGGATCTGACGGTGCTTGTTCTCGACACCGAGGTGTACTCCAACACCGGGGGGCAGATGTCAAAGGCGACCCCCAAGGGCGCCGTGGCCAAATTTGCCAGTGCGGGCAAGACCACAGCCAAAAAGGATCTGGGCCTGATGGCGATGTCCTACGGCCATGTCTATGTGGCCAGCGTGGCGATGGGGGCCCGCGATGAACACACCCTTCGGGTGTTCCTGGAGGCGGAGGCCTACCCAGGTCCCTCACTGATCCTGGCCTATTCCCATTGCATCGCTCACGGCATTGACATGGCCCGGGGCATGGCTCACCAGAAGCAGGCGGTGGAGTCCGGACGTTGGCTGCTTTACCGCTACGACCCCCGTAGGGACTACCCCCTGCAGCTCGATTCTCCAGAGCCAAGCATGCCGCTCGATCAATCCCTAGAGGCCGAAAATCGCTTCCGCATGCTCCGCTATAGCCATCCCGAGCAGGCGAAACGACTCATCCAGGAGGCGGACTCTGACCGTCGTCGTCGCTGGGAGCTGTATCAAACGCTGGCTCAGAGGAAGGGGCCATGACCAATCCTTTGGCCACGCGCTATCTGGGATTGGAGTTGCCCTCCCCGCTGGTGGTGGGTTCGGCGGCGCCCCTCAGCCTTGATCTCGACCGGCTTGAGCAACTGCAAGAGGAGGGGGCCGGGGCTGTGGTGCTCCGCTCCTTATGTCTTGATCAGGGCGAACGGGATTGGCAGGAGTGGTTGCACCATCAACGGAATGCTCGTCAGAGCCATCCAGAAGCGGAGAGCTACTTGCCCTGCACCGAACCGCTTCATTTGGGCTTGGATGGCTACCTGGAGGAGATTCGCTCCGCGCAGTCCCGGCTGTTGATCCCCGTGATTGCCAGTCTCAATGGTTGCCATGGCGGCCCCTGGGTTGAGGCCAGTCAGGCCGTCCAGCGAGCAGGAGCCCATGCGATCGAGCTGAACCTGTACACCGTTCCAAGCCAGACCCAGCGGAGCAGCGCAGAGCTAGAGGACGAGCAAATCCAGATCGTCCAGCAGGTGACGGCTGCGGTAAGCCTGCCCGTTGCGGTGAAGCTCAGCCCCTGGTACACGGCGTTGGCCTCGATGGCCCAGCAGTTCTCCCAGGTGGGAGCGCAATCCCTGGTGTTGTTCAACCGCTTTTACCAACCAAACGTGAATATCGAGACCCTCGAAACGGTGTCTCAGCTTGATCTCAGCAGCCCCGTGGATCAGCGTCTTGCCCTGCGCTGGATCGGATTGCTGTATCAGCGGGTGCCCCTCGCTTTTGCGGCGAGTGGCGGGGTGGCCACGGGTGACGATGTCGTGCGGATGGTGATGGTTGGCGCGCAGGTCACCCATGTGGTCAGCGCCCTACTGCGCCATGGCCCTGGGCATTTGCAGAGGATGCGCGATCAGTTGCTGCAGTGGCTGGAGCAGCATCGAGTTGAGCGCCTCTCCAGTTTGCGGGGAAGTCTCTCTCTGCTGCGCTGCCCTGATCCAGAGGCGTTTGAACGCGCCCAGTACTGGCGAGCGATCAGCAGTTACAGCCTGCCGCGGGAGCAGTTGATCTGATGCCTACTACCCAGGCCCTGCTGGAGCAGATCCATCAGCGCTGCACCCGTCCCTGGACGCTGATGGAGGTCTGTGGTGGTCAAACCCATGCCCTATTGCGTCATGGCATTGATCGCTTGTTGCCAAGGTCGATCGAGCTCATCCACGGCCCGGGCTGCCCCGTCTGCGTCACCCATACCCAGCTGGTGGATCAGGCCTTGGACTTGGCTACCCGAGCGGATGTGGTGCTCTGCTCCTACGGCGACATGTTGCGGGTGCCCGGCAGTGATGGTCGCGATCTACTCGGTCAACGGGCCCTGGGAGCAGATATACGAGTGATTTATTCGCCACTCGATGTGCTCGAGATCGCTCGATCAGAGCCCGATCAGCAGGTGGTGTTCTTTGCCGTTGGATTCGAAACCACCGCCCCAGCGACCGCTCTCCTGGCTCAACGCACCCTGGCTGCGGGCGTTTCAAATCTGCGCCTACTGCTGGCCCATGTGCGGGTGGCCCCGGTGCTGGACCAATTGCTATCGGATCCGGTGTGTGCCGTGCAAGGGGTTCTCGCCGCCGGCCACGTCTGCACGGTGATGGGGATGCCGGAGTACGCGGAGCTGTCCCTGCGTCATCGGTTGCCGATTGTGGTGACCGGCTTTAGCCCGGAAGCGCTGTTGCGGGGCATCCAGCGCTGTATCGATCAGCTGGAGCGGGGGGCCTACGGAGTGGAGAACGCCTACGCCGATGCGGTGGAACACCGAGGCAATCACGAGGCCCGTCGCCTACTGGAGGAGGTGTTTGAACCGATTGATACGTCATGGCGCGGCCTGGGCTCAATCACGGCGGGGGGATACCGCCTTCGGCCCCCCTTTGATGCCCTCTCCTTGGTGCCCTCCAGCTTGGAGGTGAAGGAGCCTTCGCCGGACCTCTGCCCGAGCGGTTTGGTTTTACGCGGTCTTCTGAATCCCTGTGACTGTCCCCGCTTTGGCTGTGAGTGCACCCCTGAGAAGCCCCTTGGAGCACCGATGGTCTCGTCAGAAGGTGCCTGTGCGGCCTACTACCGCTACGCACGCTGAGCCATGGTTCTGGGGGAGACGATCCAATTGGCCCATGGCGGAGGAGGTTCCCTCAGTCACCAACTGATCGAAGAGTTGTTGGTGCCTGCCTTCGGCCCGGCCGACGGGGTGCTGCACGATGCAGCTGTCTTGACGAGTCCTGGGAGACGGCTGGCCTTCACCACCGATTCCTACGTGGTGCGCCCTCTGTTCTTTCCAGGTGGTGACATCGGTCGTCTGTCGGTTTTGGGCAGCGTGAACGATCTGGCCATGGCCGCTGCTCGCCCCGTTGCCATGAGCTTGGGTTTGATTCTTGAGGAGGGCCTGGCCATGGCCACCCTTGAGAGGGTGGTCGACTCCATCCGCCTGGCGGCACAGGAGTGCGGCGTGCCGCTGCTCACCGGGGACACGAAGGTGGTGGAGCACGGCAAAGCGGATGGGTTGTTCATCAACACCAGCGCCATTGGGGTGCTGGAACACCCCTGCTCCAGTCATCCATCGCTTGTACGTCCAGGGGACGCGGTTCTCGTCAGCGGCGATCTCGGTCGCCATGGATTGGCGATCCTGGTCTCACGTGGTGAGTTGGGATTGCGTTCTGGGTTGGAGAGCGATTTGGCTTCCCTTCAGCCATCGGTGCAGGCCTTGCTGCTGGCGGGGGTGGAGCTGCACTGCTTGAGGGATCTCACCCGTGGCGGCTTGGCCAGTGCCATCGATGAGGTGGCACGCGCTGCTGGCTGTGACGTGGAATTAGACGAGGGGGCGATCCCCATTCACCCTTCGGTTGCTGCAGCTTGCGACCTCTTGGGTCTTGATTCTCTGGCGATGGCGAATGAGGGCCGGATGCTGCTGATTTGTCCCCCATCGGCGGTTGACCAGGTGCTGAATGTGCTCAGGCAATACAGACCAGAAGCGGCCTGTGTTGGTGAGGTGATGCAGCCTCTCGATCACGCTTCGTCGCTGCGACAACGGCATCCGGTTTCCCTTCGCAACAGCTTGGGCGTTCTACGACCCTTGGAGGTGGGTCGTGGTGAGCATTTACCTCGGATTTGTTAGAGCTCTTGTTTTTGATCGCTCTCAACGGTGGCTGACAGCCTGCCCCCCCATCCGGCATTAGCGCAGAGCGGATTGAGTGCAGCTGCATTCAGCTGCAAATTCGCTATCAATCTGACTCAGATTATCAGTGGATTGGCGTGGACTGGGCGAAACCACCATCCCTAGTCGATAGTTTTTCCCAAAAGGGCTATTGGGTGCGATGAGCGAACTGATTACTGTTGAGCTGACGGAACAAGAGGCTCGTCTTTTGCTCAATACCATTCGGGCAAGAGCGATTTATAAACCAGTCAAGCTGCCCCTCGGTGGTGCTGTTTGGTATCCCTGGATGGATGGGTTGCTACAGAAACTCAAAGAAGCTTTGCCGCTCGATGAATTCAAATACTAAGGGCGGTCTTTTCTGACCGCCATGAGCCAGTGACAGGGCTTAAACTACACCGTCCTGGTCTGGGCTCCTACTTCGTATATAACTCAATCAGGACCTTCTTGGGATTCGGTTTGCCGCACAAGAGTGAGCACTTTGCTGCAGGATCCGAAGGCGAGATTCCTCCATCACGACGCAATACCGTCATTGTTAAGTGGCTTGCGATGCCTCACTCCTGAGCCCAGCTCTTTAGAGCAGCCCATGACCATGGACAGAGGAGTGATCGATGCTTGAACGTCAACTGTTGTGGAAGAACCGTGCACAGGCAGGACAAGAGCTCATCGCTCGCCTGGGGGCCTGGCACGCCGATCCCAAAGGCTTGGTGGTGGGATTGCCCCGTGGTGGGGTTGTTGTTGCGGCTGAGTTGGCTCGTGCACTGACCTTGCCGATGTGCAGTTGGGCTGTTCGCAAGTTGGCGCACCCCCATGCTCCTGAGGTTGCTGTGGGTGCCATTGCCCCCGGTGGGGTCTTGGTGTGGGATGAGCCTTACTTGCGCCAGTTACACCTGGATCCACAACTGCGGCGAAGCCTCGTTCTCCAGGCTGACTCTGAGTTGCAACGGCGGCAACGTCTCTATGGCGATCCGCCCCTGGCTTCATTGCGTGACCGCCACCTGCTCGTCGTGGATGACGGTGTGGCAACAGGGATGACGGTGACGGCTGCTCTGCAGTCCTTACGCCAGGGGCATCCGAGCCGGATCAGCTTGGCTGTGCCTGTGATCGATCGAACGATCGCGGTTCGCCTGCGACCCCTGCTTGATGACTTGATCGCCTTGGCGGAAGTGGATGATCTGGTGGCTGTTGGATCTTGGTATGAGTCCTTTGACGCTGTTGATGACCGTCAGGTGCAAGCGCTTATGTCTGCTTGTAGTGCGGAGTTAGCCAGCAGCGCGGCAAAGGTTCACCCGACGGGAAGATCAGATCGGATTTGAGCAGGTCCCCAGGTTCTTGAAGTTCCTCCCCCGCGTGAAGTCGGCCCAAGACTTGTGGTGCAAAGGGATCGAAGAGTTGCTTGAGCTCCATCACCTCCACCAGTGAGTTGTCATCACGTGTTTTCAGGAACACAGCATCAATTCAATGGTGCTCCACTGGTCTAGGGCTGTTAGCAGATCCTGCAGGGTCCTTCTCTGCTGCATCGGCGCAGCAGGGCTCTTTGAGCTGAATGTTTCTTCCTTTTCTCTGGATTTGTTCAGCAGATCAGCTGCATCAAGACGTACTGCCTGCAGGAGATCCATAGCTTCGTGATAGGTCTCCACTTGGTTGCGGCGATGAAGCACCAGCACATTGCAACGCTGCAAGCTCTTTATGCCCATCCAGTGCCCCACAATCTGCAACTGCCCTCGGTGGAGGCCCTGTTCGTGGACCTTGGTGCCAAAGTCAAGCACCTTCCAGAGCACCGTCTGAGGGTGCACCTGAGCAACGGAAACACGATGGTCTTGCATGCTCCGCTGGACGAGGATGCCATCTCGCGGATCCGTTGGTTTTTACAACTGGCTGGAGTGACTCCAGAGCATCCATTTCCAACCCCTTCACAGGTCAAGGGTGAGCATGCCAATCGGTTGGTGATTCACCTGGATCATCGCGGGGCTCGCCTGTGGTGGCTTCGTGGTGACAACGTGCAGGCCGCAGATTTGCGACCCCATGGTCTTTGGCGTAGCCACCAGCGGTTAAGTCATCGGCACGACCGCGATGTGGCTGGGCAACGGGCACCGCTGGACTACGAGTATTTACGGGCTCTGAGTGAGGCAATCGATCAAGCCGATCGGGTTTTGTTGCTGGGCCATGGCCATGGCCAGAGTGATCTTCGAGAGCTTTTGAAGCACTACATCGGTGTACACCATCCAGCGCTCTTGGATCGTGTGGAGACGATCTCGGTGGATGACACCGCTTGTACGGACGCTGAGCTACTGGCGATCGCACACAAGCACTTTGGCAACCAACGGCATTGTCATGCTTCTGGCGCGCAGGGACAGGAGAGCTATGAGGCGACGACCTGGTGACGGCACTGGCATGAATCTCTTGATCGAAGTACAGGTGCGTAACAGAACGGACGATGCGGCGTTGTGATGAGTCCTGCTCCTACCCGTTCGATTTCATCGAGGCCGTCCTGGAACGCAGACTCTGAATCCATCAGGGGACTCGGAGGCTGTGTGGCAGTGGGGGGCTAGGCCAGCTTGCATCGAGCACCGAAAACCGCGTGAATCCAGCGGTTGACTCCTGCAGGGCCACCAAGGCGGAATGAGGCAGTGGTGGGTTGATTCCAGGGGCCTACCCGAACCCCCACTACCCCAGGCCATTGCTGGAATACATCTTCATCGGTGTCATCGTCTCCGAAATACAGCTTCAGGGGTAGGCGATGGTTTGCGGTTGAGCACACCCCGCGTCGACGAGCATCACGCTCGAGGCGTTGGGCTGCTTCCGCTTTGCCATGGTCAAAAGCCGGTCTGATCTCCAAAACCCGTCGTCCCCTTCGTAATTGCAGTAAAGAGGTCCTTTTCAGTTCCCCAAGCAAAGGTGCAAGTCGCTGTTCCATCTCAGCTTGTTTCGCCGGACTCAGTTGGCGCCCGTGCAGGCTCAGGCTCAAGCCCTTGTGCTCCACCCATGCGCCCGCAAGTCCTTTCAGGCGTTCTCTGGCCTCTGCTTCAAACTGATCGAGATGTCCCTGTAAAGCAACCGCGCGAGGGTCTTGCCAAACATCTCCGCGCAACTTCAGTTCTAGACCATGGTTTCCTGCGAGATTGATGCAACTTTGGTCCATAGGCAATCGACGGGAAAGATCCGCGAGCGAGCGCCCACTAATCACTGCAAGATCGACACCGCTCAATCGGCTGAAATCCTCTAGAACCTTGGCCAACCTGGGCTGAATTGTGCAGTGCTCAGGGTTGGCCCGAAGATTGACCAAGGTGCCATCAAAATCGAGGTAGAGCAGGATTGTTGGAACCTTGTTTGCTAAATCAGTTAGCAATTCAATTCCCATCATGCTTGTTCTAGTAAAAACCAGAGTGATTCGTAAGGGGCTAGATTTAAAAAATAGGGCTGATCCGTTATCACAGGGAAGCCATGGACTCCATTGCAGTGCATGGGCCGAAAACTGATATGACTGGAAAGGTCAATCTCCACAGGCTGCACAGTATTTGAGAGGTTGTGTAATAACAAAGCGGTCGTTCCTTGATGGCTACGGGTGAAACTCAGTACGCTGCGGTTGTTTGAACGCAGAAACTGAATATCTCCACGGCTAAAAAGAGGTTGACTTCGCCTCATCCTGATTTGGTGGCGTAGCCAATGCAAGAGAGAAGCAGGTGAACGTAACTGAGCATCGACATTGACGGCTTGATAGTTGTAAATGGGATCGGTGATGACTGGTTGGTAGAGCATTGAGGGGTCAGCACTCGAGAAGCCAGCATTTCGATCGTCACTCCATTGCATTGGTGTGCGCACACCGTTGCGATCACCCAGAAATATATTGTCCCCCATTCCAATTTCGTCGCCGTAGTAGATCACGGGTGCACCGGGAAGGCTCAATAGCAAGCTGTACATCAATTCAATTCTTCGTCGATCGTGATCTACCAGGGGAGAAAGCCTTCTCCTTATCCCTTCATTGAGCTTCATGCGGGGATCATTTGCGTATTCGCTATAGAGGTAATCGCGATCAGCATCGGTTACCATCTCAAGTGTTAGTTCATCATGGTTGCGCAGAAAAGTAGCCCATTGGCAGTTATCTGGTATTTCGGGGAGCTGGGAGATGCAGTCAACGATCGGTTGACTGTCTTCTTTCCTTAGAGCTAGAAATAGTCGTGGCATCAACGGGAAGTTGAAGGCCATATGAAATTCGTCTCCATTTCCAAAGTATTGAACAAGGTCATCTGGCCATTGATTGGCTTCTGCCAGTAGCATCCTGCCGGGATATTCGCTGTCAATTAGTTGTCTCATTCGCCGGCAAAAAGCGTGAGTTTCTGGCAGGTTTTCGCAATCTGTTCCTTCCCTTTCAAAAAGATAAGGAACAGCATCCACTCGAAAGCCATCAATGCCTAGATCAAGCCAGAATCGCATTGTATTGAGTAGGGCTTCTTGAACTTCCGGATTGTCATAGTTAAGGTCGGGTTGGTGTGAGAAAAACCGATGCCAGTAGTACTGCTTAAGTTGATGCTCCCAAGCCCAATTTGAGTCCTCCGTGTCAGGAAAGATAACCCTTGCTTGGGAGTAACCCTGATCATGATCACTCCAGACATAGTATGAGTGGTATTTCGAATCACGTACTAGTCTTGCCTGTTGAAACCAAGAATGCTGATCAGAGGTATGGCTGATGACCAGGTCGGTAATGACATGGAGATCTCGTTCATGGGCTGCCTCTGTTAATTCTTTAAGATCACTAAGGCTTCCAATCGACGGATCTATACTAAAGAAATCTGATACATCATATCCATCATCACGAAGTGGTGATGGAAAAATCGGCATCAGCCATAGGCAACTTACGCCCAGGTTCTGGATATAGTCTAGTTTTTCAATTAAACCCTGCAAGTCCCCCTTTCCATCCTTGCCACTGTCTTTAAAGCCACGTACATAGACCTGATAGAAGATTGCATCGATGAACCAGCTTGGTTTGTTATCTGATGCGTGGAACTCAGGCATTTGATTGTCTATGGATTGGACTGTGGATGTTTGCTAGGGCTAAACTGTTAATGTGCTTACGTCTGACTTCAGAGCCTTGCGCTGCCTGACTCGCTGGATGTCAGAAACAATCGAGCTGCCCCATTGATAGATATTCTGATCGGCCACTTGTTTTCTCATCTGAGTCATGCGCATGCGCCTTTCTCGCTCTGGCATCAAAAGCGCCCGCTGCATGCTCTGAGCCAGGGCCTCTACGGAATAGGGATTGACCAGTAGCGCACCCGTCAGTTCCTGCGCGCTGCCAGTGAATCTGCTGAGTACCAGAGTTCCATCACCATCAGAGCGAGAAGCAACGAACTCTTTTGCCACCAGATTCATCCCGTCGTGCAGAGAGCTGACGACACAACAGCGTCCCAAACGCAGTAGAGCAACGCGATCGATCAAACTTCGGTCTTCAATCTTTAGCTGAATCGGCCTCCAGCCGCCGTCTGCCCAGCGTCGATTAATCTGCCTAGTCAATGCTTCAATCTCTTGACGAAGGATCCGATATTCACTAATTGTCCCACGTGAACTAACTAGTAGTTGGACAACTTGAAGTCGCCCTTTTAGAGATGGATCAAGTTGCAAAAGGCGATCAATAGCATGCAGTCTTTGCATTAAGCCTTTTGTGTAATCCAGTCGCTCCATGCCAACAATCAACAGCTGATCAGTTTCTAGGTTCAGTTCACTGATCCATTGCTTCATGCTTAAGTCAACCTCATCGCTTGCTCCAACCTCATTCCAATAGTCAAAGTCGATACTGATTGGGTAGCTGCCAACAAGTGTTCGATGCCCATTTTGTGAGACTTGTTCTTGCTCTAGATCAACCCGCGCTTCGACTAGCCGGTCAGCTGCATCAAGAAAGTTATGCGCGTGGGATTTGCTCTGGAATCCCAGTAGATCATTCCCAAGTAATCCATGTATGAGTTCATCGGCGTAGGGAAATGTTCTTAACACCTCTCGGTTTGGCCAAGGTACGTGCCAAAACTGAACGGTAATTAGATTTGGATTTGCTTCACGCAGTATCCGTGAGACAAGGCTTAGGTGATAGTCCTGTATAAAGACCAAGGCTGGCTTTCCTGCGGCCTCTTCAAGAATCACCTCAGCAAAACGCTGATTAACTTCTCGGTAGACTTGCCAGTGGTGATGCTCAAACAAGGGTGCTACAAATGCAACATGGCAAAGAGGCCATAATCCGCGGTTAGACAAATTTGAGTAGTAGTCTTCGACTTCAGCTTTGCTAAGCCATACGCGCCGCAGGCGATACTGAGGCATATCTGGTGGAACATTTACGGCATCTTTTTCATCGACTGTGCAACGATCGGCATTTCCGCTTCCATGGGCAATCCACGTCCCACCCGTTGCTTCAGCGAATGGCTCTAATGCGGTAACCAAGCCGCTGGCCGGGCGATTGGCTTCAATCCATCCATTGTCGCAATGAGAATGGATCCAAGGTTCTCGATTGGAGACCAACAACATCGGGAGATCTCCGAAGCTGTTCTGTAGTAACTCCTGAAGTTGTTGTCGTGTGCAGTGATTGGTATTATTTGATTCACCGATACTCATCGGCACATTTGTGGACTGCATGAATATCAGGTGGATGCCTTCTTCATGATGGTCTTGTTTTCAAGACGAGGTCTGTCGCACCTCACTTAAGCCGCAGTTCCTCAGCGTTATCTGTGCAGACCAGTACTTCCAGTGATGCTTTTTGACCGTGACCTACCGCACCTCCGCCTCTCTTCACAAGATCTCGACTGATTCACTGGTCCTTCGTCTGCCTACGACCGATGGACTTGAACTTGTTCTTTACCTTGGAGTGATCCTTGACGGATTGATCGTATGAAAGCTTGTTAATCACATAAGTTAAGGCACCGCGCTAATACGGCTACACGAACCAGCTCAGATCCGCTAATCCTTAGCTTCTGAGCAATGATCTTGCGATAAGTCGCTACGGTATTCTGTGAAAGTTCTAGTGATTGTGCGATCTCCTTGTTGACGCGTCCTTTACCTAGCTCACATAACAGGCGCAGTTCTCTTGGAGCCAGTCGACTTAGTTCTTCTAGATTAATCTTTGCTTTTATTTGTTTGTCTACGTGTTGAGCTGCATTCCATCGTCGAAGTGCTTCGTTCAGCTCATTCCATCCCTTTGACTTGTCAACGACCCCTATTATAAAAGGGAGAAGCTTGGCGGGAATGTCTCGTTGTTCTCGAGTTGTGCTGATAAAAATGATTTTCCCCGATGGATTCGTCTTAATGAGTGCATCTACTGAGCGTTTCGAATCGATGTCTCCTGATTTCCACTCGCTGATTAGGAGGTCTGGCTTTTCTTGTTCGATCCAAGTGATGGCGGATTCTGTATCCGTGAACAGTTCCAGCACATGGAAGTCCCATGCTTCAGCAAGAAGACTCCCTAGCGCAAGGCACATGGTGTTCTCGTGGAGAAACAGTGCCTTCAATGGGTTCTACAGCCTTCTACATCCTTTCTACATCATGGCCGGCTGACGTTTTCCTGGGCGCGATGCTTCACTTCATTGCCCTGTCTGCGTTCTTGGCATTCTATGTCTGCGGTGAAACACTCATGGGGTCCTGATTTAGGGACGTGTCCCTTGTGCGGGACTTGAGATTTAGGCCGAGATTCGCCGAGGGTTGGATCAACGACCCCTGGGGCATGAGCCACGTGTTGAAACCATCCGTCATGCGCTCTAGCCAGCGACTATCGATCACCCTTCCTCATTTCTTATTTGAAGCGCTTGTCCGCCGAAGTGATGCCGAAGGTCGTTCGTTGAGCAATCTTGCGGCCTATCTCCTTGAGAGCAGCCTGAGTGGCGTTAAAGGACCTTCCGCCTTACCAATGTCTTCTGGATCTCGACCGCAACCAAAGGGCACAAGCTCAGTCCGCTGATCACAAGCCATAGATCGACTGGTAGTGGCCCAGTTCCGAGGGCTGCTGACCCCACACCCCAGTTCATCATCCAAACGTGGAGTGCGAAGCCACCGGCTGTACCCGCTACGACCACCGGTGAGTGCCAGGGCTGATCCTGGAAGACGGACTTTCTTTCCAGTCTGCTGTTACCGGCTTGCACCGTCTCAAACATGACCATCTGAAGCAGTAATGCGTTCCGCGCCTGTTCCACACCCCAGCCGTGTTTCAGTAACTCAGAAAATAAAATAAATCCGACTCCACCCATAACGACAGCCGCAAGCGCAGTGCGTTTGATTAGCAGCCCATTAAACACCGCTTCCTGCGGCGGCCTGGGCCTTCGTTTAAGCACATCTCCCTCTTCCGGTTCGAATGCAAGAGCAACATCTTGGATCCCATTGGTGACGAGGTTCAGCCATAGCAATTGAACTGGAAGAAGTGGTAGTGGGAGCGAGAATCCAACGGCTAGTGCGAGTACTGTGATTTCTGCTGCGCCACAAGACACAAGAAGGACGATGACCTTTCGAACATTGTCGTAAGCAATTCGCCCTTGTTGGATTCCATCTACGATTGATGGAAAACCATCATCAAGCAGGATCAAATCAGCCGCATCACGCGCAACGTCTGTTCCTGCACGTCCCATTGCGATGCCGATCTGAGCTGCACGGAGGGCCGGAGCATCATTCACACCATCCCCCGTTACCGCAACGAATTCACCAGCTTTCTGTGCTTGCTCAACCAATAAGAGCTTTTGATGTGGGGATACCCTTGCATAAACATTAGCTCGAGAGACGATTCTTTTTAGGCTTTCTGGACTGGCTGCCTCGATTTCAGCCCCAGTGACGACATCAAGGGTATTTTTGATGATCCCTAATTCCTTCCCAACGATTCCTGCAGTCGTAGGGTGATCTCCCGTGACGATCCAGACTCTGATACCGGCCTGGTGGCATTGATCAATGGCTTCCTTTGCCCCTCTGCGTAGGGGGTCTCTTAATCCGATCACACCCAATAGCTGCAAGTTCCCTGGTTCAGAAGGTGTTGTCTCTTCTAGGGCACTCTTACTGGTGGTTCCTGAAGCTAGGGCGAGTACTCGTAGTCCTCGATTCGCTAGTTCTTCAGCTGCCTCAATTCCCCACTGTGCCTCTGGCTGACACATTGGGATGATTCTCTCAGGCGCTCCTTTGACCGCCACCATGACTTCCCCATCATCTCTTTGGTGAAAACTTGCTGCATAACGCTGCTCCGGTTCGAAGGGAATTGTGTTGCACTGCGGCTGCTCAAGCAACTCCTTCTGCTTTGATACACCGAGTTCAATTCCCATGATCAACAATGCTTGATCAGTCGGATCTCCACGCCCTTCCCACCAGTCGTCCTTTTTATAAACCTCGCCCTCATTACAGAGTACAGCGCAGCGAGCTATCGGAAGTAATCTCTCCAGCTGTCTGGGATTTTCTCTTTTTTCTTTCTGGTGAAGAACTAGTCTAATTGGAGGCTCTCCCCTTAATACTACCTCTTGAACTGAGAGTTGATTGTAGGTCAGTGTTCCTGTTTTATCACTTGCAATTAGGGTGCAACTTCCAAGACCTTCTACGGCGGGAAGTCGACGGACAATCACCTTCTGTTTTGCCATTCGATGGCTTGCTACCGATAAGGCGACCGTTAATGCCACCGGTAATCCTTCAGGGATAGCGGAGACCGCTAGAGCTACTGCCAGTTTTAATGCCGTTAAAAGGTCTGTTCCCCCTTGAGCAATCGATAGCCAGCCAACAGCAGCGGCAGAGATGATCACGAATACACCAACTCTCTTACTGAAGAGATCCATGCGAACCACAAGAGGTGGTTTTCCTGGTGGCACGGTTTGAAGATCTGATGCGAGGTCTCCAACCTCGGTTGTTTTACCGGTTGCTACAACGACTCCAAGTCCTCTCCCCCGACTGACTGTTGTCCCTGCATAGGCCATGGTGCCCCGCTCAGCCAGGGGGGTTTTCGCTGCTATGAACCCTTTCGCCCTTTTTTGTACCGCTCCTGATTCACCAGTTAGTAGCGATTCGTCGATTTCAAGATTGTGGCTATCGACCAACCTCACATCGGCGGGAACGACTTGACCGCTTTCGAGCCATATTGCATCACCAATCACAAGACTTTCTGAATTGAGTTCAACCTTCTTTCGATCACGTAAGACGATTGCTTGCACTTTGATCAATTGGCGTAGTGCAAAGCAGCGAGCATGTGCTTTCCATTCCTGCAAGCCACCTATGACTGCATTGACGGCTACCACCGCACTGATCAATAGTGCATCTTTCTCATCTCCTACGACGGCAGAGAGCATGGCTGCCACGCCAAGGACAGCAATGAGCGGACTCTTCAGCTGTCGTAAGAGTGTGTGTATAAGGTTCGGTGATGCAGGTTGAGGTAAGACATTGGCTCCTGTCTCCTGCAACCGTCTTGTTGCTTCTTGAGTACTCAGTCCCTCAATGCTTGATCCAACTAACTCCCAGACCTTATTGGCATCGATGGCATGCCAGGGACTTTCTGCGTCGCTAATCTTCATTCTTGTTGTGTCTGTCTGACTTCTCCATACATTGCAATAATTGCTCCGTAAATGGGCTTTACCCTTTGAGTCAGACTTTCGACCTCATCCTCAGTATGTTTTGTTTTCCTTGAGTGTTCGAATATATCTTCTAATTCACGCTTGAGTTCGGAGATTCTGACCGTATAACATCCTGTTGTTATGCGGATGGGTTCTTCTTTGCTCACAAACATCTATTGATTATCGTCTTGCATTCTCAGTGATTGCCTTTGACTGAAGTCTCCAGCTGTTTTCACCTGTGACTTCAAACAGCATTTGCCTTACCCCTGCATGCATCTCACTGCCATCCGACATTCCTTTTAAATAACCAGCGAGAAACCACAGGGTTTGAGCCGCATCGTCCCCATTTAGGAGTTCCTCAAGGCTCTGTCCTTTGAACCCCACTTCCCAGTCACCAGCAGTCATGGCAATCTCATTGCGTGTGGAACCACTACTTTCTTACCCCCTAGGATCTGTTTGTGACCTTTGCAGCATCGATGCGGCAAATGTGCTTAGGCGAAGGGAAATACGCTTTTGATTTGTTGGAACACGCCTTGATTGGTCATCAGCTCGGTTGCTAATCCAATAACAAAGCCCAGCATCGCCAAGCGCCCGTTCCATCGTTCAGCTTGTTCGGTCCAACCCCAGTTGATTTTCTTGTTCATGTCCATCATGTATTGACCTACTCATGCAAGCTGCTTCTCGCGTCTGTGAGAATTCATTTCCCCAAATTGCTGCTGAATGGGTGCTAAGTGCTGCAGCTGTTATCGCGCTCCGATCCGCTCCTCGAGTGCTTGCTCCAATAGGTGAGCACACAGGTTGCTCAGGCTCCGCCCCTCCTCTGCAGCGATCGCACGCAGTTTTTCGTGTGTATTACTGCTGACGCTGACGCAAACCCGTGCTGTCCGGGCTCCGCTCATCGAAGCTTCCACAGCGTCCGAGCGCGCACGATCCATTGACCTGAGAACCAGTCTACATAGCCTATAGATTCAAGCGTCTCTTCTGGGTGGTTCAAGGGCCTTTAGCCGGTTTTCCAGCTCCTCCAGGCGCGATTCAACGTCCTCCATGACCTCCAACCCCAAATCACGCCGTACCAAGCGGGTGATGTAGGCCGTAGTGCTGATGCCCAAGCTGTTCGCTCGTGCCTTGATCTGCTCCAGCAGCTCTGGTGGCAAAACCATTGACAGTTGCTTGCGTGTCATCAGCTTTGCCTAGAGCGTCTCTGAGTTGAACTCGCTGCGTTCTGCATCACTTTGCCACACCATGCGGCTCGATGGGGCCTTGCTGCTCTGGGGCCGGCTTCATCGGATCCTTCGATTCGGTTCGAGTTGCACGCCTATCTGATTGATTGCATTCCTACTTAACCCAGTTACTCCAAGCGGCTTGAGCAATTCTCCGATCTGCCTCATAACTGATGCTCTTTGATCTTTATCTCTATTTCTTTTCTGGCAGGTCTTATTGATGTCCCTAAAGTGTTTTTCGCTTGCTACCTATTGCCACATTGAATATTTCCTCAGTGTATTTTATCTTTTGCGCTATTTGATGCGCGCTCGCTGCATTTCCTTATTTACATCCTTTCGCGATAACTCATCTCTTTGTTCCCAGTTCATTCTTAGCTGCTTTCTTGTTGCGGTAATTCTGTGCTTTATCGGCTGCACTTTCTTCCCTCCGCTGACTGTCATTTCTTAAATCGGATTGGTCAGAATCCTACGATGAACCATCAGCACTGCCAGACATGTTCCTATTGGGATCAAGCCAATGGGCTGCAAAACTCTAATCTTGGTAATCTTGCACCATGTACTCGTCATGCACCAGCTCACTATCGTATGGAGTCAATAGAAATTAGTAATGGAGCGCGCAACTTCTCCTCCATTTCCTCTGATCTTTTTTCTGCAGACTTTCAATTGCCGATAGCCTTTTGGCCGCATACCTCTGGCAACCAATGCTGCGGTGATTACACGCCCTGCGATCTTGATGAGTCTCTCAGACGAACTCGCACTCAATCAGCACCACTGATCTGATCCTAGCCTTGAAGGCAAAACAGTGGTTTTAGCCGAGCGATTGGCCGTGCAAGTCCTACTTGCTCGGCCAATTCATCCGCCCCTGCTCCATATGGTGCACTGGAGAGTGCGAGCTCTTCTGATTGATCGACTCCACACAGAATGGTTGTATGTGAGCCCATTGCTCCCCCGAGAATCAGTGGTCGTCCCATTGACTCGTATTCCCCATTTTCTGTGTAGTGCGATGGACCATTGGCATGTACAGCACCCCTACGCCAAATCCATAGATCTACGCTGTCATGACCAATGACATGTTGCTCTCGCTTGTAGCTATTCGAGGACATATCAACAATATTTGTGATTTGACTATCAGGCCATATACTCCCAATGGCTTCTCGTACGAGATGAGTTAATAGCTGTCGATAAGCTGCAGCAGCATTGAGACAGGCATGCATTGACCCAAGTAGTTCTTTGCCGTGTTGAGACTCAATGGGCTGCCATAGGTCTTTTCCGAGAATCACTGTTTCTTCGCGACATATCTTTTGACTCAGACCTGCCGATCCGGCCTCAATCAAAACGAGTACATCTGCTTCCCCTAAACCTAATGCGTTTAACCGTTCTAGATCAAAGGTCTGATCTATCACTTGTATCTCTAGATGATGATTTCCATTGCCAATATGACTGAGTCGATCCTTAAATGCCATTTTTGCCTGTGCCGAGATTGCCCCCGGATCGGCGTATTGCATTCTTCCCAGATCTTCGCATCTTACTAGATCTTCAAGGTATCCAATTCCCTGTTCTGTTATCCAGTGAGCCCCATTTCTCAATAGACGTTCGATCGAGTCCATTCCATAGTTCTCAAATCCTCGATTCTTCAGGCCTTCTACGATTCTAGTCTCTAGTACATGAGCTAATTTCTCCCTCTCTTCTTCCACTACATCACGTTTGAGATTTGTTTTTAGAAGGCGACTCCCCCAGGCATTATCAATTTCGATAGCACCAGGTCGAATGAGTGATTCCCTTCCCTTTCTAAATGCTGCGACATATCCATAGAGCGAACCAAACCTCCTATGCGTGTTGGGCATTAACACCACAGGTGTCATTAGCCCTGGCAAACCTGCAATCTCGCATGCTTCTTCTATTAGGGACTCATCAAATGTCCTTAATCGTTTTTCAGAACCCAGAAATCTAATAGCTACATTCATCCTATCCCTTGGTTCCAAGACCCATTGCCAGTTCTGATATTGTTGCCACTCTCCTTTTGGTCCCTTCACAAATCTCTGCCTCTGTTCTTCATTCATCTCGCCTTTACCTGTCTATCCATCTTGTTCTTATTAGCTCTAGCTTCCTACCTTCTTCACCAATAATGCCGTACATCTGATCCAGTTTTGCTTCTCACTCTGTTATCTGCTTTTCTTGATTCTACCTTTCGTTGGCACTTAGCAACATACAAGCTTTCTCATGGACCTCGCAAAATGGGAGCCCCTTACCGACATTCAGTCCATCCTTGATCGAACCCTGAGTTGGCCTGGTGTCAGGATTGCTTCACCGAGTTCACTTGATATCGGCCCACGGGTTGATATCTTTGAAAGCGATTCTCAGTATCAAATCAAGGCTGATGTCCCCGGGCTTCAAAAGCAAGATATTACTGTCAGTCTTTCAGGTAATCGACTAACGATTCAGGGTGAGCGTACGCTCGAAGATCGTGAGCTTCGACCCCGCTTCCATCGTCTTGAGAGAGCCTATGGCAGTTTTTGCCGCAGCTTCTCTTTGCCAGACGATGTCAACACCGCTGAGATCTCGGCCACTTGTGAGCATGGCGAGCTAACGGTCACCATCGCTAAGCATGATGTCTCTCAAATCGAGGAGGACCGTCCGGTTCCAGTCAACTAGATCCTTCAGCTAATCCTAACCGCCTACATTACGTAGGCGGTTCTTATTGGCTTAGCATTCTTACAACCTGATTACGTCCATTGCCTTTCGCTAAGTCAAGTGCATCCTGACTTCGCTTTAATATCTCAAAAAACGAGTTATCGGTTGTCGACATATTGGTCAAACCGCCACTCATTAATGGTTGATAGTCCGAATGATCAAAGACACCTTTCTGCTCTTCTAAGACTACTCTTATCCTCTCTGATAACTCGAGGCATGACTCCATCTCTCTGTCTAGCATTAAGACAGCAAACTCGTTATCACCAACTCGGCCAAATAAATCACTTTCCTCGAGTAAGGACTTTACCGCACTACAGATTTCCTTTAATACCCGATTCCCCGCCTCATGTCCCCATCGATTGTTGATTTGACCAAAGTTATCGATGTCAAATAACAGTAGGCTTAGCCCTTTCCCTTTGTCTTTCGCTTCTTGCGTCTCGATCTTTGCAAGTTGCAAAAAGCTCTCTCTGTTGAATACTTCAGTCAGTGGGCAGATCAAGGCCTTGCGCCTTAACTCCAGTTCACGTATTACCAATTGAGCTAATAATTCTAAGATCCTGACTTCTTTCTCGTTCAGTTCTCGTTCCTTGTTATCGACAATGCACAGCGTCCCCAAATTGTGACCTCTAGTTGACTTCAGTGGTGTTCCTGCATAGAAGCGTATATACGGTGAGCCTGTTACAAGTGGATTTTGTCTGAAGCGATAGTCGACTTTTGCGTCTGGAACGATCAGAGACTTGTCCTGATTGATTGTGTAAGCGCAGAATGCTACTTCTCTCGGCGTTTCTGTCACATTCAATCCGTTACTAGCCAAAAACCACTGACGTTGCTGATCCACCAAAGATATCATTGTTATTGGAGCATCAAAAACTTCTGCGGTCAGACTCACAATCCGCTCGAAATTTTCATCATGGTTTGTGTCTAGTACCCCATGTCTCCTTAGGTCTCGGAGTCTTTGTTCCTCGTCTTTTGGTACTGGATAGCTCGCTGCCCTCATGTTCATTCTTCCTCTGCCGCAGCTCTTCTTTCTTCCATCCTTATCTTGGCGTTTACCACACCCAGCTTCTTCTTTTCTTCTTTCTGTTCTATGCCTTTCAATGACTGTTCTTCTTTTTTGCCTGTTCTAATCTCTTTGCTCAATCCTGCCTGAAATCTTGTTTTACTATCAATCCCCTTCCTCCTCTCTTTATCCTCTCTTGCTTCTCTATGGCACATATGGTCTATCTCTCTACTATTCTCTTCTAAAATCTGTAGTCTTTCGTTCCTGGCACTTTTCTCTTCCCTTCCCCTGGACCTCGTCCCACATCCCGAGTGCCTCGGCATCCCCTTGGTGAATCTGGACTCTGCCTTGAGTGCAGTTTTTGCCTGAATCATATTTGTTTCTCCGTTACTCTATAGATAGCTGACTCTTGCAGTCCTGAACCGCTTTTCGGCAGATCTGCTCAGTATCTGCTGCATATCCTCCTCTCATCTAGTTCTTACGACCTTCCATTCTTCTCTTCTCCCTTTTTCTCGGCTTTTTAATCACATGAGATTCACTCATCCTCCTTTGACCTCCCCCTTTTTCTCTCTTGGTTCACAACTCCATGTCACCTGATTCATCCTTCCCCTATGCCTCACTTCGCTTCATTGTTCCCTCTACCTTCTGCAGCATGCTGCGGATCCGTCCTGCTTTTGACTCTGTTCTCTGTATTTTGACCTCTCTAAAGCTTCTATTCTCATGATTGGTAGGGGAGACCTTCCAGTTCACCAATCCTCTCATTCTCCATTTTCCTATGAATGACCGCGTTCGTGTGCTCCAGCGTCAACCACGCCGTATTTCTATTACCTTGAGCTATCACGTTCATGAGGAACTCTTAAATCGATCCGAGGAGGAAGGACGTTCTGTATCCAATCTCTGTGCCTTTCTTCTCGAAGACGCTCTGCGTGACAGCCACAAGCAATCACTGCCTGCTCAACCGCTTGCCCAAGCTACGAGTAATAAGTTTGAGCGTGGTGCTCCTAACGCCTACCGTCGTCTCTGACCCTTTCCTTTTAGCCTGTGGCCCCAAGGAGTTAGACATTCTTTGGGGCTTTGGCCTGTTCACTCCAGGTTGTCAACTCTGGATTCAGCATGGGCATAATCTTCTTCCTCAATTTGATGAGCGCGTAACGTTCGAGGCGCTGCACTTGGTCTTTTGAGCGACCCATCAGCTTTGCGACATCAGCGTAGGACCGTTGTTTTTCTTCCCCATAACGCAGCCTTATCACATCAAACTCTGGTGTTGACAGAATCTCCATCTGATCGTGCATCCAGGTGTAGTCTTCTTCGATTTCTGGCCCAATCCCATCTGACACTGTATCGAGTAAGGTCATCGACCCATCTGAACTTGAAAGCTGTTGATCGAGTGACACAGTGTTGCCACGATAGTTTACTGTCAGCGCGTGCAAGATTCTCTTGGACGATTCACCTAATGCTCCCGCCAGCTCCTCCAATGTCGTCCCATCCTCACTTACGCTCTGAGCCATGTGAACCTTTTGCGCCAGGTTAGTCAGCGTTGGAGGTATCCGCATATTTCCACTATGTTCTTGCAAGTGTCTATTAATTGACTGCCTTATCCACCAGTACGCATACGTAGAAAACTTATATCCCCGACTGGGATCATATTTCTCTGATGCTCTCAGCAATCCTAGGTTTCCTGCCTGAACAAGATCCATCGGGTCATGACCGTATTGACTTAGCCGTCTTTTGTATTTTAGGCAGACAGTCACCACCAAACGCAAATTTGCTGTGACAATCCTATTCATTGCTCTCTTCCCTCTCTTCTCTAACGAGCGCGAGGGTCCGTCTGTCTCCTTCCACTCCTTCACAATTAAGCCGAGATGAATCTCCTCCTGCGCCGTCAATAACGGTACCCTTCCAATCGTACGTAGATAGTCCCCGAAGGTATCGCCCATGATGTGGTTAAAGGCTGGCTCTTAGCTTGCCTTCAATCTTCCGTTCTTTTCCATCGCTGCAGCTCAGTTGACCTTTGAATGCCTCAACTTGCAGCGCAGGACATTCCTCATCTCTAGTTCTTGCAGGTCTCCATGACCGATAAGTATCAGTTCGCTCTGGCCTGCTCAGTACCACTTGCCACAGCTGACCTTGTCGCGATCTAAAAAAACCTGCACAACTCAGTAGGTAGAACTTCCAGAATCGGTAGCCTCGATCGTCAAGAACCAAATCTTGGTCTTGTTTTGATTGAACTAGGTTTTCATGCCAACAGCGCAAGGTCCTTTCGTAGTCGGTGCCGAAGCTTTCCCAGTCTTCAATGATGAACTTCTTCTCTAGTCCTTTGCAGAGATCCACCGCTGATGGAAGTCGGCCCCCAGGAAAGACATAGCGATCGATCCACTTATCCGTCCGATGCGTTGTCTCGACTGAACCAATTGTGTGGATGAGTGCCAATCCCTCCGGCTTTAAGGCCTTGCTGATCACGTCATAGAACCTTTTATCGTTCAGCCTTCCTACATGCTCATACATGCCAACCGAAGCAATCTTGTCAAATGGCTCCTCACCTAAGTCATTGAGATGCCGATAGTCACATACCTTGACCCTGATGTCTTGCCATGTCGTTTGCTCCTTGAGATATG
Source organism: Synechococcus sp. A10-1-5-1 (assembly GCF_023115425.1). Lineage (NCBI taxonomy): Bacteria > Bacillati > Cyanobacteriota > Cyanophyceae > Synechococcales > Synechococcaceae > Synechococcus > Synechococcus sp. A10-1-5-1. The sequence goes on along the minus strand of NZ_CP096032.1, from coordinate 662,373 downwards.
CAGCCTGCTCTCTCGACACTGTTATTCCAGTGACTCTTGCTCCGTAGTTCTCGGCTGCATGTTTCGCCAGTGAGCCCCATCCGCATCCCAGGTCTAATAGCCTTTCACCCTCTTTCAACTCTAGTTTCTTGCATATCAACTCTAGTTTTGCTTCTTGTGCTTGGTCTAGGCTCTTTGCATTACGCCAATAACCACAGCTGTAGGTCATGGTTTTCCCTAGCATCGCTCTATATAGCTCTGGATTAATGTCGTAGTGCTGGCTCGTTCTTTTACGCGTTCTTTCTTCTGACTGCTGATTGACAAGTCTCTCTTGCACCCATCTCCAGCCTTCAGCTGTTCTCGTCCACCAGCTCAAAGGTCGATTCGCCTTAGCCCTTAATAGACGGTTAATCAGCTCGCAGAGGTCATCACAGTCCCAGTCTCCATTCATATATCCATCGCCAAACCCCAAAGACCCTCGACGTAGGATCTCCCCATAAAGTCTTGGGTTGTTGACCTGAACATCCCATGGCCGTCTTCCATTGAACTGGACATCTGCAGCCTTAGTAGCTGATGTCAGTGCCAAGGGAATCTTCATGGCCATTTCAAATTGACATTACATAACCTATTTTTTCGGAACTGCGTTCGTCTTGTTTCAGATCTGCTGCAGTTTCAGCGCAGTATTAGGTCTTCGCCGGTCTTCCCTGCAGCTCAGTCGTTCAGCTTTTAGCTCTCTTTGTTTCTTGGATCGTTTTGCATTCACTCCTCTGTTCACTTATCGGCATCACTAGTTGATGTCCCTGTCCTTCTGTTCCTTCTATTCGGTGCACCCTTCTTGGTGCTTATCTGCTGCACCGTGATTGTCTGTCATTTCCTTCATTAGATTGATTTGCTTCTGTTCTCTTTATGGCGGCTTTCTCTTCCGTGCCTTCAGTGGTGAAGGCCCTTCGTCATGAATTGAATTCTTTAAGTGGAGCTCCCACCCGTTTTGGTTATCTCCGCCTTCTGATCCTTTTACTTACCCTGGCTTTAGGCATATTCCTTTATTGGGTCCCTCATTTCTTCTTGCTTCGTGCCATTGGCTTATTTCTAATTGCAGCTGCAGTAACTTTTTTGTTGATTGCAAGCCATGAGGCATGTCATGGAACTCTGCTCGGGTTGCCTGCTCTTGAGTTTGTTTTCTCATTGCTGATTGGGTGGCCCATGGCTTGGCCTTCCTCCAGTTATCGCCTCCTTCATCTTCGCCACCATTCTTGGAATTCCATCGATCCCCGTGACCCTGAACGTGTCCAGCCCCTCCCAGGCACGTTGGGCTCGCTTGGTTGGAAGGCTCGTCATCCCCTGTGGTGGCATGTGTTCGTCCTTGGCGGTATCGGTCTGATTGTTCATACATTTCATGCTTCCTTCGTCTTGCGCTCAACTGATTTTCGTTTAAGCCGATGTCTGTTCGTTGACCTCGCCGGTATTGCCGTCACACAGGCTCTATTCCTTGCTCTCGCAACCTACCTTCACTGCCTTCCCCAATATCTCTTTTCATGGATTGTTGTTGAACGTCTGGCTGGCGGTTTCCTTCAGCTACGTGCTCTTATCGAGCATTGGGGTTTAGCCGCCAATTGCCCTCATCCCATTCTGACGCAGCTCTACGCTTCAAGCACCATTCATGTCCCTAATTGGGTCAACTTTTTCATGGGTGGCCTTCCCTATCACAGTGTTCACCATGCTTTTCCTGCGATTCCTGCCTCTGCTCTCCCTGCTGCGACCCGTCGAGTGGAAGCTCTAATTGCTTCTTACCAGCTCCGGCCTCTGCCGACTTATCCAAGTTATTGGGCTGCCATCCGCACTTTGGCTTGATGTATTTCGACTTCGTGATTGCTTCATCGCTTAATGCTACCTACCGTTGAAGATCTAATATCTCATCCTGGCTACTTCTATTCTTCTTCTATGGTCTGTCTTGCATCGTCCAGTTTGGTTCATTAATTCTTAGGCGAATCAACTCCTGGCCCCTTCACATCTTTCTGGGGGGCGTACGCCCTTTGACCCCAGATGGCGATGTCTCAGTTCGTGCCCTTGTAGTTGGCGAAAGGTATCGGCCTTTCCACCCTTCCTATAAAGCGCCCTGGCTCCGTGGACGACAGCAAGCTCTCTCTGCTGCATCTCCCACCCCTGAGTTGGCTGCTCAGGCTCTACCACGGGTTCATTCGGCAGTCCCTCGCCATCCAAATTCTTCAGGGCCTTGTCGCGGGACTTCTGGCGGGACGCCTGCTCCCGCCTCCACTGCTAGGGCCCCTTAGCCCCGTTGGAGATGGCTTTCTGCGTCTTTTTCAGATGCCGGTCTTGCCTTTTCTGAGCGTTTCTTTGATCGCTGGTGTCGGTCGTTTGCACCTGGCTCAGGCCAGCCGCCTGCTCGGCCGTTCGGCCCTGGTCCTGATCAGTTTTTGGGCTGTCGTACTTCTTGCGGTCCTCCTCGTGCCCGTTGGGTTCCCGAGTTGGCATGACGCTTCGTTTTTTAAGCCAAGCCTGCTCCAGGCCCCGAAACCTCTCGATCTCACTGAACTCTTCATTCCTGTCAATCCCTTTGCAGCCTTTGCTGATACCCAGATCCCGGCTGTTGTTTTGTTTTCACTCGCCCTTGGGATCGCACTGATTGCCGTACCCAAACGGCAACCATTGATTGATGTCTTTGATCGGATTGCCGACGCCCTGCTTGGGATCTCTGCGTTTGTGGCTCGTTTTACCCCGGTTGGTGTCTTCGCCATCCTTGCGACGGCCACTGCATCCATGGAGAGTTCACAGCTACCACGCCTGGCTGTTTATGTCGTTTTGCAGGGCGGCATCGCTCTTCTCATGGCTGGTCTTGTCTTGCCCTTGGTGATTGCGGGTGTGACGCCGATTCCCGCGCGTCAGCTTTTGCGCCGGTTCCGAACTCCACTCACCATTGCATTCGCCACAGCGAACATGCTCGTGGTCTTGCCGATGCTGGTCGAGCTCTCTAAACAACTCCTGTTTGAAGCCCGTGCTGCCCTGGCGAGTCCAGGGGTCAGTGATCAGGAGATCAAAGATCAGGTCGACCTTCCTGTTGAGGTCCTCGCCCCCCTTGCTCTGGTGTTTCCAGATATGGGTCGCCTGCTCTCTCTCGCTTTTGTTCCCTTCGCGGGCTGGCTCACCGGTAACGCCATCAGCTTCCAGGAGATGCCCGGCTTTCTGCTCACTGGCTTGGCCAGTGCCTTTCTTGAGGGGATCTTGGCCATGACCTTTCTCCTGGACCGTATGGGCTTGCCCAGTGATTTGGTCCAGCTCTACATCGCGATTGACCAAGTTGCAGTGGCTCGCCTCGGCACCTTGCTGGCCTGCATGAGTGTCATCGCCTTGGTGATCATCGGCACCTGGGTTTCCCTGGAGGGCTTCCCGAAGCATTTCAACCGTCTTCTGCCGGCCGCAACGGCCCTGGCGGTTCTCCCTGGTTTTGTCCTGTTGAGCCGTGCCAGTTTTCAATGGCTACCCAAGCCTGGCAATAGCGACCGTGATCAGTTGATGCACCAGGGTTTTGCCCTGGCCAAGGGCCGCGCTTCGGTCGTGGATGGATGGTCCCCTGTTGAGCGGCCCGGCAATTGGCAAGCCATTCGACGTGCCAGGGCGATTCGCTACTGCGTCCACGAGCAGGACTACCCGATGTCGTATCGCAACGCTGCTGGCGATCTAGTCGGAGCCGATGTGGAGATGGGCATGCTCTTTGCCAAGCAGATGGGCCTGAAACCCAGCTACGTGCTGATTAATCGCGTCGGTCAGCAGAACCAACCCCGTCCTGACACCCTCGAGGCCCTCGAGCGCGGCTACTGCGACATGAAGCTTTCGAGTGATGTCATGGCTCCGATGGATGCGGCCCGTACCCGCTACACCGATTCCCACCTGACCTATGGCGTTGCCCTTTTAATCAAGGGATCAGCCCTCAGTAGCAAACGTGCCTGGAGTGATCTGACCGAGCTCAAGGGTCTGCAGGTGGGCCTCGCTTTTGACGATCCGTTTCTGTTGCGCTTGGTGAGTGGTTGGTTGCCGCAGGCGAAGTTCATCAGTTCCCAAGGAACTCCTGAGCTGCTTGAAGCCCTGCAGGCGGGGCGGCTGGATGCGGTGTTGGTGACTGCACAGCAGGGGGCGTCCTGGAATGTTCTGCAGCCGAACCTCACTCTTCTCGTACCGCAGCCGTTGAGAAGCCTGCCGGCAGCTCGCCAGTTGCCGTTGGGAAGCGAGCCCTTGGCGGGAGTCTGGAATTCCTGGCTGCGCTTCCAAGACATGGACGGGACCCGCAAGGTCGTCTATGCCCATTGGGTTGAAGGTGTCGAGCTGCCGAAGCGTTAGGGGTGCCGCTTGCAAAGCACGGGAAACCGTCTTCTTGGACACGCCCAAGGGGCGTAACAAGGCTTTACACTTGCTACACGTTTCGTAACGACGTCTCCAATGGCTGACTCCAATTCCCGTTTCGGCTTCGTCAACTTCGCTGAGACCTGGAATGGCCGCCTGGCCATGATGGGCTTTGTGATCGGCCTGGCCACCGAACTGCTGACCGGCCAGGGCATCCTGACCCAGATCGGCCTCGGCTGATTGCCGTCCTCATCGGCATGACGAAGCCCCCGGCGCTCAGCGCCGGGGGCTTTTTGCTGTCTGGAGCGCCCGCTCAGGGCTGCCAGTCGGCAGCCGGGGGCTCCTTGTCGCTGTCCTTGAGGGACGGGAAGAGCTCGCGGATAGCCGTCGTCAGGGTCGAGCGGGCTTCCTGGCGGAAGGCTTCGGCGGCATCGGACGGCAGGACTGGGTAGCTGGTCTCGTTGTTGCCGTCACCGCGCAAGGGTTTCCAGCTGGTCTTCTCGTTGCGCTTGAGCTCCTCGAGAACATCGACGAAGCCGAATTGGCTGACGCGGCCTGCGGCAGCTGCCTTGCTGGCGAGCTGCTCGCGAATGGCGATCAATTCCTTGGCCTTCAAGGTGTCGGGTAAGCCCAGGACCGGCTGGTAGTAATCGATGGCCCGCAGCTCTTCCTGCAGCAGGATCGGCCAGACGGCCAGTTCCGCTTCACCCAGGCCCGCGGCGTTGTCGCTTGTGGCCATGGCATCGCGGTAGAAGGCAAGCCAGCGGTAGTAGGACTTGTCCTGAAGCTTCTTCTTCTCGGCTTTGCCGGTGACGATCTTCGGCAGGGCGGCTTCGGCCTTGCGCAGGAAGATGCGGTCCTCCCGCTCGAGGTTGATGGCGCCCCAGCGATGGCGGTATTCCCAGAGCTCTTCGTACTTACGGCAGTCTTCGGGGCTCCAGCCCAGTTCCTTTAGCTCGCCGGACCGGTGGTTCTCGCTCGTCTGCACGCTTTGATGCTTGGCTTTGGGTCACCCTAGGCCGATAGGGTCAGGTCAGGCAGGCCTTCCCATGACAGACCCCTCTCAGCAACTGGATCTTCAGGCGGTCGATGGTGGTCCGATCGGGGTCATGATCTGCGGCCACGGCAGCCGCAACAAACAGGCCGTGACCGAATTTGCCCAGCTGGCCGAGGGGCTGAGACGCCACCTTCCGGATGTTCCGGTCGAATACGGCTACCTGGAATTTGCCCGCCCGATCCTGCGCGACGGGCTCGACAGCCTGCGGGCCCAGGGGGTCAAGCGTGTCCTGGCGGTGCCCGGAATGCTCTTTGCCGCCGGCCACGCCAAGAACGACATCCCTTCTGTTCTCAATAGCTACGCGGCTGAGACCGGGCTGCGCATCGATTACGGCCGGGAGCTGGGGGTGGATCTCAAGATGATCCAGGCCGCTGGCGCCCGGATCCGGGAAGCCCTCGATGGGGCCAACACCCAAGCCGAGGTGCCCCTGGCGGAGACCCTGCTGGTGGTTGTGGGCCGCGGTTCTTCGGACCCCGATGCCAACTCCAACGTCTCCAAGGTGACGCGGATGCTGGTGGAGGGCTTTGGCTTTGGCTGGGGCGAGACCGTCTACTCGGGCGTCACCTTCCCCCTGGTGGAGCCCGGTCTGCGCCACGTGGTGCGCCTGGGTTTCAAACGGGTGATCGTCTTCCCCTATTTCCTCTTCTCGGGGGTTCTGGTCAGCCGCATCCGCCAGCACACGCAGCTGGTGGCGGCCGACCACCCCGAGGTGGACTTCGTGGATGCCTCCTACTTAGGGGATCACCCCTTGGTGATCGACACCTTTAAGGAGCGGGTCGAGGAGGTCGTCCGCGGCGAGACCCAGATGAACTGTTCGCTTTGCAAGTACCGCGCCCAGGTGCTGGGCTTTGAGACCGAGGTGGGCGCCCCGCAGCAGAGTCACCACCACCACGTCGAGGGCCTGATCGAGGGTTGCACCCTCTGTGAGCTCGAGTGCACCGGTGCCTGTCAGCCCGATGGCATCCCCATTCCTCTGGGGCATCACCACCATCACGACCACGACCACGACCACGACCACGACCACAGTCACGATCACGGGCATACCCACAGCCTCTATCCCCACGCTGAGCACCCCCTGGGTCCGCGCACCCTCTACAAGCCGCGCGCGAAATCGGAAGAAAACCCCTCGATATGACCCTGCTCAGCCGTCTCGGATCCATGCGGGTCCCACGAGACTGGCCCGAATAAGCCCTGCTTATCATTTCCGTGTTTCCCCAGGGCTTTCGCCTTTTCCCCAGGGAAAAACGATGTTTTCCACAGCTTGCGCGACCTGCATGCTTGCGTTAGTGCTGTTCCTGGGGATTGCGTGGTTTCGTTCGCTGGCCGCTTGACAGCCCGCCGAGACTGATTAGTCGACGGTTTGAGCGGTCCGAGAATCAATCTGAGACCCCCGTCTGGGGCTGCTGTCTCAGTCTGTCTCTCCCGACGTTGTCGCCTTTGACACGCGCTTTGACGGGGGCTGTCGCTTTGTGGCTTGCTGGTGGGCGTCAGAGGAGTGAATTGTTGGAGCGCAGCCGCTTGGATCACCAGGGTGTTGATGGCCTGCAGGCCGTTGGTGCACAGCACAAGCCCGAGCGGAAGGCCTCCGGTCACCCCTTGTTCGGTGAAGACCAGAACAGGGCCCACCTCAGCCGCTGCCTCAAGCAGCCTGAGTCCGTTGCGGCTGAGCCCGAGCCAGGGCCCGACCCAGAGCAGCCCCAGGGTGCCCCGCGGATCAGCCTGGAGGCAGAGGTTCCTGAGGCCCTCTTCGATGGGATGAAGGCTTTCTTGAGCAACCGTCCTGACTGGGATCAGTACCGGGTGATCACCTCGGCCCTGGCCGGGTTCCTGTTCCAGAACGGCTGCAGCGATCAATCCGTCACCCAGCACTATCTGAACGGTCTCTTCGTCAGCGCCGCCGATTCCTGAGGTCCGCCTCAAAGATCCCCGCGTTTCAGTGCCGCTGCGGCGTGGTCACAGGCCCTCCAGGTGAGGGCCATTTCTGTGAGCGTTGGGCTCTGCCAGCCCGCACTGGGCCAGCAGCTGCCGTCGGTCACCAGCAGGTTCGGGGTGCGCCAGAGCTGGTTCCAGGGGTTCAGCACGCCCTGCTCTTCCCGCTCGGCCATTGGCGCGCCCCCGAGTTCATGGATGTAGTACCCCGGAGGCGCAGCCCCCGGTGAGAGGGCCAGGCTGCCCTGCACCAGCGGTTCAATCAGTGGCATCACAAAGAGATCCGAGAGCGGCTTGATCTGCCCCCCCGCAGAGCGGACCACCGCCTGCATCCGCTCTCCCATGTGCGTGACCATCGCCTGCTCGTTTTCGCCCCAGCGGCAGTCGATGTGGGCAATCGGGATCCCCCAGGCGTCCCGGCGCTCCGGGTGAAGGCTCACTTGGTTATGGGCTTGGCTCAGGACCTCGCCATGGCCGATCAAGAAACCCACCGCACTGCCCCGCTCGCGCAGCAGCAGTTGGGGTGGATCAAAGCGCTGGATGCCGCACCAGAGCCCATAGCCCCGCTTGAATTGTCTCGACTCCAGGGTGTTGGGGATGAAGCAGCTCCCCGCACCGGAGAGTTCGCTGCTCCCAGGGGCCGGCTGATCGGGGATCGAGAAGAAGCAGCTGCGGGAGATGTGATCCATCAGGCCCAGCCCGAGCTTGCCACTGACGTCCTCCAGTCCGCTCTGCTGTTGGGAGTGGAGCAGCAGCCTGAGGCTCTCGATCGTGCTGGCGCAGAGCACCACCAGGGGCGCCTCGGCGCTGAAGTGCACCCCGCTGTTTCGATCGATGGCCTCGACACCTTTGGCGCGGCCGCTGGCGCGATCGATCAGCACGTGGCTGACCACGCTGTTGCTGCGGAGCTCCACCCGGCCGCTGGCCAGGGCGATCGCTAGGGCGCCCCCTTGGGAGCAGGAGCGCGGCCAGGGTGCCCCGTTGTTGCGGTGCAGCTCAAAGCCGCGGGACTGGATCAAGGGAAGGTCCAGGTCCCGCTGGATGGAGCGTCCCAGGTGTTCCTCGGCAGGCGTCAGGGGCAGCGGGGCTTGGAACTCCCCATCGGGAAGCTGAGCCAGGCCGTCCCGATGCCCCTTGACCGCCAATAGGGTCTCCAGCTGGGCGTACCAGGGGGCAAGGTCGCTGTGGCCGATCGGCCAGTCCATGCCATGGCCATCCCGGCTGCTCCCCTTGAACTCGTAGTCGGAGAGCCGCAGGGTGATGCCTCCCCAGGTGAGGCTTTTGCCCCCCACTTGTCTCCCCCGGGTCCAGAGGAAGGGCCGATCGCCGGGGGTGGAGTAGGGGTTGCGCTGCTCATCGACGAACAGTTCCGGGTTGGCTTTCCAGTAGCCCGGGTGATTCGCGGCGATGCGCTGCCGGCCACTGCTGATGTTGCTGAGGCGTTTAAGGCTGTTCAGCGGCTCGCTGCCAAAGGCCCGCTTCGCGCTCAGCTCCGGGCCGGCCTCCAGCACCAGAACCCGCATGCCCGCTTGGGCTAAGGCCATGGCTGCCACCCCTCCGGTGGCCCCGGAGCCGACGACGATCGCGTCAGGGTTGCTTGAAGCCATCATGGTTTCAGCCATTAAAAAAGCCCCGGCGCTTCAGAGAAGGCCGGGGCTTTTGGAGTTGGTGGCGGGGGGCGGATTTGAACCACCGACCTTCGGGTTATGAGCCCGACGAGCTACCAGACTGCTCTACCCCGCGGCGTCCCAGAAACCTTACAGCACAGCGGATCCCTCCGGCAATGGAGCCAGGATGGATGGAGCCGTTTTCTCCCATGGCGCTGCACCTCCTGCTGGATTCGGCCGACCCCAGCGCCTGGGATCACTGGTTGCCGACCTCCCTGTTTGCCGGGGTCACATGCAACCCCACGCTGCTCAAGCGCGCGGGGCAGCCCTGCAGCCTGGAGAATCTCCGGACCTTGTCTGAGCGGGCCCTGGCCCATGGTGTGCAGGAATTGCACCTGCAGGCCTGGGGGACCGACCTGGTGGGCTGCGGTCGCGCCCTGGCCCAGATCGCCCCGGATCGGATCTGGGTGAAGCTGCCCATCACTCGGCCTGGCCTGGAGGCAGCTCGAACCCTTCAGCAGGAGGGCTGCCGGATTACCTTCACCGCTTGCTACGAACCCCAGCAGGTTCTCTTGGCGGTGGCCCTGGGGGTGGACTACATCGCCCCCTACCTCGGGCGTATTAGCGATTTGGGCCGTGACAGTCACGCTGAGCTGATTCAGATGCAGCGCTGCATCGATGCGCTCGGTTCGACTCTGCGCCTCCTGGTGGCCAGCCTGCGCAGCCCTTCAGACCTGCCGCGTCTGGCGGCCGAGGGACTGAACACCTTCACCATCAGTCCAGCCATCGCCGAGGCGCTCTTCAGCGTTGAGGCCACCGAAGCTGCAGCGGCCCAGTTCGAGCTGGACGCGCTCTAGTTGCCGTTATCGAAGCGCAGCTCGCCGCTGACCTCGAGCTTGACCGCGGGGTTGGGGACCAGGAACTGAGCGCTGAGCTCCTCCAGGGTGAGAGGCGTGAGCCACTCCAGTTGTTGCATCAGGTGCAGGGCGACCGCCTGCTTGGCCCGCCGGGCTCCGTCTTCCACCTTGATTGCTAGTCCCAGGCCTTCGCCAACGCGACTAAGGCACTGGATTCCTTCGGCTCCACCCTTGCTCAGCACCTGGCCATGGCTGCTGCGCATCACGGCGGTGTCAAAACGCCCCTCACCGGCGATCAGATCGGGGTGGGCCAACATTGAGCGCGACAGGCGCTCCAGTTCAGGGTGCTGACCGGATCCGAGATGGGCAAAGAGCAGCGCCATTTGGGCTAGCTGCAGTTGCAGGGTTGGTGCCCCGCAGTCATCGCGGGCGGTGATCAGCTCCGCGGCGGGCATCCCCAGGAGTTCTCCGACGCGCTTGAGCACCTGTTGCTGCAGGGGGTGCTCGATCTGGAGGTAGGTCTCCAGTGGCCATTGCATCTTGCGGCAGGTTGCCAGAAAAGCGGCGTGCTTGCCGGAGCAGTTGTGCTCGAGCGGACTCTGCCTGCCCGCGGGGGTGGGGCACTGCAGTTGCTCGCTCTCGAGGTCGGCCTTCCAGAGGATCTTGAAGGCTTCGCGGGCCTGGCCGGCTTCACCGCCATGGGAGGCACAGGCAATCGCAAGGGCGCGGTCGTCGTGCTGGCCGAGATCGGCTGCTCCACTGCTGACAAAGACCTGAGCCTGGAATGGCTTGAGGGCTGAACGGATAAAGCTCAGTTGCTGCGGATCTCCAGCCCGCATCAGGACGCGGCCGCGCTGGTCGCAGACCACGGCGTGGACGCGGTGCAGCGATTCGCCAATCCCATTGCGTTTTAGGCGCACCTCGAGGGGTGGCACCCCAGGACGGCTGCCGAAGCTGCTGGAGAAGGTCATGTCAGAGAGCCTGACAGAGTCCGGTCGAGAGCAACAGCAGTCCTGCGGTCGTGGCCAGGGCCAGCTGGATCTTGCGCAGCACCGGTTTGACCTCGTGGGTGGCGACCAGAAGATCCTGTTGCCGCCAGGCCAGCGGTTTTTCCCAGACCTGACCGTCGTACCAACCCGATTCCTCGTACTCCACCTGGGTGGAGGTCAGGCGTCGCAGCACGGTTCTCCATCCCAGCCATTGGCGGGTGAGCATGAGCAACGGCACCACGCAGGCCCCAGCGGCACCCGCGGCGGTCAGCGCTGCTGGATCGTGGCGTAGCTGAAAACTGCCGGTGGCGAGATAAAGCGTGAGCGGCATCGCAATCAGCCAGCTTTGAATCAGCGGCTGGGCGATGTTCTGCTGGGCCCAGGCGAAGAACAGGGAGTTCTGCAGCTCCTTGTACTGCTCCAGCGGGCGCTGCTCTGGGGGGACCGGACAGGGCGTGCTGTTACTCAGCCCTTGGGAAGGATCGCTGCCAGCCATTGAGTGTCCGGCTCAGGCCGGTGGAGCGTCAGGCGAGCCTACGAAGCTCTCCTTCTCACCGTGGCCCCAGAAAGACTCCAGGTCGTAGTAACTGCGCTCATCGGGGGTGAGGCAATGAACGATGACCTCGCCGTAGTCGAGCAGGACCCAGCGTCCTTCGTTTTGACCTTCCTTCCGCAGGGGTAGACGTCCGGTGTGCTCCTCGAGCTTGTCTTCGACAGATCGGGCCATGGCGCGCACCTGGACATCAGTGAAGCCACTGGCAATCACGAACCAGTCAGCGATCGAAGAGATCTCCTCGACCCGGATCAGAACAATGTCGGTGGCCTTGCGGTCATCGCAGGCGTCAGCTGCCAGCAGGGCCAGCGCTTTGCTGTCGTCGAGGTCGAGCCGGGGCCGGTTGGGTTCGGGACTGGGCTTGGTGGCTTGGGCCTCAGCCATAAACGTTCTCGCTGCTCACGGATTGTCGGGAGCCCTGTTGCTGGGCCATCTCGGCCCGGGCTTTCCCTGCACTCTTGCGCAGCGCCTCCAGCCGATCCTCGTAGAACCCCCGCTTTTTCTTCTTGCGGGTTTGCTCCACCAGTTCCTTGAGGGCACCGCCGAGGCTCTTGTACGCGTTGGGCAGGGTGTAGCCAAAGCGGCAGGCCAGATCGATCGCCCGTTCATCGGCGGCGATGGCGTCCTGCAGACGCTTTTCGGAGTTGTTTTTCAAATAGAGGCGATAGCCCGCAAAGCCGGAGAGGCCGAGGGCCATCAGCAGCAGCAGGCCGTCCTGCACCCAGAGTTCACCGATGGCCCCACCCAGGCCAATGGCCAGTGCGGCCATCTCCCAGCCATCACGGGGAACGGAGTCGTTCTGGATTCGTCCCACCTCATGCCAGAAGAGGAGGTTGCGGTGGTCGATCGCCAGGGCATCCCACTTTTGAAGGTCGAGCTGAACCTCCACCTCATCCCGGCCGATCTCTTCGATGGTGATCAGCGGCGGGTCTGCCGAGGCCGCGGCTTCTACAAACACCCAGCTCTGCATCTCGGGAGGCAGCAACCCCTTCAGGCGCTGGAGTTCGCTCATGGGGACGCATTCAGGCGTGTTGCCGACAACACTAGCCACGGCTGGATCGTTGGCTGGGTCTGCCTTAACAGCAAGGGGTTTCGACCGCGTGAGAGGCTGGATGGGTTTGGCTGCCGGCCCCCTCCTATGCCCCGTCGCACGGATCTGCGTCGCATCCTGCTGCTGGGGTCAGGCCCGATCGTGATCGGTCAAGCCTGTGAATTTGATTACTCGGGGACGCAGGCGTGTAAAGCCTTGCGGGCCGAGGGTTTTGAGGTGGTGCTGGTGAACAGCAACCCCGCCTCGATCATGACCGATCCGGACATGGCGGATCGCACTTATATCGAGCCCCTCACCCCTGATGTGGTCCGGCGGGTGATTGAGCAGGAGCGCCCCGATGCTCTCCTGCCGACCATGGGCGGTCAGACGGCCCTGAACCTGGCGGTGGCCCTTTCCAAGGACGGCACCCTGGAGAAGTACGGCGTTGAGCTGATCGGCGCCAACCTCGAGGCGATCGAGAAGGCGGAAGACCGGGACCTGTTTAAGCGGGCCATGGGACGCATTGGGGTGGGTGTTTGCCCCTCAGGAATCGCCACGACCTTGGAGGAGGCCGAGGCCGTCGGTGATCAGATCGGCAGCTATCCCCGGATTATTCGACCCGCCTTCACCCTGGGCGGCAGCGGTGGGGGCATCGCTTACAACCCCGAAGAGTTCAGGGCCATCTGTCTGAGCGGCCTGGATGCCAGCCCCGTGAATCAGATCCTGATCGAGCAGTCCCTGCTCGGTTGGAAGGAGTTCGAGCTGGAGGTGATGCGCGACACCGCCGACAACGTGGTGATCGTCTGCTCCATTGAAAACCTCGATCCGATGGGGGTGCACACCGGTGATTCGATCACCGTGGCTCCAGCCCAGACCCTGACGGACCGCGAATACCAGCGTCTGCGTGACCAGTCGATCGCGATCATCCGGGAAATCGGAGTGGACACCGGCGGCAGCAACATCCAGTTCGCGATCAATCCCGCCAATGGGGACGTGATCGTGATTGAGATGAATCCGAGGGTGTCTCGCTCCTCGGCCCTGGCTTCGAAGGCCACGGGGTTCCCGATCGCCAAGATCGCTGCTCGCTTGGCCGTTGGTTACACCCTCGACGAGATCCTCAACGACATCACCGGCAAGACCCCGGCCTGTTTTGAGCCCACGATTGACTACGTCGTCACGAAGGTCCCCCGCTTTGCCTTCGAGAAGTTTCGCGGCAGCCCGGCGGTACTCACCACGGCGATGAAGTCTGTGGGCGAGGCTATGGCCATCGGTCGCAACTTCGAAGAGTCCTTCCAGAAGGCCCTGCGCTCCCTGGAGACCGGCCATGCTGGCTGGGGTTGCGATCGCCCGGATCCCAGCCCCGAGCGCTCCGATCTTGATCGGGAGCTCCGCACCCCTGCGCCCGATCGGATCTTTGCGGTGCGCACCGCCATGGTGAATGGCTACAGCGATGCCGACATCCATCGCATCTCGGCCATCGATCCCTGGTTCCTGGCGAAGTTGCGCCGGATCATTGAGGCCGAACAACGGTTGCTGAAGGGCCAGAGCCTGGCTGCGCTGGATACCGCCGCACTATTGGAGCTCAAACAGCTGGGCTTCTCCGACCGTCAGATCGCCTGGGCCACTGGCAGCAAGGAATTGGAGGTGCGCTCGCACCGCCAGGGCCTTGGGGTGAATGCGGTGTTCAAAACCGTGGACACCTGCGCCGCGGAGTTTGCCTCCAGCACCCCGTATCACTACGCGACCTATGAGCGGCCGATGGAGCGCTTGCTGGCGGACGGAAGCCTGGAATTAATGGCTCCGGAGTCGGAGGTCCAGCCGGAATCGCGCCGCAAGGTGATGATCCTTGGGGGCGGCCCCAACCGCATCGGCCAGGGCATCGAGTTCGACTACTGCTGCGTCCACGCCTCCTTTGCTCTGCAGGAGGAAGGGTTCGCCACCGTGATGGTGAACTCCAACCCGGAGACGGTCTCCACCGATTACGACACCTCCGATCGTCTCTACTTCGAGCCCCTCACTTTTGAGGATGTGCTCAACGTCATCGAGGCCGAGAAGCCGGAAGGGGTCATCGTTCAGTTCGGCGGCCAGACCCCACTAAAGCTGGCGATTCCGCTGCTGCGCTGGCTGGATTCCCCCGCCGGTCAGGCCACGGGCACCCGCATCTGGGGCACCTCCCCTGAATCGATTGACAACGCGGAAGACCGCGAGCAGTTCGAAGCAATCCTGCGTCGCCTCGACATCCGTCAGCCTCGCAATGGCCTGGCCCGCAGCGAAGCGGAGGCCCGGGTGGTGGCCGAGCGCGTCGGCTATCCCGTGGTGGTCCGCCCCAGTTACGTCCTCGGTGGCCGCGCCATGGAGGTGGTCTACGGAGAGGACGAACTGAACCGCTACATGATTGAAGCGGTGAACGTCGAGCCCGATCATCCGGTCTTGATTGACCAGTACCTCGAGAACGCCACCGAGGTGGATGTCGATGCCCTCTGTGATGGCACTGGCAAGGTCGTCATCGGTGGCCTGATGGAGCACATCGAGCCGGCTGGTGTTCACTCCGGTGACTCAGCCTGCGCCCTGCCTTCGGTGAGCCTGGAGCAGGACGCCCTGGCCACGATCCGCCAGTGGAGTGAGGCCCTGGCCCTGGCTCTTCAGGTCAATGGACTGATCAACCTGCAGTTCGCCATCAAGGACGGTCTCGTCTACATCATTGAGGCCAACCCCCGTGCGTCCCGCACGGTGCCGTTTGTGGCCAAGGCCACCGGCGTTCCTCTGGCCAAGGTGGCCAGCCGGATCATGTCTGGCAAAACCCTCGAGCAGATCGGTCTGACCAGCGAGCCCAAGCCGCCCCTTCAGGCGGTCAAGGAGGCGGTGCTGCCCTTCAAGCGCTTCCCCGGTGCCGACTCAATCCTGGGTCCCGAGATGCGCAGCACCGGTGAGGTGATGGGCACGGCCACCAGCTTTGGCCTGGCCTACGCCAAGGCGGAACTGGGGGCCAACGAAGCCCTACCCACCACTGGCACGGTGTTTCTCTCCACCCACGACCGCGACAAGTCAGCGCTGCTGCCCGTCGCCCAGCGCTTGGACCAGATGGGCTTCCGCCTGGTGGCCACCGAAGGCACCGCCCGTGCTCTCTCAGCAGCGGGGCTCAAGGTGGAGACCGTGCTCAAGGTGCATGAGGGCCGCCCGAACATTGAAGACGCGATCCGCTCCGGTGAGATCCAGCTGGTGATCAACACCCCCGTCGGCCGTCAGGCTGCCCACGACGACAAGTACCTGCGCCGCGCCGCGATTGACTACGCCGTGACGACCGTGACGACCCTGGCTGGTGCCCGGGCGGCGGTGGAGGGCATCGCTGCACTCCAGGCCCAGGAGCTGCAGGTGCGCGCCCTGCAGGACATCCACGGCTAGGGGGGGATTGCCCCGTAGGGTGAATCTTCTGTCGCATGTCTCGCCGTGACCGTCGCCCCAAGCTCTGCTCCGGTTAGCTCTGGTTCCGACTGCACGGCTGCCTTCCGGGCGGCCTACGAAAACCGCTACACCTGGGCCCCTGGCTTTGGCGGCTACAGCGGCAGCTGCATCTGGGAGCAGGGCGACCAGCGCGTGGAAGGCACCTTCAAGGTCGGCGCTGACCTCAAGGCCCAGGTGGAGGGCATTGAGAACGAGGAGATCCACAAGGCGATCGCGTCCCAGCTCTGGGAGGTCTGCATTCACCGGGTGCGCCGCAGCTTTGAGCAGACCCACGGCGAGAACACCTTCACCGCCGGTGAGACCGATGCGGTGGGCACTGAGGTGATCGTCGGCGGCAAGAACGATGGCGATCGCTACCGGATCAAGGATGACGTGGTGACGATGGTGCACCGCCACATCCACGGCACCGTGGTGACGATCTTCACCGAGAGCACCACCGACACCGGTAGTGGCTACCTCAGTCACACCTACACGAGTCAGTACGCCGATCCCGCCAGTGGCGAGGCCCGCGGCGGCAAGAGCAGCTTCACCGACACCTTTGTTCCCTTGGCCGGCGAAGGCCCCTGGGTGCTGAGTGAGCGGGTGGTGGAAACTGAGGCCTTCGGTGATAGTCCTGCAGGTCGTCAGGTCTTTCGTTTCGAAGCCCTGAGCCCCGCCTGAATCGTGCCACCATCGCCGGATCCTCTGGTGATGGATGGAACAACTCATCAAGGCCATCAACGACCCGATTAACGGGGTCGTCTGGGGCTGGCCCATGGTCACGCTCATCGCAGTCACCGGCATCGTGTTGATGCTGGGGTTGCGCTTGATGCCGCTGCAGCGCATTGGCTATGGCGTGCGGATGCTCGCCAAGCCCGCTGCGGCTGGAGAGGCTGGAGATATCAGCGCCTTCGGTGCCTTGATGACGTCCCTCTCGGCGACGATCGGTACGGGCAACATCGCCGGGGTCGCCGGAGCGATCGCCATCGGTGGTCCCGGGGCGGTCTTTTGGATGTGGGTGATCGCCGTCTTCGGCATCGCCACCAAGTACGCCGAGGCGGTCCTCGCCGTTCGCTACCGGGAAGTCGACGGCCTGGGCAACCACGTTGGCGGCCCGATGTACTACATCCGCAATGGCCTGGGTCCCAACTGGCAGTGGTTGGCGGTGCTCTTCGCCATCTTCGGGATGTTGGCGGGCTTCGGCATCGGCAATGGCGTCCAGTGTTTTGAGGTCTCCAGTGCCCTGGCGGCGGCTGGGATTCCCCGGGTGGCCACCGGTTTAGTGCTGGGCGGTTTGGTTTTTGCCGTGATTGTTGGCGGCATCAACCGGATCTCCCAGGCCGCTTCGGCTTTGGTGCCGGCGATGTCGATCCTCTATGTCCTGGCCTGCCTGGTGGTGCTGGGACTCAACATCAGCGATGTGCCGGCTGCCTTCGGCACGATCTTCAGCAATGCCTTCAATGGACAGGCTGCCGCCGGTGGCGCCTTCGGCCAGGTGGTGCTAATGGGCTTCAAGCGCGGCATCTTCTCCAATGAAGCCGGTCTGGGCAGTGCTCCGATTGCCCACGCGGCAGCCCGCACCAATGACCCAGTTCGTCAGGGGACGGTGGCCATGCTCGGCACCGTGATCGACACCCTGATCATTTGCACCATGACCGCCCTGGTGATCATCACCACGGGTGTCTATGGCAGTGGTGAGTCGGGCTCCAACCTCTCGATCCTGGCCTTCAACACCGGCCTGAGCGGCTCGGGTTGGGTCGTCACCGCCGGCCTGGTGATCTTTGCCTTCACCACCGTTCTGGGCTGGAGCTTCTACGGCGAGCGTTGCACCGAATTTCTGTTCGGTGAGCGGGCGATCAAGCCCTTCCGCTTCGTCTGGGTTGCAGTGGTTGTGATTGGTTCGGTGGCCGGTGATCGCGGTGTGGTCTGGGGGGTGGCTGACACCCTCAATGGCCTGATGGCTCTGCCCAACCTGATCGCCCTGCTGCTGCTCAGCGGCACGGTCTTCCAGCTGACCCGTGAGTACAAGTTCGAGCGTTAGGCCTCCAGGTTGCAGTTCACCGCCAGCTCAAAGGGCACACAGCTGTTGGGTTGCTCCAGCAGCTGGCTGGTGAGGGAGGCGAGGTCCTCGCTTTGGGTCATCTGCTCAGGCGGCAAGGCCTTCACTGCGGCGGCCATGTCGGTGTTGACCCAACTTGGGCAGATCGCCGTGACCCGGATGCCGCTCTCCCAGCCTTCATTGCGCATCGTCTGACAGAGCCCCATCAAGGCGAACTTGCTGGTGCTGTAGGCCGCCAGGCGTCCCTTGGTGCGTTTGCCGCTCATCGACACCAGCACGACGATTCGGCCGGAGCCATGGGCGGCCAGCTGCGGCCAGGCGGCGCGGGTCAGCCACCAGGGGCCCATGACATTGACCTCGAAGAGGCGCTGAATCTCCTCCTCTTGGCCGCTTTCAAACACCAGCGGCACCCGCGAGAAGATCCCCGCGCAGTGAATCACGCTGTCCAGCTGTCCAAAGCGCTCCAGCGTCGCCTGCACCCAGGCTTCGGCATCGCTTGGCACAGCGGCGTCATAGGGATGCAGCAGCACGCGATCCGCTCCGGCCTTATCCGGATCGAGGGGGCTGCCCTTGAGATCGTCTGGGTTGCGCAGGCCCAGGCTGAGGCGATGGCCATCCCTCAACAAACGCTCAGCCATGGCCCGGCCGATGCCGCGGCTGGCGCCGCTGATCAAGAGTGTGCGCATCGCCTTAGTTGGGCAGGGTGACGAACTCCTCGGAGATCGTCGGATGGAGCGCCATCGTGCGGTCGAAATCGGCCTTGGTGGCCCCCATGCCCACGGCGATCGCGGCCATCTGAATGATCTCGGCGGCGTGCTCCCCCACCATGTGGCAGCCGACCACCTTGCCCGTGGCCGCCTCGAGGACGAGTTTCAGCAGCACCTTGGGATCGCGGGCCGGTAGGGCCTGACTCATGGGCCGGAAGCGGGCCCGGTGCACCTTGACGCCGTCTGGTCCAAATCGCTTGATCGCAGCCTCCTCGCTGAGGCCGACGCTGGAGAGCTCCGGCTGGGAGAAGACCGCAGCGGCCACCAGGTCATGGTCCACCTGGCGGGGCTTGTTACCCCAAATCGTGTCCGCCAGGGCCCGGCCCTCATCGATGGCAACCGGGGTCAAGTTGATCCGATCGGTGACGTCTCCCACGGCGTAGATGTGGGGCACGTTGGTGCGCTGATCCGCGTCAACGGGAATGCGATGGCCTTCCACGGCCACCCCAGCGGCCTCCAGGTTGAGGCCCGCTAGGAAGGGCCGGCGTCCGGTGGCCAGCAGCACGCCGTTGCAAGCGATCCGCTCGCCGCTTTGGGTCACCACTGTCAGGTCCTCCGGTTGTCCTTCGATGGCGGCGGGGCTGTGGGCCAGGCGGACTTCGATGCCTTCGGCCTCCATCGCTTCCTGGACCGCCAGGCCGCATTCCCGGTCGAAGCCCCGCAGCAGGTGGTCGCCGCGCACCAGTTGGGTGACCTTGACCCCCAGGCCGTTGAGGATGCAGGCGAACTCACAGGCGATGAAGCCGGCGCCGACGACCACCACCTCTTTGGGGAATTGCTGGAGTTCGAACATGTCGTCACTGACCCAGCCCAGCTCGGCTCCAGGGATCTCGGGGCGATGGGGGCGCCCCCCCACGGCGATCAAGATCCGCTCCGCCGTCAGCCGATGGGTTTCTACCCCGCTGCTGTCCTGCACGCTGATCGTCCGGTCATCGGCAAAGCGACCCCAACCGCTCAGCAACTGCACACCCGCCTTCTCCAGGAAGCCGATGTGCAGTTGGTTGAGTCGATCGACCTCAGCCCGCACTTTGCTGAGCAGCACGCTGCTGTCATGGCAGCTCTCGCCGAGGCTCCAGCCGTAGCTCGCGGCATCGCTGAGTTGATGGCGGACGGCTGAGCCATAGACCATCAGTTTTTTTGGGACGCAACCGCGGATGACGCAGGTGCCGCCGACTCGGTCCCCTTCGACGATGGCGACCCGGGCGCCGTAGGAGGCCGCTCGCTTGGCGGCGGCCAGTCCGCCAGATCCGGCCCCGATCACGATCAGATCGAAGTGGTCGCTCATGCCATCGCCCTTGCCTGCCCCAAGTGTTGCCTAGAGGGGCCCGAGCTGCTGCCTTGATTCCCTAAAACAGGGGACCGTCCCGCCCTCCCGTTGATGTTCAGCTCCCCGGGTCCGCAAGCACTGAGCTGGGACGACCTCGCTGAACTGCTGCCCCTCCAGAGCGAAGAGCAACTGCTGCAGCTCCGCCAGGAGGGGCCCACCAATGCCCAAGCACGGCTGCGGCTGTTTGGCCGGCCGGAGTCGGAGGTGCGCGTCACCCTCTACCGCGATCACCACGCCTGGTGCCCCTACTGCCAGAAGGTCTGGCTCTGGCTCGAGGAGAAGCGGATTCCCTATCGGATCCGCAAGGTCACGATGTTCTGCTACGGCGAGAAGGAGCGCTGGTACAAGCAGGTCGTCCCCTCAGGGATGCTCCCGGCCCTGGAGCTCGATGGCCGGCTCTACACCGAAAGCGACGTGATCCTGCAGACCCTTGAGGATGGCTTCGGTCCCCTGGAGGCCGGGTTGAGCGATCCCGATGTCTTCCCCCTGCGGCAGCTCGAGCGCCGCCTCTTTCGCGCCTGGTGTCAGTGGCTTTGCTACTGCGACGGTGAGGGGGCCCACAGCGCACCAGCGGAGCAGCACTTCGCCCGGATCGCCCGCTTGGTGGAGGAGGCCCTTGAGGCCACTCCCGGTCCGTTCTTCCTCGAGCGCTTCAGCAGCGCCGATGTGATCTTCATCCCCTACCTCGAGCGGATGAACGCCTCCCTCGCTTACTACAAGGGCTACGGGATTCGTCAGCAGCACCCGGCCATTGACCGTTGGTTCACGGCGCTTGAGCAGCGCCGCACCTACCTGGGAACCCAAAGCGATTTCCACACCCATGCCCATGACCTGCCGCCGCAGATGGGCTGTTGTTTGGCCAGTGGTGGTGCCCAGCAACGGCGGGTCGCCCAGTTGATCGACCAGGGGCCCTGGCCCCTGGAGGATCCGGCGGTGATCGAGACCCGCCAGACGCAGCCGGAAGGGGCCCACATTGAGGCGGTGTCGCGGGTGCTGCGGCATCGGGAGAGGTTGATTGCGCTCAATCCCGCCGCCTCACCGGCCTTTGATCAAGCCCTGCGCTCGGCCCTCACCCTGCTGCTGAAGCCGAAGAACGGTCCCATCGCTCCCCCCGCCGGGACAGCCGTGGGTCTGCGCTATTTGCGGGATCGCATCTCCGTCCCGCGGGATATGTCCTTGCATGCCGGCCGTCTGCTACGCAGTGCCCTGGAGACCACTGCGGCGCTCGACAGCCAGGAACAACCAGCCCCGCTGCCGGTGCAGCACCGGCGTGATCAGAACCCGATTCCCTTTCTCGCCGAGGCCTGAGCGGATTTAACGGCCGCTGACCTCGGCCTTCTTGGCCATCAGGTACTCGACCAGTTCCTGCTGCAGGGTGACCAACTCGCGGGTGCAGCCGCGGAAGGCAGCCCGGTGACGGATTTCTTCGTGGCGGGTGTTCAGATCACGCAGCATCAGTTCGATGGCATCGAGTTCAGCCCGGTTCATCGAGGTGCGCTGCAGTGCTTTGAAGATATCAACTGCTCCCCAAAACGCTGGCTAGCGTTCAACCATCCACACCAACGCTGCTATGGCTGCTTGGAGAGCGTCATCGGCTGCCGCCTGCACGGCGCTGGGTTTGCTTCTCTCCGGCGTGCCGGATGCCATCTCTCCTGAACCCGCGGCGGCACTGGAGCTCAGGGGGCAGACCTACTTCACGAATCCGCCCTGGAAGGTGGATTTCACCAACTACTACTGGTACGTCAACCAGGCCCAGGGGGAGTACTACTTCACCGTCACCCTGGCGGAAAAGGCCGGGGCTGGTTTAGGTGGTCTGGTGATCACCCAGATCCGCGGGGTGGATCGCCAATTCTCCTTGGCGCCCAAGCGGGCACGGGCGTTCATCGGCCGTCCCCGGCGGGAAGGGGCTGCCGTTCCCGTGGAGGCCACCTTTGATCAGGCGACCCGCACCCTGCGGGCAGTCTTCCCTGAGCCTCCCCAACCGGGGCAAGTGGTCACCCTGGCCCTGCGGCCGCCGCTGAATCCCACCTGGGCCGACACCTATGTCTTTGCAGTGCAGGCCCTGCCCGCTGGTCCCAACCCGGTGCCGGCTCCGTTGGGGGTGGCGCGGCTCGAGATCATGAGTCGCTTCTGGTGATCTGGCGCCTGAGGCTGGCCACTGCGAAGACCACGGCCATCGCCAGATAGCCCTGGGCCCAGGCCGCCCCCGTTCCCCAGCCGAGCTGCAGGGTGGTGTCGCTGGCACTGAACTGCCAGGCGTGGATCACGCCAAACCAGGAGCAAACGGCGGCCACCAAGGCCGTCAGGCAGGCGGCCTTGAAGCGCTGCTCGATCGCGTAGACCACCATCGCGGCCAGGAGCATGGCTGTGATGATCTGCCCCTGCTCCAGGGCAAAAGCGCCGGCGGCCCAGACATCTGCTTGCTGAAGCCCCTCCAGCAGCCCGGGACCAAAGGGGGTCTCTGGACCTCCGGCACCACCGGCCCGCAAGCCCGCCTTGATCAGTAAGGCACCCCATCCAGCGAGGCCCGGCATCAGCCCCAGGGCGACCGCGGCGGCATGGGAGCGGGGGGTGGCTTCAAAGGCCTGGGCGGTGATGACCAGGCCGATGTAGAGGACGATGGCCATCCCGGCTTCGATCGGCACGATCTGGCCCACGACGCCAAAGAGGCCCAGTAGGCAGGCCGCCCCCATCAACAGGCCGTTCAACCAGGAGTAGCCAATGCGGGCCCCCATCCCTTTCCAGCCGGGATGTCCGATGTAGATCGTGGTGGGGAAGCAGGACCCCAACCCCGCCGCGACCACGGTGCCCAGGCCATTGATCAAGAGGGAACTGCGCACTGGATAGCGATCACCGGCTGCCTCGGCGCTCTCAATGTTCTGCAGCGAGCCCAGCACGTTGAACAAGCCCATCGGCACGATCACCCCGAGCCAGGGCAGCAGTTGCCCTCGCGCTGCCCAGAGACTGCCCAGTTCCAGCTGGGGCATGCGCCAGCCGATCTGGGCTGCCTCCTGGGCCCAGCGCTCGGGGTTGGCCTCGATCAGTCCGCTGCTCCAGGCCAGGACACAGCCGACCAGGACCGCCAGCAAGCCGCCGGGGATCGGAAAGCGGACTTTCCCGTAGTAGGTGGCCAGGATCACTGCCAAGACCGCCAGACCCACCAGGGGGTGGGCATAGGTGCGCAGCAGGAAGCCCAACGCGATGTAGCCCAGGGCAATTCCAGCCAAGGTTGAGAGCAGGGCGGCCCGCGGCAGCCAACGCCGCAGCCAATCGGCGCAGAAGGCTCCGCTGGCCTCGATCAAGCCTGAACCCAGGCAGGCCATCAGGCCCGCTTGCCAGGAGAGCCGAACTGCGGTGGCCTCATCGAAGCCCTGGCTCAAGGCGGTGAGTTTCACCGGCAGCATCACCAGGAAGATGTAGGCAAACAGGCTGACGGTGTTGATGCCGTAGGGCAGGGCCGTTCGGTCGCTACGCCTCTCCCGTTGCGCCAGCCGGTAGGCCTGCAGGGCATAGGCGCCATTGCCGATCAACAGGCTGATGCCGGTGGCGGGAAGAATCGTTCCAAAGACCAGGGCATCGGGGTAGCCCAGGACTCCTCGGCAGAGCCCCAGGATCAGCAGGATTTGGATCAGGTTGTCCAGGCTTAAGCCCAGAAAGCCATCCAGATCGCCGCTAACGAACCAGCGGGGTCCCGTCTTGCTCGGGTCAGGCGAGATCATGGCTGTAGTGGCATCCCCTCAAGCATGCAAGCCAGCTGGAACGGAACCGTGATTGCCGAGAGCGACGACATCGTCATGGTCGATGGCAATCCCTATTTCCCCCGCGCTGCCCTCAAGCAGGAGTTCTTTCGAGACAGCAGCCACACCACCAGCTGCGGTTGGAAAGGCACCGCCCGTTACTGGGATGTCGTGGTCAATGGTGAGGTCAATGCCAACTGCGCCTGGAGCTACGAGACCCCCAAGCCCGCCGCCGCAGAAATCACCGAGCGTGTGGCCTTCTGGAAAGGGGTGAAGGTGAGCTAATCCTTGGCACAAATGCCGATTGACGCGGTTGGAGTCACGGCTTGCATGAAGGTGTTTCGCAACGACCCTGGCCATGGCGAGCTTCAAAGAGGTCGCAAGCTTGCTGTTGCTTGGCCTCTATGGCTTCATCGCTCTGCGGGTTCTACTGACCTGGTGGCAGCAGCGCCGTCAGCGCCGTTGGCGAAATGCTGCCCACTCCCCATTGGCATCGACGACCTTCGCTGCAAAACGGACGGCCTCAGGTCGGATGCGTTGAGCACTATGCAGATACTGCATAGTGCCCCGAATTCCATGACATAACTCCATTCGGTTCAGGATCTTCCCGTAATTTTTGGGACCCAGGATTTTTCTTTTGCCGGGTCTCCCAGCTCATCAACGGGTTGTGAACCCTGCAGATGCTGAGGTGATGCGGACGCTGGCCGTTTATGTCGCCGAGCATTTCGCAAGCGATCTGCGGATGCCTGACCTCGCGGCGCACGTCCATGTCAGTGTCCGCTCCCTGCAGAACCTGTTCAATAGCCATTGTGGTGAGCCACCGCTCAAGGCCCTGAGGCGTTTCCGCCTGCATCAGCTCTACAGCCTCGTCATGGACCGTCCCTGGACGCCCCTGCGTGAGCTCTATCGCCAATGTGGCCTGACGGGATCGGTGGCTGATCGCGATTTCTTCCTCGAGATCTACGGCCTCACCATCCGCGAGCACCAGGAGGGATCACGGGTGAAGTCGTCCTCCCCTCCGGTCCCCTCGGTGTTATCGGAGCTGCCCAGAGGCGAGCTGAGGCACATGCTCAAGCCGGCGGCCTAGGGCAGCAGCGAGGAGTGGTGGTGCTCAATGCTCCACGTCCCATCCCTGTAGACGTAGACAAAGGTGTAACGGGCCTGCACCCAGCCTTGGTCATCGAGTTCAAAGCTGTAGTTGCCGGCATCGATGGCGACGTTGCAGTCGCTTTGGATCACCCGTTGATCGATGCGACCGGTGGGGTGTTTGCTCAAAAAGCCCTTGAAATAGTCCTCGATCCCGGCCGTATTGGTGCGCGCCTGATCCGAGAGGGTGGGTAGCAGCAGGGCATCGGGGCGATAAAGGGCGCTGACTTGGGTGGGATCCCCGGTGGCCAAGGCCGTATTCCAGCGGTCGAACAGTCCTGCGACTTGCCTCTCCGAGAGGGTGTGGCAACTGGCGGAATCAACGGCCTCGGCACTGTTCACCCCAATACACAAAACGGCGAACAGAGACAGCAGCAGTTGAAAAACCCGGTTTAGGTTCGAGCGATGCCTTTGCATCTGCCACCGTTTCATCCCCTGCCGCCCCCCACGGGGGGCAAGAAAGCGCTGTTGGAGGTCCCAATTCAGGATTTGCATCCGACTCAGCTCTGCGTGGGCATGGCGGAGATCGTCAGCCGCCAAAGGGATTTTGCTGAGGATGACCCCAAAGAGCAGCGTCAGTACTTAAAGCGCAAGCCCACGCCGCTGGTGCGCAGTGCCTCCGGAGAGCTCTGGATGCTGGATCGCCACCATCGCCTGCGGGCTCTGCTGGAGCTCGATCCCAGTGCCACGGCCTTTGGATATGTGGCGCTGGAGGTGCAGAGCGATGACCCCACCGTGGTGTTGGGCGAATTGCACCGCCGAGGTTGGCTCTACCTCTATGACGGCCGCGGCCTGGGGCCACTGGACCCCTCGAGCTTGCCCCCCACGCTGCTGGGGACTCAGGACGATCCCTACCGCAGCTTGGTTTGGAAGTTGAAGCGCGAGAAGGTCATCGCCTCGGCGCCCTTGATTCCCTTCCATGAGTTCCGCTGGGGTGCATGGTTGCGCAGTCGCCAACTCCCCCCCTTCAGCTCGTCGAAGTTGGAGCCGGCCCTGCCCGCCGCTCGCGCCCTGGCTCGCTCCCAGGGCGCGTCCCAGCTCGCCGGTTGGATTGGTCCGTCCTGACTAGCTTGCGGGTAGAGCGAAGGACTGCGGCTGATGTTTCGTCATCTCCTGGTGCCAACTGACGGTTCAGAACTCTCCCAGTTGGCAGTGGATCAGGCGGTCCAGATGGCCAGTGAAATCGGTGCCATGGTCACCTTTTTCCATGTTCAACCCAGTTTTTATGGCCGCCCTGACGTGGCCCTCTATGGCGAGGGCTTAGTCCTCGATCCTCTGTTGAGCGAGCAGTTCAACAAGGCCAATGCGGACTACGCCGAATCGGTCTTGGAGCAGGCCAAGGCCAAGGCCAGCAGCAAAGGTGTGCTCGCGAATGGGGAGACCTCGGTCAATGCCGTCATCTACGAGGCGATCCTTGAGGCAGCCAGCGAGAACAATTGCGATCTGATCTTCATGGCCTCCCATGGCCGGCGCGGCTTGGCTGGTCTTGTGCTCGGTAGTGAAACCCAACGGGTCCTCACCCACGCTGACCTCCCGGTGCTGGTCTATCCCGGCCGCGGCCAGGATTAGGGCCCGCTCTTGACGTTGGTGGCCTGCTGGATGAGCTGACCGGTGGTGGCCGTGTAGACCTGCTTGGCTTCTGCGGCGCTGCGGCCCACGCAGGTCATCCCCAACTTGCCGTACTCCGAAAGGCAGCCCAGTAGATGAAAGACGCTGCCCCGCAGGCGGGCGGGGTCGTAGTGCAGATCCGCTTCGGCAACGATGTCAATCAAGTCCGCTGGCAGGAGTCCTCGCAGGTTGGGGTGGGTGAGGTTGTCGGTGGCCATGTAGTGCAAGGCCTGTCCGGTGGGGGAGAGAAATTCACCCGATTCCCCATCGAGCGTGCCGGTGGTAATGGCCCGAAGGGCCATATAGGGGTGGGTGGTTCCTCCTTGCCTCAAGTTGACCTCGATCGCTTGCAGGTCCCACTGCCCATCGATCAGGCGGGCGATGAAATCGACTGCATAGCGCTCGAGCGCTCCTTCAGCGGCCAGGGCTTCCCCAACGGCATGGCCATGGCGCATCAGTGCGAGGCGATAGGCCTTGTCCGCGGGGAACCGGCAGCCTTGATAGGTCTGTCCATTGGTCCCCCCCAGGATCTGCTCATGGGTGGAGAGGACCTCAACGGAGCCCCCCGGATGAATGGTCCCTTGCACGCTGGGGGAGCTGAGCTGGTCGCCTCCTTCAAGCCAGGCTTCCACCAGGGCACCCTGCTCAGCCAGCAGGCTCAGCCAGCCCTTGGCGGGCATCGGTAAATGATCGAGTTCTTGCCGCAGCCGCTGGCGACGGCCTGCGGCAGAGAGCTCCTGCAGTTGCAACAGCTCAAGATCTAGGGATGCATTGCCTTCTCCACTGATCCCTTCGTTGAGCTTGACCACGCAGCGCTTGAGTTCTGGGTGGGCCTCCCAGAGCTCTGCAGTGACTTCGGCCAGGTCCTCGAGGTTGTGGACCAGATCACTCCCCGGTGGATGGGGAACTGTGCAGCGGGCAAAGAGCTCTCGACTGCCGGCTTTGCTGCCCCAATGGCCCAGGGCTGGGTCTGTGCCCAGGAGCGGAATCTGCAGTGCCTCGGAGAGCTGTTTTTCCAACTCGGTCACCACGAAGCAACTGATGAAGCTGCGGCCGGGTCGTAATTGCTCCTTGATCCGTGCGAGCAGGGCTGGGCGCTCCAGCAGTTTTTCAGTCAGCGGACGGTTCGAGGCGTCGTCGGCATCAAAGAGCTGCAGACGCCGGCGGGCATGGGAGGTGGGCACACCGGGTAAGAGCTCCAAGACCGCATCGACCACCAGCTCTGGCAGCAACTTGCTCGTGACGTAGATGGCCCTGACGCCGGGATCCCGGAGCCGAATCAGGGAAAACAACTGGCGCTCTTCGTAGTGGTGCGCTCCGGTCACCAAGGCCATCAGGGCCTGGTCCATGCTGAGTGAGGGCACGACCAGAACGTCAAACTGGCCGCTCTGACCGCTGTGTTCACAGCCCCAGCCAGGCTGCAGTTGCGCTTGGAGTTCCCGAAAGGAGAGGGCCATAGGGCGAGGCGCGCATCTCCATCTTTGCCAGGTTCTTCCGTTTTGCCCGTTGGCCAGCTAAGTCGTAAATAGGTGCACTGCCCTGGCCCGGTGAGTTCGAGCGATTCCAACTTGGCTGGATGGGAGGACCTGGCGCTTTGGCAACCGGTGATCGATCGGATGGATCCGATTGCTCGGATTGAAGAGCAGAACCACACGCGCTTGCCTTGGCTGATCCCTGAGCGCCATCGCCGCATGGCCGAAAGTCCCTTCGCTTGGTTCAGGGGTACGGCAGCCCAGATGGCGGCGGATCTGGCTCCGTTGCCCCGCAGTACCCATCAGGTCCAGCTTTGCGGCGATGCCCACCTGCTGAACTTCGGTTTTTATGCCTCGCCAGAGCGCAGTCTTGTTTTTGATATCAACGACTTTGATGAGACGGCTCCTGGGCCGTTTGAGTGGGATGTCAAACGGCTCCTGGTCAGTGCCGTCCTAGTGGCACGGCAATGGCAGCTGGATAGGGAGGAGCAATTCCGCTTGGCTCGCAAGGTGGCGGGGGCCTATCGCAAGGCCATGGCGGAGTACGCCAGCCTTCCCACCCTGAAGCTTTGGAATTGCCTGCTCCACGTTGAGCGGTTTGTTGAGGCCCTGCCGGCCACGGCCTTTCGATCCCATCTGGAGGCTGCGATGGGCCAAGCTCTGCGGCGTTCGGGCCGTCATGCCATCCAGAAGCACTGTGAGTTCCTGCCCGATGGGACGGCCCAGATTCGCCATGAACCGCCGTTGATCTGGCGGCACGCTCTGCTGGATCCTGCCCAGTTGTGGATCTCACCGGAGCCTGTCGATCCTGCCTCTCTCCCCAGCCATGCCGAGGCGCTGGCCTTCCTGTTGGCGGGCTATCGCGACAGCCTGCCGTCCCACCGGCGTTATCAGCTGCAGGACTTCGCCATGATCGACACCGCTCTGAAGGCCGTCGGTGTCGGTTCCGTGGGGACCCGCTGTGCGATTGGTTTGATGAAGGGGCCGCACCCCGAGGATTGGCTGCTGCTGCAAAGCAAACAGGCTCTGCCGTCCTGCATCAGCCAGCAACTCGGAGAGCAGGCTGGGCATGAGGGACAACGGGTTGTCGAAGGTCAGCGCTTGATTCAGTGCGTGTGCGATTCCTTCTTGGGCTGGACCACTACGCCGAAGGGGTTGCCGTTGTATTGGCGGCAGTTCAGGGATTGGAAGGCCTCGGTCCCCCTGGACGCGATGAAGCCGGCTTCCTTGAAGGCCTACGCCAAGCTTTGCGCCTCGGTCCTGGCCCGGGCCCACGCCAGAAGCGGACAGCGCCAAGCGCTCCATGGCGCCCTGGGGGATGACAAAGCGTTTGATCGGGCCATGGCCAGCTTTGCTGTGGCCTACAGCGATCAGGTGGAAGAGGACCACCGCGCCCTGCTCCAGGCGATGGCCTCGGGCCGTCTCACAAGCTCAGACTGATCTGGACGCTGGTGGCTAATGGAACGGCGTTCAGCCAGGTTGAGCATGTTTTTCGTTATCGATATATAGAGCAGGCTTGAGTTTCCGTGTTTATCGCTCCAGGGCTAGTGAAAACCTGGATTTATCGGCTGCCAATACTGTGCTTCGGAATTTCAGAAAGAGGTTGCTATTTTCAGTGTCCTTGGCAGGATAAAAGAGTCCATTTAAGGGTTATTCAAGGGTGATTTAATCCGTGCTTTAGTCGCCCAATTCGACTCCCTTGGTTTCCTTCGGTCTTCTCGTTAACGCAATCTCAATCCCAATGGCTTCGTTAAACTCTAATCAAGACAAGGCGTCTTCTGTGCCTTTGAAGGCAAAAATAGCCAATGTTTTTCAGGCAAGAAAAGCCTTTCATGGTAAAAGTCTGCTCGGCAGGCTGAATAACAAAGTTGCAACAAGCATTACTAACAGCGTTGGAACGATGTGGTGTGCTTATATATTCGCAGCTCTTGCACTTGTCTCACTCCCTGATGCTTTGAGCTCAGGTAATCTAATAACAATTGTCGCGTGGACGGCGCAAACCTTTTTGCAGTTAGTCCTGTTGCCCATCATTATCGTTGGGCAAAATATACAGGCAAAGCAAACTGACCTCAGGGCCGAAGAGGATCATAAGAATATCATTACGGTTCACGAGCTTGCTAGTGATAATCATAAGTTTATCCAGGAAGCGAGAGACATGAAACATCGCACAGGCGAACGACTCGCCGCCATTGAGAAAAAGCTCGACCTTCTCTTGTCTTCTTAAGTTTTATTCTGGTGCTACCTTGAGCGCCGCCCATGCTTAAGCAGCGAAGCCCACGCCTTCGTAGTCACGTGTTTGACAAAAGAACCTTGATAACGAGTTGCTCCTCATAGAACTCGAAAAGCCCCGGAGAGGACCCTGATGGCTTGGGCTAGGACACCTTTAGCTCTCATAGGTTTTGGGTTCGGTTTGCATAAAGTTATAGAAGCTTTGTGCGCTACGCATAGGGTACCTCTGTCAAAAATAGATGTAGATATCCTTGCTCTTGTAGTCCTTGTGACGGGAGTATTCTATTTGATATCAGCTGTTTGCAGTCACAGTAAAGAGCTGGATCGATTGCGTGATCCAGGCTTTGTGTATGAAGGCTCCGCCAGATCTGCTTCCACTGTAAGCCTAATGATTGCTTTGATCGGAGTGGTGGCATCTGTGCTGGTGATAACTAGTTGGTTCAGGTAATGCTCAAAGGTTCTTGAGGTGTATATTCCCGCAAATATCGAGCTTCAATGTGCAATCGATCTGAATAGGTTCGATCGATTTCCTTCTTGGTGCCCTGGGCGAGGGCAAAACATTTGATTGGGCCATGGCCAGCTTTGCTATGGCCTACAGCGATCAGGTGGAAGAGGACCACCGCGCCCTGCTCCAGGCGATGGCCTCAGGTCGTCTCACAAGCTCAGACTGATCTGGACGCTGGTGGTCAGGATCCCTGGGGTGGGTTGTTCGCGCCCGCTTGGATCGAAGATCCACTGCAGGGTGGGTTGCAGATTCAGGTTGGGATTGAGCTGCAGCCGGTAGCCCAATTCCAGGACGCCCTCATAGGGCCGGTTGGGATAGGCCGGTGGTGCACTGGAGCTCAGGCCGGCGTGGCTGCCCCCCAGGATCAGCAGGTCCTGGGGGCGGTTGGGGACGACGCCTTGGACCACCACGCCACCGCCGATGAAGCTGGGGGCCTGGTTCAGGCTGAAGTTCGGCGAGTAGGCCGCGCCAATCCAGACCCGATCATCGAGTCCCAGGCGTAATCCGCTCTTCCAGGTCGCGCTTCCATAGACGCCTTCGCCCTGGAAGTCCGTGGTGAAGCCCCCCACCGACAACAGCTCAGCGGGCAAGGTGGGGGTGGCGGCAACGGCACCCTTTGGCGTGTAGTTCAGCTGCAGGATGTGGGCATCGCCGACCTTGGTGGGTGTGAGGTTCACCGGCGCCCCCAGGGAGGTGATCACGGGGATCGCTGTTTTCAGGTCAAACCAGCCGTAGTAGACGGCGAGGCTCTCGTGGGGATGCAGATCCAGCCGTGCCGCGAGGGCAGAGAAGGGCGTAACCGGAATGTTCCCCGCATAGATGTTGTAGGTGTTGTTCAGCGCCGAGTGCACATAGCTATCGAGGATCGGGGCCGTCATTAAGGTCCCGTCGAAATCGCTATTGATCGGGATGACACCAGCGCGTAGCCCGATCCAACTGGTTCCGGCGTCACGCTCCAGCGAGAGTTCCGTGGGGTAGAACCCGGCGGGGTAGGCCAGGGTTTGTGGGGCGAGGAAGGCGCCAATCCGGCCGGCATAGCTGACGTCGCCGGCGACGTGGTTGACGTTGAGATTCAGGCTCCAGTGGTCCAGCTCGACCCAGTCCGTGGAGGCCTTGCCCAGGCCAGCTCCGACCTGGAGATCGAGGTCGGTGTCTTGGATCCAGGCCGATGTCTGCGCCGCGCCGCCGATCGGGTTGGCCATGGGCTCGGCGGTGTAACTGATCGAGACGCGCAGCCAATCCGGCAGCTTCAGTGCCTGCTGCAGGCTGAAGGGCTGATCAGCCGAGGCTTCCGCGGTGGGCGTGTCGACTTCGCCTGCCCACGCGCCCGCCCCAAGCAGCAGTCCCAGCAGGCAGCCCAGGGATCCAGTGGCGAGGCCGCGCGCGATCACCGTGGCGTCCGAAAAGGTGGCCCCATCTTGGCGGCAATCGCCATGAAAAACCCCCGGCCGCTGGGCCGGGTAGCTGGCATTCACTGAGCTGGACAGCTCAGCCCTTGGAGCGGCCGCGGCCCTTGGCTTTGGGCTTCTCCTCTTTGGCGGGTGCTTCGGCGGCGGGCGCCGGTGCTGCGGTGTTTCCATCACCACTGACGACGACGCTGACGACGCGGCCGCCCTGGCGCAGGATGCGCTGCAGCGCCTCGTTCATCCGGCCGTAGGGCACCCGGGTGGTGTAGGCGCCGTGGCGGATGCAGCGGTTGTTGGCGATGCCGGTCGCGGTGATCGTGACCACGCGGCTGCTGTCCGCTGCACCGGCATTCGGAGCGGAGACCAGCAGCTCATTGCTGCGGAAGCCGTAGGCGGGGGTGCCATCGATGCGGCGGGTGCTGGGCAGGTCGCCGCTCGGCAGATCACTGCCGGACGAGACGGCTGCGCTGAAGGGACCGTCGGTGGAGATGTGGGCGTACTGAGCCGCGCTGGGGGTCCGGTTCGGAGTGGAGGGCACCGCTGACGGGGATCGGACGGTTCTGGTGCAGGGCTTGGCCCAGCTTGAACTGGGTGCCGTTGCGGTCGCCCTTCACCGAGGCGGCGGCGCCGCGGGCCAGTTGCATCAGATGGGAGAACTGCCGGCCTTCATGGCCAATCGAATAGCCCCAGCCATGCATTTGGGGAACGCGGTGGTTGCCGAAATTGCGGTTGTATTCGGCGCTATCGATGTAGGAGTCGATCTCCGCGTCGTAGCCCTGCTCCTGCAGGATCGTGAAGTGGTGGAGCATCTCCTCTTTGTTGTGAGGAGCGCGGCCCAACAGGTGCTTGTGGTTGAGCTCGATGAAGCGATAGGGGTTGCAGTTCTCGAAGAACCGGGCGCGGTACTGGGCGCTCTTGGCCACGAGGCGCACGAATTCCCGCACGTTCAGGTAGCCGTTCCGGAAGAGCGACTCGCTGCCTTCGAGTCGATCGCTCTTCATCACATGCTGTCCGCCCAGAACCTGCTGGTAAACGGCGCGAATGATGGTGCTGTTATCGCTATCGGATGCCTGCTTCCAGTGTTCTTTGTTCTGGCCGTTTGCAAACCTCTCGATGCCCAGGGCGGGCGCCTTTACAAGAGACAGGTGGTTCGGGCGGACTGTGGGAGAAGCGCGTGATTCACGCAGCCGCGTCGAAAGTAGGCAGGTTTGTCTTGGCTGTCTTTGAAAGATTGCGAGCTCTTTACGCCGCTTTTGTGTGCCATTGGGCCTGATTGAGGCGCCAATTCAGTGCTTCACCGGCGTGAAATGGCACCAGGGTTGTGGGAGTCGTGCTGCCGTTCTCGAGCTCCATCAGGCCTGGAATCGAGTCGTTGCTGCCGCTGCGTTCCAGTGCAATCGTGCCCGTGTTGAGCGGGAGCCCGTAGAAAGTCGGGCCATGCACGCTGGCGAAGGCCTCGAGGCGATCGAGCACCCCCTCTTCTTCGAAGACTTGGGCGTAGCTCTCGATGGCAAACGGTGCGTTGTAGATCCCGGCGCAGCCGCAGGCCGATTCCTTCGATCCCCTCGGGTGGGGCGCTGAATCGGTGCCCAGGAAGAACTTGCTGCTGCCGCCGGTGGCCGCCGCCCGCAGGGCGAGGCGATGCCGTTCCCGTTTGGCGATCGGCAGGCAGTAGAAGTCCGGCCGCAGGCCCCCTTGGAAGAGGGCGTTGCGGTTGATGTGCAGGTGGTGCGGCGTGATCGTCGCCGCCAGGTTGTCGGGTCCGGTGGCCACGAAGTCCGCCGCGTCGGCGGTGGTGATGTGCTCGAGCACCACCTTCAAGCCCGGATGGCGCTGGAGCAGGGGGATGAGCTGCTGCTCGATGAAGACCGCCTCGCGATCAAAGATGTCAACGGCTGGATCGGTGACCTCGCCGTGGATCAGCAACGGCATGCCAATCCGCTCCATCGTCTCCAGCACGGATTGGATGTTGGCGAGATCGCGCACCCCGGCATCGGAGTTGGTGGTCGCGCCGGCGGGATAGAGCTTGGCGGCGCTGAAGACCCCTTCGCCGTAGCCCAGCTCGAGCTCGGCGGGGTTGATGGTTTCCGTCAGGTAGGCGGTCATCAGCGGCGTGAAACCTGCTGCGGCGTCAGCCCCTTGGCTGGCCCTCAGGGCGGCCGTGATCCGATCGCGGTAGGCCTTGGCCTGCTCCACCGTGGTGATGGGTGGCTTGAGGTTGGGCATCACGATGGCCCGGGCGAATTGCCGCGCCGTGTGGCCGACTACCGCCTGCAGCATCTCCCCATCGCGCAGGTGGAGATGCCAGTCGTCTGGCGTGCGGATCGAGAGGGTGCTGGTCATCCCTTCGTTTTACACAACAGTGCTCTACTCAAAGGGGGTCTCCCTGGGCTGGTTCCAGGTGGATCGGTTTGGACCACCGGAGACCAGGTAGGCCGAGAGGGCCAGCAGTAGCACCGAGCCGGAGAAGACCAACAGATTGGTGGTGTTGTCGATCGGGAAGATCAACATCGACTTAAAGGCGGCCACGATCAAGGCCACCAGGATCACCTTCACCAACTTTTCCTTCAGAACATCCAGGCTGCGGATGTCCAGCAGTCCGTTGCCGCCGGCGCCAGGGCTGCGGGCCGCCTCGATGTCAGAGATCAGCAGCTCGTAGACGCCATAGCCAAAGATCATCAGGGCGATCCCGATCAGATACAGATCGACGCCGCCCACCAGCTCCCCAAGCAGCAGAGCCACCGTGCGGCTGTCGTCCGGGGAGGCATCAAGCAGTAGGCCCATGGAGTGCCAGATCTCTGAAGTGCCGCTGATGAAGGTGGCGCCGCTGCCCAGCAGGCTCATCACCACGGGCACGATCGCGATTAATCGGAATTTCCAGAGCCAGCGTTCAAAGACGTTCTCAATGGCCCAGCTCAGGCGCTTGATCGAACTCATCGAAGCGTTGGGTGCAGCGATAGATGGGGTGACCCTAGGCCGCTGTTTCGGCGACGTTGTGGGGCACTCGTTCGCGTTCAGAGCAGCCGAATGAAAAAACCAGTGGCAGGCTCAGGCCTCATTGGAGGACCGGTGGCACAATTCGCGAAATGAGCCCTGGTTGATGCCCTTTTCCCCTTCGCTCAGCGGCAAGGTCATCCGATCGCTGCCCCTGCTCGCTGGCCTGGCCCTCACGGGTTGTGCCGTTGAAGGTTCGGGGGTGCAAAGCCAAAAGCTCGCTGCGCTGAAGGCCCGCGGTGAATTGGTCTGCGGCGTCGACGGCAAGTTGCCGGGCTTCAGCTTTGTCGCCCCTGATGGCCGCTACCAGGGCTTTGAGGTGGACCTCTGCCGGGCGGTCGCCGCTGGAGTGCTCGGCGATCCCGCCAAGGTGGAATTCCGCGATCTCAGCGCCAGTGAGCGCTTTGCGGCGGTCAATAGCGGCGAAGTGGATCTGCTCTCCCGCAGCACCACCATGACCCTCAGCCGCGATGCGGCAGGGGGCAACGCCCTGAGTTTTGCGCCGGTCCATTTCTATGGCGGTCAGGCCGTGATGGTGAACGCGGGAAGCGGCATCACCTCCTTGAAGCAGCTGGCCGGCAAGCCGATCTGCGTGACCACCGGGACCACCACGGAATTAAACCTGGCGGATCGGATGCGGGAGCTCAACGCCGCCTACATGCCGCTGAAGTTTCAAAACGACGGCCAGACCTACGGGGCCTATCTCCAGGGCCGATGTGTGGCGGTCACCAGTGATCGAGCTCTGCTGGCCGCCAAACGCAGCAGCTTTCCCGACCCCAAGGCCCACGTCCTGCTTGCCGGCGACCTGAGCAAAGAACCCTTGGCCATGGCCACGGTGAACGGTGATCCGGCCTGGGCCGATGCGGTGCGTTGGATCGCCTTTGCCCTGATGCAGGCGGAAGAATCCGGCATCACCCAGGCCAACGTCGAGACCAAGCTCGCTGAGGCCCAGGCCGACAGCAACCAGGCCGATCTGCGGCGTTTTCTCGGGGTGGATGGCCAGTTGGGCCAGCAGCTTGGCTTGCCGGCTGATTTCGTCGTTCAGGTGATCAAGGCCGTGGGCAATTACGGCGAGATCTTTGATCGCAACTTGGGCGTGAACACCAGCATCGATCTGGAGCGGGGCACCAATCGCCAGTGGACCGATGGCGGCTTGATCTATTCGCCGCCCTTCCGCTGATGGCTGAGTCGGTCACGCCTTGGTGGCGCAACCGCCGCCTGATCCCCTGGTTGGTTCAGGCCGTGGTCGGTCTGCTGGTGCTGGTCCTGGTGGCTTTCCTGCTGGGGAACTTGGTGCAGAACCTGGCCTCGGCCGGTTTGCTGCTGACCTGGCGCTGGATCGGCAACCCCGCCGGTTTTGACATCTCCGGCAGTTGGTTGCCCTTCAGTGCAGAGCAGCCCTACTGGTGGGCGCTGCTGGCGGGACTGGTCAACACCTTGCGTGTTGTCGTTCTTGGTTTGATCGGCGCTTCGATCGTCGGTACTGCCGTTGGGGTGGCCTCCTTTAGTGGCAACGCCTTGCTGAGGGGCCTGGCGCGGGTCTACGTCGAGCTGATCCGCAACATTCCCCTGCTGCTGCAGTTGGTGTTCTGGTATTTCGTGGTCTTTCTCTCCCTGCCGGGTGGGGCCCAGGCGATTCAGTGGCCGGGGCTGGTGTTGGCGCAGTCGGGCCTCTACCTGGGGATGCCTGAGTTGGTGAATGGGGTTTGGCAGGCACCGATTCGTCTGAGCGTTGAGTTCGCCGCCCTCCTGACTGGCTTGATCGTCTACATCTCTGCCTTTATCTCGGAGGTGGTTCGGGGAGGGATTGCCTCGGTGCCCAAGGGGCAGTGGGAGGCCGCCCGATCGCTGGGCTTCAGCCCTCTGCAAACCCTGCGCCGGGTGGTCCTGCCCCAGGCCCTGCCGGTGATCGTTCCAGGTCTGAATAATCAGTACATCTCCCTGGCTAAGAGCTCTTCGCTGGCCATCGCCTGCGGCTACGCCGATCTCTATTCCGTGGCGGAGACGACCTTGAACCAGACCGGGCGAGCTGTGGAGGTCATGGTGATCCTGCTGGGGGCCTACTTGGCGATTGATCTGGTGATCTCCGCTCTGATGAACGGGCTGAACCGGGCTGTCCAGATGAGGAGTCGCTGATGGAGCGCTCCTCCCAACTGCAGCGCCTGCGGGCCGCCTTCTTCGCGTCTCCCCTCGATGGCCTGATCACGGCCCTGCTGCTGGCCGCCCTGTTGGCCGGTGGCCATGCCTTGATCCAGTGGCTGGTCTTCAAAGCCCAGTGGGCGGTGATTCAGGTCAACAGCACCCTGTTCGCCATTGGCCGCTATCCGCTTGATCAGCAGTGGCGCCTGTGGTTGCTCACGACCCTCCTGGCGGGTGCCACGGGCTTGAGTTGGGGACTGCTGCGTGCTTTGCCTCGCCCCGATCGTCGGGCCGTGCTCTGGCCGGGCAATGATCGTTTGGCCGTTGCGCTGCTGGCGGGTCTGGCGGGGCTCTTGCCGCTGTTTCTTCAGCTGAGCTCCGCCATCGCCCTGCGCTGGTGGCTGGTCACGACTCTGTTGCTCTCTTGCCGTTGGTTGGCCGGGCGCTTTGGGGCAGCCCTACCTGCTTTGCTGCGTCGGGGCTGGCCCTTGATCTGGCCGTTCCTCTACGTGGTGGGCATGACCTTGATCGCGGGGGGCTTCGGTCTGCCCGCGGTTTCCCCTTCCCGTTGGGGTGGGCTGCTGTTGACCTTGATCGAGGCCAGCTTCGCGATCCTGCTTTGCTTCCCTTTGGGGGTGCTGCTCGCCCTCGGCCGGCGCAGCCGCTTGCCGCTGCTGCGTTGGCTCTCGGTGATCTACATCGAGTTCATCCGCGGGGCGCCGCTGATCACCCTGCTGTTTCTCGGCCAGAACATCCTGGGGCTCTTGCTGCCAGGTGGCTTCACTCCGGATCGGGTCTGGCGCGCGGCTTGGGTGCTGACCTTCTTTGCGGCGGCCTATGTCGCCGAAGCCGTGCGGTCGGGGTTGGTGGCCTTGCCCCCGGGACAGATGGAGGCAGCCCGCGCCCTGGGCTTGCCGGTTCATCAGGCCATGCTCAAGGTGGTCTTGCCCCAGGCCCTGCGGGTGGCCTTGCCGGCCATGGTCGGGCAGTTCATCAACCTGCTGCAGGACACCACCTTGCTCTCGCTGATCGGTTTGTTTGAGCTGCTGGGCACGGCCCGGGCGGTGATGGCCAACCCTGCTTTCCTCGGGAAGGACGCCGAGGTCTATCTCGTGCTGGCGGTGCTGTTTTGGTGCTGCTGCGCGGCCTTGGGTTTGGGGAGCCGCGCCCTGGAAACCCGCCTGAATCCCAACCCTCAACCCGCCTGAGTCTCCCCATGACGGATCGCGACCTGATCATCGAGGCCCGCGGGGTCGAGAAGTGGTACCCCAACGGCTACCACGCCCTTCGCGGTGTGGACCTGAGCGTCTATCGCGGTGAGGTGGTGGTGATCATGGGGCCCTCCGGCTCCGGTAAGAGCACGTTCATTCGCACCTTCAACGCCCTCGAGGATTTCCAGGCGGGATCGATCGTCGTCGATGGGATGGCGCTCTCCGATGACGTCCGCAACATCGATGCGATCCGCCGTGAGGTGGGGATGGTCTTTCAACAGTTCAATCTGTTCCCCCATCTGACGGTTCTCGAGAACCTCTGCCTCGCACCGGTGCTGGTGCGCAAGCGGGACAAGGCCGAAGTGGAGCAGGAGGCCTTGGACCTGCTGGAGCGCGTGAATATCCGTGAGCAGGCCGACAAGTATCCCGGGCAGCTCTCTGGCGGTCAGCAGCAGCGGGTCGCGATCGCCCGATCGTTGTGTATGGAGCCGCGGGTGATGCTCTTCGATGAACCCACCAGCGCCCTCGATCCCGAGATGGTGCAGGAGGTGCTGGAGGTGATGCAGGAGCTGGCCCGCGATGGGATGACCATGGTGGTGGTCACCCATGAGGTGCGTTTCGCCCGTCAGGTGGCCAGCCGGGTGGTGTTGATGGCCGAGGGGGAAGTGGTTGAGATTGCTCCGCCCGAGCAGTTCTTCAGCGCACCGCAACACCAGCGCACGCGGCAATTCCTGAGCCAGATTGCCTAGATGGAACGGCGCCAGGTTCAGGCCTATATCGACGAAGTTCCCCGCTGGTCCAGTGGCGAAGGCCTGGCGGGGCCCCCCCTCTCCTCGATGCAGTGGCTGGTCTGGGTCTTGGCCTCGGCGGGCAAGTTTTTCGAGGGGTTCGTCGTCTTCATCGGCGGCATCGCCCTGCCGCTGGTCCATGAGGAATTTGCCCTGAGCGCCGCCGAGGGCGGTCTGCTGACGGCGGCTCCTCTGTTGGGGATCTTGATCGGTGCCTTGGTGCTGGGCGGCCTGGCGGATCGCTGGGGGCGCAAACCGGTCTTCATTACCGAGATGCTGCTGCTGCTGCTCGGGTTGGTCGGCGCGGCCTTCAGTCCCAGCTTTGGCCTACTCCTTAGCTGTCTGTTGCTGGTGGGTGTTGCCCTGGGGGCGGACTATCCCACGGCCCATCTGGTGATCTCCGAATCGATCCCCTCCGCCATTCGTGGTCGTTTGGTTTTGGGGGCCTTCAGCTTTCAGGCCCTGGGGGCCCTGGCGGCCACAGCCCTGGGGATTGGGGTGTTGCTGCTGCGCCCCGAACTGCAGGCCTGGCGCAGTTTTTACCTCTATCCCGTGATTCCGGTAGCCCTGGTG
The DNA here is from genome assembly GCF_023115425.1 of Synechococcus sp. A10-1-5-1. Lineage (NCBI taxonomy): Bacteria > Bacillati > Cyanobacteriota > Cyanophyceae > Synechococcales > Synechococcaceae > Synechococcus > Synechococcus sp. A10-1-5-1. The sequence continues at coordinate 622,614 of NZ_CP096032.1, read as the reverse complement.
GCTTGGGGCCGCTTGCTCCTACCGGAGAGCAGCCATTGGTTGGCCTCCCGCGGTGATCTACAGGGCGCCGAGCAGCAACTGGGATTGCTGTTGAACCGCTCCGATGTGGAGCTCAGGCCCGCTGAGGTCTCCTCCCCGGGCAACGGCTCCTGGAGGGAGCTGTTCCAAGGGCGACTGCTCCGGGCCACGGTGCTCTCTTCGGTGCCCTGGTTCCTTCAGGACATCTCCACCTATGGCATCGGGATTTTTACCCCTGTGATCATCGGTGCCTTCTTCGGCACGGCGATGGGCGGGCATACGGTCAGTGCCGTGATTCACGACGACCTGCTGGGCGCCAAAGGGGCGGCGCTGGTGGATCTGGCCTTTGTGGCGGGCATCGCTGTGGCCATTGCCCTGGCGGATCGCTGGGGACGAATCCCCCAGCAGGTGATCGGTTTTATCGGCTGCGCCTTGGGGCTGGCTTTAGCGGCTCTGGGCTCCGGTGATGGGCCCTGGGGGCAGAGCCTTCCCCTGATCCTCTGCGGCTTTGTCCTGTTCCAATTCATGACCAACGTCGGGCCCAATGCCCAGACCTATCTGTTGGCGGGGGAGCTCTTCCCCACGCATCTACGGGGATTAGGGGCTGGTGTGGCGGCCGCCGCCGGCAAGGTGGGCGCGGTTCTCACGGCCTTTCTTTTCCCGGTCTTGTTGGCGCAATGGGGCACCCAACGGCTGCTGCCGCTGCTGGTGCTCTCGTCCCTGGTGGGGGCTGCTGTGACCTGGATCTATCGCATTGAAACCAAGGGTCTAGATCTGGGTGCGGCGGCCCAGAACCGGCCTTGAGCCATCCACGTCAGCTGCTGCTGTTAGCCGGGGGTGGCCACAGCCATGTCCTGCTGCTGCGGCGCTGGTTGATGCGCCCTCAGCTCAAGCCCAAGGACACAGCGGTGGTGCTGGTCAATCGCGGCAGCACCGCCCTCTATTCCGGGATGGTGCCAGGCCTGGTGGCGGGCCTCTACGGTCCAGGCGAGTGCGCCATTGATCTTCGCGATCTCTGCAATCGAGCAGCTGTGTCCTTCGTGCGGGCTGAAATCACGGGCATTGATCTGCCGCGTTCGCAGCTGTTGCTCAAGGGCAGGCCGCCGCTTGCGTTCGATCGCCTCAGCCTCGATGTGGGTTGTCAGACCAGGGATGCCGAGGGCCAGCTCGGCGTCAAGCCGTTGGAGCCGTTTCTGCGTTGGCTCGAGCAGGCCCCGGCTTCGCTGCTGATTCGTGGGGGCGGGGCCGCGGCGGTGGAGTTGGCCTTGGCGCTCCGGGCCCGGGGCCACCAGCCCAAGCTGCTCTTGCGGGGTGAGCAGTTGCACCTGGGATCACCGGCGGCCAACCGCGCTGGGGAGCTCCTGCTGGCCGAGGCGGGGGTTCCTCTGAGCCGCGGTGTGGGCCCCGAGATGCCTGCTGATTTGGCCTGCACCGGCTCTCAGGCACCGCCCTGGTTGGTGGCCAGTGGTCTGCCCTGCGACCCCGTGACGGGCAGGATCTGGACTGAGCCAAGCCTGGCGGTGGAGGGCCATCCCCGCGTGTTCGCCTCCGGGGATTGCGGTCTGCTCCGTCGCGATCCTCGGCCTGCCTCGGGGGTCTGGGCCGTGCGCGCAGCGCCGCTGCTGGCGGTCAATCTCAAACGCAGCCTGGAGCAGCCCGGGCGAGGGCTCAGGCCTTGGCACCCCCAGGCTCGCGCGCTGCAGTTGCTGGGGGATGGAGGCACCCGGGCGGTGGCGTTCTATGGGCCCTGGTCACTGGGGCCCTCCCGCTGGCTTTGGCGCTGGAAGCAGCGGATCGACCGACGCTTCATGGAGGGGTTTGCGCGGGGCGCTGCCATGGGTGATGGGGAGGAGATGGCCTGCCGGGGCTGTGCCGCCAAGGTGGCCGCCGATCCGCTGCAGGGGGCCCTTGCCCGCCTACAGCCTGAGGGGAATTGCCCACCGCCGGAGGATGCCGCGGTCCTGGCGCCCACTCGAAGCGGAGATCTGCTGTTGCAGAGCCTCGATGGCTTCCCTGCCCTGGTGGATGACCCGTGGCTGAATGCCCGGCTGACCACCCTGCATGCCAGCAGCGATCTTTGGGCTTGCGGCGCTCAGCTGCAGAGCGTTCAAGCCCTGGTCACCTTGCCTGAGTCCGCCGCCTCGGTGCAGCAGGAACTGTTGTTCCAGACCTTGGCCGGTGTGCGCTCCGTTCTGGACCCCCTGGGGGTGCCCTTGCTCGGTGGTCACACCCTTGAGGGACGCGATGGCGCTGGTTTGGGCTTGAGCCTGAGCGTTAATGGATTAGTGGCCCCAGATCAGCACTGGCCCAAAGGGCCCCTGCAGGGCGATCAGGTTTTGATCTTGACGCGGCCGATTGGTACGGGGGTGCTGTTTGCTGCGGCGATGGCTGGGGTCGCCAAGCCCCAGTGGATTGACGCCGCTTTGGAGACGATGCAGCAGAACCAAGCACCCCTGGTGGAGCTGTTGCGGGCTTACGGCTGCAGCGCCTGCACCGATGTCACGGGCTTTGGGTTGCTTGGCCACCTCATTGAAATGCTTGGAGCCGGCCAAGTGGTGGAGTTGAATCCCGGCGCCATTGCTGCCCTCCCCGGTGCGCGAGCCCTATTGGAGCAGGGGCAGGCCAGCACCCTGGCCCCCTCCAATGCCCGGGCTCTGGCCCAGTTGGATCGCGGCGGCTGCGTGCACTTGAGCGCTCCGGCTACCGCTGTTGATCAGCAGTTGTGGATCGATCCACAAACCTGTGGACCCCTGCTGGCCGCCCTTCCGGCCTTCCGCGCAGAGGCCGCACTCGGGCGCATGCGGGAGTTGGGCTTTGATCAGGCTGCTGTGATTGCCAAGGTGCTGGCGGCCTAGTCGCGCACCAGCCAGCCCACCGTCAGGTCTCCGGGATCCCGTTGCAAATAGAGGTAGCCGCGGGCACCGTTGCTGCGGCGGCCATTGACGATCAGCGCGCTGTAGTTGTAACTCCGTCCGGTCTGATCGGTTTCCTGGATCGTTCCCCAGCAGCTCCTGGGATTCAGGGTCAGCTGGCCGCTGTAGCTCGCGGTTTCGCTGTTGCCGCCGTAGCTGGAGAGGGCGATCCCCTCCACGCTGCCGTTCTTCCACTGCTCCCGCTGCACAACGGCGTTGGGGCTCCAGCCTCCGCTGACTTGGCTGAGGCCCATCTGACGGCTAACCACTAGCCCATTGAGGTTGGCGTTGTTGCAGCGGCCCGTGGCCATCGGCAGCCAGCTGCTGCTGATCACCCGCCCTGTGCTGCGGATCAAGCCATAGACGGGGCGACCGCGGCCATCGAGGACCACCTCGCTGCGGTCCAGGCCCCAAGGCAGCTGACGCTCAATCACCGCGACGCAGTTGCTGCCGATGCTGCGCTGGCCCCGGTAGGCGCTGCGGCGCTCCTGGGAACCGAGTCGCTCCACCAGCAGACCCTCGACGCGTCCATTTGGGAGCCAGCGCTCCTCCATCAGCCGCGCCGTCGGGGTCTTGCTGCCCTCGATCACTCCGGCTCCCCACACGGCGAAGCGTCCAGTGCTGATTGGGCAGGTTGCGGGCGCAGCTGGGCTTGGACCCGCTGGAAGTGCCGTGATCAGCAGGGCAGCAGGCAGAACAACACGAGTCACGCCCATCGCAGCAGATCCAGCAGTGGTGCTCGCATCATGGGTTCAATTCAGTTCGGCGGCCACATCCGTTCGCAGCAGACAGTCGCTGCGCGGATAGCTGACGCAGAGCAAGGCGTAGCCCTGCTCGATTTGCTCTTCATCGAGGAAGCTCTGGTCGGCTTGATCCACCGTTCCTTCCAACACTTTTGCTGCACAGGTGCTGCAGGCCCCAGCCCGGCAGGAGAAGGGAAGCTCATGGCCGGCGGCCTCGGCTGCATCAAGGATGTACTCCTCGCTGTCGCATGGGAAGGAGCCACCCGCTTCAAGCTTGATGGTGTGGCTGGCCATGGCAGCAGACTTCAGCTATCTGATTTCTAGCCACGCTTTGGCTTAGATCTTGACCATCCCGCAACGCATTCCTTTGAGCACCGCCTGAACCCTGTTGTTGACCTCCAGGGTTTTCAACAGTCGCTTGGTGTAGGTCCGCGCTGTTTCCTCGCTGACGACCAGCTGCTCGGAGATCTCACGGTCCGTCAGGCCGCTGGCGAGGAGGTCCAGCACTTCATATTCCCTGGGAGTCAGGCGCGGGCAGCTCAGGTAGGGCAGCTGCCCTGAGCGCAGGGAGGGACTCCGGTAGGAGTGATTCCCCATCACCGCCAGGACGGCGGCCTCGAGCGGTTTCTGGTCTTCGATGAAGTCTGCTTCTGCCACCACCGCTTCCAGCCAGGGCGCCTCGGCGTGCTCCACCGGGATGGCATCACCGAGGGCCAACATCACGACCTTCAGCTGGGGCTGCAGTGCTTTGGCTTTCTTGGCGAGGTCAAAGCCGCTGCCGCTCTCCAGAAAATCGGTGCAGATCAGCAGCTCATAGGGTTCTTGGCCGAGGTAGCTCAGGCAGCTCTTCTCATCGGTGACGGCGCAGCCGATCATTTCAGTCTCTCGGAAGCTCTCGCACAGGCAACGCAGAAAAAAGCGCCCCTTCATCGCGAGCGCCACCTTGCCGCTAACCGCAACCGACAGGAGCACCTCATCAAGGTTGCTTCCTTGCAGCGTCTCGAGATAGGGGGTGAGATCCATTGCTCACTCCTCAGCGGAGGAAAGCTCCAGTGGAGCTTCATCCATCATCAATGAGCGCCTGCCCGACCGGTTTGATCGTGTCGAACTGACTTATTTCGTTCGTAAAACAATCAATCTTCCATCAAAAACCCACACAGGCTAGTTGCCTCGTGCAGGCTTGAATGATCGCTTGGCGCTAGGTCTATCAGCGAAGGCGTGGCTTCACTGTTGTTGTGCGGACTGGGCTTTGACCAGCTGGGCGTAGAGATAGTCAGGAGCTTTGTACTGCCTGGGTAGGCAGTGGTGGAGCGTCTCCAGCTTTCCCCAACACACCGTTTTCTGGATCTTGTTGAGGGTGCGCTTTTCTGCAATCAGCATCTTGAGTGCTTTGCAGTACAGCTGGTAGTTCGCCTCCAGCTCGCCGATGGTGATGCTGGGTGCCTGGGGAACGGTCATTGTCATTTGACTAGTCGTCATAGACGAGGCAGCCGGGAGCCTCGGGGTTTAGATCGCAGTAGACCTCCATTGGGGTGGGGTCTTTGCTCTCTTCAGGGTGGTGAGCCTTGTAGGTCTCCAGGTCCTTGAGCTCGGCTTCCAGGTGAGCGGCCTTGGATTTGTCGCCTTTGATGCGGGCTTGTTCCAGCTCGCTGCGGTCTTGGGCGATGTGGGCGTCGATGCTTTCCAAGAGCTCATCTGTGCTGCGAAGTACAGCTAGATCTGGCCCCTGTTCCCTCGATACCCCCAAATGGGGTCGTTGTGGTCGTGTCCTGCGAGCATGGACGCACTCTCCCGGATGGATGGGATGGCTCTCCCTCGGCTAGGGGCCGTGGCGCTGGTGCTGGTGTTGATGTCGGGTTGTTCTGGGCGTAATCAGAAGGACACGCCAAAGAAGGACAGCGAGGCTCAGCGCCAGGCCTTGGTCCAGTGCCGCCGTTACCGCGAGAGCCTGCCGCCCTTGGTCGAGCGCTACCGCGCGACGGAATCCCGTCTGAAGGCGATTGAGGCGGAGTCATTCACCCAAGCCATGGCTCCATTGCCCTTGGACCCTGAGGAGCAGCGCCTGCTGACGATCTACGACCAGCAGACCGAGCAGGAGCAATACGAGCAGGCCGTTGCGGAGTGGCAGCGCAGCGAAACCAAGCGTCGCCTGGTCTGGCAGGACGCCCAACAACAGCGCCAGGCGGCGGCGGTGACCGAGCGGGATCAGCTTGCGGATCAATTGCGCACGATTCATCCAGCCCTGTTGACCCAGGCCAAGCCCCCCAGCCTTGATTCAGCGGAGTTGGAGCGCTTTTTGGCCTGCTCACCGGAGCGCCTGCGTTAATGCGGCTCCGTCTGTACTCAACCTTTTGTGCGTTGGTGATGGCGGCACCCATGGCGAGCTGGGCCCAGCCGCAGCCCCCACAAGCGCTGCCGGATTGCGTCCGTCGTTTTGGTCACACGGGCTGTGCGGCTCGCCTCTATGCCCAGCTGCTCTGCGACTCCTTTGATCAGCCTGCACTGTTGCTCAGCCAACAGCAGCGGCTCGTTGAGGCGTTTGAGCGGGAGGGGGTGTCCTTTTCAGGAATCACACCAGATGAGGTGGAAACCGCTGCTGTTCGCTACTACACGCCGATGCTCTGCCGGGAGCGCAGCCCCAGAATTCGTGCTCTGTTTCAGCGTTGAGCCGCTCGCACTGGCGGTAAGCGCAGGCTGAAGAGCCAGGCCAAGGCGACCATCAACGAAGAGCACCAAAGACAGGCCTGAAGACCGCCGATCAGGAAGATGGCGCCCGAGAGCAAGGTGCCCATCAGCCGACCAGCGGCGTTGGCCATGTAATAGAAGCCCACATCCAGGCTCACCGACTCGCTGTCGCTGTAGGCCAGAACCATGTAGCTGTGAATCGATGAATTCATGGCAAAGACCGCTCCAAAGGCAGCCAGTCCAGCAACGATCGCCAGCCCTGGATCCGCCACCTGCCGCCAGAGGGCGATGGCGATCAAAGCGGGAATAGCGGTGAGCAGGGCACTCCAAAACTGAACGGCGCTCACGCCCGGGCTGCGGGTCTGCCCCCAACTGCGCCGCAGTGCCGGCGCGGACCCCTGGACGATCCCGTAGCCGATCACCCAGAGGCCCATGAAGCTGCCCACTTCCCAGAAGCGCCAGCCCAAGGCCGTCTCCAGGAAGACCGGCAGGGCGACAACAAACCAGACATCGCGGGCGCCAAACAGGAACATCCGCGCCAGGGAGAGGACGTTGATCCCTTCGCGTTTGGAGAGCAGGGAGCGGACCTTGGGCTTGTGTTTCATCTGCCCCATGTCCGCGGGCAGCCCCAGGGTGACGAGAAACGCCAGCATCAACCCCGCGGCCATCACGCCCACCGAGGCGTTGAAGCCCAGGGTGGTTAGCAGTACGCCACCAAGGAAAAAGCCGACCCCCTTGAGGGCGTTCTTCGAGCCGGTCAGGATCGCGACCCAGCGGAAGAGTTGCTGATCACCGTCGTTGCTGTTGACAACGGTTTTGATCGCACTTTTGGCGCTCATCTTGTTGAGATCCTTGGCGATTCCGCTGAGGGCCTGGGCGGCCATCACATAGGCGACGCTCCACCACTTCGGCCAGGAATCCGCCACTGGAATCAGCATCAGCAGGGCGCCGATCTGCAGCCAGGTGCCCAGCCAGAGGGTCAGGCGCAGGCCAAAACGTGCCCCGAGCCAGCCGCCATAGAGGTTCGTGAGAATCCCGAAGAATTCGTAGAAGAGAAAGAGAAAGGCGATCTCCAAGCTGGTGTAACCCAGCTGGTGGAAGTGGAAGACCACCAGCATCCGTAGGGCCCCATCGGTCAGGGTGAAGGCCCAGTAGTTCGCGGTGACCCGCTGGTATTGCTCGAGGGCGCTGAGGCTGCTCATCCCTGCTCGATCACATGGCAGACCAGATCGGCCATGCGGGAGCTGTAGCCCCACTCGTTGTCGTACCAGCCGTAGACCTTTAGCTGGGTGCCATCGACCACCATCGTCGAGAGGGCATCAACCACCACGCTGCGGTTGTCGTTGACGTAATCCACCGAGACCAGGGGCCTGGTTTCGTAGCCGAGGATGCCTTGGAGTGCCCCTTGGGACGCCTGCTGGAAGGCTTGGTTGACCGCCTCGGTGCTGGTGGGCCGCTCCAGCTCAAAGACCGCGTCGGTCAAGGAGGCATTCAGCAGGGGAACGCGCACGGCATGGCCGTTGAGCTTGCCCTCGAGTTCCGGGAAGATCATTGCGATCGCCTTGGCTGAACCGGTGGTTGTTGGGATCAGCGATTGAAGGCAGGAGCGTGAACGCCGTAGGTCGCTCTTGAAGGCATCAACGACGACCTGGGTGTTGGTGACGTCGTGCAGGGTCGTGATCGAGCCGTGACGAATCCCGAACTGCTCGTGCACGACCTTCACGATCGGAGCCAGGCAGTTGGTGGTGCAGGACGCCGCCGTCAGCAGCCGGTGCTCGCTTCGGTCATAGAGATCGTGGTTGATCCCGTAGACGATGTTCAGTGCCCCCTTGACCGGGCAGCCCACCACCACACGCTTGATCCCGGTCTGGCTGAAGTAGGGCTCCAGGGTCTCCGTGGTCTTGAAGCGCCCGCTGCATTCGAGCACCAGTTCCACCCCGGCGGCCGCCCAGGGCACCTCAGCGGGGGTGGCGCAGCGGCTGAAACCCAGGCGTTGCCCGCCGATCAGCAGTTCGGTTTCGCTGGTCGCTTCCGCCTGGCGATCCCAGCGCCCATGGACGGAATCGAAGCAGAGCAGGTGGGCGGCGGACTCGGCCGTGGCCTGGTTGTCGTTGATCAGAACGATTTCAATGCCCGGCCTTCCCCAAAGGGCGCGGCAGACCAGCCGTCCGATCCGCCCGAAGCCGTTGATGCCAATCCGCATGCGCTGCACACGATCAATCAATCAATCTTGATGCATCAAGGTTTCTTGATTGGTTAAGGTTCGGTTAGGCGCGGCCTGAGCCATGACCCCAGCCACCAGTGCTCAGCAGCTCTGTGCCCTGTTCAAAGCCTTGGCGGCCCCGCGCCGCCTAGAGGTGGTGCGGGCCTTGGCGGCCGGAGAGCGCTGCGTCTGTGAGCTCACCGAGCAGATGGGAGTGGCCCAGTCCAAGCTCTCTTTTCACCTCAAGGTGATGCGGGAGGCGGGCCTGCTGGAGTCCCGCGTCCAGGGACGTTGGATCTACTACCGCCTGCGCCCGGAAGCGTTCGCGGAGTTGGGCGATTGGCTTGAGCGTTTGCAGACCTGTGAGCCGCTCAAAGCCCAGTCCTGCTGTTGATTGATGCAATGTTCACGCAGCCTTAACCCGCCCCTAACGCGGGGTGGAGCTTCGGTTGCGTTGATGGAGAAGAACCCCAAAGGTTTTATCCATGACCTTCGCGAAGAAGGCCCTTCTGATCGGCTCCCTGCTGGCGGTCGGCACCGGCATGTCCGCCTCGGCCGCAGACCGCCTCAGTGCTGCTGGCGCAACCTTCCCCGCCAAGATCTATCAGCGCTGGTTCGCTGACCTGGCGAAGGCTGGTGGCCCCCAGGTCAACTACCAAGCCGTTGGCTCCGGCTCCGGCCGGAAGGCCTTCATTGACCAGACCGTGAACTTCGCGGCCTCTGATGATCCGATGAAGGCCAAGGACATCGCCAAGGTGACCCGCGGTCTGGTCCAGATCCCCATGGTGGGCGGCACCATCGCCTTCGGTTACAACAAGCCCGGCTGCGAGCTCAAGCTCACCCAGAAGCAAGCTGTGCAAGTGGCGATCGGCAAGATCACCAACTGGAAGGACCTCGGTTGCTCCGCTGGTGCCATCACCTGGGTGCACCGCTCCGATGGCTCCGGAACCACCAAGGCTTTCACGCAATCCCTTGCTTCTTTCTCCCCGGAGTGGAAGTTGGGTGCTGGTAAGTCCGTGCGTTGGCCTGGTGCGAACGCCGTGGGTGCCAAGGGCAACTCCGGTGTCGCCGGCGTGATCGCCAATAAACAGGGTGCGATTGGGTACGTCAACCAGTCCTACATCCGTGGTGCCGTCAAGGCTGCTGCTCTGCAGAACAAGTCGGGTGAGTTCATCAAGCCCAGCTACACCTCCGGTGCGAAAGCTCTGAACGGCATGAAGCTCGATCAGAACCTGGCTGGCTCGAACCCCAACCCCACCGCAAAGGGCGCGTATCCCATCGCGACCCTCACCTGGGCCCTGGCCTATGCCAAGGGCAATGGTGCCAACGCCGACACCATCAAGAAGACCTTCAACTACATGCTGAGCGACCAGGCTCAGGCCAAGGCTGACGACCTCGGTTTCGTTCCCCTTAAGGGCGCGATCCTCTCGAAAGCCCGCGCTGCTGTGAACAAGATCGGCAAGTGATCCTTCGGGATGACTGATGGATGAAGGGCAGGTTTGATCCCCTGCCCTTTTTTTCTTGTGAGCTGAGTCGAGTTTCCAAAAAAAACCACCCCTTCGAGGGTGGTTTTTTTTGGAAATAGAACTATCTCTTGTCCACTGCTGGGGACTGCTCCTCTTTTTCTGATTTTTGCTTCTTGCGCTTCCCAGGCTGATCGCGCTGGTTGACACTGTTCACCCATCCGCACCCGGGGACGAAGCTGATGGATCCGAACGGGGTATTGACTAGCAATGTTGATGAACATAATTTGTTAAAGATATCGGCTTTCTTTCTTGTGTGGAGTATTCCTTGCTACCAAGAAAGTGCTTTGTCGGCCTTTTGCTTGTCGACGATGGTCGCTCTTGTTAAGCGCCTCTTAAGGAGACTTTGCCTGGGTTGTGACAACTTATAGGAAGTGACTTTCTAGTTGTGGATCAGACCGTGCCTCCCTCCCATGAGCAGGGGGCTCCTCCGGTTTACACGCTTCGACGACGGCCCATTTCCGAGAAGTTGGTTGATGAGGGATTCAGGCGACTTGTTGTCGGTTTGGCCTCGATCGTGGGCTTGGTTCTGGCTGGGATCTTGATCACCGTTCTGTGGGGATCAAGGGAGGCGATGGCCGAATTCGGTCTGTCCTTTTTGGTTGTCTCCGATTGGGATCCTGGCCTGAATAGCTATGGCGCACTTACGGCGATCTACGGCACGTTGGTGTCGTCCGTGTTGGCCATCTTGATTGCGGTGCCGTTGGGTGTGGGAACGGCCATCTTTATTACCGAGAACTTGATTCCTTCCGGCTACCGGCAAGTGATCGGCTTGATGGTCGAGCTGCTCGCGGCGATTCCATCGGTTGTGCTCGGCCTCTGGGCGATCTTTGTGATGGAGCCGTTCCTTCGGCCCATTCTTCAGGTCTTGCACGACCGATTGGGCTGGATGCCCTTCTTCGCGACGGAGCCCTTGGGACCTGGGATGGCTCCTGCTGTCTTGATCCTTGTGGTGATGATCTTGCCCATCATCACCGCGATTGCCAGGGATTCACTGCAGCAAGTGCCAAATGAACTCCGCCAAGCGGCCTACGGCGTCGGCACGACCCGTTGGCAGGCGATTGTTCAGGTGATCTTGCCCGCTGCTGTCTCGGGGATCACCGGTGGTGTGATGTTGGCCTTGGGCCGGGCGATGGGGGAAACCATGGCGGTCACCATGATCATCGGTAATTCCAACAACTTCAGCTTGAGCCTCTTGGCTCCTGCGAACACCATCTCGGCCATGCTGGCCAACCAGTTCGGCGAAGCCGACGGTATTCAGATCTCCGCTCTGATGTATGCCGCGTTTGTCTTGATGATCATGACGCTGATCGTCAACGTGTTGGCGCAGTGGATTGTGCGTCGGCTCAGTTTGAAGTACGCCTAGGAGGAAGACCAATGTCGATTTCTAGGTCGAATCGCTCGCTTTATTTCAACCCGAACCTGCCCCGCAATCGCTGGAATTTTGCGTTGACAGCGGTTGCTGTTGCGTTTTCCTGCTTCGCAGTCCTGCCACTCGTGCTGGTGCTGGGCTACGTGCTGCTGAAGGGCGGATCCTTTCTTTCCGTCTCGCTGTTGACCGAATTGCCCCCACCTCCAGGTCTTGAGGAGGGCGGCATCGGCAATGCCATCGTCGGCACCATCATCGTCACCTTGATTGCCAGCGTCATTGCCGTTCCCGTTGGCATTGGCGGTGGCATCTATCTCGCGGAATTCTCCCGTTCCGGTTCCTTTGCCTCCTTTGTTCGCTTTGGAACCAATGTCTTGGCTGGGGTGCCCTCGATCATCTGCGGCGTCTTCGTCTATGGCTTGATCGTGAGTACCCGGTTGCTCTTCGGCCAGAGCTACAGCGCCCTTGCTGGAGGAATTGCGCTGGCCGTCTTGATGCTGCCAACCGTGATCAAGACCACCGATGAAGCGTTGAAATTGGTGCCCAATGAATTGCGCTGGGGGTCCTTGGGGTTGGGCGCCTCGCAGTTTGTCACGGTCACGCAGGTCACGCTGCCTGCGTCTTTAACCTCGATCGCGACAGGGGTTGTGTTGGGTATTGCCCGAGCAGCGGGTGAAACAGCTCCCTTGATCTTTACCGCGCTCTTTTCTCCCTTCTGGCCCGAAGGCATTCTCGGCCCGATCGCCTCGATGTCGGTGCTGATCTACAACTTCGCGATCATGCCGCTGGAATTCCAGAACAACTTGGCTTGGGCCTCTTCTTTTGTGTTGGTGGTGATGATCTTGCTCTCCAATCTTCTGGCGCGCTGGATCTCGCGGGTCACATCCAACTAGTCCTTCCGTTTACACCCTCTTGTCCTGATCTCCTGAGTTGCCATGAACCAAGCCGTTCCCTCCTCCCCTTGCCTGGAACTGGAGAATGTCACCATTAGTTACTTCTCCAACGTGGCCGTTCGCGGGGTACATATGCAGATCCCTCGGCATCAGGTCACGGCCTTTATCGGTCCATCTGGTTGCGGCAAGAGCACGGTGCTGCGTGCGCTGAACCGCATGAATGATCTGATTGACGGTTGTTCATTGCAGGGGCGGGTGATCTTCGATGGCCACGACATGTATTCGTCTGCCGTTGACCCGGTCGAGGTGCGACGGCGCATCGGCATGGTGTTTCAAAAGCCCAATCCCTTCCCCAAGAGCATCTACGAGAACATTGCTTTTGGTGCACGCATTAATGGCTATTCCGGCGACATGGATGAGCTGGTGGAGCGATCTCTGCGCAAGGCCGCACTTTGGGATGAGACCAAGGACAAGCTGGCCGAAAGTGGCTATGCCCTCTCCGGTGGTCAACAACAGCGCCTCTGCATTGCCCGCACCATTGCTGTGGAACCGGAGGTGATCCTGATGGATGAACCCTGCTCCGCCTTGGACCCTATCTCTACCTTGAAGATCGAAGAGATGATCCATGAGCTGAAGAACAGCTACACGATCGTCATCGTCACCCACAACATGCAACAGGCCGTGCGTGTGAGCGACATGACGGGCTTCTTCAATGTCAACAGCTTTGAGGACACCGACGCCAAAGTGGGCTGTCTGGAGGAATTTGCGGATACCGAAACCATCTTCAATGCACCGCGCCAACAGGCCACCCAGGACTATGTCTCTGGGCGCTTTGGTTGATTGCGAGTTACCGCTATGCACTCCTTTCAGCCCAATGAGCCTGACCGCTCGGACGTAGGCCCCACCCCGCTCGAGGCCTTCAGCCACTACAGAGGACCGGACTGGTCGCCGGAGCGGTTGCTCTTCCATCAAAACCTTGAACGCTTTGCTGACCGCGTGGGTTTGATCGTCGGCTTACAGGGCAATGGAAAGATCACCCAGGATGCGGCCTACGACGAGATCAAGAAGCTCTGGAGTGAGTTGGGCTTGAGCCGCTCCCACTTGTTTGAGGACTGAGTCTTAGCGAGCCACCAGCAGTCCAAGGCCCGCTGCCCCCAGCAGCAGTACCGCCGTTGAGATCTTCCACTGCAGTTGCAGCACGAAGGCGACGAGCAGGACGGACCATTGGCCGAGCCCATGCAGACTGTCCAGGCTCAGGCGAAGGGCTGCTGCGGCGACCACGGCTGGAACAGCCGCAATGACGCCGTCTCGAAACGCCTGAACGATGGGGCGGGTTCGGATTCTCTCGATCAGGGGTGCGGCCGCAAGGATGAAGGCAAAACTCGGCAGGAAGATGGCTGTTGTCGCGACCAACGCTGCCGCGATCGCGAACCAACCCCCTGCCAGGTTGGCCCCGGCTTGAAATCCCACGAAGGCGCTGCTGAGCACCACCGGTCCTGGGGAGAGTTGACCAATGGCGATGCCATCGAGAAAGCCACCGCTGCTCATCCAGCCGTGATCGAGAACCGGCCCCTCCAGCAGCGGGATGATCACAAAGCCGCCTCCAAAAATGAGCAAACCTGCCCGCAGGAAGACGTCGAAGAGTTCAGCGATGAGGTGCAGCTTGGGCTGGGCCGCCATGAGCAGTTCCAACCCCAGCCATGGAGCCAGGGATAGAGAACGCGTCCTCTGCTGCCACGCCATGCGCAGCAGCCCGCTCGCCAGCAACACGAGGCCAAGCGGCGCATTGACTCCCCACAGCTGACAGGCGGCCAACATCACAAAGACCAAGCCTGCACTCCAGCGCTCCCAGGTTGGGCGTTTGCGCTGGAGGAGTTGCGCGGCAAAGGCCCAGATCACAGCGGCAACCACCGGTTGGATCGCCGAGGAGATCGCCCGGAGTGCCTTGAGGTCGCTGCTGGACCGCCAAAGGACACTCAAGGCGAGGACCACGAGCAATCCAGGCAGCAGAAATCCAAGGCCGCTCACTAATCCCCCGGCCATACCGCGGCAGCGCCAGCCCAGAAAGATCGCCATTTGGCTTGAGGCCGGTCCCGGCAGTGCTTCGCAGAGGGCGAGCCCTTCTTCAAAGTCTTCCGCTTTGACCCAGAGGCGTTGTTCAACAAACGTCTCCCGCAGCAGCGCCATATGGGCCTGGGGACCCCCAAAAGCTACAGCCCCCAAGCGCAGGCAGATCAGACCCAGCTCCCCGAGGCTGATCATCTCTTGCTCTGCATCAGCTGCTCTTGGGCGCTGTTATCTGGCGTTTCTTGCCCGGGCGGCCTGTAGCGGCCGTTGGCCTGAAGTAGCCAGCCCGCAGAGCTGTCCTTGATGTAGAGCTCCAGTAGTTCCCCTAGCCGTTCCACCAGGCCGGGTTGCTCAATCGGTACGACGGCCTCCACCCTGCGGTCCAGGTTGCGAGGCATCCAATCGGCGCTTCCTAGCCAGACCTGGGGCGCGTTGTCGTTCTCGAACCAGAAGACTCGTGAGTGTTCAAGGAAGCGGCCCACAACACTGCGGATCCTGATCCGCTCACTCAGCCCGGCGACTCCGCTGGTGCAGCTGCAGGCCCCCCTCACAATCAGCTCGACCGGAACCCCTGCCTTTGAGGCGTCGTAGAGCTTGTCGATCAGGCGTTGATCCACCAGAGCATTCATCTTGGCTTTGATCCCGCAGCGGCGCCCGGCACAGGCGTGCTCGATTTCTCGCTCGATCAGCTCCAGCATCCGTTCCCTCAGGGTCGTCGGCGCCACGAGCAATTTCCGGTAAGCACTCTGTTTGGAGAAGCCGGTCAGGTAGTTGAACAGGCTTATCAGGTCTTGCCCCAAGTCGGCATCCGCCGAGAGCAGGCCCAGATCGGTGTAGAGCGCGGCTGTTTTGGAGTTGTAGTTCCCGGTACCGACGTGGCTATAGGTCCGAAGCGCTCCTTTCTCGCGTCGGATAACCAGCGCAATTTTGGTGTGGGTCTTGAGGCCGATCACCCCATACACCACATGCACCCCTGAGCGCTCCAGTTGCCGTGCCCAGCGGATGTTGTTGTCTTCGTCGAAGCGTGCCTTGAGTTCGACGAGTGCCAAGACCTGTTTGCCGCGTTCCGCCGCAGCAATCAGGCTGGCGATGATCGGGGAATCCTTGGAGACGCGATAGAGCGTGATCTTGATCGCTTGAACGTCCTGATCGCAGGCTGCTTGGTGGATGAACTCCTCCACCGTGGACTCAAAGCGATCAAAGGGATGGTGCAGGAGGACATCACCCCGTCGAATCGCCGTAAAGATGCTTTCGCGAGCTTGTCGTCCCTCCTCTGGAGACTGGCAGCCCCGTAGGGGTGCGGGGGTTGAGCCATGGAAGGGGCGGTCCTTGAGGGCTGGTGCATTGACCCCGTGCAGCGCCATCAGGTCCTCGAGCCCGAGGAATCTGTCCACCCGTTGCACCCAATTGGCGTCCACCCCCATGCCAGCTATCAGTTGCTGTTGAACCCTGCGGGGGGTGTCGCCGCTGAGTTCTAGGCGCACGACCTCGCCACCGGCTTTTCTGCGCCGGAGACTGGTTTGCATCGCCTCCATCAGATCCTCGGCCTCCTCCTCTTGGAGAGCGAGATCGGCGTCGCGGGTGACGCGGAACAGACTGATGCTGCTGATCCGGCGTCCTGGAAGGAGGGCCCTCAGGTTGTTGCGGATGACCTGCTCGAGCGGGACGCAGAGGTGAAGGGCGCCAGCGCGTTCTCCGTGCAAGGCCACCGGAAGGGTGATCCAGCGTGGGATGTTTTTGTTGGGAAGCTTCAGGCGAATCAGTTCGTTCGTACCTAAGCCCGAACCTTGAATCTCGACTGCGAGGTTGAGGCTCAGGCTGCTGATGAAGGGAAATGGTTTTCCTGGTGTGTTCAGTCGTGTCGCCGTGAGGACCGGCTGAATCTGGGCCTGGAAGTAACTCGCCAGCCAATCCTTTTGGCGTCTGGAGAGTTGTGGGTAGTCCAGGATGCCAACGCCTCGCTGCTCCAGTTGGGGCAGAAGCCGGTGCTTGAGATGGTGGTGCTGCTGCTTGAGGAGCGGCCCTAGCTGATGGTGGATCGCTTGTAATTGTTCAGCCGCCGAGCTTCCGTCAATACTGAGTCGGCTGGAATTGGACTCTAGTTGTGCGATCAGGGAGGCCACCCTGACCATAAAGAATTCATCAAGATTATTGCTAAAAATCGCGCTGAACTTGGCCTGCTCAAGCAGAGGTGACTTGCTCTGCAAAGCAAGATCGAGAACCCGTTGATTGAAGGCAATCCAGCTCAATTCACGATTGATATATCGTTTCGCCCTGACGTCGTCTACGTCCATCGTTCTGGATGCCAAGCTCCCGTCTACCTGGTCAAGGTTATGGGCCGGTTAAGGCGGCCTGGCCTTGTTTTGTGGCTCACTATTCTCTTGCCTGTAGCCCTGATCACGGCTGCGGGAGCGACTCTTCTGTTGCAATACAGCGGTTGCTTTCGGATGGGCGTGAGCTGGCTCCGGTCTTCACTCTCCTGCCTGCTGATTCAGGGTCTTTGCCTTGTCGCTGTGACCCAAATCCAGCGCATGGCCGGATCGTCTTCTATTGATTCAACTCCAGTGTTACGCGCTCTTTAATCTTTCTTCTTGACTGTTAACGGTCCGCGCGTTGATGCTGAGGTTAGAACCGGGTTTTGGACCACTCGCGTGAGCCAATCCCACGACCTTTCCTCCGGCTCTCAGTCGCAAGATCCTGGCGTCTCTGAACCGCTTCGCGTGGACTCTTCTGAGCAATCAGTCCCTGGCGCTGCAGAGCCGCAGGATTGCGATGCCCGCTGGCGTGAGCAACTCCTGGAGAGTGGCTCAACACCCGCACGTCTCTTTTTTTGATTGCTCGGTATTAATTCGCCGTTAATCCATCTGGCTGTCAGCGGCGTTAGCTCTGGAGCATGCCGCTGCTCAGGCTGTGGTGAAATTCACACCTCAAACTGATGTCACCTGTTTGGCGTACGTGCAGGGGGCCATGCACGAGAACCTCAGGCGGATCATTTCCCTGCAGTCCGATGTTCTGGCGGATCAGGATCCGGAACCTCTGCATCAGCTCAGGGTCAACCTTCGCCAACTGAAAACCCTTCGGCTGCAGTTCTCGGCCCTCGGGGTCTGGCCTGAGGAGTTCAGTGCGCCGCGCATTGCCAAACTCTGTCGTCGGCTGGGACTCACGCGCGATCTGGATGTATTGCGTCAGCGGATCGATGCATCCTTGTTGCCGCTGCTTCCCGAGGCCGAAGTGGTGGCGATTAAACCGTTTCGGAAGCAACTCAAGCGGGAGCGTCGACTGGCTTTTGCTGAGCTCAGTGAGACCCTGCGCAGTCAGCGCTACCTGAAGATGCTCTCTCGGCTGCAGGCCTGGATCAAAGCTCCTATCGGTACCGCCCTTGCCGCGGAGCCCCTGCACGATTGGCTGCCGGAGCTCCAGGGTCAGCTGATCGGCGATCTCTTTCTGTTACCGGGCTGGATGGTTCCTGATGCCAGCGAACCCAGCTCGGCTGCCGTTCTGCATCAGTTGCGCAAGCGACTGAAAACGCTCCGCTACGGCCTGGCACATTTTCATCAGGCCGCCGTTGTGGAGCATGGCTCCCTGCTGGCTCAGCTCAAGGCTCTGCAGGATTGTCTGGGTGACCTCAACGACCTAGTGGTGCTGCGAGGAGCCCTGCGTACCAGCCTTGATCTCAATCCCAAGAAAGCGCTGCCGCGGTTCTCTGATCAGTTGGACGCTGCCCACGATCAGGCCTGGCTGCGTTGGTTGGAGCTCTCCCGGGCCTGGCTCACCAAGGGCGATCGATTGCGCCTTTATCAACGGTTGCTGGTGCTAACCGATGCTTAACCAATTGGCTACCCAGTCTTTGTTGCTGGTCTGGTCGGGCTTCATACATTGCTCTGGACGCCTGAGCACACCGCTCCATGGTTTTCACGCCTAGCCATTCCTCGAGCTTCCGAGGAATGCTCGAAGATACTTTCCGTCGCCGCGATCTCGTCACCCTGACCGCCGGTAGCCGCGTGCCCATGCTTCGCAACCACGTTTGGTTGGTGGCGCGTGGCATGGTCAAGCTGAGCTCGATGAATGAGCAGGGGGAAGATGTTCTTCTAGCACTCGCCGGTCCGAACGAACCTTTCGGCGAGCCTCTCAGCAACCTGGATCTCTACGAGGCCACGACGTTGAGTGATTGCGATCTGCTCTGCCTTCCCATGGAGGAGATTCAGCAGGCCCCGCATCTTGCACAGACACTGATGTTGGCGCTGATCAGTCGTACCCGTCAGTCCGAGGCTTTGATTGCGCTTCTGGGACGTCGCCGTGTTGAAGACCGGGTGCGCGGCTTTCTGGAATTGCTTGCTGAGGAGTATGGCCAGCCCTGTGAGGACGGTCTACGCCTGAATCTGCGATTAACCCACCAGGACATTGCCGGTGCGCTGTGCACCACTCGCGTCACCGTGACCCGGATCTTGGGTTTGCTGCGGGAGGAGGGTTGGCTGAAGCAGGACAGTCAGCGCCAGCTGGTGATTAGCAACCTGCCGATCTAATCCTCAAGCCCTGGGCAGGAAGAGTTCCAGCACGGCGCCTCCCTCCGGGTGGTTTCGCGCCCGCACTAGACCCCCTTGGCTCAGGGCAATCTGTCGAACGATCGCCAGCCCCAAGCCGCTCCCGTTTCTTGGCCCCCGAGCTCGGGAGGGATCGCCCCGGTAGAAACGCTCGAACATGCGATCCAGATCGGTTTCGCTTAGGCCGGGGCCGTGGTCGCGCACGGCGATCAGACACCAGCGATTCCGCTCTTCGATGGTGAGTTCGATACTGCTGCCATCGGGGCTGAATCGCAGCGCGTTCTCGATCAGGTTGAAGAGTGCTTGGTGCAACCGAGCTGGCTCGACGCAGACCTGTCTGGCTTGATCGTTCTTGGGCTCGACCCTGAGTTGGATGCCCCTTGGCAAGGCGAGCTCTTGCAGGGTGGACCAGGTCTGATCAATGACGTCTCTGGGATCGAGGGTTGCTGGTCGCCGGCTGGGGCTTGCCAGGGTGTTGTCCAGCCTGGAGAGATCCAGCAGGTCCCCCACCAACTTCTGCAGTCGCGCGAGCTCTTTCTCCAGGCGCTCCACGAGAACCGCCTGGCGACCTTCGGCCTTGAGGGAGAGGCTTTCACTGACCAACCGCAGCGCTGTGATCGGGGTCTTGAGTTCATGGGCCACATCACTGACCCACTGTTCTTGTTGCTGGAGTTGCAGTTTGAGCGGGTTGCTTCCTTCAATCTGCAGTGCCAGCCAGCCCCGTTCTCCGGGCATGACGCGTACGGAGAGATCGGCGCGGCCAATGCTCCATTCACCCCGTTGGGCGAGTCCTGTGTTGCGGCAAAGCTCTAGCAGGTGCAAGAGCTCGGCGCTGGGTTCAAGGTCATTGAGGTGGTGGAGCTGGGGGGCCAGAGAGCTTTCTCGAACCAGGAGTGATTCAGCGCGGTGATTGATGATCTCGATCCGGTTCGCACCATCGAGCACGAGCCAGCCTTGCGGGGCGGAGCTGATCCATTCGCGCAACTGCAACTCAGGGATCGGTTGCCGGCGCCGCAGTCGCGTCAGCACCACGGCTTGCTTGCGCTTCCCGCCGTGCCAGAGCCCAACAATGAGGCCGCCGAGGGCAAAACCGAGGGCCAGTTGCAGGGCGGTTTGGGCTGTCATCGCCTATCCGAAGCGATAGCCAAAGCCGCGCACCGTGATCAGCTTGGTGGGTTTGGAGGGGTCCACTTCGATCTTTTCGCGCAACCAGCGGATGTGGACATCAACGGTTTTGTTGTCACCGATGTAGTCGAAGCCCCAGACCTGCTCAATCAATTGCTCGCGGCTCCAGACCCGTTTGGGGTGCTGCATGAAGAGCTCCAGCAACTTGAACTCCTTGGGGGAGAGCTTGAGCTCGAGCCCGTCGAGGCAGACGCGGCATTCGGCGGGGAACAGGCTCAAGTTCTCCGTCTTGAGTTCGCTTGCCTGTTGGTCACTGGGTTGATGGCGCCGCAGTAGAGCGCGGCAACGGGCCACCAGCTCACGGATGCCAAAGGGCTTGACCAGGTAGTCATCGGCCCCCAGTTCCAGGCCCAGCACGCGATCGGTTTCGGTGTCCCGGGCGCTCACCATCAGCACCAGGGGGCGTTGCGGCAGCTCGATCAGTTGGCGGCAGAGATCGAGACCGTTGATGCCCGGGAGCATCACATCGAGGACGATCAGTTCAAACGGTTCACGTTTGAGGCGATCCCAGGCGCTCTGGCCGTTGGTCGCTGCCGTGACGCTGAAGCCTTCGATTTCGAGCGCTTCGCAGACCGTGTCCCGGATGGTGTCATCGTCTTCGACCACCAGCAGCCGTGTTCCGTTGCGGCCTGGGGAGAGCACCGTCATCCATCCATTCTCGTGGTCAGGGCCTGTAGCCCAGAACACATCACGAGGGTTCTTAGCCCCTGTTCTCCCCGTTGAGATTGCACTGGGTGAGATCGGGATTGGTCAGGCGTTCGAGGACCCGTTGCAAATCCACTGGGGAGAGTTCGCCGTCGTTGCCCCACTTAAGGCTGGTGCTGGAGGCAGAGCGCTGCTTGCCGTCCTGGCTTGGCTGTTGGCTGATGCTGTCGGGCCCCATGCCGTTGCTTTGTCCTGAAATCCACACTAAAGGCCTGGGTTGCTTTTGCTTTCGTTACTGGCTGTGTTTTAGAGTGATGGGTTGCAGGGCTTCGGCTGGTCATTGGTTGCGGCTGCAGCAATGAAAGCCTCCAGGAGCTCTTGAGCGATCTCTTCAATCGATTGTTCAGAGGCTTGGCTGAGCGCCATCAGCTGACGGTGGGTCTCTTCACTCAGCTCGAGGTCAAGCCGCGCGCTGAGTTCTGGCTCGCCTCGGAAGGGATATGTCTCCATCGGTGGATTAACCAATGCTGGTCAGCGCTTCTGTTGCCCATGGCGTTGCTGACCCCGTCGTATCAAGGGCATGTATGAGCGCTTGGTTTTCTCCAAACCCTTTGCGCCTCGGTGATCCTCGTCTGAATAGACCTGAGGCGTTAGCGGCCCACGCAGCAGCCATCCGTCCAAAGCTAAAGAAAACCTTAAGGATTCTAGGTCTGGTTTGAGCTCTGTATCCGATCGCGCAATCTCACGTCACAGCCCGCAAGCGCCATGGTTGCGCTCGCCTCAAAACCAAAGCAATAATTAAAAAATCAGTGTGCGGAGGTGGCATGGAATACGTGCCTACCAGCAACGCCCCTGGTCCTCCCGGGGCTCAGGTCAGGAGTTCCAAGAGAATTTCGATCACTCTCAATTACGAGACGTTCAAGGCTCTCGAGGAGATCAGCGCTGTCGAAGGGCGCTCCCTAAGCAACCTGGCCTCCTATCTCCTTGAGCGCTCGTTGGTCGACGCTGCTGAACGGCAGCTTTCCAGCGCGGCCCCCCATTGAGTCCATGGATGAGCCCCTCCAGGGCTTGTCTTGTTCTCTTCACTGTGGTTTGTCCCGAAAAAAAGCCCCCCTGCTGAGGCAGGAGGGCGAAGGGATTTGCGGGTGCGCGTGAGGCTTAGTTCTCGATCAGAACTTGAAGCGGGTGGCCAGGATGCCGCCGAACACGCCGGGGTTGTCGCCCTGGGTGCTGGTCTGGCTATAGCCGGCGCCAGCGGAGCTGGGGTTGCTGGAATAAAACAGCATCGGGGTCACAGCGATGTTGTCGCTGACCTGGAACTGATACCACCACTCCCAGACGTAGCCAGCGTCGAACGGGGTGGTGCCGTTGCGGGTGCTGGTCACGAAGGTGGGCTGACCCACGGACATGCCGGCCTTGTTGCCCTTGACGAAAGCGTCATCCCACTTGAGGGCGACGGTCCAGGACTGGGTGGCGGCGATGTTCTCGTCCTTGAGGTTGCCAGCGATCTGGGTTGCGCCAGTGCTGCTTAGAGCGGCGCCGGTCTGGTTGCGGGTGGAGCTGGTGTAGTTCAGGTTGTCGTAGGAGACAGCCTGGTAGCCCCAGCCGAGGCTGACGGCGGGCATGAGGGTGCCGCCGTTCTTGGGGCGACGGGCCAAACCCACAGCAAAGGAGTTGCGCTCACCACCGGTTTTGATGCCGTTGTATTCGCAAGCCTGGCCTTGAACGCGGCCGGCGGCCTCAGTGCCGCGGCGGGACATCCTGCTGCCGCACTGTTCCCAGTTCCAGCCGAAGGTGCCCTTCCACTGGTTGGCCTGGTAGCCGAGCTGGGTCAACCAGCTGGCTTGGCTGCCGCTGGTGAAGATGCCGCCTTCGTCAGGGTTGCCATTGTTGCCCTTGGGGGCGACGTAGCTGGTGGACGCGGCGAAGTAAGGCTGTCCCTTCTTGACCTTTTGCTTCCACTTGAAGCCCAGCATGCTGCCGGTGGCTTTGTTGTAGACGGCAGGCGCACCGCCCAGCTGGAAGAAGTCGAGGCCCTTGAAGTCGCCGTAATAGAAGGGCTTGACCGCCAAGAACTCGGTGTTACGCGAGATGGGGCCGACTTGGGCACTGAAGCCCTTGCCGATGGGGAAGCGGTAGTAGAGGCGGTTGATCTTGACGACGTCTGCCGAGGATTCGGCGCGGTCCAGGTAGGTGATGTTGTAGGGCTTGCCGCCGAAGGGGCTGCTGCCGAAGTTGCCGGCGCGCAGGCGGGTGTAGAGCAGGTCCTTGCCGGTGAAGCTGGTCTTGAGGTTCAGACGAGCGTCGTAGACGAAGTTGGTGGCGCTGTAGTTCTTCTTGTACCAATCAGCGCTGCCGGTGCCGGCGCCGTTGCTGCTGCCTGCGGTGGGGACCACAGCACCGATCGCCCAGTAGTAGTCACCCTGGAGCTTGGTGGTGGTGGAGAACTGGGTCGCTTCCAGTTCGCCCACGCGGGCTTCGAGGCCGTCGACGCGGCCCTTGAGGATGGCGAGCTCGCGCTCGAATTCCTTCATCAGGCGCTTGAGCTCGTCGGTCACTTCAGTGATCCGGTCGAGGCAAGCGTTCAGCAGTGCGGCCGCTTCATAGCGGGTCATCGCACGGTTGCCGCGGAAGCTGCCGTTGGGGTAGCCAGCGACGCAGCCGTAGCGCTCGATCAGGTTGCTCAGTGCCTGATAAGCCCAATCGGTGGGCTGCACGTCAGAGAACTGAGTGATCGAGGTGACCTGGTCCTGGCTGCTGTAAGCGCTCAGGCCAGCGATGTTGACATCAGAGGCGTTTGCAGCGACAGGAGCCAGAAGGCCCAGAGCTGCAGGCGCCAGAAGAAGCTTCTGGAACAGTTTCATTGGTCCTCACACCGAAAGAGGAGAGAAGCCCAAACGGGCTGGTTGAACATTAACCAGCGAAAAGTTACCACTTGGTGTGTCAGAAGTCCTCGTGATGTGCGCTGAAGCACTATGGTTGTTTCAGTAAACACTTGGCCCTTAACGCATTCTTTCCTGGGCCTTAATCCGTTTTTAATCTTGACGGCGAATCTGGATCCCTCGTCTCTCGTTCTTCTCGACTATTTGGTCTAAGTCTTGCCTCAAGTGCCCGACTAATATCTCTTCGATGGACAAAATCAGACTGCTCGAATCCATGGTTAAGCGGAGTGCGTTTGGCATCGTCTCTGCGTTGAGCCTCGTCGCCTCTCCGGTGTTCGTGGCGCCTTCTCAGGCGGAGGGATCCAGCAGTGCAGGCTTTGAATTTCGCTGGGATAACAACAGCGATTTCCGCAAGCTGTACTACTACACGTCTTCAGCCCGCTCCACCGCGCGGGCTGACTACTACCTGATCCTGGGTCCCAAGGATCGCAAGACCGCCCTGATCAAATTGGCGGTGTCTGTACCCGAGTCCTTCAACGCCCAGATCAAGCCAGAGAACGTCGAGCTTTGCCGAATGGAGCGTGGTGGCGCGCTCAAAAAGACCCGCTGTCTCGAGGTCATCCCCGCGGCGGTTGAGGTCACTGGTAATGGCACTGCCGTTGAAGTGTTTCCCCAGAGGCCGGTCCCGATCGGGGGCAGCATTGGCCTGCACTTGCAGATCTTCAACCCGGACTCCGGGATGTATCAGTTCAATGCCCTCGGGCAGGCTCCTGGGGATGTTCCGGTCTCTGGCTATCTCGGTAGCTGGGTGATCGAGGTGTCTGCTGACGATTAGCCCGTGTAGGGGATGAAGTTGGCCTTGCGAGTGCCGCAGATCGGGCAGCTCCAGTCCTCAGGAAGGGCTTCAAAGGCTGTCCCCGCGGCGATGCCGGAATCGGGATCTCCCTGGGCGGGGTCGTAGATCACGCCGCAGACCTTGCAGATCCAGCGGCCACTTGGTGCGGCTTCCTTCTTGGCGCCATCGTGCACGCCGGTGAGAACTTGCAGGGCCTGGTCGTATCGCCCGGCATGGTGCTGCTCCACGGGTGCGAGCAGGCCGAAATTGCGGGCGGCCGTTTTGAAGATCCCTGCGTGCTCCATGGATTCATCGATCTGCTCGTTGAATTCCGCTACCGCGTTCTCGTCGCGATCCCGCTGCGCCTGGGCAGCGAATTCCGGGTACATCACCTCGAACTCGTAGGTCTCCCCTTTGATGGCCAGCTCCAGGCAGCGCGCCAAGAGGGCGTTCTTGGCGTCCTGGTCCAGGGCTTCCGGGTCCTCGACCACCAGCTCGGGGTGGAGCAAGCGGAAGTGCGCAAAGGCGTGTTCGGTTTCCTGCTGAGCGGTCTCGCGGAACAGCCGTGCCAAATCGCCGTGGCCGAGCTGCTTGGCCAGATCGGCAAAGAACAGATATTTGCGGTTAGCCATGCTCTCGCCGCCAAAGGCCGCTTCCAGGTTCTGCAGGGTGCCGTTGTCCATCGGTCTTGCTTCGACTGCGCCCATCCTAGGACCTAAGTCGAAGTCGTTATGAGTACGACCTCTGATTGGAGTGTTTTTGGCTAGGGCTGCCGCTTCTTCAGCCCTGACGTGTTTCTCGATTGCGCTGGTCATCCCCCGGCAGGGCTGCCGAGTTGGCCCCCTTCTGGTTAGATCTGGAGTAAGCGCGTCTTTTCTCAGCGGCCATGGGCCATCACCAGGTATTGATCGTGGGCGGCGGTGCCGCCGGAATCACCGTGGCAGCTCGCCTGAAGAAAGCCCGTCCGGCCTTGGATATCGCCATCCTTGAGCCTTCGAGCGATCACTATTACCAACCGGGTTGGACCCTGGTGGGTGGAGGGGTCTTTAGCCTCGAGCAGACCCGCCGCAATGAAGCCAGCCTGATTCCCGCTGGCGTCACCTGGATCCGCGAGTCCGTGGCGGGCTTCGCCCCGGAGAACAACAGCGTCAGCACCAGCGGCGGCCAAGCCATCAGCTACGACGCGCTCGTGGTGGCCACCGGCATGAAGCTCAATTGGGATGCCATCAAGGGCCTTCCGGACGCGTTGGGCAAAGGCGGGGTCTGCAGCAACTACTCCAAAGATTTCGCCACTTACACCTGGGAGTGCATCCAGAATTTCAAGGGCGGCAACGCGGTCTTCACCTGCGCCCCCATGCCGATCAAGTGCCCCGGTGCGCCGCAAAAAATCGCCTACCTGGCCGATGACGCCATCAAGCGCGACCCGGCCATCGCCGCCAAGAGCAAGGTGATCTACGCCACGGCGACCCCTGGAATCTTTGGGGTCCCGACCTACGCCGCACCGCTGCGGGAGGTCGTGGCCCGCAAGGGGATTGATGCGCGCTACTCCCACACCCTGATCGAAGTTCGCCCGGCCAGCAAAGAGGCGGTCTTCAAGGTCAGCAAAGAGGGAGAAGAGCCCCGCGAGGAGGTCATCAACTACGAACTTCTGCACGTCACCCCGCCGATGGCGGCTCCTGACGTGGTGGCCCAAAGCCCCTTGGCTGCTTCCAGCGGCTTTGTCGAGGTGGGCAAGCACAACCTCCAGCACGTGCGCTTCCCCAATGTCTTTGCCATCGGCGATGTCAGCGGCATGCCCAACTCCAAAACCGCCGCCGCCGTTCGTGGTCAGGCCCCGGTGCTAGTGACCAACCTGCTGGCCCAGCTTGAGGGCGGCCAAGGTCAGGGCTCCTACGACGGCTACAGCTGCTGCCCGCTGATCACCGGCTATGGCAAGACGATCATGGCCGAGTTCAACTACGAACAGCAGCCCGTTCCCTCCTTCCCCCTGGATCCCACCAAAGAGCGCTGGAGCATGTGGGTCATGAAGACCGCGGTTCTGCCCTGGGTTTATTGGAACAGGATGCTCAAGGGCGGTGACCACGAGCGGCGCTTCATCCCCGGGGTGAAGTAATGGCTGACGTTCTCGTCCTGGCCGCAAGCAATGGGGAAAACCTCAAGCTTGCGGAACGCTTTGCAGCGGCGGCCCAGAGCCAAGGCAACAGTGCTGAAGTCCTAGACCTCACCGCTATTGATCTGCCGCTCTTCACACCGCGGGCCCAGGAGAAGGGCGCCCCGGGGGCTCTTGCCGGGCTGCAGCAGCAGCTGATGGACACCCCCCGTTGGGTGATCTGCGCGCCGGAATACAACGGCTCGATCCCGCCGGTACTCACCAGTGCTATTGCCTGGCTCTCCGTTCAAGGCAGCGACTTCCGTGCCCTTTTCAACGGCCGGCCGGTGGTGATCGCCACCCACTCCGGTGGTGGGGGTTACACGGTCATGACCGCCCTGCGGCTCCAACTGGCGCACCTGGGTGCCCACGTCGTCGGTCGTCAGCTGGTCAGCAATACAAACCAGCCTGCCCAGGACGACAGCATTGAAGATCTGCTCGCCAGACTGCAAAGGCTTCAAGCCCCTGAGTAATGCCCCCGCTGTTGCGTCCCGCAGCTGAGCGTTTTCACAGCCAGCTCGATTGGCTCGACAGCTGGCACAGCTTCTCCTTCTCCAGTCACTACGACCCGGCCTGGATGGGCTTTGGTCCCCTGCGCGTCATCAACGACGACGTGATTGCCGCGGGGAAGGGCTTTGGCATGCACCCGCACCGGGACATGGAGATCATCACGGTGATGATCGAGGGGGAGTTGCATCACCGCGACTCGATGGGCCATGCCGAGGTGCTGCGCGCCGGGGAGGTGCAGCGCATGAGTGCGGGCACTGGCGTGGTCCATAGCGAGGTCAACGGCGGGGCGGCCCCTTGCCGTCTGCTGCAGATCTGGATCGAACCGGCCACAGCCGGCATCGCCCCGGCCTACGAACAGAAACCCTTCGCTCTGCAGCAGGGTTGGACCCCCCTGATCGATCCCGAAGCCGCTGGTGAGGCGATGGCGATCCATCGGCCTGTGCGGCTCTGGCGGGCCCAGGCGGAAGCCGGAACCCAACTGCCTTGGCCGGCTTCCGGCAGCTGCGCCAGTTGGATTCAGATCATCAACGGCGGCTTGGCGGCCCCTCAGCCCCTGTGCCGCGGCGATGGCCTGGGCCTCTCGGCCGGTGAGGCCCCGCCATCCCTTGAGGCTGGAGCAGAGGGAGTGGATCTGCTGCTCTTTGAACTGCGTTAGCGGGACACGCGTGGCTGTGTTCTGCGTTGCTGCACGGATCTGCCGTTGCGGCCACGCTTGGCGAAATGACCCTCTTAAGTCCCTTTCCCGTGGAATTCCGGCTGACGGATCGAGGCGGCGAGCCCCATCCGGTGCTTGATGACCTGTTTGAGAGCGTTGAGCTGGCCCAGAGCACTGCACTGGCTTGGCTGGTCCATCAGGGCCTGATTGATCCGGCCTTCCCTGCGGAGCTCCAGGAGCAATTGATGACCCAGTTCGTGGGCCTTGAGCGTCGAACCCCTAGCGGTGACTGGCGCACCCTGCGCTAGGTGAACGGCCGTCCCCGATGATGGTTTCACTCTGATACCAAAGTGGCCATGCCAAGCGCTGAGCGTTTTGCTGCCCTGCAGACCATTCAGCGGCGCAAGCCCGCTGCGGTGACCAAGCCATCAGCCCTGCATGAGATCTGGGCTGATGACGTCTTCACCCTGGCTCGGATGAAGGAGGCCCTGCCTCGCCAGGTGTTCAAGTCGGTTCAGAAAACCATCCGTGAAGGTGGTGCGATCGACCCGTCCGTCGCCGACTCCGTGGCGAACGCGATGAAGGACTGGGCGACCAGCCGCGGCGCTCTCTACTACTCCCACGTCTTCTATCCACTCACCAACCTGACCGCGGAGAAGCACGACGGCTTCATCACCCCGAAGAGTGATGGCCGCGCCATTACCGCGTTCACAGGCAAGCTTCTGGTGCAGGGTGAGCCCGACGGTTCCTCCTTCCCCAACGGTGGCCTGCGCTCCACCTTCGAGGCCCGCGGCTACACCGCTTGGGACGCCACCAGCCCCGCCTGGCTGATGCGCACCCCCAATGGGGTGACCCTCTGCATCCCCACGGTCTTCGTCTCCTGGACCGGGGAAGCCCTCGACAAGAAGACCCCGCTGCTGCGCTCCAACGCAGCCGTGAACCGCCAGGCCCGCCGGGTGCTGCAGCTGCTCGGTGAGACCGAGATCGCTCCGATCAACTCCAGCTGCGGCGCGGAGCAGGAGTACTTCCTGGTGGACAACGCCCTGATGGCGCTCCGCCCTGACCTGCAGCTCTCCGGCCGCAGCCTTTTTGGCGCGCCTCCGGCCAAGGGCCAGCAGTTTGATGACCACTACTTCGGCGCCATCCCGGAGCGGGTGCAGGTGTTCATGCAGGACGTGGAGGACCAGCTCTACCGCCTGGGCGTCCCCGCCAAGACCCGCCACAACGAGGTGGCCCCGGGCCAGTTCGAGATCGCTCCGGTGCACGAGGCCGCCAACGTCGCGACCGATCACCAGCAGCTGATCATGACCGTGCTCAAGAGCACGGCCAAAAAGCACGGCTTCACCTGCCTGCTGCACGAGAAGCCCTTTGCCGGTGTGAACGGCAGCGGCAAGCACGTGAACTGGTCGATCGGCAACAGCACCCAGGGCAACCTGCTGGATCCCGGCCACACCCCCCACGAGAACATGCAGTTCCTGCTGTTCTGCGGGGCTGTGATCCGCGGCGTTCACCAGTACGGCCCGCTGATGCGCGCCGCGATTGCCACCGCCAGCAATGACCACCGCCTCGGGGCCAACGAGGCTCCCCCGGCAATCATTTCGGTCTACCTCGGCAGCCAGCTCGAGGATGTCTTCAATCAGATCAAGGCCGGCCAGCTCAAGAGCTCGGCCACTGGCGGAATGATGCGTCTGGGCATCGACAGCCTGCCGGAGTTCCCCAAGGATGCCGGCGACCGTAACCGCACCTCCCCCTTCGCCTTTACCGGCAACCGCTTCGAGTTCCGCGCTGTGGGCTCCGGTCAATCCGTGGCCGGTCCCCTGGTGGTGCTCAACACCGTCCTGGCCGACTCCCTGGCCTGGATCGCCGATCAGCTGGAGGCCTGCACGGCCAAGGGCGAGAGCATCGAGCAGGCGAGCTTGGCTGTGCTCCAACAGATCACCAAGGAGCACAGCAACGTGATCTTTGGCGGCGACGGCTACTCCAGCGAGTGGCATGAAATGGCCGTCAAGGAGCGCGGTCTCGAGAACCTGCGCACCACCGCCGACGCCCTGCCGGTGCTGCAACGTCCGGCCATCCGCGACCTGTTCTCCCGCCACAACGTGCTCAGCCCCGTTGAGCTGGAGAGTCGCTACGAGGTGTACTCCGAGCAGTACTGCCTAGCGATTGAGGTGGAGGCCCGCCTGGCCGTGCGGATCGCCCGCACCCAGCTCTACCCCGCCGTTAGCGCCTACCTCGGTGAGCTGGCCGGATCCCTGCAGGAGCAGGAGGCCATTGGCTTGAATCCCTCGAAGGCGATCGCTCAGCAGATCGCTGGTCTGAACCAACAACTGCTGGACCGCGCTGCGGCCCTGGAGACGGCCCTAGGCAACGCGCCCCACGGCGCCGAGGCCCACATGCGGCACTGCGCCGATCAGCTGATGCTTCGTATGGGCGAGCTTCGCGAAGCCGCCGATGCCCTGGAGGTGCTGGTGGATGACACCGCCTGGCCCCTGCCCACCTACCAGGAGATGCTGTTCGTCCGTTAGGGCGTGGCTAGGGCAAGATCGCTGTTTTTAACAGCTCTCTTGCCCGCTCTTTGATGGGCCTGCAGTGGTACCCCTTGTTCACTGCGCTCGATCAAGCGTGACGTTTGCCATCCCTCGGGCTTCGAGCAGTGGGAGCTCAATTCATTCGGCCGTTGCCAAGCTGGGCTTGGCGATGGATGAATGCATCATTGGTCTTGAAGATGTGTACACGTTGCTGAGTGCCGTTTCGATCAGCAGTCACTCCTTTGAAGAGGTCAGCTAGAAGGACCCTGGAGACCAAGCCCAACCCGCGCGATGGCCGCACATTGAACCGGGCTCATGCCGCGCAGCATGCCTCTTCATAACCTCCAGGTGCGGAGTGAAGGAACATTCACTTGGGCGACGTCTCTGCGCTGCTGAACTTTGCGCTTGACAGCTTGAGTCTTGAATAGGCAAATCTGCTTCTTGTTTCCCTTTTGGGATGCGTCAACGGTGGCAGTTGTATCCACGCGACCTTTGAGTTAGAGGGGGGCTCAATGGTCTGCAGGCCCAACATGCAGGTCTGAATCAGTGACTCAGGCCATTGAGGAATTGCGTCATTCTCGGACCCATCACAGTTGTCGCCAGAGCTGGTGAACTTGGGATCACTTCCTGGTTTTGCGTCTAACTACTGACAAACGACTTGGGGAAACCTTGGGGGCGCTCAAGCCGAGGCCTTTCTGTAGTTTCGCAGCAACGAGGAGTTGACGATCACCGACAATGAACTGAGGGCCATCGCTGCGCCAGCGATCATGGGGTTGAGCCAACCCATCGCTGCGATCGGTATCCCCAGGCTGTTATAAGCAAAAGCCCAGAAAAGGTTCTGGCGGATCTTCCTCATCGTGGCCTTTGAGAGCCCGATGGCGGTCACCACGTCGCGTAGGTCATTTCCGAGAAGCAGAAGATCACCAGCTTCTTTGGCTACATCGGATCCCGAGCCAATAGCGATGCCGATGTCAGCAGTGGCCAAAGCAGGGGCATCGTTCACACCATCACCGACCATCGCCACGATTTGGCCCGTGCTCTGCAGGCTTTTGATCGTGGCGGCCTTGTCTGCTGGGCGCACCTCAGCGATCACCTCGCTGATCCCTAGCTCTGCAGCAATGGCCCTGGCGGTCGTGCTGTTGTCGCCGCTCAGCATCACAACACGAATCCGCCGCTGTTTGAGGAGCTCGACCGTCTGGCGTGATTCCGGACGAACCGTGTCGGCTACTGCGAGCAGCCCCAGCACCTCCGGACCGTGTCCAAGCACCATCACCGTATTCCCTGCAGCCTCGAGCTGCTGCAATTGATGCTCTACCCCTTCACTGAGCTCATCGATAAACCGCTCGGCCAGGGTGCGATTCCCTAGCCAGAGGTTTCGTCCGCTCACTACGGCCTGCACTCCCTCCCCGACCTGAGCCTCAAAATCGACAGTTGGCAGAAGCGGTAGCCCCTCGGCGGCAGCGGCTTCCAGCAGGGCCGACGCAAGGGGATGCTCAGAGCCGTGCTCTAGCGCGGCCGCCAGCTGCAGGATCACCTGCCTTGTTCGCTCCCCCAGCGGGACAACCTGCGTGAGAGAGGGCTTTCCTTGGGTCAGGGTGCCGGTTTTGTCGAACACCACGGTGGTGAGCTGCTCTACACGCTCCAGGACTTCACCGCTACGGATCAGGATGCCTAGCTCAGCACCCTTCCCTACTCCCACCATCAAGGCTGCGGGCGTGGCGATACCCAGTGCACAGGGGCAGGAAATCACCAGCACGGCAATGAAGGCCAGCAGGCCACTACTGAAACTGCCGGCCAGGGTCCAGAGGGCAAAGGCCCCGAACGCCAAGGTCACCACTGCTGGTACGAACCAGGCCGCGACCCGATCGGCCAGCACTTGTACTGGCGCGGAGCTGACCTGGGCCTCCTCCACGATGCGGATGATCTGTGCCAGGGCTGTGTCTGCCCCCACTCGAGTGGCCTCAAAGCGCAGTAGGCCAGGGCCGTTGAGCGTGCCACCGATGAGTTCTGAGCCGGTCTGCTTGCTCACGGGGAGCGATTCGCCGGTAACAAGCGCCTCATCCACGGACGAGGTCCCACCAACGACAACTCCGTCGGTCGGTACCTTTTCTCCGGGCCGCACCAGCACCAGATCACCGAGCCGCACCGTCTCGGCCGGCACCGTCATTTCTTGGCCTGATCGAATGACGGTTGCATTGGCCGGCTGGAGATCCAGCAGTCGCCGCACGGCTGCGGAGGAGCGCTGCTTAATGATCTCCTCCATATATTGACCGAGCAGCACAAAGGTGATGACGACGGCCGACACCTCGAAGTAAACACTCCCCTCGTCTATGCCGACCGGAAGCCACTGCGGAGCAAAGACCACGACCACGCTGTAGGCGTAAGCCACAGAGGTGCCTAGCGCGATCAGGACGTCCATATTCAGGGCCCGACGCCTTAGGGCCGACCATGCCCCCACATAAAAACTCCACCCCCCGAACACCTGTACGGGCGTAGCCAGCAGGAATAGCCATACCCCCCATGTGAGCCAGGGAAGCTGGGCTACCGGAGTCATGTTGATGATGCTCACCCCGGCGGCCAGGGCGAGGAACGCACTCGCGCGCAGAATCGCTAAAGCCAGCACTCCACTCAGCGCAATCCCAATACGGCGGCGCATACGCCGCAGCTGCTGTTGAGGGGCTAGGAAAGTCTGCTGGCAGCCCTCGCTGCAGAAGTAGTAGGTGCGTCCTGCTCGTGTGGCGGACAGGGCAGTGGCTGTGGGCACGACCATGCCGCAGATGGGATCCTTGGCCATCAGGCTCAAGGTCTGTGCGGGTGTTCTGCTGTCCATGACGTCAGGTCGGGAACCTGGTTTGTGTGGTGGTCATCAGCTGATGAACGAAGTCGCTGCCAAATAGATCACTGACAGCATGGACATGGTCTGTGGCATTGCATTGTCATGCTGCATTCATTCACCAGTTATGCCGGAGTCGCTCATGAACACTCTTTCGGTGTTGCTGTTTGTGGTATCAGCTCTTACGTCTCTCAGGGCGTCAGAAACTTCCTAAGTCACGATTAAATATCGGGCTTGGATCTCTGGGATTTTGGCTTTGTGGCGGTGCATGAGGCTGATTCTCTCTACGTTTTGCCTGCCTGTCTCTCTCGTCTATCTATTAATTATTCTTCTGAAGATGTTTCATCCGCACTTCCGTGGAAACCAGGCTGGCACCTCTCCTTTATACCGCAGGTACCGTATGCCGAATTCGCGCGTCACTTCGCGTTCCTCTTGGTGGGCTAGGCGGACATACATTGTGATCAAGATTGGGTACATTAACAATGTCAGCAATGTTGGCCACTGAAAAAGAAATCCTGTCATTACAAGAATAAAGCCCATGTATTGAGGGTGTCGTAATCGTGCATAGACGCCCGTTGTTGCTAGTTCCTGTTTTTGCTGCGCTTTGTAAAGCACTTCCCAGCCCCTCGCTATAAGAGTGAAGCCGAGAATGATTAGAGTAAAACTGGCAATATGGAATGGACCGAAATGAGGGTTATGTCTCCAGCCAAACAGCATTTCCAGGAGATGACCCGCGTCATGCGAGAACCAGTTGACAGAAGGGAGCTGTCTTTGTAGCCATCCAGACAGAAGGTAGATTGTCAAGGGGAATCCATACATCTCAGCGAATAGGGCCACGATAAAGGCACTAAATCCTCCAAACGTTCTCCAGTCACGACTCGTCTTGGGTTTAAAAAAGCTAAGCGCAAATAAAACGAATACCGACGCATTTACTGCGACTATTCCCCAGTGACCATAGGCGGGCATGTTTGGTTGACTCATTTCTGTCCGCCTGTATTCGGTTGACTGCTTTCTGCCCCATGGTCGCTATATCCGTGAGAGCACCGATTCCCTCCATGCATCAATAGGTGCATTAGCGGGCAAATGAGAAAAAGTAAATAGGGAAGTGCGCCCAGGGTATGGGCTGTGTGCTCCAGTATTAGGTATATAACGCTGACAAATAGAAAGCCGTAAAAGACGAGGTGAGATCGTTTTCTGTTTGGTTGGTTCCTGATTTGGGCTGCCTGGTGCATCGCCTGGGGCATTGGGGTGAATTAACAATGTCTTTTCTGGATGTGAATCCACGCAAAAGTGATTATTGCGTATCGATATTGTGGCTTTCATGTTGCTTTGCAGTAATAAGAAACTTCTGATCACCAATGTTGAGATGAGATCATCACTGCGTCTCAGCGTCAGAGCGTGATTCGACCCAGTTGGCCCTGAATCTTTTTTCTTCGTGTGTCTGGAGTCCAGCTTTTATGACTGCGGAGCCTGGCGTTTGTGATGCTCAAGATGTTGTTGGTGTTTGCAGGGTGGTTCTCTCGTATCACAGCAACCTCCATGCATTGGGCCGTGATGTGGATTGTTGATGGGCGTATTTGGAGGTGGATGTTGGCGTTGCGGTTGTTGCGCGTTCGCCGTTGATAACGCGCCTGCTGACAGCAGGCCAACTATGGCAGCGATTGCCAGGACTGATTTTTCGTTGGAAGTTTTCCTCATTGAAATCGATATTGCTTGTGGGGTGCATTCCCAGTGAAGACAACCCCATTGCGGTGTTTATTCATTTCAGCGATAATGCCCAAAATCTGCATACCTCGAGACTGCATCGGCTTTGTCAAGCCTCTGAGCAAATAATTGGAGCGCCAGAACACCAATCCGCGAGGCAGCTCTTGGAATGCCGCAGCGCTACCCCGAGCTGATGCGCTGCGGCTCTGCGAGGGGCTATGGGTCTCTAACGGCGGAGGCCATTCTTTGGCGCTTGGCTCAAGAGTGCCGTGCCGAACTGGGCGTAGAGCGCAGGGAGCACCACGAGGGTCAGCAGCGTTGAAGTGGGCAATCCACCAAGCACAACGATGGCTAGCGGCTGCAGGATCTCGTTCCCTGCCCCGAATGCCAGGGCAAGGGGCAGCATGCCGAGTGCGGAGGTGAGGGCTGTCATCAAGATTGCGTTGAGCCGTTCCAGACTTCCTTCACGCAGCACTTCCGTCAGCGTCTGACTGGAGGCATGGCGGCGGCTGTAGTTATCGACCAGTAGTAGTCCGTTGCGCACGGCCACACCGAACAGGGTGATGAAGCCCACGAGGGAGGCAATGGAGAGCACGCCACCACTGATGACAACTGCTACCAGGCCACCCACAAGGGCCAGGGGAAGATTGATCACGATCGCCAGCGTGGCTGGCCAGGAGCGCACGGCCATCCACATCAAAAGCGTGATCACCGCGGCAGCAAGCAAGCTGTAGGTCAGCAAATTGAAAGTCGCGCGTTCTTCTGCCTCGAACTGCCCGCCGTAGCGAATCACATAGCCTCTTGGGAGCTTGATCCTCTTGGTGAGGGTGCGCTGGATGTCATGCACCACTGAGCCGAGAGGCCGATCGCTGACATTGGCCGAGACGACGATCAACCGTGAGACATCCTCACGATTGACGATATTTGCACCAAGGTCGTAGTCGACTGAGGCCAACTCCCCTAGGCGGATCAATGTGCCCGATCCAGTCAAGAGCGGAAGGGCTCGAATCGCATCCAGGTCGTTGCGATCATCCTCTGGGACGCCAACAAACACGTCCAGGGATTGCTGTCCATCATGGATGCGGCCGACTACTTTTCCGTTCAATGCGATCTCGGCCTGAGTCGCCAGCTCCTGAATCGTGCTGCCGCTGGCCATCACTGCGTTGCGGTTGAACTGCACGCGCACCTGCTGGATGGGTAATTGCGGATCAAGTTGTAGATCGACAACTCCTTCGATTGGATGGATGGCCTCGCGGACTTCCTCTCCGATCCTGCGTAGTTCCTCGAGGTCTGGCCCGTAGATCTTGACCGCAATGGCACTTCTCACTCCTGAGAGCACCTCATCCATTCGGTGGGAGATGAAGCCTCCGACATTTGGTGCGACGCCCGGCAGCCGCAAAAAAGCCTCTCGCAGAGCACGAATGGCCCCGGAGCGATCAGCCATGGCCTGATCGCTTAACTCCACATCCACATGGGCCATGTTTACCCCGGCCCCATCGGCATCACCGGGTGCGCGTCCCGCTCGAACCTGCACCCACTGGAATCGAGGATCCCCACTGAGTGAGTGGCTTAGCGCTGCCCCCGCTCGGCTGGTCATCTCCAATGACACCCCGGGGTAGAGAACCATTGAGTTCACCAGGGATTGCTCTCTGAACTCAGGAAGGAAGACCCGTCCCAGACTGGGCAGAATCAGAGCGGTCGCTACGACACAGGCCAAAGCAGTTGTTAGGACACGACGGGGTGATTTGAGGGTTGCCTCGAGGATGGGTCGATAGAGACGCTCCGCCCGATCCACGATCCATGTGTTTTGGATCGGCAGTGCTCTTGGAGCGAGCAGCAATGCACAAAGGGCTGGCGACAAGGTGACGGCGACCAGGGTTGATGCTCCAATCGAGAGCAGGTAGGCCAGTCCCATCGGTTCAAAGATTCGTCCCTCGACACCGGAGAGAGAAAAGATCGGTGTGAAAACCACCAAGATGATCAGAGTGGAGAGCATCACTGGCTGGCGCACTTCTAGAGAGGTCTCATAGACCACATCCAAGGGATTCTTGGGGTCGGTTGCTCTTTGATTGCGCCGCAATCCTCGATAGCAGTTCTCCATGTCGACGATCGAGTCATCAACGACCGATCCGATCGCGACAACGAGACCGCCCAACGTCATGGTGTTGATTCCTAACCCCAAGGCCTTCATCAGCAAGAGACCAATCAGCAGCGAGAGGGGAATCGCACTCAGGCTAATCAGCGCTGCCCGCCAGTTCATCAGAAACAGCGTGATGATCAGGGCGACGATCACCACTCCGGAGATCAATGATGAACTGACATTTCTGATGGCCGTGTCGATGAAGTTGGCCTGTCGGAACGTGATTTGAATCTCAACGTCTTTAGGTAGTGTCCGGCTGATGGCGTTGATGCGTTCCTCCACCGCCTGCGTCACTGTTGGTGTATCGACATCCGGTTGTTTATTGACCATCAGCACGACGGCTGGCGCACCGTTGAAGCTGGCTTCCCCACGCCGCAAGGCTCCTCCTCTGCGGACTTCTGCGACATCCCTTAGGGAGATCGACGTTCCGTTGCGTCCTTTCACGGCGGATTGCGCCAAGGTCTCACTCGAGCGTGCGCTGCCATCAATGCGCACTAGGGCTTCTCGCCCGCCTTGGATTAGAAAACCGCCAGGACCGCTGTGGCTTGCGGCAGCGGCCGCTTCCCCAACTTGAGTGAGGGAGAGTTGATTCCGGTGGAGTTTGGCTGGGTCAACCCATACCTGTTGCTGGATCTCATCTCCCCCGTAAATCGTCACCTGCGCCACGCCGGGAATCTCCAGCAGCGGATGAGTGAAGCTCGACGCCACTAGTTGGCGGAGTTCGAGTTCCGGTGTGCTTCCCCCAGGCTTGAGGCTGAAGGCGACCTGCAGGACCGTGCCTAGCGGAGAGACCAGGGGTGAAATTTCCGGCTCATCAGCCGTTGGGGGCAGTTGCGACCGCACCGGCTGGAGGCGTTCGGAGACGGCCTGCCGGGCCTGGTTGATGTCCACATCAGCCGCGAAGACCACCTGCACCATCGACAGCCCGACCTTGGACGATGACCGCACTGTTTCCACCCCGGGGACTCCCTGTAGGGCTGACTCGATTGGGAGGGTGATGTCCTTTTCGACCTCCGCCGGTGCTAGTCCCGTTGCATTGGTCTGGACGTCCACCTGCGGCGGTGCAAAGGGAGGGAAAACATCCAGCGGCATCTGCTGGATGGCGAAGAGCCCCCAGGTACTGACCAAGATGGCTGCGGCGACGATGAGCCAGCGGCGGGCGATCGAAAACCGAAGCGTGGCGTTGAGGAGACGCTCAAGCATTACTTGCTGCTAGGGCGTCCCCGGACAATGCCGATGCCAATGGCGCTCACGACGGCAAGGGCCCCCACGACACCCAGAACATTGAGCGGCTTTTCGGTCGCTTCATTGGCTCCCGTCTTGCTCTGGTCCTGAGGTTGCTGGGTTTTCTTGGACTCGGCGTAAAGGCTTAAGGCACCTTGAACCACCACGTTCTCACCTGGGGTGACGCCCGTGAGCACCACAACACGCCCATCCCGTGCATCGCCGGTGGTCACGATTACCGGGTCATAGGTGCCTTCGCTTTTGACGAAGACCAACGTCTTCCCATCGGCTTGGATGACAGCGCTCATCGGGAGGGTGACTCCCGCTGGATCGTTCTGAGCTGGTTCGGTGCTGATCCCTAGAAGGACATCCTGTTCACTGTTGCTTTTGACTTGCCTGATATCACCCTGCTGTTGAAATTCATCACCGTGCCCCACGTGGGCGATCACCGGAACAATGACGCTCACCCCGGCTCCCAGAATGCAAGCCGAGGCAAGAGTTCGAACAACGGAATGGAGCACGGACTCGTTGATGCATGGCTTCTCCAACCATGGCGAGGCAGCGAGAGAAATGCCTGAATCAGCAACAGTTCTCAGCTGTCTGGCTCAGGGGCTTCCCGACTAATCAGTTAACCAAAAGCGCCCGCTGTCGCGAGGGAGCCATCTGATTCGGGAGTCCTCGAAACTCGAGAGCAAGTGGGATCGATGAAGGGTTCAGCCACCAGCCGATGGCGCTGCCATTGAAGAAGCTCAAATTCAATTGGGCACTTGAAGGATCTGGGACCAGCTCAAAAACGAAGGTCTTTCTTTCGCGTTGGAACGAGAAGAGAAAGCCCAGACAGGATGATGACCAGTGTAAGTATTCCGAGCGTTGCGGAGTAGTAGGGCTGCAGGTTGATGGGGCCGAAGCGTCCTGTATGGATCTTTAGCAGCCAGAAAGCATCAATTCCCTGCTCAAGCAATCCGCTATAAATCGATCCTGATAGAGCCGTAATTAACAAGGGCGCGGCCGCGATGGGTACGAGAAGTCGGTGGATCTTCCGTGCCTTCATTGCTTTCTTTGGGCTCGATGCAGTTCAGCTTCGTCACGGCAAGGCATCCATGCACCATTGTTTTGATGGGCGCCTTCGCATCCGAGCTTCTTTGCTTGCTCGAGTGCAGCTGCTTCTGTCTTGTAGATCCCTTTGCTGTGGGCGATGGAAGCCTGTGGAAGGATGCCAATCATGGTCAACGAAAGCAAGAGTCTTGAGAGTCCGGCTCTCGGACTCTTTTGATGAAAAAGACGCATCATCTTTTTGCCTTGATGGAGAAAAGGTGATCAAATTGCCGATACTCAGGCTTGCTTAGCCCCTGATGTTTGAGCATTTGCCTTAAGCGGTTGATCTCGTGCCTTTGACTGCGGATGATTTGCTCTGAGAGTCTTTGGATTGTCGTGCTTCTTGACTTTTTCAAGGCATCGTGAGCCATCTGCAGTGCTCCGCCATGGTGCATCAGCATTCCCTCCAGAAACCAGACGACCCTGGTTTCTGGAGTCGGCTTGGTTCCCGTCATTTGCATCCCCTGAATTTGCGCAGGTGTCATGCGTACAAGCTCAGCCTGGTTGTTTGGGTTTGCTCCAGAGCGCCAAGCAACTGGGTAGACGGGTGCGTCTGGATACCAGGCTCTGCGCCACTGGAGCATCGCCTTGATCTCCTTGGCCTGCTCGTACCAAATGTCATTGGCTAATGCGCCAAGACCAGGTGCGCCGATATTTAAAACCTCTTCGCTCATTCGCAAGGCACCCGTGTGGTGCTGAACCATTGCGTCGAGCCATCGCAAGTCGTACGTGGTGCCAGCGGGTCCTAGATCGTGCTGGTGTTCATGGCCGGCATGGGGTGCATCAATTGGCTTTGGGGCACTATGTGCTTCCGGCATCGCGTGATGACCGTGATGCATGTGGTCGTGATGCTCTTGCGTCATCACCGGAGCAGCCCACATGGTTGTGGCGGTGATGGCAGCAAGCAGACGGTTCACGGAAGGGCCAGGGCTGATCAATCATTAGAGCCTCCACCAACTGGAGAGTCAATCCGTTTCTACTGGGATGAGGGCTTGCTGGAGCCCACTTCAAGCAGTCAATCGCGCAATCGACGCTTCAACGAACAGATGTTCGCGGAGTTGGCCTTGATCTCTCGCTTGCGGGCTATGGATCTTCCACTCGTCAACGTCGCGTACTCCAGTCCACCCTCAGAAGCAAGGTGGAAGAGACAGGGGCCCGCTTGGTTGAGCGGTCCCTGTTGAAAGAGGAGCTCTGGTTCCCTTGGGGCCTGAGGATGCCTTGACTGCTTTTTGACCGTAATGACAGTTCCCCATCACCTAGATCTCAATCGGCGGCGACAGGAGTCGAACCTGTGAGCTAGTGCATCCAAGCTCGATTGATAAGTCCTGGGTTGTTCTGGTGAGCGTGTGCTCTCTGCCAGTACAGCAGCTCAAGCGCTGTACCTGATCCAATCTGCTCTGATGTTTTTATGCAGCAACCTGCTGCAACGGTTGTTGTTGCTTCGGCTTCTCCTCACTTACCAGGAGATGATGGTCGTCCTTTAGGGCGCTAGCAGCTTTGGCTTCGGCAGCTGCCCCGGGAGTCCATCCCTTAAGGGCCGCTGCCGGGCCATCCAAACCCGTCTGGCGATCGGGCCCATCAGGCCTCGGCTCAGCGCTAACCCGTGGCGCAGTGCATCAGTGCTTCCAATCCAGTGGCCCTGGCGTGCCTCGGCCAGCTGCAGGCTCTGCAATCGATTGACCTCCGGTCGCCGTCTGCGCTCGATTGTTTCCGCTGCGGTGTCAAGGTTCTGGCCGGCCAGCAGCTGTTCGGCGGCAACAGCGCTGTCCCGCAGGGCCAGGTTGATGCCCTGGGCGCGAACCGGACTCATCGGGTGGGCGGCATCGCCAAGCAAGAGAAGGCCTGGTTGCCACCAGCGCTCCGCCATGCCGACCTGGACCTTGAAGCGCACTGGAGCACTAAGCGCGTTCCCCCGCTCCCGAAGCAGCTGGGCTAGGGGCTCTGGCGCCAGTGTTTCCAGTCGCTCGGCCCAGGCCTCGGCGTTGAGACCCTCAGCGCTGTCCTCTTTCCTGAGCAACCAGGCCAGCTGCAGTTGGCCCGAGGCATTCAGGCAGGCACTGCCGATCCGCCCTCCGGCAACGAGGGTCTGGAAACCCCAGACGCAGTCCTTGGGGATTGGCCCGGGCAATTCAAACCACAGCAGCTCCAGGGGCTTGCCCGAGGTGCGGAGCTGGATCCCTGCCTGTTGACGTAGGAGTGATCCGCGGCCATCGCAGCCGATCACCAGGTCGGCCTCCAGTTGCTCGCCGTTGCTGAGTTCCACGCCACTGATGCGCGCCCCCCGTTGAACCACGCGCCGGACGGCTTGCCCAGGGCGCCAGTGCAGCGTGGGGCAGCGC
Source organism: Synechococcus sp. A10-1-5-1 (assembly GCF_023115425.1). Classification (NCBI taxonomy): domain Bacteria; kingdom Bacillati; phylum Cyanobacteriota; class Cyanophyceae; order Synechococcales; family Synechococcaceae; genus Synechococcus; species Synechococcus sp. A10-1-5-1. The sequence goes on along the minus strand of NZ_CP096032.1, from coordinate 580,936 downwards.
AGCGCCCGCTCGAGCAGTGCCTCCAGCAAGGTCTTCTGGGGCACGAGCCGGCAGGGTTGCAGGGATCCCAGGGGTTCTGCCACCTGGAATAGGCGCTCGCGCTCGAGCCAGACGCTCCATCCCTCCAGGGGCCGCTGCGGCAGGTGCTCCAGCAGCGGCAGCAGCCCCATTCGGGCCAGGGCCTCCTGGCCGCTGGGCATCAGGGCATCACCACGGAACTGCCGGCTGAAGCGCTCACTGGCTTCGATGAGCTCGACCTGGGCTCCGCCTTCGGCAAGCTTGAGCGCGAGGCTCAGGCCAGCGGGTCCCGCTCCGACAACGATGAAACGGGGCGGTGGGGTCACTCAGCCGTCAGCAGCCTGAACCCAGTGAAGAACAGAGAGATCCCAAAGAGGGTGCCGACGGCCCAGAGGCTGTCGCTGGGCCACTCCGCCACCAGTAGGCCACCCAGGAGTGCCGTAACGAGACCATCGGCCAGCACCAGGCCCCGCGCCTCTGCCTGGCTGGCGGCGGCGGAGGCCAGCTCCATCACTCCTTCGAAGATCAGGAGCAGGCCGACGAAGAGCGTCAGGCTGATTTCACTTTCGACCGGGTAGGCCACCACCCAGATGCCAGCAATGACATAGAAGAGGCCCGAGAGCGCCCGAAAGATCTTTCCTTTGGTGTCCTCGGCTTGGCCGATGCGCAGTAGTTGGGTGACTCCAGCCACCGCGGCAATCACGCCAAAGCTCAAGGTGAGGGCGGTGGCGGAAATGAAGGGCAGTGCGATCGAGGTGACCCCAGCCAGAACAAGCAGCACGGCGGCGATGCGACGCAGGGTGTTGGGGGCCACAGACCGACTACGAAATCAACCGAAAGCTAGGAACGCTTTCCCTATTTGCCTGCCCCGTTCTTAGGGTGCGAACACAGTTGTGTGTGCAGCCCAGAGCCCCATGGCCGCGATCTTCAGCGACAACAGCCTCACGATCGGGCGCACCCCACTGGTTCAGCTGAACCGCATCACTGAGGGCTGCGGAGCGCGGGTGCTGGCCAAGATCGAAGGTCGTAATCCCGCCTACTCGGTGAAGTGCCGGATCGGTGCGGCCATGGTCGCGGCAGCTGAGCGCGACGGTCTGCTCGGCCCCGGCAAAGAACTGATTGAGCCCACCAGCGGCAACACGGGCATCGCCTTGGCCTTCGTGGCAGCGAGTAAGGGGATCAAGCTCACCTTGACCATGCCAGAGACGATGAGCCTGGAGCGGCGCAAGCTGCTGACGGCCTTTGGCGCCCATCTGGAACTCACCGAGGGCCGGCTCGGAATGACAGGGGCGGTGAACCGGGCCAAGGACATCGCCGCGAGCGACCCCGATCGCTACGTGCTGCTGCAGCAGTTCGTGAATCCCGCGAATCCTCAGGTGCACCACGACACCACGGGGCCTGAGATCTGGAGCGATACCGATGGCAATGTCGACGTCTTTGTCTCCGGCGTCGGCACAGGCGGCACCCTGACCGGGGTGAGCCGCTATATCAAGAACACCCTGGATAAGCCCCTGCATACGGTGGCGGTTGAGCCGATCAACAGCCCGGTGATCAGCCAGACCAAGGGCGGCCATGCCCTGCAGCCCGGTCCCCACAAGATCCAGGGCATCGGTGCTGGCTTCGTCCCAGGGAACCTGGACCTGGCCATGGTCGACTCGGTCGAGCAGGTCAGCGATGAAGACGCTGTGGAGATGGCCCGTCGCCTCGCCAAGGAGGAGGGGATCTTGGCCGGCATCAGCTGCGGGGCTGCCGCGGTGGCAGCCCTTCGCCTGGCCAAGGATCCAGCCCATGCCGGCAAGACCATCGTCGTGGTCCTCCCCGACTCCGGTGAGCGCTATCTGAGCTCGGTTCTCTTTGAGGGGATCTTCAACGAGCGGGGCTTGCCGATCGCCTGATCAGTCCGCCATCGGGGTGACGCCCTGCAGCCTTTCGTTCAGCTGCATGGCCATGGACTGACGGCCGACGGCCAGCACCTTCAGGGTGTCTTCGTGCATGCGCAGTTGTGCATCGGCAACCTGCATGCCGCGGACCAATTCTTTGACCTCTTCCGGAAGACCGTTGAGGTCGTAACGCTTCCCTTCAAAGGTCAGAACAGGGGGGATCTGGGCGGCGGAGTCGGTCACGACACAAGGCGGTAGACCGGGCCACCTTACGGGTCTTTCTTGGTCTCTGCTGGCGCAATTTGCTTTGGAAGGGGGCGCAGCGGCCGCTTGAAAAAGAACATCAACAACTGCCCAACCTGGGTGGTGGTCGTGAGCTCCCAACCCTCCTTACCCAGAAGATTCAGGAAGTACTGGAGTTGCTCGGCGGGGTGCTTCGGTGCGGCCTTTGCCTTGGCCTGTTGATCGGGTCCGTACTGCTGCGGAAATTCCCGGCTGATGAATTCGGGGCTGAGCTTGCCGCCCATCCGCTCACTGGCCACCTTCGGGTCAGGGGGAGCAGGCGGATTGTTGTTGTCCACATTGATGTGGATGACCCGATACTCCCAGACGGGCATCTCACCGAGTGGCTTGGCGGTGGGCCCTGGATCCGTCATGGGACCAGGTTAAGCACCGCGAATCAGCTGGCGTTCGCAGAGGTCGCGGTAGCGGCCCGGGCGGCTGATCAAGAGATCGTGGTTGCCCTGATCAACAATCTGGCCGTTCTCCAACACCAGGATGGAGTCGGCCTCCTGCACGGTGGAGAGGCGGTGGGCAATCACCAGGACCGTTCGGCCCTGCATCGCTTGATCAAGGCCCCGTTGCACGGCTTCCTCCGCTTCAGCATCCAGGGCGCTGGTGGCCTCATCCAGCAGAAGCACCGCCGGGTTGCCGAGGACTGCCCGGGCGATAGCCAGGCGCTGGAGTTGACCGCCGGAGAAGTTGCTGCCCCGTTCTTCAACGCGTGCGTCGTAGCCCCCCGGAAGGGCCTCGATGAAGACATCGGCATTGGCCAGGCGTGCAGCCGCTTGGATCTGTTCGCGGCTCGCCGGGCGGCCAAAAGCAATCGCTTCGGCCACGGTCCCGGAGAAGACGGCGCTCTGCTGGGGCACCAGCGCGACGGCCGTCCGCAACTCGGCTGCCTTGAGGTCCGCCAGGTTGCGGCCGTCCAGCAACACCGCTCCGCTTTGGGCGGTGTTGAAGCGCAGCAGCAGTGAAAAGAGGGTGCTCTTGCCTGCACCGGAGGGACCCACCAGGGCCACGACCTGACCCGGTTTGACCTGCAAGGACAGGTTCTTCAGGACAGGCTGCTTCGGGTCATAGCCGAAGTTCACCTGCTCTAAGAGCAGCTCGCCGGCAACGCGGCCCAGGGGTTGGGCATCGGGGCGGTCGGGTTGCTCTACGGCTTCCCGTTCGATCTCCCGCAGTCGCTTGAGGGAAGCCTGGCCCTGCTGGAACTCGTTGAAGTTTGTGGTGAGGTGGCTGATCGGGTCGATCAGCATCAGCAGAGCTGCGACATAGCTGCTGAAGCCCTGACCATCGAGGTCGCCACTTTGGATCCGAGCTGCGCCCATCAGGAGCACAGCCAAGATGCCGGCGGCCTCAAGGAATCCCACCACGGGGTATTGCAGGGCCAGCAGCTTTTGGGTCCGGTAGCGGGCCTTTCGGTGCAGGTCGATCTCGACCTCAAAGCGCTGCTGCAACCAGGGTTCAGCGGCAAAGGCCCGCACCAGGGGGAGCCCTGAGATGGCCTCGCCAAGTAGGGCGGCCAATTCGCTGACTTGCTTTTGGCTCTTCTCTGCGGCCCCCATGACCTTGGCACCAAAGACGCTGACCAGCACCGCCACTAAGGGAGCAAGCAGCAGGGTCCCGATGGACAGCTTCCAGTCCAACCAGACCATGTAGCCGAAGACCACGACCAGCTGCAGAACCGAAGGGGTGGTGTCCTGGATGGTCTTGTAGATGACCTCACCAACCCGGTCGGCGTCTTCGGTGAGGCGGTAGGTCAGGTCGCCGGCGGAGAGCTTCTCGAGGACCCCGAAATCCAGGCGCTGGAGCCGTGCAAAGAGACGGCGGCGAAGTTCCTGGCTGACCTGAAGCGCCGGTCCGGCCAAGAGGGTGTCCTGGCCAAACTGAGCCACCTTCTGGAGCATGAAGACCGTCAGGGCCAGGCCGATGACCTGGAGCACCCTGTTGAAATCACCGGCACCAATGGCGGGAATCAACTGACCGGCCAGCCAGGCCAGCAGCGGCCAGCAGAGCACAAAGACGAGCATGCAAGCCCCACCGGCAATGAGTGCGGGGCGGTGGGGCTTCAGCAGCGGCAGCAGACGCCGGAAGCCGGCCGATGAGGGAGCAAGCATCGAGGCAAGCTATCAGCGCTTTTTGAAACGACTGCCGCTGGAAGAAAGAGTCGCTGGTCGTTTAGGGAAAGGTCCACGCACGCTGTGTCGACGCAAGCTGGTCGAGCTGCTGGCGTACGGCCTTGTCTGATTGGCGCTTGATCTGGCTAGGTCCACTCATCCAGGCTCGGTGCCCATGCACAGTCGCTTCGCATGGCTAAGCAGGTCGTTGAGCTCTCTAGCTGTCTCTTCGGCACTCTTCGGCTTTGCCAAAAGAAAGCCCTGAAAGCCATCACATCCCAGTCGCTTGAGTTGCTGGAGTTGTTGGATCGTCTCAACTCCTTCGGCTAGGGATTTCAATCCGAGTCCGTGGGCGAGTTGGGTTGTGGCTCGAACAATCGCATAGTCATTAGGGTCTCGCCCCATATCTGTGACAAAGCCCTTGTCAATTTTGAATCCCTTGAGTGGCAGCCTCTGCAACGTTTTCAGATTGGAAAATCCCGTACCAAAATCGTCAACCCAAAGACAAACCCCCAGCTTTTGAAGTCTTTGAAGGCGCATTGCTGCGTCATTCGGATTTTTGAGTAGTGCAGTTTCTGTGAGTTCCAGCTCGAGACGATTGGGTGAAAGACGCTCCTGCTGACAGATATCGGCTATTAACTCATCGAGCGGGTCTGCATCGGGATTGAGTTGTTCGGCTGAAACGTTGATTGATAGTTTTGGAATGTGGATGTTGTTGCGCTCCAGCTCGGCGAATTGGTGAACTGCTGTTTTTAAAGTCCAGCTTCCAATGCCTTCGATTAATCCACTCTGTTCGGCGATGGGGATAAATCTTGTGCACGGAATAAACGCTTCCCCTTGGCGGTCCCAGCGAAGCAGTGCTTCTGCTCCCATGAGGCTGCCGTTGTGATCAAACTGCAGCTGATAGTGAAGTTTGAGTTCATTTCTTTCTATGGCCCTCGAGAGTTTTTGCTCGAGGTCGAGGGCCTCGCGAATCGACGTGCTGAGAGATTCTGAGTACACCTGAACTTTCCCTTGGCCGCGTCTTTGAGCAGCAGCAAGAGCTGTTCTGGCGGCTTTAATCGGATCGTCATCGGCTGTCGTGATGCCAGGCCAGGTGCTGATTCCAACGCAGGCACTGAGGTGTATGGATGGCAATCTTTCTAGGCTCCTCGAGGCTGTTCGAAGACTCTCCTGTAAGCGTTTGCCATGCTGGATGGCGTCCTTAGTGCTCTTGACTACGTCTGTCTGAATGATGACAAAGCTGTCGCTGTCGAACCTTGCAAGCCAGTCTTTGGGGGCGATCTGATCGCGAAGATGTCTCGCTAGCCAGACTAAGAGTCTGTTCCCATTTGAGATTCCAAAAGTGTCATTGATCTCTTCGAAATGATCGATATCTAGGCAGGTGACTGTGATCGTGGTGCTTTTCCTGGCTCCACTGATGAGGTCACTGATGTAGATCTCTGTTGCTGCTCGATTGGGTAAATGTGTGAGTCTGTCTCTTTGGATGGGCTCGTATCTTTCGCCTTTAGTGCTCTGAAGCTCTGGGTACTCCTGTATGGTCCCGATGGAGTAGAGGGGGTGCCCTTCGTTGTCGAAGCTTGTAAAGCAGCGATGATCCACAAAGCACTCATTACCATTCTTCAATCGAAGACGATGCTCGATTCGAGTGGCTTGTCCGCTCAATTGTGATTGCTGGAGTTCCGTTCGGACTCGCTCTCGATCTTCTTTGGCAACGACATCGAGTAACTGGTCCATGGTCTGCCCGCTTCCTTCCTCCGAGCGAAGAAGCTGACAGAGCTGCGGCGACCAGAGCATCGACCCATTGCCACCATGCTTCTGGAGCCAGCAGCCAAGTTTGAGGTGGTACTCGGCATCCAGTAGCAGCTGAAGCATGGCCTCTGGATCACTGACTGCTCTGGACAGAAGGCACGACGAACCAACTCTTCAGCTCAACCCTAGTCACAGATCTGAGTGAGATCTGCTTCGAGTGAAAGGCTTTTTCCTCAGGGTTGGCCAATAGGTTGAACTTGGCCTCAGGCTGCCCCCCTGGATGTCTCGGAGATCCCTTCCTGGCCTACTGCTGGCTGCCTGCCTTGTCTGGTTCGTTGGGTCTTGCGCTTCACGTCGTCCCTCCATTGATGTTCCTGTCTCGAGTTGGCCTGGCTATGAGTACTTCTATTTGGCTCGCGAGTTGGGGTTTGATCGGGTCGAGGGTATTGAGATCTTTCCTCGGCAGTATCCAGATCCTCAATCCATTGTTCATGCTTATCTCAGGGCAGAGCTTCCGATAGCACAATTAACCACTATCGAGTTGGTTGAACTTTGTGCTCGAGTGCCTGAGCGATGTCCGGTTGTTGTCTTGGTTCTGGATGAGTCAGTTGGGGCTGATCAGATCATTTCTGTTCCGTCACTCCGGTCAATTCGAGATCTGAAGGGCAAGTCGATTGCCGTTTCGCACTCCAACTTTGGGCCGTTTGTCCTCGGTCGGGCACTACAGCTTCATGGTTTATCGCTCAGTGAGATCAAGATGCGCAAGATGGCACTTGGGTTGATGCCAAAAGCCTTGTTCACTGGCTCTGTCGATGCAGCGGTCCTTCCCTCTCCCTCTAGCAGCGTTACTTTGCGAGGTGCTGCCTTTCGCCCACTCTTCAATAGTGCAGTCATTCCAGGTGAGGTCTTGACTGTTTTTGTGGTTGAAAAAAACTTTCTTAGATTAAATCAAAATATCGTTGTTGCCCTATTGAGGTCCTGGTCTGCTGCCCACACCGAAGCCAGGCTACGACCTCAGAGCGCCCTCCCACTTCTGGCTGAACGGGAACGCCTGACCGTCGATGAGTTCCGAGCAGCGGAACAAGGTTTGCGTTATTTCAGTTTGTCCGATCAGGTTGAAATGCTGCAGCCTGAAGGACACGTCGCTCGCAACATTAAAGCGGTGCGTGACTTGCAAGAGAAACTGCAGCTCATTCCCCGGGGGACGATCACACCGACGGTGACGTCTACGTATGTTGAAGCGGCACAATGAGTCATCTCAGATCAGCACAACGACTTGTTTCATCAACCAAGGGGCTTCTGCATCAACGGGTGAATCAGGAACTGATCTTCCTGTCACTGGTCGTAACCGCTTTGGGTTCTTGCCTCTTGGTTGGGGTTAGCGGATTTCTGGTTGTGCAAGCCGCTATGAGCGAGGCAGAACGCCAGGCACGATCCATTGAGTACGATCTTGTCACTAGTGTCACCAGTTATCAACCTGTCGAGCAGGTCCAGCGGGAACTCCAGCTCAAAGCCGCTTCAAGAGATTTGCAATCGGTTGTTCTTCTAGGTCCAGGTGGAAGAGTCATTGCGGCGAACGACAATACGATGCTGGGTCGTTCAGTCTTTGGCCTCAGCTGGTGGAAAAGGCTGGGGAGAATCCCGAGTGACGTGTTGACTTGCCTTCGTCCAAGCGATGTGGCTGCCGCTTGCCATTCTGTTCAACCAGTGAATCAGTTTCAAGGATTCATTCCTGCCTTCGGCAGCCAGCGACTGGTCCACTTTGCTCCGACTCCCTTAGCGATTGAGGGGCGGCCTGATCTGGGTAACCGCGGGCTATTGGTAATCGAGCTTGATCTCTCTCCCGTGACTCAGCGGTGGTCCCGTTGGGTTGCGCTCGTTTTTGTTGCAGGTTTTGCACCACTCTTTCTCACGGAAACGGCGCTGGTGTTCTTTTTGCGTCGCCGCCTTTTGCCAGAGTTATTGGGATTGGCTCAAGTTGATTGTTTGTCTGGGGTTTTTAATCGACGTTCTTTTTTTGAGATGGCTGCCCAGCGGATTGGAGAGTTCAAGCAGAATCAGTGCCTGTGTGTTGTCGCTTTGATTGATATCGATCGTTTTAAGTCGATTAATGATACCTATGGTCATCCTGCTGGGGACGAAGTGATCACTCAGTTATCCGCCCTCTTTCGTGATGTGATTCCTTCTGGCGATCTGATTGGCCGCCTCGGAGGCGATGAATTTGGTGTCCTGATGCTGGAGTCCGCTGCGGAAGCTGCTGCTGTTCTGGAGTCCTTGCGCTGTCAGGTTGCAGCACGTTCCTGGCGGATGAATGACGGGTCTCTTGTGCATTTCACGTTGTCGATTGGCATGGCGGATTCACGATTGGCTCAGGCCTGCAACATCGATGAGCTCTTGGCTGCTGCAGACGTGGGTCTCTATACGGCTAAAGGCAATGGTGGGAACAGCCTGGTTCCACCGAACGAGGCGGGAACTCAGGGTTGGACAATGCAATTGGCATGAGTTGACAGCGTGAGCACACCCCTGGGGACTTCCGAGCCCATTCGCTTGGATCAATTTCTGAAATGGCAAGGCTTGGTCTTCACAGGTGGTGAAGCCAAGCAGCGCATTCAAGGCGGGGAGGTCCGGGTCAATGGCTTCCAGGAGACCCAGCGTGGTCGGAAGCTGAAAGCCGGTGACCGGATCGAGCTCGCTGGAGAGACAGTTCTCGTACCTCAGCAGCTCGACCTTCGCTGAGGTCCCCAGACCTTAGGTTGGATCGTTAGTCGACCTATGAACGCAGTGCGGAAGGCTGTCATCGCGGGCAATTGGAAGATGCACATGACCTGCGCTGAGGCGCAGGCCTTTGCTGAGAGCTTCAAGCCTCTGGTGGCCGGCCTCCCTAGCGATCGTGAGGTGGTTTTGGCCCCTCCTTTTACGGCCATAGCCAGCTTGAGCAGTTCCCTTGCGGGCAGTGGGATTCGGATTGCGGCTCAGAACATCCACTGGCAAGAGAAGGGGGCCTTTACGGGGATGGTCTCTGCCGGAATGCTCCTCGAGCATGGAGTGAGTCACGCCATCGTTGGCCACAGTGAGCCACGCAAGTACTACAGCGAGACCGACGAGCAGATCAATCTTCGGGCCCGAAGTGCCCAGAAGCACACCATCACCCCGATCCTGTGCGTTGGCGAGAGCGATTCGCAGCGGGAGGCAGGGGAAGCAGAGAAGGTGATCCGCCGCCAGGTGCAGCAAGGGGTGGATGGCTTGGATCCCAGCCGATTGATCATTGCCTACGAACCGATTTGGGCCATCGGCACGGGTAAAACCTGTGAAGCTGCTGAAGCCAATCGGATCTGCGGTCTGATTCGAGAGTGGGTTGGTTATTCCGACGTGGTGGTGCAGTACGGCGGTTCTGTGAATCCAGGAACGATTGACCAGTTGATGGCCCAGAGCGATATCGACGGTGTTCTCGTGGGTGGGGCTTCCCTGGATCCAGAGGGCTTTGCTCGCATTGCGAACTACCAGCCGGTCTGATGGCCAGGGCCTTGGGCCAGCCAACCCAGGTAATGGGGGTGATCAATCTCACTCCTGATTCCTTCAGCGATGGAGGTCGCTTTCGCTCTCCAGACCAGGCTTTGAGGCAGGCCAGGAAGCTGGTCAAAGCAGGGGTGGGGATCTTGGACCTTGGCGCGCAAAGCACCCGTCCCGGTGCTGAGGATGTCGGCGGTGTAGAGGAGCTCAATCGCCTCCTTCCAAGTCTCCAGACGATTCGATCAGCCTTCCCGCCGGGATTGGGTCAGCCGCTGATCTCGGTGGACACCTATCGGGCCTGTGTCGCCCAGCGGGCCATTGAAGCTGGTGCGGATTGGATCAACGACATCAGCGGCGGCGTTCGGGATCCCGATTTGTTGGCTGTTGTCGCTGCAGCGGACTGCCCCTATGTGCTGATGCATTCCCGAGGCGACAGCCATTCCATGGATTCGTTGACGGACTACGGCCCTGAAGGAGTGATTGCTGGCGTTCTCAGGGAGCTGCGGCATGCCACCGAGCGCGCTCTTGCTGCGGGTGTTCGCCCGGAGCGCTTGATTTGGGACCCGGGCTTGGGGTTTGCCAAAACCACCGAGCAAAACCTTGAGCTGCTCCAGGGACTTGAGCAGCTCAAGGTCGATGGCATCCCGCTTCTCGTGGGGCCTTCGCGCAAGCGGTTTATCGGAGCTGTGTTGGATGAGCCCCGCCCTAAGGCCCGACTCTGGGGTACAGCAGCTGTCGTCGCCCGTTGCGTCGCGGCTGGTGTGGATGTGGTGCGTGTTCACGATGGAGCGGCCATTGTCCAGGTGGCACGCATGGCGGATGCGCTTTGGGCCTAACTCGCGAATTCAATCTCGCCGGCTGGCGTGAGTTGAGCCTCACTAAAGAACTTGGCCGTTTGCTCTGAAATCACCCCTTGGCTCGCCAGGATCTCTCCAAGCCGCTTGCCATTCATCCGCTGGTCGGCCAGGGCTTGATTGAGTGTGGTCTCGCTGATGAGCTCTAGGTCCTTCAGTCGCTCTCCGAGGCGCTGGTCATTGAAGCCTCGATCGGCATAGAGCGACGGATTGATCAGTAATTCCAGCATCGGCCCAGAGACCTTGAGATTCAGCCTCAGGAATTCACCCAAACGCTGGTTCGCGGCAAAGGGTTGGTAATCCAACAGGACTTGCTCGAGCTCGTCCAGATCGATCACTCCTGCACCAACCAACTTTTGGCCAAGGGGCTTGGTCTGAAACAAGTCTTTCGCAGCCTCGTCATCGAGCAGGGCTTCTTCGAGTTCTCCTTCGATCACCGTTGGGCTCTGAAAGCTTTCTTGAATCCAGGGGTCGTTTTGAAGAAAGCTCAGTAGATCCCCTGGCTTCACACACAAAGAGCCAAAGTGCTGTTCGACTAACTCCTCAACAAAGGCCATCTCGGTCGCTGGACCGATCACCTGAAAGGGTATGGACTGTCCTTGTCCATTGGCGATTAATTCCACTTGATTGCGCTCAGTGGATAATTGAAAACGAAACACGAGCCAATCCTCGCAGCCTTGCTTGGTTGTACCGAAGACTAATCAGATCGATTCCTGCTGTCGGTTGATGGGGTGTGCTTGATGCTTGTGTTTCGAAACGCGACGCGAAACGACTCCCTTTCTTAAGAGTTTCCCTGGGGCCTCCATCAGGCTTGGAGCTGCATATCTTTTCTTCAGGCAATTTTGAGGGCGCATGGTTTCGAGCCTTGATGAGGCGTTCCTATCGCGCAAGAACGTCCGGCATGTTCTCTCGGCATCGGTTCGTCGCAGCAAACAGTCGCTGAATGCTGCATTTGACCTCTTGGAAGAAGCGATGTCCCATCGCTTCTTCCAGTCCTTGCGAAACGTTCAGTGGTCGGATTACCAGCTCAAGCCCATCTTGGTGGCTTCAGTGCTGATCAACATTCTCGAGCTTTCTTCCCCGCTTTACATCAATATCGTCTTCACCTCAGTCCTCCCCTCTGGCTCGATGTCGAGCTTGGTGGTCTTGAGCGTGGGTGTCGTGCTCTTGATGATCTTGGGGGGCTGGCTCAAAAGTGTGCGTCTGGTGTTGACCGGTGCTGATGGAGCTCGCGTCGAGCATCAGAAACGGCTCGAGGCTGTGTCCCATTTCTTGCAGTTGGGACTGCCGGATTTCTTGGCACTATCTCCAGGCCGGCATTTGCAGCGTTTGAACAGCATCAACCTCCTGCGGGATGAGAGTGCTTTGCAGGCGCTGACCACGGCCATTGATTTGGTGTTCTCGCTGCTGTTTGTGGTCGTCTTGTTCTTGATCGCTGGCAGCGTTGGCGTGATCGCTGTTCTTGCGATCATTGTCTACCTCTTTCGCGCTCTGGCCTTCGCGCGGGACTATGAGCGGCTCTCACGACGTCGGGACCAAACCGAGCTTGAGACCCGCACGTATCAAGACAAGTTGGTCGATGCCATGGATTTGATCAAATCCAATGGTCTTGGTTCGCAGTTTTTGGTGGCTAGTGAGCGCTACCAAGAAGAGCAGGCCTATGACCGGATGCTGCACAACACCTTCGCGGGGCAGTACCAGGCTTTTGGTTCCTTGATGGGACAGATCACCTTCGCCGCTGGCGTCACCTGGGGGGCGCTGTTGGTCGTGAACGATCGTCTACTCGTCGGTGCCCTTGCTGCTGCTCTGCTGTTGCTTGGCAAGATCCTCGCCCCTTGGCAGCAAGCGATGGGGCTATGGAACAGCTATCACCGCTTGAGCCTTTCGAGGGATGAATACGACGCACTGATGGCCTTGCCTGTCGAGGGTAGTGGGGGCAGCAGGCAGCTTCCATCTGGGGGGCTGCTCACGATTTCGCGGCACGGTTCTCCATTGGTCGAGGCGAAGAAAGGGTCTGTGGTGTTGCTTCGGGATCAGCGCTTTGGCGTCGATGTGCGGCAGTTGTTTTTGGAGTTAATTCAGGTCAGCCCCAACCCTGAGTTGTGCCTGGATGGTGAGCCGATCGCGTCCTATCGACGCGTTCAGCTACGGGATGACATTGCTTACGTCGATCCATCCCGCGCTTTTTTCCAGGGGACGTTGCTGGAGAACATCACCTGTTTTCAGCCCAGTCGTCTGAGACGAAAAGCCTTGTTCTGGTCCTTCCTGACTGGCTTGGACCAACAGGTTCGTGCCTTGCCCCATGGCTATGGAACAGCCATGGGTGGAGCGCTTCCAACGGGCCTCTCGCGTGACGCTCAAGCCCTTGCGCACCTGGTGACGGCTCTGACTCGTAATCCTCACCTCCTGCTTCTTGATCTCAGTGATTGTTCCTACGGGAAGGCTTTTATCGATGGACTCACACGGGTCCTTCATCGCTGTCACGGCCACTTAACCGTGTTGATTGCGGGTAGGGGGTTGGTGCTCTCCGAGCTTGCTGATCAACAACTCGATCTCCAAGCCGCCCTGCAGGAGGCCAGCTCATGAAGTTGTCCCGTAATGGCTCTGACTCCAGCAGTCGCGCTCAGTTGATTCGTGATCTCACGCTTAGTTCCGACGCACCGTTGGCCTTTTGCCTGCGACTGTTGTTGCAGCAGTTGATGTGGATGGGACGGTCAGAGCAGCTGTTTGAGCTGTTTGGTCCTGATCCCCGCCAGATGGACCTGGTGGATGCCCGGAACCTGCTGTTGCGGTTGGGCTACGGCAGCACCCAGGAGATTCTTCAGAGCTGGGATCAGCTACAGGGTTACGGCCTACCGGCGCTCTATCTGACACCCGAGCAGCACCCTTATGTGCTGTCACGGGACGAGCAAGGCCGCCTGTTGGCTGCCAACGCTGAAGGTCGCGTTGGCATTGAAGATGTGCCTGTCGGCGGCAGCCTGGTTGTTTTTTACGAAGCGCCTCCCAGCGACCGCGTGGCCTTGGTGCAGCAGGTGCTGTACCGCTTCCGGAATCGCATTTCGCTGCTCTACGGCATCAGCTTTGCCCTTGCTCTATTGGCACTGGTTGTGCCCTTCTACATCCGGGCCGTTTACAACGTTGTGATTCCCAGTGAAAACCTCTTCACCGGAGCCTGGTTGTTTCTTGGCGTCTTGTTGTTGTTTGGTCTGGATTGGACCTTGCGTCAATGGAGAAGTAGTCAGTTGGCACAGCTGGCGGCACGCCTTGACGCCTTATTGGGCGTGAAGCTGATCGAGAAGACGATCGGACTGGATTCCAACCAGACTGAAACCTTCGGGACTCGCAGCTACCGCAATCGGCAACGCAATCTTGATGCGCTTTTGGTGTATCTACAAGGACCGCTTGCCCTGGCCCTGCTGGACTTTCCATTTGTTCTGCTCTATCTGGGTGCGATTGCACTCATCGCAGGGCCCTTGGTGTTGATCCCCTTGGTGTTGATGGGAATCACCGCCATCTTGGTCCTGGTGATGGCTCGTTATTACGGCGTCGCTGCTGATCTGAGTCTCTCCAGTGAAATCGGAATCGCTCAGGCGCAGCAGGAGTTGGTCAGCCGCTTTCTGGAGGTCAAGCAATCCAGTTTGGAGTGGGTCTGGCTTCAGCGGTTGCGCGGTCTCTCGGCTCAGAGCACCAGCAGCGCACTGACGATTAACCGCCAATTGGGGCGCCTGCAGGTTGTTGTCAGCACCGCCTCTCAGCTGGCCGGGGTGTTGACTCTGGCTTTCGGGGTTTGGCTCGCTTCGAACAGTGAGGAGGGTGCCGCTGCCATGGGCACTCTGATTGCCGCAATGTTCTTCGTCTGGAGGGTCTTTACGCCCTTCCAGCAGTTGATGAATGCGATGTTGCGTTTGGGTTCGATGCGCAAGCAGTTCGCCCAACTGGATCAGTTCTTCAAGCTTCGTCAATCCACGAGGATGGCGGCTGAATCACCGCATCATCGGCTCTATGGCTCGGTCCTTTTGGATTCCGGCACCTGTCGATTGGGCCGTGACAGCAGTTTGGCTTTGACGCGGGCTTCCCTATCGGTCGAACCCGGACAAATCCTGGCCCTGACGGGAAAAGCCGGCTGCGGAAAAAGTGCGGTGTTGCGGGTGATTGATCAGTTGTATCCGCTCTCCAATGGCTCATTGCTCTTTGACGGTGTCGACTATCGCCAGTTCAGTCCTGATCTGATTCAAAGCAACATCGCTTTCGTGATGGAGCGCTCAGAGCTGCTGCCTGGGACGGTGCTCTCCAACTTGATGGCGATGAATACCGACGTCACGCCGACCCACGTGCGCTCGATTTGCGATCGCATCGGGATTTTGGACTACCTGGAGTCATTGCCTGATGGGCTCGATACCTCCCTGGATGAGGCCTTTGTGTATCAGCTGCCCCATGGGGTATTGCGTTTGCTCTCCTTGGCGCAGGCCCTGATTAAAGACACCCCAATCCTGTTGATCGACGACCTCAGTCAGGGGCTGTCTCCAGATCAATTCCAAATTTTTCTCGAGGCCCTGCCCTCTTTTCGGGTGTCGTTCTTCAGCGGCCAACCGCGCAGTGTTGTGATCGCCACTGACAACCGCTTGTTACTGGAGAAGGTCGATCAGCTCTGCATCCTCGACAAAGGGGTGACCACCTTCCAGGGCACTCCTGAGGAGTTACGCCAACGGCTGCAAAACAGGCCCTAGATCCGATCCACTGTTCACCATTTTCTCTTCAGGCCATGACTTCCTTCCCTGTCAACACCAACCCTGAGCCAAGCAAGAACGAGGGTGCATCCACCCCCCCCTCTGCCGGCTGGTTCGCCAAGCTGCCTGGCTTGGATCAATCCGACGTGGCGGCGTTGGTTGGACATCAGCGTTTATCCCAGGCCCTTGATCTCGAGCAAAAGCCGGACAATCGTCACCTGCGCCTGTCCTTGTACTTCCTGGGTGGTGCAGCAGCTTTGTTTGTTCCCTGGGCGGCGCTGACTCCGTTGACGCAGGTCGTTCAGGCTTCCGGTGAGGTCGTGCCGGAGGGTGCGGTGAATGTGGTTCAGCACTTGGAGGGAGGGATTGTCTCCAAGGTGGATGTCCGCGATGGCCAGGAGGTGAAAGAGGGACAGGTGTTGCTGGAGCTCAACCCCAAGCTGGTGGGCAGTGAATATGACGCCGCTGAGCAGAAGCTCGAGAACCTGTTGCTGCAGCAAAAGCAACTGCAGGCGGCGATCCGTGGTGACGCCACCATCTCAGTTGACGATCTCAAGGGGATGGAGCAGGGCAACAAGGTCAGTGCTGCCCAGCAACAGCTGCTGACCAGTCGCCTTGCCAATCGAGCTGACCAGTTGGCGGCTGCTCGGGCGACGGTGCAGCAAAAGCAGGCGGAAGTCGATGGGTTGAACGAGCAGATCAATCTCCAAACCCAGCAGGTGGCGATGTGGGCGTCGCTTCAGGAATCCGGCGGGGCCTCAAGGTTGCAGTTGCTCCATACCAAGACGCAGTTAGCGGAGATGAAGGGGGCGCGGAATGAAGCGCGCAAGGCCCTGAGCCAGGCCCAAGCCAACCTGAAGGGGGTGGAATCCGGACTGCAGTTCGAGAACAACTCACAAATTGCGGAGTTGGTGAGCGAAGAAGCTGTGGTGGCCGAAAACATCAAAAAAGTGCGCAACCAGCTTGAGCGCACCAAGGTCACGGCCCCGGTCAGTGGGGTGATCAGCGACCTGCGCTACAAGGCCCCAGGTGCTGTGGTGGGCCCAGGTGCCGTGGTTCTGCAGGTCGTTCCGACTGGCAGTAAGAAGTTGGTGGAGGTGCGGGTGCCATCCAAAGACATTGGCTTTGTGAAGGTCGGTCAACGGGTGGACGTGAAGCTCCAGCCGTTTGATTCCACCATTTATGGCTCTGTGCCCGGCAAGGTGCTGAGTTTGGCGGGCACCACGGTTCAAGATCCGGATACCCGTGCCTACTACTACCTGGCACGGGTGGAGCTGGACCGGCAGTTTGTGGATCAGCGCCGCAAGAAATTTCCGATTCAAGCGGGGATGCCTCTGGTTGCGGATATCCAGGGGCAACGCCGCAGCGTTCTGCGTTATCTCTTCCAGCCGTTTACTCGGACGATGGATTCAGCACTTCGGGAGAGTCGCTAAAGACCTCTCTTTTGTTTGTCTCGTTCGATCACTTCCTTCCAGATCAAAGCCTGCATGCGGGATCTGGAAGGCCTCTTTCTATCTCCTTTCGATTTGCCTTGATTCTTAACCACCTGCCCTACTTCTTTGCCTTCTGAAGGCAACCGAGGTCAATACCTTGGCAATAGATGTGCGCTTCGGCGTAGGGATCGATGCCAGCAGAAGAAGGACTCGGTTTTGCTCTCAATCCTGGTGGCGATGCCCAAGCGGCAGAAACCGATCGGGACATGGCGGGCAACGTCCAGGACCGGAAGGTGCCAGATCCACACGGTGAGTTTGTTCTGCCAGGTGGGGCCAAGGCATTTCAGAACATTCCCTACGAAGGGATCCCGGAAACGGTGGACCAGCCACCACCGCCAGAGGTTGTGGCGAAGCCCACGATCCCTGGTCCGCAGTACGCACCGCAGGGGAGCAGCGGGGGCATTCCTTTGTTCCTCACTACAACTGCTGAGGAGTCCCAACCGGCATTGGTCCCGCAGCAGCAGCCTGGCCAGCCACCGACGGGGGTTGCAGCGACACCGCTTCAGCCCTTGCCTGCTGCAGCCGACGCTGTTGAATCGGCTCTGCCTGCTGATCCCCCATTCGATCCCAATCCGCCGATCATCGATGCTTCTGACTTAGGTGAAGCACTGACGTTTGATGGCGGCTTAATCGACGGCAATTTTGTCGGCGATCAGGGAGCTGGCGATACAGATCCGAGCCCAGTGGTTGCCAGTGTTGATTTCTCCGCCAACTTCACGGTCACAGCACCAGGGCCTGGAGCAACACGAACAACGACCTATGCGCTTGTGTTGGATAGTGACTACCCGGAAGGATCGCCATCTGGATTGACGAGTGGTGGCGTACCGATCCGTCTTTATGAGATAGGAGGGGTGATTTATGGCTCGACGTCATTGACTGAGGGCGGAGTGAATGCTGGGAATACCGCCTTCACGATTGAGATGAATAGCAGCAGCGGGGTGTTGACGCTGACGCAGTCGTATGCAATCGATCACAGTCAGTCGGATACGTACAACGGATCCTATATCGAGGACTTGGCTTTGCTAGCCAATAGCCAAGTGGATCTCTTGGTCAGTGTCACCGATGACTATGGCTCGGGAATTGTCAGATCTGCTACGGCATCTATTGATTTAGGAGGGAATATCCGATTTGGTGATGATGGCCCAGGTAACCCGACGTTGACGTTGAGTGGAACGGAGCCGATTGCGCTGACGTTTGATGGAGGTTTAAGCGGCGGAAACTTTGTTGGAGTGGAGGGAGCAGGGGATACGAATGGGAGCCCAGTGGTTGCGAGTGTGGATTTTTCAGGAGCGTTTGCGAGCGGAAATCTGAGTGACTACGGAGCGGACGGAGCGGGAACAGGTAGCGTTGTGACGTATGAGTTAATTCTGGATAGTGCGTACACGGAAGGAACGCCATCTGGATTGACGAGTGGAGGAGTGTCGATCCGTCTGTATGAGTCAGGCGGAGTGATCACGGGATCGACGTCATTGACGGAGGTCGGAGTGAATGCTGGGAACACGGCATTCACGATTGTTGTGAATAGCAGCAGCGGAGTGTTGACGCTGACGCAGTCGAAGGCGATCGACCATTTGCAGACGGATACGTATGACGGAGCGTATATAGAGGACTTGGCGTTATTAGGGAATGATCTGATTGAACTGAGGGCGACAGCGTCAGGGACGTTTGATTCAGAAGGAGATGTGTCGACGGAAGCGAGTGCGAGTTTGGATTTAGGAGGGAATATCCGATTTGGTGATGATGGCCCAGGTAACCCGACGTTGACGTTGAGTGGAACGGAGCCGATTGCGCTGACGTTTGATGGAGGTTTAAGCGGCGGAAACTTTGTTGGAGTGGAGGGAGCAGGGGATACGAATGGGAGCCCAGTGGTTGCGAGTGTGGATTTTTCAGGAGCGTTTGCGAGCGGAAATCTGAGTGACTACGGAGCGGACGGAGCGGGAACAGGTAGCGTTGTGACGTATGAGTTAATTCTGGATAGTGCGTACACGGAAGGAACGCCATCTGGATTGACGAGTGGAGGAGTGTCGATCCGTCTGTATGAGTCAGGCGGAGTGATCACGGGATCGACGTCATTGACGGAGGTCGGAGTGAATGCTGGGAACACGGCATTCACGATTGTTGTGAATAGCAGCAGCGGAGTGTTGACGCTGACGCAGTCGAAGGCGATCGACCATTTGCAGACGGATACGTATGACGGAGCGTATATAGAGGACTTGGCGTTATTAGGGAATGATCTGATTGAACTGAGGGCGACAGCGTCAGGGACGTTTGATTCAGAAGGAGATGTGTCGACGGAAGCGAGTGCGAGTTTGGATTTAGGAGGGAATATCCGATTTGGTGATGATGGCCCAGGTAACCCGACGTTGACGTTGAGTGGAACGGAGCCGATTGCGCTGACGTTTGATGGAGGTTTAAGCGGCGGAAACTTTGTTGGAGTGGAGGGAGCAGGGGATACGAATGGGAGCCCAGTGGTTGCGAGTGTGGATTTTTCAGGAGCGTTTGCGAGCGGAAATCTGAGTGACTACGGAGCGGACGGAGCGGGAACAGGTAGCGTTGTGACGTATGAGTTAATTCTGGATAGTGCGTACACGGAAGGAACGCCATCTGGATTGACGAGTGGAGGAGTGTCGATCCGTCTGTATGAGTCAGGCGGAGTGATCACGGGATCGACGTCATTGACGGAGGTCGGAGTGAATGCTGGGAACACGGCATTCACGATTGTTGTGAATAGCAGCAGCGGAGTGTTGACGCTGACGCAGTCGAAGGCGATCGACCATTTGCAGACGGATACGTATGACGGAGCGTATATAGAGGACTTGGCGTTATTAGGGAATGATCTGATTGAACTGAGGGCGACAGCGTCAGGGACGTTTGATTCAGAAGGAGATGTGTCGACGGAAGCGAGTGCGAGTTTGGATTTAGGAGGGAATATCCGATTTGGTGATGATGGCCCAGGTAACCCGACGTTGACGTTGAGTGGAACGGAGCCGATTGCGCTGACGTTTGATGGAGGTTTAAGCGGCGGAAACTTTGTTGGAGTGGAGGGAGCAGGGGATACGAATGGGAGCCCAGTGGTTGCGAGTGTGGATTTTTCAGGAGCGTTTGCGAGCGGAAATCTGAGTGACTACGGAGCGGACGGAGCGGGAACAGGTAGCGTTGTGACGTATGAGTTAATTCTGGATAGTGCGTACACGGAAGGAACGCCATCTGGATTGACGAGTGGAGGAGTGTCGATCCGTCTGTATGAGTCAGGCGGAGTGATCACGGGATCGACGTCATTGACGGAGGTCGGAGTGAATGCTGGGAACACGGCATTCACGATTGTTGTGAATAGCAGCAGCGGAGTGTTGACGCTGACGCAGTCGAAGGCGATCGACCATTTGCAGACGGATACGTATGACGGAGCGTATATAGAGGACTTGGCGTTATTAGGGAATGATCTGATTGAACTGAGGGCGACAGCGTCAGGGACGTTTGATTCAGAAGGAGATGTGTCGACGGAAGCGAGTGCGAGTTTGGATTTAGGAGGGAATATCCGATTTGGTGATGATGGCCCAGGTAACCCGACGTTGACGTTGAGTGGAACGGAGCCGATTGCGCTGACGTTTGATGGAGGTTTAAGCGGCGGAAACTTTGTTGGAGTGGAGGGAGCAGGGGATACGAATGGGAGCCCAGTGGTTGCGAGTGTGGATTTTTCAGGAGCGTTTGCGAGCGGAAATCTGAGTGACTACGGAGCGGACGGAGCGGGAACAGGTAGCGTTGTGACGTATGAGTTAATTCTGGATAGTGCGTACACGGAAGGAACGCCATCTGGATTGACGAGTGGAGGAGTGTCGATCCGTCTGTATGAGTCAGGCGGAGTGATCACGGGATCGACGTCATTGACGGAGGTCGGAGTGAATGCTGGGAACACGGCATTCACGATTGTTGTGAATAGCAGCAGCGGAGTGTTGACGCTGACGCAGTCGAAGGCGATCGACCATTTGCAGACGGATACGTATGACGGAGCGTATATAGAGGACTTGGCGTTATTAGGGAATGATCTGATTGAACTGAGGGCGACAGCGTCAGGGACGTTTGATTCAGAAGGAGATGTGTCGACGGAAGCGAGTGCGAGTTTGGATTTAGGAGGGAATATCCGATTTGGTGATGATGGCCCAGGTAACCCGACGTTGACGTTGAGTGGAACGGAGCCGATTGCGCTGACGTTTGATGGAGGTTTAAGCGGCGGAAACTTTGTTGGAGTGGAGGGAGCAGGGGATACGAATGGGAGCCCAGTGGTTGCGAGTGTGGATTTTTCAGGAGCGTTTGCGAGCGGAAATCTGAGTGACTACGGAGCGGACGGAGCGGGAACAGGTAGCGTTGTGACGTATGAGTTAATTCTGGATAGTGCGTACACGGAAGGAACGCCATCTGGATTGACGAGTGGAGGAGTGTCGATCCGTCTGTATGAGTCAGGCGGAGTGATCACGGGATCGACGTCATTGACGGAGGTCGGAGTGAATGCTGGGAACACGGCATTCACGATTGTTGTGAATAGCAGCAGCGGAGTGTTGACGCTGACGCAGTCGAAGGCGATCGACCATTTGCAGACGGATACGTATGACGGAGCGTATATAGAGGACTTGGCGTTATTAGGGAATGATCTGATTGAACTGAGGGCGACAGCGTCAGGGACGTTTGATTCAGAAGGAGATGTGTCGACGGAAGCGAGTGCGAGTTTGGATTTAGGAGGGAATATCCGATTTGGTGATGATGGCCCAGGTAACCCGACGTTGACGTTGAGTGGAACGGAGCCGATTGCGCTGACGTTTGATGGAGGTTTAAGCGGCGGAAACTTTGTTGGAGTGGAGGGAGCAGGGGATACGAATGGGAGCCCAGTGGTTGCGAGTGTGGATTTTTCAGGAGCGTTTGCGAGCGGAAATCTGAGTGACTACGGAGCGGACGGAGCGGGAACAGGTAGCGTTGTGACGTATGAGTTAATTCTGGATAGTGCGTACACGGAAGGAACGCCATCTGGATTGACGAGTGGAGGAGTGTCGATCCGTCTGTATGAGTCAGGCGGAGTGATCACGGGATCGACGTCATTGACGGAGGTCGGAGTGAATGCTGGGAACACGGCATTCACGATTGTTGTGAATAGCAGCAGCGGAGTGTTGACGCTGACGCAGTCGAAGGCGATCGACCATTTGCAGACGGATACGTATGACGGAGCGTATATAGAGGACTTGGCGTTATTAGGGAATGATCTGATTGAACTGAGGGCGACAGCGTCAGGGACGTTTGATTCAGAAGGAGATGTGTCGACGGAAGCGAGTGCGAGTTTGGATTTAGGAGGGAATATCCGATTTGGTGATGATGGCCCAGGTAACCCGACGTTGACGTTGAGTGGAACGGAGCCGATTGCGCTGACGTTTGATGGAGGTTTAAGCGGCGGAAACTTTGTTGGAGTGGAGGGAGCAGGGGATACGAATGGGAGCCCAGTGGTTGCGAGTGTGGATTTTTCAGGAGCGTTTGCGAGCGGAAATCTGAGTGACTACGGAGCGGACGGAGCGGGAACAGGTAGCGTTGTGACGTATGAGTTAATTCTGGATAGTGCGTACACGGAAGGAACGCCATCTGGATTGACGAGTGGAGGAGTGTCGATCCGTCTGTATGAGTCAGGCGGAGTGATCACGGGATCGACGTCATTGACGGAGGTCGGAGTGAATGCTGGGAACACGGCATTCACGATTGTTGTGAATAGCAGCAGCGGAGTGTTGACGCTGACGCAGTCGAAGGCGATCGACCATTTGCAGACGGATACGTATGACGGAGCGTATATAGAGGACTTGGCGTTATTAGGGAATGATCTGATTGAACTGAGGGCGACAGCGTCAGGGACGTTTGATTCAGAAGGAGATGTGTCGACGGAAGCGAGTGCGAGTTTGGATTTAGGAGGGAATATCCGATTTGGTGATGATGGCCCAGGTAACCCGACGTTGACGTTGAGTGGAACGGAGCCGATTGCGCTGACGTTTGATGGAGGTTTAAGCGGCGGAAACTTTGTTGGAGTGGAGGGAGCAGGGGATACGAATGGGAGCCCAGTGGTTGCGAGTGTGGATTTTTCAGGAGCGTTTGCGAGCGGAAATCTGAGTGACTACGGAGCGGACGGAGCGGGAACAGGTAGCGTTGTGACGTATGAGTTAATTCTGGATAGTGCGTACACGGAAGGAACGCCATCTGGATTGACGAGTGGAGGAGTGTCGATCCGTCTGTATGAGTCAGGCGGAGTGATCACGGGATCGACGTCATTGACGGAGGTCGGAGTGAATGCTGGGAACACGGCATTCACGATTGTTGTGAATAGCAGCAGCGGAGTGTTGACGCTGACGCAGTCGAAGGCGATCGACCATTTGCAGACGGATACGTATGACGGAGCGTATATAGAGGACTTGGCGTTATTAGGGAATGATCTGATTGAACTGAGGGCGACAGCGTCAGGGACGTTTGATTCAGAAGGAGATGTGTCGACGGAAGCGAGTGCGAGTTTGGATTTAGGAGGGAATATCCGATTTGGTGATGATGGCCCAGGTAACCCGACGTTGACGTTGAGTGGAACGGAGCCGATTGCGCTGACGTTTGATGGAGGTTTAAGCGGCGGAAACTTTGTTGGAGTGGAGGGAGCAGGGGATACGAATGGGAGCCCAGTGGTTGCGAGTGTGGATTTTTCAGGAGCGTTTGCGAGCGGAAATCTGAGTGACTACGGAGCGGACGGAGCGGGAACAGGTAGCGTTGTGACGTATGAGTTAATTCTGGATAGTGCGTACACGGAAGGAACGCCATCTGGATTGACGAGTGGAGGAGTGTCGATCCGTCTGTATGAGTCAGGCGGAGTGATCACGGGATCGACGTCATTGACGGAGGTCGGAGTGAATGCTGGGAACACGGCATTCACGATTGTTGTGAATAGCAGCAGCGGAGTGTTGACGCTGACGCAGTCGAAGGCGATCGACCATTTGCAGACGGATACGTATGACGGAGCGTATATAGAGGACTTGGCGTTATTAGGGAATGATCTGATTGAACTGAGGGCGACAGCGTCAGGGACGTTTGATTCAGAAGGAGATGTGTCGACGGAAGCGAGTGCGAGTTTGGATTTAGGAGGGAATATCCGATTTGGTGATGATGGCCCAGGTAACCCGACGTTGACGTTGAGTGGAACGGAGCCGATTGCGCTGACGTTTGATGGAGGTTTAAGCGGCGGAAACTTTGTTGGAGTGGAGGGAGCAGGGGATACGAATGGGAGCCCAGTGGTTGCGAGTGTGGATTTTTCAGGAGCGTTTGCGAGCGGAAATCTGAGTGACTACGGAGCGGACGGAGCGGGAACAGGTAGCGTTGTGACGTATGAGTTAATTCTGGATAGTGCGTACACGGAAGGAACGCCATCTGGATTGACGAGTGGAGGAGTGTCGATCCGTCTGTATGAGTCAGGCGGAGTGATCACGGGATCGACGTCATTGACGGAGGTCGGAGTGAATGCTGGGAACACGGCATTCACGATTGTTGTGAATAGCAGCAGCGGAGTGTTGACGCTGACGCAGTCGAAGGCGATCGACCATTTGCAGACGGATACGTATGACGGAGCGTATATAGAGGACTTGGCGTTATTAGGGAATGATCTGATTGAACTGAGGGCGACAGCGTCAGGGACGTTTGATTCAGAAGGAGATGTGTCGACGGAAGCGAGTGCGAGTTTGGATTTAGGAGGGAATATCCGATTTGGTGATGATGGCCCAGGTAACCCGACGTTGACGTTGAGTGGAACGGAGCCGATTGCGCTGACGTTTGATGGAGGTTTAAGCGGCGGAAACTTTGTTGGAGTGGAGGGAGCAGGGGATACGAATGGGAGCCCAGTGGTTGCGAGTGTGGATTTTTCAGGAGCGTTTGCGAGCGGAAATCTGAGTGACTACGGAGCGGACGGAGCGGGAACAGGTAGCGTTGTGACGTATGAGTTAATTCTGGATAGTGCGTACACGGAAGGAACGCCATCTGGATTGACGAGTGGAGGAGTGTCGATCCGTCTGTATGAGTCAGGCGGAGTGATCACGGGATCGACGTCATTGACGGAGGTCGGAGTGAATGCTGGGAACACGGCATTCACGATTGTTGTGAATAGCAGCAGCGGAGTGTTGACGCTGACGCAGTCGAAGGCGATCGACCATTTGCAGACGGATACGTATGACGGAGCGTATATAGAGGACTTGGCGTTATTAGGGAATGATCTGATTGAACTGAGGGCGACAGCGTCAGGGACGTTTGATTCAGAAGGAGATGTGTCGACGGAAGCGAGTGCGAGTTTGGATTTAGGAGGGAATATCCGATTTGGTGATGATGGCCCAGGTAACCCGACGTTGACGTTGAGTGGAACGGAGCCGATTGCGCTGACGTTTGATGGAGGTTTAAGCGGCGGAAACTTTGTTGGAGTGGAGGGAGCAGGGGATACGAATGGGAGCCCAGTGGTTGCGAGTGTGGATTTTTCAGGAGCGTTTGCGAGCGGAAATCTGAGTGACTACGGAGCGGACGGAGCGGGAACAGGTAGCGTTGTGACGTATGAGTTAATTCTGGATAGTGCGTACACGGAAGGAACGCCATCTGGATTGACGAGTGGAGGAGTGTCGATCCGTCTGTATGAGTCAGGCGGAGTGATCACGGGATCGACGTCATTGACGGAGGTCGGAGTGAATGCTGGGAACACGGCATTCACGATTGTTGTGAATAGCAGCAGCGGAGTGTTGACGCTGACGCAGTCGAAGGCGATCGACCATTTGCAGACGGATACGTATGACGGAGCGTATATAGAGGACTTGGCGTTATTAGGGAATGATCTGATTGAACTGAGGGCGACAGCGTCAGGGACGTTTGATTCAGAAGGAGATGTGTCGACGGAAGCGAGTGCGAGTTTGGATTTAGGAGGGAATATCCGATTTGGTGATGATGGCCCAGGTAACCCGACGTTGACGTTGAGTGGAACGGAGCCGATTGCGCTGACGTTTGATGGAGGTTTAAGCGGCGGAAACTTTGTTGGAGTGGAGGGAGCAGGGGATACGAATGGGAGCCCAGTGGTTGCGAGTGTGGATTTTTCAGGAGCGTTTGCGAGCGGAAATCTGAGTGACTACGGAGCGGACGGAGCGGGAACAGGTAGCGTTGTGACGTATGAGTTAATTCTGGATAGTGCGTACACGGAAGGAACGCCATCTGGATTGACGAGTGGAGGAGTGTCGATCCGTCTGTATGAGTCAGGCGGAGTGATCACGGGATCGACGTCATTGACGGAGGTCGGAGTGAATGCTGGGAACACGGCATTCACGATTGTTGTGAATAGCAGCAGCGGAGTGTTGACGCTGACGCAGTCGAAGGCGATCGACCATTTGCAGACGGATACGTATGACGGAGCGTATATAGAGGACTTGGCGTTATTAGGGAATGATCTGATTGAACTGAGGGCGACAGCGTCAGGGACGTTTGATTCAGAAGGAGATGTGTCGACGGAAGCGAGTGCGAGTTTGGATTTAGGAGGGAATATCCGATTTGGTGATGATGGCCCAGGTAACCCGACGTTGACGTTGAGTGGAACGGAGCCGATTGCGCTGACGTTTGATGGAGGTTTAAGCGGCGGAAACTTTGTTGGAGTGGAGGGAGCAGGGGATACGAATGGGAGCCCAGTGGTTGCGAGTGTGGATTTTTCAGGAGCGTTTGCGAGCGGAAATCTGAGTGACTACGGAGCGGACGGAGCGGGAACAGGTAGCGTTGTGACGTATGAGTTAATTCTGGATAGTGCGTACACGGAAGGAACGCCATCTGGATTGACGAGTGGAGGAGTGTCGATCCGTCTGTATGAGTCAGGCGGAGTGATCACGGGATCGACGTCATTGACGGAGGTCGGAGTGAATGCTGGGAACACGGCATTCACGATTGTTGTGAATAGCAGCAGCGGAGTGTTGACGCTGACGCAGTCGAAGGCGATCGACCATTTGCAGACGGATACGTATGACGGAGCGTATATAGAGGACTTGGCGTTATTAGGGAATGATCTGATTGAACTGAGGGCGACAGCGTCAGGGACGTTTGATTCAGAAGGAGATGTGTCGACGGAAGCGAGTGCGAGTTTGGATTTATATCCGATTTGGTGATGATGGCCCAGGTAACCCGACGTTGACGTTGAGTGGAACGGAGCCGATTGCGCTGACGTTTGATGGAGGTTTAAGCGGCGGAAACTTTGTTGGAGTGGAGGGAGCAGGGGATACGAATGGGAGCCCAGTGGTTGCGAGTGTGGATTTTTCAGGAGCGTTTGCGAGCGGAAATCTGAGTGACTACGGAGCGGACGGAGCGGGAACAGGTAGCGTTGTGACGTATGAGTTAATTCTGGATAGTGCGTACACGGAAGGAACGCCATCTGGATTGACGAGTGGAGGAGTGTCGATCCGTCTGTATGAGTCAGGCGGAGTGATCACGGGATCGACGTCATTGACGGAGGTCGGAGTGAATGCTGGGAACACGGCATTCACGATTGTTGTGAATAGCAGCAGCGGAGTGTTGACGCTGACGCAGTCGAAGGCGATCGACCATTTGCAGACGGATACGTATGACGGAGCGTATATAGAGGACTTGGCGTTATTAGGGAATGATCTGATTGAACTGAGGGCGACAGCGTCAGGGACGTTTGATTCAGAAGGAGATGTGTCGACGGAAGCGAGTGCGAGTTTGGATTTAGGAGGGAATATCCGATTTGGTGATGATGGCCCAGGTAACCCGACGTTGACGTTGAGTGGAACGGAGCCGATTGCGCTGACGTTTGATGGAGGTTTAAGCGGCGGAAACTTTGTTGGAGTGGAGGGAGCAGGGGATACGAATGGGAGCCCAGTGGTTGCGAGTGTGGATTTTTCAGGAGCGTTTGCGAGCGGAAATCTGAGTGACTACGGAGCGGACGGAGCGGGAACAGGTAGCGTTGTGACGTATGAGTTAATTCTGGATAGTGCGTACACGGAAGGAACGCCATCTGGATTGACGAGTGGAGGAGTGTCGATCCGTCTGTATGAGTCAGGCGGAGTGATCACGGGATCGACGTCATTGACGGAGGTCGGAGTGAATGCTGGGAACACGGCATTCACGATTGTTGTGAATAGCAGCAGCGAGTGTTGACGCTGACGCAGTCGAAGGCGATCGACCATTTGCAGACGGATACGTATGACGGAGCGTATATAGAGGACTTGGCGTTATTAGGGAATGATCTGATTGAACTGAGGGCGACAGCGTCAGGGACGTTTGATTCAGAAGGAGATGTGTCGACGGAAGCGAGTGCGAGTTTGATTTTAGGAGGGAATAGTCCGATTTGGTGATGATGGCCCAGGTAACCCCGACGTGACGTTGAGTGGAACGGAGCCGATTGCGCTGACTTTTGATGGAGGTTTAAGCGGCGGAAACTTGTTGGAGTGGGAGGGAGCAGGGATACGAATGGGAGCCCAGTGGTTCGCGAGTGTGGATTTTTTCAGGAGCGTTTGCGAGCGGAATCCAGTGGTTGCGAGTGTGGATTTTTCAGGAGCGTTTGCGAGCGGAAAAATTGAGTGACTACGGAGCGGACGGAGCGGGAACAGGTAGGCGTTGTGACGTATGAGTTAATTCTGGATAGTGCGTACACGGAAGGAACGCATGGATTGACGAGTGGAGGAGTGTCGATCCGTCTGTATGAGTCAGGCGGAGTGATCACGGGATCGACGTCATTGACGGAGGTCGGAGTGAATGCTGGGAACACGGCATTCA
Source organism: Synechococcus sp. A10-1-5-1 (assembly GCF_023115425.1). Lineage (NCBI taxonomy): Bacteria > Bacillati > Cyanobacteriota > Cyanophyceae > Synechococcales > Synechococcaceae > Synechococcus > Synechococcus sp. A10-1-5-1. The sequence goes on along the minus strand of NZ_CP096032.1, from coordinate 552,501 downwards.
CGATTGTTGTGAATAGCAGCAGGGAGTGTTGACGCTGACGCAGTCGAAGGCGATCGACCTTGCAGACGGATACGTATGACGGAGCGTATATAGAGGACTTGGCGTTATTAGGAATGATCTGATTGAACTGAGGGCGACAGCGTCAGGGACGTTTGATTCAGAAGGAGATGTGTCGACGGAAGCGAGTGCGAGTTTGATTAGGAGTGGAATATCCGATTTGGTGATGATGGCCCAGGTAAACCCGACGTTGACGTTGAGTGGAACGGAGCCGATTGCGCTGACGTTTGATGGAGGTTTTAAGCGGGGAAACTTTGTTGGAGTGGAGGGAGCAGGGGATACGAATGGGAGCCCAGTGGTTGCGAGTGTGGATTTTTTAGAGGCGTTTGCGAGCGGAAATCTGAGTGACTACGGAGCGGACGGAGCGGGAACAGGTAGCGTTGTGGAGTATGAGTTAATTTGGATAGAGTGCGTACAGGAAGGAACGCCATCTGGATTGACGAGTGGAGGAGTGTCGATCCGTCTGTATGAGTCAGGCGAGTGATACGGGGGTCGACGTCATTGACGGGAGGTCGGACGGAGTGATCACGGGATCGACGTCATTGACGGAGGTCGGAGTGAATGCTGGGAACACGGCATTCACGATTGTTGTGAATAGCAGCAGCGGAGTGTTGACGCTGACGCAGTCGAAGGCGATCGACCATTTGCAGACGGATACGTATGACGGAGCGTATATAGAGGACTTGGCGTTATTAGGGAATGATCTGATTGAACTGAGGGCGACAGCGTCAGGGACGTTTGATTCAGAAGGAGATGTGTCGACGGAAGCGAGTGCGAGTTTGGATTTAGGAGGGAATATCCGATTTGTGATGATGGCCCAGGTAACCCGACGTTGACGTTGAGTGGAACGGAGCCGATTGCGCTGACGTTTGATGGAGGTTAAGCGGCGGAAACTTTGTTGGAGTGGAGGGAGCAGGGGATACGAATGGGAGCCCAGTGGTTGCGAGTGTGGATTTTTCAGGAGCGTTTGCGAGCGGAAATCTGAGTGACTACGGAGCGGACGGAGCGGGAACAGGTAGCGTTGTGACGTATGAGTTAATTCTGGATAGTGCGTACACGGAAGGAACGCCATCTGGATTGACGAGTGGAGGAGTCGATCCGTCTGTATGAGTCAGGCGGAGTGATCACGGGATCGACGTCATTGACGGAGGTCGGAGTGAATGCTGGGAACACGGCATTCACGATTGTTGTGAATAGCAGCAGCGGAGTGTTGACGCTGACGCAGTCGAAGGCGATCGACCATTTGCAGACGGATACGTATGACGGAGCGTATATAGAGGACTTGGCGTTATTAGGAATGATCTGATTGAACTGAGGGCGACAGCGTCAGGGACGTTTGATTCAGAAGGAGATGTGTCGACGGAAGCGAGTGCGAGTTTGGATTTAGGAGGGAATATCCGATTTGGTGATGATGGCCCAGGTAACCCGACGTTGACGTTGAGTGAACGGAGCCGATTGCGCTGACGTTTGATGGAGGTTTAAGCGGCGGAAACTTTGTTGGAGTGGAGGGAGCAGGGGATACGAATGGGAGCCCAGTGGTTGCGAGTGTGGATTTTTTCAGGAGCGTTTGCGAGCGAAATCTGAGTGACTACGGAGCGGACGGAGCGGGAACAGGTAGCGTTGTGACGTATGAGTTAATTCTGGATAGTGCGTACACGGAAGGAACGCCATCTGGATTGACGAGTGGAGGAGTGTCGATCCGTCTGTATGAGTCAGGCGGAGTGATCACGGGATCGACGTCATTGACGGAGGTCGGAGTGAATGCTGGGAACACGGCATTCACGATTGTTGTGAATAGCAGCAGCGGAGTGTTGACGCTGACGCAGTCGAAGGCGATCGACCATTTGCAGACGGATACGTATGACGAGCGTATATAGAGGACTTGGCGTTATTAGGGAATGATCTGATTGAACTGAGGGCGACAGCGTCAGGGACGTTTGATTCAGAAGGAGATGTGTCGACGGAAGCGAGTGCGAGTTTGGATTTAGAGGGAATATCCGATTTGGTGATGATGGCCCAGGTAACCCGACGTTGACGTTGAGTGGAACGGAGCCGATTGCGCTGACGTTTGATGGAGGTTTAAGCGGCGGAAACTTTGTTGGAGTGGAGGGAGCAGGGATACGAATGGAGCCCAGTGGTTGCGAGTGTGGATTTTTCAGGAGCGTTTGCGAGCGGAAATCTGAGTGACTACGGAGCGGACGGAGCGGGAACAGGTAGCGTTGTGACGTATGAGTTAATTCTGGATAGTGCGTACACGGAAGGAACGCCATCTGGATTGACGAGTGGAGAGTGTCGATCCGTCTGTATGAGTCAGGCGGAGTGATCACGGGGATCGACGTCATTGACGAGGTCGGAGTGAATGCTGGGAACACGGCATTCACGATTGTTGTGATAGCAGCAGCGGAGTGTTGACGCTGACGCAGTCGAAGGCGATCGACCATTTGCAGACGGATACGTATGACGGAGCGTATATAGAGGACTTGGCGGCGAGCGGAAATCTGAGTGACTACGGAGCGGACGGAGCGGGAACAGGTAGCGTTGTGACGTATGAGTTAATTCTGGATAGTGCGTACACGGAAGGAACGCCATCTGGATTGACGATGGAGGAGTGTCGATCCGTCTGTATGAGTCAGGCGGAGTGTTCACGGGATCGACGTCATTGACGGAGGTCGGAGTGAATGCTGGGAACACGGCATTCACGATTGTTGTGAATAGCAGCAGCGGAGTGTTGACGCTGACGCAGTCGAAGGCGATCGACCATTTGCAGACGGATACGTATGACGGAGCGTATATAGAGGACTTGGCGTTATTAGGGAATGATCTGATTGAACTGAGGGCGACAGCGTCAGGGACGTTTGATTCAGAAGGAGATGTTCGACGGAAGCGAGTGCGAGTTTGATTTAGGAGGAATATCCGATTGTGATGAGGCCCAGGTAACCCGACGTTGACGTTGAGGGAACGGAGCCGATTGCGCTGACGTTTGATGGAGGTTTAAGCGCGGAAACTTTGTTGGAGTGGAGGGAGCAGGGGATACGAATGGGAGCCCAGTGGTTGCGAGTGTGGATTTTTCAGGAGCGTTTGCGAGCGGAAATCTGAGTGACTACGGAGCGGACGGAGCGGGAACAGGTAGCGTTGTGACTATGAGTTAATTCTGGATAGTGCGTACACGGAAGGAACGCCATCTGGATTGACGAGTGGAGGAGTGTCGATCCGTCTGTATGAGTCAGGCGGAGTGATCACGGGATCGACTTTGATGGAGGTTTAAGCGGCGGAAACTTTGTTGGAGTGGAGGGAGCAGGGGATACGAATGGGAGCCCAGTGGTTGCGAGTGTGGATTTTTCAGGAGCGTTTGCGAGCGGAAATCTGAGTGACTACGGAGCGGACGGAGCGGGAACAGGTAGCGTTGTGACGTATGAGTTAATTCTGGATAGTGCGTACACGGAAGGAACGCCATCTGGATTGACGAGTGGAGGAGTGTCGATCCGTCTGTATGAGTCAGGCGGAGTGATCACGGGATCGACGTCATTGACGGAGGTCGGAGTGAATGCTGGGAAACACGGCATTCACGATTGTTGTGAATAGCAGCAGCGGAGTGTTGACGCTGACGCAGTCGAAGGCGATCGACCATTTGCAGACGGATACGTATGACGGAGCGTATATAGAGGACTTGGCGTTATAAGGGAATGATCTGATTTGAACTGAGAGCGTCAGGGACGTTTGATTCAGAAGGAGATGTGTCGACGGAAGCGAGTGCGAGTTTGGATTTAGGAGGGAATATCCGATTTGGTGATGATGGCCCAGGTAACCCGACGTTGACGTTGAGTGGAACGGAGCCGATTGCGCTGACGTTTGATGGAGGTTTAAGCGGCGGAAACTTTGTTGGAGTGGAGGGAGCAGGGGATACGAATGGGAGCCCAGTGGTTGCGAGTGTGGATTTTTCAGGAGCGTTTGCGAGCGGAAATCTGAGTGACTACGGAGCGGACGGAGCGGGAACAGGTAGCGTTGTGACGTATGAGTTAATTCTGGATAGTGCGTACACGGAAGGAACGCCATCTGGATTGACGAGTGGAGGAGTGTCGATCCGTCTGTATGAGTCAGGCGGAGTGATCACGGGATCGACGTCATTGACGGAGGTCGGAGTGAATGCTGGGAACACGGCATTCACGATTGTTGTGAATAGCAGCAGCGGAGTGTTGACGCTGACGCAGTCGAAGGCGATCGACCATTTGCAGACGGATACGTATGACGGAGCGTATATAGAGGACTTGGCGTTATTAGGGAATGATCTGATTGAACTGAGGGCGACAGCGTCAGGGACGTTTGATTCAGAAGGAGATGTGTCGACGGAAGCGAGTGCGAGTTTGGATTTAGGAGGGAATATCCGATTTGGTGATGATGGCCCTTTGCTGAGTCCTCTTAGTGCTGTTACCTTAACCGCACCATACAACAGCTCTGCGACACCTGTTTTATGGGATGGGTATCAATTCTTCGACTGGAGTTATGGCGCTGATTTGGTCTCTTCCCTTTTGTCTGCTGCTTCAATTGATGTTTCTTTGACTAGTAGCACATCAACCGCTTTTTCTATCTCCAACATCGTCTATGGAGGCGACTACGATTTCTCCTTTGATGTCTACTATGACAATGGAATAGCTTCCTCGCTGGTTTCTTCTGTTTATTTGGATGCTGACAGCACCGATTCAATCCAGGTCTATTCGTTGCCTACTGAGAAGGTCTTGGTTGATGTTGACTCTCTGACGCCTGCTGCTGGTGGTCCCCAGCCTGCTTATGAATATCTTGACATCAACTCCGCCGGTTTGGACTTGGTCGTTACTGGTAGTGGCGATGTCAATAACAGTTCAAATGGTTGGGCTGTTGGAGGCAATCAAAACATTAATCCTGGTGAGTATATAGTCTTCAGCTATTATTCGGACTATGGGCTTGTTGATCCCGCAACCCCGGAATACGTCACTGACTTCGAGTTTCAAACCTCTAAATATACGGGAGGCATTTTCACTGCCACCCTCGCAGTAGAGGTATTCTATTCCGATGGATCTGTAGGGTTCTGGATCGTTTCTGGTGTCCTTGAGGGTGCCACGATCACCATTGACGATAGCGGTCTTGTTGCAGTCAACCCGAATCCGGGTGACCCATCTCCCACGGTTACGACAGGCGCAGGTCATACAGTCACTGATTACACCCTCCTGTACCGAGAAGTTGATATCCAATACATCGGTGACAAAGGGGGACTTAATCTGACTGATGCTGCATTCAATACTTATGAGCAGAATGCCGATGGTCTCACCTTTGCAGTCAACATTGCTCCTATCGATTCTGATAGTGACACTGCTGTAGAGACATTAACGGTTGTCCTCGAAGGTACCGCCGGTACATCCCACGTGCTGGATGTGTCTGTTGGCCCTGTTGTTCTTGATCTTGATCGTGATTCGTCGGTTGAGTATCTGCATCTTGAATACAATGCTCAACCTTTCTCCTTAAGCATCCTCCCGTTAGCTGCCTGGGTTTCCCCAGAAGACGGCCTTCTTGTCTACGACTACAACGCCGATGGCCTAATCGCAGAAGCCAAGGAATTCGTCTTCACGATGTGGGGTGATGACCCTGATGTCCTGACCGATATGCAGGCTCTTGCCGCTTACTTTGACAGCAATGGTGACGGCCTCTTGGATGCCAGTGATCACGCCTGGGAGTCCTTCGGGGTTTGGCAGGACCTGAATATTGACGGAATTCAGCAAGAGGGCGAGTTCTACCGCCTTGATCACTGGGCTATTGAATCCATTGCCCTGGAGTACGACGCCGATAGCGCTCCGTATACAGCCGCCGATGGTGATGTTCAGGTTTATGGCCAGATGACCGTGACCTATGACGATGGCAGCACAGGCCTGGCGGAAGACGTGGCCTTTGCTGTTGCTTCTGTTGATCAACCCGAAGCTTCGTTGGAGCCCATCGTCGTCGACTCGTCTGCTGTGAGCTCCGTTGAGGATCTGGTGAGCAGCTATCTCGAGAGCATGCATACCACCGGTGACCTCGACGGCAATGGCGATCTCTCGCAAGCGGAATTGGCCAGTGGCCTGGACCTGGCGGTCAGTGACTACCTCGATGCCAATGCCCTTTCCGCTGATCAGTACGGCGTGATCGAGCAAGAGGTCTTCAATGTGCTCGCCGAGCAGATCAACGATCGCGATCCCGATTCGCCTGTCGACATCCAGATTGATGATCAGGGCAATGCCGATGGTGCTGATCTGATCGCCGCCCTCGATCAGACCTTTGACGACCTCATGCTTCTTGATTCTCCCGAGGCCCTCGATCTTGTTCCAGTCGGCAGCGAGTACGGCTGATGTCCGTTTATCTCGCAGCCAAGTCGAGTTGTTTGACTTCCAGGCTGATCAAGAAGCGCTCGTGATACGGGGTTTCAAACCACCGTTCCAGTTCTTCATCGGTCAGGCACAGGGTGGTCTGGGCCTCGATGCGCAGTAAGTCAGCCTGCGTCAGTTTGATCCCCAGCTTTCTTGCCATCTCACAGATCGCTGCAGGGTTCTCGCACCGCTTTACCTCTTTTTGCAGCAGCGGATCATCCTTGAGGATGAATTTCAAACTCATGACGCCTGCAGAGCTCAAGTCCGTTGCCGCATTCTTTCAATCCAACGTATTCACAAAAAAGGCTGGTGGAGGCCACCAGCCATTGAGGGATCCCTTGGACGTTTGACTACTGGGTAACGCCTTCGATCCGATCTTCGATCTCCTGGTAGATCTCCTGGAGTTGCTCGATGTTCTCGTCGGAGGTCTCCCAGTAACCCCGGCCGTTCACCTCCAGCAGGGTGCCGACGATGCGGCGGAAGCTGTGGGGGTTGAGATCCATCAACCGCTTGCGCATCTCCGGATCGTTGATGAAGGTCTCGTTGGCTTCTTCGTAGACGAAGTTGTCAACGGAACCGCTGGTCGCGCTCCAGCCCAGGGTGAAGTTCAGGCGCTTGGCCACTTCACGCACACCCTCGTAGCCGGAGTCCAACATGCCCTCGTACCACTTGGGATTGAGCAGCTTGGTGCGCGAATCCAGGCGGATCGTCTCACTCAAGGAGCGGACCTGGGCATTGGCGGTCGTGGTGTCGGCGATGTAGCTCGAGGGAGCCTTGCCATCGTCCCGCAGCCCTTGGATCAGCTTGGTGGGGTCACTATCGAAGTAGTGGCTCACATCGGTCAGGGAGATCTCCGCTGAATCCAGATTCTGGAAGGTGACATCAGCGGTCTTCATGACCGACTCGAACACCTCACGCTTCTGGTTCATCTCGCCGGGGTTATCGGCGTTGAAGGCGAAGGTCTTACGGGAGAGGTACATCTCCTGCAGTTCGTTCTCCTCTTCCCAGGTGCTGTTCTCCACCGCAAGGTTGACGTTGGAGCTGTAGCTGCCGCTGGCATTCGAGAACACACGAGTGGCCGCATCCCGCAGGGAGATGCCTTCTTTTTCAGCTTGCTCCTGGGCGTGCTTGCGCACGAAGTTCATCTCCAGGGGCTCATCGGCCTCGGCGGCCATCTTCACGCCCTGGTCGATCAGGGCCATCTGGTTGATGAACAGGTCGCGGAAGACACCGCTGCAGTTCACCACCACATCCACCCGGGGACGACCCAGTTCTTCCAGGGGAATCAACTCGAGTTTGTTCACCCGGCCCAGGGAGTCGGGTACTGGACGGGCTCCGATGAACCAGAGGATCTGGGCCAGGGATTCGCCGTAGGTCTTGATGTTGTCGGTGCCCCAGAGCACGCAGGCGATGGTTTCGGGCCAGGTGCCTTGCTCCTCGCGCTGCCGCTCGATCAGGCGGTCCACTACAACCTTCGCAGCGGCAACGGCTGCTCGGGTCGGGATGGCCTGGGGATCCAGGGCATGGAGGTTCTTGCCGCTGGGCAGCACGTTGGGGTTGCGGATCGGGTCCCCACCAGGTCCGGGCAGCACGTACTCGCCATCGAGGGCCTTCAGCAGGCTCTCCATTTCCAGATCGGCGCAAACCTGCTCGAGGCAGAACTGCAGGTAACCGAACAGAGTTTCAAGCTCGGCTTGATCCACGTCGGGGAAGCCAGCTGCGTTGCAGGCACTCAGCCAGGGGCTTGGCAGCTTGAAACCGAAGCGCTCCAGCAGCTCAAAGAACCAACCGAAGTTGCGTCGCAGGGTCACCCGGCCATCGCTTCCGGTGACGGCCTTGACCATCGCACCAATGGCGACGCGGGAGGTCTCGGTGATGACGCGGTTGAGCTCGACATCGGCGAGGACTCCGTCGTCGTTGCCCTGGTAGACGTCGGCGATCGTGCGTCCTTTGCTCTCCGCCAGCAGAGCAGGCAGGGAGCGGATGCCCTCTTCCTCGCGCTCGAGGGCAGCAATGTTCACCAACGTGGCAATCGCCTCTTCAGCCGTGGGGGGCTTACCGATGGTGTGAAGACCGCAGGGCAGCAGACGGCTCTCGATCTCCATCAGTTGGCGATAGACCGCACCAACCACCCCATCGCGGCCATCGAGGTCCAGCTCGGAGGCATCGACCTCGGGCAGTTCGACGTCCTTGTCGAGGTTGCACTGGCGGGCTGTCTCGACGACGGCATTGACGATCTGGACGCCGCGGGAGCTTTCACGCAACTGCTGGTATGAACCCACCATCTCGCCCAGTTCCTTCAAGCCCTTGTAGAGACCAGCGTTCTCAGCGGGAGGGGTGAGGTAGCTAATGGTCTCGGCGTAGCCCCGCCGCTTGGCGATGGTCGCTTCTGAGGGGTTGTTGGCTGCGTAGTAGTAGAGGTTTGGCAGTGCGCCGATCAGGGAGTCGGGGTAGCAGGTCTCGCTCATCCCCATCTGCTTGCCAGGCATGAACTCCAGCGAGCCGTGGGTGCCGAAGTGCAGCACCGCATCGGCGCCCCAGACCTTCTCGAGGTAGGTGTAGTAGGCGGCAAAGCCGTGGTGGGGGCTGGCGCTGCGGGAGTACAGCAGCCGCATCGGGTCACCCTCGTAGCCAAAGGGGGGTTGAACGCCAACAAAGACGTTGCCGAAGTGGCGGCCGAAGATCAGCAGGTTGGTGCCGTCGCTGTTCAGGTTGCCCGGGGGCTTGCCCCAGTTCTCCTCCAGGCGCTCGGAGTACGGGGTCAGGCGCTCGTACTCCTCAACGCTCATGCGGTGTGCAATGGCCAGCTCTGGAGCACCCTCAAGGGCCTCGGGGTCCTGCAGCACCGCCTCCATCAGCTCCTTGGAGGTGCGGGGCAGGCCGCTGACGTCGTAACCCTTGGCGCGCATCTCCTCCATCACCCGATGGATGGAGCCAAAGACGTCGAGGTAAGCCGCTGTACCGACGTTGCCCTTATCGGGAGGGAAGCTGAAGACGGTGATCGCGAGCTTCTTCTCGGTGCGGGGCTTGATCCGCAGGGAGGCCCAACGGATCGCCCGCTCAGCAATGGCATCCACCCGGTCCTGCAGGGTGTGCGCCTTGCCGGTGGCGTCGTCGCGCCCGGAGAGCACGATCGGCTCGATGGCTCCATCGAGTTCGGGGATGGCGATCTGGAGGGCCACCTGAACAGGGTGCAAACCGAGATCGCTCTCCTCCCACTCCTGGGTGGTTTGGAAGACCAGGGGCAGGGCCACCATGTAAGGGCGGTTGAGTTTCTTCAGCACCTCAATCGCTTTGGGGTGGTCCTGGCGGGCCGGGCCGCCCACCAGGGCAAAACCGGTCAGGGAGACCACGCCATCGACCAGCGGTTGGTAGGGATTGATGGGGTCGTAGAAGAAGGCGTTGACCGGCTTGGTGAAGTCCAGTCCACCGGAAACCCTCGCCGGATGCCGGGGCGGCCAGCGGGAGAGTGGCCTCCGTCTGCATTCCATCCGCTTGCCCGGGCTGGTGGCCCATCAAGAGGTGATGTTCGGGGCTGCTGGCGAGACCTACACCCTGCGCCACGACACGATCGATCGTTCCGCCTACATGCCCGGTGTGTTGCTCACCGCCCGCAAGGTGCGCCAGATCGATGGCCTGGTCTATGGGCTTGAGCGCTTGCTCTAATCCTCACCGCAGCAGACACTGTCGCCATGCTCATCCCGCTTCGCCCAGGAGAGCTGCCGCGTCTGATCCCCGCGGTGGCCACTGGCCCTCAGTTCAATTTCTGCAGTGGCAGTCCCCAGAAGCTGCTGCAGCGGTCCTTTATCTCGATCATCGGCGGGGTGATCAGCCTGCTGATCAGCCAGGGGGTTGCGATCAACAGCCAGGCCTCCCCGATCCTGCTGATGGTCGGTGTGATCTTCCTTCTCTATCTGCTCTGGGGGCCGATCGTGGAGGCCAGTCGCAAGAACGCGACGCTGCGCCGCTACCCAGCCGCCGCCATCTTCGAAGGCGAAGTGGCTGACCTCTACACCAAGGAATTGGTGGAGGGCCGTCAGGAGACCACGGATAAGCAAGGTCGCCTGGAGACCGTCGAAAACCGGCGCACCTGGCTCTGCCTGGAGTTGGAGGACGAGGATGGGTACCTCGGCAGCATCCGCTTCCCGTACAACAAAAAGCACCAGCAAATTCGGCGTGGTGCAGTGATTCGCTGCTTTGTGCTGAGCGAGCGCAAGGACTTCTCTCGCGTTGGCGCCCTCAGTGATGCCTGGCTGCCCCAGATGAAGCTCTGGGTGGGCGAGTATCCGTTCCTCCTGCGTCCGGCCTTCGAGGAGCTCTGCCTGAAGCGGCTTCGCTGAACTCGGATCAAGGAGGCCTTGTTACATCGCGCAATATTGCGTTACAGTTCTGTTACGTACCGAAGAGACGCGTGATGACCCAAGCCAATCCCTCCGCCCCCGCAGTGATTCGCGGCGCCACCGTGACCGAAGAAGACGGCGGCCGTCTCAACGCTTTTGCCACCGAGCCCCGCATGGAAGTGGTGGACGTTGAGAGCGGCTGGGGCTTCCACGAGCGCGCTGAAAAGCTGAACGGCCGCATGGCCATGCTCGGCTTCATCGCCCTTCTCGCCACCGAGCTTGCTCTGGGTGGTGAGTCCTTCACCCACGGTCTGCTGGGTCTGGGCTGATTCCCTTCAACCCCGTTCACCAAGGCCGCAGCACAGAATCGTGCTGCGGTTTTTTTGTGCCGTTTCCCCTGTGCCCCTCACAAAGCGTTCAACCCTGCGCGCTCGGGTGAATGGCGCCGGGCCCACTGGGGCTCTAACGGCCCTGGCTTTGGCGGATGCGGGCTGGCAGGTGGACCTCTGCGATCCGCTCGAAGCCGCCGCGCTTCAAGGTCGGAATCGGGCCTATGCCCTGACCCATTCCAGCCGGGATCTGCTGCAACGGCTGGGGCTTTGGGATGAGCTGCTTCCAGCCCTGGCCCCGTTTCGGCGGCTGGAGCTCTGTGACCGGGCCACCCACCTTCAGGTCCCGTTTACGGCGAGTGATCTGTCCTGGCTGGGGGAGGGTGATCAGCCCGTGGGATGGATCCTGCAGCACCGCGCCTTGATGCAGGTCCTGCTGGCGGCGGTTCAACGCCAAGACTCCATTACCGATCGCCTGGGGATGCTCCCCGCGCCAGTCACCGCCGGTTTGGATCTGGTGGTGGCAGCGGATGGTCACCGCTCGGCCACCCGTCAGGCCGCGCGGATTGGGCACTGGGCCTGGCCCTATCGCCAGGGATGTCTGACGGTGCAGGTGCGACTGCGCGGCTCAGCCCCTGATCAGGCCTGGGAGCTGTTTCGTCCGGAAGGTCCCTTTGCGGTGCTCCCCCTGGGGGCGGACGCGTTCCAGTTGGTGTGGAGTGCACCGCTGCAGCGCTTGCGCCAGCTGGAGCAGCTCGATGCTGTGGCATTTCTCGATGCCCTCAGCGGCGCCTTGCCCGAGGAGCTGCAAGCGGAGGTCCTGCTGGATCAACCCAAGGCTTTCCCCGTGGCTCTGGAGTGGGCCTGGCCTTTGGCCCGCCGCTCGACCGTGGTCGTGGGTGAGGTGGCCCATCGCTGTCACCCCGTCGGCGGCCAGGGCCTGAACCTCTGCTGGCGTGATGTCGATGAGCTGCATTGCTTGGCCCGGCGCTGCGCGTCGGGGCGGCTGCGGCCTCGGGCACTGCCTGGCGCCTACGGCCGCTCGCGCGTTCTCGATATCGCCCTGGTGCTGCTGGCCACCGATGCCCTGGTGCGCCTGTTTTCCAACCGTTTTGCGCCGCTCCTGGTGCTGCGGCGCTTTGCCCTGCAGGCCCTGGGCCGTTGGGGATGGATGCGTCAGCTCAGCCTGCGGGCGATGAGCGAGGGGCCTTGCCGCCTCTGGCGGGGCTGAGCAGGATGGCGGCATGGTCATCTGCACCTCGCCGCAACCCGCTCCCCACCCTGAATTGCTGCGCTTTTTGCGCAGCAGCCTCGGGCTCAGCGAGAACGCCCTGGGATTGGGGCTCAAGCAGTCGCAGCTGGAGCAGGCCCCGCTGCCGGTGGTGCTCTGGCGTTTTGGTTTGATCAGCTTGGAGCAGCTTGATCAAGTCCTGCAGTGGCAGGACCTGCACCTTTAAAGCGCCGATCTCAGTAGACGATCAGGGAGTCCACGGGGACCCCGGCCGGAAGTTTGCCTTGGCCGCCGAGATCAGCCAGTTCCACCACAAACGAGAAGCCCACCAGTTGCCCGCCGACTTGTTGCACCAACTCGGCGCAAGCCGCGGCGGTGCCGCCCGTGGCCAGGAGGTCATCCACAATCAGCACCCGCGGGCTGTTCTCAAAGCCATCGGGCACGATTTCGAGCCGGTCGGTGCCGTATTCGAGGCTGTAGTCGACGCCGATCACCTGGCCGGGCAGTTTGCCGGGTTTGCGAACTGGGCTGAAACCAATGGTTTTTGCAGTGGCCAGGGCTGTGCCAACGATGAAGCCGCGGGATTCGATGCCGACGATCAGATCGGGCTGCAGCCGGTCACAGACCTCCCAAGCTGGCGCATCACCTCCTGCCAGGCGTCGGGCTGGCGCATCAGGGGGATGATGTCGCGAAAGAGGATCCCGGGCTGAGGGAAGTCGGGGATTTCCCGGACCAGGTGACGCAGATTGATAGAGCCCATGGTCGACGAATCAGCGCCAGTGCTGGCAGTATCGCAGCCATGGCCGAAGCCCCTGCGAGCGTGCAAACCCCCTTGTCCCGCCGCGGGATCGAGCGCCTGGATCTGATGCTTCTCTGCGCAGAAGCGTTGGATCTCAACGGTGGGGAGGCCATGGTCTGGCTGAGCGAAGAGATGGGTTTCACCGACCTCTTCCCCAACCGGGTTGAGCTCTGGAAGCGCCGTTGCAGCAACCCGCTCCGCCGCAACACCCGCCGGGCATCGCTCAAGCCGGAGGAGACGGATGCCTTAATCCGCATCCTGACGGCCCTCTCTGAGCGTCTCTATCCGATGCTGCGGACCCTGCTTTCTTCGGCGGAGCCCCCTGATCTCAATGAGCAGCGTTGGGATCTCTTCCGGTCGCGTCTGAGGGAGTTGGTGCTTGAGCGCCTGAACCCCAGGGCGGGCGGAGTCCAGCGTTTGCTCGATCCTTTGGAGGGACCTGCTCTGAGCCAACGGTGGGGAGGCCATGGTCTGGCTGAGCGAAGAGATGGGTTTCACCGACCTCTTCCCCAACCGGGTTGAGCTCTGGAAGCGCCGTTGCAGCAACCCGCTCCGCCGCAACACCCGCCGGGCATCGCTCAAGCCGGAGGAGACGGATGCCTTAATCCGCATCCTGACGGCCCTCTCTGAGCGTCTCTATCCGATGCTGCGGACCCTGCTTTCTTCGGCGGAGCCCCCTGATCTCAATGAGCAGCGTTGGGATCTCTTCCGGTCGCGTCTGAGGGAGTTGGTGCTTGAGCGCCTGAACCCCAGGCGGGGCGGAGTCCAGCGTTTGCTCGATCCTTTGGAGGGACCTGCCCGCTCCCCACCCTGAATTGCTGCGCTTTTTGCGCAGCAGCCTCGGGCTCAGCGAGAACGCCCTGGGATTGGGGCTCAAGCAGTCGCAGCTGGAGCAGGCCCCGCTGCCGGTGGTGCTCTGGCGTTTTGGTTTGATCAGCTTGGAGCAGCTTGATCAAGTCCTGCAGTGGCAGGACCTGCACCTTTAAAGCGCCGATCTCAGTAGACGATCAGGGAGTCCACGGGGACCCCGGCCGGAAGTTTGCCTTGGCCGCCGAGATCAGCCAGTTCCACCACAAACGAGAAGCCCACCAGTTGCCCGCCGACTTGTTGCACCAACTCGGCGCAAGCCGCGGCGGTGCCGCCCGTGGCCAGGAGGTCATCCACAATCAGCACCCGCGGGCTGTTCTCAAAGCCATCGGGCACGATTTCGAGCCGGTCGGTGCCGTATTCGAGGCTGTAGTCGACGCCGATCACCTGGCCGGGCAGTTTGCCGGGTTTGCGAACTGGGCTGAAACCAATGGTTTTTGCAGTGGCCAGGGCTGTGCCAACGATGAAGCCGCGGGATTCGATGCCGACGATCAGATCGGGCTGCAGCCGGTCACAGACCTCCCCAAGCTGGCGCATCACCTCCTGCCAGGCGTCGGGCTGGCGCATCAGGGGGATGATGTCGCGAAAGAGGATCCGGGCTGAGGGAAGTCGGGGATTTCCCGGACCAGGTGACGCAGATTGATAGAGCCCATGGTCGACGAATCAGCGCCAGTGCTGGCAGTATCGCAGCCATGGCCGAAGCCCCTGCGAGCGTGCAAACCCCCTTGTCCCGCCGCGGGATCGAGCGCCTGGATCTGATGCTTCTCTGCGCAGAAGCGTTGGATCTCAACGGTGGGGAGGCCATGGTCTGGCTGAGCGAAGAGATGGGTTTCACCGACCTCTTCCCCAACCGGGTTGAGCTCTGGAAGCGCCGTTGCAGCAACCCGCTCCGCCGCAACACCCGCCGGGCATCGCTCAAGCCGGAGGAGACGGATGCCTTAATCCGCATCCTGACGGCCCTCTCTGAGCGTCCTCTTCCCCAACCGGGTTGAGCTCTGGAAGCGCCGTTGCAGCAACCCGCTCCGCCGCAACACCCGCCGGGCATCGCTCAAGCCGGAGGAGACGGATGCCTTAATCCGCATCCTGACGGCCCTCTCTGAGCGTCTCTATCCGATGCTGCGGACCCTGCTTTCTTCGGCGGAGCCCCCTGATCTCAATGAGCAGCGTTGGGATCTCTTCCGGTCGCGTCTGAGGGAGTTGGTGCTTGAGCGCCTGAACCCCAGGCGGGGCGGAGTCCAGCGTTTGCTCGATCCTTTGGAGGGACCTGCTCTGAGCCGTGAACTGGTGCAGTCCATGGCGCTCTGCGCTGGTGAGGGCGGCTTTGAGCGCCTGCGCGCCAGCCTTCTTGATGCAGCTGTTTGATCACCGAGATGAAACTCACGACTCGCTACGAACAAACCAGCTGCCGTCTCATCGTCGAGGGCCTGCCGGATCTCTCCGCCGGACAGTCCTCGAGCACCATCGGCATCCTGACCGGCTTCACGATGGGCCTGGCGGGCCACACCGAACTGGAGGGCCAGCGGGAACACCTGCAGGCTTTGCTCTTCGCCGTGATCCCCTATGCCCGGCATCTTCTCAGCGGCGTTCCCAAGGCTTTCGGAGCCGCCGATGCACCGGTGGCCATTGCCCCAGGAGATGGCTGCCATCAGTTGGAGTTGCGCAGCAGCCAGCCGAATACGCCGCCCTTGACCCTGCGTCTTGATGACGCCGAACTCTCGGACTTGGTGCGCTGCCTCGATCAGCTCCGTTTGGATTCCCGGCTGGCCCTTCCCTTTGAGGCGCCACCGCTTCTGCCCCTGGCGCGCAAGGAACTGCGCCATCGCCAACCGTTGCTGCGACGGATCGCCGCTCCGCTGACCGGGGTCGTGGCAGTTGCGGTCAGTGCTGCCTTGATCGCGATGCTGCCGACGCCGAAGCCGGCGTCTGAGACTGTCCCCGAGCTGGCTCCCCCGGCCAAGGGCGGTTGACGTCCTTTTGAATCACCCCACACTTGCAGTACTGCGATGAGCGCATTGAGCTGGTCGGAATTGCGTCGTCGCGTCGCCCGTCTTGGTGCCAGCCTTGATGTGGTCGTGCGCAGCGATCCGGAAGTCTGTGGTCTAAGTGGTCCTGACTTTCACATCTCCTTGCACCACGGCGGCCAGGGGGATTGCACGGTTGGTGATCTGAGCCTGGTGGACTGCCCCAACGACTTGGTCCTGGTCGAATTTGAACGCTGGATGCGCGGAGCCGGACACCAGCTGGAGTCATGACACGGCAACGGCGTTTGCGGGTGGTGAGTAGCGGAGCGGGCGCGGCTGAGCGGCAGCGCCCCGTGTTTCGCAAGCGCAAACCCAAGAGGCGTTCAAGGCTGATCCTTGAGGCGGTCCTGATGATGGCCGGCGGCGTCGGTTTGCTGGTGTTGTTGCTCCAGCTCCCGCAGCTGATTGACCTCGACAGCCTGCTCTTGGTGAGCACCGCCTTGGCCCACCTGATCGGAGGCCTTTCTCAGCTGTTGATGGGTGTCCTGCAGCTGCTTGGCGTGCTGCTCTTGGGTGGCCTGGCCCTGTTGGCGCTGCTCTGTTTGCTGGGTGGCTTGGTGCGTTTTGTGCGAGCCGTGGTGGCCCCAGCCCCCAAAACGGCCCAGGCAAAACGTCGCCGCTGAGCAGCGTTCTGAGCATCCTGTGGAGAGCGCTTCGATCGCTCTTCCCCATGACGACACGCCGGCTTTGGCCCTTGGCTCTGGTTTTACTTGGAGTCCTCAGCCCTGCTGCTGTCCATGCCTGTAGCCGTGTGCTCTCCAACAGCAACGGTCAGTCGGTCGTGGTGGGACGCACGATGGACCTCTACCTCGATGACCAGGCTGCCCTGGTGCTGCGGCCCCGCGGCCTCGAGGCTGGCGGCTTGGTCAGCACCAGTGTTCCGAACGCCAAACGCTGGCGCGTGAAGCACGGCAGCGTTGGCGTGATGAGTGTGGGGACGGTGCTCGCCGATGGCCTCAATGAACGGGGCCTGAATGTCAACCTGCTCTATCTCTCTGGCAGTGATTACGGCTCAGCCAGCAGCGCTAAGCCCGTGATCTCAAACCTGCGGATGGCCGAGTTTGTGCTCGACAACTTCGCCAACGTCGATCAGGGCAGCTATGCCTTTCAGCTGGCCCGCAATCCCTATCCGATCTGGGTGGAGCTGAGCCGTTTGAATTTCAGGGCTGGTGGAGCCATGCGCCGGCTCAATGTTCAGTCCCCTGCGCTGACAGGCGATGTCTCGGAGCTGTTGGATCGCTCCTGAGTTAGCCGCCGTGGAGCTGCTGGAACCAGAAGCCTGCGAGCTGCCAGGAGCTCCACAGGAAGATCCCGAGGAACACCCAGTTCAACCAGGGCGGACGCTTGTCGTTCTCAAACACGGTTGCTCTTGGTGCGCAGGGGCATCATCGCCCCCGGAACCACTGCAGGACCAAGCCCTGTGCTTGAGGTCCTGGAACGGTAATGACGGCGAGGGTTTCGACTCCCCGCTGGTAGTCGTAGCGGCAAAAGCCCTGGCCTGTGCCTGAGCACGCACTCAAGCTTGGGAGTCGATTGCCAGCCAGCTGCCGGTCCATGGGCTCTGGCGCCAGTCCCTTGACGGGCTGCCAACCATCCCGCTGCAAACTGGCATCGGCCTGTTCGATGGGCTGCTGCGGGATCAAGGTCACCTCTTGGGCCGCGCTGACTCCGCTGATCCCACTCAGAAGGGTCAGCAGGATCAGCAGTCGGCTGGACGAGGAAACGGCTGCCATGGCAGCGGCCGAGGCGAAGGTCTACTTCGATTAGAGCAACGCTCAGGCAGGAACGGAACTGCGCTGTTCTCTCACTTGATCGTGCAGGGCCTCGAGCTGGGCGTGGACGGAGCGCAATTGCTCACGAACGGCCTCGGTGTTGTCCAGTTTGCTCAAGGTCAAGAGCATGGTTTCGATCTGGTCCTTGCTGTTGATCAAAACGCGGCATTCGCTGGTGCCAGGTTCGTAGCGCACGGAAGAGTGTTCGCTGGAACACCATCGAAGCGAGCCTGAGCGATCAAGAGTGTGGCGAATATTGCCGTTTTGGCAGTTGGACGGAGCGGCGACTGTGACGGACCGCGCAACTGAAATCTTGAGATTCTCTTGTCTCACTTGCAACCGGTAAGGGGCTCGGCAAGATGCTTAATGCGCTTGAGCCCTGAGCTAGCGGCTGTCAGCCCTGGACGCTCTGCTGGCCGGGTTGAAAAAGCGGAGGGGGTGGGATTCGAACCCACGGAAGCTTTCACTTCGCCGGTTTTCAAGACCGGAGCCATCAACCACTCGACCACCCCTCCAGGGACGACCTTGGGTCGGATTCATTGTTCCATGGGGCGGGACGCTTGCGCTGTCTCAGGGGAGAGACCAGTGAGACCAATTTGCAAGGTTGGTTTAGAGCGCAGCGATCGAGAGGTCGCGAGATCGATGGCCGTTCTTTCCACCAACCTGTTGGCCGTGCGCACCAGGGAGTTGGCCGACATGATTGAGACCCTGCCGGTCAGCCTCAGCCCTGATCATCAGTACGAGCGCTGTTGCGAGCTGCTCGAGCAGGTCGCCGTTGCCTTGGACCTGCTTTCCGCTACCGCTCCGGGTTGACGGCTAGGCGTCGAAACCAAAGCTTTGGCGCTTGCGAGAACCAATCAGCTGCTTGGTGACGTGCTTCTGGGCGTGCATCATCTCGGCCATCTGCTTGGCGAGGTGCTTGAGCAGCTCCAGATCATCCATGGCATCGATGGAGCGCTTGATGCGCTCGAGTTCAAAGTTGGATTCCAGTGAGAGGGAGCTGGGCTGGGCCACCGTGCGCACGCTTCTGTTAAGTAACGTTAAGCCTGCTGGGCTCGTCGGTGTGGCTGCTTGGGTCAGCAGACAGCGTCGTTTCGCCACTGAGGTCTTCGATGTCCCCGTCAGTTGAGAGTCAGCGAGGTGTTCGGGAGATGCTGAATGCCCATTTGTTCCCTGTCCTCGCCGGGGTGGGGGCGGTCTGTGCGGTCTCAGGCGCCCTGTCCTTGGCATCGCTCGGGCGACAGGCTGATCGTTGGAGCCGTTGTTATGACATCAGCCTCAGCTACCTCATCGAAAGCAGGCCGCAGCTCAGGCAGCACGCCGATGCCATTGCAGCCAATTTCTGCAATGGGGGTAGGCCGATTGGTCAAAAGTCAGGAGCTTCGTAAGCGGTTCGCTGGGGCGCGCTCCTGACTGGTTCGTTATCGATTTCCGTCTGGACCCTCGTAGGTGAACTCCAGCAACATTGCTGAGAAGAGGTTTTTGAGCTTGACGAGTTGCTCCTGCTCCCTCGGGTCAGGAGCACCGGCCCACTTCTCCAAATGGAAGCTCACGGACTTGTGCAGAAGCCTTGCGGCATTGATGTCAATCGATAGATCAATCGTTGGATTGTTCTCGTCTTGCATCTGAAGAAGAAGGGTTTGCCCCTGA
Organism: Synechococcus sp. A10-1-5-1; assembly: GCF_023115425.1. Classification (NCBI taxonomy): domain Bacteria; kingdom Bacillati; phylum Cyanobacteriota; class Cyanophyceae; order Synechococcales; family Synechococcaceae; genus Synechococcus; species Synechococcus sp. A10-1-5-1. The sequence continues at coordinate 533,064 of NZ_CP096032.1, read as the reverse complement.
CGGTCCAGGCGAATGGATTGAGATGCTCTGATCTCAGCGGCCCGATGGCTTGCTCTCAAGGGCCTTGAGGAAGGCTGCGGGTCCGCTATTCACAGGCGGAAGCTCCAGCGTGGCTTCCCTCCCTTCGAGTGCGGCCTTGAGGGACGCAATCATCACGCTATTGCCGGAGTTCTCAACCGCTTTGAGCGCTTTGAGGAGTCGCGCTTCACGGGAGGCGCTGAGCGCTACGGATTCAGGCTGGGCGCTCTGAGCTCGAACACTCTCGAGTTGCTGAGCGAGGTTCTCCCAGAGCAAGCCCACGTCTGAATCCGCAAGGTCTGAGGACTTTCTCACAAAAAAAAGAGGTTGCAGCGTGATGGCAACCTCCCGTTGATTCCTTTGGTCACCACCGTCTTCACCCGAGTTGATCAAGACGGTGATGGAAGGATTTTTTCTGAGATCAGTTCTCAGGCTTGGCCAAGGGCAGCAGGCACTTGTCGGAGTCGCATCCAGCCGGACCGGCTTCCATGAGTTCACCACCGTCGTAGCGCTGCAGCGCTTCGAAGAAATCGTTGGTGCTGCGGCGGCCGACCACGGCGGCCTGGAGCTCTTCGTAGGTGGCCTGGTTGATCGGCTCAAACGGCAGGCGAGGGAAGGTGGCGTTGGCGTCAAAGCGAGCCAGCAGAGCCGCTGAGATGTAGCCCTGGCCGTTGTCGATCGCAGCGTGGATTGCGTCGGTGAGCGGTTCGATCTCGTGCTCGCGGAACTCCACCGTTGCCGAGGTGTTGTGGGCCGTGTAGTGCTGCTGCACCTGCATGTAGAAGTCGAACTGGGCCATCGCCGAGAAGTTGTTGATCTCAACGGCGTCCGCGCCGGGGAGGTTCGCCCAGCTCACCTCGGTCGGAATTTCCACCAGCCACTCGGTGCAGCGGGGATCAAAGGCGTCATCCAGCAGACGACCCTCTTCGTCCTTGTCGGACTGGGACGGCACGATTGAGTAGCCGTAGTCCATGCAGGCCAGGGCGACCGGATCGTTCTTGCGGAAGGTGATCCGGCGGATGAAGCGCTGGGCCTTGGGGGGGTGCCAGCCGGGGGAGGCACCGGTCAGCAGGCTCTTGGTGCCGGCAGGCTGAACGGTGGTGCAGCGGTTGGGCCGGCGCAGACCTTGGCGATCGCAGTAGTCCCAGACGGCCTTGTTGACGATCTCCTTCCAACGGCTGAGATAGTCCGCCTCCCTGGCTTTGAAGGCACGACCTTCTTCGCTGTCGGGACGACCGGCTTCCCACCAGGTCAGCCAGGGGGTGCCAAAGGCATGGACGAAGAAGTCGAATAGGCCGGTGAAGCTCACGCCAACGATGGGATCCCAGGCGCGGCTTTGGCGGTAGCGCTCGACTTCGAAGCGGTGGTTGAGCAGGCAGGCCACAGCCAGGCCGCCGGCTGTGAAGGCTTCCTCCTGGGCGACCAGATCGTCGGGGTCGATTCGGTTGAGGTGAATCTCGGCGAGGTTGCAGTGGAAGTCCGCGCCCAGGATCTCGCCGCAGGGGTTGAGGCCATAGCGGCCGAGGCGATGCTCCAGCTCCTCGGGGCTGATCTCGGGATGGTTGGTGGAGAGCCACTGACCGGCTTCTTCCCGCCCCTGGTCGCAGTAGACATCCATGAACTCCGTGCGCAGCTCAGGGGTGGAGAGCAGGTCTGCGTTGGAGCGGGCAATGGCTTCAGGGGCGAACTGAATCGCACCTTCACCGGAGTGGAACTGCTTGGTTACCGCTTCTAGAACGGTCTGGCGGTCAGGACGGCTGTGGAAGACCCGCGTGTGATTAGCCATGCGCAGGGCATCGCGCTCGGGATCGATGCGCCAGTTGCCGTCGCTGTCCTGCTGCCAGAGGTTGTCCTTGGCGGTGGAGGCCGCGGTGTCGTCAGCGGCGAACTGACGCATGCCGGCGCTGCGGCGAATGTTGCCCGCCACGATCGTGACGGCGGCCTCGTCGATCAGCAGGCAGCACTCCACGGAGGTGAGCCTGCGGCCTTGGGCCTTGTTCAGGATTTGCGCGACACGGCCATAAAGGTCCTTGAGCTTGACCGGGTTGGCCATGCCACCGAAGCCCTTCAGGGTTTCGCCGACGGGACGGACATCCGAGAGGTCAATGTTGACTTCGATCGGGGTGTTGGCGTCGAAGCGCTCGTCGCTGCAGAGCTCCAGCAGCAGCTGGTAACTATCCACCCAGCCGCGGCGGGTGTCGCCCACCTTCACCTGAACGGTTTGACCGTTGATCTGATGGGTGGTGGTCTCCTGACGCTGACCAGCAGGGGTCACACCGATGTCACTGACGCCCGTGACCTTGAGGGTGTTGCGGACGGCGGGGAGGCGATCGATCAGGTGCGGCTCAATGATGGCGCCGGTGCCGCAGCCCATCATCGCCAGGTCCATCATCAGACCGAAGGCTTCCCAATCCACCAGGTTGGTGGAGGTGCAGTTGTAGGAACCGGAGAAGTTCGCGTCCTGTTCGATCCAGGGGGTGCCGCCGATCCAGAGCCAGCGTCCCGAGGGAAGGGCCTTTTGCTCTTGCTGCATCCGGCGCAGCAAGGCCACTTCCTGGTCGTTGAGATTGCCGAGTTTGCGCAGGCCCGAGAGGTTGCGCTCAGCAACCTCGTTCCAGCTCTCGCGACCGTTCGGGGTTTTGCGGCTGTAGGTCCGATAAAAGACAGGATTGGCCGCAGGTGCAGTCGCTGGAAAGTCGGGTCTGGGGCTGTTCAGGGCGCTGGTGCTGCTTGCAGCACTGGCTCCAGGAACTGACACGGTCACGGGCATCGATCTCTAAGCGTGCCGGCACCCTAACGCCACTGGTGGGGTCTGCAAGTTGCCGTTGCCACTAGTGGCGGTGCGCGGCGCTCGATGCCGTTCTGTGGCCTTTCTGGGACAGGGGATATGGAAAATCTGGAATTTTCGTCAGATTGCAGGTTCACCGTCCTGATCTGGCCGATGCGTGGTCGTCGTCGCCTTCGCCGTTCGCCTTCGTGGTTGTCCCTGTTGGTGGGCCTGCTGGTGGGGCTGCAGGCGCTGCTTCCTGCATCAGCCGCCAGTGACCGTTCGCCGGCCCTGGTGTTTGAGCCCAACGCGCGCCTGATCCCGATTGAGCAGCAACCCTTCTATGGGCAGCTGGTGCGGGATGCCGGTGCCTGGTCGGATGTGGTGCTCGGCCAGGTCGTCGGCGACAGCCCCCGCGCCACGTTGCTCAACTTCTATGCGGTCATGGCCGAGGTGGGGGACCGCGCCGATCGCCTGGGCCGCTACGACTCCCTGCTGGCAGCCCGCACGCAAGGGCTCGACCGACAGGAGCAGATCGATGACACCGACCTGCTGTTTCGCCTGGGGGTGAAGGCGCTGGATGCCTCTGTTTTTCCGCAAAGTGTCCGGGTGGACATGGCCGAAGAGGCGGCCATTCAGCTGAAGCACGTTTTGGATTACGTCTTCACCCACAGCGTTAACCCGATCTCGATTCCCGATGCAGCGGGCATGAAAGCGCTGAATGATGAGCGCACAAAGCCCGTCGATGCCTGGCGAATCCCGGGGACGGCGATCACCTTGACCTCGGATTTGGTCGGCGATCCCGAGAACGATCAGTACGTCTTTTCAGCCGATACGGTTCAGCAAATCCACGTCATGTATGAGGAGATTCGGGAGTTCCCGGTCATCCCTCAGCCCTTCGCAACGCCGCTCTTCTATCACGACTTCATCCTCACCCCCGGCTACTTGGTGCCGCCGGATTGGTATCTCCGTTTCCCGAAAACTTGGCGGTCTGTCTTTGAGATTCCACTCTTCGATCAGACCCTTTTTCAGGTGGCCTGTGCGGTTCTGGTGATCAGCATCTATGCGGTTCTGGCCGCTTGGTTGATTCGACGTCTTCTGGGGAGTTATCGCGATCAGATGTCGAAAGAGTCGGCTTCGCATCCCTGGCTCCAGGACGGGATCGCGTGGCGCCGCTTCTTCACCATTCTTCCCCTGCTGCCGCTGACACGCCTCACTGAATATCTGATTGACGATGAGGTCAATTTCACCGGATTACCGCTGGTGATCGTGACCTATTCGACTTATGTGATTTGGTATGTCACCGCTGGCTTGGTGGTGTTTCTCTTTTTTGAAGCCATCGGTCGCAGCGGATCTGGCTTGTTGACGCGGTTGAGGGGTTCCGGCTCCGAGTGGCGTCGGCAGCGGGTCTCGAGTTTCTTGATGCCGCTGTGCCGCGCGCTCGGGGCATTGATCGCCGTCGTGATTTTTTATCGCCTTCTCATTCTGTTGGGCTTACCCGCGAGCACGGTGCTGGCCTTCTCGGCGGTCCCTGGTTTGGCGATTGGTCTGGGTGCCTCCAAGTTGCTTGGCAATTTGTTTGCAGGGCTCTCCATTCAGACCGATCGGCCCCTGCGGGTTGGTGAGTTCTGCCGGGTCGGCGACAACCTCGGCTACATCACCAAGATTGGTCTGCGCTCCCTGGAGTTGCAGACCCTGGAGAGCCGGGTCACGATCCCGAATTCCGTTGCCGATGAGGCCACGATCATCAATTACTCCAGGCGGAGTAATCGGCCCGATCAACAACCGATGCAGGGCCTCGATCTGAAGGTGCAGCTGGATGAGAGTTATTCACCCTTTCAATTGGAAGAACTGCTGCACCAAACCCGTCGATACTTCGAGGGGCGTCATGATCTGCATCAGCCCCTAGTGACCTTGGAGCGGCAGCCGGAGGGTTCCGCGGAAGCGCTCGTGGTGTTTGCGATGGTCGAACTGCACGGCTGGCAGTCGTACCTGAGCCTGCGGGAGCGCCTGCTACTGCACTTGGAGGAACTTGTCGAGCGTGCTGAGTTCTCGGAGATTGCCCTGGGCATTGCCTACGGCACCCCCGCAGAGCAGCTGAAACGGATCCCGGCCTTGATGAAGGCGGCGGTTGACCTGGATCCCGAGCTGCGTTTCCTGGCCTGCCGCATGGAGCGCATTGCGGCCTTCAGTTACGACCACGTCCTGGAGTTCAGCTCCAGCCATGGCAATCACGATGCCTTTGAAGACAGCGTCCATGCGTTGAACCGCCGCATTATTGAGACCCTGGCGGCCGAAGGGATCGAGATTCCCTTCCCCACGCAAACCTTGATGCTCAATCCCCCTGATGCAGCGAACCCCTGAACCGGAATTGATGGATGCCCCAGAGCAGGCATCCGCCTATGCCGCTGCCGATTTCAGCGCAGGCGATCAGGCCTTGGTGGACCGTATGGGCTTGCTGTTCCCCTCCGGATTGGGGCCTCGGGTGCTGGATCTGGGCTGCGGTCCCGGCAACATCAGCTTTCGTCTGGCCCAGGCCTATCCAGACGCTGAGGTGATCGGACTGGATGGTGCCGCGTCGATGCTGCAGCTCGCCGAGCGGCGCCTGGAGCAAGAACAAGACCTGGCTGAGCGTCTGTCCTTTGTTGGTGTCTGCCTGCCGTCGGCGGATCTGCCCAAGGGTTGCAGCGGCCTGGTCAGCAACAGCCTGCTGCACCATCTGCACGATCCGCTGGTGCTCTGGCTGGCGATCGCCCAAGCCGCTGCTCCTGGAGCGCGGGTCTATGTCAAGGATCTGCGTCGGCCCCCCAGTCCTGAAGCTGCCGAGCAGTTGCGGGAGCGCTACCTGGCCGATGCTCCGGCGGTGCTTCAGCACGATTACGTGGCCTCACTGCACGCCGCCTTCACCGCTGCTGAGGTGGAGCAGCAGTTGCAGGTTTCTGGCTTGGAGATGCTGCAGGTGGCTGAGGTGGACGACCGCTACCTGGAAATCTGGGGGCAACTGCCGTGAGCTCACCTGTCAGGCTGTCGCCATGACCAGCAGCAGCGTGAGCACGACCCCTGAGCTCGAGGCCTTGGCGGAGGCCGTCTCCCGCCGCCGCAACTTCGCGATCATTTCCCACCCCGACGCGGGTAAGACCACCCTTACAGAGAAGTTGCTCCTGTATGGGGGTGCGATCCAACAGGCCGGAGCCGTGAAGGCCAAGGGCGAGCAGCGCAAGGTCACGTCCGACTGGATGGAGCTGGAGAAACAGCGGGGCATTTCCATTACCTCCACGGTCCTGCAGTTCGACTACAGCGGCAGCACGATCAACCTGCTGGATACCCCGGGTCACCAGGATTTTTCCGAAGACACCTACCGGACCTTGGCGGCTGCGGACAACGCGGTGATGCTTGAGGACGCTGCGAAGGGCCTCGAGCCTCAGACCCGCAAGTTGTTTGAGGTCTGCCGGATGCGCCAGATCCCGATCTTCACCTTCATCAACAAGATGGATCGGCCTGGGCGTGAGCCGCTCGAGCTGCTGGATGAGATTGAACAGGATCTGGGGCTTGCTTGTTGGCCGGTGAACTGGCCAATCGGCAGCGGTGATCGCTTTCGGGGCGTGATCGATCGCCGCAGTCAGGAGGTGATCCTGTTTCAACGGGCCGAGCGGGGCCGGGCTTCTGAAGAGAAGGTGCTCAGCGTTGATGAAGCCCGGGGCACTGGAGCGGTTGAAGAGGAGTTGCTGGATGCGGCCCTCGAAGAATTGGAACTGTTGGAGGCCGCTGGCAACGAGCTCGACCTGGAGCTGGTCCATGCCGGAGAGCTGAGCCCGGTGTTCTTTGGTTCAGCCATGACCAACTTCGGGGTGCGGCCGTTCCTCGATGCCTTCTTGGAGTTGGCCCAGAAACCCACCCCCCGCTCCAGCAGTGCCGGCGAGATTGAACCGGTGCGGCCGGGCTTCAGCGGGTTCGTCTTCAAGCTGCAGGCCAACATGGATCCCCGCCACCGCGACCGGGTGGCCTTTGTGCGGGTTTGCAGCGGCAAGTTTGAGAAGGACATGACGGTGCAGCACGCCCGCACCGGCAAGACCATTCGTCTTTCCCGCCCGCAGAAACTCTTCGGTCAGGACCGGGCGGTGGTGGAGGACGCCTACCCCGGTGATGTCATCGGTCTGAACAACCCTGGGATGTTCGCCATTGGCGACACCCTCTACCTCGGCTCCAAGGTCGAATACGAAGGGATCCCTTGCTTCAGCCCGGAGATCTTCGCCTGGCTACGGAACCCGAACCCCTCGGCCTTCAAGAGCTTCCGTAAGGGCGTCAATGAGCTTCGGGAAGAGGGTGCGGTTCAGATCCTCTACGACACCGATCAGAGCAAGCGCGATCCGATCTTGGCGGCCGTGGGCCAACTGCAACTTGAGGTGGTCCAGTACCGCCTTGAGAGCGAGTACGGCGTGCAGACCCGCCTTGAACCGCTGGGGTTCTCTGTAGCCCGTTGGGTCGTGGGTGGCTGGAGTGAACTGGAGAAGGTCGGGCGGATCTTCAACTGCAAAACCGTTCGTGATGCCTGGGATCGTCCGGTTCTGCTGTTCAAGAACGACTGGAATCTCAACCAGTTGGCTGAGGATCATCCCGACCTCGAGCTCAGTGCTGTGGCCCCGGTGGTCAGTGGTGTGGAGCCCATTGCCCTTTAACGCTTCTGCTGGGCTCGCAGTTGCTTCCGTGATGGCGCCAGAATCAGCTGCAACGAAATATCACAGGCTGATTGGCTGATGCCTGGTTCTCTCTGGTTGGTTCGCCCCAGGACAGATGGGGGCAATGATTACGTCAATTTCGTCCGTGGGGGCACGGGCATTGAGATGCGGGAAGGCAGCCATTTGCCTCCCCAGATGCCCCTGCTGAAGCACCGCTGCTGGCTGCAGCTCGACGAGGAAGAGCGTCAGCGCATCCTGCTGTTGCGGCAGCAGGGCTTTCAGTCCAGTGAGCCCCTGTTCTGACTACGCTCAGTTATGAATTTCTCCGGCGCGCGGTGGCATGAACCAGGAGCCTGAATCCTCCTCGACCGGTTCCCAGCCCAGTCCCTACGAGCGCCTGGGCATTGAGACCACAGCGGGCTTTGAAGCGGTGCAGGCTGCCAAGCAGGCTCGCCTCGATGAGGTGGGTGAGAACCCCCAGGCTCGGGCCCAGATCGAGGCGGCCTACGACTCCGTTTTGATGGACCGGCTGAAGGAACGTCAGCAGGGAAAGGTCAGCACCGCCGCCCTGAATGCTTCGGCACGGGAGGCCAAGGCTCCAACCTCCGCTTCCCCCGCGCGCCCATCGCTTCCGTCTTTACCCAAGCTCCCGGCCCTGCCCAGGCCCTCGCTTCCCTCCAGTTCCTGGTCTCTTCCCAGGTTGGAGTTGGCCGAGGGACAGCAGCGTTGGCTGCCGGTTGGCGGTTTTGCCCTGTTGACGGTGCTGCTGCTGTTCACGCCGGCGTCCTCGGCTGAGCTGGTGCTGGCCCTCTCCACCCTGTTCAGCGTGGTGCTCTTGCAGCGCCGCAATCGGCGCTTCCTGCAGGCGGTTGGCTTCAGTGTTTTGTTGCTCAGCCTGGGCCTGGCCCTTGGGGCCCTGCTGCTTCAGGTCCTCGACCCGAGCCTGCCCCTGGGGCTTCCCCTTGATGCCCACCAGGTGCAGAGCCTTCCGGCCCTGCTCCTCTTGCTGCTGGGTGCTCTGCTGATTGCTTAATTCGGCTTCACTCCAGGCCGGATCCAGCTGTGGCAACGCAGGGTCCGAGCCGACCCTGCGGGGATGGTGATCGCCCAAAGCCGGCAACAGCCGCTTTGGTGGGAGTCATTGAGCCAGAAGTGCCTGCAGTTCAGGCAGTGGGGAAACCAGGTCATCGCCAGGGTCCTGCAGGGCCCCCCTGTTACAGCTCCGCTCTGCTCCCTCTAGTGATGGTTTGAGGACACTTTTTCAGGCGCTAGGCCGCGGGGGAGAGCTCGTCGATCAGCTCCTGCAGCTCTGCGGCCTGGATGTCATAGACCTCATTGCAGAAATGGCAGGTGAGTTCTGCCTTGCCGTCCTCGTTGAGCATCTCTGAGAGCTCATCGCGGCCCAGCAGCTTGAGGGCATTGACGCTGCGCTTGCGGCTGCAGGGGCAGTGGAAGGTGATGTCTTGGCTGGCCTCGGCGTCCTCCAGCAGTTGGGGATCGAGGTCGGGAAAGATGTCCTGGAGCAGCGCCTCGAGGTTGCCCTCGCAGGCGGCCAGCCGGTCGCTGAAGTGCTCAATCTCTCGGCAGCGCTCCTCCAACAGCGCGACCAGGGCTGGCTCACGGGCGGCCTTGGGGAGCACCTGGACCAGAACGCCACCGGCGTGCCTCAGGCCGCTGCTGTCGATGCGCTCGCCGACAAAAACCGCCGAGGGCGTTTGTTCGGAGTGCAAGAGGTAGGAGGCCACGTCATCGCCGATGCCGCCACTGACCAGCTCCACCGTCGAGCTGAAGGGTTCCCCCTCACCCAGGTCCCGAACCACATGGAGGTAGCCGGTGCCGGTGGCCTGCTTGAAGTCGAACTGATGGGCCCCATCGACCGTGTCCACCAGATCGAGTTCCAGCTCGGGCGCGCCGACGTAGCCGCGCACTGTCCCGTCCCTGCCGGCATCGACCATGAGTCCCTTCAGGGGGCCATCGGAGGAGATCCGTAGGTTCACCCGGCCATGGGCGACCTTCATGGAGCTGGCGAGTAGCAAGCCCGCCGTCATGGCCCGGCCCAGCAGGGCGGTGGTTAGAAACGAGAGGTTGTGGCGACGGCGGGCATAGCGGACCGTGGTGCTGGTGCTGACAGCAACCAGGCGGATCCCACCCCCTGCAGCTGTTGCTCGCACCAACCGATCTGACATGCCCAGGCCATTGCTCGAGGCACTGTATTCAGGCGCTTCAGCAGGGGATGAGCGCAGGCTGGAGTTGCCCATCGATCAGGGTCCAGCGCTGTCCTGGCTCGGTCAGCGGCTCGAACAGCTCCGGTTCGTGCGTGACGATCAGCACGATGCGATCACGGCTGAGCTGATCGATGAGGTCGATGATCTCCGCGCGCACGGACCAGTCCAGGCCAGCGGTGGGTTCATCCATCAAGAGCACCTTGGGGTCACGCAGCAGTTGGACTGCCATCGCCAGACGGCGCTGTTGACCGCCACTGAGCTCCTCGGGGGCCTGTTGGAAGGACAGACCACTGAGGCCGACCTGGTTCAAGACCGCCTCGGCCTTTTCGCTGGGCAAGCGCCGCTGGCCGAGACGCAGTTCCTGGCCGACGGTCAGTCCAAGGAAATGGCGCTCAGGGAATTGAAAGACCAAGCCACAGAGCCAACGGCGTTGGCGGGCATTGACCGCTTTGCCATGCCATCGGATTTCCCCTTTGCTGGGATCCGCCAGTCCGCAGATCAGCTCCAGCAGCGTGGACTTCCCGGAGCCACTGCGTCCGGCCACCAGTGCCAGACGTCCAGGCTCCAGCTGCAGGCTGGCGCCCCGCAACACCGGATCAGGAGCCGTTGCAGCGTGATAACAGAGCGCGTCGAGCTCAAGCATCGGTGGCCGATGGCCGTCAGGTGCCACCAGCATGTTTGATGGGAGCAAGCCCTGCTGCGCTGCGCTGCAATGGAGATTCGCTTTCGAGAATTTGACCCCTTCAATTGCTGGCTCTGGTTGCGTTTCAGTAATCCCCCGGGCCAAGGAGAGCGGGGATATATCGAAACCACCTTTGACAGCTGGTTTTTCCTGGGCAAGTTGGGCGGTTTTAACGCCGAGAACCTCCAGGTCCATGACGAGGGCGCCGAGGTCAGTTGGATGAGCTACGACGGCGAGGCCGCTGAGCGGGCCATGCCAGCCCTGATGCACAACATGGGTGAAATCGAGTATCAGGGCTCCTGGGCTCGCTGCTGGATGGATCTGGGCACCAGCGATGGTTTTGCCCTTGACGTCCTGATCAACACCCTGCGGCAGATCGACTCCGACGTGGTTCAGATCGAGGAGCTCCTGATCGGTGGTGCCAATGACGATTGGCCTGTGGAGGACCACCCCGAAAGCCTCTTCCCCGTAGGCGCCCCAGACGCTTAGCGCCATGGTCCGGGAGCTGCGTCGGCTGCTGATTGCTCCAGAGCGCTTGGCTCCGCTGGTCGCGTTGACCGGTGAGGAGGAGCGCTACTTGACCCGGGTGCTGCGCTTCTGCGTCGGGGACCGCTTTGCCGTGATCGATGGTCGGGGTTCCCTCTGGACTGCCGTGCTTGGGGAGTCCGCTTCAGCCCAGTTGGAGCAGAGCCTGGAGGCTCCCTTGGAGCGGCATATGCCGCCGACTCCGCACTTGGTCTTGGCCTCCGCTGTGGTGAAGCGCGACTTTGAAGTCGTCCTGCGCATGGCGGTGGAGCTGGGGGTCGATCGCTTGATTCCGCTTCTCTGCGATCGAACTGCTGTTCAAGGCAGCCTGCGCTTGGATCGATGGCGCAGCATCGCCGCGGAGGCGGCGGAGCAGTGCGAACGTCTCTGGTCTCCCCAGATTCAGGAGCCGATGACGGTTCATCAGCTTTTGGCTCTGAAGGATCAGCAGGATGCCGGGCTCTGGATGACCACCCGTCGAGATGGCCTGCCGCTGTTGGGTTCAGTCCTCGCGGATCTGCCCCTGGAGAACCTCCCCGGCCTCTGGCTGGCCTGCGGTCCTGAGGGGGGCTGGTCCCCGGACGAAGAACAGGCCGCTGAGGCGGCGGGATGGGAACCCGTGGATCTGGGCCCTCGCATCCTGCGCAGCTCAACGGCCTGCGTGAGTGGGTTGAGCAGCCTGAGCAGCACCCGCTTTGAGCGCTGCGGGGTTTAGCTCAGATCACTTCTTGCCAAACATGCCGCTGGCCATGCCGCGGAAGCCGGCGATGTTGGCACCAGCGCGGCGGCGGCGCATGGGCAGCGCGCCACCGGCAGTTACGCAGTCCGGAGCAAAGGTGGCGTCAGTTTTGGCCGGACGAGCGGCCTGTTCCTCGGCCAGCTCAGCGGCGATTGCTTCTGCGGTGGTTTGCGATGCGCCACTGGGGGCAGCGGCGGCTTCGCTCTGGACGGCTGCCGCAGGTGCGGCGGCGGCGGCCTTCACCTCAACCTTGGCTTCCGTTTTGGCGGCCTTCTCTTCCTTGGCGGGCTTCTCGGCGACGGGAGCCACAGTCACCGACTTCTCAGCGGCCTTTTCATCGAGCTCGAGGAAGAAGCTGCCCTTGCGGTTGAACACCATGGCGCCGGTTATTGACCGTTTGCAGGATTATCCGCTGCTGCCGGTGCATCTGAACAGCGGCCTTAGGGCTGTGCAACAGAAGTTTCAGCTGTTGTGTTCTTCTGGAGCCAGTCGCTGATTCCAGGGATGCTCGATCTGCTGATCTTGCTGAGCCCAGAGCGCTTGCAGCACTGGCTTGCAGCCCTGGCGATCAATGCTGTTCTGATTGCTGCAGCCCAGCGGCTTCCGCTGCTGACGCGTGCGGGCTGGGTGCATGCCGGCATCCTTGGCACCGTGTTGCTCGGCAGCCTGGATTGGCCGGGCTGGTGGGCAGTGGCGCTGTATCTGGCCTTGGGATCGCTGGTGACCCGTCTGGGGTACCGGCGCAAGCAGGAGCAGGGCCTGGCGGAGGGGCGAGGGGGCCGGCGCGGTCCCGAGAACGTCTGGGGATCGGCGGCAACGGGTGCTGCCCTGGCGCTGTTGAGTGTTTGGCCCATGGCGCCGGTGATCCTGCTCAAGATCGGCTTTGCCGCCAGCTTTGCCGCCAAGTTGGGCGATACCTGCGGCAGTGAGATCGGCAAGCGTTGGGGCCGCCACACCGTCTCGATCACAACCTTCAAGCCCGTTGCCCCTGGTACTGAAGGGGCCATCAGCCTGGAAGGAACCGCGGCCAGCGCCGGCGGTAGTGCCTTGATGGCCTTCTTGATGCTCCAGTTGGGCCTGATCCAGGGCGGTCAGACCTGGTTGTTGGTGGCGCTGGTGGGCTTGGCAGCGACCTTGATCGAAAGCCTGATTGGCGCCACGGTCCAGGACCGCTTCCCTTGGCTCAGCAATGAGCTGGTCAATGCCCTGCAGACCCTGATCGCAGCCCTGCTGGCCATGGGGCTGGCCGTGCGCTTGGCCTTCGCCTAGCTCGCCGTCACCAGCTGTTGACGCACCAGCGCGCAGGCCTGTTGGTAGCGCCGTTGGGCGGCCCTGGCGCTGACCCCCACCATCGCGCCCAGTTCCTGCCAGGTTCGCTGCTGCAGCACCCGGGCCAGCACGAGTCTCCGTTGACTGGCATTCAAGGTTTTCAGTCCCCTCCACAGCTGCCGGCGCAGCTCACAGCGCTCGAGCCAGCTGTACTGACCTGCCGCCTGGTGATCGCTGAGTTGCTCCACCAGAGGTGTTTCAGGATCTGAACCGCTCCCGGGTTGGTCCAGGCTGGCGATCCGCAAACAGGCCTGCAGGGCCTGGGCCTCTTGCCAGCGCTGCGGCGAGCAGCCCAAGGCCTGGGCAAGCGAGCTGTCGTCCAACGCGCTGGAACCTTGGAGCTGGCGGCGGCGTTGCAGGGCCGCTCCCCTCTGCAGCAACTCGATCACGCTGCGGGCTCCACTGAAGACGCGGCACCGGTCCCTGAGGTAGTGGCGCATCGCCCCTCGAATCCAGGGCACAGCCGCTGTGCTCAAGGTGTTTCCCCGGCTTGGTTCAAAGCGCTCGACTGCCTTGATCAGGCCACTGACGCCCTCTTGAACCAAATCTTCAAAGCTGTGGCCACTGCGTTCGCTTTCACGCCGGGCCACCTTCCAGACCAGGGGCAGGTTGGCGGCCACGACGGCGTTGCGGTGTTCGTTGTTCCGGCACTTGAGATAACGGGCCAAGAGCCATTGCTGCTGTTCATGCGTTGCCATAGCGGATGGGGTGCTCTGCTCTCACCCTCAACGCCTTCCCCCAATGTCTGAGTCACCCCCGGGGGGGTGTGATTTCCCTCAGTTGAGGGGGGTGCTGGCGCTGAGTGGTTGCAAGTCCGCCCAGCTCAGCAGCGGGCTCCATTGCCGCACCCGCTCATAGACCTGGCGATGCCCATCGCTGTTGAGGTGGATCCCGTCTGGAGAGAGCCATTGCAGCCAAGCAGGATCCGCCAGCAGTGATTCCAGTAGCGGTAGGAACGGAACATCGGCCTCCATGCAGGCCTCCTCGAGGAGGCCCTCGTACTGGCGGATCTGCTCATTGCTGTACCAGAGCAGATCGGCATAGGGCATGACGTGCTCATCCACCGGGGTCAGCCCCAGCACCAGCAGCGGTGCCGTTGCTTGCAGCTGTTTCAGCAGTTGCTGCAGACCGAACAAAAATGCTTCGGCATCGAGTTGGAGGCGACCGTCACGGCGACCCACCCGAGCGGTGTCGTTCAGTCCGACGGAGAGCAGGATGCCCTGGGGCTTTTGTCGCCTGAGTTCCCCCCGGCAACTGAACTCGCCTGCCCAGCGGGCCGCCACCCGCTCCAGTCCATCTCCGCGCACCCCGAGGGGATAGAGCACCGGTCCTCCGGGGAGTCCCATCCAGTGGCGCCGCAGGCGCTCGCACCAGCCCCCCTCTTCAGGATCCCCCCAGCCATAGACGCCGCTGTCCCCAATCACGATCAACTTGCGGGGAACGGCCAACACCATGGATCAGGGCTAGAGCAGGCGCCGTCTGGCGCGATCGCTCAGATCTTCACCCACCAGGGTGAGTGCCGCATAGACCACAAGCAACAGGGAGATTTGATCCCAGGCAAAGGAACTCAGGCTCTCCTGCAACTGCGTTCCCAAGCCGGTTCCAGCCATCATCCCCACCACCACGGTCTCCCGAAGGATCACATCGCTGCGATAGGCCCCATAGGCCAGATAGGAGCGGGCTAATGCGCTCAGACGCCCGTAGAGGAGGGCGATTCGAGGGCCCACACCTTGGCTATGCAGTGCATCCTCTGGGGCGCCGCTGCAGGTCTCCGTTCCCTCCAGCAACAACCGCCCCAGAATTCCGAGGTTGTGAAAGCCCAAGGCCAGGGCTGCTGTCCAGAGTCCCGGTTGAAAGACAAACAGGAGCAACAAAGCCGTCAGCGGCGGCGGCCAGAGCCGCCCTAGGGCCCAGAGCAGCCTGAGCAACTGCTGACCAAGGGGCCAGGGGGCCACCAGCACCAGCAGCAGGGGCGCGCCGCCGACCGCCAGGCAGGCCGAGAGGAGTGTCAGCCAAAGGGTGTTGCTGATCAACCGTCCCCAGGGGAGTGCCAAGGCGTCCTGCCAGTTGCTGCCATCCATCGGCGGTAGCGGTTGCCAGTGGAGAAGGGCCGCTGGATCGATCCCCAGGTTCTGGGCGATGGCGAGCAGCAGGGGAACGAGCAGCGCGAAGAGGATCAGAATTTCCTGGCCCCGACGGCCCACACCGGCCTGCCGCCGGCCAAAGCGGTTGGCCAATCCCCAGCGCTTGCGCAGGGTGCGGATCAGGCTCTCCAGGCTGAGCATCACCGCTAGCAGGAGCCACAGGCCACTCCAGAGTTCGTGAAATTCCAAGGACTGGAGGGTGAGCAGGAGTTCGTTGCCTAGGCCCCCCAGGCCAAAGACCCCCAGCAGGGTGGCGCTGCGTAGGGCGCACTCCAGCCGGTAACCCCCGTAGCTGATGACTCCGGGCAGCAGGGGCGGACCAATCGCCGTGATCAGGGCGGCCGGGCCGCCGCTGCCGCTGCTCAAGAGGGCCTTGAGCGGTTGATCGGGCAGGGCATCGAGCTGGTCGCTGATCACCCGGGCCACCAAGGCGCTGTAGGGGATCACGATCGCCAGCACCGCCACCGCCGGCTGCAGCCCCAGCACCTGCAGCAGGAGTAGGCCCCAGATCAGTTCATGGATCGATCGGGGCAGGGCCAGGAGTCGCCGCAGCAGCTCGGCTGGCAGCGCTCCTCCAATCAAGGTGGTCCAGACCAGCCGGGAGCTGGCGAGCCCAAGCACCAGTCCCAACAGCAGGCTCAGGGACCAGCTCAAGAGGGCCACCCCAACGGTCACCCCCAGTCCCTTGAGCAGGGACGCGAGCACGATCGGATCGAAGGAGGGCTGTAGAGCGGCGGCGGCAAAGGCTCCGATCAAGTCCCAGCCCCCGCCATGGCAGAGCCCTGGCAGCACCACGGCCAGAGGCAGGATCACCACTGCGGGGATCAGGACCTGTAGCGGCGCGGCGACTTTCAAGGTGCACTGCGACCGGCATAGAGGCGCTGCAACGCGTCCTCCTCGAGTTGCGTTGGCGAGCAATCGAACAGGATGCGCCCGTCCCGCAGACCCAGCACGCGGCTGAAGCCCGTCAGGAGATCGGGCCTGTGCAGGCTCATCACCAGTGCCCTCGGCGCTTCGGTTTGCTCCAGTAGCAGCGCCAGCAATTCGCTCGCTAGACGCGGATCGAGGCTGGCGAGGGGTTCATCTGCAAGCCAGAGCAAGGGGTCCTGCCGCAGCAGGCGCGCAATGGCGACCCTTTGGCGCTGGCCGCCGGAGAGCTCCGCCACCGACTGCTTCAGCAGGATGGGGTCCAGATCCAGTTGCCGTAGCGCAGCGCTGCAGGCTTCGGTCTCTAAAGGCAGCAGCAGGTTCAAGATCGCCCGAGGCCAGCCCCATTGGCCGAGCCGGCCGCAGTTGAGGTTTTGCTGAACGCTGAGCTCATCAATCAGGCGCAGGTCCTGCCACAGCGTGCCAATCCGCCGCTGTTGACGGCGTTTCAGCCAGGAGCGCCGAGCCATCGCTTCACCGGACCAGAACACCTCCCCCTGGTCGGCTTGGAGCAGGCCATTGGCGACGGCGAGCAGCGTGCTTTTGCCCGCACCACTGGGACCCAGTAGGGCCAGGCGCTCACCGGCCTGGACGCTGAGCTCAATCTGATCGAGCCTGGGTTGCTGGCGTCCCTTGACGCTGACCCCCCTCAACTCCAAGACGGGTGCGCTCATGGTGGGCCTTAGGTCTGGGTGAAGCGGAACACCATCAGGGCCAGGATCAGCCCCAGCAGGGTGAGTTCGAAGATGTCGGGGCCACGCGGGTTCATCCGCGACCCTCCCGTTTCTCCAATTTGGCCACCGACGGCAGGCCGAAGACCAGAACGAGCAGGGGGATTTCCAACCAGAGAACCCCATTGCTGAACAGGATCACCGCCAGATCAATGGCGGCGATGGAACGCAAAAACAGCACCCAGACCTCGTCCCCATCGCTGCAGCTGCGCTGCCAGAGCATCAGCCCAGCCACCAGCAGGAGCAGGTCAACCAGCAGGTTCGTGGGCAATGCGGGGACGAGTCCGGTCCCCGCATTCTGCTCCTGGAATCAGCGGATCTTGCCGATTTGACGGCCGACCTGCTCGATCTGGGCGTAATCGCTGGCCTTGGCCCCCGTGAACTGCTCGGCACCAAAGAGTTCGATGATCGCCTTCTGTTCAGGGTTGCTGGTGCGCCAGCTCAGGATGGCCTTGCGCAGCTTGTTGGTGAAGCCACCGCCGAAGCGTTGGTCCAGACCGGGTTGGGCGATCCAGTGGTAATCGGGATATCCCGGGGTGGTCCAAATCGCATAGACCTTGGCCTTGTTGGCTTTACCGCTGGCCAGGTTGGCTTCCCAGACCTGTTTGTTCAGTGCGCCCGCGTCATAGGCGCCGCTCTGTACGAGGGCCACGGTGGCGTCATGGCTGCCGCTGAAGCCAGGGGCCCCACCGGCGAACTGGCTGGGCTTCACCCCGGCCTGAGCCAGGAAGTACTGGGGCATCAGACGGCCCGAGGTGGAGCTCTGGGAGCCGAAGGTAAAGCGCTTGCCTTTGAGCTCCTTCAATCCATCGATCTTGGAGATGGGCTTGAGCTGGCTGCGGCGGTTGGCGATGAAGACCGATTGAAACTTGGCGTCGATGTCGCGCTGGGCGATCACTTGGGCGCCGGGTTTCTGCAGACGGGCCTGGACGCCGGTCAGGCCGCCAAACCAGACCAGATCCAAATTGCCGGTGCGGAAGGCACTGACCGCGGCGGCGTAGTTGGTGACGGGGACATAGTTGACCTCGACACCCAGCTGCTTGCTGAGTTCATTGGCCACCAATCCGTAGAGCCGGTTCAGCTTCTCGGGCTTCTGATCGGGGATGGCGCCGATGCGCAGCACAGGCTTGTTCGTCTGCGCCACCGCGGCGGGGGTAAGAGCACTGCTGAGCTGCGGCAGGGCCAAAGGAGTGGCCACCGGCAGCCATGCAAGCGAGACGCCTACGGCCGCGGCGGCCCAACGTTCTCGGCCGCTGAAACGGATGGTCATTGAAGGGAGTGCAGTGCAATCCCTGATTTTCCCCCTAGAGGGTCTCGATAAAACGCTGCAGCCTGGCCAGGCCGTCCTGGATGGTGGCGTCGGAGGCGGCGCAGGAGAGGCGAATGCAGTCGTTGTCGCCAAAGGCGCCACCAGGCACTACGGCCAAACCCTGCTCATCAAGCAGGCGCTCGCAGAAGGTCATCGAGTCCAGGCCTGTGCTGCTGATGTTCGGGAAGGCATAGAAGGCCCCCTGGGGCGGAAGCAGTTGGACGCCTTCGATGGCCTGGAGACCATCGCTGAGCAACTCCCGTCGATGGCTGAACTGGGCCGCCATGGTCTGGATGCACTCGCGGGAGCCCGTCACAGCAGCCAGAGCGCCGTATTGGGCAAAGGTGCAGACATTGCTCGTGCTCTGGCTTTGCAGAGCGCTAGCGGCCTTCAGGGCGGCGCTGTTGCCGGCGAGCCAACCAATCCTCCAACCCGTCATCGCCCAGCCCTTGGCAAAGCCATTGACCGTGAAGACCCGATCTGCCAGGTCCGGAGCGACGGCCGCGAAGCTGTGATGGCTGTGGCCGGGGGCCAAGAGAAATTCGTAGATCTCGTCGCAGACCACCGCGACTTGTGGATGGCGGCGCAGCACCTCGGCGATCGCCTCGAGGTCGCTGCGGCTGAGCACCATCCCCGTGGGATTGCCCGGGCTGTTGAGGACCAGCAACTTGCTGGCTGGTGTGATGGCCGCCTCCAGTCGCTCTGGGTCGAGTCGGAAACCTTCCGCTGCGGAGCTGGTGATGAATCGGACCGAGGCCCCAGCCAATCGGGCCATCTCTGGGTAGCTGAGCCAGTAGGGAGCCGGCAGGAGCAGCTCGTCTCCGGGCTCCAGCAGCACCTGAAAGAGGTTGTAGAGCGCCTGCTTACCGCCGTTGGTCACCAGCACGTCACCGGCGCTGGTGGGGACGTGGTTCTCCTTGGTCAACTTTTGGGCGATGGCCTCTCGCAGGGCCGGCTCGCCGGCGGCGGGACCGTAGCGGGTTAAACCACTCTCAAGGGCCTGGGCCGCGGCCTCCCGAATGAAAGCTGGGGTGTCAAAGTCCGGTTCGCCAGCGCTCAGGCTGCAGATATCGCGTCCTTCGGCCTTCAATGCCTTGGCGCGGGCGGCGATGGCCAGCGTCAACGAAGGCTGCAGCGCTTCGGCCCGGGCGGAGAGTTTCAACGGGCGCGGCATTCGAGCAGCGACGTCAGGGGGTAACGCCTTGCGGCTTACCGGTGATGCTGTGCATCCTGCCGCATGCTGGGCCCCTCATCCGATGTCTTCACAGCCACCCCCGTCCGTTGGCCTGGTGTTGGCGGCCGATGAGCCTGCATCCCTGGCCCGCTTCTACGGCGCCGTCAGCGGCGCTGGAGTGCAGCGGGGGTTGAGCCAGACCCATTGGAGGGTGCCGCTGCCTGGCTCAGGGTGGCTTGAGATCTATGCCCCGAGTCGCTCCAGGCCCCTGCCGCGGCAGCGCGGACGTCTGGCCTTGGCCATCCATCTTCTGGGCGGTGAGCTGGCACTGAGCACAGCGGTCGCCCGGGCTCAAGAGCATGGGGCCCAGTTGGTGGAGCCCACGCGCCAGGAGCCCTTTGGCTGGGAGGCCTGGTTGAACGATCCCGAAGGCAATGCCCTGCTGCTGATTGCTAGAGAGGCAGGCGAGTGATTGCATCGCCATGACTGCCACCTCCCTCGAGCAGGACTTGGCGGCCTTGGCGGAGACCTGTGACGGTTGCCGCCTGTGCAAGTTGGGCACAAGCCGTACCCAGGTGGTGGTGAGTCGCGGGAACCCCCAGGCGCGCCTGATGGTGATTGGTGAGGGTCCGGGTGCCCAGGAGGACGAGCAGGGTCAGCCGTTTGTCGGTCGCTCGGGCCAACTGCTGGATCGAATGCTCGAGAGCGTGGGCATCGACAGCAATCGCGATGCCTATGTCTGCAACATCGTGAAGTGCCGTCCACCGGAGAACCGCAAGCCCACGGCCCTCGAGATGGCGTCGTGTAAGCCCTGGTTAGACCGTCAGATCGCCCTTGTGGATCCGGCGGTGATCCTCTTGGCCGGGGCGACAGCCGTGGAGGGCCTCCTGGGAATTAAGGGCGGGATGACCAAGATCCGCGGTCAGTGGCGCCAGTGGGAAGGCCGCTGGTTGATGCCGGTCTTCCATCCCTCCTATTTGTTGCGGAATCCCTCAAAGGAGCGGGGGGCCCCCAAGTGGCTCACCTGGCAGGACCTGCAGGATGTGCAGCGCCGCTTGGCCCAATTGGACGCTCCGTTGTGACAGGCTTGGCCCACTCGGCCTGCCCAACGCTGCTGCCATGACTGCCTCCTCAATCGCAACGCCCGAGGCGGGGCAGCTGTCCTCCCGTTACGACACGGTCATCCGCCGCCGCAAGACCCGCAGCGTTCGCGTTGGTGACCTCTGGATCGGAAGCGAGCACCCCGTCGTGGTGCAGTCGATGATCAACGAGGACACGCTCGATATCGAGGGTGCAACCGCGGGCATTCGCCGCCTGCACGAAGCGGGCTGTGAAATCGTCCGCGTCACCGTGCCCTCCTTGGCCCATGCCAAGGCGATGGGCGAGATCCGCAAACGCCTGGAGGACAGCTATCAGCCGGTCCCCCTGGTGGCGGACGTCCACCACAACGGCATGAAGATCGCCCTGGAAGTGGCGAACCATGTCGACAAGGTTCGAATCAACCCGGGTTTGTTCGTTTTCGACAAGCCTGATCCGAATCGGACCGAATTCACACCTGACGAAATCGCTCAGATCGGTGATCGAATCACTGAGACCTTTGAGCCCCTGGTCAGCCTGCTGAAGGCACAGGACAAGGCGCTGCGCATCGGCGTGAACCATGGCTCCCTGGCGGAGCGGATGTTGTTCACCTACGGCGACACACCCCTTGGGATGGTGGAGAGCGCCCTGGAGTTCATCCGAATTTGTGATCGCCTCGACTACCACAACATCGTGGTGTCGATGAAGGCCTCACGGGCACCGGTGATGTTGGCCGCCTACCGGATGATGGCCGATCGGATGGATGCCGAAGGTTTCAACTACCCCTTGCACCTGGGCGTGACCGAGGCCGGAGATGGGGACTACGGCCGCATCAAGAGCACCGCCGGCATTGCCACCCTGCTGGCCGATGGCCTGGGGGACACGATTCGGGTGTCGCTGACCGAGGCCCCGGAGAAAGAGATTCCTGTCTGCTACTCGATTCTTCAGTCCCTGGGTCTGCGTAAGACCATGGTTGAGTACGTCAGCTGCCCCAGCTGCGGACGCACCCTGTTCAACCTGGAGGATGTGCTCAACAAGGTGCGGAACGCGACGGCACACCTCACGGGTCTGGACATTGCCGTGATGGGTTGCATCGTCAACGGTCCTGGTGAGATGGCTGATGCCGATTACGGCTATGTCGGCAAAACCCCAGGGGTGATTGCCCTGTATCGCGGCCGCGATGAGATTCGCCGCGTTTCGGAGGCTGAGGGCGTGGATGCCTTGATTGCCTTGATCAAGGAAGACGGCCGTTGGGTCGATCCTTAAGGGACCTCGGCTAACCCTCAGATTTCTCCGGTTTTCACGCCAACTGAGGTTGGGAAACTGGAGCTAATTTGAAGAAATCTCCCCTGTCAGGAGCGCATTGATGACCCAGCCACGCGGCCTCCGCACCCGTCATCGTGCCCTGCTTGTTCTGGCCGGTGCCGGTGCCGTTGGTGCCATCTCTTTGCCGCCGTTGTTGCTGCCCAGTGCGGCATCGCTGGTGAGCGATAGCCCGAAGGAAGTCATTGACCAGACCTGGCAGATCGTCTTTCGGGACTATCTCGATACCAACGGCAAATACACCTCGGATCGATGGAAAGACCTGCGTCGTCAGGTGCTCTCCAAGAGTTATGGCAGCACCAAGGAGAGCTACGAGGCGATCCGAGGGATGTTGGCCACCCTCGACGACCCCTACACGCGCTTCCTTGATCCGCGTGAGTTCAAGGAGATGCAGATCGATACCTCGGGGGAGCTCTCCGGGGTTGGGATCCAGCTGAGCCTTGACAAGGACACCAAAGAGCTGACGGTCGTCAGTCCGATTGAAGGGTCTCCGGCCTCCCGCGCCGGTGTGATGCCCAAGGACGTCATCACCGCCATCGATGGCAAGAGCACAAAGGGGATGACGACCGAGGATGCGGTCAAGCTGATTCGTGGCAAGGCGGGCAGCACCGTGACCTTGCAGCTGCGCCGCAACGGGAAGCTGCTGGACACCCCCCTTGTGCGGGCACGGATCGAGCTCCATGCGGTCGATACCCAGGTCAATACCAGTGCCGATGGCACCAAGATTGGTTACATCCGCCTGAAGCAGTTCAACGCCAATGCCGCCAAGGACATGGCGAAGGCGTTGAAGGATCTGGAGAAGCAGCAGGTCCAGGGGTATGTGCTGGATCTACGCAGCAACCCCGGCGGTCTGCTGGTGGCCAGCATCACGATCGCCCGTCAGTTGCTCAATGAAGGTGTGATCGTCTCCACCAAGACCCGAGACGGCATCCAAGACACCAAGCGGGCTGTTGGTCGTGCCTTGACCGAGCGTCCTCTGGTGGTGCTGGTCAATGAAGGCTCAGCCAGTGCCAGTGAAATCCTCTCCGGTGCCCTACAGGACAACCATCGAG
This sequence comes from Synechococcus sp. A10-1-5-1, assembly GCF_023115425.1. Lineage (NCBI taxonomy): Bacteria > Bacillati > Cyanobacteriota > Cyanophyceae > Synechococcales > Synechococcaceae > Synechococcus > Synechococcus sp. A10-1-5-1. The sequence goes on along the minus strand of NZ_CP096032.1, from coordinate 510,366 downwards.
CGGTCTTGGTGGGTGAGACAACCTTCGGTAAGGGCCTGGTGCAGTCGGTTCGCGGCCTGATTGATGGTTCGGGGATGACCGTCACCATCGCGAAGTACCTCACCCCAAGCGGCCGAGATATCCACAAGCATGGGATTGATCCTGATGTGCGCGCCAAGCTGAGCGCCCGCGAGATCCAATCCCTGCGGCTGGAGGATCTGGGAACGCAGAAGGACAGTCAGTACCGCGTGGCTGAGTCCACTCTCCTTAAGCAGGTGAAGGCCGCTAACACCCTGACCAAGTCGCGGACCTACAACCCCGCCAGTGCCAATGTGCCTGCGGCGCTGGCGGCGCCGGTTCACTAGGCGAGATCACTACAGGCGATCGCAAAAAAGCCCACGGCATGGGCCGCGGGCTGAAGAGAAGGCTCTAGGGCGTTGAGTTCAGGCGCCGCTTCCGACCGGTTGCATAAGTCCGCCACCAGGGGTGGAGTCGTCGTCGTCATTGCCGGTGTCCGACTGGAGCACGGCATAGACACCCAAGGCCACCATGCTGATGAGTCCGGAGATCAAGCTCAGGCCACCGCCGAAGCCGGTGCTGAGGTCGATGACTTCGCCGAGGCCGGGACCCATGAGTGTCCGTTACATTGCTTCACCGAATTGTAACGGACTTTTGCGCTGGGCGCTCATCTTTGGGGCCCAGTTGGCTTAGACCGCCAGCACCGCCTCGTTTTTGGCTTTGAGCTGCTCGGCTCGCTGGGCTTCCGTGAGGCCATCGGCACCAGGGATCTGCTCGACCATCTGCTTGAGCCAGTTCATGAGCTCCTCCACCTGCTTCTCCATGGGCAGGACCCCAAGGCCCCGGGCCAAGACCTTGGCTGTACTGCCCGAACCGGCCTGGTAGACCAGTCGGCCATGGAGGTGCTGGGGCAATCCCTGGCGCAGCAGGCGGAAGGCCGGCTCCTCCATGGGCGTTTCCAGCGCAATGTTGGGTTTCTCGGGCTTGATCCGCGAGAAGCCACAGCGCTTGGCCAGCAGCTTGAGCTCCATCAGCTGCAGCAGGGAGATGACCGGCGCGGGGATCGCGCCATAGCGATCCACCCAGTCGGCTGCGAGTTGCAGCAGCCCATCGGGGCTGCTGCAGTCGGCCGCGGCGCGATAGGCGGCCATCTTCTCGTCGTTGTCGCTGATCCAGTCGCCGGGGATGAAGGCGGTGAGCTGCAGGTCGATCTGCGTGTCATCCACCGCGGGGATGTCCTGGCCCTGGATTTCCGCCAGGGATTCCTGGAGCATCTCCATATAGAGGTCAAAACCGATGGTCTCCATCTGGCCGCTCTGCTCGACCCCCAGCAGGTTGCCCACCCCGCGGATCTCCATGTCGCGCATGGCCAGTTGGTAGCCGCTGCCCAGCTGCGCAAATTCCTGAATGGCGCGCAGGCGCTGCCGTGCCGCATCGCTGAGGGAGGCGTCCCCTGGATAGAAGAGCCAGGCGTGGGCCTGGATGCCGCTGCGGCCCACGCGACCCCGCAGCTGGTAGAGCTGGGCGAGGCCGAACTTGTGGGCGTCCTCAATCAGGATCGTGTTGACCCGAGGAATGTCCAGGCCGCTCTCCACGATCGTGGTGCAGAGCATCAGGTCCGCCTCGCCGGCGTTGAAGGCCACCATGGCGCTCTCCAGTTCGCCTTCCGCCATTTGACCGTGGGCGACCAGGAGCCGTAGGCCGGGGATCATCTGCCGCAGCCCTTCGGCCACCTCTTCGATGCCCTCCACCCGAGGGACCACATAGAAGATTTGACCGCCACGATCGAGTTCCTGGCGGATGGCACTGCGTACCGCTTCTTCATCCAGGGCCGCCAGGTGCGTCTTGATCGGACGGCGCAGCGGCGGGGGGGTGGTGATCAGGCTCATCTCGCGCACCCCCGAGAGGCTCATGTAGAGGGTTCGCGGGATCGGGGTTGCCGAGAGGGTCAGGACGTCGACGTCCTTGCGCAGGGCCTTGATCTTTTCCTTCTGGTTGACGCCAAAGCGCTGCTCTTCATCCACCACGAGCAGTCCCAGTTCCTTGAATTGGGTGCCCTTGCCCAGGAGTTGGTGGGTGCCGACGACCACGTCGACGGTGCCCTCGCCGAGCCCCTCTTGGATCACCTTGCGCTCACTGGTGGTGCGGAAGCGATTCAGCAAGCTGACCTTGATCGGATAGGGGGCAAAGCGCTCGGAGAGCGAACGCCAGTGCTGCTGCGCCAGAACGGTTGTCGGGGCGAGCATCGCCACCTGCTTACCGGCGGTCACGGCCTTGAAGATCGCCCGGATCGCCACCTCGGTTTTGCCGAAGCCCACATCGCCGCAGACCAGTCGGTCCATGGGCTGGGGTTGCTCCATGTCCCGTTTGACATCGGAAATGGCCTTGACCTGATCCGGTGTGGGCTCGTACGGGAAGGAATCCTCGAGTTCGTTCTGCCAGGGGCCATCGACCGGGAAGGCGAAGCCCGGAGCCTTGTGCCGTTCGGCGTAGAGCTTGACCAGATCGAGGGCCACCTTGCGCACGGCCTTGCGCGCACGCTCTTTGGCCTTGTTCCAGGCGGTCCCCCCCATCCGGTTGAGATCTGGGGGGTTGTCGCTGGTGGCCCGGTATCGACCGAGGCTGCCCAGCTGGTCCGCGGCGACCCGCAGTAGGCCATCGGCGTATTGAACGACGAGGTAATCGCGGGCCTCGTTGCCAATCGCCAGCTTCTCGAGCTTGAGGAATTTGCCGATGCCGTGGTTGCGGTGCACCACGAAATCCCCCGGACGCATCTTGTTGGGATCCACCGTCCGGCTGGCTGCCTTGCGCCGGCGGCGGACGTAGCCACTCGCCGCCAGGGAGTGTTGCCCGAAGAATTCCCGGTCGGTGATCAACGCCAACTTCCAGGCCGGCAATTGCAGACCCTCGAGTTCGGCGGTGCCCTTGGTCTTGAGGGCGACGGGGGTGTTCTGCTCGATCAGCCGATCGATCGCTGGGTGATCGGCCGGGTTCGGGACGAAGCGACTGATGCAGTCGTGTTCCTCGAGTAGGGCTACGGCGCGGCTGGGCTGGGCGGAGAGCAGCCAGACCCGGGCCTTGTCCTTCTGGAAGCCTTTGATCAGCTCGGCGAGCTTGCCGAATTGGTTGGGGTAGGCCGGAACGGGCCGGCTGGAGAGGTCGAAGTTGTTGGGGTGGTTGTCGCTTTCCTGGAGTTCCGCCAGGTCAAACCCTTGGAAGCCCTCAGCGGCGGCCAGGGCCTCCTCGGGGCTGCGGTGGAGCACGGCCGGCAGCTCGACGCCAAGCTCCGCGCTGACTTCAGCGTGATGCTCGATGGCATGGTCGAACCACTGCTGGCCGTGGGAGAGGCAATGGCGCCGCTCATCGATGGCGATCAGGGTTCCTTCGGGTAGGTAATCCAGCAGGGAAGCAGGCTCGCTCCAGGCCAGGCCCATCAGCCGTCGCATCCCCTCCGGTGTTCCCCCCTCCAGCAGTTGCTCGGTGGCCTCGGGGCTGAGCAGCTGATCGAGGCCCTCCGGCATTCCCTCGCGCAGGGCGTCGGCAATGAGGGGGCCGTAGCCGCTGGGGGTGAGCCGCACCACCTCGATGGGATCGAGGGAGCGTTGGCTGGCGGGGTCGAATTCCCGCAGTTTCTCCAGCTCTTCGCCAAAAAACTCGAGTCGAACGGGGAGTTCTGAGCTGACCGGAAAGACGTCGACGATGTCGCCGCGGCGGCTCCAGCTGCCCTCCTGCTCGATGCTCGTGACCCGCTCGTAGCCGAGCCGGGTCAGGGTTTCACCGAGGGCCTCGAGATCAAATTCATCCCCTTTGCGCAGGCTGAGGCACTGGGCTTGCAGGGCCGCCGGCGGCGGTAGGTGAGGCTGCAGGGATCGTTCCGTGGCGACGATGGCGCAGCGGCTACCGGCATCCAGGAGTTCGCTGAGGACCTGCAGTTGTCCCCAGGTGATCTCGCTGGTGGGATCAAAGGGTTCGTAGGGGCTGCCCTCGCTGGTGGGATACAGCTGGGCGCTACCCCAGCCCATCAGCTCCAGGAGGGCCGCCCAGCGTCCGGCTTCCTCCAGGGTGGGAACCACCACCAGCAGCGGAGCCTCAGCGCAGCTGGCCAGGACACTGCTGATCAAGGCACGGGCTCCTCGTCCTGCGCCGGATAGCCGTAGCCGCTCGTCCCGGCCACACCGCTGCAGGACCTCTCCACTGAGGGGCACCTGCTGCAGTTGGCGCACCAGGGCGGAGAGGGGCATGGGGCTCAAAGCACAGCTGACCATCTTGGCAAGACAATGGAGAGGTCCCGAGGCCGGCTGCAGCAATGCGAGGGAGCCCTCTGTGGCTGTCGTTGGCGGTTCTTCTCCTGGCCGGCGCTGGCTTGAGTTGGCTGCAGCGTGACGCCAAGCCGCTCCAGGAGGACGTGGCCCAGGCCAGCAGCACCGATGCTGAGGCGCCCTTGGCCTTGCCCCTCAATTGGCAACTGACAGCCTCCAGTCAGCGGCCGTTATTTGATTGGCTGGATCGGGCAGATCTGCTTTGGCGGCCGAGGGTGGAGCGCCTCCCAAGCGGGGGCCAGCGGATTACCTACAGGCGCCGGCTTGGGGAGAAGCCGTTGTCCACGGTGCAGTTGCGGCAGCTGATGGCCCATCCGCCCAGCTACCGGACCGAGCGCGAGGCGATTGCATTGCTCTTAGAGCAGCTGGAGCGCAGCGGCGTGGTGCTGGTGGTGCGGCAACCCAAGCAAAAGGGAGCAGCCGGTGAGTGGAATCCGCGTCGCGGTGAGTTGCGCTTGCGTCCGGATGTCGCCTCCAAGGGGACGGTCAATTTCGCGCGGGTCCTAAACCACGAAGCGATCCATGTGGCCCAGAGCTGCAAAGGCGGATCGCTCTACGCCAGGCCGCGGTTGCTGGGCCTGAGCCGCAGCCTGAGCGCGTCAGGTCGCCGCCACTTGCAGCAACCCCTCTATGCCAAGGCCTCACGGGAGCAGCGGTTGCTGGAGGAGGAGGCCTACGCCAACCAGGAGCAGCTCAACCTGGGGTGGGAGCTGCTGGCTCGCCACTGCCGGAGCCAATGAGGGTGGTTTCCAGCTGCATGTTGAACTCCAACAGCTGCTCGTCACTCAATTGCTGACGGCTGCTGAGTTTGAACTGCTGCTCAAGGGCCTGCCGGCCGCGGTTGGCATCCCACTGCAAGGCAGCGAGCAAGTCATCGCTTTGGCTAAGTAGATCGCGCCGCCGCAGGGGAATCGAGGCTGCGGCTGGGTCAGTGCTGGGCTTGAGGTCCCTCAGGCTGCGGACATAGGCCGCCAGGTCGGTGTAGTTGGTGATTCGGTTGCGGCTGGGGTGGCCGAAGGCCCGCTGCAGATAGGTCCCCTCTTGGTTCCTGTCCCACCCCAGTCGTTTGAGCTGGATGTCGATTTCAGCGAGTTCGTCGCTCCAGTCCTCAGGGTCCGCGGCGGGTTCCTGCGGTTCAGCGGTAACAGCAGGCGCTTCGGGTTGGGATTGTGCCTGGGGCAGGCTCGGCTGAATCGTCTCAGCAGTTGGAGCTTGCGCCTGGATCGGTTCGGCTGAGTCCTCAGCAGGGGGGCGCCGCACGACGGGGTGCCGCACGGGGGCCTCGGGCTGCGGTGGCGGATTCGGAGGCTGGTGCTGCTGGGCAGGGGGTTGATTCAGGCGAGCTTGCAGCCTCTCAAGGGCTCTCTCCTCCGCGAGCTCGGCACTCTCCGCTTCCCCCAGGGCACTGCCCAGGCAGCTGGAACCCTGCCAGGCGCTGAGCTGAACCACGCGCTTGCCGGCCTCGGCGTGCACCAGACGCGCCCGAAAGGACAGGCTGCTCTCCATGCTCTGGATCTCGGTTCCGCGTTTCTACACTGGCTGGCCTTGGAATCCTCTGCAGCAACTGAATGGAAGCGGAGTCAATTCCATCCCTCTCACCCCTGATCCAAGCGGCCGATCAGTGGGGGGAGTTGCTGCTGCTCTTGCCGCTGCTGGTGGCCCTCGAGGCGGTCCTCTCGGCTGACAACGCGATTGCCCTGGCGGCGATCTCTCGCCGGCTGCATGACCCGAAACTGCAAGCCCAGGCCCTGAACCTTGGCCTGGGGCTTGCTCTGGTGTTCCGCTTGGTGTTGATCGCGGCGGCCCGGTGGGTCCTGGACTTCTGGCCGCTGCAGATGCTGGCGGCGGGCTATCTCCTGTGGCTTTGTGTCACCAACTTGAGGCCGGGTGACTCTCAGGTGGAGGAGGAGCAGGGCCAAGGTGATGACCCCAGCGCAGAGGTGGCCCAGAAGGGGCTCTCGGGGGTGGTGGTCACCCTGGCGTTGACGGACTTGGCCTTCTCGCTCGACAGCGTTGCTGCCGCGGTGGCCGTCAGCGACAACCTGTTGTTGGTTATGACCGGTGGGGTCTTGGGGGTGGTGGCCCTGCGGCTGACCTCCGGGCTCTTTATCCGTTGGCTCGAGGTCTACCGCCATCTCGAATCAGCGGGCTATCTGGCGGTCGGTCTGGTGGGCATCCGCTTGCTCCTTCGCCTTTCTGCGCCCCAATTCGTTCCTCCTGAATGGGGGCTGCTTGGGATCGTGGCCCTGCTGTTCGCTTGGGGGTTCTCCAAGCGCAACAGCGAGCCCTTGGCTGAGGAAGCGGAGGGTTAAGGCCGATGCGCGTTGAACTGCGTCAGGCCGGCAGTAACCAACTGATCGATCGACTCGAACTGGAGGATGTGCCCCATCCCGGGCGCTGGCTGGAGCTGCCTGAACGGAGTTATCTGGTGCTGCAGCGCCATCACCGCTATCAGCTGCGGGACGGCCGCTATGAGCTCAGCTCGATCGCCCTTCAGGTCAAGGCTCAACGTCGCCCGGTGGATGCCCGGTGGTGGCAGGGGCGCTGGGTGATTGGGGACCCCAGTTGTCACTTCAATGCCCGCTCTCCGCTGCTTCGTTGCGCGGTTTTGCCTGCAGGTCCCTGTGAGCGCTGCGCTCACCACAGTTTGCGCAGCGAGAGTTGATGGACTGGACCTGGCACCGGGGAATCGTGGCCGCTGGCCATGGGGTGGCTTCGGGATCGTCGAGCGACAGCCCCTATCCCGCCGGCACCATTGCCCTGCAGTCTCCTTTCTTTCTGCAGGGGGGATTGGACCTCTCCGGTTGCGTCCAGGGGACGATCAATCTTGATTTCCCTGGCTGTCGCTGGGCGTTGCGTCAGCCCGACTGGTGTTTTGAGCAGTTGGAGTGGACGCCACTGCATCCGCCAGAGACCTTTTCCTTCTGGCGTGTTCTCCTCCGCCAGGGCTCAGGCGAGCAGCTCGAGGGTTGGATTTATTACCCCCATCCCGAGACCAAGGTCCGCCATTTCCAACGGGACGGCCGCCTGGAGCTGTTGGCACCGTGGCTGCCAGAGCTGACGGCTGGCTCAGCCCTGGAGTTGGCTGTGGATCCTGCCCGTTGCCAGTTGATTGCGGTCGCCCGCTTGCGGGCTCGCCTGCTGGAGTTCTTGAAATTTCGGGTCCTGGCAGCCCAGGAGAGCTTTTTCCTGCAGGAACTTCCGCCGCTCCGCCAATGGCTGGATCAGCACTGGCCGGAAGCCTCGGTTCTCAGTGATGCGGAGGTGCAGCTCAGCCTCGAGCAGGCCAGGCAGCTGTACACCGAGTCCTGAGCCGTAGGGTGAAGCTTCGTGAGGTTTGCTTATCTCCTCCCCCGATCGTTCTCCCCGGCGTCGGAGCCGGCCGGCTCCGGTGAAGCGGTTGCCTACGGCAGGCGCTGCCGCGGTGGAGGCTGCCGTGGCCCTGCCGCCTGTGGATGAGGAGCAGCTAGCGGCGTCCCCCTTTACGGCGCTCGGGCTGGGTCGGCCGATCGTTGAGGCCGTGCTGCAAAAGGGCTACAGCCAGCCCTCATCGATTCAGCAGCAGTGCATCCCGGCTGTGTTGGCGGGTCGGGATGTGATGGCGGCTGCCCAAACCGGCACGGGCAAAACCGCTGGGTTCACCCTGCCGATGCTGGAGCGGCTGCGCCATGGTCCCCATGCCCGGGGACGGATTGTCCGGGCTTTGGTCCTGACCCCAACTCGCGAGCTGGCGGCTCAGGTGGCCGACAACGTCAAGGCCTACTCGAGAAACCTGGACCTGCGTTCCGATGTGGTCTTTGGCGGGGTGAAGATCAATCCCCAGATCACGCGCCTGCAGGCCGGAGCCGATGTGCTGGTGGCGACGCCTGGCCGCTTGATGGATTTGGTGCAGCAGGGGGCGATCAGCCTCGATCGCGTCGAAATCCTGGTGCTCGATGAAGCCGATCGGATGCTCGACATGGGCTTCATCCGCGACATTCAAAAAATTCTGCGCTTGCTCCCCCCCAAGCGCCAAAACCTGCTGTTCTCCGCCACCTTCGAATCCTCGATTCGCAGGCTGGCAACGGGCCTGCTGCATGAGCCCGTCCAACTTCAGGTCACCCCTGAGAACCGAACGGCGACCACGGTCGAGCACATCCTTCACCCCTGCGATATGGGGCGTAAGGCTGATCTGCTCTGCCACCTGATTGCCAGCAATGACTGGCAGCAGGTGCTGGTCTTCTCCCGCACGAAGCATGGAGCCAATCGCGTTGCCGAACGCTTGAGTGCTGAGGGCATGGCGGCTGCCGCGATCCATGGCAACAAGAGCCAAGGGGCCCGCACCCGTGCCCTGGCTGGCTTTAAGAGCGGCGAGTTGCGGGTTTTGGTGGCCACCGACATCGCCGCCCGCGGCATCGATATTCACCAGCTCCCCCATGTGGTGAACCTCGATCTGCCGAACCAGGCAGAGGATTACGTCCACCGCATCGGCCGCACAGGCCGGGCTGGCCACAGTGGCCATGCCGTTTCCTTGGTGGCCGCTGAGGAGCACGAGCTGTTGCGGGCGATTGAACGGCTCACGGGTAAGAAATTGCCGAAGCAGGAGATCCCGGGCTTTGAGCCCACGGTGCTCTCGGCACCTCCCTTGGATCTCAGTGGTGGGCGCGGCCGCTCCAATCGCGGTGGGTCCAGTCGTGGCCCTTCCTCAGGACGTCCTGGAGGGGGGCGGAGTGGTGCAAGCCGCGGAGGGCGCCCAGCGGCACGCTCGTCCTCGCGCCGCGGCTGATCTTGAGTGGGATTTGATCCCAGGCGCTGGTCCGCAGAGCCTCGGCCCCAGCAGCGGGTCACCAGCAACGTCGATGCGCTGCTCCAAGAGAACGAGGCCCTGAGGCGGGAGGTGCGTCAGCTGCGCAGGCAGTTGGAGTCGCTCCGCCAAAGGCCTGAACCGAGCCGGCAGCGCTGGCGATGGCAGGAACCCGCAGAGCCCGACCCGCTTGTGTGTGCTGCCCAGGTGGAGCGTTGGGGAGTGGCCCTGGCGGAGCAGAAGGGCTGGGCTGTTTTGCGCCTGGCGGGATTGGAGCAGCTCATTGAGCAGCTGAACCGCAGCAGTTTTCTGCCGCAGCTGACGCTGCAGCAGCGCCTGGATCACCTGGTGCCCGGACTTGGCCGGGACCTGTTCGCGGCGATCCCAAGCCCTGTCAACAAGAGGCGCTGTGCCGTATTGGCGGCTTTTGCCCTCTATGGCGTCAGCGCGATCGAGTGGCTCGATGACGATCCCCAGCGTGTCGTCCTGGAGCTGCGTCAGCGGCAGGGTCAGAGCAGGGGTGGAGATCGCAGGACCCGCAGTGATCAGCGCCACACGGATCGCCAGAGCAAGACGGGGAGCTCAGCCGATCCTCGTGGCCGTGATGCCCGAACGGTGGCGGCTCTTCAGGTCTTGGGGTTGGAGTGGGGGGCGTCCAGGCAGGCGATTAAGCAGGCCCATCGCCGGTTGGTGAAACAGCACCATCCAGATGTGGGCGGAACGGCTGAAGCGTTTCGGCGGGTCAACGATGCCTATCAGTTCCTTGTTGCCTAGTCGCCGAGGCGATCGCCGGGGACCGCCCCGAGTTGCTGGAGCAGCTGGGTTCCCTGACTGGCACTTTTCCCTTCCAGCTGGGCTTCTCGAATCAGGAGGGGACAGCCCGAGCTGGCCACCACCAGGCCAGTGGCCTCGACGCACTCCAGCACGGTTCCGGGTGTGTGGGTCGAGGTCTCTCCTGGGTTGAGCCCCCAGCGCTCGGCCAATGCTGAGGCTTCCGGGCTCAGTTCCCCAGATCGACGCTTGATCAGGGGTTCACTGGAGAGCACCTTGAGGCGTTTGCCCTTCCAGCTGCTGGCTGCACCGGGATAGAGCCCCATCACCTTGCGGTGGATCTCCAGGGACGAAGCCGTCCAATCCAGCTGGAAGTCCTCTTTCACAAGCATCCGGGCGTAGGTCATTCCCTCGTCCGGTTGGCTGCGAACCCCTAAGCGCTCCAATCGGACCTGTTCAGGTCCCGCGCCAGCTGCCTCGATCAGGGGTAGAGCTTCCACCAAAAGCTCTCCGGTGAGCCGTGCCAGCCGTTCGGCCAGTTGGTGGGCGTTCTCCAGTAGACCGATCGGGATGGCGCGTTCAAGCAGCACCGGTCCGGTATCGAGTCCCTCCTCCATCGCCATGATCCCGACCCCCGTTTGTGCGTCGCCTTCGATCAGAGACCACTGAATTGGACCGGCGCCGCGCCAGCGGGGGAGCAGGGATCCATGGCCGTTCCAGCAGCCCAGGGGCGGTTGCTGCAGCACCTCCGGCGGAAGGATCTGGCCGAAGGCGACCACGATGTAGACATCAGCCCCCAGCTCGGCCAGCTGCCGTTGGCATTCGGGATCCCTTCGAATTCGCTCCGGGGTGAAGACGGGAATCTTGAGTTCAGTGGCCCGGGCCTTCACAGGTGAGGGCACGAGCGCCTTGCCGCGCCCCCGCCGACGGTCCGGCTGGGTGACGACCCCGACGAGTTGATGTCCGGCTGCCACCAGCGCATCGAGACTGGTGGCGGCATAGGCCGGAGTACCCCAGAAGAGGATCCGCATCGCTTGCGTTTAGGCCTCGCCGGTGATCGAGAGCCCCTCCACCCAGACCATCGGGCAAAGCCCGTCGGGTGTCACCTTGGCTTCGCCTTCGAAGCCGACGATGGCGTTGAGCACCTGACGGATATCGCCAGCCACGGTGGCCGCTTCGATCGAACGGGCTTCCCCGCCTTGGATCAACCAACCATCGAAGGGGAGGGAGAAGGACCCTTGACTGGCCTTGACGCCCGCATGCAGGGCGGAGAGGGAGTCGATCCAAATGATCGGCTGATCGGCCTTGAAGCGATCTAAGCCGCTCTGCCCTCCGTTGCTGCCAGGGGTGGGGCCAATCTCAAACCAATCGGGACCGACGGAGACCTTGGCGCCCAAGCCGGCATGGCCGGTGGGTTCAACGCCAAAGGCGCGCGCTGTGGCTTCGGAGTGCAGGAAGTTCTTCAGCACTCCGCCCTCCAGCAGGGCCAGCTTGCGGGTGGGGGTTCCCTCGCCGTCGAAGTTTGAGGCGCCGATGTTGCCCGGGTGCAGCCCGTTGTCGTGGATCGAGAGGAAGGGCACCGCCAGGCTTTGGCCGATGGAGTCCCTCTGGCTCAGGCTCACTCCATCCAGCACCGAGCGGGCGTTGAAGAGGTTGCTGAAGGCGCCGACCAGATCAAGGAAGGCTTCTGGACTGAGAACACAGGTGTAGCGACCGGTTTCCACCGGTGCGTAATCCAGGTGGCTGATGGTTCGCTCGGCGGCCTCGTCAATGCAGCCGGCGATGTCGAGGTCTGAGGCGCCGTAGGCCAGACGGACGGCACCGGAGCTGCGCGGTTTGCGGCCGCTCTCCTCGGCTCGGGCATAGAGGTAGATGCTGGCGGTGGTCATCTGCTGCTGGCGGCAGGCCCCCTCGCTGTTGAGGTAGATCCGCTCGCTGCTGCGCTCGGCCAGGCCGTTGTAAGGAACGGTGCTGATGGCCTGATGACGTCCCAGAAGATCCCGTTCAGCGACCTTCAGCTGCTCAAGCAGCTTGAGGATGCCCTGGGGCTGATGCAGGGGTTGATCCAGGCTTGTCAGGGGAGCCGTTGCCAGGGGTGAGAACGATGGGGTCTCACTGGCATTGCCGAACGAAGCGGCGTCTCGGGCTCCTGAGAGGGCGCGTTCCAATCCGCTGGGGGAGAGATCGGAGGTGCTGGTGGTGCCCACCAGGCCATCGCCGTTCCAGACGCGGATCGTGATCGAGCTGCGCTGCGCTCCCTTGAGCTGCTTGGGTTCCCCGCGGTCGACTTGGACGGAGGTGTCCGTGCTGCAGGCCGCTCCGAGGTCCCACTGACGGATGCCGTGTTCCTTGGCGATTCCCTCCAGTTGGCTCCGGAGTTGTTCGGCGTTCAGGGTTTGGTTGGTGTTGCTCATTTCAGCGGCCCCCCACGGTGATGGAGTCGACCTTGATGTGCGGTTGCCCCACGGTCACGAAGATGCTGCCGCTCACGGAGCCGCAGAAGCCTGCGGCCAGTTCCAGGTCATTGGCGCACATGGAGATGCGGGGCATCACTTCCTTGGCTTCGCCGATCAAGGTGGCGCCCTTCACCGGTTTGGTGAGCTTGCCGTCCTCAATCAGGTAGCCCTCTTCCACCGCGAAGTTGAACTGACCGGTGGGGCCGACGCTTCCGCCGCCCATGGACTTGCAGTAGAGGCCGCGATCCACCGAGGCAATGAGGTCCTCCGGTTGATGGGGACCTGCTGCGATGTAGGTGTTCCGCATGCGGCTGGCGGCCGCAAAGGTGTGGCTCTGGCGACGGCCGCTGCCGGTCCGTGCATGGCCCGTGCGCAGTTCGCCAGCCCTGTCGCTCAAGAAACGCTGAAGGACGCCGTTCTCGATCAGCACCGTGCGCTGCGCCTCCAGCCCCTCGTCATCCATGGACAGGGAGCCAAAGGCGCCACCGGTCAGCCCCTCGTCGATAGCCGTCACGGCCTCGTGGGCGATGGGTTCACCCACTTTCTCGGCGAAGGGTGTGGTGCCGCGCTCCACCTGGGTGGTTTCCAGCAGGTGCCCGCAGGCCTCGTGGAAGATCACGCCGCCGAAGCGATTGGCGAGCACCGCCGGCATCTGGCCGGCTTCGACGTAGTCCGCATAGAGCATGTTTCCGGCGCTCGTGCAGACCTCATCGGCGGCCTGGGCCACATCCCACTGGCGAAGATTGTCCGGGCGATCAGAGGTGCCGTACCGACGCCCCACCCCGGCGCGGTGATCACCATCGGCGGCCAGGACATTGAGGCCCACGGATTGATGGAGGCGGATGTCCCGTCCAAAGGTGCCGTCACTGGCGGCCACCATCACTTCCTGCCAGTCCCGGGCGTAGCTGCCCCGGCGTGCCTGCAGATGCTTGCCTTTTTGCTGCAGCTGGGCCGTTCCTTCGAGCAGTTTCTGGGTGGTCTCGGTTAGCTCGGGACAGCTGCTGAGCCAGAGACCTTTGTCCAGGGCAAAGTCCCTGAGGGCCGGTAAACCCTCAAACCCGCTCAGTCCTGCCCCTTGGACATCCAGCCCCAACATTCCCAGGGCCTGGGTGAGCGCTGTGGATAGTCCGGCTTCGCTGAGGTCATTGGTACTGACGAAGCCGTCGCGCTGGTCCCGGAAGACGCGGATGCCTGCGCCCATGCCGAAGGCGGGAGTGACGCTGGTGATCGTGTCCTGTTCAGCGAGAACCCCGATGTGGTCGGTCCGTTCAAGAAAGATCTCAACGAGATCAGCTCCGGCGGCTTTGCCCATCGCCAACAGGGACTCGAGGCGGGGACTCCAGCGCTGATCAAAGGGGCCGAGCAGCAGCTCTGCGTGGGACGGGATGGAGGCAATCACGCGGGTTGTCGACAGATGGGCATGGACGGCTGCAGGCCATCACGGTCCTAGCAAGAAGGCCCTGGCCGAAGCGACCAGGGCCTCTCCCCCGAGGGGGAACTCCGGATGAACGGAGGGATCAGCGCACGGCGGCTTGGTAGTTCTCGCTGCGAATGGGATTCATAAAGAACAGCTTGGCCATTTCGCCGGCGTTTGCAGCCCAGTAGGGCAGCTTGCGGAGGGCCTTGAGCGGAGCCGGAGCATTGCCCTGATCGGCGGCACTGAGTTTGTCGTTGTTGCGCACCAGGCGCTCAAGACGCGTGTAGAACTTCGGATGGTCGACGTTCAGCACCACGGGGAAGACCCGGGCGGTGGTCTCGTTGGTCTTGGCGATCACGTACTTGTCGTACTCGCGAGCGTCGAGGCCGAGGGCTTCGTAGAACTCCTTACGGGCCACGTCACGCACGTACATCGTGGCGAACACAGCCAGTAGGAAGAAGCGGCACCAGAGGCGGGCGCGCAGGCCCGTGACGCTCTTGGGCTGGGCCTTCATCAGGGCGTCAAAGAAGTCACCATGACGGTTCTCGTCTTGGCACCAGTTCTCAAAGAAGTTGAAGATCGGGAAGATCTTGCTGTCGGGGTTCTTCTCGAGGTGGCGGAAGATCGCGATATAGCGCCAGTAGCCAATCTTCTCGCTCAGATAGGTGGCGTAGAAGATGTATTCGGGCTTGAAGTAGGTGTAGGCCTTGCTCGCGGTGAGGAAACCGAGGTCCAGCTGCAGACCGAAGTCGCTCATGGACTTGTTCAGGAAGCCAGCGTGGCGGGCCTCATCGCGGGCCATGTGCGCGAAGCACTCGGCCAGCAGGGGATTGCGCTCTTTGATCCGGCGGCTCAGCTCTTTGTAGAGCAGAAAACCAGAGAACTCGGAGGTGCAGCTCTGCTCGAGGAATTCGACGAAGACCTTGCGGGTCTCGGGATCGAGCTTGTCGGCGGCGCCTTCGAACTCTTCGTTGCGGACGAAGTGATGACGGTTGTAGTCCTTCCGGAACTCCTCGCAGATGGCTTCCAGCTCATCGGCGTTAGGGCTGAGGTCCATGGCAGCCATGGCCTCGAAATCCGTGGTGTAGAACCGCGGAGTCAGGATTGTGTCCTTGACCGGATCTTTGGTGGCCGGTGCATTGGGCGTGCCGATGGCTGTTGCGGCGTCAGATGAGGCAACGGCGGTGGGAGGCACCATCGGGCAGCTTGAGCGGAGCAGATCCCATCGTAAGCGGCTTCGGTGTCAGCCCGTTGACCGCCTTCATCACTCGCAGGCTTAGTTCGCCCCCAGCCATTTCTGACCGTTGAGCCGTTGCACCAAGCGGGAGACCAGCAGCGCCTGAGTCATTTTTTTCTCATCAATCAAGAATGACTCCAGCAGGCTGGGTTCACTTCCGGCCTCTGCCAGGGCAATGGTCTTGGCAGAGCTGATGGACTCACTGGTGAAACAGAGCCAGAAGCGACGGCCGCTGGGCAGGGTGCCTTTGACCTGCCAGCAGGCGCTGCCGACGACAGGCATGGGGCCCTGCTCGAAGCTCAGGCTGCAGTTGGGACCGCCGTAGGCCTCGATTTCCTTGGCCAGCGCCGGAATCAGCAGATTCGGGACGAAGTCAGCGAAGGGTTTGTCTTCTGGGGCTGGGGGCTTCGCGGGCTTGGCTGGCTTGGTGTCTGCCGCCTGTGGTGCGGGTTTGGCGGAATCGGTCACCGGCGAAGGCCTCAATCCAGACGTTGGTGAACTTTAGGGAGTGCTCACCAGTCCTCAGGGCTGCTGTTGCCCCAATCGTCTGGATCAGCGGTGCTCACCGGAGCTGCCGCAGCGCTGACGGGCTCCTTGCTTGGACTTTGTTGACTTCGCCGAATCACGCGAAAGGGAACGGAGACGGTGGGCGCAGGTTCCGCTGCCGCGCGGCTGGGTCCTGCCCAAGCGCTGGGGGGACGCTCGGGTTCTGCTTCAAAGGCCCAGTCTTCGCTCTCGAAAGGGGGGCGGCCCTCTCTGGCCTCAGGGTCAGGGCGGCGGCGTACCGAGCGTCTGGGCAGGATTTGAGGGCCTGATCCTTGAAGGGCCAAGGCAGCGCCGGCAGCGCTGAGGCCGGCCCCCAGGCTGGAGGCTCCCGCCAACCAGAGGCCCAGGGGCAGAGCTGGGGAGGTCCAGGTCAGGACGCGCACCGTGACTGCGGGTTTGGTGTTCAGGCCCCCTACGACCAGGGTCGCCAGGAGCGGCGAGAGCAGCGGCAGCAGCAGGATGCGTTTCAACACAGGGGCGATGCAGTGCCTCAGGGCTGGATCGGCCCGGTCCAGCGCTGCAGCTGACCAAGCTCATATCCGAGGCAATCGAACACGCGAATCACCAAAAAGTCCACCATCTCGTCGAGGGATTGCGGCTGGTGATACCAGGCTGGGGCTGGGGGTGCGATCCGTGCTCCCGCCTCCGCCAGGGCGGTGAGGTTGCGTAGGTGGATCAGGTTCCAGGGGGTTTCTCGCGGGCAGATCACCAGCGGCCTTCCTTCCTTGAGATGGACATCGGCGCACCGCTCCATCAGGTCGGTGGCGACCCCCGAGGCGATGCGGCCGACGGTCCCCATGGAACAGGGCAGGATCACCATCCCGCGGGTGCGATGGCTACCACTGGCAATGGACACGGATTGGTCGTTCCAGCGGTGGCAACGCAGTTCACCGGTGCTGCAGCCGCTGCGCTCCCGCCAGAAGGCCTCCTGGGCCGATGGCTCGTTTGGCACCCGCACCCCCAGCTCCGCTTGCCAGACGCCGATGGCACCGCGGCTGACGATCAGATCCACAGACTCCCCGGCCTGCAGCAAGAGCTGCAGAGCCCGCTCCGCAAGGGGTTGGGCACTGGCACCCGATACCGCCAGAACAATGGGCAGCGGCGCTGCCTTGGCGCTGCTGTCACTCAAGGGTTCAGTCCTCGCTTCCTGCTTCGGCGTCGCTGGGCTCTTGGGTGTCTGAATCCTCGGGGGAGAACTCTTCGTAGCCCTCAGGCAGGACGACGGCCAGATCGATCTGGTGCCGCAGTACATCCACCTTCTGGATGGTGACCTCCACCTGGTCGCCCAGCATGTAGGTGCGGCGGTTCTTGCGACCCACCAGCTTGTTCTGACGGGAGCGGTATTCGTACCAATCGTCCTTCAGGGAGCTGACATGAACCAGGCCCTCGACGTGGGAGGGCGGCACCTCAACAAAGAAGCCATAGCTCTGGACGCCACTGATGACCCCGGTCAGGGTTTGGCCCACAAGTGGTTCGGCCTGGCGCGCCTGGGCCATGGCCAGGGCATCGCCCTGCAGCTCGCTGACAAAGCGGCCGCGCTCATTCAGGCGATGCAGCAGTGCTCCGGTGAGTCCCTCCTCGACTGGGCTGAGCTGGCTGCCGATCAGTAGGGGCCAATCGATGACCCCGTGGCTTTGATCGGAGGCGATGTCGACCCGGGTCTTGTGGCGAACGGAGGGGCGATCCTTGCCCTCGCTCAAGAGCAACACCAACAGGTGCTGGTTCCAGAGGTCGGCGTAGTGGAGGGCTGCGCAGCACCACGGGGCATAGGCCTGGTCTTCAGCCGCCAGGGTGTTGATGCCGGGCTCTGCGCAGAGGCTCACCGGTTTGAGTGGTTCCCGCAGTTGCTGCAGCAGCACCCGCGCTCGATCGCTCGCGGCAAACGCCACGGCTAGTTCCTGGGCACTGGCGTTGCCATCGGCGGAGAGTTCCAGGGGAATCTCCAGGGCCAGAGCAGCCTTGGCCACGTCGTTGAGGGCTTCGGCCTCAGGGGCTGCATTGACGGCATAGATGGCCGGCAGCTCCAGAGCGGCCATGTGCCGTCCAAAGGCCCGATGGGCCTGCAGGACCATTTCCCGTAGCAAGCCAGCGGGGGAGAGGGCGGGATCAAGCTGAATCATCCAGCCCTGGCGGCGTTCATCCGGTTCGGGGATGGACAGCTCACCCAGTCCCTCGAGGCTGGGGATGCTCAGATCTAGATCGATCGAGCCTTGGCTCAGGCGGTTCTGGCTCAGGGTCTGGGCTAGGGCAATCAGCTGCTCCAGGAGTGGCAGCTGATCCTTGAGCGATTTCAGGGCAGCGGGTGTCGTGCGTGCCTTGGGCTTGCGATCGGCTAGGGCCTGCAGGGCTTTTGCATCGACCAGGCCATCGGCGGAGATGGTGCTGCGGCAGAAGCGGAAGTGCTGCAGCTCACCCTCGGCGTTCAGATCAAGGGCGACCGAGAGCGCTGCAGCGGGGGTTCCGGTTTTGAAGGCCGCTGCTTTGGTGGTGGCGCTGGGGAGCAGCGGTAGCCAGCTGTCACCCACGCACAGGGCTTCGCTGCGCTCCCGCAGGAACAGATCGAGGGCGCTACCAAAGCCCACACGCTCGGCGATGGCGGGGGCGTGAACCCAGAGGCGCTGACCGTCCTCCAACGACTCCAAGGAAACCGCGGGCAGGAGCGGGGAATCAGCACTGCCCCAAAGCTGGAGCAGCAGGGTTGGCAGGGCGGTCAGGTCATCCCGCGTTTTGAGGTCGGGGGCTTTGGCGCTGCTCTTCGGTGCCACCGGCAGCTCGCGAAGACCGTGCTTCGTCAGCAGCAAATCCAGATCGGCTTCCGGACCGGCATTGACCGCGAGACTGCGGGCTACATGACCCTCGGGGGGAAGTTGCCCCACGGGGTAGCGGTCCAGCTTGACTTCCACCACGGCTTCCGTGGCGGGTTTGAGGTGCTCACTGTCACCGGCCGGCAGGTTGATCGCCGTCAACAGACGATCGTCCAGGGGCACGGCCACAAGCGTGTCGTTCTGCTGCTCCACCTGGGCGAGCAGGCTCGTGGTGTTGCGCTGGAGGATGCACTGCACGCCACCTTCCGGTGAGCGCCGCCGCCCACCTTCGCGCGTGACCCGCACTAGCACCCTGTCGCCGTTCCAGGCGTGGTTGAGCTGGTTGTCGCGGATGTAGATGTCTTCGCCACCGTCCTCGCGCAGTGCGAAGCAGAAGCCTTTGCTGCTGCAGCGGAGCCTGGCTTCGATGAGGGACTCATCCTCGACGCGGCTGATGCCCTCTTCGGCTTCTTCGAGCACCCCAACCCGGGCAAGGGCGCTCAGGGCAATGCTCAGTTGTTCCTTGTCGGCCTTGGTGCTCAGGCCGAGACCCTTTTCGAGCTTGCTCAGGCTGAGGGGCTCCTGCTTCGGGAGCTGCTCAATGAGGTCCGCGACCGTGAACTTCATGGCTTTTCGGGAGGGCTTCTGCGGAGCGGACAAGCCCCAGGGAGGTGGAGGTTCTGCGTGCCGTAGGCATCACACGAAGACGGCCAACGCCTTCAAGCAGTGCTGCACCTCTTCATCTTACTCAGCGCCTCAGGTCTGTCCGCTAGGCGTCATCCGTTGCTTCGGTCGCAGCGCCTTCGTCCTCTTGGCCGGCCTTCAAGAGCAGCCGGCCTCCAATCACCAAAAATCCCACCGAAGCCGCCAGCTGCAGCGCGTCTGTTGGGATCACCGCGGAGAGGGAACCGCCAGCGCCAGCACCGAGCAGGCTCGCCAGGACAAGGGCACTGGCACTTCCCGCGAAGACGGCACCGCTGCGGTTCGAGGTGCCGCTGATGGTGACGATTGCCAGTTGGGTCTTGTCCCCTAGCTCTGCGAGGAAGACGGTCAGGAAGGTCGAGGCCAGTAGAGGGAGTTGCATGGCAATCAGGCCAGGGGGAACATGCTGAAGGCGGCCTGCCGGCCAAGCCAGAGCCCCAAGCCGATCATCAAGATGCCGGCCAAGCGCTCGAGCTGGCCGGGGGGCAGCACCCGCGAAAGCCAGCGGCCGAGAACAACGCCCACCAGGCTGGAGCTGATCAGGGCGAGGGACGCTCCGATGAACACCAGGACTGGGCGTCCGGATTCCGCCGAGAGGAGCAACGCGGCTAATTGCGTCTTGTCCCCGAGTTCCGCCAGAAACACGGTGGTGAAGGTCGTGAGGAAGACCGCACCAAAGCTGGCGGCTTGATCCTCTTTCTTGGGATTGGGCGTGTCGCTGCTCGGGGCGGACTCAGGCATCAGGGCTGGCGATCGTTGTCTTCAGCGGGCTGGCGGATCGCCTGCTCGAAACGCTTCATCACCATGCCACGACCGCCGTGTTCGCAGCGGATTTGCTGCCGGCAACAGGCGATGGCGAAGTCGTTGGCCTCCTCGTCAGGCACCTCAAACAAACGGGCAAGGTTCTCCACGCGGCAGAAGACGGGCCGCTCGTCGTAGATGCGGCAGCTGCTGGAGCCGGTGTCGAAGTGGATGCACCAGCCGTCAGGCCCCACCATCGAGAGATAGAGCTGCTGTTGTTCTTCGTTCAGGGCTTCCAGGGCCTCGTTCCGCTCCCCTGGATCAAGCCGGCAGCAGGAGCCGCAACCACTGATGCAGCGCCATTGGAGCGCCTCAGTCATGGTTCAACTCCGTGGTGCTGTGACAACCCGTCACAGGAGCGATCCACCCATCAGCCGGACGGGACCGTCTGCTTTTAGGCTTCACCCAACATGTGCAGCTTCCGAGCCGTTCTCCCATGGGAATCGACTTCCACCTGATCGCCAACTTCGCTGCTCTGTTCCTGATCACCCTCGTTGGCCCAGCAGTGATCTTCATCCTCTTCTACCGCCGCGGCGCCCTCTGATCTGAGGGTCTTTCCTGCGCACGGCCTAGAGACAAGCCCCCTTTGAGGTCCGTCCTCGGGGGGCTTTGTTGTGTCTAGGCAGCCAGTCCCATGGCCCGCGCCGCGTCCTGCACCAGGGCTCTGACATAGGGGTGGTTCGCTTTGGGGTGATCGATCTGGAGTGCTTCAAGACGACCCGGCTGGGCTTCACCGCGTAACTCCTCACCGTCGGCATTGCGGATCACCACGGCGTTGCCATCGCGCCGGACCCAGTAACTGCGCTCCTGACGTTGCAGCACCAGGGCGTCTCCGCTGCTTGGCCGGATTCCGATCAGTTCGAGCTGAAGGGTCTCCTGGCCATTCCAGCGGTTCAGCCTGAGGTGATACGCCACATCCACCTGTTTGGGGAGTAGGTGTCCAATGGGTCCCCAGCGCCAGGCCATGGCCCGCACCCGTGCTTCGCCTTGGCGCAGGGTGAGCTGGAGGTGACCGCCCCGCAGTTCCCGTTGTTGGCTGATCGTGCAGCCGCAGCTCCAAAACAGCGGGGTGGGGTTTCCAATGCCGAAGGGTTCTAGCTGTTGCAGTTCACGCCAGAGCGGCCGGTTGATGTCCTCAAGCTGCAGCAGGGCCTCGGGCATGACCAGCTGCAGTCCCTCCCGTTCTCGCCAGGCCTGCGCCAGCTCATTCAGCCGTTCATGCAGGGGTGTGACGCGATCGGCTCTGACGGTGAAGCCTCCAGCTGCGGGGTGGCCCCCAAAGCGCTCCAAGAGGTCTCCGCAGGCCTGAAGGGCGGCATCGACGGCGAAGCCCTTGGGCGCCCGCACCGAGGCCCGCATCCGGCCATTCCCCTCAGCGGCGAGGAGGGCGACGGGAGCGCCGTAATGCTCCACAAGTCGAGCCGCAACAATGCCAATCACCCCGTGGTGCCAGTGGCTTTGCGCGAGCAGCAGGAACGGACTGCGCTGGTCCCCATCGGCTTCGGCCAGGGCACGTGCCTCCGCTTCGATCGCATCACAGAGTTCCCGGCGCTGACGGTTCAGGCTTTCGCATTCCCGCGCCAACTCCAGAGCCTGTTCCGCGTCGTCTGTGGTCAGTAGATCCACCACCAAGCGGGGATCGCCAAGCCGTCCGACCGCGTTGATGCGGGGGGCCAGCTGGAAACCAACGGCACCGGCATCGATTGGCGCATCGTCCATGCCGGCCACCTGCTGCAGGGCCTGCAGTCCCGGTAGGGGACTGTCTTTGAGTCGGGGTAATCCATCCATCAACCAGCGGCGATTGACCCCCTGAAGCGGAGCCATGTCGGCGATGGTGCCAATGCAGAACAAATCCATGGCCATGGCCAGGGCCTTCGCCGATCGGCTGGCTTTCGCCAGGGCACCGGCGAGGACGTAAGCGATGCCGACCCCAGCCAGGCCTCGGTAGGGGGAGCCCTCTGGGGTGCACTGGGGATGCAGGAGGGCGCTGAGGGGCGGACGCTCCTCGGGGATGGTGTGGTGATCCGTGACGATGACCTCCACGCCCAGGCCATGGGCCCGCTCGAGGGCCTCCCGCGCGGAAACCCCGTTGTCAACGGTCACCAGTAGCCGGATCCCTTCTGCGGCCAGCTCCTCCACCATGGAGACGTTGAGGCCATACCCATCGGCCTGCCGGCTGGGTATGGCCGCTTGCGGTTGGGCTCCTAACTGCTGAAGAACACCGATCAAGAGCGCCGTGCTGGTCATGCCATCGGCGTCGTAGTCGCCGCAGATGGCGAGGCGTTCGTTGGTTTTGCAGGCCTGCTTCAGGCGCTTGACCGCCAGGCCCAAGTCGGGGAAGTGCTCCTTGGGATCAGGGGCTTCCGCGGGGTTCAGCAGGGCCGTGATGGCCGCAGCGTTCGTAAACCCTCGCCTGGTGAGGAGGGCGAGGACGGGCTCCGAGAGCCCCAGGGCCCGCGTTTCGCTGCTCAGACCCTCAAGATCAACCGCTGCAGGGAGCTGCCAGTTCTGGTGCAGGCGCTGGTCCAACAAGCGTTGCTCTGGAGACTCGAGGAGCACGCCTGCGTTTCATCAGCTTTCATTCTGGGCCGTGAGTAGGCCCTGTCCAGGCTCCACCGTCCAGCTCCCTTAACCTCACCACAGCATTCGGCAGCCCCTTGTTGCGATTGGCCCCCGAGGCTCTTCTCTGGGATGTGGATGGCACGCTGGCTGAGACAGAGCTGGACGGCCATCGCTTGGCCTTTAACCGCGCCATGGCCGAGGCGGGGTTGCCCTGGCAGTGGGACCCCCCCACCTATCTCCAGTTGCTTCGGGTCACCGGGGGCCGTGAGCGGATGGCCGTGTTTCTCGAGCAGCGGGAAGGCCTGCGCCCGATCGATGCTCGCCTGGATGCCCTCCAGCGGTCCAAGCAGGCCCACTACAGCCAGCTGGTGTCGGCCGGTGAGATTCAGTTGCGTCCTGGCGTCCTGCGCTTAATGAAGGCTGCTGCGGCCGCTGGCCTGCGGCAGGCGATTGTGACCACCAGTGGGCGATCGGCGGTCCAGGCCCTGCTGACCCGTCAGCTTCCGCAGCATCGCGATTGGCTGGAGTTCTGGGTCTGCGGTGAGGACGTGAGCATCAAGAAGCCTGACCCCGAGGGCTATCGAGTTGCCCTGGAGCAACTGGGGTGTTCAGCGGACTGCGTCCTTGCCCTGGAGGATTCAGGTCATGGGGTGACGGCGGCCCATGGCGCGGGTCTGACCGTCCTGGCCACCCGCAGTGCCTCTAGTTCCCATGAACCTGACGCACACTTTGCGGTCGCTGCTGCGGTGGTGGACGGCCTTGGAGAATCCGACGCCCCCTGTCAGGTGTTGCGGGGGCCGGCTTGCCCTGAGGGCCAGATCACGCTGTCCTACCTCAAGCAGCTCTTCCCAGGCGGATGACCCGGATGCCCATTCAGGCCACCCGCTTTGACCGTCTTCAGCGTCAGGGAGCCCAGTTCCTCTGGGGATCGTTCCAGGGCAGTTGGCGCCGCCGCAGCGCCGGTGTCCTGTCCCTGCTGTTTGGCTTCTATGCAGGCCAGAACGTCACCAGCTGGTGGCTGCAGACCATTGGTCAGCGTCCACTGGTGGTTCTCTCGGTGGTCCTGCTCCTGGAGCTGGTCGTGCGCCTTCGCACCCGAATCGTTCGGGGACGTCCGCCCCTTGGGTGGCTCGTGCTCGACAACCTCAGGTTCGGCTTGGTCTACGCCGTTGTCCTGGAGGCCTTCAAGCTGGGTTCCTGAGCTCTTGTACTCAAGTCTTTGCCGCCTCCTTTCAGTGCAGGGAAGCGGCAAAGCAAGCGTTGGGGCCTCAGGTCAGGCCTCGTCGCCGTCCTCTTCAGCCACGGGATAGACGAAGCCTTGGGCGCGGCCGCTCAGCACGGCCTTGCCGATGGAGAGAGCCTTCTGCGCTGCCACGGCAGCTTTGCCCTTCCAGGTGGCGTGGCGCTGGTTCCGCTTGCCCTTGGACGTTTTCTTCTTGGGAACAGCCATCCCGCTTACCTAGTCAGCCAAACCAAGATCTTCCCTTGCCGTCTTTCCTTTCGTCAAATGGCTAAGCTCCAGCCAACGACAGATTGATGTGAGCAGCGGCGCGTCTCCGGGTCAGCAAGCGCAGCAGGTGCCCTCATCACAAGCTTCGCCCGCCCCTGGGTCCAGGCGTGCCGAGCTCTGGCGAGATCTGGGCATCAACCGTCCGGCTCCGCCCAGTTACAGCCAGCTGCTCACGCAGCTCAAGAGCGGACAAGTCAAAGAGCTGCTGCTGTCCCCGGCCCGTCGCGAGGTCCAGGTGACCTATGCCGACGGCAGCCGCACCCAGGTGCCGGTCTTCAGCAACGACCAGGTCCTCTTGCGCACGGCCCAAGAAGCGCAGGTGCCCCTCACGGTGCGTGACGACCGCCAGGACCGTGCAACCGCCAGCTTGGTGTCCAACGGCCTGCTCCTGTTGCTGTTGTTTGGTGGCTTGGCCCTGTTGATTCGGCGCTCAAGTCAGGTGGCGAATCGGGCGATGGGTTTTGGCCGAAGCAAGGCGCGCATGGCTGAGCCCGAATCCGCGGTGGCCGTGCGTTTTGAGGATGTGGCCGGCATCAATGAAGCCAAGGAAGAGCTGCAGGAGGTGGTGGCTTTCCTGAAGGAGCCGGAACGCTTCACGGCCGTTGGGGCACGCATTCCCAAAGGAGTGTTGCTGGTGGGCCCTCCGGGTACGGGCAAGACCCTTCTGGCTAAGGCCATCGCCGGCGAAGCCGGTGTGCCTTTCTTCTCGATGGCTGCCTCGGAATTTGTCGAGCTGTTTGTGGGTGTCGGTGCCAGCCGCGTCCGTGACCTGTTCCGGCAGGCCAAAGAAAAAGCCCCCTGCATCATCTTTATCGATGAGATCGATGCTGTCGGCCGCCAGCGTGGTGCCGGAATTGGTGGGGGCAACGATGAGCGCGAGCAGACCCTCAACCAACTCCTGACGGAGATGGATGGTTTCGCCGAGAACTCTGGGGTGATCCTGCTGGCGGCGACCAACCGGCCGGATGTGCTTGATGCGGCCCTGATGCGTCCCGGGCGTTTTGATCGGCGAATCCATGTCGATCTGCCCGACCGGCGGGGCCGCGAGGCAATTCTGGCGGTGCATGCCCGCTCCCGTCCGCTTGAACCGGAGGTTTCCCTGGCGGATTGGGCCAGCCGAACCCCTGGCTTTTCAGGGGCCGACCTCTCGAACCTGCTGAACGAAGCGGCCATCCTGACGGCCCGGCGCGAGCGGCAAAGCATCAACGATGCGGCCATCAGCGATGCCCTTGAGCGGATCACGATGGGGCTGACGGCGGCGCCGCTCCAGGACAACGCCAAGAAGCGTCTGATCGCCTACCACGAGATTGGCCATGCTCTGCTGGCCACCCTGTTGCCCAAGTCGGACGAACTCGACAAGGTCACCTTGCTCCCCCGGGCCGGTGGAGTCGGTGGATTTGCCCGCACGATGCCCGATGAAGAGGTCTTGGATTCGGGTTTGATCAGCAAGGCCTATCTCGAGGCTCGGATGGTGATGGCCATGGGTGGCCGGGCCGCCGAGTTGGTTGTCTTTGGCCCCAGTGAAATCACCCAAGGTGCTTCCAGTGACCTGGAGATGGTGAGCCGGATTGCCCGGGAGATGGTGACTCGCTACGGCTTCTCAGCCTTGGGACCGCTCTCGCTAGAGGGGGAGGGGGCCGAAGTCTTCCTGGGCCGAGATTGGTTGCGTTCAGAGCCGCATCATTCCCAGAGAACCAGCAACCGCATCGATGCGGAGGTGCAGCAGCTGGCTCGCCATTCCCTCAACCAGGCGGTTTCCCTGTTGGAGTCACGCCGGGACTTGATGGACGAACTGGTCAATTTGCTCATTGAGCGAGAGACCATCGAGGGGCCCGATTTTCGGGCTGTGGTCGAACGCCATCAGGCCGCCTTGGCGACCTAGGCAAAGCGGATGTCGAGGCTGCGCAGGTAGGTCTGGAGTCCTGCGTCCTGAATCGGAAGCAGATAGGCCGGATGGCCACTTTCGTTCACGTGGGAGTGCCAATACCCGGGGGGGGTGATGAAGGCACCACCGGCCTGCCAGTTGATCCGTTTCGGATTGCGGATGGTCCCATCGGCATTCAGTTCAGTGCCAACCAGGGTGTAGACCCCTGGTTGGCAATCGATGATCAAGTCCAGGGCCACCGATTGATGGCGATGGGGGGGCTGGGTCGCCGCGGATGGAACGATGCCGTACATCGCCCAAAGCACATGGGTCACCGTGCGGGTGCTTGGGAGATCCCGGTTGGCGAGGAGGAGGCTGATGCGGTTGCTGTTCGCGCTGCCAGGTTTCTGGGCCAGTTTGCGCAGCTCAGAGCGGAGCCACTCGCCCCGGTAGTGGGTGGCTTCGAAGCGGGGCTGGCTGGGAACCACGCCCAGGTAGTTCAGCAAGGGGGCGTCGTGCACCCAGTAGAGAACGCTGGTGGAGCTCGCCTCTAACAGCGGGGTACCGCCGGAGGGCAGTACGAAGAGGTCGCCTTCGCTCCAGTGGATGTTGGTGTCCTGGTCGGTCTCACGGCAATGGCAGATACCGCGACCGGAGAGGACAAAGAACAGCGAACTGGTGGCGCTCGCTGCGGCACGCACACCCTCTCCAGCTTCGATGCGGATGAAGTGGGCAGCGAGGCCGGGGCTTGTCGCGGGACCGCTGGCTCCTAACTCAGCACTGAGGTCCAGAGGGATGATTCCACTGGGTCCGCTGGCGTGGAGCTCGGGTCCCCAGCTGCAATAGGGAATCGGTTCCGTCAGACCGCTGCGGATGGGGTTTGCCGCCTCGCGGTAATCAAACAGTTCGGCCTTGTCTGCCGCAGCCGACTGCTGAAGGTCCTCGCCCTGGACGCTGGGCCGACAATCCATCGATGGACGATCCGGGGTTTGAGTCATCGGGTGACACCAGGTCCAGAGAGAGGTGACTCGAGCTTGAGCCTGCTTCCGTTTGATTCAGTCAGCTTTTGGGGCGTGGTGCTGCAGGAATCGCTACAGCTGGGGCTCAGCCTCCAGCAACGGCGGGAACGATGCTGACTTCGTCCCCATCCTTGAGGGCGGTGGTTTGGTTCTCGAGGAAGCGAATATCCTCGCTGTTCACGTAGACGTTCAGGAAGCGGCGGAGTTTGCCGGCCTCATCGCAGAGACGACCTTTGAGACCGGGGTAGCGGCCGTCGAGCGCATCAATCAGGCTATCCACGCTGGAGGCGTCCAGAGAGACGCTGGCCTCATCGTTGGTGAACTTCTGCAGGGGGGTGGGGATCAGGACCTGAACGGGCATGGCAGGGAGGTGATGGGTTGAGGTGACAGTCGAGATCAGGCCTGCGCTTGATCGGCCTGGGCTTGCTTCCAGGCGTTGTTGAAGCTGTCGAGTTGTGCCTCGATCGTGTAGGGCTTGCCGATGGCATCCACCACGGCCTCAGTGGTCTTCAGGCCGTTGCCGGTGATGTAGGCCACGGTGCGCTCCTCAGGGTTGATCTTTCCCTGCTCCACCAGCTTCTTGAGGACAGCAATGGTGGTGCCGCCGGCGGTTTCGGTGAAGACGCCCTCGGTCTCAGCCAGGAGCTTGATGCCTTCAACGATCTCCGTGTCGTTGACATCGGTGATGTTGCCGCCGGTGCGGTTGGCGATGTCGATGGCGTAGGGGCCATCAGCCGGATTACCGATGGCGATCGACTTGGCGATGGTGTTGGGCTTCACCGGGGTGATGAAGTCCCGACCTTCGGCAAAAGCCTGGGCGATGGGGTTGCAGCCCTCGGCTTGGGCGCCGCTGAAGCGCACGGCCTTCTCATCCACCAGTCCGCACTTGATGAATTCGTCGAAGCCCTTGCGGATTTTGGTGAACAGGGAGCCGGAGGCCAGGGGGGCGACGATGTGGTCAGGGAGTTCCCAACCCAGCTGCTCGATGACCTCGTAGCCAAGGGTCTTGGAGCCTTCGGAGTAGTAGGGGCGCAGGTTGATGTTGACGAAGCCCCAGCCGTAGGTGTTCGCCACCTCTGAGCAGAGGCGGTTGACCTGGTCGTAGTTGCCCTTCACCGCCATCAGGGTGGGGTTGTAGATCAAGGTGCCCAGCACCTTGCCCAGCTCCAGATCGCTGGGGATAAAGACACAGCAATCCAGGCCGGCGTGGGCGGCGATGGCGGCAGTGGAGTTGGCGAGGTTGCCGGTGGAGGCGCAGCTCACCGTCTTGAAGCCCAGCTCGCGGGCCCGGGTCAGCGCCACCGAAACCACCCGGTCCTTAAAGGACAGGGTCGGCATGTTGACGCCGTCATTCTTGATGTAGAGGCTCTTGAGGCCCAGGCGCTTGGCCAGGTTGTCGGCCTTCAGCAGGGGGGTGAAGCCGGTGCCGACATCGATCGGATCCCCTTCGATCGGCAGGAAATCGCGATAGCGCCAGATGGAGGCTGGACCGGCTTCGATGGTGGCGCGGCTGACGCGGTTGCGGATCGCCTCGTAGTCGTAGACCACCTCGAGGGGACCGAAGCAGACGTCCTCACAGACGTGGCGGGCACCAGAGTCGTAGGCCTGGCCGCATTCCTTGCAGCGCAGTCCGGTGAAGGTCGGTCCAACGCTGGAGCGGGAAAGGGTTGCGGTCAAGTTCAGACCCTGAACGTTGGAAAGAAATTAGCAGCGCCAATTCAGCGACTTGTTTAAACCCGATCTCTTGAGTCGGGTATTTGCCGAGATGCCAGCTGATCCCTAGGTCGCGCCTTGACCGCTCGGTTCTGCTGCCTAGTCTCGGCCAGGGATCGGCTCGGCTTGTGCAGGTATCGGTTCAAGGCCTCAAGCGTCTGTTGCGCTGGCTGGCCAGCGGCGCCCTGGTGCTGGGGTTGGTGGTTCTGATCCCACGCCTGGTGATCGAGGCGCTCTGGTTTGCCCAGTTCGATGCCTTGACGGTGGTGTTGCGCCGTTGGCTGTTCCAGTGCCTGGCCTTTCTCCTGGTCTTGGGCTTGGGTTTGCCGCTCCAGCTTCAGCAGTTGCGGCGTTGCTGGCGCCTCAGGCAGGACGCTCCGCGCAAGCAACTGCGGGAGCGGCCTCTTGCGCCCCTCTCCAGTGGTCCGCTGGTGGCGGTGCTGATCGGCCTGCTCCTGCTGCTGGTGGTGGGCCTGAGCTATCTCTTCCTGCAGGCCCGGGGGCTGATCCTCGATCCCTTTGGTGGAGAGGTCATCACTGGTCTCTCGGTGTTGGCCGACCTGCCGCCAGCGCTGGTCCTGGGCCTGGTCGTGGTCTTGCTCCCTTGTCTGCTGCGCTGGCCCTACACGACCTTGCGGATCAGTCTGGCGGCGGCCCTGGCGGGCTCGGCCACCGCCTGTGCCCGTGGTTGGAGCCTCTGGCTGCCTGGTCTGTTGGCCGTCCCCTTTGGCGAGGCCGATCCGCTGACGGGCTTTGACCTGAGTTTCACGGTGCTTCGCCTTCCGGCATTGCATCTGCTGGTCAGCCTGGTGATCGCCCAGGTCTTGATTGGCTTCGTGGGCTGCCTCTGGCTCACCTTCAGTGAGGGCACTTCACTGACGGACTTGCGCTTCCCGGGGTTGAGCCGGGAGCAGCAGCGGTTGCTGCAACCGCAGTTGGCGCTCTTGGCCCTGATGGCGGCCCTGAGTTATGGCCTGAGTCCATTTGACTTGATGGTGGAAGGCAGCGGGGTGGCCTCGGGGGCTGGCTTTGTCGACCTCCACATCCGCCTTCCCCTGCGCCTGCTTTTGGCCCTGCTCCTGTTGATGAGCGGCTTGGGCCTGCTGGTGCCAGTCCCCCGCTCTTGGTTCCGTCGCGTCGCGATGTTGCCCCTGCTCGCAGCTGCTTGTTTGCTGCCGGTCGTGGAGTGGGGCTTGGCACCGCTGGTGCAGCGGGTCTGGGTGCAGCCCCGGGAGCTTCAGCTGGAGACGCCCTATCTCAAGCGCGCCATTGCCGCGACACGCCGGGCCTTTGGCCTGGAGGCTGTGCGGGAGTTGATCCTCGAGCCCAAGCAGCAGCTGAGTGCCGTGGATCTCAAGAGCGCCGAGGGCACCTTGGCCAACGTGCGGCTCTGGGACAGTGTCCCGCTCCTGGAGGCCAATCGTCAGCTGCAGCAGCTGCGGCTCTACTACAACTTCCCCTCCGCCGCCGTTGACCGCTATCCACTAAATGCCGATGCCAGTGCATTGGGGTCCCAGCAGGTCTTGATCGCAGCCCGCGAGTTGGATTCCTCCTCCTTGGCCAAGGGGTCGCGCACCTGGCTGAACCGTCACCTGGTCTTCACCCACGGCTATGGCTTCACGGTCTCCCCGGTGAATGTCTCGGGCAGCGATGGGCTCCCGCTCTACTTCGTCAAAGACCTGGGGCGCAGCGGCCGGGTTCAGGCCCTGCCCCAGCTGGGCCAGAGCCAGAAGCGCGTTGAGCAGTACCTGCCTGTGGGTCGCCCCCGGCTTTATTTCGCCTCGGCTCCGGCGCCCTACGCCATTGCCCCCTCCCAGGTGCGTGAGTTCGATTACCCCGAGGGTGATCTCAACGTCTATTCCCACTACGACGGGGAGGCGGGGGTGCCGATCCATGGACCCCTCGATCGCCTGATGGCCGCGATCTACCTCAATGAGGCGCGTCTGCTGTTCACCGGGTCCTTGACCCCTTCCTCGCGCTTGCTTGTTCGCCGGCAGGTCAACGACCGGCTCCAGGCCCTGGCCCCCTTCCTGCGCTTTGAGAGCAAGCCTTATTTGGTCACGGCCCGCGTGGACGATGACCCCGACTACCGGCCTGAGCACCATCAGTACTGGATGCTCGACGGCTTCACCGAGAGCCGCAGCTACCCCTATTCCGATGCCAATCCCGATGGGGTTCGCTACTTCCGCAACCCCGTCAAGGCGGTGGTCAATGCCTACAACGGCGCTGTCTGGCTCTATGTGAACGATCCGAGCGATCCGGTCCTGCGGACCTGGCAGAAGGTCTTCCCGGATCTCTTCCGTCCACTCTCAGCGATGCCCAAGGCCCTGCTGGCCCACATCCAGGTCCCCAAGAGTCAATTCAACGTCCAGGCTGAGCGCCTGTTGCGCTACCACGTCACTGACGTGCGCACCTTCTACAACGGTGATGACGTCTGGGCGTTGCCGCTGGAGATCTACGGCGATGCCTCGGCTCCGGTGCCCGTGCGTCCTTATCACGTGACGATGCAGCTGCCCGGTCAGCAGCGGCCTGAGTTTGTCTTGCTGCTTCCCTTTACCCCGCTCAAGCGGCCCAACATGGTGGGCTGGTTGGCCGCCCGCAACGACACCCCGAACTACGGCGAGTTGTTCCTGGTGCGCTTCCCGCAGCAACGTCTGCTCCTCGGACCGCAGCAGATTTCGGCCCTGATTGAGCAGGATCCGGCGATTAGCTATCAATTCGGTCTCTGGAACCGCGTTGGCTCCCGCTTGCTGCGGGGCAATCTGCTGGCGATGCCCGTGGGCCAGGGCCTGCTCTACGTGGAGCCGATCTATCTGCAGAGCAACAACAACGCCCTGCCGACTCTGGTTCGGGTGGTGGTCACCGATGGTCGCCGCTTTGTGATGGAGCCAACCTTTGATGAAGCCCTCGCCAAACTCGTCGCAGCCCAGCCCAGCTCAGGGATGCGCGCCTTGCCCCTTCCCCAGCTGGCCCTGCCTTAAGGGACAGACCGATCGATGGGAATGGGGTCCGCATGAAAAGGGGCCCTTGCGGGCCCCTGGAGACATCCGTTGGAAGCCTGAATCAGGCAGCCACGGCGGACTTGGCGTCCAGTTCGCCCTTGGCGTAGAGGCCGGCGTAGTAGTTGATGTCGCGCTGCTTGATCTTGCTGGCGTTGCCGGCACACCAGAACTGCTGGTAGCGATCGAGGCAGACCTGCTTCATGTAGGCCCGGGCGGGCTTGTTGAAGTGGCGGGGGTCGAAGTTGGCGGGATCCTTCATCGCGGCTTCACGCACAGCGGCGGTGAAGGCCAGGCGGTTGTCGGTGTCGATGTTGACCTTGCGGACACCGTTGCGGATGCCTTCCTGGATTTCCTCGACCGGAACGCCATAGGTCTCGGGGATGGCACCACCGAACTTGTTGATCATCTCCAGCCATTCCTGGGGCACGGAGGACGAACCGTGCATCACCAGGTGGGTGTTGGGGATGGCCTTGTGGATTTCAGCAATGCGGCTGATGGCCAGCACTTCACCGGTGGGCTTACGGGTGAATTTGTAAGCGCCGTGGCTGGTGCCAATGGCAATGGCCAGAGCGTCGACCTTGGTCTTGGCGACGAAGTCAGCAGCCTCGGCGGGATCGGTCAGAAGCTGGCTGTGGTCGAGCTTGCCCTCGAAACCGTGGCCGTCCTCGGCTTCGCCCATGCCGGTTTCCAGGGAGCCCAGGCAACCCAGCTCACCCTCAACGCTCACGCCGATGGCGTGGGCCACATCCACCACTTCCTTGGTGACAGCCACGTTGTACTCGTAGCTGGCAGGGGTCTTGGCGTCGGCCTCCAGGGAGCCGTCCATCATCACGGAGGTGAAGCCGTTGGCGGCAGCACCGAAGCAGGTGGAAGGGCTGTTGCCGTGGTCCTGGTGCATCACGACGGGGATGTCGGGATAGGTCTCAACGGCAGCCAGGATCAGGTGACGCAGGAAGTTCTCACCGGCGTACTGACGGGCGCCGCGGGAGGCCTGCAGGATGACGGGGCTATCGGTCTCGTAGGCAGCCTCCATGATCGACTGCACCTGCTCAAGGTTGTTGACGTTGAAAGCAGGGATGCCGTAGCCGTTTTCAGCGGCGTGGTCGAGCAGCAGCCGAAGCGGAACGAGCGCCATGGGGACACCATCAAGGGAATGGCGGGGATCCTAACCGGCGCCTTTTCCGTTAAAGCCTGGCTCTGAGCCCGCTGTCGGCCGATTCCAGTGCCAGATCGCAAACCCGCTGGCTCCAGACGGCTTCTGAGAGCCCGGGAACGATCGGTCGGCCCTCTTGGGCGGCCTCGGCCCACCACTGGGTGATGCGGCGGACGGCGGCCAGTCGACCGTCGGGCCAGGTCTGGGGGAAGGCCAGGCTGGGATCAGGGCTGATTTCCTCGAGGGCACCTGAGCTGCTGGAGCGCCAGAGCTTGAAGCCGTGGACGTAGTCGCTTTGGTTGCTCGACCCCAGTACCAGGCTGCCCTCGCTGCCGTAGACCTCGATCCAGTAGCCCCGTCCGGGTTTGGTCACCGAGGCCAGGGCGACCTGGGCGGGGATGGAGCGGCCCTGACGGTCCTCTAACTCCAGTTGCAGTAGGGCAATGTCTTCGGCATCCACGGCGGCCATCCGTCCACTGCCATCCGCCAGGGGACGCTGGGGGATGGCCATGCTGCGCTGGGCGCTCAGGCTGCGGGTCGGCCCCACCAGCCAATGCAGGGTGTCAAAGGCATGGGTTCCCAGCGATCCGAGCACCCCACCGCCAGCGGCCCGCTGGGAATACCAGTTCCAGGGACGACTGGCATCGGCCCGGCTTCCCATTAACCAGTCCAGTTTCACCAGCCAGGGCGTGCCGACAGCACCGCTCTCCAGCAGTGCCGCGAATTGTTGAAACTCCGGGACGCCGCGGTACTCAAAGTCCACGGCCACGCTCACGCCCGCCTGGAGGGCCTGGCGTTGCAGGCTCTCCACCTGGGCGGCCTCAAGGGCGACGGGTTTTTCCAACAGCAGGTGTTTGCCGGCGGCGATGGCGGCCTGCGCCAGGGCGAAGCGGGGTTCAGGAGGGGTGGCGATGACCAGGGCATCCACCCGGGGATCGGCCAGAAGGGCATCGAAATCGCTGAAGCCGGGTAGTCCGTGGCTACTGCAGGCTTGATCGAGCCGCTCGCTGCGGTGATGCCAGAGGGCCACCGGTTCGGTGAGCGGGCAGTCCCGCAGGGCGGGCAGGTGCACCTTTTCCCCGAACCCCAAACCAACAAGGGCGACACCCAGGGGACGCTGGGTGGTGGTGGATCCGGTCACGGCGGCTCTGCAGTGGTTTTAGAAGCCTGCCAGGAGGTCTTCACCAGCGGTGCAGACGGCTTCGATGGTGGATTCGATCAGGCCGTCATTGCCGGAGGCCTGCCACTGGCTGCCCCATTGGGGGATCCCGTTGATGGAGGTGTCCCGGTAGAGCCGTTGGCCGCAATCCAGCTCCATCACGTAGAGACTGCTGGCGGGCGGACGAGGTTCTTTGCCGTCTGCGCTGGACTCGGCATCCTCAGGAATGGGGGGCTGGAAACGACTGAGCACGGTCAGATTCCCGCTTTTGTTGACCCGCAGGCTGCCGCCATCCCACCACTGCCGCCCCTCGCTGGTGGCGGGAACCTCTTGCCAGTCCACCGGTCCCCCCAAGACTGCTTGAGGAAGGCCGCTGAGCAACAGCAGCACGAGTAGGACCGCGCAGAACGCGCGAAGGGCCCGCTTCATGCGGCGACCGCTTTGCTGTAGCCGTGCATGGTCAGCAGGCTGGCCAGGGTGCTGCGGAGCTTGGTGCGCGGCACGATGTGATCCACGAAGCCGTGGTCCTGCAGGTATTCAGCTGTTTGGAAATCGTCGGGCAGTTTCTCCCGCAGGGTCTGCTCGATCACGCGCCGACCAGCAAAGCCAATCAAGGCCTTGGGCTCCGCCAGGATCAGGTCGCCGAGCATGGCGAAGCTGGCGGTCACCCCCCCCGTGGTCGGGTGGGTCAGCAGCGGCAGGTAGAGCAACTCCGCTTTGCGATGGCGCTCCAGGGCACCGGAGATCTTGGCCATCTGCATCAGGGAGAGCATCCCTTCCTGCATTCGTGCCCCACCCGAGGCGCAGACGATCAGAACGGGTGCCCGTTTAGCGGTGGCCGTTTCAATCAGGCGGGCCAGCTTTTCGCCGACGACCGAGCCCATGGAACCGCCCATGAAGCGGAAATCCATCACCCCTAGGGCCATGGGGATGCCCTCGACGGTGCATAGCCCGGTGATGACGCTGTCCTTCAGTCCGGTGGAGCGCTGGGTGTCACGAATGCGATCGGCATAGCTGCGACGATCCTTAAAGGCGAGGGGATCGGTGGGGCAGAGCTCGGTATCGAGCGCTTCAAAGCTGCCCTCATCGGCGATCAGACGAATCCGCTCCTCGCTGAAGATCCGATGGTGGTATCCACAGCCGCTGCAGACGCTGGCGTTGGCTGCCAGATCCTTGCGATAGACCACCAGCCCGCATTCAGGGCATTTGCTCCAGAGGCCATCGTCCTCGTTGACCTCCTGGGCATTGCGCACCGCAGGAGCGGTCTTGCGGCGATCGGCAAACCAGTCGAATAGCGACATGGTGAAAGCGGTCTCCGGGGTCTGATCAGACCATTAAAGGGCGCTCCAGCCCAAGTGCCTGCTGAGCTGTTGCAGCCAGAAGCTGTTTCCAGCCATCCAGACCGCCAGTCCAGCGGCGGCCAGGAAGGGGCCAAAAGGGAAGGGTTGGCCGCGCTTCAAGCGGCCGCTGAGCAGACCGATCAGGCCAAAGATCGCGCCGGAGAGCACGGCGAGGGCCACGCTGAGCCCGAGGCCTGTGAGCCCAAGCCAGGCGCCCAGTAGGGCGGCCAACTTCGCATCGCCTAAACCCAGGGCAGGCTTGCCGAGCAGGGTCTGGCCTGCGGCGCTGGTGGCTTCAAACCCCAGTAGGCCAGCACTGGCGGCGAGCAGATGCCAGAGCAAAAGCTGCGGCTCGGGCCCTCCGCTTTGGCTGAAGACGGCCAGCAGGGTGAAGACAAGGCCCACCAGCACCCCGGTGCGGCAGAGGGGCTCAGGCAGCCAGAGCTGGTCCAGATCAATCAGCACCAGGGGGAGCAGCAGGGACACCAGGCACCAGCCAGCTACAAGGATCAGGCCCCCTGGGGCTTGGCCAAGGGCTTCGGGGTAGCCCAGGGCTGCAGCCAGGAAGAGCCCTCCGCAGAGCAGCTCTACCGCCGGGTAGCGCAGGCTGATCGGGCTCTGGCAGTGGCGGCAACGCCCGCGCAGCAGAACCCAGCTGAGGACTGGGATGTTCTCGCTCCAGCCCAGGCGCGTCCCGCAGTCCGGGCAGTGGCTGCGGGGCTGAACCACCGATTCTTGGCGGGGATAGCGCCAGGCGACGACATTTAAGAAGCTGCCAATGCAGAGCCCCAGGGCCGTGATCAGCAGCAGAACCGTGGAGGGGAGAGTGCCGAGCATTAGAGGCCGCGGTAGGGCGAGCGGGAGGTGCGGGTGCGGGACGGGCGGGCACGGACCCAGTCGAGCGGGATGAATTGCTCATCGGGCAAGAGCACCGGTAGCTCGAAGACCACCCGTCCCTGGCCTGGACTCAGCACGATCCCCTGGGGCTCGAGGGCGGATGAGGAGCGCTCAAGAAACTGGAAGTAGATCCGCCGGGCCTGGGCAATCACGTCTGCGCTGTTGATCCGGTCCCAGCGGGGCTGCGTCGATACAGAAGAACCCACCGCCCCTCGAATCTCAAACGAGAGAGGAGCCGGTGGGTTAGAGCGCTGAGGAGCAACCGAAATGGGAGGACCTTGTCCGCCAGTTGCGCCCCAGCCTAGGGGCGAAGCAGGCTCAGGCCAGCTTCTTCTTCTCTTCGATCATGCGGTGAATGATCGGGGTCAGGATCAGCTCCATCGCAAAGCCCATCTTGCCGCCGTTCACCACGATCGAGGTGGGGCTGGACATGAACGAATCGTGGATCATGTCGAGCAGGTAGGTGAAGTCGATACCCCACTTCTCGCGAGCACCCTTGCGGAAGTGAATGATCACGAAGGATTCATCCGGGGTGGGGATGTTCCGGATCATGAAGGGGTTCGAGGTGTCCACGGTGGGGACACGCTGGAAATTGATGTCGGTCTGGCTGAACTGCGGGCAGATGTGGTTGATGTAATCCGGCATCCGGCGCAGGATCGTGTCAACGGTGGCCTCGGCGGAGTAACCGCGCTCGGCGTTGTCGCGGGAGATCTTTTGGATCCACTCCAGGTTGACGATGGGAACCACGCCCACGAGTAGATCGGCCAGGCCTGCCACGTCGTAGCCCTCGCCTTTCACACCGCCGTGCAGGCCTTCATAGAAGAGCAGGTCGGTGCCGGAGGGGATGTTTTCCCAGGGGGTGAACTGACCGGGTTCGAGGTTGGTTCCGAGGCGGGCGTTGTGGTCGGCAGCCTCTTCAACGGAGTGCAGGTAATAGCGCTTCTGGCCACCGCCGCTCTCGCTGTAGCTGCGGAACAGCTCCTCGAGCTTGTCGAACAGGTTGGCTTCGGGGCCGAAGTGGGAGAAGTTCTCGCCCTTGGCCAGAGCAGCGCCCATGGCCTCCTTCATGGCGGCGCGCTCGTAGCGGTGGTAGCTGTCGCCTTCCACAACTGCAGGGGTGATTCCCTCGCGCTTGAAGATGTGCTCAAAGGCACGCTTCACGGTGCTGGTGCCTGCGCCGGAGGAACCGGTGACAGCCACAACCGGGTGACGCTTCGACATGCGCAGGGATCAGTGGGACTGCCCGCGAGTTTGGCAGGTCGCGTGACCAAAAACTCCGATCCGTTGATCCCTGTTGCGGATCAGGCTTCCAGGGCTGCCAGCAGTTGATCGCCCATGGCCTTGCAGCCCAGTTGGGTGCAGCCCTGAGCCATCAGGTCACCGGTGCGATAGCCCTGGGCCAGGACCCGGTCGACGGCCTGCTCAAGGGCGCCCGCAGCGGCGTCTTGCTTGAGGCCCACCCGCAGCATCATCGCAGCGCTGAGAACCATTGCCATCGGATTGGCCTTGTCCTGGCGGGCGATGTCTGGTGCGGAGCCGTGGATCGGCTCAAACAGGCCAGGGCCGCTCTCGCCAAGGGAGGCGGAAGGCAACATGCCAATGGAGCCGCTGAGCATGGCGGCTTCATCGCTGAGGATGTCGCCGAAGAGATTGCTGGTGAGCAACACGTCGAACTGACGGGGGTTGCGGACCAGTTGCATCGCAGCGTTGTCCACGTACATGTGGCTGAGCTCCACGCCTGAGTAGCTGCTGGCATGCAGCGCTTCGACGCGGTCGCGCCAGAGTTGGCTGACGTCCAGGACGTTGGCTTTGTCGACGCTGCAGAGGCGGCCGCTGCGCTGCTGGGCGATGTCAAAGCCCACCTTGGCGATGCGATCAATTTCATCGTCGAAGTAGGCCATGGTGTTGAAACCACGCACCCGTCCATCGGCTTCGACGCGGCCTTTCGGGGTTCCGAAGTAGACGCCACCGGTGAGTTCGCGGACCACCATCAGGTCCACCCCTTCAATCACCTCCCGCTTGAGCGTGGAGGCATCAATCAAGGCCGGGATGATCTTGACCGGGCGCAGATTGGCGAAGAGACCCATGCCGGAACGCAAACCCAGCAGTCCGGACTCGGGACGCTTCTCGCGGGGCAGGGTGTCGTATTGGGGGGAGCCGATCGCGGCCAGAAGGACGGCGTCGGCTGCTTTGCAGGCCGCCAGGGTGCTGGCGGGGAGCGGTTCGCCGGTGGCGTCGATCGCACAGCCACCCATGGGCTGCTCGTCGTAGATCAGCTCGAAGCCGTGGCTGCGGCTCACCGCATCCAGCATCTGGCGGGCCACCGCCGTGATCTCAGGACCGATCCCGTCACCGGGGAGCAAGGTGATCCGGAAGCTGGTCATCGAAGTCCGCTCGGGCTCTGGGCAGGCGGCGAGGCTACGGCTTGGCTTGTTTCTCGAGCTGGCGGAGCGCCTTGGTCAGCTCGGGCAGTTTGTTGAAGACCGCGGAGCATCGCAGCCAGAGGCGATTGGGGATGGCTGGGTAGCCGCTCACGACCTCGCCAGCGGCAACTTCTCCATGGACCCCGGATTTGGACGAGGCGATCGAGCGATCCCCCATGACGGCCTTGTTGGCCAGTCCCACCTGTCCGGCCAGGATGACTCCGTTGCCGAGCCGGGCTCCGCCGGCAATGCCGACCTGGGCGGCCAGGGCGCAGCCTTTGCCGGTGGTCACGCCGTGGCCGATATGGACAAGGTTGTCGATCTTGCTGCCGGCTCCGATGCGTGTCTCCCCCACGGACGGGCGATCGATCGTGCTGCCACAGCCCACCTCAACACCGTCCTCGAGAACGACCAGGCCGGTCTGCGGCATCTTGCGCCAGCCGCTGGCGGTGGGAACAAAGCCAAAGCCCTCGCTGCCGACCACCGCATTCGAATGAACGACGCAGCCTCGGCCGAGGCGGGAGCCCGGGTGGAGCACGGCTCCCGCATGCAGTTCACAGCCATCGCTGATCTGCACGTCGTCGTAGATCACGACGTTCGGGTGGATCGTGCAGGAGGCACCGATCTGCACATCGCTACCGATGACGACATTGGCCCCGACATGGCTGCCCATGCCCACCACCGCCTCGGGGGCAATGACGGCGCTGGGGTGAACCCCCGGGGCTTTCGGGGCGCGGGGGTAAAGGGCCTCGAGGGTTTCAGCAAAGCCCAGACGCGGGTCGGCGAGGGCAACCCAGGCCATGCCCTTGGCGCTGGCTTCCGTTTGGGCGGCTTCGCATTCGTTGCCTTTGGCCGGCAGCAGCACGGCACTGGCGCCACTGGCATTGAGAGCGGCCGCCAGGGCATTGCCGGCCTCCAGGAAACTCACCTGACCACTGAGGGCCTGATCGAGGGCTGCCGCGGTTCCAAGTTCGGGATCGTCCCCGAGGTGGTGCTGAAGGGATTCGATCCCACCTGCGGCCTTCACCTCGCTCAGTTGGCTGAGCAGTTGGCTGAAGCGCATCGGCGGCAGGGGGATGTGGTGCGGATCGTAGGCCGATTCCGCAGGTCTCAGTTGCTGGCGATCACCACCAGGTGATCCCGGTGAATCACCACGCCGCGTTGTCCTTGGATCGCCAGCAATTCGTCACTGGCAACTGCGCAGAGGCCCCGGGCCACCTCCCGGCCGTCCTGGCTGATGACGCGTACCGCTTCGCGCCGGCCAAAGGTGCCCTCCACGTTGCGGACCCCAGCCGCCAGGAGAGAGGCTCCCTGTTCCAGGAGCGCCTGTTCGGCCCCGGCATCGACGGTGATGCTGCCCTTGGGCAGCAGCGCATGGGCGAGCCAACCCTTGCGGCTGCTCAGGGGTGTCTCACTGGGGCGGAAGAGGGTTCCAACCGGTTCCCCAGCCAAGAGCGCTTCCAGCACAGCGGGGTCGCGGCCATCGGCCAGGCGCACCTGAATCCCGCTGGCTGTGGCGATTCGCGCGGCTGAAAGCTTGGTCGTCATCCCGCCGGTGCCCCAGCGGCCTCCCCCCTTGGCCACACCGGCCAAGGCTTCGATCTCGGCGAGGGAATTGACCTCAGGGATCGGCCTGGCGTCGGCATCATTGCGGGGATCGCCGGAATAGAGGCTGTCGATATCGGTTAGCAGCACCAGCTCGTCGGCCTGGATGGCCACTGCCGCCAGCGCTGAGAGGGTGTCGTTATCCCCAAAGCGAAGCTCATCGGTCGCCAGGGTGTCGTTCTCGTTGATCACCGGGGTGACCCCCCAGCACAGCAGCTGCTCGAGGGTGCGGCAGGCGTTTTGGTAGCGACGCCTGGAGGCCAGATCGGCCCGGGTCAGCAGCACCTGGGCGACGCAGCGACCGTGGGCGGCAAAGGCCTGGTCATACAGGGTCATCAGCCGGCCCTGTCCGACGGCCGCTGACGCTTGTAGTGCCTCCAGTTCCATGGGTCGATCACCCAGTTGCAGGGCCTGGCACCCCAGGCCCACGGCACCACTGGTGACAAGCACCACCGGTTCCTCGCGCCGCCAGAGGCCGCAGAGGCTCGAGGCCAGATCGGCGATGACCTGGTCGGTCCCGCGGGCACCGGAGCCCCGCAGAACGCTGGTGCCGACTTTGATGACCCGGCGTTTTGCCATCGTTAGGAGAGGTCTGCTCCAGCGAGTTGGGCCAACTTCACCTCAAAGCGCTGCCAATGGTCATGGCGGCAGGCCTGACCACTGGGATCGATGGGCTTCACCAGCACGGTGTAGAGGCCCAGCCGATTCCCCACCAGAACATCGGTGAAGACGCGGTCCCCCACCATCGCCACCTGGGCGGGGGGGATGTCGAGTTGCTCAAGGACCCGCCGTAGGGGGGAGCGCCGCGGTTTTCCAGCACTGGTGGTGAAGTCCACGCCCAAGCGTTCGGCTACCCCGCCAATGCGGGCGCGGGAGGGGTTGTTGCTGAACAGGTGAAGGGGCATGGTCGCCTGGGCCTGCTTCAGCCAGGCCTCCATCGGTTCAGGCAGGGTTGAGCCCCGGTGGGGCAGCAGGGTCCGATCCACATCCAGGACCAGGGCCCTGATCCCCTGGGTCAGCAGGCCATGCAGGGGAAGGTCCACCAGGGTGCCGGCCGCCACCAGATCGGGCTGGAGCAGCTCAGAAATGGAGCGACGGGTCACCGAGTCAGTCGTCACCGAGTTCGCGGTCCTCGAGTTCCGCTTCGATCAAAGGCTGGACCCGCTCAAACTCCTCGCCTTCCACCAGCACGCCTTCGCCGTTTTCCATGCGGGCGACCACAAAGAAGGGATCCAGAGGGATGAACAGGCCGTATTCCTTGTCCTCGGCCTTGAACTGGATCAGCATTTCGTAGAGGTCGGTTTCGTCCTCTTCATCACCTTCGAGCTCGTCGTCCTCGTACTCCTCGGGGTCGGGCTCTTCCAGGTCACCACTGACGGTGAGGGTGACGGCGGAGCGCACGAGGGTCAGGTCGTGCTCCTGCAGCACCACATCCGCGATCGAGAGGATCGGCTCGGCGTTGCTCAGCTCTTCGATGACCTCGTCTTCGCCATTTTCGTTCTCGGCGATTTGAACCAAGCAGACCGGGGTGTCGACGGGGGTCAGTAGGGCGTAGTCCTTGCCCTCGAGAGGGATCAGTTGCTCAAGGAAGCAGAGCAGTTGACGCCCGCTCTGGTCCCGCACCAGCACGGTGGGGACATCACCGGTGCCGTTGATGCTGGGGCCGTCAGTGCTCATGGCGCATGGGGGAGATGCTCTCAGGATGCCTGGGCATCGGACCCCAGGCCAATCGCTGGGGTCGCCTTGCTGACCGCTGCCGGTTCGGGTCCTTCCTGCAGCCACTGCTCCAAGAGCAATGCGGCGGCGGCACTGTCGAGGGCTCCTGTGCGGTCACCGTGCAGGCCAAAGCGCTCGGCCGCATCCCAGCTGCTGGCGTACTCATTGACGAAGGCCAGGGGCAGCTCCAGATCCCTGGCTAGACGCTCGCCATAGCGTCGGCAGTGCTCCGCCTGGGCGGTGGGCTGCTGCTGGGCATCGAGGGGGAGTCCCACCACCAGTGCCACGATCCGGCGTTCCCGTACCAGGCTCTGGAGGTGCTTGAGGTCTGCGGGATAGCGGCCGCGATGGAGAGCTGGAAGCGCTTTGACGGTGAGGCCAAGTGGATCACAACCGGCCAGGCCGATCCGTTTGCGCCCCACATCCAGGGACAGCACCGATCGGGCGGCCGGCGCCGCCACTAGCGCTCCACCGGCGTCGGAATGGGCTTTTGCCCCGGCTGAAGCTGGCCGAGGACCGCTTCGAG
This sequence comes from Synechococcus sp. A10-1-5-1, assembly GCF_023115425.1. Classification (NCBI taxonomy): domain Bacteria; kingdom Bacillati; phylum Cyanobacteriota; class Cyanophyceae; order Synechococcales; family Synechococcaceae; genus Synechococcus; species Synechococcus sp. A10-1-5-1. The sequence goes on along the minus strand of NZ_CP096032.1, from coordinate 468,044 downwards.
CTTGCGGCTGACCACTGGGGTTGTTTGCGGAGCATGGCGGCGCCAGACACTGCGGGCCATCACTACTTCCTCCCCCTCGGGAGCCATCCCAAGGCTTTGCAGCCATTGGTTGTGCTCGTGCTTAAAGACATCACTGCGGATCAGTACTTCCCCCAGGCCGCTGGAGCTCTGCTCCAAGAGCAATTGCAGGGGTTCACCCAAGAGGTGTTGCCAGCCCGGGTGGAGGCTGAGTTCGAGTTCCGGTATGTCACGGCTTCCAGGCCGCAGTCGCCGGGCACCCGCAACGGCCTGTTGCCGGTTGGTGTCGAGCAGCATCAAGCTAGGTCGCTCGCTCTGATCAAGCAGATCGTCAACACGACGGTCCAGGAGCTGACGCAACTGCGCCGGCAGGGCGGCCTGCTCCAGCTGCCACATCGCCAGGGCCGTTCGGCGATTGAGAGGCAGCAGTTGCAAATCGGAGGGCAGGGCTCGATCCAGGGGCTGCTTGGGGGGTTCCCAGCGCCACAGCGTCTCATGGCGAAGTTGCTGGAAACCCTGTTGCCGCAGAAGGCCCAGGCGATTGCTGTCGGTGCTGGGGCTGGTGGCAATCCAGCTGGCTGCGTTCGGGCTCCCTTGGATTGCTGCGCGCACCAGAGCGGCTTCGATCGCCATCCGGCCCGCCTCACCCGCTTCCAGGCTGGCTTCACTGCTACGCAGGTGTTGGATCTGCCAGCAGCTGCCGCTGCGGTTGAGCCGTTGGCTCACCACCAAGCCCAGAGGGATCTGGGGGTCCCGGAAGGCAACGAAGATCTCCGAGGCCAGCGCCGGGCGGGGGGCCAGGCGGTGCAGCAGGCGCTCAGCTCCCTGCAGCAGCAAGGAGCGCTGCAGCATGGGCAACAGGTCGGTGAAGCAGGTGTCCTGCAAAAAAGGCAGCTGCCATCCCCGCAGCGGCTTCACCTGAAGGCTTGGTTGAGCGGCTGAGGACACGGCGGCGCCGAAGGGGCCACTCCCAATGTTATGGGCGATCGCTAGTTCGGGCGAACGAGCACCAGTGGGGTGCGCTCGTTGGCGTTGCCGGCGGGGTTGGGCTTGAGGGCGCGCTCCAGGAGGGCTTCGTCGCAGCCGGGGCTGGAGGCCAGCACCTTGACCCGGCCGAGATCATTGACATCGACGACCGCGACGGAGACTCCCAACTCAGTTGCCAACTGGCGGCAGACCTCGCTGCTTTGCACTGGGCCCAAAACAATCGTCTGGTCGTAGGGCGGGGTGGTGCCCGTCACGTCGTCGATCAGGCGGGCCTGTTCTCCGGCCAGCCGGTAGAACCAGCCCTTGGAGCCCACGAGCTTGAGGGCGGTGCCGGCGAGCCAGGCGCAAAGCACCCGGGCGGGGCCGACGTTGTCGATCAGGGTCTGCAGGCCGCAGGCGGTCGCCAGGGAGCTGGTGGGGTGGAACACGCGGCAGAGCAGCCGGGCCAGGCTGGAGGGCTGCAGGTTGGCCGGGTGGTTGTAGCGGCCCTGCATTACCGCCAGGGGTGTCTCACCAATGGTTAGGACGTCACCGGGTTGCAGTACGGCACCGGCGTAGTGGCGAAGCACCTCGGCTGGATCGTCGAGGGTTCCGAGGAGATGGGTGCGAATCGGCAACACGCTGCAGCGATCGCCTTGGCGCCAGTTGGCGGTGGAGACCTGAGCTGGAGCCGGCCTGCGCAGAGGAATCAGCACCCCATCGCGTTGCTGCAGACGACCGAAGGGGCCGTAGTTGATCCAGAGGATCTCCAGCCAGAGGGTGTCCAGCAGATGGCGCAGGTCGCTCCCGTCGGCGGCTTCGAGCGTGATCAGCGCTTCGGCTTGGGTGGTCTTGCGCCCTTTGACGATGTAGGCAAACCAATAGCCATCGGCGCGCGCGTCCTCATCGGGGTGCTGCGGGGTGAGGCTGCAGCGCACGTTGACGCCTGAGAGGTCCGAGCGGCCCAGCAGAGTGGGTTTCAGATCAATCTCAGGAACGAAGACCTCCATCCGTCGATGGGGGTTGCGGATGCTGATCGTTCCTTTGACGTGCCACTGGTTGCCGCTCGTGCGCTGCACCTTCCAGCCGCTGCTGCTCAACCGCAGGGGAGAGGCCGGCCGGAGGCGATGGCGCAGCTCCAGCCAGAGCAGCGCCAGGCCAAAGACCAGGGAGGCGATTAAGACAACGGCAAACAGGGCGGCCAACGGCAGAGCTTTGCGTTCTGCGGGAGCGTAGGTGGTGCAGCCGAAAAACCCGCTTAGCGTTTCGGCAACGCGGTGGTGAACTCCGATGCGCAAGACCTTCGTTCTCGATACGAATGTGTTGCTGCATGACCCTGAGGCCCTCACCTGCTTTGAAGACAACGCGGTGGTGATCCCGATCGAGGTGGTCGAGGAGATCGATCGCTTCAAGAAGGACCCCTCCGAGAAGGGCCGCAATGCGCGTCAGATCTCGCGCCTGCTCGATGCCCTGCGCGAGAAGGGCAACCTTGCTGACGGGGTGCCGATCGATGACAGCAGTGGCGGCACCCTGCAGGTGGTGTTCTGCCGCAGCGAGACCCTGGCGCAGTTGCCGCCAGAGCTGAAGGGCGGCAGCGGTGACAACAACATCCTGGCGGTGGCGCTCGAGCAGCTTCGCTCCGGCTTGATTGCCGATCAACCGCCGGTGGTGCTGGTCACCAAGGACACCAACCTGCGGATCAAGGCCGATGCTGTTGGTCTGATTGCCCAGGACTACACCACTGACAAGGTCGACATTGCGGACCTCTATCCCGGGGTCTGTGAGTTGTCCGCCAGTGCCACGGCGATGGACACCCTCAAGACCGAGGGGGGGCTGGCGCTGAGCGAGCTGCACTCGGCGGAGGGAGCAGCGCTCCAAGCCAATGAGGGGGTGACCCTGGTGGATCAGGCCCAGCCCAACCACACGCTCTTGGCGCGGTTTGATGCCAAGCGCCAACTGTTGGTGCCGCTGCAGCGCAGCACGCGCGCCCGACTGGGGAAGATCTCAGCCCGCAACCGTGAGCAGACCTTTGCCCTGGATCTGCTGCTGGACCCGTCTGTTCAATTGCTGACCCTGGTGGGTAAGGCCGGCACGGGTAAGACCCTGCTGGCCCTGGCGGCCGGCTTGCATCAGGTGGCTGATGAGCAGCTCTATGAGCGGCTGCTGGTGACAAGGCCGGTGATCTCGTTGGGCAAAGAGATCGGCTTTTTGCCGGGAAGCCTCGAGGAAAAGATGGGCCCCTGGATGCAGCCGATCATCGACAACCTTGATTTCCTGCTCGGCAATAGCCCTGAGGAAGAGGGGCGCTCGGGCGCGAAAGGCTCGTCGGGGCCTGCGAACCGTGCCGGGACCAACCGCGCCCCCCGCAGCAACTGGACCGACCTCAAGGGGATGGGTCTGCTGGAGGTCGAGGCGATCAGCTACATCCGCGGTCGCTCAATCCCGCGGCAATTCATGGTGGTGGATGAGGCCCAGAACCTCACCCCCCACGAGGTCAAGACGATCGTGACCCGGGTGGGCGAGGGCACCAAGATCGTTTTCACGGGCGACCCCTATCAGATCGATAACCCCTACGTGGATGCCGAAAGCAACGGTCTGACCTGGCTCGTGGAGCGCTTCAAGGGCCAGCCACTGGCGGGCCACATCACCTTGATCCGGGGTGAGCGCAGCGAACTGGCGGAGCTGGCGGCGAACCTGCTCTAGCCGCCTAGACCATCGCCTCCGGGCGCACCCATTGGTCGAAGTCCTCAGCGCTGATTTCACCGAGCACCAGGGCGGCTTCCTTCAGGCTCAAGCCATGCGTGTGGGCATGTTTGGCGATGCCGCTGGCGCGGTCGTAGCCGATGGCTGGGGTCAGGGCGGTGACCAGCATCAGGCTCTGGTTCAGCAGCCGCTCGATCCGCTTCTCGTTGGCCCTGAGGCCCTCGATGCAGTGCTCACGGAAGCTGCTGCAGCCGCCGGCCAGCAGCTCGATGCTCTCGAGCACGTTGTGGGCGATGAGCGGCTTGAAGACGTTCAGCTCGAAGTTGCCCTGGCTCGCGCCGATCTGAACGGCGGTGTTGTTGCCCATCACCTGGGCCGCGACCATCGTCAGGCTCTCGCACTGGGTGGGGTTCACCTTGCCCGGCATGATCGAAGAGCCCGGCTCGTTCTCCGGCAGGACCAACTCCCCAAGGCCGCAGCGGGGGCCGCTGCCGAGCCAACGGATGTCATTGGCGATCTTCATCAGCGAACCCGCCAGCACCGTCAGGGCGCCATGGGCTGTGGCCAGCGCTTCATGGCCCGCCAGGGCCTGGAACTTGTTTGGGGCGCTGCTGAAGCCGGTGCCCAGCCGCTCACTCAGTCGCGTGGCGACGGCTTCTCCAAAGCCCTTCGGGGCATTCAGGCCCGTGCCGACGGCGGTGCCGCCAATGGCCAGTTCCCGCACCCGCGGCAGGCTCTGGCGGATGGCCTCGATCGCCAGTTGAAGCTGGGCCACATAGCCGCTGAACTCCTGGCCCAAGCTCAGGGGAACGGCATCCTGCAGGTGGGTGCGGCCGATCTTCACCAGATCGGCATAGGCCGTGGCCTTGGCCTGCAGCGCGGCGGCCAGGCTTTCGACGGCCGGGAGCAGCCGTTGTTCCAGCTCAATCACCACGGCGATGTGCATCGCCGCCGGGAAGGTGTCGTTGCTGGATTGACTGAGGTTGACGTGGTCGTTGGGGTGCACCGGGCTCTTGCTGCCCAGCTCACCGCCGAGGGCCTCGATCGCCTTGTTGGCGATCACCTCGTTGGCGTTCATGTTGCTCTGGGTGCCCGATCCGGTCTGCCAGACCTTCAGCGGGAACTCCTGATCCAGCTCACCCGCAGCGACCTGCTCGGCAGCAGTCACGATCGCGACGCAGAGGCCCGCATCGAGTTTGCCGAGATCCCGGTTGGCTTCCGCGCAGGCGGCCTTCAGTTGGCCGAAGGCATGCACGATCGCCAGGGGCATCCGCTGGCCAAAGGGGAAGTTGCCAATCGAGCGCTGGGTCTGGGCCCCCCAGTAATGCTCGGCGGGTACCGCAATGGCCCCCAGGCTGTCGGTCTCTTGGCGCTGACTCATGGGGCGGCGACGATTTCGCTGTTGAGTTCGTTCACCTCGCGGTTGAGGCTGAGCTTCACATCACCCTGCGGGCGCAGGCCGGTGACTTGGCTTAGGGCCTCGTTAATGGCATCGATGCTCGCCGGGCCGCTCTCATCCAGGACAACCTTGCCGTCGTTGTTGATCACCACCACTTGGGGGATCACACCGCTCCAATAGCTGGCGGGATCGCTCGGGCCGTGGGTCTCGCGGTTTTGCAGCGGGTCGGTTTGCAGCAGGATCAGCTCGGCACTGCGCCCCCAAAGGCGCTGTAGTTCGTTGAAGACCACGGCGTATTGCTTGCTCGCGGCGCTGTCATCGAGGAAGAAGCCCAGCACGATCGCCCGGTGCTCATCGAGGGCCTGCGAGAGCGTTGTCCGCGGCGGCACGAGGGAGCCGTTGCCGGCATAGAGCGCATAGATGTTGCCGTCGTAGCTGTTGGTGTCCCGGGCGGCCTGGGTTGGTGCAGCAAGTCCAAGCACCAGAATCAAGCCGAGGGCCAGCGCTGCGAGGGGCTTCAGCAGCCGGGCCAAGGTGCGGGGCATCAATGCAGGGAAAGCTCAGGCCATTGTGGCCTTCAGCCGCGGCCGACGCTGCGTCCCATGCCCTGCAGGATGCCGCGACCGACCAGACCAATGGCCCGGCCAATCACCTGGGTGAGCACGACCACCAGCAGGTCCCCGAGACGTTTGAACAGCGATTGCACCTGCGGGGCAAGGGCATCTCGGCCTTCCAGCACCAGGGTGATCAGTTGCTGGCCCCAGCTGAGCTGTTGCAGCTCGCGGTCGCGGGGTTCCATCTGCTCGATGGGAACGATCGCCCCCTGTTGGAGGCCATAGAGCAGGCGGCGGCTTTCGTAGAGCTGCACGGGCCGCTCAAAGAGGGCATCCCAGCGCTGTTGTGAATTGAGCTGGTTGCGCAGTCGTTCCAGGTTGCGGGTGGGGAGCAGATCACTGCGTAGGAGGTAGCGGCGTAGGTCGGGCCAGGCACTGCAGCTGGCCAGGATTTCTGCGCTGATCAGTTCAGCGCTGCGGATCAGCCAGTTGCTGATCAGGGCCTCGAGATGGAGCAGGGCCTGCGGCTCATCCGGGGCTAGCAGGCGACCATCCACCAGGATCGGCTGGGCGGTGATCAGGGCTGCGAGCATTGGCAGGGCGCTGGGGAGCTCTGGATCCACGGCGGACAGGTCACTGGCTTCGCTCAGGCTCTTGGCAACGGGCAGCAGCCCACCCTCCAGGGGGAGCTGAACGTATTCACCCGCCATGGAGCGAAGGGACAGACGTCGCAGCTCCGGTTGCTGACCGAGCCAACGGCTTTCAAGGGCCTCACCGCGCAGCTGCTCATGGCGGAAGCGGGTGATCAGCAGATCGAACTGGGCCAGCAGGGCCAGCAATAGGTCACGGCGGTGGTCAGGGTTCAGCCCCTCCAGGGCCATGAGCTGCCCGCTCTGATTGCTGAGACCCGCTGAGGCGGCCGCGATCAGCCGCTCCTGGATCGCGTCCCAGACACCGATCGCTGTGCGCTCCCTCAGGGTGATCCCCACAACGGCCTGGGGCTCAGGGCGCTGGAGTGGGGCTTCGGCGGGGAAGGCCATGCTGACGGGCCCCCAGAGCCAAAGCAGTAACCGCTTGGCAAGGCTCAGTTCCCGTAGTCGCCCAGCGAGCAGTAGGGCGTTCAAGCCAACGGGCTGGAGGTCAAGCCAGCGCTGACAGCGGAGCGTTTCCGCCTCGATCTGGGCCAGTCCACTCCGTAGAAGCCACTGTCCAAGTCCAAGGACTTCGCGGTTCTCGTGGGGGATCTGAACGCCATGGAGTGGTCGGAGTTCCACCACCCGACCGCCTGCGAGCAGGGTCTCGATGGCGGAGCGGATCTCCTGGGGGGCCGCTTGTTGCAGCAGACCTTCGGCCTCCAGCTGCAACAGCCAGCTGCTCGGAAGATTGGTCTCCGCAGGCAGGAGCAGGAGCAGCGGTGCCGGTTGCCAGCGTTCCCGCAGCTGCATCAATTCCCGCTCCAACGTGGCAGCGGGCATTCCAGCGCTGACGCTCCAGACCACCAGCGCGACGCGCCCGGTCTCCGGCGAGGCAGCCGTCTTCAGCTGGAAGGAATCCTCCAGCAACCGCTCCAGCCCAGCCTGTATCAGGGGCTCAGCAAGGATCAGGATTGGTGGGGCGTCCTTCGCCTCAGGCACGGATCAGCGTTGAGCCTTATTGCGGTTCAAGTTAACGGGGATTGAAGGAGTTTCCAGTCCTGCTCAAGGCTTTGGCTGGATTAACGCCGGCGACCGCTGAGATTGAGGGTGTAGCTCTCGATGCGATATCCGGTTTGCTCTTCAATGCGATCCAGCAGATCGGCTGGTAGTTCCACATCCAGGTCCTGAATCGAGCCTGAGTCCAGACAAGTGATGTGGCTGTGGGGATCGCTGCGGTAGCCGCAGAGGCGACCGTTGGCGCGATCAAGGCATTCGATCACCCCTGCGCTCTGCAGCGCCTCGAGGTTTTGGTAGACCGAGGTGTGGCCGATGTTGCGGCCCTTGGCATTCAAGCGCTCGAAGATGTCGCGGGCGCTGAGGTGATCCCGCTCATCCCAGAGCAGTTCAAGGACCATCCGCCGCTGGCGCGAAAGCCGCATCCCCAGGTCTTTGCAGCGCAAATAGGCGTGATCCACCCCGTGGGTCCCGCTTGTTTGTGCGTTGTTGGGTGCTGGAGAAGCAGCCACGACCCAGATAGGTCTCTTACACCGTTATAGAACCCGTAGGCGGATTGAGTGCGTCCTGGAGGCGCTCAGGTCCTATGGCCTGGAGTGCTTCCGCTAGATCGACCGCGCCGTCATAGAGGGCTCGCCCGACGATCACACCGCTGACCCCAAGCGGTGCAATGGAGAGCAACGAGAGGATGTCCTCGAGGGTGCCAATGCCGCCGGAGGCGATCACCGGAATACTGCTGGCCTCCGCCATGGCGCGCAGGGCTTCGATGTTGGGACCGGCCAGGGTGCCATCGGTGGCGATGTCAGTGCTGATGATCGCGGCAACGCCGCTGCCCTCAAAGCTTTTGGCCAGTTCCGTGGCTTGAACGGTGCTGGTTTCGACCCATCCGCGGGTGGCCACCAGACCATCCTTAGCGTCGATTCCGACCACGACCTTTCCCGGGTGGCGGCCGGCGAGCTCCTTCACGAGCTCGGGCTTCTCGATGGCGACGGTGCCGAGGATCACGCGATCGAGACCGCATTGCAGCAGTTCCTCAGCCCGTTCGGCGCTGCGGACCCCACCGCCCAGTTGCACCGGGATGGAAAGGGCCGAGGTGATTGCTTTGACTGCCTGGTCATTCACCGGTTGACCGGTCTTGGCGCCATCGAGATCCACCAGGTGCAGGCGCTCTGCCCCCTGCCGTTGCCAGTCGAGTGCTTGGGCCACCGGGTCATCGTTGAAGCGTGTGACCTGGCCGTAATCACCCTGATGCAGCCGAACGCAATGGCCATCCAGCAGGTCGATGGCGGGGATGATCTGCATGGAGGCCGGTCGGCTCAAAGACTGCCAGCCAGGCTGCCAGAGGCTGCGATCCCGCAATTGCTGCAGTGGAACGACCAGGCGGACGCTCCGCTCCAGCACAGCCTCAAGCTCCAGCCGTCGGTCTTTCCCTTTGCCTCTCTCACCCAGGACGCGGAAGTGGCGATAGCCCCGGCTGAGACCCAGGACGGGCGACTGGGCGGTCCACTGCTGGGGCCACTTCATGGCTCAGAGAGCTGCTGGGCTAGTCCGTAGGGCTCGCCATCAGCCGGATCCACGATCCCCAGCTCCTGGCGCCATTGGCTGATTGGCTTCTCCCAGCCCTCTTCCCAGCGGGCGATGGCCAGGCAGTGGGCCTGGCGCGCGATGGCATAGCCGTGGGCGGTGGCGCGGCTGATGCTCTCGAACTCCTCGAGTTTCAGGCGGAAGTTCGCCAGTTGGCTGGCGCTGGTGAGCAGGACGTAGGCAGGAAAGCCGATCTGCGCGGCGGTGATGGCCAAGACGCCGGTCTCACCGGCCCGTTCGGTGCCGAAGCCGCTGATGACGTGATGGACGTCGTGGGTGGTGGCAATGCGCTGGGTCAGCCACTGCCCGTCGCTTTCGATCGGCCGGGGACGGAAGAACTCCGGGTCATAGCCCAGCTTGAGGATCAGGCGGGCGTACTCACGCCCGAGGGTTCCGGAAGGGAGCTTTTCCAGTCGATCGATGGGCGGTTGCAGGGGCGGGAAGCGTCCATCCATCAGCGCGGCCCCACCGGGGAGTTCGCGGAAGCGGCGGATGCAGTCGTCCATCTGGGGGCTTCCGAGGAAGTTGTCCACCAGATCGGCGATGTTGCTCAGTTCACCGCCGCTGCGGCCTACGGCCGCCAGCAGTTTGAGGTTGTTGAGGGAACGCAGGACCTCGCTGAATCGCCCCATGGCACCTGCCCGTGAGAACCCTCAGTCTGCTGCTGCCTTCAGTCGAGTGCCCAGCGTTTTGAATGGGTGGAACGTCAGACGGCTGCGATGAAGATCCTGGTGATGGGCGGGACCCGCTTCGTTGGGCGTCCCCTGGTGCAACAGCTGCAGGACGCCGGTCATGCCTTGACCCTGTTCACCCGCGGCAAGAACCCCGTCCCCGCTGGTGTCGAGCACCTCCGCGGGGACCGCAGCACAGCTGAGGGGCTCTCGGCTCTGGCCGGTCGTCAATTCGATGTGATCGTCGACAGCTCCGGGCGCACCGTTGCCGATAGTCGCTCCGTGGTGGAGGTGACGGGAGCCCCGACCCATCGCTTTGTCTACGTCAGCTCCGCCGGCGTCTACGCCGACAGCGAGTTGTGGCCGCTGACGGAGACCTCCCCGACCGATCCCGAGAGCCGCCACAGCGGCAAGCTCGACACCGAGGCCTGGCTGACGGCAGAGAAGATCCCCTTCACCAGCTTCCGGCCCACTTACATCGTTGGCGCCGGCAACTACAACCCCGTCGAGAGCTGGTTCTTCGATCGGATTGTTCATGGACGGCCCGTCCCCCTACCCGGTGATGGCAGCACCATCACCCAGCTGGGTCATGTCAATGACCTGGCGACGGCGATGGCCCTGAGCATCGGGGTCGATGCGGCGACGAATCGGATCTACAACTGCTCCAGCGCCCAGGGCATCAGTTTCCGTGGACTGGTGGCCGCCGCCGCTCGGGCCTGCGGCAAGGACCCGGCCTCGGTCGAGATCCGCAGCTTTGATCCCGGCAGTCTCGACAAAAAGGCCCGCAAGGCCTTCCCCCTGCGCATGGCTCACTTCCTGACTGACATCCACCGGGTGCAGCGCGAGCTGGCTTGGACGCCGCAATACGACGTCGAGCGCTCCCTCGCCGATAGCTACAGCAATGACTACGCCAAGCGCATGCCGACCAGCCCGGACTTCAGCTCAGACGATCAGCTGCTGGCGCTTTGACGTAGCCCCAGGCTGAGCTCAGGGCGAGCACGAGCGAGGGCCAGAACAGCCAGAACCCGAGGCTGTTCAGCAGCTCGTCTCCGCCGCCGGGCCAGAGCAAGAGCAGCAGAGCAGCGAACTGCAGGATTGTCTTGGCCTTGCCTCCCCAGGAGGCCGGGCCACCGCTGCCTTGTCCCGCACGCCAGCCGGAGATCAATAGTTCACGGGCCAGCAGCAGCCAGATGGCCCAGAGCGGCAGGGCGCCGGCGGCACCGAGCCAGAGCAGCGGGGCCAATATCAGGATCTTGTCGGTTAAGGGGTCAAGCCGTGCCCCCCAAACTGACCCGCCCCCTGCCCTTCGGGCTAGCCAGCCGTCGGCAGCATCGCTGAGGCCCCCTAAAAGCAGTAGCCACCAGGCCAACCAGCCGTTGCCCTGGCTCAGGGCCAGGATCAAGGGCAGGCCGATGGCGGCGCGACCGATGGTCAGACCATCAGCGAGCCGGCGGCTGAGGGGTGGGTGCGGCATGGCTTTCCGACCAAGCGTTGCGGTTCATTCTTTCGCCTGACGGAGCGGCCACAATGGCGGCATCCGCAGCGCAGTCATGGTCGTTGAACGCCGGGTCTCCGAAGTGATGACCACGCCCGTCAGCAGCGTCACCAGCGAGACACCACTTCAGAAGGCGGTGCAACTGATGAGCGACCACCACATCAGTGGCTTGCCCGTCGTGGATGGCAACGGCGCCCTGCTCGGCGAACTGACGGAGCAGGACCTGATGGTGCGCGAGAGCGGCTTTGATGCGGGCCCCTACGTGATGCTGCTGGATGCGGTGATCTATCTGCGCAACCCACTGCAGTGGGATAAGCAGGTGCATCAGGTGTTGGGCAATAGCGTTGGCGAGGTGATGAGCCAGAACCCCCACACCTGCAGCGCGGACACCCTGCTCCCTGAGGCGGCACGCCTGCTGCATGAGAAAGGCACCCAACGGCTGTTTGTCCTCGACGAGCAGAAGCGTCCGCTGGGGGTGCTGACCCGCGGCGATGTGGTGCGGGCGCTGGCTTCGGCCTGACCCCCTAAAGCGGCGGGGGCGGAACCAAAGGCAGCTTGCTGGCTCCATTGATCGGTGGCAGCGGCCGTGGCGGGAGGAGCGGCGGCGGGGGCGGTGCACCAATCGGCATCTCCCCCGGTGGCATCGCTTCGGCTGGGGAGAGAGCATCAAAATCTCCGTCCACAAACTCCGGTTCCTGCGGCAGGGACTGGCCCTCCAGCAACACCAAGGGCGGTGGAAGGTCGGGGGCCGCGGGGGTGAGCTCGTTGCCCAGTTGGCTGTTGGCGGCGTTCTCCTGCAGTTCGCGCAGGGCCAAGGGGTCTGCCGTGATCGGAGGTTCCCGCAGGGGTGCTCGCTTGCTATCCCCGAGGGGTTGCGCCAGAGGCGCGGGCGACCAGATCAGGCGCGCCACTGGTTCGACGCCTTGTTCCATCAGGCGGTTCAACCCGGCCAGGGCCCGATCGGCGAGCTGCGCTCCAAAGCTCTGGCTGCACTGCAGTGGGTTGCTGCAATCCCGTTGCCCAAGCCGGGGCGTCAGGCTGGCGAGCAGATTTCCCCGTAGGGGTATGGCTCGGGGGCTCAGGCGCAGCAGGTAGGGGACGTGGACAAAGCTGGTGGCTCCTCCACTGATCCAGTTCGCATCCGCCTCGCTGAATCCCTTGACCCCGGGAATAATCAGGCGGCTCTTTGAGGCGTGATCGGGGAGGTAGGCAGCCTTAAAACCGCGCTGGCGCGCCAGGCTTTTGGTTTGCTCCAGGGTGAGGCCATCTCGGCTCATCAGCACCTCCAGCCGACCATCGCCCCGCAGGCCGATCACCATCCGGATGCGGGGGAGGTAGTAGCGGATCTGCTGCCCCATGGAGACGCTGTAGGCCCCGCGGTAGTCCGGTGGGGGATCCAGGAGATCGTTGTAAAGGCTGTGCAGTCCGCCGATGAAGGTGTCGTAACGAGCCGCCCGCTCTGGCGTGAGTTCGCCGAAGCCAAAATCGGCCCCACCGTCATGCCGTATTCCGACAAACGCCCGTTGGCGTGCCGCGGTCCGGTTTCTGCCTCGCCAGATCTGATCTCCCAACTTCAGGTCCCCGAGGGGAACGGTGATCTCCCGGCCAAGGCTGTTGACGTGACGCTCGTACATCGGCCCTGAGAAATAGGCCAGTGCAGAGGGGTCGCTGAAGGCCTCCTGCTCCCGGTCCCAGCCTTCGAGCAGGCCAATGCGGACTTTGCGCGGGTCGAAATCGAGGGCGTAGACGTCCTCGTCAGGCAGATAGCGAAAGGGTTCGCTCTGGCTGCCGGCCGGGATCAAGCGCGAGGATACCGTCTTGGTTGGCTCGCCTTCTGGCAAAGGGGGGGCGATGGCCACCAGAAACGCAAAGAGCCCGGCTGGAAGCCAGATGGGGATCCAGCGCTTGCGTCGCCAGTGGGGGCGCTTCGGTTTGGACGGAGGCGCTGCGGCGGAGTCCAGATGAAGGGAGCCAGAGAGGAGAAATCTAGGGAAAGCTTGGGACTAGGCCGGCAGCTTCAGCACCTGGTCCTCGGCGATCACCCAACGCTCCAGTCCGGCTGGGGCGGGATGTCCTCCGGTGAGATCCCCGAAGGCCGGCAGCAGCAGCCGATGATTGATCTGGTCGAGGCCAAAACAGGGCAGTCGCATGCGATCGGAGCCCTGCCCCAGGAGCGCCACGGGATGGAGATGGCCGCAGATGTTCAGCAGTCCCTCTGCTGGCGGTCGTTCCGGTTCATGGCTGAGCCACCAGGACCCAAGTTGAAGTGAGGGTTGCGCCCGAAGGGAGGGGAAGACGGCTCCGCGATCATGGTTTCCGCCGACCAGGAGCAGTTCGCAGCCCATCAGTTCGGGGAGAGCTGAGAGCTTTTGCTGGAGTTCGCTGGTCAGGCCAAGACGACTATGGATCAGGTCACCAAGGACGAGCACCTGCAGGGCTCCCAGCGTTGAACTGAGCTCCAGCAGCCGATTGAGGTTCCCCTGGTCCCCATCACTGGGTAAGGGGATGCCCTGAACCTGGAAACTCTCGGCCTTCCCAAGGTGCAGATCAGCGATCAGCAGGGCCCGTCGTTCGGGATCCCAGGCCGCACGCTGGGGCAGCAACTCCAATCGGCTGTCGCCCCAGATCAGGGTTTCGTGCTGGCTCAACGCTGACCCATGCCCCGTTGGTAGGCGGGCCGTTGTTGAGTCGCTGCGATGGTCGCCTGAACGTGGGGGTAGGGGCTCAGGTCAATTTGCGGAAAGAAGATTGGTAGGTAGGCCAGGTAGGCGTTCACCGCGCAGTCGGCGACTCCCCAGTCGTCGCCCATCAGCGGACCCTCTGCCAGCTTGCGATCCAGCACGTCCATCAGGCGGGGGAATTCCCGCTCGCGGTTGGAGGGGACAAAGAGGGCGGTAGCCAGCGTCGCATTGGCAAACAGCACCCACTGCTGCGCCAAGCCACGCTCTGCTGCGGTTTGGCACTCCCCACCGAAGCGCTCTGCCAGATAGAGCAGGATCGCGCCGCTTTCAAACAGTTGCAGACGGCCCGAGGGGAGAGCTGGATCCTCATCCACCAACGCCGGCACCTTGGCGAAGGGGTTAATGGCCGTGAACGGTTCTTGGCGGTGCTCCCCGGCTTCCATATCCAGCAGTTGCCAGGTGTAGGGGATCCCCTTCTCCTCGAGGTACCAGCGAGGCATGGAGGCACGGCTGCGGGCGCCGCCGAACAGGGTGAGGGCCATGGGTCAGCAGGAAACCGGCCTGAGCGTAGAAGCCGCGGTCACCTTGAACCGTTGTTTCCAGGTCCATGGCCATGCCCCCGCCGGGATGCTTGTTGGTGGCGGTCTGACTCGCTCCAGCTCCCGCTGGGAATGGCTTGCACAAACCTCACTTGCTGGGGACTCCCGAGATACACCCAGGCTCTCCGACCATCCAGTAACGAGCGCAGCTCGCGCTGATAGAGCCGAGGCGCCCCCTCGAAGCGATCCAGTGCCTGGAGTTGCTGCGTGGTGACTCTGTAGATCTCCCCGCGCACTGGGGTCTGGGCTTGGGCATTGCTGATTGCCATTGGAAAGGGCCCAAGGTTGTAGAGCTCTAGTCCCCTCAGCTCTGCACTCCCTTCAAAGATGGCCCCGCCTAGTTCTTCGTGATAGCGCTCGCCTCGCTTGAGGGTGCCGTAGACGAACACCAGGCCGACATAATCAGTGCCACTGCTGGCTCCACCCATGACGATTGCGTTGCTACTGGCCCTGGCTGGCTCCCTGGGTGCGATGGCCTGGATCGTGCGCCGTCTAGAGAAGTCCTGAGCGGACTCCGTTTAAATCGCCCAGACGTCCGGATCGGAGTCCCCGCGTCTGGGCACCAACTGGAGGTCGTGATCCGGAAAGAGATCGCGGCTGAGATGCCAGGCCTGCTCTTGGCTCTCCGCTTGAAGAGGAACGGTCAGAATTCTGTGGGGCAGATTGACGTTCAGCTCGTAGAAGAACATCTGAGGCCACCAGCTCTATCCGGTTGCTAGCGACGAATGGCAGTTCTGGTCTGAATCCACCAGGGATTCACCCGAATGCATTGTGAAAGACCGCTTGAAAGTTGGCGTGACCGTGGATCAGCAGGGCCGCCGAGAGGGGCACCACGGCAATCACCAGGGCCAAAAAGAGAGCCGAGAGGGGGCGCTGGTTGTTCATGGGCTGCATTCTCGCGCTCTGTTTGGGTGAGCTGACGCGTGCCGAAAAAGCAGTTCTTCCCTTTGCTTTTCCGTTTATGAGGACCTCTCTTGTATTGGACGGTGCCGATGGATGGGCTGGATCGGGAGCGACTGGGACGGATTGACCCTGAAGTCCTCGCCGACCTCTTAAAGCTCAGCCCCGAGCAGCGTCGTCAAATGGTCCTGCAACTCAGCAGTCGCGAAGCCAAGGGCACCTCAGACGGAACCGTTCCTGTGGAAGTCGCGATGCGTGCCGCCCAACGCGCCAAAGCCTCAGGCGAGTCCCTAGATCTCGCTTGACCTCCAGACATTGAGCCATTGCACCAAGGCTTTTCCGGGGGCCTGGAGTTCTTCGATCGATCCGTAGAGCCAGTTTTGCCAGCCCTGTTGGGGCAAGCCGCTAAAGACCATCAGATTCAGGGGATAGTCCTCTGAATCGCTGCAGCGGCGGAAGTCATCGCGATAAAGGAAGACGGGTTTTCCGAGGGCAATCGCTGCGCCCAGTTCAAGCATCACCCCCTCGTCTGGAGGCGTTCCATTGACGATGGCGAGGAGGGCGTCGGCGTCGCGTACGTCCTGGAGATCGGCCTGGGCAACCCGCCAGGCCCAGCCAGGTTGGGCCAGGTCCACTTGCCCGTTGCGGGAGAACGGCTCCCAGACCTCGAGTCCAAGGTGCTCCAGGGCCTCGACAAAATCGGGCAGCAGTCTGGACCTCCAGTGGCTGGAGAAGCCGTAGGGGGAGGCCAAATAGAGCGTTGGTTTAGCCATTGGTGCGGGAGGCGCGGTATTGCAGTTCATCCGCATTGGCCGCCGCGGCGTTCTCCCAGGGGAAGAGCACCCATTCATGGCCTGGCTGGATCTCGAGGGCTTGCCACCACAGCGGAGGGACCTTGCTGATCCAGACGACTGTGGTGATGTCCGAGCGCTCGCGAAACGGCTCAACGGTCTGCCCGGTCTCATAGATGTCGTCGACCACAAGACAACCCGCCTGAGGCTGTTCGAGCAGCGGAATACCAAGGCGATGGCTCAGGCAGACCGCGAGAACCAGTCCACCGCGGGGGACCCCATAGACCCCAGAAAACCTGGACGACTTAAACCGCGTCAGGGCTCTCTCTAGAGCACGGTCAAAGTCAGCCCAGTTGAGGGTGCGCATGCGCCTGCATCCGATTCCCTGAGCATGAGCCATAGCCCACTGAGATGGGCTGCGGCGCGGCCAATCGAGAGAACGGCCAGGCCGATGCAGAGGGGACAGTGCATGGGGCTCATCACCTCAGCATGGAGGGTTTGCGACCGTCCGTTCTGATTCCCGCTCAATCTTCATGAGAGCGGCTACAAGAGAAAGGCGATGGATGGGGCCCCATGCGCCTGCTGCTGGTGTTGGCGCTGCTGTTGGCGGGCTGCCAGAGCAGTGAGGACAGTCAGGATGTGTCCGTGAGGACCAGCTCCGGTCAACGCCTCCTGGTGGAGGAGGGGGCGGTGCAGCTGGAGGACCGCCGCATCGCGCAGCGGGTCAACCTGGAGTCGCTCAAGGCCGAGATCGCCTGGGCCAAGAAGAACGTCGACTTCAACGAACGCGACGGCATCCCGGTTGATTTCTGGCAGAAGGATCTCGAGGGGGACCAGGCCCGACTGGCTGCTGCCGAGGCCTTACTGGACAGTGAGCGGGAGCACGGCGTTCTCTATCGCGTTGCCCGTTTCGCTCCCATCGTCGAGGGGCCGAAGGGTGAACGCCAACAGCTCCCTTCGGTCACGGCCTACTGCGTTCGCGATTCGCTTCCTGGAGTCGCGGAGAACCTCGCACGGTTCAAGATCAACCAAGGGGAGCTGGACTCCCAGGACCCCAGGGAGGTGCTGGTGGCGAAGTTGTGTCGGCGCTATGGCGCTTTCCCGGCTCCCAGAGCCCAGACGTCCCTATAAAAAAAGCCCCCAGAGCAGGGGGCTTGGGTCTTGTCTCTGCGTGAGCGCATCCAAGCGTCCCGCCTTGGCCTGCACCATCGGTGTAACCACCTAGAGGATTGATCTCGCTTGAATGGCCAGAGGAGTGTGTCGTGGTGGTGGCAGCTCAGGAGAAACGCGATCAAAAGCGTCAGGGCCGGCCCGGTTCAGGTTGGTTGCGCTCGGCCTGCGGCAGCAAGGTCGTTCGCATCACCACGATTGATCCCACGGCCCACGCCCAGTGGTGCGAAGTGGTCAACGCCGACCTGGCCAGTGACGGCCAGATCCAGGCGTTCCACAACAGCCGAATGCTCCGCTACAACGCTGTTCGCCTCTGGCAGAACCTCTTGCGACAGGGCTGGAGTGAGGTCCCTCCTCAATGGTGATCAGGCCGGCACGAACCGCTCTTTCAGCCCCTTCCACCAACGCACCAGCTGTGACCACCAGCGCCGCACCCCGTGCTGGACAGTTTGAGGGCGGGCCATGGCCGCGTCGCACGGTCTGGGGCTCAGTGGTTGAAAGCCATCGACAAAAGACAGGGCCTCTGCTTTGACCTGCTGCTCGAGTCTGTGGCGGGCGGCTGATCGATTGCGTGACACCGACATGCGCGACCTCGCGTACCAGCCTTGTTATTGCTCCGGCCCCGGTCTTGGGCAATGAGTTCTGATGCTCAATTCCGCGTGAGCCCTCTGCAGCCGGTTTTTTCAACTCTTGCTAGAGCCGGAGGGTGGGTCCGAAGGGACTCGGCGTTGCTGTTTGGTTGGAAGGGGATGGTGCGCAAACGGGTGATTGGCGATGGCCAGCTCCGCGATTTGGAGCAGACCTACATCCAGGCGATCTACCGCTACCAGGAGGCCCTGGAACAAGGCCCCAGCCTGGCGTGCAAGGCGCGGCGTGAGATGTACCGCCTGGAAGTGGAAGTGCGGCGTCTGCGCTACGGCTACTGAGCTCGCCTTCAGCGTTCGGCTTTGGTGGCTTCGGCAATCAATCGCTGCACGCGATCGAGAACGGACTCATTGCTCAGTCGGTTGTTGAGCCTCTCTACGAGTAACGGGAAGGCCAGAGGACCGGGACGTTGGGTGCGCTCCATCAGCCATTCACTGGAGGCCATGCGCCCCAGGGCCGCGCGCAGACGTTGGGTTTCCAGTTGTTCCTCGAGCACTTCCTGTCGTGCCTGCTCGAGCAGTAGGTGACTGGGTTCGTGCTTTTGGAACACGTCAAAGAGCAGGGCAGCACTGATCTGCAGTTGGCCGCCGGTTTTGTTCTGCCCGGGCATGGCCTGGGTGACCAAGCCGCTGACCTGGGCGATCGAGCGAAAGCGACGGCGGCAGAGTTCTGAAAAGTTCAGGGCCTGCTCGAGGTCGTCATCGAGGTTCTCCACGTCGAAGAGCTCATCGCCATGGAGCTCAATCAATTCATCAAAGGGGTAGCGCTTGGGGGCCAGGAGTTCAAAGCCGTAGTCGTTGATCGAGACCGTGATCGTGCTGGGCCGGTAGCGCGCCAAGCGCCAGGCCCAGAGGAACCCGATGCCTTCATGGACAAACCGCCCTTCAAAGGGAAAGACGAACAGGTGATTTCCTTCGCGGCTGGAGCAGACCTCCAGCAGGATCTGCTCACGCCTGGGGATACGGGAGAGGTCGGCTTGGCGCTGTAGCAACGGTTGGAGTGCCCGCAATTCCGGTGTGTCCAGCTCCCCCTCATCGCTGAGGCCTTGGGCGCAGCGATCGACCTCGTCGCGTAGGTGTTGGCTGAGCAGATCGGAGAGAGCCATCTGTCCCCCGGCCCAGGCCGGAACAGTCGAGCTCTTGCGGCTGGTGGCTTTGACCTGGGCTGTCATCTCCCGCAGCCGCACGAACTCCAACTGACGGCCGGCAAAGAAAAAGACATCCCCTGGCTTCAGCCGTCCGATGAAGGCCTCCTCCACATGGCCGATAACGGCCCCGCGCACAAAGCGCACCGTGACGGAACGATCCGCGGTGATCGTGCCGATGTTGAAGCGGTGGTGGCGGGCAATGGTCTTGTCCAGCACCCGGTAGCGATAGGGCTGAGCGTCTTCGGCTGGCTCGTCACTGCCGGGCTGACAGCGCACCAACTTGCGATAGCGGGGGTAGGCCCCAAGGCATTGGCCCCCGTGCTCAAGAAAGTCCAGGCACCACTGCCACTGGCTCTCGCTGAGGCGGCGAAAGCTCCAGCTCGTGCGGACCGTCTCCAGCTCCTGGGACGGTGCAAACCCCGGGCCGCAGGCCAGGGTGACCAGGTGCTGAAGCAGGACATCGAGGGGGAGCTCCGGTGGTTTGCGGTGCTCCACCAAGCCATCGGCCAGTCCCCGCCGCATGGCCGAGACCTCGAGTAACTCCAGGGCATTGGTGGGCATGAACAGCACCTGAGAGGTGCCCCCTGGGCAGTGGGCGCTGCGGCCAGCTCGCTGCAGTAAGCGGGCAAGATTCTTGGCACTGCCGATTTGCACGACCCGTTCCACCGGCTGGAAGTCCACGCCGAGGTCCAGGGAGCTGGTGCAGACCACCCAACGCAGATCACCGGCCTTGACCGCCGCCTCGATCGCCTCGCGCTCCGTTCGATCGATGGCGCTGTGGTGGAGTGCCAGGGCGTCCTCCATCTCCGGGCAGGCAAAGCGCAGACATTGATGCCAGCGCTCCGCCTGGTTGCGGGTGTTGGTGAACAGCAGGGTGCTGATGGCCGGATCCAGCCCGGCAATCAATTCCTCGTACATCCGCAGTCCGAGGTGCCCTC
This sequence comes from Synechococcus sp. A10-1-5-1, assembly GCF_023115425.1. NCBI lineage: Bacteria > Bacillati > Cyanobacteriota > Cyanophyceae > Synechococcales > Synechococcaceae > Synechococcus > Synechococcus sp. A10-1-5-1. Next base: position 448,134 of record NZ_CP096032.1, on the reverse strand, counting down.
CCCAAGGGAACCCATCGATCTGCTCAGGCAACAGGCTGCGGATGGCCGTCTCCCGTTGGAGCGGTGCCGTCACGATCAGGGGCTTGGCCGCTTCTGCGCCAAGGGCCGCCCGTGCCGCCTCCTCCAGGTTGCCGATCGTTGCGCTGATCGCCCAGGTGCGCAGGCTGGGCCGGTGGCGCCTGAGCCAGCTCAGGCAGAGCTCGCACTGGCTCCCCCGTTTGCTGCCCATGAGCTCGTGCCACTCGTCAACCACCACCGCCTGCAGCCCCTCAAAGAGAAGTGGTGCCTTCGGGTTGGCCAGCAGGACGCTTAGGGATTCCGGCGTCGTAATCAGGATTTCAGGGGGGGTGCGCAGCTGCTTACTGCGTTCGTAGGTGCTGGTGTCGCCATTGCGAATCCCCACCCGCAGCGGCCAGCCCATCGCCTCGATCGGTTGCTCGATCGCCAGGGCCAAGTCCCGTGACAGCGCGCGCAGGGGCGTGATCACGAGCAACCGCAGCCCCTTCCCTCCTCGCTCGAGCATCTCGGCAATGGGACCCATCACGGCTGCGTAGGTCTTGCCTGAGCCAGTGGGCACCTGCAGCAGTCCGCTTTGCCCCTCCAGGTAGGCCCGCCAGACCTCCTCTTGAAAGGCCATCGGCGTCCAGCCTTGGCCGCGAAACCAGTCCTGAATCGGCTGCAGCGTTGCGCTCATCGCCCCTCCATCAGGGCCAGGGCCGTGGCGACGCTGTCGGCTTCTGCGGCGGGTTTGTCCTGCCGCCAGCGGCTGATCCGCGGGAAGCGAACCGCCAGGCCGCACTTGTGTCGTTTGGAAGGCTGGAGGCCTTCAAAGGCCACTTCGAACACCAGCGTCGGCTCCACGGCGCGCACTGGACCAAACCGGTCAGTGGTGTGGGCCCTGATCCAGCGGTCCAACTGGCGAATTTCCCCATCGTCGAGTCCGGAGTAGGCCTTGGCGAAGGTCACCAACTCGCCGTCGTCGTTCCAGAGCCCAAAGCTGTAGTCGGTGTAGAGGTTGGCCCGGCGACCGCTACCGGACTGGGCGTAGAGCAGGACCGCATCGAGGTGAAAGGGCTCGAGCTTGTGTTTCCACCAATGGCCCCGTTTGCGGCCAACCAAATAGGGGGACGGCTTGGCCTTGAGCATCAAGCCTTCGGCTCCCTTCTCCCGCGCTTGCTCCCGCAGACTCTCGAGTTCACTCCAAGCCGTCAGGACTGGTGTCTCGGAGAGGCGTAGACGTGAGGCCCCCTCGCTGTCGGCTTCGCTCCAGTCCTTGACGAGTGCTTCCAACTGGCGACGGCGCTCCTGCAGTGGAATCTGGCGTCGATCGCTTCCCTCCACCTCCAAGAGGTCATAGGCCATGAAGGCTGCTGGACACTGCTTTTGCAGCGCTCGGCTGGGGGCCTTGCGCCCGAGCCGCCGCTGCAGGGTGGCAAACGTCTCAGGGGTTTCGGCGTTTGCCTGCCAGATCAGGACTTCCCCATCGAGCACCGTCCCCTGCGGCAGCGACTCAGCGAGGCTGATCAGCTCTGGGAAGGCCTCATTGATGAGGTCTTCTCCGCGGCTCCAGAGGCTGCAGCCACCACTGCGGTGAATCAGCTGACCGCGGATCCCATCCCATTTCCACTCCACTTGCCAGTGATCAGCTGGTGTCTGCTGGATCTGTTCGAGCTCGATCGGGCTGGCGAGAAAAAACGGAAAAGGACGGGCCGCCAGCGCATCGCCATCAGTGGCCGATGCCGTCAGAGCTGCAAAGGTCTCTGCGGATGGAGCAAAGCCACCCATCAAGCGATGGGCAATTAAGGCTTCATCGAGATCGGCGCTCCGTGCCACGCCCCGGGTCACCAGTCCCGTGGACACCCCGACGCGAAAGCCGCCGCTCAGCAACTTGTTGATCAGCAAGAGCTCTGCGTTAGGCAGGCTCTGCCAGCAGCGAATCACCGCGGCCTCCTGCTGCTCCCCCTCGGCTGCTGCGAGTTCTGGCAAGACCTGCACCATCCAGTCACTCAGGCTTCGCTCTGGGCTTCGCTCCACCGGGTCTGACTGCTGCTGACTCCACAGAAGCGAGACCGTCTCAGCGGAATCCCCCACCTGGTTGCTGCAGGCTTCAAACAACCAGTCGGGAAGCGAGAGGGCGTTGAGACAGATCTCCCGCAAGCGCCGACCACTGATCAGGCGTTTGCGGCGTTTTCCCAGCAGTAGGGCCAGGGCCCAGGCGGCATCGGCAGGGGGCGCGCTGCGGAAGTAGGCCTCGAGCGCCTCCAACTTGGCCGTGGTGCTGCTGGTGCCATCGAGTTCGGCAAAGAGCTGGGAGAAGGCCTTCATGGCGCCTCCTCCTCATCGAACCGTTCGGCTTCAAAGGCCCCCTCGAGGGGTTCAGCGTTGATGCCCTCCTCCTCCTTCAGATATCTGGAGAGCACGGCGCTTTGGCCATGGGTCACGTACACCTGCTGGGCTTGGCTCTCCCGCACGGTTCGAAGCAACCCCGTCCAATCGGCGTGATCGCTCATGACGAAACCGCGGCCGTAACCGCGCCGGCGGCGGGCTCCCCGCACCGCCATCCAGCCGCTCACAAAGCCGTTTTGTGCCTTCGCCAGTCGGCTCATCCCTCGGCTGCGATGGGCCGCGGGAGGCGCAATCACCAGGCGACCCGCCAGCGACTCATCCTTGGGTAACGCGGAGAGAGGCATCGTGGGGGGCATGGCGATCCCCGCTTCGCGATAGGGCCCCATCAGTCGATCGACGGCGCCGTGCAGCAGCACTGTGTCCTCGATTCCGAGTTGATGCAGCTCCGCCAGGACCCGCTGCGCCTTGCCAAAGGCATAGGAGAAAAGCACCGATGGCTTGTCTGGCGCAGCTCGCCACCAGGCCAGGATTTGACGGGCCACCTCCGCCCCACTCTCCCAGCGGTAGATCGGCAAGCCGAAGGTCGCTTCGCTGATGAAGACGTCGGCCTGCACCGTTTCAAACGGTGCGCAGCTGGGGTCATGGCAGCGCTTGTAGTCACCGCTGACCAGCCAACTCTCCCCGGCGGCCTCCAGGCGGATCTGGGCCGATCCCAGCACGTGACCGGCGGAGTGAAAGGAGACCCTGGCCTCGCCAATGCGGTTCAGGTCGCCGTAGCCCACCGGCAGCAGGTTGATCTCTGCTCCGAGCCGCTCCCGCAGGATTCCCTCACTGGAGGCCACGGCCCAGTACTCCCCACATCCGGGACGGGCATGGTCCGAATGGGCATGGGTAATCAGGGCCCTGGGGACTGGCCGCCAGGGATCAATCCAGGCACCAGCCGCCGCGCAGTAAAGCCCCTCTGGGGTGAGCTGCAGCAGGCCGCCTGGGGCGAGGGGCATGGGCGCTGGGCGGCGTGATCGGCCTGAATCATGACCACTCACCTTCCAGGAGTGCGTTTTCGCGCTAGCTAAGGGGTAGTCCCCCTCTGCGGATTCGATGGCATTGCAAGCGTTCCGCGATGAGTTGGCGAGTACTGCTGCGGCCTTGGCCGCCCCCGGGACAGGCCTGTTGGCTGCGGACGAATCCACCGGCACCATCGGCAAGCGCTTCGATGCGATTGGCCTGGAGAACAACGAAGAGAATCGGCGTGCCTACCGCACTCTTCTGGCCACCAGCGAGGGCCTTAGCGACCACATCTCCGGTGTGATCCTGTTTGAGGAAACCCTCTTTCAAAACAGCACCACCGAGGCCGGAGGGGCGCCGCTCGTCGACTTATTCAAGGCCCAGGGGATTGTCCCCGGGATCAAGGTGGATCAGGGGGTGGAGCCCTTGGCCGGCGGCTTGAGCGGTGAGACCTGCTGCACGGGTTTGAAGGGTCTTGCAGAGCGGGCTGCTCGTTACTACGAACGGGGGGCACGCTTTGCCAAGTGGCGCGCGGTGCTGCAGATCAGCTCCAACGGCTCGCCGTCTGAGCTCTCGGTCCGTGAGAACGCCTGGGGACTGGCCCGTTATGCCCGGACCGTTCAAGAGCAGGGGTTGGTGCCGATCGTCGAGCCGGAAATCCTGATGGATGGCGACCACGACGTCACCACCACCGCCGCTGTTCAGGAATGGGTGCTCCGCACCACCTATGAGGCTCTGGCTGTCAATGGGGTGTTTCTTGAGGGCAGCCTCTTGAAGCCTTCGATGACCTGCGCCGGGGCGGCCTGCCCGCAGCAGCCCAGTGCTGAGGAGGTGGGGGAATTCACTGTGCGCACCTTGATGCGCACGGTCCCCTCGGCGGTCCCCGCGATCCTCTTCCTGAGTGGGGGACTCAGTGAAGAAGACGCGAGCCTCTGTTTGAACGCAATCAATCAAGTGGCCGGGCCGTCAGCTGCTCCCTGGCATCTCGGCTTCTCCTACGGCCGGGCCCTGCAACATTCGTGTCTCAAGCATTGGGCTGGCCGGGACCTCAAGGCGGGGCAAGCGGCGCTTCTGGCCCGGGCCCGGGCGAATGGGGCCGCCAGCTTGGGCGCCTACATCCCCGGTTCTGAACCGTCGGATGACAGCAGTCTGTTTGTCGCGAACTACAGCTACTGAGCCCTGACTTAGCGGCTCATCTCCAGCATCTTTTGGATCGGAGCAAGGGCCCGCAGGCGCATGGTCTCGTCCATTTCGATGGCGGGGGCCATCTCCGTCAGGCACTGCCAGAGCTTCTCGAGGGTGTTCAGGCGCATGTAGGGGCAGGCGTTGCAGCTGCAGCCATCGGCACCCGGTACCTCGAAGAACTGCTTCTCTGGGACAGCCTTACGCATCTGGTGCAGGATCCCTGGCTCGGTCAGGACGATGAACGTCTGTGCCTCACTGGCTTCGGAACGCCGCAGCAGGGCGCTGGTTGAGCCAATGAAATCGGCGTGATCGAGCAGGTGCTGCTGGCACTCCGGATGGGCCAGCACTTCGGCACTGGGGTGATCGAGTTTCAGCTGCAGCAGGGCCTGCTCACTGAAGGTCTCATGGACGATGCAACTGCCGGGCCAGAGGGTGAGTTCCCGCCCGCTTTGGCTTTGCACCCAGCGCCCCAGGTTTTGATCCGGTGCAAACAAGATCGGTCGATTGGCTGGCAACTGCTTGACCAGATCAACGGCGTTGCTGCTGGTGCAGATCAGGTCGCTCTGGGCTTTCACCGCCGCTGAGCAGTTGATGTAGCTGACCACCAGGTGGTCGGGGTGATCGGCTCGAAACTGGGCGAACCCATCGGCGGGACAGGCATCAGCCAGGGTGCAACCCGCATCCATGTCCGGCAGCAATACGGTCTTGTCTGGACTGAGAATCTTGGCCACTTCGGCCATGAAGTGCACCCCGCAAAAGACGATCACGTCGGCGTCAGTGGCCGCCGCCTTGCGGGAGAGCTCCAGCGAATCGCCGATGAAATCAGCGATGTCTTGAATCTCAGGCTCTTGGTAGTAGTGGGCCAAGATCACGGCATTCCGCTGCCGTTTCAATGCGGCAATGGCCTCCGGCAGGTCCCGGTGGGGTGGGCAACCGGATGAGCTGTGCTGGGCTGCCGCGAAAACCAAGGCTCCGGACCCAAGTGGTGCAGGATGGCGCAAGCCTAGGCACCGCTTGGCCACCCTCCGCATCGCCATCGCTGGAGATCTGCATGGTCAGTGGGATGGCCTGGACGAGGAGGTCTTGTCCCAGCTGGCACCAGACGCCCTCCTGGTGGTTGGCGACCTGAGTGACGGTCAGCAGCTCATCCCAAAGCGGCTGACGCGGCTGCCCCTTCCTTTGGCCTGCATCCTTGGTAACCACGACACCGGTCGTGATGCCAGCGGTCGCACCCTGCAGCGCCAGCTGAATCTTTTGGGTGATCTCCATTGCGGCTGGAGCCTCCGGGAATTGCGCCCACCGGGGTTGGCCGTTGTGGGTGCCCGCCCTGCCAGCGCTGGCGGCGGTCACTACCTCAACCGTGCGGCTGAGGCCGTCTTTGGTCCGGTGAGTTTGGAGGAGTCAGCCGAGCGGATCAGTACGGCGGCCCTGCGCGCAGATCCAAGCTTGCCTCTGGTGCTCCTAGGCCATTCCGGACCGAGTGGCTTGGGGAGCGAGGCGGCCGATCCCTGCGGCCGTGATTGGAAGCATCCCGCCTGCGATTGGGGCGATCAGGATTTGGCCTTAGCGATCGACCGCATTCGCCGGAGTCGTCCCGTCCCACTTGTGGTGTTCGGCCACATGCATCACCGACTCAAACGCGGGCAGGGGGAGCGGCAGAGCTTCTGCAGGGACCGTGCCGGAACGACCTATCTCAATACGGCCTTTGTTCCTCGCCACGGGGAGGACGCCCAGGGCCGTCCCCTCCGGCATTTCAGCTGGGTGGAGTTCCAGGACGGTGTCCTCAAGGAGGTCTCCCATCGCTGGTTCAGCAGCGGGGGTGCGCTCCCCTATCGCCAGACCCTCTTTCGCGCTGAGACGGCCTGACCATGCTGCTGTACGTCTGCATCAGTGGCCATGGATTCGGCCATGGTTCGCGGGTGGCCTCTGTCTTGAGCGCCGTGCACCGCCAGGAGCCGAGCTGGCGCATCGTGCTCTCCACGCCCTTGCCCGCGAAGTTCTTGGCGCTGGCGTTTGCCGAGATCCCTTTTGAGCAGCGTCCGCTGCGCTGGGATGTGGGGGTGATGCAGGCCGATGCTCTGGGGGCTGATCCCTACGCGACCTTGGCCGCCTTGGAGGCCGTTGAGCAGCAGATGCCTGAGCAGATCGAGCAGGAGCTGGCCTGGCTGCAGAAGCAACGGGACTCGGTTCTGGTGCTTGCCGATGTCCCTCCGGCGGCCGCCCGCTTGTCGTCGGCCTTGGAGGCACCGCTGGTGTGGATGGGCAACTTCGGTTGGGACGCCATCTACCGGCCGATGGGTGGGGCTTTTACGGCCTGGGCCGACCGATCCCTCGAGCACTACCGCCAAGGCACGGCCGTGATTCGTTGTCCATTCGCGATGGAGATGGACTGGGGACTTCCCAGCGAGGACATCGGTTTGACCGCTGGTCGGCCGCGCCTGGATCCAGGCCGATTGCGTGACCGATTGGGCCTGACCTCGGCGCTGGAGCGGACTGTTCTGATGGGCTTCGGTGGCTTGGGTCTACAGCTGGATTTCAAGCTTTTTGAGCGCTGGCCCGAGCACCACTTCTTGGTCAGTGATCCAGGGCTGCACTGCGAGGCCGTCAATGTGACCGTGATTCCAGAGGACCTCAGACCCCTGGAGTTGATGCCCCTCTGCAGCCGGGTGATCACCAAGCCCGGTTACAGCACCTTCTGTGAAGCCATGGCCATGGGATTAGGGGTGCACCTGGTCCACCGCGATGGGTTTGCTGAGGCCCAGGTTTTGGAGGAGGCCCTTCAGCGCCATGCCCCCCATCGACTGTTGAGCCGTGGACAACTCGAGCAGGGGGACTGGCAGCTGGATCTCCCCCTGATGCCCGCTTCGGGAGCTGGATTGAGCCCTGATGGGGCTGAGCAGGCAGCTCGTTTCTTAAGCGCCCTGGCGGGCGAATAGGTGCGGATTGACGCAGATTTTCGATTTCTGTTCTTTTTGTGACCGCACATTCAGATCCAACAGTGAATTGAACCGCGCTTCGCAGTTTTTGATGCTTGTGGACGGTTATTGCACTGGCATGAATTACTTGCGTGATTGACGGTTAATTAGGCAATGTCATTGCATCCAATCGATTAGTTGTCTTTTTGACGCCGAATTGATTTCGCGTTTTTGTAGTCAGCTCTTTGATTTGGTGCGCTCGACGCCGCTTTCCATCGGAAAGTCTTGACTTGCGCTGTTCTCTGCTTTTGATGGTTTGTCCGCACAGATCTCCTCGAAGTTGACTGCTCCTTCGAGCTCTGCGCGTTCTCCTCTCTCCCTTTCGGCTGCAGCGTCACTTGGCCTGGGCTTGTCAGCTGTTCTGGCCCCCATGCCGGTGTTGGCCAATGTCGGTCAGTCCAAATTGCAGGCTCCCGAGGCCAGCAAGGTCAGCCTGCTGCCTGCGCTCCCGCCGGTTCCGCGGGCGCCTGTGATGCCTCGCTCCCGCCTGGCCAAGTTGGACGCCAGCGATGGTCAGATCGCCCCTGGTGGTCCCTTCCGTTACGCAATCACCCCAGAGCGCCGGGCTCTGTTGAACACCATTCGCTTTGCCGAAGGCACTTGGGCCCGCGGGGAGGACCTGGGCTACCGCGTGATGTTCGGTGGTGGCCTGATGGGAGGTCTAGATCGCCATCCCGACCGGGTGATCTACTCCGGTCGCTATGCCAGCGCCGCCGCCGGGGCCTACCAATTCATGCCCTTCACCTGGACGATGGCCAGCCGGAAACTGGGTCTGGCCGGATTTGGACCCCACGTTCAGGACCAGGCCGCCATCTTTCTGATTCAGCGCCGCGGTGCCCTCACCTTGGCCGATCGGGGTGAATTCACCCCTGAACTTGCCGCCAAGCTCGCTCCGGAGTGGGCGTCCTTCCCGACCCTGGCTGGCTACAGCTATTACGGCCAGCCGGTCAAGCGTTATGCGGCCTTGAAAGCCTTCTACGAACGGAGCTTGGCCCAATTGAAGGCCGTGGCTGAACCCGCGGTGCCTGTCGTGGAACTCCCGGCTTGCGAGCCGGTGGAGTCCCTTCGCTGTCGCCTGCAGGCTTTGGATCGGATCGGGCCCAAGCCCAAGAGCCTGGGCATCTAGATCAGGGTTCTCTAGCCCTGATCGCCTTCCTTCAGTCGGGTCTTGCCGATCGTGTTCTGGGCGATCAGATACGCAACTGCAATCGCTCCGACAAAGCCCAGGGCGTTTCGGAGCAAGGGCAGGAGATCAGAGGTGCGGGTGATGATCGGCGCAACACCGAAGACCCCAAACAAGATCACCCAGAGCGGTGAGAGCAGCAGAACCCAGGCCCACTCCACTGTGTGTTCCGGTTTACGGGGGTAGGCCGCAAACCCGACGATCAAACCACCAAGGATCGAGGTGGCCAGGGTGAGCAGCCATTGCTCTTGGGGCAGGCCAGGAACCACCTGGCAGCCGCCGATCTCCAGGCACCCTTTAACGGCATGGAGCGAGTCGAGCAGAGCCGCATCCTGACCGTGGTCACGGACGTAGTACTGGTTGCCAAAGCGGGTCTGCAGCTCCACCCAATAGGTGCGGGGCATCAAGGCAAAGAGGGCGTCGCCGACGTTGAAATTCAGCAGGTTGCCGCCGCGCTCGTCCGCGATGAGCAGCAGGGATCGCTCATCGAGGCCCCAGAAGTCCTTCACGGCGAGGCCTGGGGTGCGGTCGTACTGGGTCAGGACCCGCAGCTTCCAGCCACTGACGGCTTCAAAGTCGTTGATCTCAGCTTCCAGAGCAGCCCGCTGGTTGTCGGTGAGGATCTTCGCCAGGTCAATCACCGGGGTCGGGTGATCGGGCAGCAGGTCCGGATTGTCAAAGGCCCAGGCCGGAGCAGCCCCCCAGCCCAGCAACAGCGCCAGGCTGAGGGCTAGGCCCACCAGCCAGCCGCGGAGGGCGGAGGCGCTGTGGGCTGCACGCGGCTCGGTCATGGCACCTGCTTCAGTGGCCAGCATTCTCCCTGAGTCCTCCGCAGCGCCGTGAGTTCTGCTTCGTCCCCTCTGCATGCGGCACCCGACTGGCTGACGGAACGGTTGCAGGCTGCCGGTGGCTGGGTCGTCTTCAGTACCTACATGGACTGGGTTCTGCATGACCCAAGCCATGGGGCCTACGGCGCTGGACGCCTGCAGGTTGGGACCTCGGGAGACTTCGCTACCTCGCCGTCCCTGGGGCCTGACTTTGCGGAGCTCTTGCTGCCTCAGCTCCTGCAGTGGTTCGAGCAGCAGCCAGGCCATGGCCCCATGGCCTTGATCGAGACGGGCCCAGGGGAAGGCCACCTCGCCTTGCAGCTTTCTTCGGCCATTGCACGGGAGGCCCCGGAGCTCCTTGAGCGTCTGGAGTTGGTCCTGGTGGAGCCCAACCCCGGGATGGCGGAGCGTCAGCGCGCCCTCTTGGCAGAGGCGCCCCTGCGCTGCAGCTGGCAGTCCTTTGCCCAGCTCAAGGAGAGGCCCCGTGCCGGCGTGATGCTGGCCCATGAAGTGCTGGATGCCCTGGCGGTTGAGCGGGTGCTCTGGGACGGTCAGTGCTGGCGTCTGCAGGGGGTCTCGCTGGTGGGTTCCTCTGAATTGGAACTCGCGGCTGGTCCCCCGCTCAGCGAATCGCTTCGGCTCGAGCTGGAGGCCCTGATCCCTGGGCCCCAGCGTCCTGCCGGCTGGTGCACGGAGCTGCACGTGGGCGTCGGTCCCTGGCTTGAGCAGGCAGCCTCCTCCCTCAGCCATGGGCAGTTGCTCGTGATCGACTATGCCCATGAGGCTTGGCGCTACTACGCCCTCCAGCGCAGCAATGGCACCCTGATGGCCTACCGCCAGCAGCAGGCCAGTGATGACCCCCTGCAGGAGCCAGGCCAATGGGACCTGACGGCACATCTGTGTCTAGAGACCGTCGAACGTGCCGCCGCTGCCAGCGGCTGGCGTGTGCTCGGACAGCGGCGCCAGGGTGAAGCCCTGCTGGCTTTAGGTCTGGCCCAGCGTTTGCACGCCCTGCAGCAGGGATCACCGGCGGAGTTGGCCGATCTACTCAGTCGCCGCGAAGCCCTGCTGCGCTACGTCGACCCCTCGGCTCTCGGAGATTTTCGTTGGATTGCCCTGCAGCGTTCTGCCGAGGCCATGGCTCAGCCCCTGTTCTTGCAGGATCCGCCCCTGGGCTAGGCGCAGCGAGATAGGGCTGCCAGCACCTGTTCGGGCGCCACGTCACTGCGGATCTCCACGGTGCCGATCGCTGTGGGAAGCACGAAGCGCACGCGGCCATCGCGCACCTTCTTGTCCCCTTGGAGGCAGCGCAGGACCGCCTCTGGCTCGAGCTCGGGCCAGCGCATCGGCAGACCTGCCGCTTTGATGACGGCCCGTTGCCGGCGTTGGTCCTCGGCATTCCAGAGACCCAACTCCAGGCTGAGCTCGCCAGCGGCGACCATGCCGATCCCCACGGCCTCGCCATGGAGATAGGTGCCGTAGCCGCAGAGGGCCTCGACCACGTGGCCGAGGGTGTGCCCGTAATTAAGGATGGCCCGCAGGCCCCCTTCCCGTTCATCCGCTGCGACGACCTTGGCCTTGGCGGCGGCGGAGCGCTCCAGGATGCTGCTCAGCAGGTCTCCAGGCAGGGTCGCCATGGACGCCAAGTGTTCAGCGGCTTCCTCCAGTTCGCGGAAGAGCTCCGGGTCACCGATGACGCCGTACTTGATCACCTCGGCCATCCCAGCGCGGAACTCCCGCTCCGGCAGGGTGGCCAGGGTGGCTGGATCAATCAGGACCAGCTTGGGCTGGTGGAAGGCCCCAATCAGGTTCTTGCCTCCGGGGTGGTTCACGCCGGTTTTGCCTCCGATCGAGGCATCGACCATGGCCAGCAGGGTCGTGGGCACCTGGACCACGGCGATGCCCCGCAGCCAGCTCGCTGCGGCGAAGCCCGCCATGTCACCCACCACGCCCCCGCCGAGGGCGACGATCAAGGACCCCCGCTCCAACTTTTGGGCGAAGGCTGCGTCGTGAATCTGCGCGACGGTGTCTGGGGTCTTCTGGTCTTCCCCGGCCTCGATCACGAGGAGCTCAGCCTCGAAGCCCGCTGCCTGGAGGCTGCCCAAGGCCTTGGCCCCGTAGTGCTGATTCACCACGGGATTGGTCACGATCAGGACCTTGATGCCCGCTTTGATGCCCTGGCCCAGGATCTGCTGGCCGAGGCCCGAGAGCGCTCCGCGTCCGATCACCACGGGATAGGGATTCGCGCTGAGCGCCACCTCGATGGTGCGGATCGCGGCGGCCGTGGCGCTCATGGAACAACCCTGCAGTCGCTAGAGGCTATCCGTCGCTTGTTGCCGTCAGCACCTCCAGCAGTGCTGCGCCGTAGCGCTCCTGTTTGGCGTTGCCGATGCCGCTCACGCCTGCGAGTTCGCTGAGGGATCCGGGACGAAGCGCCGCTAACTCCACCAGGGTCCGGTCATGGAACACCACATAGGGCGGTACGCCCTGCTCACCCGCCTGCTCGCGTCGCCAGCTCTTCAGGGCCGCCAGCAGTGGGTCATCTTCTGCCACGGCCGCATCGCTCGTGATGCTGCGGCGCCGTTGCTCCTTCGCTGGCGGCGGCAGCACCAGATTCAGCTCCCGCTCGCCCCTCAGCAGCGGCTGAACCAGCTCGGGTGGACCGAAACACAGCCCCCCCTTGGCGTCCTCCGGGGAATGGAGGGCCCCAAGACTCACCAGCTGCCGCAGCAGAGCCCGCCACTGGCCCCGGTCCAGTTCCTTGCCGATCCCGTACACACTCAGCTGCTGGTGCCCCAGCGATCGGATGCGCTCGGTGTTGGCGCCGAGCAGCACGTCCACCACGTGGCCCGCTCCGAAGCGTTGGCCGGTCCGATACACAGCCGAAAGCCCTTTCTGCGCCGCGACGCGGCAGTCGCTGCGCTGCTTGGGTTCAAGGCAGCCATCGCAGTTGTTGCAGGGCTCGGCCAGCTCCTCGCCGAAATGGCTGAGCAGCACCTGACGCCGGCAGCCGCTGGCTTCGCTGTAGGCGATTAGGGCCTCGAGCTTCCCGCGCTCGATGCGCTTCTGCTCCTCACTGGCTCCTGAGTCATCGATGAAGCGGCGCAGCTGTGGGATGTCGCCTGCGCCGTGGGCCATCCAGGCCACCGCCGGTAGGCCATCGCGACCCGCCCGACCGGTTTCTTGGTAGTAGGCCTCGAGGCTTTTGGGCAGGTCCACGTGGGCCACAAAGCGCACATCGGGTTTGTCGATCCCCATGCCAAAGGCGATCGTGGCGACCACGACCACGCCGCTGCCAAGGCGGAAGCGCTGCAGGGCCTCCCGCCGTGACTCGGCGTCCATTCCGGCGTGGTAGGCGATGGCATCGATGCCAGCGGCCTTGAGTTCTGCGGCCACGCGGTCCACACGGTTGCGGGAGCGGGCGTAGACAATCCCCGATTCGCCGCGGTGCTCCGCCAGGAACTGCAGCAGCTGCGCATGACCGCCTTGTTTGTGGCGCAGCGTGTAGCGGATGTTGGGCCGATCGAAGCTGGCCAGAAACACCTCGCCCTGCTGCAGCTGCAGGCGCTCGCGGATGTCCAGCTGGGTGCGCGGGTCGGCGGTCGCGGTCAGGGCCAGCCGCGGCACCTGGGGAAAGCGCTTCGCGAGCTGATCGAGTTGGCGGTATTCAGGCCGGAAGTCATGTCCCCACTGCGAGACGCAATGGGCCTCATCGATGGCAAAGAGGGCCAGCGGCATGGATCCCAGTCGCTCCAGCACATCACCGCTGAAGAGTCGCTCCGGCGAGACATAGATCAGATCAAGCTCGCCGTTCCCGAGCTGCCGCCAGATGGTTTGGCTTGCGCCGACCTCGAGGCCGGAATGCAGGGCGGCGGCCGCAACACCGAGTTGCTGCAGCGCTTCCACCTGATCCTGCATCAGGGCGATCAGCGGAGAGACCACCACGGCCAGCCCAGGCGTGCAGAGGGCCGGTACCTGGTAGCAGAGGGATTTGCCGCCGCCGGTGGGCATCAACACCAACCCCGATCCGCCGCCGAGCACATGGCGCACGATCGCCTCTTGCGGGCCGCGGAAGCTGGCGTAGCCGAACACCCGTTGCAGCACCTCCAGCGGATCGCTGCTTGGCTGGGCCGGGCTACTCAGCATGGGGCGACTGGCTGATCGGAAAAGATCCACCACAATGGCGCGATCAAGGCTGGCTGCATGGCTGAGCGTTCCCTCCGTACCGGTGCTTCCTCCGCCACCGCCTGGTCCTTTCTGGCGCCGGCGCTGCTGCTGATTTCCCTCTCGGTGCTGATCCCAGCGGCGATGGCCCTGGTGATGAGCTTCACCCAGACCGGTTTGGACGTCTCTGAACCCCTCCGTTTTGTTGGCCTAGCCAACGTGCGGCGCCTGTTGGCGGATCCGATGTTCTTCAAGGTCCTGGGGACGACCTTGGCCTATCTCTTTGGGGTGGTGCCGCCGGTGGTGCTGGGGGCGCTCGCGTTGGCGGTCCTGGTGAACCGTCAGCTTCCAGGGATCCACTGGTTTCGGGCCGCCTTCTACACCCCGGTGCTGGTCTCGATCGTGGTGGCGGCGATTGCCTTCCGTTGGCTCTACGCCGAGAACGGCTTGATTAATGGATGGCTCGGCACGCTCTTGGGTCCTGGTTTTGAGCCGATTGGCTTCCTCACCAACCCATTGCTGGCGCTTCCGGCCGTGATGCTTGTGACCCTCTGGAAGGGCCTGGGGTATTACATGGTGATCTTCCTGGCCGGTCTCCAGGGGATCCCGGGCGATCTCTATGAGGCCGCGGAGCTCGACGGCAGTGAGGGTTGGCGTAAGCACCTCGACATCACGCTGCCCCTTCTGCGTCCCTACGTCACCTTGGTGGCGGTGATCTCAGCGATTGCGGCCACCAAGGTGTTTGAGGAGGTCTATCTGATGACCCAGGGGGGACCCGCGAACAGCACGAAGACCCTGGTGTATTACGTCTACGACCAGGCCTTCGCCGAGCTGGAGATCAGCTACGCCTGCACGGTTGGTCTGGCCCTGTTCGTGATCGTGCTGCTGTTGTCACTGGTTCGCTTCCTGTTTGCAGGCGATCGCGGCTTGACCTAGTGCATGCGACATTGAACGATTGGAGCTCAAGGCGCATGGGCCCTGCGATCGGCATCGTCGGCGGCGGGCAGTTGGCCTGGATGCTTGCCGAGGCTGCCCAGCGCCGGCAGATCGCCCTGCAGGTTCAAACCCCCTCCACCGATGACCCCGCCGCCGCCTTGGCCGCGGGGGTCGTGGAGGCAGCCGTTCGCGATGTGGCGGGCACGGCGGAGCTGGCGACACGCTGCTCGGCCATCAGCTTTGAGAACGAGTGGATTGATCTGGAGGGCCTGGCGCCACTGGAGGCCCAAGGGGTCCAGTTCGTCCCCAGCTTGAGTGCTCTGCAACCCCTGGTTTGCAAGCGCAACCAGCGGGAGCTACTGCGGCGGTTGAATTTGCCTTCGCCGCGCTGGTTTCCGCTCACCGCGGCCTGCCCGCCAAAGCCAACACCTGCCACGTCCGCTCCGCCCCGGAGCCAAGCGGTGTGCCCCGAGGGATTCAGCTTTCCCTTGATGGCCAAGGCTGCGACCGGCGGTTACGACGGCAAGGGCACCGCGATCCTTCAGGGTCTCGATGACTTGGCGGCCTTAATCGCTCGGGTTGATCCCGAAAACTGGATCGTTGAGGAGTTTGTCGCGTTCGAGCAGGAACTCGCCCTGGTGGCCGCTCGCGATCGCTTCGGTGAGGTGGTCTGTCTGCCGTTGGTTCAAACCCACCAGCATCAGCAGGTCTGTGATTGGGTGCTGGCCCCTGTGGAAGCCAGCCATGCCTTGCAGCAGGCCGCCCGCAACATCGCCGCATCCCTCCTGACCTCCCTGGACTACGTCGGGGTGCTCTCACTGGAGTTTTTCTATGGGCGCCAAGGATTGCTCATCAACGAGCTGGCCCCTCGGACCCACAACTCCGGTCACTATTCGATCGAGGCCAGCAGCTGCAGCCAGTTCGACCTGCAACTGCTCAGCGTGAGCGGTCAGGCCGTACCAGAACCGTCCTTGCAGGTTCCTGGTGCCTTGATGGTCAATCTCTTGGGCTTTGAGCGGCGTTCCGCTGATGACCCCGAGGCGGACTATGGCCGTCAGCGTCACGCTTTGGCGTCCCTGGACGATGCCCACCTTCACTGGTATGGCAAAAGGGGGTCCTCCCTCGGACGGAAGTTGGGCCATTTGACTGTCTTGCTGCGGTCCAGCGAAGCGCAACAACGCCGCCAGGAAGCGATGGAACGTCTGCAGCAGATCCGGGCGATTTGGCCCTTGCCGGAGGAGACAGTGGCTGCCTAGTGGGCCTAAGATTTCGACGGACTGCTGTGTTGGTCACTGCCTTTTACAGTTTTCTGATCTGACTCCCTTTTCGACTTGGGGCGTCTGTCGCGACAGTGCCGTAGACCGGCCTCGTAGCCGGAAACGAATCTTCGCTTTGACTCCCCTTCTGGTTTATCCAGGTCGGAATCTGGGGCAGAACGGCACAGCGGTTCACCCCCTTTGCAGCGCAGTTAATCTCGGGTTTTGTTGGATCCGATTGACTGACAAACTGACTGACACATTGACTGACAGCTGAGTGCCGTCTCGACGGGCTGCAGAGCCTCTCAGGTGGGTCGTTGATGCCTCCCCTAGACGTTCAACGCAGAAGGGGCCATGGGGGCGTTTCGAGACCTTGGGGGTACGAGAAATGGGTTCGGAAATTTTGCCGCGAATTCTGACCCCTTAGCGCTTGCCACCCACTTGCACCCCTGGCCGCTCGCTCGCCTTGGTTGAGAAGCACCCGCTAGGGCTAGACCAGAGGTAGGCAAGGAGAGGCTGATGGAACCACTCACTGACGGCATCCTCATCGCGCTGTTCCTTTGGCAACGGTTGCGATGATCAAGAAAGGGTCCTGGAAAAAGCCAGAACCGACTTGCCACGTGTACATCCGACAAGGCGACGACAAACCCGTGGCGGACTGCTGAGAAACACTCCCTACTACTAAGCAGTTGGTTGGGAGCTGTTGGCGCTACTCGTCTTTTTCGTCCCAACGTGAGCGTCGGTGAGCAGCGCACAGCTCACACCTGCAAGGCAACACAAAGTCGCCACCTATCCAGCAGTTGTAGGGGGTTTTTGGCCACAAAAGGGCTAAATCCTCATCGCTCGGACGGGCACTGAAACTCGTTTCCATTCCCGAAGCTTGCACATAGATCGGCGATCGCGCCGTCGACCTCTATGAACAGGGAGCCGTTGCGTGATAGCACTGGCGTTGCGGCCGAATAGAAGCGGTGGGAGCTGTTTCGCCGAGGCAAGCCTGGACTCACCCCACCTTGACGTGGTCCATTGCCCAACACTCCGTGGCGCCGCCTGAGAACAGGCAAACCATGGTCTGGTCAGGGTCAATGACTCTGTAGGTGGAACCATCCGCGAAGTTCTTGAGCCGTGCGTGCAAGTGGGCAAGATCGTGGTCGGGATGTTCTTCGGTTTGTCTCCAGCCTGTGCTGGTCAGTCTTTCGATGGAAAACACGAGCTTCTCAGTGGAGGGGATGCACAAGGTCGATCGGCGCCACTGACTTGGGTAAAAACAACGGAATCTCCTTGGGATCACGCCATGCACAGCGTCCCAGGAGGTATCGCCTTACACGGAACACTGCATGTAGTGGATACTTATTGGTCCCCAAGGGAAAGAGCCTGGGCAAGCGATATCAGCAACATGCGAACACCTGCAAAACACAAGGTGTTCAGCACGAGCTAAGCGGCACGCTTGTCTTCCCGTGAACCGCCCTTAATCCGTTGATCCACATCTGCTTGCGCCGAACTCTGGTAGTCGATGACCAGGTCACTGCAGCGGCGGGGAAGAGCAAAAAGGTCTGGACAGTCACGCAAAGCGAGTTGGCGCCTCTCTATGTCCGCGACGCTCAATTCAGAGCCTGGCGATGGCATACAGCCAAAGGTCGTAGTGCTGTGGAGATCGTCTCAAGCCTCGATTTACCTGCAAGCAATGTCTCCATTTGCGAATGAAGAAACTACAGGAAAACAACAGCTCATCCCACGCTCCCCTTGAGAATCCGAGTGAATCGTGAATCCCAAAGCAGATCGGTATTTCTCCTATCTCAACATGACGACGAGGCATCGTTATCTCAGGGATACAAGTCCGTCTGCACCATGGCTGTCTTGATCCAAAGCCGCTCCAGCACCGATGAGCCTTGGCAAGACGAGGGCAGCAAAAGAAATCATTTCAAGGCCTACTTGACAGCACTGGCGAAATCACGAGTCACAGGCCGCGTCTATCGACTGGTCACTAGCGACGGAGACGTCCTTGAGCAGATCGGCGAGCCTACCTGCGACGACAAACCTAATCGCAATGCTCAGGTGTACTAGTTCGCTAAAGCTTTAGAGCTGCCAGCTGCAAGCGCCGCCGCTCAAGAGGGACAAGGCGCAGCACGCAAACAATTGCAAAATCCGTATCATCTATATCAAGCTGGTCTCTTTCCGAGGCGGTAGGACTGGCTTCGGTTGCGAAAGTCTTGATGGATCTCCGATTCGTCCCGTCTGAACCAGCTCCAGGAAAAGGAACACTTCAACCTCTGGGGCGCAACGAATACCGCGTATGCGGTCCTGCTGGATGCACTGTCGTAAAGGGCTATGCCAACGCCCTGTACTTGAGCCGAAATGTTCCGGAGGCCGACGCCAACGGCGATGGAGACGAACAACTTCCTCCCTATTGGGGAAGTCGCGACGGGTTCCCCTTGCACTCCTGAACCAACTAAGGCCATAACCGCTGAGGACACGGTCCGAGAGAACCCCGTGATCCGAGACGGGGGAGTGCCAAGCTCCCCCACCTCAACACTCCCCGCTACTGAGCAGTGGGTCGGGGAGCTGTTGGCGCTTTTCGCGAGGCCGGCGGCCCGTTCATGTCAATATTTAGATTCTCTTAAGGGTCTAGACATGAGAAAAGTGGTGTCCCTGGCGGCTTTTCTTGGTTTTGCGCATGGCGTTTCGGCGCTTGCATTTCCATTGATCGTGCCTTCCAATCTTTTGTATACCAGCGAACATAACTTGCAGAGACGAGCTCAAATACTCACGCCAGGTTGGTAGCCGCGACTACATAAAGAGAGGAGAGTGAACCTCCCTTTTTATGGCTCACAACTCGACGCTCCACCAATCTCACGTCAATCCTTGGGCAATCGGTGGTGTCTTTATCGGCGTCTTTGCGCTGGTCTCATTGGCGGTTCAATTGGTCGGTAGCGGCTTGAAGACCACTACAGGCGGGGAGGCCACGGTTAGGAGAATCGGAAACCTCCCTCCATCAGCTCGTCAGGTCATGCAGTACCCATCAGGTGTCCCGACAGGGATTGGCGGCGGCAACGCGGGTGCATCGACAGACCCAGGTCTTGCTCGCTAGTCACCTGCACTTAGGTCAGCGCGTTCATCACTTCGTGCGGAGGTAGCCGCATCTAAGCCGCTGAGCGGCATTTGAGCCGCCGTTGGTATGTATCGGAGCTGCTGCTGGTATGCACACCTCGCCAGCTGCCTGAACTCGTCCTGCGGCGGTCCTCAGTCCCACACAAAACGTTCAGCCGGTTACAAACAGCACATCACCGCTTGAACGGCTGCCGGATGATCACTTCACGGCCTTCGGGTCGGGTAAGGGAGATAGACGAGGCGGGGTGGAATCCGTCTCTTTTTTTGCCTGATTGCTGCTGGATTGCATCAGCAGACGCTGCTGCCATTCCTGCTCCAGCTGGTCGTGGCGGGTAAGAGCGGCTGGGTTCATTGGAAGGTCGCCCAGTAACTGGTGAACGCTGGCACTACCTGCAGTGCTGCCGCCAGCTCATGCGAGCAAACGGACACCCGGTACGGGGGTATCTGGAGTCCTTGCTGGTACGTGAATTGGCCTCAGAAATCTGTGTTTGAACTATTCGTGTTCGTCTCTCGGCTTGAGGGTCATTTGCAGAGATATCGGTCAGTTATTTATTGCATGTCTAATTGCCGCGTTAGCTTCTGCGCCTAACGCGCACCTGGTGCAGCTGTGGTTTTTGCGTTAGTTGCCTGTATGTAGAGATTCCTTATCGATGCCGCACAGCTCACTGCCATGTTGCGCTCATCCGTAATCCAAACGAGAAGGAGATACGCAAAGGAGTCGCAATACCAAGCAGTCAGCACCGGCTCCGATACGACAGCCAACAGAAGATCCATGAGACCCACGCGATACTGCATGTTGGAGCAGATATGAAGGAGATCTATCTCGACAATGCAGTCTTAACAAGTTTGGAATCCATCGCCCTTAGGCTTGGCTCATCGGTGAGCAGGAGATTGGAAACATGTCATGGAGCGAACTTGCGCTTAGCTATGTATTCGTTGGCGGGCTCGTCGTTGGTCTACCTGTGATTTTCTTTGTGATTACTTTTATGCCTGGCTTGATGCGTACTAGCGGTGAAGTTATTGGCACCAAGCAGGAGCTGCCTGAGTGGAAGCACCAAGCTCCACAGCCTGTAGCGACTCACTCAACAGGCGCTACAGGTGTAGCGAAAAATCGGCGAGGGTGGCCTGCTCGCAATTTCGCGAATACACCCTAAGTGCATCACCCCATCATTGATCAAGGCAGTGACCCCTTTCCCCAATCTCCATACCGAAGGTCGGAGCCGCCAATAAAGCGACTGACACCTAAGCCGCTGAAGTGAGCTGTCGCCGATGCAATGTGATGCAAATTGATTCGTGAGGGAAACCTTTCAATGTCCCTCATAAGACCTTTTTGCGGCGTGGCTGCAACGGCTTTTGCGTTTGCAACCCTCCCTTCCGTTAACGCCGAGCCTGCCGTAGCTCAAGGGTCAGCAGAAGATCTGGGCGTGATGAGCATTCAGCTCAAGGACATCGTCAAACCGCAGGTCGGCATCCAAGGTCAAACCCAAGCCGCTGGCACCCCCAACCAAGCAGGTCTGGGTAGCTTCCTTCCACTGGTCGTCGGCAGCAACAGCGTCTTCTTTGCTGATGTCCTGGCGAATGCCAACTTCTCGGACTGGGGTAACAGCAGCAGCATCATCAATACGAAGGTGGCTGGTACCACCATCTCCACCTCATCGCGCCTGGGCTATCGCTGGCTCAATGGTGACCGCAGTTGGATGTATGGACTGAATGCGGGCTATGACACCCGACCAATGAGCACGGGTCCTGCTGATACAGGCATCCCTGTCTATGCCTCACGCACGGCTTTCTTCTAGCAGGCGGCTGTCAATGCAGAAGCGGTAAGCGATAAGTGGGCATTCAATGCTTATGCGCTCATTCCAACGGGTGACACCGAGCAACAGCTCAACACCGTCTATCAAGGCGGTGCACTGGACACCTATGGCTTAGATGCTGGTTACAACCTGACGCCAGGACTAAGAGCCTCTGTTGGTTACTACTACCAAAACGGTGATGAAGGTGCAGCCGATGGCTCTGGTGTCTTGGCTCGCCTCGCTTATGCCATCAACAACGGACTTACGGTTGGCACCAACCTGTCTTATGACAGTGCCTTCAAGTCACGCTTCTCGGCAGACATCAAGTGGCGCTTCAATACGAATGGCGGTCCTGGCAAAGAAACACCAAAAACAAATGCCGCTGTTAGCGCCATAACATCAACGCCTAGCAATAGGGATGTGCGGGTGCACGATACAAATCTTGGTGAGATATTTTTACAATCAATAGGAGCTGGTGGGGGCTGGATAGCTGCTGGTAGTCAATAACACGCATCCTAACCACCCAAAGCCTTTGCAACCGCAGGGGCTTTTTATTTCTTCAGTCACACCCATAAGCCAGCAAATCAGCCTCCAATACCTGGCACCATCGCTATCAACGCAGCTTGACTCATTACTCACACAGCACAACACTCAAAGCGACTGAAGATTGCTCATAATCGAATCTCTGGCGCTACTGGCTGAAAACAAATAATCCAACCACCCAGTCATAGTCAATTCAATCTCCCTTCTATTCACCAGCTCTAACCCAGTAATTCTTTGAAGACTGACCACTAACCGTTCAGGCATTCCATTCCGACTAAATAACCCATAACGGAGACGCTCCTCAGACATGCCTAGAAGCTCCTCTACGTGCGTCAAACCGCTTGCTTAAACCTGCATCATCGGGAGGCTTGGAAGCCTCTCCTGGGTTATTTACGAGGCAGTTAGTTGTTGCTAGCTGCTCCTGCTTGATCTGTCTGAAGCGATTGAGCAGCGCCTTCCGTTGATCGCTTGTGAGTGTGATGTAGATGGGAGTGGAGACAGCAATGCCGCTGGAGTGGATCTCTGTAGGTGAAACCTCTCCGTAGCGACTGATGGTCAGTGCCATTGGGTGTCTCCTTGGTTGAAGTCCAGTTCCAGCTGGATGGGTTTGGTTGGGGAGGGTTGAGGGAGAGTGTCTTCGACCCATCCCAGGTGAATAGATCCATTCTTAGTGATGAGTGTGAGTCGATGGTTGAGAGTTTCTGGTTGGTTGTTCATTTGATTGCGTTTATGTTCTGATAATCCATTCGCTAGCCATTGCTCTGGCTTCACGCTGGCGTCCTTGTTGAATCAGTGATTCGATCCGTGTTCTTGCAGATACTGAGATCTGCCCAGACTGCCAGTAGCGAATGTGTGGTGTGCATTTGTGAGTAATCTGCTTCTTATGCATGAGTGAGTTGCTGGGGTAAGTACTTCCAGTCGTCGACAACCTCGCTGATCTGACTCCAGGTGTACTCAACAGTGCTGAGTACTTCCATCGCTTCTTGGTTGTCCTTGATCATTGACCAGTCAATGCTTTGAACCAAATAGACAAGCTGTTCAGCCAGCTCGGTGGTGGTGGCTTCACGGCTGTCTACGGATGGTTCCAAAGGCATCAGTTCAGCAATGACAGAAGATTCGACTTCTACTTTTGGGCACTCAGAACCTTGAGGAAGTGCTGAGTTCGCCTTCTGATTGGTTCCTGGTTGCCTTCCGCGACCTGATCGTTGGCTTCTGTTCTCTGCTGGGTGCTGCCGCTGGAGCTTCTCAAGGTCTCGTACGGATAGTGGTTTTCCTATCTCGTGGTCGTAGCTACTACGTGCCTTTGCTTGACCTTTGTAATTCATCCTCGCCAGGTGGTACAGAGCTGTTACTCCATGACTATGGAGATAGACGATGTGCTCCTCGTTGTGTGCCTTAGCAGCCTCTGCAGAGTCAAACCAGTCTTGATAGGAATCGGATTGCCTGAACTGATCAGTCAGCTCTGCTGCTACGAACTCCCCTGCTGTGAGGAGCTTGGTGATCTTGGATGGCCTGAAACCAATCTCTTCCAGGCACTGACGCAGTCTCTTCTTAAAGCTTCTGCGTTGCCAAGGCTCCATCGTGATTTGGAAGAACGAAATGACAAGCGTTAGTCCGGCCTTCTCAAAACGTGCTTCGGCGTCATTGGTGTATTGATGAAAGGCTGCCAATTCGCTGACACACTTCTTGCCAGCCAGGTCAACGATTTGCCTTGCCAAGCCTGTGTAGCGGTGGTCGAGGCCGCCATCATCTCGAATTGGATTAATAAGTGTTGGTAAGTCCATTTTTTCAACGTTGAAATCTTTGGTGCCGCCTACTGGTCCCTTGTCCTGGTAGACGGTGATTGTCGATCGAGTGATAAGTACCTATCTGGGTATTTCACGGAGAGTCATCTTGGGTTGTGTTGTCTTAGGTTTTGCCTATAGCACCTATTCTGTTGTCCAGATATGTTCTTTGTCGAGTGATGGATTGCTCCTGTGTTCATTTAGGCTCCATTTCTGGAGTGCACTTAACTGCTTCTCTATACAGTTAACCCGTATATATCTTCAACTGGATGGTGCAAAGTGAAACTCGCCACTAAAAGTGGCTCCGCCTGTAGCTCAGCCCGTTTGAAACACAAAGACTTTCAGTGGTCTTGTCTGGATGACATGGACTCTGCTTCGTCTTCGCTACTGCCTTGGTCGGCAGTTGTTTCAAATGAACTGGCTACAGCCGGAGGCTTCTCTTTGACCTTCCAGTCGGTTCGTTAGTCCCGTCGTAACGCCAAGCGGCATTGCAACGGGCTTCAACTTGGAGAGGGTCCTCACGCCACCTCTCCAGGTGTCGCGGGCAAGCGTTGATTTGGCCGCTGCTAAGGGTGCCTGACGTCCTTAGTGCCTGGGTTCAACGAAACCGCAGAACGAGCTACTCCCCAATGGGCATTCGCAGCTCTGCCTTTCTTTAACCACGTTTCCAGGCGTGGAGTTTTTACGTCTTTGCTTTGACGGTCAGCGGCGACGGCCCAGGAACAGCGAGACGCCCTGAGGCGCCTTCCCTGTATTAGTGCGCCATTGCCCCAGCTCTCCCATTTAGGGCTTTAGCCAGGTGACTTCTCTGTATAAGTCCGCCATTACCCCAGCTCTCCCCTCTCAGGGATTCAGCTAGGGGGCTTCCCTGTATAAGTGTGTCATTAGCCAAGCTCTCCTATTTAGTGCTTTAACCAGGCGTCTCTTCCGTATAAGTGCGCCATTAACCCAGCACTCCCAGTGATGGCTTGAGCCAGATGCCTCCCCTATATAAGTGCGTGTTCGGTTAAACCGCCTGTGGGAACAGGCACTCCAGATTCAGCCTGGAACCACGGTTTCATTCCTCGCCAGGTCTGATTTTTCGACCTGGCTCTTGGAGACTGCTTCGTGGACTGCTCGGAACCCTCTCCTCTAAACGCCCGCTATCAACGCTTTCGCTATTTACGAGGCGGATCTGTCCCTCCCCTATGGGACCGTTACTACTTGTCTTCGTCGACGCCCGCTACTTCCTTCGTCTGTAGAGCCCAGACATCACCTTTCACAGCATCAGTCAATAAGCTCTACGACTTGCCTCAGCTCATCAGCAGTGGGTCTTACGTATTTGGTCGTCACTTCAGACATCCCTGGAACTCGGTGACCAGTCACATAGAAGGCGAAGTATGGGCTCACATTCGCTTTCGCCATCTGTGTCTCGACAATCCGTCTCAGGTCATGGCTGTTAAAGCCATAGCGGTCTTTGAAGCTGTCCCCATATCGATCACCCCAGCTCTCCTCACCTGCCTTGTACTCCTCTGGCCATAGAGGCCCGTCTTGGAACGCCGGAATCGCATTTAGGAGGAACGGCAGCAGGGTCCTGTGAATGGGGATGTGTAGCTCTTGCCCCCCTTTCAGCTTTCTGACCCTGCCCTCCTCCTCGTACTCCACGAAATGGATGAGCTGATTCTCGAGATCAATGTCTTGCTTCCTCAGTCCGCAGACCCCTTGTTTGCGGCAGCCAGTGAATCTTTGGATCAGGTACCTCAGGTCTGAATTCACAGCAGCTCGTTCGTCTGCCTTCGTGATCGTGTTCTTGTCGGGCAGTGAGCGCGGCTTGCTTGTTTCCAGGTTTCTTGCAAGCCCCTCCCAGATGTTGACCTTGGCGAACCCGTGCCGGGTTGCCCATTTCCAGGCAGCGCTTAGGTCTCGGATGTCTTTCGCCACCGTCGACTGCTTCGAGGTTCTCCCTTGTCTGTTGGTCCTGGTGAGGAGATGGCGCTTGTAGTCAGCAGCTGTTTTCTTCTCGACCCGTTCTGGGTACTCCTCTCTTGACCACCCGACAAACCTTTTAAGGACCGTCCTCCAACGCTTCTCAACAAGTGGGCTGACACCCCCTGACGTGACCGTTCTCTCGCTCAGCCACTCCTCCCAATGGTGAAGGCCTGCCTTGAGCGCCTCCGCTTCTTCAACGAGCCTCCTGTCTTTTCTGGAGAGTCTTCCTTCGGTGGGATCTATTGGGTCAGCCGTTGGCCAGACCGCCTCGTTGATCTCAAGCTCGAGTGACTCCTCTGCGCTCAGCTCCAAATCACTCGGCTCGATCCCCTTTGCCTTTTCCTCGGTTTCGATCTGCTGCCATTGACGGAAGCGAGCCCTTAGCTGTCCTTCGGGCGTTTCCTGCTCAAGCCGCTGGAACAGATCTCGAGCCTTGGACTGCTCCTCCCACAGCTTCTGCCGCGCTTCCTGAAGCGTGTCGCCAGCCTTCTTTTGGATGACTGACTTGCCGAGCGTTTTGCGGTGCTTCAGCGGGACTGTGATGTTCGTGTAGAACCCACGCCTGCCTTTGATTTGGATCAACCCAGAGGGCAGGGCCACGCTGGTTGACTGACAAACTGACTGACATATTGACTGACGGGACCATGTTGCAGCAAGCTTTCTTGGCAGGAACTGGGTTCTGGTCTGTCTCTGGTTTATTCAGGTCGGAATCTGGGGCAGAACGGCACAGCGGTTCACCTCTTTGCAGCGCAGTCGATCTCGGACCGGGTCACGTTCTGTCGCAAGTCCAACGGGACCTTGCTCTGTTCATCCCGAGCTCACACGGGATCATTGGAGTGGTGCAGCCCTAAGGCCTCATGAACCGCTTGTCCGCTGTCGTTGGGCTCACGCTGGCGCTGAGCTCTACTCAGGTGTTTCCTGTCATGGCTCAGCAGGTCTCGCAGCCTGGCTATTCCAAGACCAGCGAGTGTTTCAAGGATGAATATCGGGAGGAGTACGTCCCTGGAACCAAGGACTCCCCTGGCTACGTCAAGAAGTGGAGCGAGAAGGTCGAGATCCCCTGCGACTCCCCGACCGCAGTCGAGGGCACCAGCCAAGACCCGACGTCCTCTAAAAAGGTGGACGACAACAGCTGCATTGAAGGCTCGGTCATCGGTGGCCTTCTGGGTGCTGGCGCTGGAGCAGCCCTCTCCCGTGGCAATGGCCGCTGGATCGGGGTTCCTGTGGGAGCCGCAGCTGGTGCCCTGGTCGGCTGCCGAGTGGACGGCGGCTGACGGCTAAATAGGGTGTGAGAGAGGCAGTGAGCGTGACCCCACCCACCCGATCAAGCAACCACGCAAGAGCGGGTCTCCCCCTCACCTTTGAACAATAGTCATCAGCACCACTCCTTCCTTTCCTCGGGGCTGGGTCGCTGAACCGAACTGATTGAGGCTGTTCTCCACCTTTTGCGGATGGGGAGGACCTCTTAGACCGACGGGGCGTCTCTGGGACAGGGACCACTGAACCTCTGGGCGTAGAACACCAGCGTTTTTTTCTTGGCTAAGGGGGTCCCTCTTCCTTCTCTTGTTGTCCTGCGCTACAGCGCGGGAGCGAAAGTCTGCCTAGGTTCTCGCCATGATTTGGCAGCGGATTCGCTCTCTTCTGTCGTCGTCGCCCCGGCTGGAGCGCGATACCCCGCCGTTGCCCAGCGAAGAGATAACGGTTACTTCTCTGCAGACCATCGCCTTCTGGCGCTATCACGCCCGACTCAGTTTTCACACGCCCCTGACCTACCTCAAGCGAGACGGCGAGGTCCGAAGACAGCATCCGCCCGAGCTCCAACCGATGCAGCGCAGTGGCAAGGGATGCGGCGATTGGATTCCCTATCGATTCGATGGCTTTGTCGCCGTGGCTGAACTCAGCTCCGCTCAGATGGAGTGCTGGACCGCAGAGTCAGGCGTCCAACGTGAGCCGAAGCTCAGGCTTCTCATCCGCTTCCGCGAGATCTTCGAGAGCAAGGTCCTGCACGTGGATCAGAAACTCATGCAGATCTATGCCCTGGTTGATCAGGACGGCGCTCGGTCGGTGGCCTCCAGCCTGATGGGCGAGCACTTTCCAGACGATGTCTTTGTAGCTGAGCTGACCACACTGCGAGGTATTGGCCTTCAAAAAGCACTGCACCTTTGGAATGCCGGTCTTCGGACACCAGCCATGGTTCAAGCCGCCTCAGACGCCGAACTACGCGCGATTCGCGGCATCGGTCCCAAACTCATCGCTCAGATTCGTTCCCAAGCAGTGGCCTGAAGATCAGGGAAAAGAAGGTCGCTGCCTTGCTTCCCTCGCCCAACTCATTGCCAGCAAACCCAAGGGCTTCACGTTGATAGGCGGTTTCGTGCAGCGGGCGCCCTTGGCACTGCGTTTGCGGTTGGTTGGTTTTTTGAGTTCCTGGATCTTGGGTTGGGCCCTTAATTCGTTGTTGAGACGGGGTTGATCTGGGGTCATGGTGAAGTCCCAGTTGTTCTCGAAGACTGCCAGTTCTGCATCAGCTGACAAGGGTCTCACCTGTTTCCAGACTTCAGGGGGTCAGAACAGGATCCGCTCGATGACGCAGCGACTGTTAATTGCCCTCGGCTGCAGCCTGGGCTTGTTGGTCTCACCAGTGCTCGCGGAGATCAATCAACCCTCTTCGGCGGAGTCCCAAGAGCACCTCAGCGATTGGGAGCGCAGGGAGCTGGCCCGCCAGCACCGCAAACGCATGGAAGCCAGACGCTGCATTAGTGATTGGAGGCTCGGTCTCTGCAGTCGCTCTTACCGTTAGGGCTTCCTGAGCGAAGCCGCGGTGGGGGATGTCAGCGTCGTCTCAGTTGCGCTGATCGCGGCGGGGCTCAGTGCGACCTGGCTGGTGCTCTTTTACGGCTTCACGCGGACGACCCGTTACGAGAAGGAGCGCACGCAGATGAATCGCGTGCGCCGGCAAGTCATGAAAGCTCTGGCGGAGCGCCGGCCATAGCCGATTGTTGACAGCTCAGCAAAAGCCGGCTAGTACAGGTGTACTTGCGCCGGGTTGATGCCCCCTGTTGCTTCCCCCTACGCCACGTTTCGGGCTTCCGATTGGGTCTGGCCGGCCGCTTCAGTCGTCACGCCCCCATGCCAGGACACGGTTGGCTCCAAGATTCCGTCACGCTCGCGACCAAGCGCTTCCATCGCGACGAAAAAAGTTGGTCGCAAGACCCGATGGTCTTCGTCGATTCAGGGCGACCTTTTCCAGCTCAGCCCCCTTTGCTCCAGTCCCGTGACCACCTCCACCGAGACCAGGCAATTGAGCTTTGGCGGTCTCTCCTGAGGCGAGGTTGGGTTGAGGTGAGCCCCCAATGGGGCCAGGAGCTCGAGGTTTAGCTCACCTCGAAAGGACCTGCTGGATCCGCTCTTCCAGTTCCACAGCGCTCAGCCCTGTCACCACAAACACCTCTTGGGCGCTGCTTCCCCGTCGCGCGACCACTTTCCATCCACCACGAATCGGAATCGAGACCTTCAAGCGCAGCTCTGGTGCCCGTCCCTTGACCCGCGAGATGACCGCCGGAGTGATCGTGTCGATCTCAGGCTCCCGAATCAACTTCTTGAGGCAGGGAATGAGGCCCTCGAGGTAGGTGCTGTGGGTGATGACCAGCCGTCCCATGTCGAGCACCCTAGAAACTCAGACCCCGTAGCCGGATGCCGTCGCCGCTGCTAAAGATGCTGTCCCCTCGTTTTGCCGCATGGCAGGCCAGCAGGCTCCTGAGTTGCGCGAGCAGCTGCGTCAACGGCTCAGTGACGAGCTCGGTGGCGTCGCACAGTTGGTCAGTGTTGAGCGCAGTTCCGACAAGAGTGTCAAAGGTGTGGCGGTCTGTTCCGGCCGAATCCTGTCCTTCGTTTTGGATGCTGAACAGGAGCGTCTGCGGACGTTGCCGATGTTCGAACTGCTGCAACGGCGTTTCGCCTGATTTCCGTCTTCAGCCCCGTTCGACGGGGGCCATGGTCAGGCCCTCTCCGGCGAGGAGCTGGTGGTACAGCTCTGCCTGCTCCAGAGGCCCACTCCAGACCACAGCAGAACCTTGGGAGTCGATTTGATGGGCCAGCTCCCAAGCACGGTCGGAGTTCATGCCAGGAATGTGTCTCACCAGTACATCCACAACATGCTGGAAGGTGTTGTGGTCGTCGTTGAGAACGATGACCCGACCTGTCGGGTAAGGGGCCCGCACCTGTTGACGCTCCATGACGGCCTGGCCACCTGGCGAGGAGCTGATGGAGCGGATGGGTTGCATCTCGAGACAGCCAACAAATCAGATCCAGTTTGGGTCACAGCCCTGGTTACACTGACTCAAACGCTTGTCGCACAACGATGCTGATCACTGTGGGTTGGGCCGCTCTCGCCGCCGTCTTCACCTTCTCGATCGCCATGGTGGTGTGGGGCCGCAACGGCGACGGCACCATCAACTTCTGAGCTTGAGCTTCGGGTCACTCATCCGTGATTGAGTCAATCAATCTCAACAGTGTGCTGGCGGTGACCTCCGCCGCACTGTTGGTTTTTGTCAGTGGTGGAGTGATCTATCTCTCCACAATTGAATGGCGGGACAGGCGTCGTCGCCAACAACCCGTTCAATCCTCCCGCGCCCGCAAGTGACCGGCGAGCCGGGGGTTTTTGAACCTTGGGCCTGGAAGCGTTCCGTCGAGCTGTTGGTCACAGCTCCGGAGTCATCTGATTCTCAGGATTCTGTCCCCTGGACTCCAGGACTGCTCCAGCCCTTGCGGGCGGCCGTTCGGCTGAATCCCTCAAGCCCAGCTGCCTTGGCTGCGGCTGAGGTCCTGATGGCAACGACCAATGCCGCCAGCCTCCAAGAGCAGGCCGATGCCCTGCGGCAAGAGCTGGTGGGTGAGACGGTGACCTACGTGGTGAACCGAAATCTCAATTTCACCAATCACTGTGTACAGCACTGCAGTTTTTGCGCCTTTCGTCGTGATGCCGGTGCAGCTGGTGCCTACTGGCATGGCCGTGAGCTGCTGCAAGGCAAAGCCTCTGAAGCTGCAGCCCTTGGGGCAACCGAACTCTGTATCCAAGGGGGATTGAATCCGCAGGCCCGGACCAATGGTTCGGCCCTCACTTACTACGCCGAGCTTTTGGAGGCCCTGGCCGAGGCAGCACCTGGCTTGCATCTGCATGCGTTTTCACCCCAGGAGCTCCTGTTCATTGCGGAGCAGGACGGGATTCCCCTGCAGGCCGTGCTTGAGCGGCTTCGCGATGCAGGCTTGGCCTCGATCCCGGGCACCGCTGCTGAGGTTTTGAGTGAAGACGTTCGGCGTCAGCTCTGTCCCGAGAAAATCACGGCCCGGCAGTGGTGTGCCGTGATCCTTCAGTGCCATCGCACCGGACTCCCCAGCACCGCCACCTTGATGGCCGGTCACATTGAGACCAGCCGTGACCGTGCTCTTCATCTCCTCACCCTCGTTGCTCTCCAGCAGGAGGCCGAGCGATCCCAGCAGCGTGGTTTTTCCGAGTTTGTTTTGCTCCCCTTTATTGGCGCTCAAGCACCGGCAGCGTTGCGCCATCGCGTGGGACGGGATCAACCGGATCGAGCTGAGATGCTGCGGCTGACAGCTCAGTGTCGACTGCTGTTAGGGCCATGGTTTCCCAACCACCAGCCCAGCTGGGTCAAGCTCACCTTGTCTGGTGCTGCCGAGGCCCTGCGATGGGGCTGCAATGACCTCGGCGGGACGCTGATGGAGGAGAGCATCACCAGCATGGCCGGAGCCGAGGGGGGCACCTGCCAATCGGTTGAGGCCCTCCGTTCAGCTGCGCTTGAAGTGGGTCGGCCGGTGCGAGAGCGCACCACTCTCTACGGATCCTTGGCTTGATGAAGGGCATGCGCGCCACCCTGGGCCTCACCGCTCTGTTGCTCGCGCTACCGGCCTTGGCCTTGTGTCTGTTCCCCAGGGGATCTGCGCTCGGTCTGGATCGGCTTCTGCTTGAGGCGTCCCTCCTTCAAACCCATCGCTCACGCCCGGCCGATCCACCGCCCTCCCTTTGGATAGACCGCCTTGGTTCCCAAGCTGCTCCACTTTGGTCCGCCCGTCAGCAGCTCTGGTGGCAACTCTGGGGGTCCCATGGTTCATCGGGTGCGGTCCTGGTCCTCGAGGCACCCGCCCTATCTCCCTTACCGGCCCATGCCTTCCGCCATCAGCAGCTGACCTTGGTGGCTCCTAATGCCCTGGTTCGCCAACAACTGCAGGAGCGACTGACCTTGGAGCGCCCGTCGTTGCGCGGCCTGGAGCGCCGCTGCGCGCAGCAACTCAAGCGCAGCGATGCCGTCTATTGGAGTGCTGCGGGTTTGTCGTCATTGCTCGGTCCCCTGGCACCCCTGGCCGGCAGCTTGCAGCAGGGTTGCTTAGCCCTCTCCAGTGAAGGGTCCAGACTTCTCTGGAGTGGTGAGGCTGACTCGGCCCGCGGCAGCTTGGCGGCTGCCCCGCGCTTTGCGCCCAGATCCCGCGCGATTCCCCTTTCAGCCCCATCACTGCTTGAGCTTCAGGGGCCGAAGCTTGAACTCTTGCTCCGTGGCCTGCTCAGCAGTGGAGCTTTAAAGCAGGCTCTGGCTGAGCGCTATGGATTAAAGGCGGAGGCCCTGAAGCGGCTCTCTGATAGTCCCTTTGCGTTGCGACTGGTTGCCGTTGAACGGGGTCCCTTCTTGGCCGGCCTTCAAGTGCAACTCCTCCTGCGGGATGGCCGCTCTTTTTGGACGACACCCCTGGCCTCGTTGGAGCAGGCCCTGAAGGATCAGGGGCTGACCGTGGCGACTGGGTCCGGCGATCAACGCCTCTGGAGCCGGGATGGTGCGGCCCAGGGGGGCTGGCGCTGGCTGTCGGATCGTCAGCTACTGCTGTTCTTGGGGCCAGCTCCACGGGATCTCAAGACCGAAGCTTTGGCATCGGAGCAGGGGTGGTCCCTGCGGATTCGGCCGAAGCAGCTTCAGGCCAAGGGTCTGCTCCCCCCCCTGCTGCCATTGGTTGTTCGCCAAGCCCGGCAGCTGGAGTTCACCGGCATGAGCTCCAGTCCAGGCGAGGGGCAAACGGCCCTCAACGGCGAGCTGAAGCTCTAGTCCGCCGACTCGTGTTCGGCTTCAGCGCGTTCACGGCGACGACGCTCAGCGGCCACGGTCTCCTCCATCAGTTCCACCGCCTGGGTCATCTTTTCGATGTTCCCGGCGTAGAGGCTGAGATCCTTGTCGACCCGCGACTTGATCAAGCCCATCGCTTCGCCAATCTCGTGGGCGGCACTGCGGAGTGCCTGAGGATCAATGGCTTCAGCACCCTGGGCCCGTTGGAGAAGGCTGAGCAGACCGACGGCAACCAGCCTGGAGTAGTGGAAGTCTTCCCTTTGGACACCCTGCAACAAGCCGGCAATCGGAGCAGGGGCACCCTCCCCACGGTTGCTTAGCCAACCTTTGACCTCATCGAGGCTGTGGTGACCGACCTGGGTGGCGGCATCCGCTGCCATTTGACGGAAGGCCTCACCATCGAAACCGTTCGCGCTACAGAGCGCCAGGAAGAGCGGTTCACGTTGAGTGTCGGGCTTGTAGCCGTTGGAGAAGCTGTCGAAGACCTGGGTCAGCCCCACTGCGAACAGCCCATCAGGGTGGAAGCCCTTCTGGTGGCTCAGGAGGTGCAGCTCCACCAGCAACTCGTCCACCAAGCGGCGGTAGAGCGGGGCAATGACGTAGGGGAATGCCTTGTGAAAGGCCCGCTTGCTATCGGCAACGGTGAGGCTCGCACTCACGCTGGAACATCCATCAAGTTGGGGCGACCCTAGCTCGCTGAGAACGCTGAACAGGGCACAACCTCAGTAAGATCCGCCTACCTGCAGAACCTCCCAGTGACCATGATCCCGATCGTGATCGAAGAGTCGGGCCGTGGTGAGCGGGCATTCGATATTTATTCCCGTCTTCTGCGGGAGCGCATCGTCTTTTTAGGCGAGCCGGTGACCTCCGAGTCCGCCAACCGGATCGTGGCCCAGCTGCTGTTTTTGGAGGCAGAGGACCCCGAGAAGGACATCTTCCTCTACATCAATTCCCCGGGTGGCTCCGTCTATGACGGCCTGGGCATCTTCGACACGATGCAGCACATCAAGCCCGACGTGCAGACCGTCTGCGTTGGTCTGGCGGCCTCGATGGGTGCCTTCCTGCTTTGTGCTGGCGCCAAGGGCAAGCGCAGCAGCTTGACCCACTCGCGGATCATGATTCACCAGCCCCTGGGTGGTGCCCAGGGCCAGGCCAGTGACATTCGGATCCAGGCCGATGAAATCCTGTATCTCAAGAAGAAGCTGAACCAGGAACTCTCCGATCGCACTGGCCAGCCCCTGAGCCGCATTGAGGACGACACCGACCGGGACTTCTTTATGTCTCCCGCTGAAGCGGTTGAATACGGCTTGATCGACAAGGTGATCGATAAGCGTCCTGTTCGCCCTGTCTGATCGCCGACAAGAAGAACCATGCCCCGCGGCCGCGGTCAACGCAGCGGAGCGGTGGGCGGCCGTGGCCGACCACCAAGTGAACGCCCAAGCAAACTCTGTCCTGTTTGTCAGCGCCCATTCCAGTGGCGTAAGAAGTGGGCTTCAGTTTGGGAGCAGGTGATTTACTGCTCCGATCGCTGTCGCAATCAGGGTCTAGACAGCAAAAAGCCCGCGGGTTAACCGCGGGCTTTGTTGTGAACTGCTTGGTAGCCCTTAGGCCGAAGCCGTTTCAGCAGTGTTGAGCAGAGGAGAAAAACGCTCCTTCTCAGGGACGGTGGTGAATTCGCTGACGATCGCCCGGAATTCATCGCCATCGAGGCTCTCCTTCTCAATCAGGAGTTCCACGACCCGATCCATGCAGGCCCGGTGCTCGGAGACGAGCTTGACGGTCTCTTCGTAGCAGCTCTGGACGATCTTGCGAACGGAGGCGTCAACACGCGCCGCTGTGGCGTCAGAACCATCGCTACGGGTCATCAGATCACGGCCCAAGAAGACTTCCTGGCTACCTGCATCCAGGGAGCATTGACCTAGATCACTCATGCCGAAGCGCGTGACCATCTGGCGTGCAATGGATGCCACCTGCTGGATATCACCGCCTGCACCGGTGGTGACCTCGGCATAACCGAAGACCACATCCTCTGCGGCGCGGCCGCCCAGGGCACCCATGATGCGGGCGCGCAGTTGTGCACGGCTCACCAGCATCTGCTCCTCATCCGGCGAGAACCAGGTCAGTCCCTGAGCTTGGCCGCGGGGAATCAGGGTGACTTTCTGAACAGGATCGTGGGCTTTGACCAGCGTGCCGACGAGGGCGTGTCCGACCTCGTGGTAAGCGATCAGGCGCTTGCTGCGGCCATCGGTCAGAGGCTTGCCCTCCATCCCGGCAATGATGCGATCGACCGCGTCATCGATTTCGGCGAGGCTGGTGGCCTCCTTCCGGCGACGGGCGGTGAGAATCGCAGCCTCATTGAGCAGGTTGGCTAGGTCGGCGCCCGAGAAGCCAGGGGTCCGTCGTGCGATGGCCTCCAGGCTCACGTCATCGGCGAGTTTCTTGTCGCGGCAGTGGACCTTGAGTACTGCCAGTCGACCCTTGATGTCGGGGACATCGACTTGGACCTGTCGGTCGAAACGGCCCGGACGAAGCAGAGCCGAATCAAGAACATCAGCCCGGTTGGTCGCCGCGATGATGATGATCCCGCTGTTGCCCTCGAAGCCGTCCATTTCGGTCAGCAACTGGTTGAGGGTCTGCTCACGCTCGTCGTTGCCACCACCGACACCTGCACCACGTTGACGGCCGACGGCGTCAATCTCGTCAATGAAGATCAGACAGGGGCTGTTCTCCTTGGCACGCTTGAAAAGGTCACGCACGCGGCTGGCGCCAACGCCGACGAACATCTCCACGAACTCCGAGCCGGAGAGGGAGAAGAACGGAACGCCAGCTTCGCCTGCAATGGCTTTGGCGAGCAAAGTTTTACCCGTACCAGGAGGGCCCACCAGCAGCACGCCTTTGGGGATTTTGGCCCCAACCGAAGTGAACCGTTCAGGGGTCTTCAGGAAGGTCACGACCTCCTGGAGGTCTTGCTTGGCTTCCTCAACACCGGCGACGTCGTCGAACATCACACCGGTTTCAGCCTCCATCAGGAAGCGCGCCTTGGTCTTGCCAAATTGCATGGCCTGACCAGGGCCGCCTGGCATGCCGCCGCCACCACGGCGAGACAGCAGCACTAAACCACCAATCAACAGAAGGGGAAAGAGCAGATTGCCAAGCAGGCCGAGTGCCGGAGGCGCCGTGCGGGGGGGGTGGATGTCAAAGCTGATGCCTTGCTCCTTGAGGTTGTTGACCAACTCAGGGGCGAGACCTGGGAGATCCACCCGGAGACGCTGAACGCGGTTGTCCAGGTCCGGATCAACGGCTTCGACGACGGCGGTCCGACCACCATCGAAGATGTCCACGGCTGTCACACGGCCCGCATCGACGTAGTCAATGAAGCGTCCGTAGCTCATTCGAGCCACGGCAGCGTTGCGGGGGGCAACGGTTGTTCCGGAAGAAGGACTCACCCCACCGAAACCACCGCCCAGCACTTGCCAGCCGAGAAAGACGGCGACGCCAATGGGTAGGACCCAGAGGACGATCGTTCGCCAGCGTTGATTCATGGCCGCCTCAGGTGCAGATCTGAATGTTTAACAAGTGTAAAGCGAGCGAGGCCTGTTCTGGGCAGATCTCAGACGGCGCAGCACTTCATTCCTCTCATTCGAGCTGAAGTTCAGGCCGATTTCGGCCACTCAACCTCGAAATCGGTGGTGAGCTCTTCGGCCATAAAGCGCTCGAGCAGCTCAGGACCACCTAAGGAGTGACTCCAGATCTCGATTTCGGAGGCCGCCGGCGCCTCGAAGCCAAGGATTTCCACTGGAAACACCACGCGCTCCAAGAAAAACTGATCGGGTCCGATGCAGCGAAGGATCACCATCCGATCGCCGCGGTTTTGGTACCCACACTGGAGCTGGTTCAAAACCCTTAAGAATTCAGAGGGCCATTCACGCCGCTTTCTCCGACCTGATTTGTCGTCGATGAGACCTCAAAGGATTTTGCGGTTTCTTCTTTCGATTCTCTAAAGATTGCCTGAAATGGCTTTCCTTCAGAGGCTGCGGAGGGCCGTAATTGGGTCAAGTCGTGCAGCCCGCCGCGCTGGCAGCACCCCAAAGACGAGGCCGATAGTTCCCGAGAGGCCCATGGTCACCAGCACGCTGCTGGTGCCAATTGCTGCGGGTAGCGGGGTGATCGCCGCCACGATCGCAATGGCCGAAAGTCCCAGACCACTCCCGATTAATCCCCCCAGGGTGGAGAGCACCAAGGCTTCTACCAAGAACTGAGTCAGCACGTCACTGCTCCGCGCTCCAATCGCCTTGCGCAGGCCGATTTCAGAGGTTCGCTCACTGACCGAGACCAGCATGATGTTCATGATCCCGATGCCACCAACCAGGAGCGAGATCGCGCCAATGGCGCCCAGCATCAAGGTCAGCCCGCCGGTGATGGTGCTCACGATCGACAGGGCATCTTTTTGGGAGCGAACCGCAAAGTCGTCCTCACGAAGAATGTTGTGTCGTTGCCGCAGCAGGTTCGTGATCTGGAACTTGGCCGCACCGGTGCTGGCCTCATCGACGGCCTCCACGCTGATGAAGTTCAGGCTGACTCCGTAGGTGGGATCGCGGCCCGAGAGTTTGCTGACCATGGTGGTCAAGGGGATGTAGGCGGCTTCGTCTTGGTTCTGCCCGAAGACTGCCCCTTTGGGTGCCATCACCCCGATGACTTCAAAGCCCTGATTGCGTATTCGGATGCGCTGTCCGATCGCTGAACCGGATGGAAGAAGCTTTTGCTTAAGGTCGGGGCCGATGACGACCACGTTCCGGGCCCCATCCATGTCCCGCTGGTCGATGAACCGACCGCGTGCAACCTCAAAGCGCCGAACCGTCAGAAATGCGGGATTGATTCCAGAGACGGTGGCGCTGGCACTTTTTGCTCCCGCTTGCAGAACCGCGCTCAGGGTGATCTGTGGGACAACGCGGCGAACGCTCGGGACCTGCTCGGCGATGGCTTCGGCGTCCTCAAGAACCAAGGTCTTGGGGAAATCAATGCCGCGCCGGCGGCTGTCGTTGTTGCCTGGAACCACGAACAGGACATTGGCCCCAAGCGTGTTCAGCTGACCTTCAGCGAGGTTCTGTGCGCCGCGACCAACGCCTACCAAGGTGATCACGGAAGCATTCCCGATCACGATGCCCAGCATGGTGAGTAGCGAGCGCAGGCGATTAGCCCTGAGGGTGGCCAAGGCCATCCCGACGGTCTCACGCATGGGCAGCTTGGCGGGCATTGCCGGAACGGCCAGCTAAGGCCTGTTTTAAACGATGCTCGGGTTCAGCACGGTTCCCTTACCTACAACGCTGACCTTGACCAGGTCGGTCGAGCCGCTGACATCGGCAAAGGTACCGGCGGTTTGGATCACCAGATCACCTTCTTTAAGCAGGTTGGCCTCGGACGCCACTTCCATGGCGCGGTTAAACGTTGCTGCTGCGTTGTCCATGTCAGAAACCACGAGCGGTGTCACGCCCCAGACCAGTTGAAGTTGGGAGGCGACTTTCGTGTCGCTCGTGATGGCGAGGATCGGGGTACTGGGTCGGAACTTGCTGACGTTGCGCGCGGTGGATCCGCTCTTGGTCAGAGGGAGGATGGCGGCCGCCTCCAACTGGCTGGCAATGGAGCTGACGGCGTGGGAGATGGCGTTCGGCACGGTCGAAGCCAACTGACCGTCGCTGCTGCGGCTGGGGTAATCCCGCTCAATCCGACGGGCAATTTGGCTCATGGTGGCCACTGCCTCGACCGGGTAATCCCCCACGGCGCTCTCGTTGGAGAGCATCACGGCGTCGGTGCCATCGAGGATGGCATTAGCTACGTCGCTGACTTCAGCTCGGGTCGGTCTTGGGCAGCTCACCATCGAGTCGAGCATCTGGGTGGCGGTTATCACCGGAATGCCCAAGGTGTTGCACTTGCGAATCAGCTCCTTTTGCAGCAGCGGAACTTCCTCGGCAGGCATCTCCACCCCGAGGTCACCACGAGCCACCATCACGCCGTCGCACATCGGAAGCAGCGAATCCATCTGGTCGATGGCTTCAAACTTTTCGATCTTGGCGACCACCGGTGTGTTGTGGCCGTGGGAGCGAATCAGAGCCTTGATCTCCTCCATGTCCGATGGATTGCGGACGAAGCTCAGGGCGACCCAATCAACCCCTTGGCTGAGGCCGAACTCCAGATCCACCCTGTCCTTGTCGGTCAGTGCACGGATCGAGAGTTGAACGTCTGGGAAATTGACGCCCTTGTTGTTGGAGAGAACTCCGCCAACGGTGACGGTGCAATAAAGAGTATGGGTGGGCTTTTCAACCCGATCGACGACCATCTCCACCCGGCCGTCATCCAGCAAGATTCGGCTGCCGGGAACGACCTCATCAGCCAGCTTGTCGTAGGTGACAGTCGCGATGGTTTGGCAGCACTCGACGTCCCTGGAGGTCAGGGTGAAGGAATCACCCTTGGCAACGGTGATTGGACCGTCTTTAAAACGACCCAGGCGAATTTTCGGTCCCTGAAGGTCCTGCAGGATCCCGATATGAACGCCCATCTCAGCCGCAACTTGGCGGATGGTGGTGATCCGAGCCGCATGCTCGCTGTGATCGCCGTGGGAAAAGTTCAGCCGGAAGGTGGAGGCACCAGCTTCGATCAGACGCCGGAGCTGCTCCGGGGATTCAGTCGCCGGACCGATGGTTGCCACGATCTTGGTGCGACGCGTGAGATCGGGCAGGGCCATTCGGGGGCGCCAAAGGGGTGAAGTGACCCTATCATCGAGGCCCTCCAGCGCTGTTGTACCAATGGATCTCAACGCTTACCAGCAGGGCGCGAGGCAAACGGCGCGCTATCCCAACGTGGGTTCGAACCCCATCTACCCAACCTTGGGTCTGTGCGGAGAGTCCGGCGAGGTGGCCGACAAGGTCAAAAAGGTTCTGCGCGATCGCGGCGGTGAGTTC
This sequence comes from Synechococcus sp. A10-1-5-1, assembly GCF_023115425.1. Taxonomy (NCBI): domain Bacteria; kingdom Bacillati; phylum Cyanobacteriota; class Cyanophyceae; order Synechococcales; family Synechococcaceae; genus Synechococcus; species Synechococcus sp. A10-1-5-1. The sequence goes on along the minus strand of NZ_CP096032.1, from coordinate 408,984 downwards.
AGCGCAGAGGTACGGGATGCCCTGAAGCTGGAGCTCGGCGATGTCCTTTGGTATGTCGCTCAGCTGGCGAGCGAGTTGGACTTCAGCCTGGATGAGATTGCGCAGTCCAATCTCGACAAATTGGCCAGTCGCGCCGCCCGTAACGTGATCTCTGGAAGCGGCGACCACCGCTAGAGACCTGGAGCAAGGCTTGATGCAGACGCGCAGATCGGTTTCAAGCCGGATCGCCAGCGCCCTTGCGGGTTTGGCGTTGACGGTTGTGGTGCTCCTCGGCGCTGTTCCCGGGGCGTTCGCTGCTGGCCTAACGGTCCACGACGTGAGCTTGGATCCCTGTCCTGCCGAGGATGTTGGGGCGCAACCTCAGCTCAAACGTCCCAGCGGTGCTAGCTGCTTTGTCTTGCGGGGCAGCGTTGATAACCCTGGGCGAAAGACGGTCTTCGATACCGATGTCTTTGCACAGATCCTGGATGCCAGTGGAGAGCCTGTGCTGCAGAACCGCTCACGGGTGGGCTCGATTGGCGATGTGGAGCAGGGCACCTCGACGTTTGCCCTGCGTCTCGCGGTCCCAGCAGGAACTCCTGGGCCCTTCACCTTTTCCAACGTCAAGGCCCGAGGATTCAGTGCTCCCGTTCGGACCCGCGCTGGCGAATTTGATGACCTCCTCCCCCTGGAGCAGGCCGTAGCTGAAGCCGATCTTTCTTAGAAGAACGCTGGATAGAAGTAACCGCGGCTTTGCTCCAACAAGCCTTGGAGCAACTGCAGGGCCAGAAAAGCCACGATTGCGGAGAGGTCCAGGCCACCAAGGGGAGGGATGAGTCCCCGGAAAACATTCAGGTAGGGGTCGGTGATGGCGCTCACCGTCGAAAGCACAGGGTTGCCCCAATCGAGGTTGGGGAACCAGCTCAGCAGCACCCGGACAAACAAGACCAGCGTGTAGATCGAGAGGGTCTGGATGAGGACGCCGATCAGATCGCCGAGGATGGACATGGCTGCAGCTGCGTTGGAAGAACTCTATTGAGTGAATGCGGAGGCTGGGATTGGCCTACGCGGCCTGTTCCCATTCCTCATCGCTGACCGCAGGCGGATTGCTGGTCTCAACAGAGGGGCTGGCAGGAACCGGCTTCACGGCTTTGCGTTGAGCCACCAGCTCATCGGTCTTGACGGAGAAGGTGCGATGGAATTTTTCGCTGAGGCTTAACCAAAAGGAGCGACCTTCGCTTTGGCGCTTGCGCTCAATGAAGTTCTGAGCCAGCAATTCCTTGATGTGGTCGTAGGCCCCCGATCCGCGCAGATCGACCAGATCGGACTGCAGGATCCGCTTCTTGATCGCGATCGTGGCCAGGGTGCGTAGCGCTGCGGTGGAGAGATCGACGGGCAGAAGGTTCTGCACCAAATCCCCCAGGCCGTCTCGCAGTTGAAGGCTGTAGCGCCTGCCCTCCTGGCGAATCTCCAGGGCCGTGTCCCGATGCGCGTAGTCGGCCATCAGGGTGATCAGGCCCAATTCGACCTCATCACGACTGGCGCCAGAGATTTCAGCCAGCTCCCCCTGGGTCAGGGCCCTGCCTTTGAGATACAGGATCGCCTCTAAACGGGCGGGGAGGGAGTGGTTGCTGCTGGCCGGCTGAAGCGCAATGGCATCGCTATCAGCGGGGATCGGCTCCCGGGTTTCGCCTGTCATACCCCGTGCCGAACAGCGCGTTGTTGGCAAGTTATCCCACGCTCAGGCTGCCGGCCAGTTCACCGAGGAATAGGCGGTAGGCCGGGTTATCGGTTTCGTCGGCGTACTGATAGCCGAGGCCATCCAGGAAGCTTTGCCAATCGTTCATCTCCGCCTCAGGAACCTGAACGCCTACGACGATGCGGCCGACATCAGCACCGTGGTTCCGGTAATGAAAGATGCTGATATTCCAGTTGGGATGCAGGCTCGTCAGGAAGCGCATGAGCGCGCCTGGTCGTTCCGGGAATTCGAAGCGATAGAGCAGTTCACGGCCATGGCCAGCGGCTTCACCGGTGCTGGCCGGCAGGCGTCCTCCGACCATGTGCCGCAGGTGCAGCTTGGAGAGCTCGTCATTGGAGAGATCCAGGCAGGGGAAGCCGGCATCGCGCAGGCTGTGGATCAGTTCCTGTTCGTCGGAACTCCCACTGGTTTGGACCCCTACGAAAATGTGGGCCCGACTGGGGTCGGCCAGCCGGTAGCTGAATTCGGTCAGGCTGCGTTCACCCAGCAGGGTGCAGAACTGACGCAGGCTCCCGGCTTGCTCAGGGATCTCCACCGCCAACATCGCTTCGCGGTCTTCAGTGATCTCGGTGCGCTCAGCGACAAAGCGCAGTCGATCAAAGTTCATGTTGGCTCCGCAGGCCACAGCCACGAGGGTTCGCCCTTCGAGCTTCCGGCGGCTGATATCGGCCTTCATCCCAGCCACTGCAAGGGCTCCGGCTGGCTCAAGGATGGAGCGGGTGTCTTCAAAGACATCCTTAATGGCCGCGCAGATGGCGTCGTTGTCCACGGTGACCATGGCGTCAACGACGTCCCGTGCCAGGGCAAAGGTCTGGACACCGACCTCCCGAACGGCGACACCGTCAGCGAAGAGCCCGACTTGCTCCAGCTTCACCCGCTCCCCCAGAGCCAGTGAGCGGGTCATGGCATCGGCATCCACCGGTTCCACTCCGATGACTTCGACGCCAGGCCAAAGGCTTTTCACGTAAGCCCCCACCCCAGCGATCAGACCTCCTCCACCCACGGCGATGTAGATCGCATCGGGTGGCTCGGAGCATTGCCGAAGGATCTCCAGTCCGATCGTCCCCTGACCCGCGATCACCTCAGGGTCATCGAAGGGATGGATAAATGTCAGACCCCGCTCGTCGGCCAGGCGGTAGGCCTCAGCGCAGGCGGCGTCATAGGTATCGCCCTTGAGCACCACTTCGGCCCCACGGGCTGCCACGGCCCTGACTTTCATCTCCGGAGTCGTGACCGGCATGACGATCACCGCCCGGCAGCCAAGCCGCTGGGCCCCCAAGGCCACGCCCTGGGCATGGTTGCCGGCGCTAGCCGCGATCACCCCCCGTTCCAGCTCTGAGGGGCTCAGGCTGGACATCTTGTTGTAGGCGCCCCGCAGCTTGAAACTGAAGACCGGCTGCAGGTCCTCACGCTTCAGCAGAACGTTGTTCTTCAGCCGCCTCGAGAGATTGGGAGCGGGGTCGAGCGGGGATTCGATCGCCACGTCGTAGACCCTGGCCCGCAGGATTCGCTGCAGCATTTCCATGCCAGAGCTGGAGTTCAGGGCAGAGCCGGTGGCTGTCATTGCGACTGGAAGATCACACCAGTGTCGCAAGCCCCGCATATCGGTCTAGGGGGGTGCCGAATTCACCCCAGGTGGCGTCTTGCTGCGCGTAGGCTGAATCCAAATCTTGGCCGCAGGCATGCATCTCAGCGAGCTGACGCATCCCAATCAGCTGCATGGCCTCAGCGTCGCTGAGCTGGAAGGAATCGCCCGGCAAATCCGCGAGCGCCACCTCGAGGTGGTGAGCACAAGCGGTGGTCACCTGGGTCCCGGTTTGGGTGTGGTTGAACTGACCCTGGCCCTTTACCAGACCCTGGATCTGGACAAGGACCGCGTGGTCTGGGATGTGGGTCACCAGGCCTATCCCCACAAGCTGATTACTGGCCGATACAACGATTTCCACACGCTGCGCCAACAGAACGGCGTGGCGGGCTACCTCAAGCGCTGCGAAAGCTCCTTTGACCACTTCGGTGCTGGTCACGCCAGCACCTCCATCTCCGCTGCTCTCGGCATGGCTTTGGCCCGAGATCAACGGGGTGAAGACTTCAAGAGTGTGGCCGTCATCGGCGACGGCTCCTTGACCGGGGGCATGGCTCTCGAAGCCATCAACCACGCCGGTCACCTACCCAAGACTCGGCTGTTGGTTGTTCTCAATGACAACGACATGTCGATCAGCCCTCCTGTGGGGGCCCTTTCAACCCACCTGAATCGCATGCGGCATAGCCGCCCGCTTCAGTTCCTTCAGGACAACGCTGAAGAAGCGATCAAGCACCTGCCGTTCATGCATGGAGAGCTCCCGCCAGAGCTCAAGAACCTCAAGGAGAGCATGAAGCGCCTTGCTGTTCCCAAGGTTGGGGCAGTGTTTGAGGAGCTGGGCTTCACTTACATGGGCCCTGTCGACGGCCACGACATCGCTGGTTTGATCGATGTCTTTGAGCAGGCCCATGCCCATGAGGGCCCCGTCCTGGTTCACGTAGCCACCACAAAGGGCAAGGGCTATGCCTTCGCTGAGGAGGACCAGGTCGGGTATCACGCTCAGAGCGCCTTTGATCTGGCCACAGGGAAGGCTTACCCCTCCAGCAAGCCCAAGCCCCCCAGCTACAGCAAGGTGTTCGGCCAAACGCTGGTCAAACTCTGTGAGCAGGACCCCAGGGTGGTGGGTATCACGGCGGCCATGGCCACCGGTACTGGTCTGGATTTGCTGGAGAAGGCTCGTCCCAAGCAGTACTTCGATGTCGGGATCGCCGAGCAGCACGCTGTGACCATGGCGGCTGGCATGGCCTGCGAAGGCCTGCGGCCCGTTTGCGCCATCTACAGCACCTTCCTGCAGCGTGCCTATGACCAACTCATCCACGACGTTGGGATTCAGAACCTGCCGGTCACCTTTGTGATCGATCGCGCCGGCATCGTTGGTGCTGACGGCCCGACCCACCAGGGCCAGTACGACATCAGCTACCTGCGCTGTGTGCCGAACTTCACGGTGATGGCACCCAAGGATGAAGCTGAGCTGCAGCGGATGCTGGTCACCTGCCTGGACCACAACGGCCCCACGGCTCTCCGTATTCCCCGGGGTGAAGGGCAAGGGGCGCCACTGATGGAGGAAGGTTGGGAACCTCTGGAGATCGGTCGCGGTGAATTGCTGACCGACGGAGACGACCTGCTGATCGTGGCCTATGGCTCAATGGTTGCGCCGGCCATGGCTACTGCCGGTTTGCTCCAAGAACAGGGCGTCCGCGCTGCGGTGATTAATGCACGCTTCCTCCGCCCTCTGGATGAGGCGCTGATCCTGCCGATGGCAAGCCGGATCGGCAAGGTCGTCACCATGGAAGAGGGCTGCCTCGCTGGCGGCTTTGGTGCCGCTGTTGTCGAGATCCTCAATGACAGAGATCTGATGGTGCCGGTTCATCGGATTGGCATCCCTGACGTCCTCGTCGACCACGCGACCCCTGCCCAAAGCAAGGAAGCCCTGGGCCTCACTCCAGCTCAGATGACGGAGTCGATCCTGAATCGCTTCGGCACTCTGAAGCGTCAGACCGTGGGTGTCTGAGCCCATCCTTGATCAAACAATCTGGGATGTACTGATCGCTGGGGCTGGTCCCTCGGGATCTCGCTTGGCCCAGCAGTTGAGTGCAGCCGGGGCTTCGGTCTTGCTTGTTGACGCTCTCACTGATTTCTCTCAGAACGCCTTCAGCAGTGCAGCCTTACCCCTCAGCGCTGCTGAGGCTTGGCAGCTCCCAGAATCGGTGATTGCCTCCCGCTGGAGCCAGTGGCAGCTCTTGGGTCCAGGCGAACGTCGCCGTTCCTGGTCTTCCGCTTCCCCACTCGGGGTGGTTCTGGACTTCGCGGTGCTGCGCCGCTGGTTGGCTGATCAGGCCTGCTCCAGTGGTACGGAGCTGCGCCTTGGCTGGAGGGTGTGCGCGTCGCAAACGCTGGCCTCGGGTTTGGCCAGGACCCAGCTGCGCGGCCAAGGGGGTTGCGCAGCCTCCATCACCAGCCGTTTTGTGATCGATGCGACCGGCGAAAAGCGAGCCTTGCTGGGCGACCCTGAACCAGCCGGAGGCGCGCTCATCAGCGGTTCTGGGGTGGAGTGGTTGCTCCAGGTGTCTCCCGATCAGTGGCAGGACTGGGCAGGGCGCCTCAGTTTCATGCTGGGCAGCCGCTGGGTTCCCCAGGGCTACGGCTGGGTCTTTCCGATGCAACCGGGGCTTTTGAAGCTTGGTGTCTGCCGATTGCATGACAAAACTCGCCCTCAACCTCCGCTGCATCAGTTGCAGCAACAGCTGCTTCAGCGTCTGGAGCTTCAGCCTCAAGCGGTCGTTGATCGCCATGGCGGCTTGATTCGGAGCACCATCAGCAGACGTGAAACGCATCAACGCGGAGCCCTGGTGGGCTTGGGAGATGCCGTCAGTACAGGAAACTTGCTTGGTGGCGAAGGGATCCGTCATGCCCTCGCCAGTGCTGATGTGTTGGCGCCCCTCTTGCTCGCTGCCCTCGGAGGCCGGCCCAGGGCCTTAGCGGCATACCCGAAGCGGTTGCGCCAGCGGCTCGGATGGCGCTGGTCCTTGAGCGGCCGTCTGGCAAAACGCACCTGGTTGGGGCTTGCGGATCAACGGGCCGATGGCCGCTTGGAGCGGTTGCTGGAGGGCCTTCAGGCAACAGCCACTGCCGAGGCCCTTTCACAGCTCTTGTTTGAGTACCGCTTTGAGCGCTATGGCCTGCGGGCCCTTCCTTACTTAATAGGTCTGCGTTGAGTTGGCGATGATTACAAAAACAGCCCCCCTGGACCAGGAGGGCTGAAGAGGACAAGGACCACAGCAGAGTGGTCGGGAGGGAGTGCTTCAGACCACGCCGCGGGCGGCCAGGCCGAGGATCGCGCCCATGCCAAGGATGTGGCCAAAGGAGGTGGTGGCCAGCAGTGCGGCGTGGCTCATGCCGCCGAACATGGCGGAGTTGGGCAGTTGGGCACCCTCGTTGGGGTACTTGATGGTGGCCTTGCCGAGGCCGATGGCGATCACATTGGCGATGATCATCACCAGGCCCACCTTGGGAGACCAGGCCACGGAGGCGGGGGCGATAGCCAGCAGAGGAGCGAGCATCGAAATCTTTGGGTGACACCTCATCTTCCGAGGGCCTTTGGCCGATGGCGCCCTTCGCTTAAGACTTGTTCACCCCCTTCTCCATAAACCCAAGCAGGATCATCACGTTGCTAATGGTCAAAAACAGCTCGGCTCCGCCATGCAGCGGGTCCACATCCGCCAGCTGACGGCCGTAAAGCCCTTCAGCAACGATGGCGGCCGCAATGGTGATCAAGACAAAGATCAAGGTGAAGCCAAACCCCCAAAGAGCCAGCCTTGGAAAGCGCTTGGACTTCCAGGCCCACCAGAGAAACGCGAGGTAGGGGAACAGCGAGGCGGCGAAGAGGGGGGCAGGATCCACGGCTCCGAGTTGCCGCAGACCCTCATTGAGGGCTGGGATCAGGCCATTCATCCTGGGTTGACTCTTTTGCGTTGAAGATTCCAGGCCGCCAGCGCCATCGTTCCGTTGCCAAGGACCGTGCAGCCTGCCTGCAGCACCACCAATCCATAGAGCTCTTCAGCGTTATCAAACAGGTGCCAGGTGCAGGCCGCCATGGCGCTGATCAGGGCCGGAACCATCGCCAGAGCGAGCCAGTTCCATTCCGCTTCCCCTCGGCGTAGTCCCCAGCGTTGGATCGCAAGCATGGCCAAGCCCCATTCCAAGACGGAGGCCACATGGATCCACCAAGTGGGTAGAGAAAGGGCGTGCATCCGCTGTTTCTAGCCACCCCGTCTAGACGACGTGGGTACTGAGATGCTCAAACACCGTCTGCAAGACGCAGGCCATCTCGGCCTTGAGCTGGCAATCCGGCGTTGTCTTGGATGCCAGTAGCAGCAGAGCGCAGGCATCGACCAGCTGAGACGCTTCATCCGTCGTCAGGCTGATCAGATGCTCTTCCCCGCAGTGGGTGACGTTCAAACTGGCAGAAACGCGGTGTGTCTGTAGCGCAGGCTACAGAGAAGTTTCCTCTTGCTTCAAAGCACGAGAATGTCTTCGGTTTTGTTATCGCCGTTTACAGGGTTATTGGGCTCGGTGAACCTGAAGCTTTCACGGCGGTGAAAATCAGCTTCATCCGAACAGTGCTGTAGGGCCCAAAAACTCAAACCGAAATCTTTCTGTTCAACGACAGCGGTCAGACAGTATTCCAGTTCCCCTACGGCAACAAAGGTCTCTCCCAGATCGAGGCAGATTTCTGCTTCCAGACTGCATTCAGAATCCCCGACGCTCCGTTGGAAGCTGATCGCTTGAATCCCCATCCCTGTTTCGCGGGTCAAGCCTCGGCGGTAGTCCTCTAAGCGGTAGAGGTTCCAGTCACCACTGGGGCTGATGTTGAACTCCCAGTACTGAGTCAGACCAGGGATGCCAAAAAAGGCCTCCAGGCAGGTGGAATTCCACAGACCATCGAGCCGGCGTGGTTCAGCTGTCTCTGGCGGGCAGATCAGCTGGTCTTTGGGGCCTTTGAGTCTGAACTGGAGCTGGAGCTCTGAGCGACTCCAGCGCAGGGCAGCCTCAAGGGAGAGTCCATCCAAAGCTGGTTCGTCTTGGAAGGGGTGCAGGCGAAGCATCGTTAGGCCGCATCCAGCGCGGCTTTTGATCTGGTGGTCAGGCGGAGCAGGAGAGCTTGAAGCGCGTCCCATTGCTCTTCAATGCTCTGGGTTAGTGCAAATTGCACCCTGGCGCGCCTGAGGTTTTGCCCAGGTTGGCTGACCTTGAAATAGCGATCACCGTTGAGGTGGTCGGTGAAGAAGCGAAGCCCCAGTTCAAAGCTGATCAGGCGAGCGGATTCGGGGATAAAACGTCGATCTGATGCCGTCAGCAGGGAACCGGCAGCTTCGAGATACCCGCGCAAGATGGCCTCGGCCAAGACCAGGTCAAAGCGCACCCCCCTGAGGTCCGTGGTTTCCTCGCCAGCAGGGTTGCAGCACGAGCGCAAGCAATCGCCGATGTCGTAGTGCACCAGTCCTGGTTTGACGGTGTCGAGGTCGATCAAGGCAATGGCCTCGCCGCTGACGTTGTCGAGCATCACGTTGTTGATCTTCGGATCGCCGTGGATTGGGCGCTCCTGCAGTTCACCGCGAGCCTTGGCTTGCTCGAGGACTGAGCAGAACTCCTCCCGTTCTCGGATAAAGGCGATGCAGTAATCGGTATCATCCGAGGACTCAGCACGGGTTCGCACAAGCGCCTGGCGGTATTGATCCAGGTACCGCGGTGTGATGTGAAACCCCTCGAGGGTGTCGTGGAGCTCTTCGGCAGGCAGGTCACCGATCAGCTGGTGAAATCGCCCGAGCCCGAGACCAAGTTGATAGGCCTGATTCTCATCTTCGATCCGATCAACGCTGCGGGCATTGCCGATGAAGCTCATGCAGCGCCAGATTTCACCCTCTGGGCACCGGTGCCAGAGATCGTTTCCACCGGTTGCCGGTGCCAGCAAGCGGGGGTGCTCCCAGCGCGATCCACCTAAAGGGCGACCTTTGCGCTCAATGTGGGCTTCAAGGGTTTGCAGGTTCCGCATCACCTGCTCGGGGGCAGGGAAGACAGCGGTGTTGAGGCGCTGTAAGACGAAGGCTCCCCTGCTGGTCTGCACCAGAAAGGTGTCATTGACATTTCCGCTCCCCAGGGGGCTGACCTTCAGCACCGCTCCAGGGGGATGAAAGGCCTGGGCAGCGGCGAGGGGGGCTTGATCCATCAGCCTCCGTCACAGCTGTTTAGTCAAGCTGTCACGAAATGCTGGCCACAACAGTGTTCGAGGGTCAGCTGGTTGAGAGGTCTGACCTAGCTGGCGGGGCGCTCGCGCTGGATCTCCCGCTGGAGTTGATAGCGGATCTGATCGGGGGCCTTGTACTGACGGGGAAGGCAGTTATGGAGGGTCTCTAGCCGGCTCCAACAGAGGGTTTTCTCAATGCCAGCACTCGAGCGACCTTCCAGCAGGAGCTGCTTGAGGGCTTTGCGATAGAGGAAGTACTTGGATTCCAATTCGCCAATGGTTAGACCTTCCGAGCTTGCTGACATCTGAAGGTCCTGAACCAGAGTTCAACCTACGCGAACGCCCGGGTGTAACGGGTCACAACGTTGCAGAGCCAAATCAGGAACTTTTTGGCGAATTTCTGGTGGATCTCGCCTTGGCGGGTTCTCATGGACCCAACTTTGGGACTGCCGCATGCTTGCTGCTGTTGCCAACGCCGCGCTGCTGGTGCTGTACGGAGTCGTCGGACTTCAGATGCTGCGTGCGTTCCTGAGCCATCGCCGTCGGTTGCGCCAAAAGGCCAAGCGGCTGGTCCTCGAGCTGGCCTTCTCGTCAGAAGAGCGCTCAGGCGCCCGGGTTCGCCCAGACCGCGATCGCGACATGGCGGCTTAGGTCAGTTCGAGGGCTTTTTGCTGATAACGGCAAAAAAGGGATCACCTGGCTGTCCGAGTAGTCCCATGACCCCAGAGGCCTTGGTGGTTTCAGCGATCCGTTCGGCTTGCTGCCAGCCCTGGGCTTCAAGGACCTGGGCGACGTAATCGAGATGGTCCTGGTCACTGCTGTCGGTCCAGATCAGTGGGGCCTTGGTGAAGAACATTCGGTTGGAGAACGCCACGATGACCTGGCCGCCTGGCCGCGTCACCCGCAACAGTTCGCTGGCGATGGCTTCTGGGTATTGCAGGTACTGCCAGCCGGCCACGATCAAGGTGGCGTCCACGCTGTGAGCCGGCAATGGGAGCTCCTGGTTCTGGTTGAGGTTTTGCAGCCAGTAGCTGTCGAGCCGGGGGTTGGCGGCTAGTTCTTTCTCGTTTAAGCCGTGGCCAATCACCCGCTCAAAGGGTTTGTCCTCGGGCAGGTGGGAGACCCAGCTGGACATCAGATCCAGGACAACGGCGTTCCTGGGGATGCGTTCGGAGTAAAGGGACGTGAGGCGCGTCCTGAAGGCCTGATCGAGGTGATGCACGAGCCTCGGCTCGGCATAGAAGAGCACGTCATCCGATCCATCCCATTTGCGTCTCTGGGACTCCTCCAGCACCAGAACGGTCATGGCTGATTCATTGGTGTACGCAGTCTGCAACCTGAGTCCGAATGCTGTAGGCATGGGCGCAGCTGCCTTGAATCCGTGACGCGACCTGCAGGCTTGGTTCTTGCTGTTGCCCTTGCAGGACTCAGCGTTGCAGCCGGCGGGGTGGCTTGTTCCCCCCTGAATGCTCCTCAGACCGGCGCTGTAGCCCAGTCCGCACCGCGGACCTACCCAACGGTTCCGGCTGACGCAGGCACCATCGCTCGCCGTTTGGTTGAGCTGGAGAGACAGTTGCGAGATCCGGCGACCCCGCCGTCGCAACTCCCGGATTTGGCACACCAGCAGCAGGTGATCTACCGCGTGCTGTCCGCAGATCGCCAGCGAAGTGCCCAAGTTGTGCAACAGCTCCCCGCTCGTTGGCGTTCCGTTGCTGAACGCCACTTGGCCGCCAGGCGTGCGTTCTTGGCGATGAGCAAGCGCCGTCCCACGCGGGTTCCGGCCTGGCGAATCATTGCGCCAGAACCTCTTTCACAGTTGTTGGATCACTACCGCAAGGCCGAGGCGGCAACGGGAATTGAGTGGGAGGTCCTGGCGGCGGTGAACCTGGTGGAAACCGGGATGGGTCGCATTGACGGGGTCTCCGTTGCCAATGCCCAAGGGCCGATGCAGTTTCTGCCCACGACCTGGGCTGAGCCAGGGATCGGCAAAGGCGACATCCGTAACCCCTACGACGCAATCCAAGCCGCTGCCCGCTACCTCGTTCGTCGCGGGGGCCTGAAGAACATTCGCCGCGGCCTTTGGGGCTACAACAACAGTGATCTCTACGGCGAGGCGGTGCTGCTCTATGCCTCACTGCTGAAGGACGATCCCCAAGCGATCGTTGGTCTGTACCACTGGGAAATTCACTACAACGCCCAGCAGGGAGATCTGTGGCTTCCCGTTGGCTACGAGCAGCTGCAACCCCTGCCTGTGGAGCGCTACCTCCAACTGCATCCCCGCAGCGCCCCACCACAGACGGCAGGATGAGACTGCTTAAACCTTGAGCTGTGACTGTTTCACCATCTGGATTTCAACTCCCGTTAACGGAGCAGTCCCTTCGTCAATTGTTTACCAAGCCCTACGGCGCTCCAGCTCCAAGCCATGAGCAGTGGAAAGCGGTCTATGCCGCGGATGTTCATTTCGAGGATCCGACCCAATCCCGCGACGGCCTACTGGCCTACCTCGAGGCCCAAGACGGTTTGGTGAAACGCTGTGATGATGTCTACTTGGCGCCTCACGCTGTGGCCATGAGCGGCCAAACCGCCTTCATTGAGTGGACGATGGGGCTCAAGATCAAGGGCATTGAATTTGTCTATCCGGGTGCGACCCGTCTGCTCTTCAATGGTGAAGGATTCATTGTTGATCACCGCGATTATTTCGACTTCGTTGGCCCAACCTTTGCGCCTGTTCCCGTGATTGGCGGTTTTGTGCGATGGCTGTACAAACGCTTCGTTGATTAAGCCTTAGGCGCCGAGTTGCTCCTCGGCCAGCTCGGCCACCATCACTGCCTTGCAGGTCTGCTCCATGAGTTCCAGATATCTGGGGTCATCCGGACGCAGCTCAGCGGCTGTGGTCCAACAGTGAATCACTCCGGCGCGGACCGCGCGGCGCTTGATCAGACGGCGTTCGTCTTCCTGCACCGGAGATGTCTCGAGCCAGTCGTCGATGCAGCTGTGCATGGCGGCGAAGACGTCGACCATCCCTTGCTCTGCTCCCTTGGTGGCCACGAGGTCGTGGGCCACCAATTGCCCGGCGTGGATCCCGAGCCGATCACTGGCGGGGCTGTCGTGGCTGGTGGCCGGCCCGAAGCGCTGATCAAGCCATCGCCCCAGCTGGACACAGGTTCTCAGGCTGACGCCAGAGCCGAAAGAGAGGGTCATTGGATCGAACATCTGAGTAGGTCCTACCCGCGTTTGGAGCGCAGCCAAATCTCGAAGTCCATCGCGAATTTCTCCCGCAGAAACACTGAGAAGTCAGCGTCTGACACGCCGTCGAACGCCGCCTGGATCGGCAGGGTGGTTCGCTGCTGAATGGCCTCCTCCACCAGGATGGCAATGGCCTTGGAAATGGAATGGCGCTTCTCCTTGGAGAAGTCGCGCACCCAGCCTGCCGCGGTCTCACTGAGGATGACTTGGTGGCGTTCGCTGGCCAATCTGCGCCTAGGACCTACACGTAATATTACTCATTCTGTGTAGTTCATGCAAGGCGTGTAGCCGCTAGCTACTCGCCGATGTGTAGTGACGCAGGGCAAAGCGCCAGAACCAGCGGCTCGCCATCAGGCTGCAGGCCGCCATCAGCAAGGAGCCCATGGCCCACGGCCAGGAGCCTTCGCCCAGCAGAGCCTGTGATGGAACGGTGGTCATGAACGCCACCGGAAGAACAAAGACGAACACCAGGCGCAGAGCTGGCGGGTAGGCGCTCACCGGATAGCGTCCAGCCACGAGGGTGTACCGAAGAACCTCGGTGGCATTCCAGACTTTCACGAACCAAATCGAGAGAGCCGCCAGCGAAAACCAGAGGCTGTAGAGGATCGCGGCGCCGCTCAACAGCAGTGCTCCCCCAAGCAGTAACGATTCGGCTTGGATGAGAACAGCACTGCGCTGAAGGCCCAGGACAACAAGGACGCAGCCCGCCACCAGGGCTGGACATCCCCAAGGAGAGAAACACCGCAGGGAGAGCCAGAACTGACTGTCCACCGGTTTCAGCAGAACGAAATCGAGGGTTCCCTCCTGAACATGGTTGACGATCTTGCTGAGGTTCGGCTGCAGTAGGCAGCTCGTGAATCCATCAAGCAGGGTGTAGAGCCCCAGCACGATCAATGCTTCATTCCAACTCCAGCCCCCAAGGTTTGACTGACCTGAGAAGAGCAGCGACAGCACGAAGACACTGCCCGCCAGATTTCCGGCGACCGCCAAACACTCGAGCAGCAGATTGAGCTGGTATTCGCTCTCAGCCTCCAGGGAGCTGCGCCAGCACTGCAGCAAAGTACTCAAGCTGCGGGAGCGCCTCATGCCCCCATCGCTCCGTAGCGCCGCACCCCTCGACGCCAGCCCCACCAGCAGAGCGGTCCGAGGATCAAGAACCAGATCAACAGGCTGAGGAATCCGCCAGCCAGATCCACGGGCAGACCCGACAAGAGGCGTGCGGGAAAGTCGACCATCGCCGGAAAGGGGGTGGCCAGGGCGAAGCTCTTGATCGCAGGAGGGAAGGTGTCCAGCGGTGCCACTAGACCCGAGAGAAAGAGATAGGGAATGACCAGGAGCCGATCCAGCGCCGCGGCTCGCTCACTCCAGAAACAGAGCATGCTGCTGAGGGTCTGCAGTAGAAACCGCAGGACGAACGCGCCCCAGATGGCCGCGATGCCCAGCACGAGGTTCTCCAAGCTGGGCCTCCAGAGCAGCCCAGGATTGATCCAGGCCAAACCCAGCAGCATCAGGGCAACAAAGGGAATTCGCGTGCCCTGCTCAGCCAGGTGTGCCGCGAAGTAACGCCACAGGGGCTGGAGCGGTTGCAGCAGAAATGGCGAGAGCTTTCCGCTGACGACGTCCTCTTCAAAGACATGGATCAGCCAAACGACGCTGAATTGACGGACCAGGAACGCGGCCACGAAGTAGTGGCGTAGTTGCTCTTGGGTCCATCCCGCCTGGCTCGCCGCTCCACTGTTTTGCCAGACCCCGAGCATGATGAGGGGCAAGACACCTGAGAGAGCCCATAGCGCGATCTCGGCGCGGTACTCCAGCATGTAGGCGTACTGCGTACTCAGCAGTGTGCGCGCGATTCGGATCGCGGTACCGGCGGAGCGCACGTTTAGGTCCTCCCTGCCTGTTGAAACAGGCTCCGCATCAGCTCCTCGATCGGTGGGTCACTGACCTCTAGGTCCAGAACCTCAAAGCGGGTCAGGAGTGCAGCAACCGTCTCAGTTAGTTGATCCCTTGGCACCAAGAGTTGAACTTGATGGTCTTGATGGGATTCAACGGTCCCGAATGCTTCAAAGACGCCACGGGGTTGGGCCTGATGCAGCTCCAACCGGACTTGTCGATGGGGCGCCAGTTTGCTGGTCAGCGCGTCGAGGGGCCCGTCATGAAACAGCGCCCCCTCATGGATCAGCAGGACCCGCTCGCAGAGAGCAGTGATGTCTGCCATGTAATGGCTCGTGAGCAGGATTGTTGCGCCTGTGCGCTGGTTGTAGGTGGCCAGAAAGTCGCGAACCCGCCCCTGCGCCGTGACGTCCAAGCCCAGGGTTGGCTCATCCAAGAACAGCACCCTCGGCTCGTGAAGCAGTGAAGCCAGGAGCTCAGCTTTCATCCGTTGGCCAAGGGAGAGCTTGCGGACTGGCCGATGCAGTTCTTCTCCGAGTTCCAATAAATCGGCTAATTCGCTGACTCGCCGCTTCATCTCCCGATCAGGGATGCCATAAACCGCCGCATTGACCCGGATCGAATCCCACGGCGGTAGGTCCCAGATCAGCTGCTGTTTGTTCCCCATCACCAAGGTGATGTCCTGCAGAAATCGTGCCTGTCGGCGCTGGGGCTGCGACCCCGCCACCAGTAGCTCACCGGCGCTTGGGTGAATGAGCCCGCTGAGCATTTTCAAGGTGGTGGTTTTGCCCGCACCATTGGGCCCCAGAAAGCCCACCATCTCCCCTTCTTGGATCGAGAAGCTGACGCCCTTGACCGCATGGAGGTCGCGGTAGCGCCGTCGCAGGAGGTGACGAACAGTTCCGCGTAAACCCGGTTGTTTCTCGGCAATCCGATAGGTCTTGCTCAGGCCTTGAGCGGAGACGATGGCTGGTGACGTGCAGGTCAATCTCAGTCGGTGATGCAGGCCTGGGCTTGCTCCTGGCGTAGCTCGCTGGGCTCAACGCCGAGCTCCGACTGCAGCTCCTGGACTTGGCGAACCCGCTCGCAGGCCAGGTCATTTTCGCCGCGGTTGAACAGATCCTCCGCTTCTGTGCTCAGGGTTTGGAGTCGTTCTTCCTCTTCCTGGCGTTCCTTTTGGGCCTCCCTCGAGGGGCCTTGTTCGGACTCCCGTTCAGGACTGACCTGCCCAGCGGGGGGCCCGCAGCTCACCAGCAGCACGCCCAGGGCCATGAACCCAGTCGCTGTGCCCAGGAGCTTGCCCACCTGCTTCATCAGAACTGCATCTATCCCAGCACCTTGGCTTGCTCAGCCGTGAGTCGCCCGGCGTCGAGCAGGGCTTTGGTGATCCGCTCAATGTCCATGACCGCGTGGAAGTCATAGCCCTTGGCCTTTAGCCGCTCGCGCGCACTCTGATCGCGCTGCCCGCCGTGATCGATGAAAACAACGACGTCTTTCACCTCAAGGCCGGAGCGCTCCAATTTGGCAATGCCCTCCAGCACACTGCCTCCGCTGATCAAGATGTCATCGACAACGATCACGCGATTCCCCTCCTGGAAGTCCCCTTCGATTAGGCGTCTGGCGCCGTGCGCTTTGACTTCCTTACGGGGATAGATCAGCGGCTTGTGCAGTTGTAGGGCCAGCCCGGTTGCGGTCGGCAGAGCTCCATAGGGAATGCCCGCAATCCGGTCAAAGTCCAGCCCCTCCATGAGTTGCGCGTAGCCATGCAGCACGCGATGGAAGAGGTTTGGGTCCGAAATGATTTGCCTGAGGTCGATGTAGTAGTTGAACACCGCTCCCGAGGCTTGGACGTACTCGCCAAAGAGGAGGCATCCGATATCGAAGAGCTCAACGATCAGCTCGGCCATCGGGTCGGCCGTGCTCTTGGCATCCGTTTGGTTGGCAAGCCAAAGTTCGCAGGTCTCGGCTTTCTCGGAACGGTGCTGTTCCATCCAGCTGGTGCGCCGCCGGTTGATTCGACCTTTGAGAGCCTCGGCTTGTTCGGATAGGTCGTCTTCAACCAGGAGGTTTTGGGGCATGGGAATCAGCAGCCCGTCCCCTGAATTGCTCAGGCCGGCTTCAAGCAATCCATCCACGCGCTCCTCTTCACTCCAGATGGAGCGGAGCATCAAGACCCGTTCTGGGGCCGCTTGCCTCACCTGTGAAAGCACCTTCGGATCACTGGTGCCGACTTCCAGTAAGACCTGATCGGGTGTTCCCCAGAGTTGGCTTTCGCGAACAATCTGGAGGAAGAGTGGATCGCTGTCGTTGGGGTGGTACTGGATTCGTTTGGCCGCCGGGTTGGAGCTGCGGCAGGTGATCACCACGGCCTTGTCCCGATAGAGCAAGAACGGGGCGGCGATGTCCTGTCCGGCGAGGGGCGAGAGGGTGACCGCATCGACCCCCAAGTCCTTGAACAGGTAGTGGGCTAAGGCCGTGGAGGAATTCAGATCGCCATGCTTGGCATCAATGATGAGGGGGAGATCGCGCGGCACCAGGTCGCGCACCTCAAGCAGCAACTCCAGGCCAAGGGGGCCAAGGGCCTGATAGAAGCCGAGGCTGGCTTTGATGGCACAGACATGGGGACTGGTCTCCTCCACGACGGCCTTGATCCAATGGCGGGCCTGGCTGAGGAACGAGCGATTCCCCATCCCTCGGCTCAGAGCCCAGCTCTGGAGCATCTCTGGGTTGGGGTCGAGTCCCGTCATCAGCAGGGACTGACGCTCTGCGATGGCTTCAGTGAGTTGAACGAAGAAGCCCATCGCCCGATGGCGGCTTGAGTCGTTGTTAAGGGATCAGCGGCGTTCTGGGAAAGGGCATGACACAGCTCGTTGCAAAAAAGACCAGTCTCATGTGCCCATCAGGGGCCAAGCGTTGCTCTGAACCACGGGAGGTTCAAAGGGCTTCTCGCGACAGAGGCGGAGCCGTTGAGCCTCAGGAGGCTCGCGAGACTCGTGGCCAACATCTGGCTTCCGGCCTCTGGCTTTGCGATGGTTTGGAACCCGGTGAAGCGTCATGAGCTGGCAAGAACTCGAGCGCTTGGTCGACGAAGCGGAAGCCCGACCGCATCTGCGGCGTTTGCTGTGCCACTGCAGTGATGACAACGCCCTGTTGCTTCAGGCTCGTCTCTTGGGTTACCGCATTACCCGGGTGGATCTGCAGCAGGCCTGGCTCCAGCATTGTCAGGAAGAGGAGCTCAAAGCCCTGCAAGGTTGAGAGGGCTAGCTGCGGATCTGACCACCAGCGCTGGATGGTGCTCACGCCCCACGGTTCGATCCGATCGCTGCACCCCATGCGTGAATCTCGAGTTCGATCGACGTTGTTTGGAACTGGCGGTCGCGGACCTCATACACCTCCCCAGCCAGGATCGAGTGATGGCCCTTGGCCACTTACGCGCCATCGATGCAGCCCTGGCGGAGAAGCTGGCCCTAGAGCTCTTGCTTGAGGGCAGCTAGGTCATTGCAGTCTCTCGAGGCCAGGATCGGAGCCTGACCTTTCCCGTCCCGCCCGATCGGCTGTGGATCGAAATCATCGGCGCTGATGTCAAAGGTGCCGCTGTTGCACCACAGAGTGAGTTGACGTTCGGTGTAGCTGCCTAGGGCACGCCCCTTTCCCTGTTGCATGGCCATCCCAACGCACTGGTCTTGGCTGCCCCAAACGCAGCTGGCCGCGCCCAACAACCCGCCGATCAGGTTCGTGGCAATTTGTTGGCCCCGTTCAATCTCAAAGCGCCGGACCTCGTAGCGGCGCGCTCCAAGTGGTGCATCCCCTGGCTCCTCAGGAAGTCGACGGCTGAAGGTCTCGGAGGTGTCGACCGTCCATTCCCCAATGGATTGCCCTGGTTGGAGTTGGGAGCTCAAGCCCCGGGTCAGCGCCCTAAACCGGTCCTTGGGGTAGCCATGGTGCTGGCGTGAGATGCGCTCGTAATCCCCCATCTCAAACAGAAGATTCGCGGTCTGTGAGAAGTCATCAACCTTCAGGGCGCCAACGTTCATGAGCCAGCCGAGAAAGACACCGGTTCGCCAGTCGGCGGCAAGTTCCTCTTGTTTGACGGTCAGTCCCATGCCGCCACTAAAAGGACCTAGCCCCTTCTCACGGTTGACGTGATGCCCCCATTCATGAGCTAACACGGCGAGATCGAGCAAGAGCAGTGAGGCATCACTGAGTCCCTTGGCAGACCTGACGCTCCTGCGGAGCTCGAGGGCCATGGCGATCTGTTTGCTCGGGGGGCAGTAGAAGGCCATTGGATGCTGGACCCGCTTGATGCCACAGCCATTGGCCGTGTCGCCGGCAAAGAGCAGCTCCGGCTTGACCTGGGTGCCCCAATGGCGATGGAGCAGGTCATGGGCTGCCTTGAGGTAGAGCTTTCGCTGCCCCCCTTCGCGCATCGCATCCACGTTCTGGGCTTCTTTGGCGCTGGCCGGCTCGAGCACAGGCGGCGGCTCCATGCCCGGTGCCCAGGGCTGCGCTGAGGCCCCAAGGCCCATGGCGCTCACCAGGGCGGAAACGCCAAGCCACTGGGGTATGGATTGCCGACGCTTGGTACCTGTCATGGTCTTGATCGCGAGACCGCTGCAGCGGCGAGTAGTCCTCCGGTAAATCCGCCTGCGTGGCCGATCCAGCTCACACCTGCTGGTGTGAACAGTGGCAGCAAGCTTGGCAGGACTCCTCCGTAGAGCACGAGGGTGCTGACGGAGAGGAGCATGCTCAGGGGTCTGCGCTCAAGCCAGCCAATCAGCAAGAGATATCCGAGTAATCCATAGATCACCCCCGAAAGCCCGTGGCTTCCATTGCGCCACCACAGCCAGACCGGGATGGTCGTGATCAATACACCAAACCAGACCGCGACGTAATCGCGCTTGCTTTTGAAGCAGACCAACCAGGAGAGCGGTAAGAACATCGTGCTGTTCGCCAGCAGGTGTCCCCAGCCGCCGTGGCTGAAGGGAGCGGTCAGGATCCCTAGGGCGGAACCGCCGGGAAGCATGGGCAAATTCCACTGCCCTCTGAACAGGATCTGATCGATTCCTTCCTGCAGCCAAGCGATCGCAAGCAGGACCACTGGGATGAGCAGGGCCGCTTTCAGCTCCTGGCCTAGGGGGCGTTCGCTCGGGGTCACGGCCTGAGGAACTGGACATCCATGACGGCCAGGGCTTCATCGGGAAGGCCCAGAAAGGCATTCAGCCAGCCGTCTTGGCAGGGGGAAATGGTGGCCACGCCCACCAGGCGACCCCTGCCCTCGTCATTCAGTGGTTGCCCCTGGCTCCGGTGCCGCCGGCCATGACTGGTGCCGCTGGTCAACGCCGTTTCCACGATGAGATCGGACGCTTGATAAAGGGGGCGACTGGCTGGTCCCAGGGTGAAGCGAAAGCGAGAGCGGAAGGTCAGGTTGACTTCGCCACTGCTGGGGTTCAGGACGCCTTCCAAGCGGTCTGGCTGGATCTGCACGCTGATGCCCGGTGGCAGGGGGACCCCGAAGAGGCGTGCAGTCTGGCTATCGAGTGGGGGAATGGTCAGCCCTTCACAAGGAACCCGCAGTTGCTGTACTCCATGAGCATCCGCTGGTGAGTGGAGAACGAGCCCTCCGCCGCGGGAGGCGTCGTAGTCGAAGGGGGGAAAGCGTCCAATGACCAGCTGACAACGTGCCCCTGTTCGGAGCTGCCAGGTGCTGGTGTCAGGAGCCAGTGCGGAAGCGCTCAAGTTTTCCTTGGCCGTGCCAGTCAGCAAGGTCCTCGTATCCGCCGATCATCGTCCCCTCAATCCAGATTTGGGGCAGCGAACCTGCTTCGGGAGCGGCTTGCTCGAAGGGAATTCCCAGACTGCGGAGCATCCGCATGGCCCGGCTGGACCAGGGGCAACCCTCTGCAACCGCAAGCTTGATGCGCGGTTGTCCCGGGACGGTCGGGCTTCCGGGTTTGTTGGAGCGCTTGAGGAGGCCCACCAACACATCGGCACCCCTCAGGACTTCGCTTCCATGCTCGAGGTGGCCGCCCCACACCTGGCAGTCACCATCGGAGAAGCTCAGATGCAGGTGGACGCCCTTGGGGGAGACGGTTCCTTGCAGGGTGATGATTTCCAGCTCACCGCTGAGCACAGTGGGTTGATTGCTTCCAGGGCAGGCAAACGCTGCTTTGCTGAGGTTGCCGACAACGCTCAGGACAAAACCTTCGGCTAGCTCTTCCTGGGCCAACGCCTCAAGGCTTTTGCGAAGGTCGGCACCCGGACCCAGGTGAATCGCTTTGGGCTCCATGCCGTTCAGGGCTGCACTCAGGCGCCGATTTTTTCACTCGGAACCCACTGAGCCAGGCGCTGTTCATGGCGCACGAGCTGGTAGCGGTTGAAATCCGTCGGAGAGTGGCCGTAGCGGAGCTTGAGCTCGTGCAGTTCTTGGCGCATCGACTGCAGGACGGGGTTGTTTTCGTTCACTCCCAGTGCTCAAACCTAAAATCAATCTTAAGGGTCTTTCTTGGGATGCGCTAGTCCCCCTTGAGACGACTGTGATCAGGTCGCTCTGCCGTGGCTAGGGGTGGGGTTGGACCGTACCCAATGGAGCCCTGTGGAGATGGAACAAGCTTTTTCCGTTGTGACGCATCCCCAGGCGCTGGTTGCGGCTGGGGGTCTTGTTGTTCTGATCACGGCCTTAACCATTGAGCTAACGCTGTTGGCCCGTTTGACCCTCCAGCGATCAGCCGAACCCAAGCCCAATGCGTTGTCGCCTGCGAGCCCTGAATCCTTCGATTGGATGTACGAGTAGTCAGATTGGACCTGTGGCCAAGGGGGGTTGGGTCAAGATGACCAGCCATTGGGGATCACTGTTTCCAACGTGTTTCCCGCTTGGTCGAGGGTGGTCTCCCGTTCGGCACTGTGGCCCTTGGCATCGGTCCTACAGATTCCATTGGCGTGACATCACCGAGAGACGATTCCTGGTCCGTTGATGCGCTGGCTTCAGACGATCGCCGCAGGGTGGTCGATGCCCTGCGCTACGTCGGCCGTGATCTCCACCACCGCTCGTTTTCCGTCACCTCTGAACGAAGGGAGCTCCTTTGGAACGAGATGGATGCGTGTTTGCAGCTCGCCGAGCGCTTGTCTTCCAGCTCTGATTCGCTGGCATCGCTCGAGCAATTTTCCGATCCTGCTGCCTGTCCCTGCACGCTGATCACCGGCGCCTCCAGTGGGATTGGCGCGGCGTTGGCTCATTCCTTTGCCCAGCGCTCAGGGGTCCTGGTGTTGGTGGCACGCCGACAGGAGCGTCTGGACCAATTGGCCGCTGGTCTGGAGCAGCGCTTTGGCATCCGGGTTGTCGCCATGGCCTTGGATCTCAGTGGGCCCAGGGCCGTTGAGCAGCTTCTGGCTCGTGTGGCCGCCCATGGGCTGTGGGTGGAGACCTTGGTGAACAACGCTGGTTTTGGTCTGCGCGGGACCTTCGAGGCTTCTCCCTGGCTGCAGCTTGAGGCCATGCTTCAGCTGATGGTCCAGGTGCCAACGGAGCTGACGCGTCATCTCCTGCCTGAGATGCAGCGGCGCCAGCGGGGAACAGTTTTAAACGTCGCGTCCCTTGCGGGTTTGATTCCTGGACTGCCCGGAAGCACGCTCTACAGCGCGGTGAAGGCCTATCTGATTCGTCTGTCCCAATCCCTCGCGGCGGAGAACGCCGGTTCTGGGGTTCGGGTGATGGCGCTCTGCCCGGGATACGTCCACACGGAATTCCATTCCGTCCTTGGGGTCGAAGAGCGGATGCAGCGTCTACCGGGCGTGTTCTGGATGACGGTTGATCAGCTCGTGCAGCTGACGGAGCGTGGCCTCCAAGACCAGCGTGTTGTCGTCGTCCCAGGACGGCTGAATCGCTTGATTGCAGCCGTGGCTCAGTACCTACCCCTGCCGTGGGCGAACGCTCTCAGTGCGAGCTTCTCTCGGCGGTTTCGGAGTCGTCCTTGAGCATCCCTGAGCTCTGGATGCAGCTGGGGTTGCTGTCTGTCGCGCTGCTGGCCAATGCCCTCTCTGCTCTTGCGGGAGGTGGGGCTGGTTTGGTGCAGTTGCCGGCGCTGATTTTGCTGGGTTTGCCCTTCCCAGTGGCCTTGGCTACCCACAAGGTGGCCAGCGTCTCCCTTGGTGTGGGTGCCAGCCTGCGCCATGCCCGAGAGAGCACCCTGAATGCGCGCCTTTCGGCGCTGATCCTGCTGAGCGGTTTGCCAGGGGTTTGGTTGGGGGCTCGCGCCGTTCTCGCCCTGCCTGCCCAGCTGTCGACAGTGTTGCTCGGGCTCTTGACCATTGCCTTGGGGGGCTATTCCGCTTCTCGCCCGCAACTGGGAGCCAGCTCCCGCGAGTTCCGTTGGACGAGACAGCGAGTGGGTCTGGGCGCGCTCGTTCTCTTTTTGATTGGTTTCCTCAACGGCTCGCTGACCTCGGGGACGGGTCTCTTTGTCACGCTCTGGCTCGTGCGTTGGTTCGGCCTGGATTACGGCAAAGCCGTTCCCCACACATTGATCTTGGTGGGGTTGTTCTGGAACGGAACCGGCGCTCTAACCCTGGGGGTCCAGGGGCAAATCGCTTGGGGCTGGCTTCCCATGCTTTTGCTTGGATCCCTGGCTGGCGGTTACCTGGGGGCCCACTTGGCGCTCAGGCAGGGGTCCCAGCTGGTCAAGCGCGCTTTTGAGCTGCTGTGCTTGTTGATGGGGCTGTCGTTGTTGCTGAAGGCTCTGGCCTGAACTCAGGTCAACCCGTTTGGTTCATCGAGGTTGCCTTCAGCTTCCATGGGATCGCGCCCCTTGCCGGCCATCACCTGGACTTGGCATGCCGGGAACAACTCCTGGGCTGCGATCAAGGCCTGTGCATGGCTCTGGGCATGCATGACCATGCTGGTGACGCCGGCGCAGCCGGTATTGACGATGAGTCGACAAAGAAATCCCAACGGGACCCAGGGTGTGGACGAATGTGCAATCGTCACACTAGCGAGGTTTAACCCCCAAGGGCGGTCAGCAAGCCGACGCTGCAGCTGGTCAGACTTACGGCAATCAGAGGTCGGATCCAATCGGGCATGGCCACTGCTCATGACTCAGCCACAGTCGCTGACCCATCCCAGGCTGTCGGTACGTGTCGCTACCGACCTGTGTTGATTCCTCGTTGTTGTCGATGACTGCGCCTGCGCTCCAATTGATTGATCAAGACCTGTTCGATCAGGTGGCGCTGCGCTCGCGCCAGAGCGATCGCCAACGGATGAATTTCAACCTGCACCAGGAGAGCGATCTGGTGCAGCGTTTCTTGAACGTCATGCAGCCCGGTACTTATGTCAGGCCGCATCGGCACAGCCGTCAGGGAACAGGGGAGGGCTTTGAGTGTTTTGTGGTGCTTCAGGGCTCAATCGGTGTTCTGCTGTTTGACGACAACGGAGTGTGTACTCAGCGCCACCGGCTCGATGCCGCGGGCCCAGTTCGTGGCTTGCAACTCAGCGAGGGATCGTTCCACTCCCTGGTCGCCTTGACGGCCGATACGGTCATCTTTGAGCTCAAACAAGGTCCTTACCAGCCCCTGGCCGACAAAGACTTTCTGGTTGGGTTTCCCCAGGAAGGCGAGCTTGAATCGGTGAACCAGGAAGTCGAGTGGAGGAGCTTGTTTGATGTCTGAGCTCTCGGCCTTCCTGGAATGGAATACGCCCGACCTGCTTGCCGATGACGTCCGAGAGGCCAGCTGCCACTGGTTGGTTCTAAAAGGCCTGGAACTCGACCCGGGTCCCTCCAAGCCCAATGTCGATCTTCAGTCCCTTGTGTTGCCTCTGAAGAGTTGGCAATTGGCGATTTCTACGGCGGCGTTCTACAGCTCAGCCGACCAGCTGAAGCCAGGCACGGTTCAGTTCCGTATCCCCGGTGGTGAGGCCACCACCTTGTTGTTTGCTTTGTTGGGGGAGAGCACTTCTGCTCCGACCAATCCCCTTGAGCCAGCGCAATGGCTGTTTTGGCTCGTCCCCACCGCGAAGTTGCATCCCGATCGCCAATCGATTGGCTTGAACCCCCTGAAGCGTGCCTTTGGTGAGGGTCTGACTTTTGATGCGTTACTGGCACGGCTGCAACCGAAGCGACCGGTGTTTCGCATCGTTCTTGATGGGCAGGACGCCAATCCGCACCCAAGCGATCCCATTGCGGGGCAGGACTTCGAGAGTTACGACGCGGCCTATGACGTCCTTGAGCGCTACTACGCCGATCTTTGTTGCTCCGACGAGCGCAGTTATTACCGCATTGTTGAGCGTCCCCCGGCTTGATATCGGCCTAGGGCTTCCAGTGTTGATTCGGCCAGGGGGCGAGAGGTCTGCAGTTTCGAGCTGAACCCTTGGCCCGACTCCAGAAGCTCCGGTGGGAACAGAGCCAGGTCCTGCCCCTCCATCAAGTCCAGCCGGCAAAGCGGTATCTGCAGAGGTGCACGGAAGACATGACGGATTTTGCTGGGGCTGCGGGAGACGTACCAAGGCTCCACGGAGCCCACCTCCAGCCGGATTTCTTCCCAGAGTTCCCGGCGCAGCGCTTGTTCTGGGGATTCCCCTGGATCGAGGTGACCACCAAACAGACCCCAGCAGCCAGGGGCAACGATTCCTGCAAGGTCATCGCGCAACTGCAGTAGCCAGCAGCCGTCTTTCTCAAGAACAGCCAGTGCGACCTCCACTGGAGCGTCGTGTTGGAGGGAAGAGGACGGGGTGCCGATCGCAGTCATGCCCCGATGATGGAGAGCGGATCGCGGCTGCGCCTGTGTTGAGCTTCCAGTGGTTTCAGCGGCTGAGCCTGGCCCTGCTCGCCGCCGCCTCTCTCCCCTTCACGGCAGCGCCAAGTCGCGCGATTGAAGAGGTTCTGATCGAGCTGCCCCTCTTGCAGACGAGTTTCAGCGTTCGGATCAGCGAGCTGAAAAGCCCCCATGCCCTGATGGCTGGTCGCAGCGACTTGGCGGAATTGGACCGCGCCTCCAATGGCGCAGTCAGCCAGGCCCTGCTTCAGCTGCTTCAGCGGCCAATTCCGATCTCCCTCACCCGATTGGCGGATGGCTCCGTTGGATCACCGCTGTTGGAGCAGGCCCTTCTGGTGGTGTCATCCCTTGGGACCATCGAAGGCCGTCGTCCTGATCTCACCGGCAATACTTTTCGGATGGCTCTGGAGCAAGCCATGGCCAACTCCAACAGTGGTGTTCCAACCCTGGTGGAGCTCATTGAGGCGCTGCCTGGTCAGCGTGTTCGCTTCAACCTTGGACAGGTGCGCACAATCTTGGGCCGGATGCTGGCTCAGCGCGCCCAGGCCAACAGTTTTTTTGCGCAAGCTGATCCCCCTGTTCTGCCTATGGCTCCTGCAAAGGAGACATCTCAATCCGCACGGCAACGTCAGGTTCGTCTTCAAGTCAACCACCGCCCAGAACCGCTGGATGTGCTGCTGCTCGAACCCACTCAACGGCGCAATGGACGCTTGGTCCTGATCTCCCACGGTCTTTGGGACAGCCCAAGGAACTTCGCCTCTTGGGGCACTGTGCTGGCTTCCCGCGGCTACACAGTGGCCTTGCCCCGCCACCCCGGCAGCGACAACAAGGAGCAGGTGCGCATGCTCACCGGCGCCGTTCCACCGCCCAAACCCGTTGAGTTGGGCCTGCGCTTTCGCGACCTCAGTGCTTTGACCGATGCTGTAGCGGCCGGTCAGCTGTCGGGTGTCTCTGGGGTCAACGCCGATGCGGTGGTCGTCATTGGCCACTCATGGGGAGCGACGACGGCGCTGCAGCAGGCGGGATTGGTGCCGCAAGCCGCAAAGCTAAAAAGCCGTTGCCCACAACTGGATGATCCCCAGCGCAATCTGAGTTGGACTCTCCAATGCAGCTGGTTGGATGGCGTGGACCAGGCGGCACTCCAGGATCAACGCGTTGTGGCGGCGGTGGCTGTATCGCCCCCGATGTCATTGCTGTTTGCGATGCCGGAACTGCGCGCCACTAGTGCCCGTCTCCTGGTTGTCAGCGGCACCCATGACTGGGTTGTTCCTCCCGATCCGGAGGCGATTACGCCGATGCGTCAGGCGGTGCCCTTCGGCCACCAGTTGGTCTTGGCCAAGGGCGGCGACCATTTCAACCTGCGGCCTGGTGAACAGGTCAATGGTGGGGTGCTGGGTCCATTGCTCCTGGCCTGGGTCGATGCTGTTTACCAGGCTGGTTCAACGCTCGTTCCACGCCCCGGCGCTGAACCTCTCCTTGGCGCTGGACCCTGGGGCAATGACTCCATTCCGCTGAAGGACATCAGCCCTACCCTTCGCTAGGAACGGTTGAGTTGTTCTACCCATCGCCTGCTGAGGTTGGCTCCGGTTCTATGGCAGCGAAGCCTCCTCACACAGCCCTGACCGGGCTGTTTTTTATGGCTTGATCCCTAGCGGTTTTGATTGCGGTACAGCCTGGCGCCATCCCCCCTGCTGAAGAACAGCAATCGGTGTCTCAAAACAATCACTGAGGCCTTTGCTGGTGAGTCGATCCGCCGCAGCACCATCCGCAACGATGGAGCCTTGCTTGATAAGAACTGCCCGTTGGATCTCCGGAATGACGGCATCCAACTGATGCGTCACCAGCAGCAGTGTGGTGCCCTGCTGGCTCAGCGTTCTGAGTGTTTCAAGCAACTGATGCTTGGCTTTGAAGTCGAGTCCGTTGGTTGGCTCATCGAGAACCAGAACCTCGGGCCTGTGAATCAGTGCCCGGCCTAAGAGCAACCGACGCCGCTGGCCATCCGAGCATTCACCAAAAGGACGACCACAGAGATCGGCTAGACCGATGGCCTCGAGTTGGTTAAACGCCTGTTCCCATTGCTGGCGGTTCGGTTGTTGGGGGCGTCCCAATCCGATCGATCCAAAGAGCCCAGAGAGAACGACCTCTTCAGCGGAGACGCTCGGGATGTATCCAGCTTGAAGATCGCTAGAGACAAAGCCAATCCTTTGGCGAAGTGCCCAGAGATTGACGGTGCTGCTGCCAAAGATGTGAAGCGATGACCCCGGCTTGACCACCGGATAGAGGCTGCGACTGATCAGCTTGATCAAGGTGCTTTTCCCGGCACCGTTGGGACCGAGTAGCACGGTGGGCTCCCCCAGTCGCAGGGTCAGATTCAGGCCGTCGAAGATTCTGCGAGAGCCAAGCCATGCCTCAACGGCGATGGCTTCGAAGTAAGGGACCGCAACCATCTCCTCAGCATCGGCCCTGGAACGACCGATAGGGTTGGTGCCTGGGGAATCTGGAATGCAACCTTTCTTCCTGCTTGAGCCCGGTGATGGTCTGGTGCTCTGCGGGGCGAATGGCCAAGTCAGCCATGTGGATCGCACCGCAATGCATCGCCTGGGGCATCAGTCCCAGGAGTGGTGTGGCCAATTCATTCGCGATTGCTGGCCTCAGCTGGCCGATCTGATCTTCCAAGAACACCGGCGCCTCACGGAGGGACCGCGGGACCATGTCCTCCCTCTCCCCCATCCCACCGGCGTTGAGTTGGCCACTCGAATACGGCTGTTTGCTTGTGACTCTGGTTTTGGTGTTGGCGTGTTGCGGCGTCGTGCCCAGCGTCTTGATGCCTCCCCCGAAGAAACCAACGAAGACGCCTATCGGCGTTTGCTCGAGGGTGTCCTCGACACGGCCCAAGACGCCGTTCTCGTGACCCTGGCCGAGCCGTTGGATGCGCCTGGACCGGTGATTGTTTATGCCAATCAATCGCTCTTGGAGCAAACGGGCTACGCACTCCATGAGGTCCTTGGCCGGAGTCCGCGTTTGTTCCAAGGACCTGAGACATCGCGGGACAGTACGGCTGCCCTGCGGGCGGCCATGGATCAGTGGAAGCCGGCCACCATGCAGGTGATTAATTACCGGCGTGATCAATCCACCTGTTGGATCGAGCTCAAGGTCTCGCCCTTGGCTGATTCCACCGGCTGGTACACCCACTGGGTTTCCGTGCAACGGGATGTCACCGACCGCGTGCTGCTGGAGCGCCAGCTCGCTCAAGAGGCAAGGGCTTTGGCCGACAAACTCGATACCAAGCAGGAAGTGACTGGTCTCAATGCGGATCTCTCGCCCTAGAGCCAGCTGCGGCAGGGCCGATCCCTGACCTGACACCTGCAAGCTGAGTCCTGCTTTACGTCTCTTTACAATTGAGACACTGGGTTTGGTCCTTTGCTGTCCCGCGTCGCGATTGATTTCGTCAGCACGGTCTTTGGCCTGCCCTTGCGTCAGCTGGTGCTGGCCTGCAGCTTTGCCCCTGCCTATCTGCCGGTTCCCGTTCTGCGTTGACATCCCCCTGATTGCGGCCATCGTTGCGGCAGCGATTCGCCAGGGAGATGCACAGCCTTCCATTTTTGGGTGACGAGCGCGTCAAGGTCACCTGCGATATCCGCCGCGTCCACTTAGCTCGCCTCGACGCACTGAAGGAGGAATGGGGTTTGCCATCTCGGGCGGCTGCATTGCAACGTCTTCTCGATGTTTGTTTCTTGGGTGAGATCAGCTTCGATCAATGCCTCTAAGTTTCTGAGGTTGCAGCAGACGACATGGCGTTAACGGTCCTCAAGTTCAGTTCCGAGGATTGCGGCACATGCCATCGGATGAGCCACTACGACGCGAAAGTGGTCGAAGAACTGGGTTGCATCTTTGTCAGTGTGATGCTGCAGGACACCGAGACCTATCGGAAGTACCGCAAGATTCTTCTGGCGCAGTACCCGAATAAGGAGGGCATGGGCTGGCCGACCTATCTCCTCGTGGAGAATCTCGAGGCCGAGTTCACGATCCACGGGGAGCTGAAAGGAGGGATGCCCAAAGGGGATTTCAGAACTCGTCTTTCAGCACTGTTGCCCAACCTTTGAAATTTCTTCCGTTCTGGCGGTTGTGCCTCGGATCGGCTGACGCTCTAGTGACGTAGGTCCTCATGGCTGAATGTCGGATTTACAGCAGATCCCTGCTTGGATTCATCGGGGGTGCCGTATCGCTCTTATGGCCCATCCCCAACAACCCCATTGCTTTGAAATCCGTCACAGCAGTGGCTTGTTTTTGGGAACAACCGCATCGCTTGATCATGCGCGTGAATTGATCGATCAGGAACTTCCTTTGCTGCGTCAACGGCTTGTGGCAGCGGCCTAGGCGATTTCCATCGATGCGAAACTGGTGATCGCGCGATGCAGTGGTGTGCCCCAGTCTGTTTTGCTCTGCGGCTACTACGGCGAACACAACCTGGGGGATGACGCACTCCTGCAGGCGCTGCTGGGAGAGCTTCCTGAGTCCCTAACCCCCGTTGTCACGGCCTTTGATGAAGTCGAGGTTCAGCAACGGCATCGCGTTGAGACCGTCCAACGGCGAGATCTGAAGGCTGTTCTCGCTCGTCTGCGCTCCTGCCAGGCACTGGTGTTAGGTGGCGGCAGCCTGCTGCAGGACAGCACCAGCTTCAACAGCCTCCTTTATTACGGCGCCTTGCTCACGGCGGCGCGCCTGCAGGGGAAACCTGTCGTCCTCTGGGCCCAGGGCCTGGGTCCGCTCAAGCGCAGACGCAGTCGCGCGTTGGTCCGTCTGCTTTTGCGGATGACCACTGCCGTTAGTTGGCGTGATCCCGAATCGGCAACCTTGGCTCGCGGTTTGGGCTGTGATGCCGAGCATGCTGGCGATGCGGTTTGGTTGCTGCCGCCGCAGCAATGGCTTGGCCGTGGCGGTCCGATCGTTGTCTGTTGGCGTCCGACCCCCCTGCTCCAGGGGACCGATTGGAGTCCCTATCTCGAGGCCCTCGATCAGCTCGCTTCCCAGGCGGATCGCGAGGTGCTCTGGCTTCCGTTCCACCGCGAGCAGGACGGTTCGCTTCTGGAGCAGCTGCGCAGCGAAGGGTTGATGCCTGAGGGGTTATCCCGGCGTAGCCGCCAACTCAGCGCTGGCCATCCCAGGGAGGCGATGGCGGTGTTCCGCTCTTCTGGCCTAGTGCTAGCGATGCGGCTGCATGCCCTGATCTTGGCTGCCCTCTCCGGTGCTCCAGTCAGTGCTCTGAGCTATGACCCCAAGGTCAAGGCCTGTGCTGATCAGTTGCGTTGCGATGCCTTGGATGTGGCCTGTAGCAGGTCGGCATCCGAGTGCCTGCAGCAGTGGAGCCGAAGCTTGGATCAACCTCCAGCGAGCTCAGTGATTGCCTCGATTCGCTCGACCTTGGAGCTGCATCGGCGGATTCTGAAGAGCGCCCTATGCCGCTGATCCTCTGTCTGGCTAGCGCCAGCAGTGCCTGCTTGCTGCTGTTGTTGCTGGCCCTCGAGCTGCAACTGGGCCGCGCACCGAGGCTGGGCGCGAGTGGCTCGCAGGAACGGCCCAGCGGCTGTAGCTGGTTGCGGATCCTGGTGCCCGCCTACAACGAGCACGACAACATCACGGACTGTCTCGGAGCCATCGTCGCTGCACTACCGCCTGATTGGCCGATCGAGCTGGTGGTGATCGACGATGCCTCTAGCGATGACACCCAGGCCTTGGCCGACTCGGCGCGCCTGGCCTGCCTGCGCACGGATTTGAGCTGGAGAGTCGTGCAAGCCGGACCACGTCCCGGCGGTGAGCGTTGGTCGGGCAAAAACTGGCCGGCAAGCGTGGGGGCTGATTTGTCTTGGCCCGGCGGCGATGCCTCCAGCCAGTGGTTGCTTTTCCTGGATGCCGATGTGCGTTTACGCCCGGGTGTCATCGAGGCCGCCCTTCAAGAGGCCTGCTCGCAAGGCAGTGACCTACTGACCCTGGCTCCGCGCCTGGAATGCAGTTGTTTGGCGGAATGGTTGGTCCAGCCAATCGTGGCGACGTTGCTCGGCCTTGGCTTCCCGATTCGCCGCAGCAATGACCCCGACGATCCAACCGCTTTTGCGGCGGGGCCCTTCATGCTCTTTCGCTATTCCAGCTACCTAGCCATTGGTGGTCACCGTGGAGTGGCCTCGGAAGTGGTTGAGGATCTCGCCCTGGCGCGCAAGATCAAGCAAGCGAATCTGCGCTTGCGGTATTTGCTGGGTGTGGATCTTGTCGACCTGCAGATGTATCGCTCGCTGGCTGCCCTCTGGGAAGGCTGGACCAAAAACTGGTTCTTGGGGGTGGATCGCAATTGGTTCAAGGCGGCAGGGAGCGTAGGCGTCGTGCTTCTTTTGTTCGCGGGGCCTTGGGTCGCTGCTGCTCTGTTGCTTCTCCAGCAACTGTTGGGGGGAGCAGTGATGCCGCTCACGGCCATCACTGTCGGGGCGTCATTGGTTTTGGTTTTGGCGATTCGTCTTTGGAGTTCCTGGCGCTTTGGCACGCCGATCCGCTTTTGGTGGCTTAGCTGGCTGGGTGCGTTCTTGATTGCAGCCATCGTTCCGGCCAGCATCTGGAAGACGACCACGGGCCGTGGCTGGACCTGGCGGGGACGTTTGCTCGAGGGCTAGGTGTCAACGGATGTGCGCGTCTCTGGTGCACTCCAGTTGTTCCCCCTTCGGCCGTTCGCACAACCGCCATCGGTTGAGTCGAAGCACCTATGGCACGGGCTATCCAGCCGAGCCACTCTCTGCTCGTTCCTCCTGCACACCCATGGCCCAGTCCCCTGTGTTGGTTGATCCTCAAGGTGGAGCCATCTACCAACTGCGCTCCAGCGAAGGAGATCTCTTCCAGGTTTGCTTCGAAGGAAGCTGCCTCTACTGCGACAGCCTTCCTGTTGGCCAGGCGCATCTGCGCTTGATGGAGGAGAAGCACTCTCGATTGTCTGTTGGCTGAGGGACTCAGCTTTTCGCTTGAAGTTGCTCCAAGCGTTCGAGGATCTCCCTGCTGTGACCCAGTGGCCTGACTGCGAGCCAGGTTTCTTTGAGTACCCCCTCTGGGTCAATGAGGAACGTGTGCCGTTGGGAGAAGGGAGGAATCCAGCTGCCATAGCGCTTGCTGATTTGGCCTCCGGGATCCGAGAGAAGCGGGTAGGTGAGGGCCTCACTGCCGCAGAACTCCTTGTGGGAGTCCGTGTCGTCGGCGCTAATGCCGACGACCTCGGCATTGAGAGCGTGGAACCGCTGAAGATCCCGTTGAAACCCTTTGGCTTCAATCGTGCAGCCTTCGGTGAAATCGCGGGGATAGAAGTAGAGGACGAGCCACTGGCCTTGGAAGTCCCTCAGGCTTCGCTCCGCTTCGATGGCGCCGTCGCCGCCGGGGACCACTCCTGAGAGCATGAAATCTGGAGCCGGCTCACCAAGATCCGGCAGGGTGCCACCCATTGAAAAAGCCTGTTGGGGTCTTCCCAACAGGCCGAGGGCCGCAGCACCGAAGGAGAGGAGCAGATCGCGGCGGTTCAAGAGCATCCTGAGGAACTCTCAGGATTGAAGCTCAGATCTTGGCCAGGTTGATGCCCAGCTGCTTGGCATAGGCGCCCAGACCCTTCTTCTGGATGGTCTTCAGGGCGCGGGTGGAGACCCGCAGCTTGACGTAGCGGTTGCCTTCGGCCCACCACAGCCGGCGCTCTTGCAGGTTGACCTGCTGAAGCTTCTTGGTGCGGATGTGGGAGTGCGAGACGGCCATGCCGTTGTTGGCGCGCTTGCCGGTGAGTTGGCAGACCCGGGACATGACCGTCTTCTAAAAACACAACATTGGGCATTTTGCCCAAGCGCCGATCATAGCAAGTGGGGTCACACCCCAGTCTCCAAAGCGTTGTGCAGGTGCAGGGTCTGGGTCGGGAAGGCAAATTCAATGCCCTCCTTGGCGAAGCGCTGAACAATGTCGAGATTGATCCGTTGCTGCGCTTCCATCGCCTGGATGTAGTTGTTCGAGGGAACGAAATACACCAGCTCAAAATCGAGGCTGCTGCTGTTAAACGCCACAAAATGGGCCCGGTCGAAGCGGGCATCACCGCCCTGCTCAACGATGGCTTTCAGAAGGCCTGGAATCCGCTCCAATGTGGAGTGGCTGGTGTCATAGGTCACCCCCAATCGATAGATCAGCCGCCGCTCTTGCATTTCCCCGTAGTTCGCCACCACCGAACTGGTGAGCGCGCTGTTGCTCATCACGATGGCTTCACCGTTGACGCTGCGCAGACGGGTGGAGCGAACCCCGACCCGATCCACCGTTCCCCAGACCTCGCCCACGTTGATGAACTGCCCGGGTTGGAAGGGCTTGTCCAGCAGGATCGTGATGTACTCAAAAAACTCAGAGACCGGCTGCTTCAAGGCCAAACCTGCTCCGATGCCACCAGCGCTGAGCAGGGCCCAGATCGCAGCCATCTGGACGCCAATGTTCTGCAGATAGAGAACAGTGCCGATGCTCCAGACCAGGGCGCGAAGCATTGGGGCAAGCGCCCGAAGCATGTTTCCGACTGCAGGATCTCCGCTGTGAACAGCGGAGCGTTGCAGCAGGCGCAGGCTGATGCGGTTGACCAGCCGCACCAGGAAGATCACGAGGATCAGCTTGGCGATCGTGAAGACCACTCGATCCGCCTCGGGAGGCGTTGGCACGAGCCACCAGGCCCAGCTGGCGCTGATCACCCAGCCCAGGATCGGGATGGTGTCAACGATGACCTGAACGATGAAGTCGTCGGTTTCACTCCTCGTTTTTCGTGTCAAGCGACCGAAAAATGCTCCAAAGACCCGGGCGGCGAGAAGCGATAGCAGCCCCCCTCCAAGCAGAGCCGCCAGGGCAGGCGCGAGTGTCCACAACGAGGTCATCAGCAGCAGCGACGTCATGCGATGGCACCACTGTCTCGTGCTGCGTCAACCCCCTGACAGATCCACTGAGTACCCGTAAGAGTGGGGAAACCCTTTTGCCTGTGTCCGAGTCCTATCTCTTAGCTCTCGATCAGGGCACCAGCAGTTCCCGAGCGGTTCTGTTTAACGCCCGAGGTGAGTCGGTCGCCTCGGCCCAAGTGCCCCTTGCGATCCACTACCCGGACGACGGCTG
The DNA here is from genome assembly GCF_023115425.1 of Synechococcus sp. A10-1-5-1. Lineage (NCBI taxonomy): Bacteria > Bacillati > Cyanobacteriota > Cyanophyceae > Synechococcales > Synechococcaceae > Synechococcus > Synechococcus sp. A10-1-5-1. The sequence continues at coordinate 374,379 of NZ_CP096032.1, read as the reverse complement.
GGTGGAACAGGACGCCTCAGCGATTTGGCAGAGCCAGCTTGAGGCCATGGCTCTGCTGGAGCAGCGTTTGAGCCCGCAGCAACGCCGTTCTGTTCAGGCCTGTGGCATCACCAACCAACGGGAAACCACCACCCTCTGGCGCCGCAGTACTGGAGAATCCTTTGGTCCTTCCCTGGTCTGGCAAGACCGGCGGACCGCCGCGATCTGTGCCCGTTGGAAGAGCGAGCCAGCCGCAGCGCGCTGGCAGAGCCAGACAGGGCTTGTGCTCGATCCCTATTTCAGCGCCAGCAAGGTCGCGTGGATGCTTGAGGCCCATCCTCAGGCCCAGCAGGCCTTAGAGGCGGATGACCTCTGTTTTGGCACGGTCGACAGCTGGCTGCTGTGGCACCTAACCGGAGGAACGCGTCATGCCACGGACATCAGCAATGCCAGTCGCACCCTTTTGCTGGATCTGGAGCAGTTGAGTTGGCTGCCTGAGGCAGTCCAGCGTGTTGGCCTGACCACCGCTGCACTTCCTGATCTGTTGCCGACCCGCAGCGCCTTCGGGGTGATTGCCGATGGGCTGCCCTTTGGCGGTGTTCCGATTACGGCGATGCTCGGTGATCAGCAGGCCGCCAGTTACGGCCAGTTCTGCCACCAACCGGGTCAGGCCAAATGCACCTACGGCACCGGTGCTTTTCTTGTAGTCAATTGCGGGCAACAACCGCAACGGGCCTCAGGAGGTCTCCTGAGCACCGTCGGTTGGAGCAATCGCGATGGCAGCACCACCTACTGCATTGAGGGCAGCCTCTTTAATGCCGGGACGGTGATCCAGTGGCTCCGTGATGGTCTCGGGATCATCAGCGAGTCCGCGGAGGTTGATGCCCTGGCTTCGCAGGTTGCAAGTGCTGGTGAGCTGATGCTCGTGCCGGCCTTCACCGGCTGGGGATCACCCCACTGGGATCCCAATGCCCGGGGGTTGCTGATTGGGATGACGCGCGACACCGGTGCTCCGCAGATTGCCAGGGCCGCCCTGGAGGGGATCGCCTTGGCTGTGACCGGTTTGTTGCGGGGGGCCGCGGAGGCCCTGGGAGCTCCACTGCAAACGATTGCCGTTGATGGGGGAGCCGCCGCTTCTGCGGTTTTGCTCCAAGCCCAGGCCGACAGTGCAGCTGTTCAGGTGGTGAGACCGGCCAACCTGGAATCCACGGCCCTTGGGGTGGCGCTGATGGCCGGTGAGTGCGTCGATGTCGTGAGTGATCTCGAGTCCATCGCCGCGACCATCCGCAAGTCCTCAACCCAAGTGAACCCGCAGAGAACCGAGGCCGAGCGGGAGCGCTGGCGACGCCGTTGGGATCAGGCGGTTGAGCGTTGTTTGGAGTGGCATGGCGATGGAACGGTTTGATCTCTTGATCATTGGCGGCGGCAGTAGTGGCGCCGCCCTGGCCTATGAGGCCGTGCGTCGTGGCTTGCGCGTGGCGTTGCTCGAGGCTGGCGATCCGGGCCAGGGCACGAGTTCCCGCAGCACCAAGCTTCTGCATGGGGGTGTTCGTTATCTCGAGCTGGCCTTTAAGCAACTCGACGCAGCCCAGTTGAAGTTGGTGCGGGAGGCCTTGGCTGAGCGGCAGTACTGGATCGATCAAGCTCCCTTTTTGGCCCAGTCCCTGCGCATAGCCCTGCCCACTCAGGGGCCCTTGGAGCAGGCCTACTTCCGAGTGGGGTTGGGGATGTATGACCTATTGGCTGGCTCAGCTGGTCTTGAGCCCAGCAGTGGTGTGGACCGCCAGCAGCTGCAACAGGTCCTGCCTGGCCTGAATTCTGATCGCCATAGTGCTGTGCTTTACAGCGATGGTCAATTCGACGATGCACGACTGAATCTGCTGTTGCTGCTGACGGCCCAGGCAGCCGGTGCAGTGGTCCAACGGGACTGCGCGGTCGTTGGTTTTGAGCTGGAGCAGGGCAAGGTGGTTGGCGTCACGGCCCGTCAGCCCGATGGCTCCACGAGCCACTGGTTGGCTCGCTGTGTGGTCAATGCCACGGGTATCCAGGCCGACAGCCTCCGTGCCCTGGCGGAGCCCAACTGCCAGCCGCGGCTGCTGGTGAGTCGTGGTGTCCATTTGGTTCTCGAAGAGCAGTTCTGTCCAAGCGGTGTCGGCCTGCTGATTCCCAAGACCAGTGATGGTCGTGTGATGTTTGTGCTGCCCTTCCAAGGCAGAACACTGGTGGGTACCACCGATACCCCCTGCAGGGTTGCGGAAGCGACCACGGTCTCCGATGCCGAGGAGGCGTTCCTGCTGGATCACCTCCGGCGCTGGTTCCCGGGCCAAACCAACTTGACAGTGACCAGCCGGTGGGCCGGTGGTCGGCCCTTAATCCAGCCGGACTCCGAGCGCGGCAGCAGCAAGGTGGTTCGTGAACATGAAGTTGAGCAGCTTGATTGCGGTCTGATCAGCCTTCTTGGTGGCAAGTGGACCACCTGCAGAGTTTTGGCCGTTGATGCCCTGAAAGCCATCGCTGGCCAGCTGGGGCAGACGCTTTCTGCTCCCGACCCCATGCCGCTCCTGGGAGCTGCCCAATCCCCAGAGCAAACCACGGCTGATCTTTCAGACCTGCGCGCGCGGCTCGAGTGTGTGGTGCCGCGTGGTGCGCTCCAACATCAGCAAATCGACCATCTGATCGCCAATTACGGCCTGCAAGCCGAGCAGGTGCTCCAGCAGGGACTGGATGCCTCTGAAACGACACCCCTCAGCCCCGTGGTGCCCATTTGTGTGGCGGAGTGGCGCTACAACATCCAGTTTGAATGGGCGAAGACAGCAGCTGATCTGCTCAATCGGAGAAGCCGGATTGGCTTTCTCGATCAGGCCGAAGCGGAACGGCTCACGCCGGCTGCAGAGTCACTGTTGCTGGCGAGTTCCATATCCCCGATCAACCACCAGCCAAAGCCGTAGGCCTGCAGGTAGACGAACCAATCACTCGAGGCTTCTGGGAATTCACACCCCCAGAGCAGTTCGCGGATTCGCTCCCCTTCCCAACGACTGAGGTCGATCTCGGTTGAGGCACCAGTGCCACTCAGATTGACGGCGACGAGCACAGTCATGGCCTCACAGCGGCGAATGAAGCTGACCACGCTCGGGTGATGGCTGGGCAGCAGTTCAAAATCGCCATGCTTCAGGGCCGGCAGCAGCTTGCGGCTCACCAGCATGTGCCGATGCCAATTGAGGAGCGACCCCTTAAGCGACTTCTGAACCTCAACGTTGATCACGCGGTAGTCGTAACCAGGCGCGGTAATCGGCGGCAGCACCAGAAGTGGATCAGGGGCTATGGAAAAGCCACCGTTGCGATCCGGACTCCAGGCCATGGGAGTGCGATTGGGGTCCCGGTCTCGCAGTCCTGGCCAGTCCCCCATTCCGAGCTCATCGCCGTAGTAGACGCATGGCATACCCGGCAGGCTGTAGAGCAGGGCATGGAGCGCCATGTTGGGCCTGGTATCTCCGTTCAAGAGTGGTGCCAGCCTGCGATTGATTCCCCAGTTCAGCCAATGGCCATGGGCGGCGGGCAGCCCATGGCGCACCCAGTGAATGACCTCCTCAGGTACGAGATGGCCATCACCAAGCCACAGTTCATCGTGGTTCCGGAGCGGAAGGGCCCAGCCCCGGCCGCAGTCCAGGTTGCTGATTTCCTTGAGAAATCGGTTCAGTCCCTTGGTTTCGCCATGGGCTACAGAGGCGAAGAGATGGGCGGTGAGGGCGAAATTAAACGCCGCATGCAGTTCCCCGTCTTCGAGGTACGGCATCGCTTCATCGACCGGCTGAATCGCTTCAGCCAACAGAAGAATGTCGCGCCCAGGGTTCGCCCCGCTGTAGGCATCTACCCTTTGGCGCAGGGTTTTTAAAAAGGCATGGGTTTCCGGTAGACCCTCACAACGGGTTCCTTCTCGCTCAAAGAGAAAGGGAATGGCATCCAGCCGAAAGCCATCGATCCCACGGGCTAACCAGAAGTCCACGACCTGAAGCACCGCTTCCTGGACGGCGGGGTTGTCGTAGTTGAGGTCCGGTTGGTGATGCAGGAAACGATGCAGGTAGTACTGCTGTGCAATCGGATCCCAGGACCAATTGGAGTCCTCGAAGTGGCGAAAGAGGACAGGCGCATCCTTGTAGCCGTCGGGATCGTCTCGCCAGACATAGAAGTCGCGATCGGCGCTGCCCCGTTCAGCAAAACGTGCCCGTTGAAACCAGGGGTGAAGCTGACTGGTGTGGTTCAACACCAGGTCAATGACCACCCGGATCCCATGGGCATGGGCGGCTTCGATAAAGCGATGAAACGCGTCGAGGTCCCCAAGCTCCGGATGGATATCGGTGAAGTCGGTGATGTCGTACCCCCCATCCCGCAGGGGAGACGGGTAGATCGGGGTCATCCAGATCGCATCGACCCCGAGCCAGCGCAGGTAGCCCAGACGTTTGGTGAGACCGCCGAAATCCCCGATCCCATCCCCATCGGAATCGCTGTAACACCGGGGGATCAGTTCATAGATAACCGCCCCATCCCACCAGGGATGTTGCCCCGGTGCTGGGGGCCAGGTTTGTGTCCTGCTGGCCCCCTCTGGCATCAGAACGAACGGTGACTACCCCTGGGATAGGCCGTTCTGGAGCTGCTGTCAGCCCACGTCTTTAGAAGACGTTGCTTGCCAGTCCGTTGAACCACTGGACATAGGCCCGCGGTCCCCCTGGCACCAGGACATCCAGCTGTAGGGGATCCTCTGGATCGCTCAGACCTCTGAGCTCTGGATCCTGAAGGCTGGGGCGATCCAATTCGCCCCCACTGCTGTCCACCAGGACCACCCGGTTGGTTCTTCCGAACGCCCGGCCGATTTCTTGCAACAGAGTCAAGAAGCCTCGATCGCTTCCGCCTCGTCTCCAACACTGTTGATTCCCATCCATCAGCCTCTCGGAGGTGATGGTGTCGGCAATGCCGACCAAGGTCGGCATCTCCTCTGGCGCAATGCTCTCTTGTGCCAAGGCGAGCAGGGCCTCGGCCGATCTGGGGGCCGTTCTGACATTGAAGTCAGCCCCCAGGGGGGCGCGGCCGCTTTGCCTAGCGATGTGTTGGTTCAGCAGCACCAAAAGTCCGGCTTCCTTCACGGCTCCGCGGAGCATGAATTGGAAGTCACTGGTGCCGCGATGCTCACGGCTCGCCCATTTGAGCAATTCCTTGCCGTCTTGGCTGCCGAGATTGGGGGCGAGGTGTAGGAAAAAGGAGTCGCCGAGACCCTGCTGCTGCGCTTGCCTCTCGATGGTCTCAAGCAGCTGCAGGCTCAGCTCTTGCAGTTGACGCTGCTGATCGGGCTCTGGGCACAGGCCAGCAAAGAGAACGTTCAGGTTGAGGGTTGGTGAGAGTTCGTTGTCGAGAACAGCTGCTTGGCTCAGCTGCTCGAGCTCCTCTGCTGCGCAGCTGGGGCTGATCTGTTCAATGATTTGACGCACCCCGTTGCCAAGCTGGGCAGTGACGGTCTGCAGAAACTGCAGTTCCGCCTGACTCACCCCTGGATGGCTGATCTGGCCGTGGCCTGTTTGCGATTGGACCCCCCCCGCCGCTAACCCCGGTAGATAGAGCCCCTCGGTGGCGGGATCTCGCCTCGGTCCGAGGGCCTGCTCCACCAGCCGGTTCACCCCGCGGGCACCACTGTGTTCGCCATTGGTCAGGACGCGAAATCGGTCGCCTAATCTCGCTACGGCTTCGATGTACTGAGGCGGAAGGACCCGAGTGAGCGGGTCGCGCACCAGCGGCATGCAAACGCCATCGAGGTCTTGGATGAGCAGGATGTCGCGGTCGGCGCTGATCTCCTCCTGTAGTTCGTTCAGGGAGAGACGCGCCATGGATTCGCCGTCGAGCTGCCCTACACCCTCCCATGGGTCCGCCTGGGCCGTCAGGATGGGTGGAGGCCAAGTTGTGATCTTGCAGAACGGTTTTTTCGAATCCAACCTTGACCCTGAACGGATCCGAAGGCGCCTGATCGCGCTGGAAGAGGGAAAGGTGGGCTTCTACAGCGTTGGGCTGTATCCAGCCTCGTTGGCGTACAACTGCGCGATGCAAACCGATGGGTCTCGGTTGCTCTTGGCTCCTCGTGCTGGTCGTCAGATCCTTGGGGCGTTCAAGGCCGAGGAGCTCTCAGGGATGGACCCGGAGCATCGCGCCACCATGGAGCGCATGGGTACCCATGCCCAGGCGGGTCACCAGATTCCAAATGACCTTGGTCATTTGATTCAGCACTGCGAGTTGGTGGTGCTCAGCGCCAACAGCAACCACATCGAGGAAGACCTTCAAGAGGCTCTGCGACTGCGGGAGGAGCTGGGTCGTGAGCACGTCGTCTTGGCTTGTCTGGCCGGTTCTTTCACCCACGATCCGATCTCGAATGAGGCCTATGTGTTGTGCCAAAAAGCCCCGAACTTGGGCTTTTTCACGGGGTTTCACCGGCATGGAGCCCTGCGCAATCCGCTTGATAGTTTCACGGCGAATTTCTGTCATCCCAATGCCCTGACGGCACTCCTGGGTGCGCGTCTGCTGGATCGCCTCTCCCCCAACCTCCAGGTCTCCGCTGGGGTGCACAACATTGAAGGGCAATACATCAAGGCCGCCAAAAACATGGCCTCGATTTTTGCGGGATTTGGCTACACCTTTCACAGGGATAACCCTGGGGTTCTGCCCACATTGTTGACCCTGCTGCTCGAGCAGTGCCTGGACCAGGCGGCAACCGTGTCAATGGCTCGCACCGATCGCCAACGCCTCTATCACCGTCAGCCGATTGCATTGACTGAACTGGGCTATGGGGTCCAGCGAATCGAGGCTGCCCTGGTCAGGGATGGCGACATGGAGAAGGTCCGTGACCACACCTTTTCGCAATTGACGGCCATGGTTGCCGATGTGCGCGGCAGCATGATGCTGCCAACCGCCGGCAGTCCGACCCGGAATTTCCAAGCGGGTGCTGTGCTGGCCACTCGCATGCGCGAGTGCGGCCGCTGTCCGGCGAATGTCGAAGAGTTCGAGGCCTGGTGCGATGAGGCAGGTTTATCGAAGGGGGGCCTCGAGGGCCTGCGTTCTTTGCGCTACTGGCCTCAGATCGTTCGTCAGTACGGCATTCCCCTGCATGACGCCTCACTGATCAACTTGCTCTATATGGCCATCTTTGGCCGTCAAAACTCCAAGCAATCCGCCTTCTCTGTGATGACGGAGAGCCGTGAGCTCAGCAACTACTGCCAGGAGTCTGTCCGCCCGACCCACAGCCGGCGCTATGCCGAAGCGCTGCAAAACCTCGACAATCCCGCAGCGGTTGATCTGGTGGTGAGTGCGGTCGTTGCTGACCTGGCGCGTCGATCGGGTAGTGGTGACAGCTTTGTCGACGACGAGTCCGCGACGAGCGATGACATTCCGGCCTACCTACAGGCGATGAACGTGATCGAAACGGTCTGGGATTAAGGCGCTCCTTAGCGGAGTCGCCGACCGCTGGATTGCTCGAAATGGAGCTCATCCTCCCGTCTCCAGCGCAATTGGAGCCGGCGGTTGCTTTCTTGTGCCAGTTCTGCGCTGCTGCTTTGGGCATCGGAGAGAACCTTCACCCTGGTATCCCGCACTCTCCAGTGGCTGATGACGCGATCCCCAAGCCACTCCAAGTGCTCGCGATGGGCATCCACTGCTGCGTACGTGCTGCTGAGGGGGGTTGAAGCATCGGCGACCTCAAGATGCTCAGGCCTCAGGCCAACCAATTCACCAGGATTGAGCGGTAAAAGGTTGATCGAAGGACTTCCAAGGAAACTAGCGACGAATTGGTTCTGTGGGTTTCGGTAGAGCTCTGCGGGGCTGCCGACCTGTTGCAGCTCCCCTGCCTTCAAGACGGCGATACGGTCCGCTAGCCCCATGGCCTCGTGTTGGTCATGGGTCACGTAGACCACCGGTGCACCGGTGCTGCGCAGAAGACCGCGCAATTCGCCTCGGAGGTCCTCTCTGAGCTGAGCATCTAGGTTGCTCATGGGCTCATCGAGCAAAAACAAGGCGGGTTTACGCAAGAGTGCTCGAGCCAAGGCGACCCGCTGCCGTTGCCCCCCCGAGAGCTCTGCGGGCTTGCGGTCCCTGCAGCTTTCAAGCTGAAGTAGGGCCAGGACCCGTTGTAATTCTCCCTCGATCTCTGGTCTGGGGACTCGCCTGAGTTCGAGCCCCAGGCTGAGGTTCTTGGCGACGCTCAGATGGGGGTAGAGGGCGTAGCTCTGGAAGACCATCGCCACATTCCTTTGGGCAGGCGGTAGCGGTGTGATGGTCACTCCAGCCAGTTCAATGTCTCCGCCACTCACGGGATCCAGGCCTGCGATTAAGCGCAGGGTGGTGCTCTTGCCACAACCACTCGGCCCCAGCAATGCCAGAACTTCGCCGGGGGCGACCTCGAGGCTGAGGTTCTGCAGCAGGGTCTGCTGCCCCACCCGGCGGCAAAGCTGGCTCAGAACAAGACCAGAGCGAGCAGGGCTGGAGGAGGTCATCAATGGGCGAAGAGAACGTGGTCGAGCTTTGGTTCAGGGCTATCCCTTAATGGCCCCTTGGGTGAGGCCGCTGATGATCTGACGTTGAAATAGCAACATGATCAGCACCAACGGCACACTGCCCAGCACGGTGGCGGCGGCAAAGGCTCCATAGGGAACAGAGAAGATCGAGGAGCCGGCAATGCGGGCAATGGCTGGGGCCAGGGTGAGTAGGTCGGCCCGACTCAACCAGGTCAGAGCGATCGGATATTCGTTCCAGCAGAAGATGAAGATCAGCAGTGCTGCACTGGAGATGGCTGGGGCCATTAGTGGAAGGAGCACCCAGCGCAGGCGTTGCCAGAGGTTCATGCCCTCAATCAGGGCGGCCTCTTCCAGATCTACGGGGATATCGCGGAAGGCTGCCTGCAGCAGCAGGATCGCCAAGGGCAAGCACAGCCCGGCATAGGGAAGGCTGAGGGCCAGGAGATTGTTCGACAGATGGAAGTCGCGGGCCACCTCCAGAAGCGCCAAGAACAGCAACACGGCTGGGAATGCCGCTGCAGCAGCCACCAGGACGCTGATGTTGCGAGCACGATGGGCCTGCATACGGCTGAGGGCGTAAGCGCAGGGGATCGCCAGAAGGAGCGTCAAGAGTGTGCTGCTCAACCCGACGATCCCACTGTTGAGGAGATAGGTCAAAAACGGTGGTTCACCGTTGAGGAGCTGCCTGTAGTGATCGAGGGTCCAGCCTCCACTGCCTGAGCCAGTCAGGGCCGCGGTCGGCCGAAAGGAGGTGTAGAGCTGCCAGAGCATCGGGCCCAGGCTCCAGATCAAGAGGGCCAGGCGTGCCACTAAAGGTCACCTCCTGTCATGGCCTCGCGCCCGCTGCTGAACCACCAGAGCCCCGCGAGTCCTGCGCAGAGCACCAAGAGTCCGGCGAAGGCGCCGAGCATGACGGTGGCGCTGTAGCCAAAGTCCAAGAAACGCATCGCATTCAGGTAGGCGTAGAGCGCCAGACTTTCCGTGCTGCCCGCTGGACCTCCTCCCGTCAGCACTTGCACCAAGTCGAACACTCCCAGCGCTTGGGCGAGGCGAAAAACGAGTGCAATGAGTAGATAGGGCGTCAGCAGAGGCACCGTGATCCTCCAGAGGGATTGCCAGGCCGATGCCCCCTCCAACTGCGCAGCCTCGTAGAGATCGCGGGGAATGTTCTGCAGGCCCGCCAGCAGAAGTAAGGCCACAAACGGGGTCGTTTTCCAGGTATCGGCCCAAACCGTGGCGATCCAGGTGATTGATGGGTTGGCCAGAAAGGCCACGGGTTCCATTCCTACCCAGTGCAGAGCTTGATTAATCGGGCCGTATGGATCATTGAAGATCCAGCGCCAGCCCAAGGCCATCACCGTTGTTGGCAGAGCCCAGGGCAAGAGGCTGATCATTCGCAAGCTGCTCTTGCCTCGCAACGGCTGGTTCAGGAGCAAGGCGATCGCCAGCCCTAGGACCATTTCTGTGCTCACCGAGAGACCAGCAAAGCGAAGGGTTTGCCAGGCGTCCTGCCAGAAGCGGCTGTCGTTCCAGAGCCGGACCCATTGGGCGGTCCCCGCAGGAATGGGTTGAAGTTCTGTCAGCACCGTCTGGGTCTGGGTGCTTAACCAGAGGTAGTGACCAATGGGCACCAGGAAGATCAGGCTGAGCAATCCCAGGGCCGGCAGCAGGAGCCAGAACTGTTGGCGCCAGCGGATCATTTACTGCACTCCTCGTGTGGAACGTTCCAGCTGAAGGCTGTTGCGCTGAAGGTTGTCCATGGCCGGCGCCGCTGCGATCTCACCGGTGATCACGGTGTTCACCTCGCGGTAGAGCAGGTCACTGAGTTGGGCATAGATCGGTGTCAGCGGTCTGAGTACGGCATCGGCCAGTGCTGATTGCAATTCCGGCAGGATCGGATTGGCGCGGACCAGTTCTGGGTCGTTGAAGACACTCAGGCGCGTTGGTGTGTAGCCCCAGTTCAAGTTGAGTTGTTTTTGGGCGGCGGTGCTGGTCAAAAACTGCAGTGCCTCGATGGCGGCTTGCTTGTGTTTGGAGCTTGAAAGGACGGAGAACCCCCAGCTGCCCTGGGTTGCGACATGGGGTTCATTCGGGAGGCTGACCATGGTTGTGATTCCGACTTTCCCAGCCAGCGCAGAACCCTCCTTGTTGAGTTCGGCCCAGGCGTAGGGCCAGTTCCGCATCAAAGCGGCATCACCACTTTCAAAGACCTGAAGCGCTTGCGGTTCGGCCATGTTGGCTACGGAAGGAGGCGTAATGCCCTGATCGACGAGTTGGCGTAGCCATTGGCTGGCCTTAATCGCGGCTTCACTGTTGAGGTCCGGTGAGCCATCGCGGAGCCAGCGACCGCCGAAGCCCCGTAGAACCTCCAGATAGGTGCAGCTCAACCCCTCGTATTGACGGCCTTGCCAGACGTAGCCCCAGCGGACTTGCCCCTTTTCTTGAAGAGACCGGCTGATGGCTTCGAGTTCGGCGGGTGTCCTGGGGGGGCTGTCCATCAGGTCGGTGCGCCAGAACAGCAGGCCCATGTCGGCCACGAGGGGGAAGCGCCAGAGGTGGCCGTCAAAGCTGTTGCCCAGTTCGGCTCCAGGGGCGAGATCGACCAGGGCGTCGGCTCCGAGCCAGGCTTCCAAGGGCTCAAGCCAGCCAGCCCTGGCATATTTCGGTGTCCAGGTGACGTCCATCAGCAGGACGTCGTAGGGACTGTTGCCCAGCAAGAGGCTGCTGATCGCCAGGTCTGAGACTGCTTCTGTCTCTAGAGGTCCACGGGTCACCGTGAGGGCAATCTCTGGGTGCTCGCGATTGAACTCCTCAACGAGTTCAGCCGTGGCATCGGCAAATGGAGCCGGCATCAGGATCGAAACGGGCTCCCGTGCTGGTTTGGCCCAAAGCCCCAGCACCAGCACCAGGCTGCCCAGCACGCAGGCCAAACCCAGCAGCCAACGGCGCTGGTTCATCACTGCGATTCAATCGCCTCCAGTTGTTCTTTGACCCAATGATCAACGCTGAGTTGATCCACCGAAGCCGCCATCGATGCCATTCGTTGCTCCTGATCCTGAAGCGAGAGGCCTAGGGCCTTGTCGATCGCCTCATCCATGCGCCTGTGGGAGTAGGGATTGGTGAGAACGGCTCCCTTCATCACTACGGAGGCACCGGTGAATTCCGAGAGCACCAACGTTCCGCCTCTTCCCTTGCGGGCCGCCGCATATTCCTTGGCTACCAGGTTCAGGCCATCCCGCAACGGCGTGATCCAACAGATGTCCGAAGCAGCAAACCAGGCCACCATCTCCTCGTAGGGAATACGTTGCGTTGTGAGACGAATGGGGACCCAATCGATCTTGCTGAAGCGGCCATTGATCCGGCCAACGGTTTCCTCAATCCCGCGCTGCGTGTCTTCGTAGACCTTCATTCCGGTGTTGGCGGCTACACAGGCCAGGACCAACACCACCTGGCCGTGGATCGCCTCATTGCGCTCCAGCAGTCGCTCATAGGCTCGAAGCAGTTCTTCGTTGCCTTTGGTGTAATCCACTCGGCTAGCGGAGAGGATCAAGGTCCGGCCGCGCTTGGTGTTGGTCTCAATCTCTTGGATTAGCTCCTGGACGGGCTTGGAATCCCTGAGCTCGCGAATCACATCTGGACTGGTGCCGACCGGCGTCGAGACGAGCTTGACGCGATGGCCGTTGTGCTCAAGCCATGGCGTGGCGTCGGGCTGGGCCAAGGCGCTGCCACAGGGCATGAAGTGATCGGCAATCTCCGATTTGGGGCCCTTCTTGACCGGCAACAAGCTGGAGGCCGCCCGGGCGAAATTCTCGGCGTAGCGGGGAATGTGAAAACCCACCGCATCGCAGCAAAGAAGACTCTCGATGATCTCTTCCCTCCACGGCAGGATGCTGAAGACATCGCTGCTTGGGAAAGGGGTGTGGTGAAAAAAGCTGATCTTGACATCCGGTCGTAGGGCCCGAATAAAGCCCGGTGCCAACCAGAGGTTGTAGTCGTGAATCCAGATGGACGCCCCTGGAGCCGCTTCGTTGCAGGCCGCTTCGGCGAACCGCTGGTTGACTTCACTGAAGGTCTGCCAGTCGGCGTTATTGACCTCAAAAAAACTAGGGAAGCTGTGAAGGATTGGCCAGATCGATTCCTTTGAAGTGACGTGATAGAAACTGCCGATCTGCTCCTGGCGAAGCGGAATCCGTCTCAAACGGATTTGGATCGGCTCATCAATTGTCAAGGTTTCGTCTTCAGCAGCGGGATCCTCGTTCTCACGCCAGGCAATCCAGGTGCCGGATGGATGGGAGCGAAACAGGTTTCGCAGCGTCGGAATGATGCCGTTTGGGCTCTTCTGGTCTTGCCACTGCCTGGTGCCGTCCTCGCCGATGACCTCGTCAAATGGAGAGCGGTGATAGACCAGGACGAAAGAGCTAGGCACACGGAATCGGCAGGGAACGCCTGTCCCTAAGGCCGTGCATACCGGTGAAGGCCAGCAAGATCGGCCCTGGGCTGCGCGAGGGAGGTCTCCCTCGGGATGGGATTAGCCAACCCAGACAGGCAATCTCCACCATCCCCCAGAGCCCTGGGGATGTCAAACCCAGGGCCCCTGAACCGTGGCTTTAGAGACCGCGTTCCATCAGCTGGCCCATCAGGTCACAACTGCGTTGCTGGAAACCTGCCAATTCGTTGGGCTCCAGACCACCCACGGCCAAGCGAGCCATCTCATAGAGATGGCGGCTGAGGTTGTCCGCCAGCTCTTGGCTCGGGCTGGAACCTGCGCCTGTGATCACCGATCCTGCCGAGAGCTTGATCAACCCTTCGACCAAACGGTGCTTGCGATTGACCAGCAACACGTGGTGATCAGGCAGACCGGGTAGCCGCTGTTCCATCAAGGCCCCCATATCGTTCATTCGGCGCATTTGCTCTGGAAGCAGAATCAATGCGGCCGGAGCGTTGTCGCCTTTGAGGGCTTGAACCTGGATGGTGACCTTGTCGTTAGAGAGGGCTGCCTTAAAGAGATCCCGCAGCTTCTCTGAGCTGTCTTTGCCCTCCGCGTCGCTGATTTCGCTTTCTTTCTCCTGGAGCGAATCGTCCAGTTCGCTATCGACCCGTTGGAACTTCAGCTCCTCATGGCGGTACTCCAGCCAGGGAATGAATTGGGTATCAATAAAGGTGTCAGCCAAGAGCACCTCTGCACCCTGGCTTTTCCACAGGGCGAGAGCCCCGGCCTGGCCTGCCTCGTCGGTGCAGTAGAGGATTCGCTTGTCGTTGTCGCTGCCAAGGCGTGAGCGATAGCCGCCCAGGGTGGTGAAAGCCTTGCCTGCTTCAGCAGCGACCGGATCAGCGTTGTCTCCCTCGGCCGCTGCAGCTGTGGTGCCAAACAGCACCAGCTCGGCCACCTGGTCGGCGAACTTCTCGTCTTCCATGGCGCCGATCTTGATGAAGGGAGCCAGCGATTCCCAGATCTCGGCGTAGCGCTTGGGTTCGTCTCTGTGAAGTTCCTTCAGCCGGTCACCAACCTTCTTGGCGACGAAGTTGCCTATGGAGCGGACCCGTCGATCCGTCTGCAGGGCTGAGCGGCTGACGTTCAGCGGAATATCGGGTGAGTCGATCACGCCCCGCAGGGGCAGCAGGTAGCGGGGCACAACCTCCTTGATCGAGTCGCTGACGAACACCTGGTTGCAATAGAGCTTGATTTCACCCTTCTCCCAGTCCGCACGGCCCGTGGATTTCGGGAAATAGAGGATTCCCTGCAGGTTGTAGGGGTAGTCGGTGTTGAGGTGAACCCAGAGCAGTGGGTCACCCTGGAATGGATAGAGGTAGCGGTAAAGCTCGATGTAGTCCTCATCGCTGAGCTCGCGGGGGCTCTTGCGCCAGGGGGCTTCCCGTTTGTTGACGGTCTCGCCTTCCAGCTGGACCTCCACCGGCATGAAGTCGCAGTAGGTGGTGATCAGGGTCCGGATTCGTGCCGGCTCGATGTATTCCTCCTCTTCCTCCATCAGATGGAGGATGACGTCGGTGCCGGGCTCCGAGCGTTCGGCGGCCTCCAGGCTGAAGTTGGGGGAGCCATCACAGCTCCAACGAACGGCCTCGGCATCGCCGCGAGCGGAGCGTGTCACCAGCTCCACCTGTTTGGCGACCATGAAGCTGGAGTAAAAGCCCAGGCCGAAGTGGCCAATGATGGCGTCGGACTCTTGCTTGTATTTCTCGAGGAAGTCCTCGGCGCTGGAGAAGGCGACTTGGTTGATGTAGCGCTTCACCTCATCGGCGGTCATGCCGATCCCGTTATCGGAAATGGTGAGCGTCTTGGCTTCGCGGTCGATCCGGATGCTGATCGTCCCCTCGGGCCCTTCACTGCAATCACCAGCCATCGAGGCCATACGGCGCTTGCTGATGGCATCGACGCCATTGCTCACAAGCTCCCGGAGGAACACTTCGTGGCCGCTGTAGACGGCCTTTTTGATGATCGGAAAGATGTTCTCGGTGTGGATCTGAATTTGACCCTGTTCCGCCTGAAGCACCACGGCTCTGATCACAACGTGTTGTCCAGAATCCCTCTAGCCAGGGGCTCACGCCAAGGGGGAACGGTGGGCAGGAAACCGACCCCCAGAAGCTCCACCCCTCGCAGCGCCAGAGCACAAGCCTTAGTTTCCGCAGCCCAACCTCAGGCGATTCCATGGCCAGCCAGTGGGCCAACTTTCTGCTCAACCTTGGTGAGTGGCGCGGCAGCTTTTGTGGCTTCGCCCCCGATGGCTCCATCGCCGACACCACCCCCTCGATCTTGAGCCTGGAGGCCGGGGACAGCGAGCGTCTGGTCCACTTCAGGCTGCGTCGTTACGGGCCAGAAGGTCTCGACGGTGAGCCCATCCATGAGATGGCGCAGGACTACCGCAACCTCGGTAAGCAAGTTGTGTTTTTTGCCAATGGGACCTTCTGCAAGGGGTCAATGCAGGTTTCTCCTTGCGCTGAGTTCGGTGGCGAATTCGGCTTTGTTGATCAGGACCGGCGCCACCGCATGGTGCAACTGCACGGCACGGACGGGACCTTTAGCAAGCTGGTCTTGATCCGCGAATTCCGCAATGGGGGAGCTGGAGAAGAGCAACCTCCCGCCAGCCTCGATCGGCTGAGCGGTCAATGGAGCGGTGAGGCCTCCACCATTAATGCGGAATGGCTTGAACCCACCATTGAGCAGGCCTCCTTTCAGATCTGTAGGGACGGCGAACAGGGGTTTTCCTGGTTGACGCAGATCGGCAACCAGGTTTCTGAGCTCAGGGGAGCACTAGAGAGCACGTGCTTTGGCCGCACTATCGGTGCCCAAGAGCAATGTCTTCAGCTTTTGCCGGATGGAGGTTTCAACCTGCGGCCTGTGCGGGTCAACCACCGTGCTGCCTTCCAGATGGAGGCGGGCTGGATGCCGTCTCCAGGCAGGATGCAGCGCTTGATTCGTCGCTACGACGCTTCTGGAGCTTGGGTGTCAGCGACCCAAATCCTGGCCACCCGCTCAGAGGGCTGAGGACGCCGCGGAGGGCTGGGCTGCACTGCGATCCAGAGCAAGGTGATCAGTGGTACGACGAAGCCACTGATCACTAGAACCGCCGCGAGCTGACTGCCCCTGACATAGGGCTGCTGAATCAGAGGATCACCGCAGTAACCGCAGTGGGGAGCTCCGCTGGAACCTTGGATGGCCCGGGTCGGCCGAGGAGCGCAGTAGGGGCAGTGGTACTCCCCTGGCTTTGTCCTGCTCACCCTTTTCGCCACCGTGTTCCCATTGCTGACGCTGCTCGTCCCCTAACGCGCGGCTTGGCTTCTCCAAGTGCAAAACAGGGGTTCCGGCGACCGCAGCGTGCGCCAGTCCCCGGATGCCGTTGCCACTTCAACGCCGACGGGGTGTTCAACGGGATTGATGCTGCTGTTCTGCAACCAGCCGATGGCATCGTCGAGGGCTGATTCCAAGCTGGGGTATAGGGCGTCTAGTTGGCGATGGGGTTCGCAGAGTCCATCGATCAGGCGGTAGAGCTTCTGCTTCAGGACCTGGGGTTGGTTCAAATTTCGCCAATTCATATTTCTCTCCCCGAAGGAAATTCCACTTTGAGGAGGGTTTGAGGGAGTGGATCAACTCCTCACACTGTCTTAACCAACGGAACTGGCTTGATCCAGGTCGCTGAGGTTGACCGTGAATGTTGAGGTATGGGCTTGAACAAGGGGCCAAGGCCGCACCCAGGCGGAGCCGCTCGCCTCATCCAAATTGACCAGCTGCAAGACACAGTCTGGGTTCTGACTGAGTGTGACCAGAGCGCCTGGTTGAAAAGACACGGCTGAACCACCGCAGATTTCTCCACTCAAGCGCAACGACGGGCGCAATACCAAAGAAATTCTTAAGCCCTGACCAATGGGTTCAGCTGGCCCGCTGGAGTTCAGGCTTTTCTTCGGGAATGATCGCTCCTGCCACTGGGCAAACCTGCAGGCAGATCCCGCAGTCAATGCAGGTGTCGAAATCGATCCAATAAAACTCCGTTCCTTTGGCATTGGCCCCGCTCCCGGGGTTGATGCAGGCCACGGGGCAGGCATCAACGCAATCGGCCACGCCTTCGCAGACGTCGGTGACGATTGTGTGGGCCATCAGCAGTGCCTTAACGGAGCTGGGATCCTAAGGACCCCATGGTCCAGGCGCTGCTCTAGCCGATCCAGATCACCTCTCGACAGCCGCGGGCTTCTGCTTGCGTTCTCGCATCCGCCTCTGAGGGGCAGGGCTGATGCAACAGCAAACAGGGTTGCCCCTGTTGGTGCTGTGCGGACTGGGCCGCCAGGGCGGCCGGCAGATGAGTGGCGTCCTTAAAACTGACCAACGTCACGTTGGGACGTTGGGGGGCTGTCTTCTCGGTGCCGAGCAACGTTTGGATGGCTTCTAGATCGAAGCTGAAGCCCAGCCCTGAGGCTTCGCCGCCAAAGCGTTCCACCAGGGCGTCGTAGCGACCGCCACTGGCGATTTCCACTGGTGCGTCCACGCCCTGGCAGACCAACTTCAAAACAAGGCCGTCGTAGAGATCAAAGTGCGGCTGGAAGGTGGGGTCGAGCTGCAGTTCCACATGCCCCTGAGCTGCTTCCGGTGCCACGACTTTGAGGCAGTCCGCGAGTTCGTCGAGAAGGCGAGACGGGCCAAGCAACGTCTGCAGTTGCGCCAGCACCATCTGGGGTGCCCCACGCAACCGCATCAATTGCTCGAGTGACTGGCGTTGCTCGTTCGGGAGCTCAAGGCTGGCCAGGGCCAGGGGATCAAAGCTAACGAGGGCTTTGCGCACGGCAGTGCGCTGCGCAGCTGGGACTTGGTCGAGCAGGGCCGAGAGCACACCGTGATGGCCCAGCAGCAACTTCGGGCGCTGTTGGGCGCCGATGCCGACCTTCTCGATGCAGGCCAGCAACAGGCGCAGGAGCTCGGCATCGGCGACGCTCGCGCTGCCGTTGGCTAGAGCGAAGAGTTCGACACCGCTCTGCAGTTGCTCTTCGAGGCGTTGCTGACCGGTATCACTCTGGACGCTGCGGAAGACCCTGCCGCAACTCCAAAGACGCAGTGGCCGGGGAAGTTGCGCCATCCGTGTGCAGGCGGCCCGGGCAATGGAGGCCGTCATCTCTGGGCGCAGACCCAGGGGGTCATCACTGGCGAGACGAACCAATTCGCGGTCGTTGATCCGTCCGCCGGCCTCCAGGGTTTCTAGGCGTTCGACGCTGGGAGGACTGACTTCGACGTAGCCCCAGAGGCGATAGACCTGGCCGAGTTGCTCCGACAGCCAACGGTTGCCATCCACCTCGCGAGGATTCAGATCCCTGGTTCCGGCCGCCGGTTGAAGAGCCATCGCAAGGCCAGGTCGAAGTGGGGCGATCCTATGGACTGGGCTGATCCAGCTCCGGGGCGCCGAAACTTGCCCCCGTCAGCGGCCTGCAGTTCCCCAGGCCCTCGATCAAGGCCTGCTCCAGCCCAGGTGTGCAAGCGATTAACCGACCAGTCGCGAGCTGCGCCGGGGATCCGTCGTAGGAACAGACCACGCCACCGGCCTGCTCCACCAGGGCCATGCCAGCGGCCAGATCCCAAGGCGAGAGCCCCCGCTCCCAATAGCCGTCCAGGAGTCCCTGGGCTACGAATGCAAGGTCCACAGCAGCAGCGCCGCCGCGACGCACGCCCCGCGTGCGATGGGTGAAATACGCGAATTCGGCGTAGTTGTTGTCCAAGCGGTTGTGCCGGTCGTAGGCAAACCCAGTCACCAGGAGGGAATCTCCGAGGTTGTTGCAGCCGCTGACAGTGATGGCGGCATCGTTGCACCAAGCACCCAGCCCTGGCGCGGCCCAATAGAGCCGATCGAGTGCTGGAACGGCCAGGGCACCCAGGAGGGGCTGCCCGCGCCAGGTCAAGCCAATGGAGGTTCCAAAAAACGGATAGCCATGCGCATAGTTCGTCGTCCCATCGAGGGGATCGACACACCACTGCAAGTCGCTCCCTTGGCCTTCCTTGCGGCCGCTCTCCTCTGCGAGGACCCCTAACTCAGGTGTCTCCTCGCTCAGGACCTGCAGGACGGCCTGTTCAGCGGCCACATCGGCCTCGGTGACGAGGTCACCGGCGCGGCCCTTTTCGCGGATGCGCTCCAGTCGCCCGAACAGGGCCTTGAGTTGACTGGCACCAGCCGTCGCGGCTTGACGGGCGATGCCACTGAGCCGCTCCAGATCAGCGTGGCTTAAGCCGGAGTGCTGGGCGGCCTGGTCGGTGAGACGTGGGTTCATTCCGGTGCTTACTCCTCATCCAACGGCAGGCCTGCGCGCACCTTGCCACGACCGAAGTGGCGGCCGAACTGCAGCTCATACACCTCGTCCTCGTCCTGGGTCTCTACTTCCAGAGGACCGGTGGCCCGAGCGACGCAGAGCAGCCCATAGCCGCGGCTTCGGATCTCCTTGGAGAGGCCAAGGGCTTCGCGCTGGTCGATCTCTCCATCGAGGACGCGAACGGCGCAGGCGGTGCAGCAGCCATTGCGGCAGCTGAAGGGCAGGGGCTCCCCCTGTTGTTCAAAGCTCTTGAGGATGTACTCGCCTTCGGGCACGTTCAACTGGATCGTGCGGTTCTCTTGGCGCCAATGAACCGTGATCGGGTGACTGTGCATGGAGCAGCAATCCAATGGGGGAGCAGTGACTGCTACATTCTCGTCGTTGCCCCCGCGCAGCCGCGACGCCCACTGATCCCTTCAAGGTTCGGAGGCGGAGCTGCGAAAAGCCCCTCACGGAGAGGTGGCCGAGTGGTCGAAGGCGCAGCACTGGAAATGCTGTATAGGGGCAACTCTATCGAGGGTTCGAATCCCTCCCTCTCCGTTTGAAAAGCCGCTCTTTGAGCGGTTTTTTTGTGGGAACTTTTGGCCGGACGAATTAACCGAAGCGACCCGTCACATAGTCCTGGGTGGCCTGCTCTTTGGGGGCGTTGAAAATCTGTTCCGTTTCAGCAAATTCAACCAGCGTTCCAACCTTGCTCTCGCGGTCGCTGCGTTGACTGACGTTGAAGAAACCGGTGTAATCGCTCACCCGGACGGCCTGCTGCATGTTGTGCGTGACGATCACAATTGTGTAATTCTTCTTGAGCTCATGCATCATCTCCTCGATTTTTAATGTCGAGATTGGATCGAGCGCAGAGCAAGGCTCATCCATCAAGATCACTTCAGGCTCGATCGCAATGGTCCGGGCAATGCAGAGCCGCTGCTGTTGACCGCCGGAGAGGGCATAGCCGCTCTCTTTAAGCTTGTCCTTGGTTTCATCCCAAAGGGCTGCTTTCCGCAGGGAGCGCTCCACGAGCTCATCCATGTCGCCTTTGTAGCCATTGACCCGAGCGCCAAAGGCAATGTTCTCGTAAATACTTTTGGGGAACGGGTTGGGTTTCTGAAACACCATTCCAATGCGTCGGCGGACTTCGACCGGGTCGACGTGCCGGGCGTACAGATCCTGTTCATCAAAGATCACCCGACCCTTAATCGAACAGCCGTCGATCAGATCGTTCATGCGATTCAAGGCCCGAAGCACGGTGCTCTTGCCGCAACCCGAGGGGCCGATGAAGGCCGTGACTTGACCGCGAGGAATATCCATGTAGACGCCCCGTACTGCTTCCTTGCTGCCGTAGCTAATCGAGACGTCCTGAAGGGACAGGCAAACCCCGTTGCTGCTGGAAGAGGAGCTGGCCTGGGGAGAGGAGATCACGATCGAGTCGTTCGGGCTTGGTTGAGAAAGCGGGCGCAGGGAGGAGATCAGGCGCGGGAGAGGCGGCCGATCCATCGGGCCAAGAGATTGGCCAGCAGGATCATCATCACCAAGACAAAGGACGCCGCCCAGGCCAGGGAGATCTGGGCCTCGTAGGGCATGATCGCGTAGTTGTAGATCAGCACTGACATTGAGGCGATGGGGTTGAGAACCCCATCAGCCCAGAACGGTGAAAACAGTGCGGTAAAGATCAGCGGTGCGGTCTCACCCGCCGCCCGAGCAATCCCCAAAACCACACCGGTGGCGATCGGTGCGAAGGCGGCTGGCAGGGTCACGCACGTAATGGTGACCACCTTGGAAGCCCCGACACCCATGGCCCCCCAACGCAGCTCCTGGGGCACCAGCTTGAGGCCTTCATCCGTGGTCTTGATGACCGTGGGGATCATCAGAACAGCAAGGGCCATGCCACCGGCAATCGCGCTGTAGCTGTGACCAGCAATCGCTCGGGTGCTGACGATCAGGCCATAAATAAAGACACCACAGATAATCGACGGCACACCCGAGAGCACGTTGGTGCCGAAGCGCACGAACTGAGCAAAGCCACCCGAGCGGGAGTACTCCGCCAGATAGATGCCACCGCCCACACCGATAGGAATGGCAATTGAGCTGGCGAGAACAGTGATCAACAAGGTCCCAACGATGGCGTTACCAATGCCGCCACCATCGAGGCCAGGCGGTGGCGGCAACTCAGTGAGGAGCTGCCAGTTGATCAGTGCTCCGCCCTTAATCAGCACATAGACCAGGACCAACACCAGCGGCAGCACGGCAAGTCCTGTGAACAGGGCAGCGATCGAGGTGAAGACCCGGTTCCAGATGTTCCTCGAGAGGCTGCTGCGGTAGCGGAGGGAGCCGCGCTTCGAAAGGGTCATGGCTCAGTACTTCAGGCTCAGTCGCTTCACGACCTGCTGGGCCAAAAGGTTCACCAGCAGGGTCATCAGCATCAGCACCAGTGCCGCGTACATGAGTGCTGAGACCTGGATGCCATCGGCTTCACCGAATTGGTTGGCCAACATTGACGAAATCGTGTTCGCTGGAGCCAGCAGGCTGAAGCTGAAATTGTTGGAGTTGCCGATGATCATGGTGACGGCCATGGTCTCGCCCATGGCACGACCCAGCGCCAACATCACCCCGCCGGTGATTCCAGAGATTGCGGCGGGAAGCATGACCTGAAGGATGGCCCCCCAGCGGGTGGTTCCAATCCCATAGGCCGCCTGCCTCAGCCCATCAGGCACTTGTCTCAAAGCGTCCCGAGAGATCGCCGTGATGATCGGCAAAATCATCACAACCAAGATCAAGGAGGCCGGGGCCATCCCGGGGCCCTGAGGTTCTGTCGAGAACAGCGGAATCCAGCCCAGATAGCGATGGAGGTCCGACAGGAAGGGGCGCAGAAATGGCTCCATCACAACGATGGCCCACAGTCCCAGAACCACGGAGGGAATGGCTGCGAGCAGCTCCACCATCACGCCCAACACTTCCCTGATGCCCTTGGGGATGATGTTCTCGGTCAGAAAGATTGCCGTGCCAACGCCAAGGGGCACAGCGATCAGAAGAGCCACCCCTGAGCTCACCAACGTGCCGTAAATCGCGGTGAAGGCGCCGTAGTGCTCGCTGATCGGATCCCAGTCCGACGTGGTGATGAAGGACAGACCGAAGGTCTGGATTGCCTCCCAAGCACCGGTGAAGACCGTCAGCAGGATGGCGAAGACCAACAGGCCAACGGCCCCTGCCAGGGCAACGGCAAGTTGCTGAAAACCACGGTCAGCAGCCCGTTCGGTGGCCGACCGACGCCGCAAGGCGAAGAGCTCAAGGCGCGGACTCCTGGCCATGGGGTTCTTAACCTCCTAGGAATCTATCCCTCTGCCCCATTGCCGTTAGCTTTGGGGCACGACGTGGATGGCCCCAGGGCGCAGGAACGCAGTTGGCACGGATCGTTGGAATCGACCTGGGAACCACCAACTCCGTGGTTGCGGTGCTGGAGGGTGGTCGGCCGCAGGTTATTGCGAGCGCGGAGGGCGGTCGCACGACCCCTTCAGTGGTCGGCTTCAGCAAAGACCAGGAACTCCTTGTCGGTCAGCTGGCCCGTCGCCAGCTGGTCCTGAACCCGCGGAATACCTTCGCGAATCTCAAACGTTTTGTTGGCCGCCAGTGGGATGAGCTCGATGACGGCAGTCTGGCCGTTCCCTACACCGTGCGCGCCAACGACCAGGGCAATGTGCGCGTGGTCTGTCCAGCTACGGAGCGGGAGTACGCCCCTGAGGAACTGGTAGCGAGCGTGTTGCGCAAGCTGGTGGATGACGCCAGTACCTACCTCGGTGAGCCCGTGGAGGCCGCGGTCATCACGGTTCCGGCTTACTTCAATGACGCCCAGCGTCAGGCCACCCGTGATGCCGGCCGCCTGGCCGGGATTGCGGTGGAACGGATCCTGAACGAACCCACTGCAGCAGCCCTGGCCTACGGATTCGACCGAAGCACCGTGAAGCGCGTGCTGGTCTTTGACCTTGGCGGTGGCACGTTCGATGTCTCGATCCTTCGGATCGCCCAGGGGGTTTTTGATGTCAAAGCCACCAGCGGTGATACCCAACTGGGTGGCAACGACTGGGATCGCAGAATCGTGGATTGGTTGGCTGATGCCTTCCAAAAAGAGCATGAGATCGACCTGCGGCGGGATCGTCAGGCCCTGCAGCGCCTGACTGAGGCGGCCGAGAAGGCCAAGATCGAACTCAGTGGTGTTCAGAGCACTCCTATTTCCTTGCCCTTCATCGCCACGGGCAAGGACGGACCGCTCCATATCGAGACGACTCTGGAGCGCAGCACCTTTGAAGGGCTCTGTCCGGACCTGCTCGATCGTCTGCTTCGCCCGGTGCAACGGGCTCTGCGCGACTCCGGATTTGCCGCTGAGGACATCGACGATGTGGTCCTGGTGGGTGGCTCGACCCGGATGCCGATGGTCCAGCAGATGGTTCGCACCTTGATTCCTCTGGAACCCTGCCAGTCCGTCAATCCCGATGAGGTCGTTTCGATTGGCGCCGCTGTCCAAGCCGGAATCCTGACCGGCGAACTGCGGGATCTGATGCTCAATGACGTGACCCCGCTCTCCTTGGGATTGGAGACCATCGGCGGGGTGATGAAGGTTCTGATCCCTCGCAACACCTCGATACCGGTGCGGAAGAGCGATCTCTTCAGCACGTCTGAAGCCAACCAAAGTTCTGTTGAAATTC
The DNA here is from genome assembly GCF_023115425.1 of Synechococcus sp. A10-1-5-1. Taxonomy (NCBI): domain Bacteria; kingdom Bacillati; phylum Cyanobacteriota; class Cyanophyceae; order Synechococcales; family Synechococcaceae; genus Synechococcus; species Synechococcus sp. A10-1-5-1. The sequence continues at coordinate 350,369 of NZ_CP096032.1, read as the reverse complement.
ACGTGCTCCAAGGGGAGCGTCAGATGGCCGATGGCAACAAGAGCCTTGGCCGCTTCAAGCTCTCGGGCATCCCCCCTGCACCCCGGGGCGTCCCCCAAGTCCAGGTTTCCTTTGACATTGACGCCAACGGACTCCTCCAGGTGTCGGCCACAGACCGCACGACGGGTCGGCAGCAGAGCGTCAGCATCCAGGGCGGATCCAACCTCAGTGAAGAGGAGATCAAGACCCTGATTGCGGAGGCCGAAGAAAAGGCCAGCGAGGACCGTCGCAAGCGGGCGGAGATCGATCGACGCAACCGCGCCCAAACCTTGGTGGGTCAAGCCGAGCGTCGGCTGCGGGATGCGGCCCTGGAATTGGGTCCCTACGGCGCCGAGCGCCAGCAACGAGCCGTTGAGATCGCCATGCGCGATGTGCAGGAGATGTTGGCCGATGGAGATCTCAGCGAACTCGACATCAGCGTCAGTCAGCTGCAAGAGGCCATCTATGGCTTGAACCGGCGTCTGGCCAGCGAGCGCAAGCAGGACTCCAATCCGATCCAGGGAATCAAAAACACCTTGGGCTCGCTCAAGGATGAACTCTTTGCTGAAGACGATTGGGATGACTGGGATCGCCCGGGCCGCTCCCGCGACCCCTGGAGTGAACCGCGTCTCGGTGGTGGCTGGCAGGAGGACCGCTGGGATCGCCCGAGCCTGGACCGATTTGATGCCCCGCGTCCGAGTTGGGATCGGTCGATTGAGGCCCCACCCCGCTGGGATCAATCGCCTCAACCCCGCAACCAGCCCTGGGACGAGCCCGCTGATCGCTACGGCCGAAGCGAACGGGAATTCGAGCCGGCCCCCCGCTACGGGGAGTTCGATCGCTACCCCGATCGCGATGACGCCCGCTACGACGATCGCTATGAGGAAGGGGTGGATCAGCTCCGCGAAGCCCGCGTTGTCGAGCGGGGCAATGCCCCCCGTCCCAGAACGGCGACACCGGCCACACCCGATCACGGCTCCTATGAAGGAGATCCCTGGGCTGAGGACTGACGGAGGTGAGTCCTGTGATGTCCGAGACGGGCAGCATCAACCATTGGGCCGTCCTCGGCCTTGATCCCGGCGCGGATGCTTCGTCCCTGAAGCGAGCGTTCCGGCAACAGGCTCGCCGCTGGCATCCCGACTTGAACGGGGATGACCCCCACGCAGAGGAGCAGTTCAAAGCGGTCAACGAGGCCTACGCCGTCCTCAGTGACCCCCAGCGGAGGCAGCAGTGGGAGGCCAGTCTCGATGAATCAGTCGCCGCAGCGGCCGGGTTGGATCCCTTCGCCACTGGTTTCCCCGACTTTGAGGACTACCTGGACGTGGTCTTTCACCGGGAGCGGAGGCGTTCCCCTCGACACGTCTCCGATGACGGCTTCATCCCTCAGGAACCAGAGCCGTTCGAGGAGGACTCCTCCCCCGCCGGCGGGGTGACCCCACCTGTACCGCCCCCGCCCCCCCCGGTGGTGGCCAGTGAAGAGCTGGAATCGTTGGTGGAGCTCACCCCTGAGCAGGCACTCGAGGGCGTCCGTGTGGAATTGGAACTGCCCGATGGAACAGCCATTGAGGTCTGGACGCCAGCCATGGCAGGAGATGGCTGGCGTCTCCGCCTTGCTGGGGTCGCCCCAGGCGGGCGCGACCATTTCCTTCAGCTTCGGGTTCGCACCGATGCTGGATTGCGCATTGATGGTCTGCGGGTTCACTACCAACTGGAGTTGTCCCCCGCTGAGGGGGCGCTGGGTTGCACCGCCGTTGTGCCGACGCTGGATGGTCCGGTGCAATTGCGTATTCCGCCTGGCTCCTCGAGCGGCCGCCTCTTGCGTCTTCGCTCCCGAGGCTTGAGCCATCGCGAGCAGCGGGGTGACCAGTTGGTTGAGATCCGTCTCGTCGTTCCCCAAGGGCTCAGCGAAGCGGAAGAAGCGCTGTACCGCCGGCTGCAACAGCTCGCTGAGGAAATTGACGGCGGGCGTGATGGCGTGATCAATCAGTGAGAGACTGGTGATTGACCCGTGCGTGCTGGATGTCGGTTCACGTTCTGCTCTTTGACGCTGGCAGCGAGAACGAGGGCATTCACTCCCTGGAGTTAAACGGCTCCACCGTGGTCCTTCTCTTTGAGGACCGTGACGACGCGGAACGTTATGCCGGCTTGCTGGAAGCGCAGGACTTCCCGATGCCGAGTGTTGAAGCGATCGAGCGGCGTGAGATGGAGGAGTTTTGCTCCAGTGCTGGCTATGAAGCCCGTTTTGTTCCTAGCGGCTTTTTGCCCCAAACCGCTGAGGAGCGCCTGCTGATCGCCCCTCCTGAAAAGAACATGGATGTGACCACCTGGCGCGATCAACCGGAACCGGGTCAGGAAGCCACACAAACAGCCGAAGCCCCAGTCGCTCCAACGGAGGAGCCCATCAGCACCGGTAATAACGAACTGGAAGATTTCCGCCGGCGTCTCGAGGGATTGCTGTGAGTCCGTCCTCTTTTGAGGATGTGCAGCGGGGACATCTCCTGACCGAACAGGTCAATCCGGCGAGCGCCGAATTGGATGCATTGAGCACGGAAGACCTGGTTCAGGTCTTCGTTGCCGAGGATCGCAAGCCCCAGGAAGCTGTTGCGGCTGCCTCAGCCGCGCTGGCCCAGGCCATTGATGCCATCGCCGAGCGTCTTCAGGCCGGTGGGCGCCTGTTTTATTTAGGCGCTGGCACATCAGGACGCCTTGGGGTCCTCGATGCAGCGGAATGCCCACCAACCTTCTGCAGTCCTCCGGATTTGGTTCAGGGTGTCCTGGCCGGTGGTGCGCCCGCCTTACTGCGCAGTTCCGAGGGACTCGAGGACCTTTCTGAAGCCGGCCGAGCCGATCTCGAAGCAAGGGGGTTTAGTGCGAAGGATGCCCTGGTGGGTATTGCTGCAGGGGGGACCACCCCCTATGTCCACGGCGGTCTGACCTACGCCAGCTCCATCGGTGCCCTGGCCATTGCCCTGGCCTGTGTTCCGGCGGAGCAGGTGCCGATGCCCTGCGCGATCGACATCCGCTTGATCACCGGCGCGGAGGTCTTGACGGGATCCACCCGCCTCAAGGCCGGAACGGCCACCAAGATGGCGCTCAACATCCTGAGTACCGGCGTGATGGTCCGCTTGGGGAAGGTCTATGGGAATCGGATGGTGGACGTCGCGGTCACCAACAGCAAGTTGGAGGATCGAGCCCTGCGGATCATGTCCGATTTGGCCGGCCTCAGCCGCGTCCAGGGGCGAGCGTTGCTTGAGGCCAGCAAGGGTTCCGTCAAGCTGGCTTTGGTCATGGCCTGCCACTCCCTCGAGATCTCCGCAGCTCGGGAGCTTCTCGAGAGTTGCGGCGGCAACCTCAGGAAAGCTTTGCGCTCCTGAGGAGCTCTAGCCCTTGAAGGTCCCCCAGTAGGACTTGGTGAACAAGTTCAGCTTGCGCCGAGTCGCTGCCGGGACCTGATCAGCGGGAGTCATCAGTGCATACTGCAGGGCGTGGTGGGCCGCGCTGGCTGGTCTCAGCGCTGCGATCCGCTCGGCCGTGGTTTTGACAATCTCGGTTGCGAGGGCTGCATTGGCTTTGAGATTGCCGATGACCATCTCCACGGTCACGCTGTCGTGGTCGGCATACCAGCAGTCGTAATCGGTGGCCATGGCCAGGGTTGCGTAGGCGATTTCGGCTTCCCGGGCGAGCCTGGCTTCGGTGTGGTTGGTCATTCCGATCACTGAACAACCCCAGCTGCGATAGAGGTTCGATTCAGCGCGTGTTGAGAAGGCGGGGCCTTCCATGCAGAGGTAGGTCCCGCCGCGGTGCAGGGTCCGTCCCTCTGGCATCAGGCTGTCGGCCACGTCCGCCAGCACGCGGCTAAGACTTGGGCAGAAGGGATCGCCCAGGGCGACATGGGCCACGGCACCTTCGCCAAAAAAGCTTTTGGGGCGGTCCCGCGTCCGATCAATGAACTGATCGGGGACGACCATGTCCAAGGGGGCAATCTCCTGCTGGAGAGATCCCACGGCAGACGGGGAGAGGATCCAGCGCACGCCCAGGGAGCGCATCGCCCAGATGTTGGCTCGGTAGGGGACTTCCGTCGGCAGGAAGGTGTGATGGCGCCCGTGGCGTGCCAGGAAGACCACCTCCATGCCCCCCAATCGGCCTAAGCGCAATTGGTCCGAAGGGGAACCAAAGGGAGTCTCGATCGTGAGTTCTTGGATCTCTTCCAATCCCTCCATCGCGTAGAGCCCGCTGCCGCCCAGCACTCCAAGGCGGGCTTGGCTGAGGTCAACGGAATGGGGGACGGACATCACCACTGATCAGGTCCCATCACTTCTACCGGAGCGCCCATACTGAGGCGGTTTGCTGACGATTTCCCCGTGACCAAAGCCGTGATGGAGACCGACGCCGGCACGATCGAACTGGAGCTGTTCGAAGCCGACGCGCCCAACACCGTGGCCAACTTTGTGAAATTGGCCAAGGACGGCTTCTATGACGGCCTGGCCTTCCACCGTGTAATTCCAGGTTTCATGGCCCAGGGCGGCTGCCCCAACAGCCGTGAGGGTGCCCGTGGCATGGCCGGCACCGGCGGCCCTGGCTACCAGATCGATTGCGAAATCAACGCCCAGAAGCACCAGGCCGGAACGCTGGCCATGGCCCATGCAGGCAAGAACACCGGCGGCTCGCAGTTCTACATCTGCCACGAAGCACAACCCCACCTCGACGGAGTTCACACCGTCTTCGGCCACACCGGGAACATGGACGTGGTCTTGGCCCTGAAGAACGGGAGCAAGATCAGCAAGGTCACGATCCAAGGTTGATTGCTTAGGGGCTGGCCGCAGCCCCTTCCGATCAGTCTCCTTTCGTTCCCCTTAGAGCCCTGTTGCGCTTAACACCAGCGCAGCAGGGCTCCGCTTTCGAACGCAACACCCGCCTGACCCGACTGCAGTTCCTGCAACGGCCGTCGTTGGGCCTCCAGGGTGTTGCTTGGGTGTGAGCTGCGCTGGGCATCGGGTGCAAGCAGCAGGCTGACGCTTTGGGTCTGCGGCCAGTCCGCCATGGTTTGCAGGATTTGGCGAAGACATTCAGCGGTGCCCCCATTGACCAGAACGGCCAGTTCCGGTTGATCCATCAGGGCCAACACCCGTGAGTGCTCCTCGCGCTCCAGTTCCAGCCCCTTCTGTTCTGCCCAGCCGGAGAGCGCCTGGAACAGCTTGGCGCTGCCCGCTTCGTCGTGGCCGGAGCTCGGATTCCACGCCAGGACTGCCGCCGGCCCCCGTACCCCAGTGGGATCCATCAGGTGTCCCAACTTCGCCTGCTTGGTTTGCAGGTAATTGACGTTGTGCTGGCCTGGATCCATGACCAGCGGAACTCGGTCCACCACTTCGAGGCCATAGCCCCCAAGGCCGGCGATCTTGCGCGGGTTGTTGGTGATGAGCTTCAGGCGGTGAATCCCCAGATCACTGAGGATCTGGGCCCCCACTCCATAGTTGCGGAGGTCGGCCGGGAAGCCCAAGCGTTCGTTGGCCTCCACGGTGTCCAACCCACCGTCTTGGAGGGAGTAGGCCTTCAGCTTGTTGATCAGGCCGATGCCCCGACCTTCCTGACGGAGGTAGACCACGACACCCTCCCCCGCGTCCTCGATCATCCGCAGCGCCGATTCCAGTTGGGGCCGGCAATCACAGCGCAGGGAGCCGAAGGCATCTCCAGTTAGACATTCGCTGTGCACCCGAACCAAGACGGGTCCGGACGATTGTTCAGGGTTTCCCTTGACGATGGCCACATGGTCGGAACCATCCAGTTCATTGCGATAGCCGATCGCTCGGAACTGGCCAAAGGCGCTGGGCAGCATTGCTTCGGCCTGTCGCCGAACAAAGCGCTCTGTATCCAGCCTGTAGCCGATCAGATCGGCAATGTTGATCAACCGCAGGCCATGGCGTTTGGCGTACTCCGCCAGTTGAGGTAGCCGGGCCATCGACCCATCAATGTTCTGAATTTCACAGATCACGCCAGCTGGGTAGAGGCCTGACATGCGGGCCAGATCCACAGCGGCCTCGGTGTGACCGGCACGTTTGAGGACGCCGCCTTGCTTGGCCCGTAGCGGGAAGATGTGGCCTGGACGTCGAAGATCACTGGGACGCGTCCCAGGGTGAATCGCCACCTGGATCGTGCGAGCACGGTCTTCAGCGGAGATGCCGGTCGACACACCGTTTTCGGGGCCGGCGTCCACACTGACTGTGAAGGCGGTCTGGTTGCTGTCGGTGTTTCGATCCACCATCAATGGGAGATCGAGCGCATCCAGGCGTTCCCCTTCCATGGCCAGACAGATCAGGCCCCGCGCTTCGGTGGCCATGAAGTTGATCTGCTCAGGGGTTGCGAATTGAGCGGCGCAGATCAGATCGCCTTCGTTTTCCCGGTTTTCATCGTCCACCACCACGACCATCTCGCCGTTGCGGATTGCGGCCAGACCGTCGGCGATGGAATCAAAGCGAAACGAGTCCTGAGTCAGGGGCTGGTTCAGGGAAGGCGGGCCCTACGGCCAGGTGGACTGACACTTTTATAAAGCCCGGTACGATCTGACGTCCCCCTGTGCATGCCATGGCAAGTCAGCGCGTCGCCGTGATCGGGGCCTCGGGCTATGGCGGTTTGCAGACGCTGCGATTGCTTCAGGGGCATCCCGAATTCATCGTCAGCTTTCTTGGGGGTGAGCGCAGTAGTGGCAAGCGGTGGAGTCAACTCACCCCGTTTTTGCCGCTCCCCGGTGACCCGGTGGTGCAAAGCCCGGAGGTGGATGCCATTGCCGAGGCCGCGGACTTTGCGGTCTTGAGTCTTCCAAATGGTCTGGCCTCACGCCTCGCACCCGAACTGCTCGAGCGTGGAGTCAAGGTTGTCGACCTCTCCGCCGATTACCGCTACGGCTCTCTGGATCAGTGGAAGGAGGTCTACAGCGCTGAAGCACAGGAGTTTCCGCGCGATGACACGGCTCTCTGCCGGGAAGCTGTTTACGGCTTGGTGGAGTGGGAGCACGAGAAGATTGCCCAAGCGCGGCTGGTAGCAGCACCGGGTTGTTTCCCCACCGCAAGCCTTCTGGCTCTCACTCCCTTCCTGAAGCAAGGCCTGATCGAAACCAGCGGAATCATCATTGACGCCAAGACCGGTACCAGTGGCGGCGGACGTGCGGCGAAGGAGCATCTCTTGCTCGCGGAGGCCTCTGAGGGCATTTCCCCCTACGGCGTTGTCGGGCATCGCCATACCAGTGAGATCGAACAGCTCTGCAGCCGCGCTGCGGGCACCAGCATCCAGCTCCAATTCACCCCTCACCTGACCCCGATGGTGCGTGGTCTGCTGGCCACGGTCTATGGACGCCTGCGCGACCCCGGACTGACCGCTGAGGACTGCACCACCCTGCTGGAGGCTGCCTACCGACATGCGCCCTGCGTTCAGGTGTTGCCGGCGGGGACTTACCCTTCGACCAAGTGGGTTCGCCAGACCAATAAGGCGCTGCTGTCGGTCCAGGTGGACCAGCGCACCGGTCAGCTCATCGTGATGAGCGCGATCGACAACATGGTCAAAGGTCAGGCGGGCCAGGGCGTGCAGTGCCTGAACCTGATGGCCGGGTTACCTGCGGAAACCGGGCTTCCGCTGCTGCCCTTCTACCCCTAAGCCATTAGCCCTAATCGCTTGGCTGCCAGTGCCACGGCGAAGGGCAGGATTTTGTGTTCCTGGCGATGGATGCGCTCCGACAGGGTTGCTTCGCTATCCCCCTCAAGAACGGGAACAGCGGCCTGCACAAGGATCGGCCCTTTGTCTACCTCCACTTCCACGAGATGGGCCGTGCAGCCGGTTAGCTGGACACCAGCCTCCAGTGCTTGGCGGATCGCTTGCGCTCCACGAAAGCTCGGCAAGAGTGAAGGGTGGATGTTGATGAGCCGCTCGGGATAGGCCCTGATCAGTTCTTCGGTCACGATCCGCATCCAACCGGCCATAACCACGAGGTCCACCTGGGCGGCCTGAAAGCAGGAGATCAAAGCGTGATCCAAGGCCTCCCTGGAGTCGTAGAGGCGATGGTCCAGCACTTGTGCGCTGATGCCCAGTCGCTTGGCGCGTTCGAGGGCCCCAGCTTCGGAGTTGTTGACGATCAGGAGGCTCACCTCTGCACCAAGTCGACCCGCTTGGCAGGCCTGCACTAAGGCCTCGAAGTTGGTGCCTGAGCCGGAGGCCATCACGCCCAAGCGCAGGGGATGTTTGGTGACGATGGCTTGCTCTGGTGGCAACGGCCACTGGACTGCGAGTCCACCCCCGCTAGGGTCTGAAAAAGTGGAGTCCTGGCCATGTCCCATCTCTCCATCCTGCCAACGGTCCTCGACGACGAGAGGCTCCTGGCCCAGGCTCTTCAGGAGCTGGGTTATGCGGTCCACTGGGGCGGCCAGCTCAACGGTTTTGCGGACCAACGCGAGTCGGTTGCGCTCTGGGTGCAGGTGAACCCTGAGCAGCAGTTGGGGTGGGCCCGTCAGCCCAACGGCCGCTTGGCGCTTGTTGGCGACCTTCAACGCCTTGGCCGCTCCCACTCTGTTCAGCAACTGGTCGGTCAGATCACGCGCAGCTACGCCGCACTGCATGCCCTGAAGACGGCCTCAGAAGAGCTGGGCCACGCTTCAGTTGAATTGATCAGCTGACTGCAAAAGGATGTCGGGAATGGTTCAGGTCCATCTTGATCTGAGCAACCCTCAGACCCATCTGGTCGATGTACGCGTTCAGATTGAGTCGCCCCATCAGCACCAGAAGGTCTCGCTGCCCGGCTGGACGCCTGGGTCGTACCTGATCCGCGACTACGTCAAACAACTCGAAGGCTTCAAGGCCTGCCAGCAGGGGCTTGAGCGGCCATTCAACCGCTCTGCTCCCAGTACTTGGCTGATCGATGCCGATCCGGATAGGGGACCCTTGACCCTGACCTACTCGGTGATGGCCACGGAGCTCACGGTCCGCACCTGCCACCTTGATCAGGATCACGGTTTCTTAGCCCTGGCGGCTGTCGTCCTGGAGGTCGATGGACACCGCTGGCAGCCCCACCGCCTGACCTGCGTCTTACCTGAGGGGTGGAACGCTTTTGTTCCGTTGCCAGAGGACAGCACTGGTTGTTGGCTGGCGGCGGATTTGGATCAACTGATTGACAGTCCGATCGAAGCCGGCCCCCATCAGGCGCACCGTTTTTCGGTCTTCGGTCTTCCCCATCGCTGGGTGACCTGGTTCTCGGATCCCGCCGATGAGGCCTGGTTCTTCGATCGTTTTCCTCGATTTTTTGAGGATGTGGAGCAGGTCTGTCTGGCCTGTTGCCGATTGATGGGCCAAAGCGCACCGGCCTGTGCCGACTACCTCTTTGTCCTTCATCTACTGGACGAGGGCTATGGCGGTCTAGAGCACGACGACAGCACGGTTCTTGTCTATGGCCGCCGCAACCTTGAAGCAAGTCATGGCTACCGCAAGCTGCTGCAGCTCATTGCCCATGAATACTTCCACCAATGGAACGTCCGGCGCCTGACTCCTGCGGAGTTGAGACCGATCGACTACCAGCACGCCACGGTGGTCCCCACCCTTTGGTTTGCCGAAGGCGTCACGAGCTACTTCGATCAGCTGCTCCCACTGCATGCCGGGTTGTGCTCAGCCAAGGACTACCTCAACGACCTCGAGGAGGACCTCAGTCGCTACATGCTGAGCCCCGGTCGGCAGGTGCAGACCCTCAGGCAGAGCAGTGAGGAGGCCTGGGTCAAGCTCTACAAAGCGGACGCTTATTCCGCCAGTAACCAAATCAGTTACTACCTCAAGGGGGCGGTCGTGGCTCTCTGCCTGGATCTGCACCTGAGGTCCCATCAGAGCTGTTTAGCCGCCGTTGTTCAACAGCTTTGGCACAGCCATGGACGGCACCGGCGCGGTTATCAGGAATCAGATCTATTCAGCGCTTTTGAGGCGGCTGCACCGGGTCTTGGTGCGCGTCTGCAGCAATGGCTGACGGAGGTCGACGATCCAGATTGTTCTGGCTACCTGTTGGATGTAGGCCTGGCGCTGGAGCCGGAGATGTCCACCCATCCATGGACAGGGATGACAACGCGGCTCGATGGCGGCCGGGTCCTAGTGCAGCGCGTCCAGCGCCATAGCCCAGCGGAGCGCGCCGGCCTGATGGTGGGCGATGAGCTCATTGGCGTGGCGGGACAACGGGTTGCCCAGCCAGATCAGATTTCACCGCTGCTTCGCGCCGAAGAGAGCCAACCGCTTTTGATGGCACGGCGTTCAGCCCTACGGGAGCTAGCGCTCCGGAGCGACCCGCCGAAGCCCAAGCGCTACAAGCTGGTCCCTGTGTCTAATCCGACGGCTTCCCAACAGGCTGGCCAGGACGCCTGGTTGCAACAGCGCGCGGGCTAGCCATGGTCCGACTCGTTCCGCAGCAGCACCTTCGAGTCCCCTATCGACGGGCGATGGGCCTCGCTTTGATTGCGCTGGCAGCCCTGGCCTCAATTCCCCTTTGGCAGCGCGACTCTCAGCCAACAAAACGCCTGCTACCCGGGCTGCCCAATGCCCGCCCCGCTCCGGTCCCCCCAGCGCAGGCCGCCTGGATCAGTCCGCTGCAGAAGCAGTGTGAGGTCAATGATCGTGCCCTTGTGGCTCGACTCAAGACGCAACAACAGGGCTATCGCTCCGCGCTCAAACGCGTGAGGATCGATCCGTCTAACTATTCCCAGCGTGTTCCTTACGACGCCTTCGGCAATCCACTGGAAACAACGCCGTCACTTGTGGTTCTGCACGAAACGGTGTTCGGTCTCCAATCAGCGCTGAACACTTTCATTAAGCACAACCCCAGGGATGAAGACCAGGTCAGCTATCACCTCTTGATCGGTGAGAACGGCGACGCCGTTGAAGCCTTGCATCCCCGCTTTCGTGCCTATGGAGCTGGCTTTTCAGCCTTTGATGGTGAATGGGCAGTGCTGAACCCAGATTTGCCCGGCTCCACGAACAATTTCGCTTTACACCTCAGCCTGGAAACACCCCTGGACGGGGAGAACAATGCTCAAGCCCACAGTGGTTACAGCTCTGCGCAGTACGACGCTCTCGCTGTCGCCCTAGCCGACTGGATGAAGCGTTATTCCATCCCGGCGGAGCGGATTACAACGCACCGGCATGTGGACCTCGGCGCGGAACGTGCCGATCCACGCAGTTTCAACTGGACGGCCTTGCAGCAACGCTTAGCCGCCCTGGGGATGCTCTGCTGACCGCTCTGCTCAGATCAGTGGGGGCATCGGCTTTTTCGTTCTCCCGTAGACGATTCCGTGGAGTTCTGGATCTTGCATGTAGCGCAGGATCCGAGCCGGATAGTCCAGCTTGCCGTTATGGAGATAGGCCAAGGTCGCTACGGTTTTGGCGTGGCGATGGGAGCGACTGACGTTGTTGGTTTCTCTGGCTTCGCGCTCCAGCAACTTCAAGAGGCGCATCATCTTTCCGGCCAAGAGCTCAACATTTCGCTCTGGATGGAGGAGCTGATTGCGGGCATCCTGGATTTCAGTGGGACTGGCATTGGGGCGCAACAGCCCTTGTTTCTCCATCTCGCTCAGCCCCAACTGGGCCGGTCCATGGGTGCTGAACAGTCCCGAATGGGCTGCTAACGGGTGGTCCTCTCCGGGCTTGGCGTGCTGCATTTCATCAAACAAAATGGCCGCCAGGAGCATTGGATTCAGCCCAGTACGGCGGCTTTGCTGCTGAATGACGGGCTGCAGTGACTGCAGCCGCGAGACCGTGTGGTTCCGCAAGGGGGTGAACTGGTCGACCCCTTTGGTGAACAGGCGTGCCAACGGTGGTTGAGGACCATGAACGCCAAAACGGCGCTGGAGTTCCTGGAGTTCCTCTGGACTAAAGCTTGTCGGATCCGAGTGGCTACTGCTGTCGATCCGATCAACGGCAACGCCGTTGCCGGAACGCAAACTGGATTGAACAAACGGGTAGGCAGCCAAGCTGGCCAGGGCGGTGGTTGCCGCCCCAAACCACGCCAAGAGATTGCGCCTGGTGCGATGGGGCCGAAGCCGCTGGCTGTGGCGCTTGATGTGAGCCAGAACCCGCTGAACACTGTCTTTTCAGCCTAATGCGCTGTTTCAGTGATGACAGCTCAATCAGGCCTTGGATGCTTGCGTCCACAAGATCGCGATCTGGACTCGCTTCAATGCGCAGAAATAGCCAAAAAAGGTATCCCTGATTGGATTTCACGGATAGGTTCGACCTGCGGTGCCCTCCATTTCGGCCTGATGTCTTCCTCCCCCTCTGCTCCCGCTCTGGATCCCGCAAGCCAGTGGCAGAGGTTTTGCAGCCAGCTCTGGCACAACCAGACGCTTGGATTCTGGTTGGACGTCAGTCGCATGGGCCTCGACGAGCCCACCCTGGCGTCCTTAAGACCCCGGTTTAGTCAGGCCTTTGAGGCCATGGCGGCTCTGGAATCGGGCTCGATCGCCAACGCCGATGAGCAGCGCCAGGTCGGTCACTACTGGCTCCGCAATCCTGACCTTGCGCCCGACGCTGCCAGTGGTCAACACATCCAGGCTGAGGTCGATCGGATCGAGTCCTTTGGTCGTGATGTCCTCAGCGGTGCCATTGGCAATGGTTCAGGGCAGACCTTTACCGATGTGCTCTGGATTGGGATCGGTGGTTCTGGCCTCGGCCCCCTGCTGATGATTCGGGCCCTTCAGGACCCCGGGGCCGGACTGCCGTTCCACTTCTTTGACAACGTGGATCCCGACGGCATGCGCCGGACCCTGGCTTCCCTTGGTGGGCGCCTGAAAACCACCCTGGTGATCGTCGTCAGCAAGTCCGGCGGCACCCCGGAACCCCATATCGGCATGCTCCAGGCTCGCCGGGCGGTGGAGACCGCTGGTGGCAGCTGGTCTCAGCAGGCGGTTGCTGTGACGATGGTGGACAGCAAACTCGACCGTGAGGCCAAGGATGCCGGTTGGCTGGCCCGCTTCGACATGTTCGATTGGGTCGGTGGACGCACCAGCATCACCAGTGCGGTTGGCTTGCTTCCGGGCGTCCTGATTGGCTCGGACATTCGCGAGTTTCTTGCTGGTGCCGCTGAGATGGATGCGGTCACCCGCGTTGCTGACTTCGATCAAAACCCCGCGGCGCTTCTGGCCGCCGCTTGGTACTCGGCGTGTGGTGGCAAAGGGCTGCGCGACATGGTGGTCCTCCCTTACCGCGATCGTCTGGAGGTCTTCAGTCGCTATCTCCAACAGCTTGTGATGGAGAGCCTGGGTAAAAAGCTGGACCGCAACGGTCAGGTCGTGCACCAAGGCATTGCTGTCTACGGCAATAAGGGTTCAACGGACCAACACGCCTACGTGCAGCAACTCCGTGACGGTGTCGACAATTTCTTTGTCACCTTTGTCGAGGTCCTTGAGGATCCAGGCGATATTCCGCCACTCGAGGGTGAGAACCCCGGAGATTTCCTTGATGGTTTCCTGCAGGGGACTCGCTCAGCCCTCACTGAAGAGGGTCGCTTCAACCTGAGCATCACGATGCAGCGACTGAATGCCCACAGCTTGGGTGCCCTGATTGCGCTGTTTGAGCGTGCCGTTGGTTTGTACGGCGAGTTGGTGAATGTGAACGCCTACCACCAGCCCGGCGTTGAGGCCGGCAAGAAGGCCGCAGCTGCACTCCTTGACCTGCAATCCAGGTTGGAGATGGTCATGGCTGACCAAAGGGAGCACACCCTGGCGGAACTGCAGACGAAACTGGATCTAGAGACCGCAGAGCCGCTCTACTGGATCCTCCGCCACCTCTGTGCCAACCGCCGTCACATCTCAGCCAACGGGGACTGGGGTCAGCCCGAGTCCCTCGTCTTTATCCACGACTGAGGTGGGGTTAAGGCACCAGGTTCACCAGTTTCCCAGGGACGACGATGACTCGGCTGGGGGCTTTGCCCTCGAGCCATTTCGCCGCAATGTCGCTTTCTAGGGCCAGCCGCTCCAGGGTCGCCTTGTCAGCATCCGCTGGGACCTCAAGGTTGCCTCGAACCTTGCCCTTGATCTGAATCACCAGGGGGACTGTGTCCCGGACAAGGGCTGAGACGTCGCTTTCGGGCCAACGCTGCGTGTGGATGCTGGTGTCAGCGAGAGTGTCATCACCGTTGCGGCCGCCGAGCTTCAGCCAAAGCTCTTCCGCCAAGTGCGGTGCAAAGGGTGCGAGCAGGATCAACAGCGTGCGAAGGGCTTCACAGGCGAAGACGTCGGAGCTGTCCGCCAGGTGGGTCCCCATGGCGTTGCTCAGTTTCATCAGCTCCGAGACCGCCGTATTGAACTGAACGTCTCCATCGAGGTCGTCGGTGACCTCTTGGATGGCGGTGTGCACGGCGCGGCGAAGCTCCTGCTCGGCCGTAGAAAGGGGTGTGGCTGAGGCCATGGCCTCGGCCACGGCCTCAGCCGAACCTGCTCCATGAGCCAAGCTCAGACCCCGCTCTCGGGCGGTTTCCGCCAGGCGCCAGATGCGCTGCAGGAAGCGGAACTGGCCTTCCACATCGGCGTCATCCCACTCGAGATCCTTCTCTGGGGGTGCTTTGAACAGGATGAACATCCGCGCCGTGTCGGCGCCGTACTTGTCGACCACGACAGCAGGATCGACGCCGTTGTACTTGGACTTCGACATCTTCTCGAAGAAGGTGTCGAGGGGATCTCCTGTGAGTGGATCACGAGGATCAGTGGCATCCGCCACCTCGGAGGGGGGGATGTACTTGCCCGTTTTTGGGTTTTTGTAGGTGATGCCCTGGACCATCCCTTGGGTGAGGAGGCGTTGGAAAGGCTCGTCGAAACCCAGGAGGCCTCGATCCCTCAGCACCTTCGTGAAAAAGCGGGAGTAGAGGAGATGAAGAATGGCGTGCTCGATGCCGCCAACGTATTGATCGACAGGTAACCACTGATCAACAGCGTTCTTTGCGAACGGCAGCTGGCTGTTCTTGGCGTCGCTGTAACGGAGGAAGTACCAGCTGGAGCACATGAAGGTGTCCATCGTGTCGGTCTCCCGCCGGGCAGGTTTGCCGCAACAGGGGCAATCGACGTTGACCCAACGCTCCAGCTGGGCGAGTGGCGAGCCGCCCTTGCCACTGAAGGCAATATCCCTAGGGAGTTCGACTGGAAGTTGCTCGCAGGGGACAGGAACAACACCGCAGCTCTCGCAGTGAATCACCGGGATTGGGCACCCCCAGTAGCGCTGCCTTGAAATCAACCAATCCCTAAGGCGGAACTGGACTTTCCCCTTCGCCCAGCCGCCCTCCTCTCCGGCCTTCGTGATGGCGGTTTTGGCGGCTGTGTTGGTCAAACCATCGAAGCCCGCCGAGTGGATCAGCACTCCGGACTCGGTCCATGCACCCCCTTCAAAGGCATGTTCATCACTGCCTTCGGGAATGATCACCTGCTTGACGGGAAGTTCGTACTGGCGGGCGAAAAGGAAATCGCGTTGGTCATGGGCTGGTACGCCCATCACGGCCCCCGTCCCGTATTCGGCCAGGACGTAGTCAGCAATCCAGATCGGGATCAGTTCGCCATTGGCGGGGTTCCGCACCTGTGAACCGATCGGAACACCGCGCTTGGGCTTGTCCTCTGCGGTGCGATCCTGCTCGCTTTGGCGTGAGACCAGGTCACAGAAGGCCTCCACCTCCGTTTGGTGAGCAACGGTCGTTAGGGCCGGGACCAAGGGATGCTCGGGTGCCAAGACCACATAGCTCGCACCAAATAAGGTGTCCGGCCGGGTGGTGAAAACGGTGACACGCTCCTCAGTGTCCTGACCGCCGGCATCGACAACGGTGAAGTGCAGTTCAGCCCCTGTGCTCCGACCAATCCAGTTGGCCTGCATTGTGCGCACCCGCTCAGGCCAGCCGTCCAACTGGGAGAGGTCGTCGAGCAGCTGCTGCGCGTAGTCGGTGATTTTCAGGAACCACTGGCGCAGTTTGCGCTTCTCCACCAGCGCACCGGAGCGCCAGGAGCGCCCCTCGCTATCCACCTGCTCGTTGGCGAGCACGGTCTGGTCAATCGGATCCCAATTGACCGTGGCATCTTTTTGATAGGCCAGTCCTGCCTCAAGGAATTGCAGGAAGAGCCATTGGGTCCAGCGGTAGTAATCGGCGTGGCAGGTGGCCACCTCCCGATCCCAATCGATGGAGAGCCCGAGCTGATCAAGCTGCTCCCGCATGGAAGCGATGTTCTGATCGGTCCAGGCACCGGGATCCACGCCCCGTTCAATGGCGGCGTTCTCGGCGGGCAGGCCAAAGGCGTCCCATCCCATCGGATGCAAGACCTTTTTTCCGCGTAAGCGTTGAATCCTGGCGACCACATCGGTGATCACGTAGTTACGGACGTGACCCATGTGCAGGTTCCCTGAGGGGTAAGGGAACATCGAAAGGGCGTAAAACGCCTCATCGCCGGCCTTGACCTCTGGGGTGCTGTGCAGCCCGTTTGCCTTCCAGGCCCGTTGCCAGCCGGCCTCTGTGGCCTGGGGTTGGTAGCGGCTGGACTCGCTCACGGGCGGATCGGGAGTGGAGCAGTGATGCTCCCATAGCTGCTGTTAAGTCAGCGGCCGCAGCAGCACGATGGCGTCCCGATTGATCAGAACAGCGGCTGCTCCTGTCTCAGGCTCCAGAGCCAGAAAGCAGGCATCGATCCACAGCGGACGACCGCTCAGGCTGCTGCCATTGCTGAGTTGAAGGGAGAGCGGACTCTCTGAACGAATCCATGCCTGGATTTGACGCACTCCCGGTTGAGAGGTGTCGAGGTCTCCGGACCGCCCTTCTCGACTGCTCCCCATAGGATCGATCGAACTGGTGAGCCTGCATCAACAGGCTGTCGCGCGTGTTCCAATTCAGCAAGTACCAAGGGCTTGGTAACGACTTCTTGATGCTCGACGGGCGTCAATCCGGCGATACCGAATTTCTCTTTGGCTTGACCCCAGATCTGGTGGTTCAGCTCTGTGACCGGCGTTTTGGTGTCGGAGGGGACGGCGTGATCTTGGCGCTGCCGCCAAACGCCGGGGGGGAACTGCGGATGCGCATCTTCAACGCCGATGGCACCGAACCCGAAATGTGCGGCAATGGCATCCGCTGCCTGGCGCGCTTCCTGGCGGATTGCGATGGGGACGGCCCTGGGCGCACCTGGCAGATCGACACTCTGGCTGGGCGCATCGTCCCGGAACTGCTCCCCGACGGGACGATCCGTGTGGACATGGGGGCTCCTTTTCTCAACCCCAGCGACATCCCTACAACCCTGGAAGTCGGGGAGGCCCGACTTCCCATGGGTGAGCTGGAGATTGATGGGGAGCGGTTTGCCGTGGCGGCCGCTGGCATGGGGAACCCCCACGTGGTCGTTCCCGTGGATGCCGTCGCTGAGATCGATCTCGATCGCTTTGGCAGTCAGCTGGAGGTGCACCCTGCCTTCCCCGCCAAGACCAATGTTCACTTCGTTGAGGTGCTCTCGCCTTCGCACCTGGTGATGCGGGTCTGGGAGCGCGGAGCTGGTCCAACGCTGGCCTGTGGCACCGGCGCGTGCGCCACGTTGGTGGCCTGTCACCTCCTGGGTCTCTCCGAGCGCACGGCTCGCCTGGATCTCCCGGGTGGACCACTTCAGATCCATTGGGATGCCATCAACGGCAAGGTCTTTATGGACGGGCCGGCCGAGCACGTTTTTGACGGTTCGATCCCTGACCCGGCGGCTGTTGCCGCTGCGCGCCAGCAGGCCGCTGGAGGGCTTCGCTCGGATCATTCCGAGGCGGATCTGCCAGCAGTCGAACAGCCGCAAGGCTCAGGGAGGAGCGAGAAAGGGATTGATTGCTCCACGGTCTGCGCCAATGGCTGCATTCGCCCAGAGAATTGCCCAAGCGAGGCTGCACGGGCCAAGGTCGCTGAACTGCTGAACAACACCTCGTTGGATGACCTGGTGACGATTGCCACCAACTCCCTCGAATCGCGCACGCGGGCCCGTTTTGAGCGGGAGACATGACCTTGGATCTGCGCCGATACCTCGACTGCGCAGCTACAACCCCGGTACTGCCAGAGGTACAGGCGGAGATCCAGCGCGTTGATCGCGAAGCCTGGGCGAATCCCTCAAGCCTCCACGGCTTCGGCCTAGCGGCTGCTGAGCAGCTCGAGCGCAGCCGTGAGCAGATCGCCGGCCTGCTCGGTTGCAGCGGTCAGCTGATTTTCAGCTCAGGTGGCTCAGAGTCGATTCATCTCGCGCTCCAGGGTTCTGCTGCGGAGCTCTGGGATCAGCAAAGCAACCCGCCACGGCTCTTGCTCTCAGCCGTTGAGCATCCCGCCACCGAAGCGGCGGCGCAGCAGCTCCAGCGACAGGGCTGGACCGTAGAGCGAATCCCTGTGAGCCCTCAAGGTCTGATCGATCTGGACGCCTTGCGCCACCACCTGGCGCGGCCGACCCAATTGGTTTCGCTCATCTGGGGTCAGAGCGAGGTCGGTGCGTTACAGCCGCTCCAGGAGATCGGAGACCTCTGCCGCGAGGCGGGCGTGCTCCTTCACGTCGACGCCGTTCAGGTGGCGGCTCAACGCCCCATTGATTTCGACGCTCTCCCGATCGATCTGATGAGTGTGGCCAGCCACAAGCTCAACGGTCCCCGTGGGGTCGGCGCTTTGTTAGTTCGTGAGGGGATCAAGCTCCGCCCGATTCAGTCCGGTGGTGGCCAGGAGCGGGGCCTGCGCTCCGGCACTGAACCGGTGGCCTTGATCGCTGGCTTTGCCAAAGCCCTCGAGCTGCTCCAGGTCCGGCGCTTCAAGGACGGGCAGGATCCGATGCCCTCCCTGCGCGATCGCTTGTTGTCCGCAGTGCTGCAGGTCCCTGGCCTGCAACTCACAGGCCCTGACCCACGCGCCCATCCAAAATTGCGCCTGGCGAATCACCTCAGCCTGCTCGTGCGGGCGGCAGATGGCCGGCCCCTGTCTGGGCGCGCTGTCGTCCGGGAACTCTCGCGGTCCGGCTATGCCATCAGTAGTGGTTCAGCTTGTAGTAGCTCCAGGGCTGCTGGTAGCCCTGTTCTTGAGGCGATGGGCATTGATTCGCACTGGTCGGCCAGTGGGATTCGTCTCTCCCTTGGTTACTGGCACACCGAGTCCGATCTTCAGGACATTCCGGAAGCGTTGCGCTTGGCCATCGCGTCGGTGGCGGCTGATTAGGGTCAGCCGAACGACATGGTCTGGATGCTCCCCGCCGATCTGCGACGTGCTGAAGCCGAAGCCGTCGAAGCGATTCTGGCTGCCTTGGCTAGCCAGACCAAGGGCTTCTGGACCGCTGAATTTCGCTTTGAGGGACTGCGCATCCTCCCGGTGGCCCTTCGTTTGTTGAGCGCCCTGACCCACGCCCATTCCGATGCACGCCTGGTCTTCCCCGATGCGGGGGCTGCTGCCTTGGCGAAGCGTGATGCGGCGGAGCAGGCGGCTGGCATCACCGAACTCAGTGGAATCAAGCGCCTCCAGCAAGCCGATGGCGGCAGTGATGGCCTTCTGGTCCTTGTGGCACCAACCCCAGCGGACTATGAGGATGTGGAGGCGGTCTGTGCCCTGCACCGCGGCAGTGTTGTGCTGCTGAACGGCAAATTGGAAGATGCCGCAGTCGGCATTGGCACTGTTGCCCGAGAGCGCCGCAAGGGCTTCCTGTCTGGTTGGCAATCCGCCTATGCCCTGATCCCGACAGGCGATGGGGCACTGCGACGCGCCTTTCCCCAGGATTGGCAGCTCTACCGCCAGGATCCCGATGGCTACCGCTTCGTTCGGGAGTTTGAGGCGAAGCCGGATGCCGAGCAGATGACCGATGCCCTCGAGGGTGAAGGCGGCGGAGTGGTCCGTGGCCTCAAAGCCGTCGACCGCCTGATTGAGGGTCTGCAGAACTAGGCCAGGGGAATGCTTGTTTCGGCGGCCCAGCCTCCGTACAGTTTGAACTCTGTTTCTCTGCCATGCCTGTGTTGTCGCGTCGTTTCTCGCTGGTGGATGCGGGGGCTGCGGCGGCTGTGGTCCTGGCTATTGGCGGTGTGCTCTGGAGTCCCAAGCTGAGTGGTGCCGTCGCCCGTGCCACCGGTGGTCTCCAACCCGTCACGGTGTTTGTGGATGTCCGCAACGTACCGGTGGCCAACCCGTCGGCCTTGATCGCTGGTGCAAAGGAGCAGGGCAAGGTCGCGATCGTGATCCGCAACCAACCCCATGGTTCGGTGACCGTGGATGACGTCATTCCGCTGCAACGGCAATTGGCTGCGGTCTTCGCTGACGGCAAGGTGGTCACCGCGCCAGATCCCAACCAGAACCAGCTCGGCAACTTGGACGCCCGCTTTGTTCTCAAAGGAGAAGGGCGTAAGGGTGCAGGCGGCGTCGTCTTCGGCAACCAGACCCTGAAGATTGGAGCACCGATTGAACTAGAGGGCCGTGCGTTCCGGCTGAACGGTTCAGTCTCTGGTCTCCAGCTCGGTCAGTCCTGACCATGGCGGGGCTCCGCGCTGGAGTGGGTCTCGGGCTAGGCCTGGCTTTATTTCCCTGCGTTGCCCTGCAAGCGGCGATTCCAGAAACCACCCAGGCAGCCAGGGCCATTGCCCTGCCCCCGGCGCCTCCGCCGTTGGGGCTGCCCCAGCTGCAGGCCCGGGTCAGTTGCCCGGCCCTTCAGAACCGCCTGCGCCAGGTGCTCGGCAGTGAGGCCAGTGTCTGGAGTGTGAGCGTGGCCGATGAATCCGGTCGTCTCCTGGCAGATCTCAATGGTCTGACGCCTCGCATCCCCGCCTCCAATCAGAAATTGGTGGCGACTGCGATTGCCCTGGATCGTCTCGGACCGGATTACAGCCTCACGACGCGACTTTGGCGCCAATCCGACGGAAGCCTGCTGATTACCGGCGAGGGGGACCCCGATTTCAATACCCCTCAACTGCAGCGCTTCGCCAAGTTGGCGCTGGGTCAAGGCGGTAGTGGATCGCCGGCACCGTCCGCGGTCCGAATCCAACTCCAGGAGGAGCCTCCCCAGCGTTGGTGGCCAGCGGGATGGCCCGGCGAGGATCGCGTCGAGGCCTACGGCGCTCCGATCACCCGTTTGGCGGTGACGAGCAATGCCAAAGCGATGGCCGTGAGCGATCCCCCCAGTCGCCTGCAGCAACTCTTGGGCGCGGAGATCCAGCGTCAGGGCGGTCAGGCGGTGATCACCACCGTGAGTCCAGCCCGATCGGGAAATCCCTCCTCAGGCGCTGTTTTGCTCCATGAGGAGCGCTCCATTGGCATGCACGGCCTGCTCAGCCTGGCCAACACCGAAAGCCACAATTTCACCGCTGAGGTGCTCCTGCGTCAGGGCACAGGGAGTTGGGACCAGGCCACCAGTCAGGCGTTGGCCAGCCGATGGCTCGCCGCCCAGGGGTTACCGATGGCAGGGGTCAAGGTCGTCGACGGCAGTGGCCTTGACCGCGGGAATCGGCTCACCAGTCGCCTGCTGGTGGCTCTGATGCTGCGGATGGCTCAACATCCGATGGCGGATCACTACTTCGCTTCGATGGCGATCGCTGGCGAGCGTGGGACCTTGCGTAACTACTGGTATGACACCGAGCTGCAGGGTCAGTTTTTCGGCAAGACCGGAACGATCCGTGGGGTTCGTTCCGTCAGCGGGTTGTTGGACACCAGCTCGGGCCCCCGCTACATCAGCATGATCTCCAACGGATCTGCAGCCCCCAATTCGGTCATGGGGCAACTCTTGCGTCAAACCCGCAATGGGGCGCTCTGCCCCTAGCGATTTCCAGCTGCCCTGCGGATGCGATCAGCTGCGCGGCGGGCGCGGGTGATCGGCACGGCTTGCTGACCTGAGGTTGGATTGGGCACAAGGGAGGCGGGGTTAACGCCTTGGAGCTTCACCAGCTCTCGCTTGCCGGCAACGACCACCTGGCCCATCTCCCGCAGACGGTCCTCCAGTTCACCCAGAACCTGCTCGGCGTAGCGGTTAGCACCCTCTTGAATGGAGCTGGCTTCCTGCCGGCTGCGGGCGATGAGTCCCTCGCATTGTTGCTGGGTCTGCTGGCGGAATTGCAGAGCATCGCCCTGAACGCGCTCGGCTTCGGCCTGGCTGCTCTGTTGAAGCCGAAGGGCCTCAACACGGACTTTTTCCAGTTCCGCAATGCTTTGCTTGCGCGCTTGTTCGTGTTGTTCGCTCAGCTGGCGCTTGAGTTCAATGGCTTCCTGGTCCAGCTGTTGTCGGCGCTGCAGTCCTTCTTGTTCCAGCTGCTGACGACGCTGGCTGAACTGTTGCTCCAGCTGGGCCAGCCTGGTTTGGTGTTCCTGTTCTGTTTTGGCGACCTGCTGGCGCGCTTGGGCGATCATCTGCTCGCACTGCTGGCGGGCCTGCTCGCGCAGCTCGGCCACCTGACGCTCCGCCTCGCTGCGGATGGACTGGCTGTTGATCAGCTGGTCGCGCTGCTGTTTGGCCTGGGCAACGATGTCGTCGGCCTTTTGACGGGCCTGCTGGATGAACTCGTCCTTTTTCGCCACCAGCTCGTCGGCCTTCACCAGCTGAGCTGGCAGCGCATCACGAACGGCATCCATCAACTCGATGGCGTCCTGCTCGTTCACCAGGCGACCGCCGCTGAACGGGACGCGGGTGCCGTCGAGGACGACTTCCTCCAGTTGATCCAGCTGGTCGAGCACGGAGGTCAGCTGCGTCTCAGACATCAGCGGGGTGCATGGAGGGATTACTGATTAAAAAGCCTCGATAGATCTTCTGCCACTCCTGTGGGGACCATGTGACCAACCGGTCCGCCGAAACGGGCCACCTCTTTGACGACTGAACTGCTCAGAAAGCTGTGGGCCGTTGCCGTGGCGAGGAACAGCGTTTCGAGTTCTGGAGCGAGGCTTTTGTTGGTGTGTGCGATCTGGAGCTCGTACTCAAAATCGCTCAAGGCTCTGAGGCCGCGCAGGATCACCCCTGCCCCACTCCGATGGGCAAATTCCACGGTCAATCCGTCAAACGCCGCGACTTCGACCTGGCTGAGATGGCTCGTCGCACCACGGATTTGTTCGATCCGCTGGTCAACGCTGAAGCACGGATTTTTGCTCGGATTGCGGAGCACGGCCACCACCAGACCGTCGAAGAGATGGGACCCCCGTTCAATCACATCCAGATGCCCCAGGGTCAGGGGATCAAAGCTGCCGGGATAGAGGGCTTTCATCCTCTGATCCTAGAAAATCCCGGCTATGGGAGACCCGCAGACGGACTGCTGTTCCTAGAGTTTGGGCACTGTGAGACCGATCCATGGCACTGAATGCAGACGCCAAAAAGACCTTGCTTCGCAAGATTCCCCACGGTGTCTTTATCTGCGGCGTGGCGGAAGGCGATGAGGTGAACGGCTTCACCGCGAGCTGGGTGACCCAGGGCTCCTTTGAACCACCCCTGGTGGTGATGGCTGTGCGCGCTGATAGCACCAGCAACGGGATGATTCAGCGCACCAAGCGCTTCTCGTTGAATGTCCTGGCGGCCGATCAGAAGGACCTGGCTGCGGTGTTCTTCAAACCGCAAAAAGGCGTTGGTGGTCGTTTTGATGCTGCCCCCTTCAGCCTGGGTGAACTCGGACTCCCGATCCTGAATGACGCCCTGGGCAGTGTCGAGTGTGAGCTGATCGGGCAGGTCGCCCACGGAGACCACACCGTCTTTGTCGGTGAGGTCAAGAGCGCCGTTCTCAACCGTGATGGTGCCGCCCTCGAACTGAGCAGCACTGGCTGGCAGTACGGCGGGTGAAGTCCCTGCTGCAGGACCCTGCTCGGCTGAAGGCTCGTCTGAAGGAGGTCCCCACTGAGCCGGGCTGCTACCTGATGCGCGACGCGGAGGACCGGATCCTCTACATCGGCAAGGCCAAGGTTCTGCGCAACCGGGTCCGCAGCTACTTCCAGAGCGGGAGCGGCCATGGCCACTCCCCGCGGATTGCCCTGATGGTGAGGCAGGTTTGCGAGATTGAGTTCATCGTCACCGACAGCGAGGCGGAGGCGTTGGCCCTCGAGGCCAACTTGATCAAGAACCACCAGCCGCACTTCAACGTGCTGCTCAAGGACGACAAGAAATACCCCTACCTCTGCATTACCTGGAGCGAGGCTTATCCGCGGATCTTCATCACCCGTCGGCGTCGTTTTCGTTCCCCCTTAGATCGGTTCTACGGGCCCTATGTCGACGTCGGGCTGTTACGCCGCACCCTGGGCTTGGTGAAACGGGTTTTCCCCCTGCGCCAGCGTCCGCAACCGCTTCATCGCGATCGGACCTGCCTGAACTTCGATATCGGCCGCTGCCCAGGGGTCTGCCAGGAAAAGATCAGCTCTGAGGACTACCACCGCACCCTTCGGCAGGTGGCCATGGTCTTTCAGGGGCGCAATGAGGAGCTACTCGAACTGCTCCACGAGCAGATGCAGCGCTACGCCGAGCGGCTGGATTTCGAAAGCGCTGCTCGCGTTCGTGATCAGCTCCAAGGCATCGACACCTTGACGGCCGACCAAAAGATGAGCCTGGGCGATAGCTCGGTCTCTCGGGACGTACTGGCCTTGGCGGCCGACGAACGCGTGGCAGCAGTACAGCTCTTTCAAATGCGGGCAGGAAAGCTGGTGGGTCGCTTGGGCTTCACTGCCGATGCGATTGGCATGCCCCCGGCGGCGGAGGGCGCTGGCGAAGACCTTCCCCCATCGCCGGAGCGTCGAGACGCCATGGGGCGGGTCCTGCAGACGGTGATTGAAGAGCACTACAGCCAGGTCGAGGGGGTGGAAATACCCCCTGAGCTCTTGCTTCAAGCCCCGTTGCCTCAACAGCAGCTCATCGAGGACTGGCTCTCTGAACTGCGCGGACGCAAAGTCCGCTTGGCGGTGCCGCAGCGTGCCCAAAAGGCGGATTTGATCGAGTTGGTCGAGCGCAACGCCAACTACGAATTGGAGCGCGCCCGACGGGCCAGTGAACAGAACCTGCTTGCCACGGAGGACCTGGCTCAACTGCTCGAACTGAATACGCCTCCACGCCGCATTGAGGGATACGACATCAGTCACATCCAAGGGAGTGACGCGGTGGCCTCCCAGGTGGTCTTTATCGATGGCTTACCGGCCAAGCAGCACTACCGCAAATACAAGATTCAGAGCAGCTCGATCCGCTCCGGACACTCCGATGACTTCATGGCGATGGCCGAGATCATGCGCCGTCGTTTTCGCCGCTGGGCGCAGGCCAAGGCAGCCGGAGCGGACCTCAGGGACCTACGGCGATCTGCAGGCTCAGCACTCCACACCGGTGGGCTCAACGACTGGCCCGATGTGGTGATGATCGATGGAGGAAAGGGCCAGCTTTCGGCAGTCATGGAGGCCCTGCGTGAACTGAACCTGGATGAGGATCTGGTCGTCTGCTCCTTGGCCAAGCAACGGGAAGAGGTCTTTATCCCAGGGGTGAAGGACCCGTTGGATAGCGAGCCTGAGCAGTTGGGCGTTCAGCTCCTGCGCCGGCTGCGGGATGAAGCCCACCGTTTTGCCGTGAGTTTCCACCGTCAGCAGCGGGGCGAGCGGATGAAACGCTCACGCTTGTCCGACATCCCAGGTCTTGGACCCAAGCGCATCAAGGAGCTGTTGGCCCACTTCCGCTCGATCGATGCGATTCAGCTGGCGAGTCCTGAGACGCTCGCTGCCGCCCCAGGCATGGGGCCAGGTCTGGCCAAGGTGATCTGGGATCACTTTCACCCGGGCGCAGACGAGGTCGTCTCGGCCGATCCGCAGGATGGAACGTCCGACATCGAGAATGGTCGTTCTTTGGAGCTCGCTGGTTGAAGCCGTTGCGTTGGATCTTGGCTTCCATCAGCGTTCTGTTGCTGGCGTGTCCCCCCACGGTCTGGGCGGCCCCAGGCCTGTGCATTGGACCCATCTGCGCCGATGAAATCAGCCGCAGCGCGAAACATCATTTTCAGCTCCGCATGCGAATCAGTGACCAACGGGGCCATCGCGAGCGGATCGTGATTGATTGCCGCAACGGGCAACTCTCACCGGCCGCGGGGCTTGTTGAGCGTGGTTATGCCAAGGCAGTAGCCAGCAAGGCCTGCCGTCTGGCGGGTGAGCCGGCATGACCATCGGGATTTGGGTCCTAGGCGATCAACTCAACCTTGAGCAAGCTGCCCTGGCCAGCTCGAGACCTGAGCGTTCCCGCGTGTTGCTGCTGGAGAGCTGCTCCGTCCTGGAGCGGCGGGCTTATCACGCCCAAAAGATGGTTCTGGTCTGGAGTGCCATGCGGCACTTCGCCGGCGATCTCCGCGATCAAGGCTGGACGGTGGACTGCCTTGAAACCGAGCAGTTCAGCACGGGATTGTTGGCCTGGATCGAACGCCACGGCATCGAGGAGCTGCGTCTGATGGAGCCGGTCGACCGAGGCTTCCGCAACGCAATCGAGCGGCTTTCACTCCCGATCCCTCTGCAGTGGATTCCGAGCAACGCGTTCCTTTGGAGCCGCGACGACTTTGCCGATTGGGCGGCCCGGTACAAGCAACTGCGGATGGAGCTCTTCTATCGCGAAGGGCGCAAACGCTTTGGCGTGCTCATGGACGATGACGCTGAACCGATGGGCGGGCAGTGGAACTACGACCAGGACAACCGCAAGCCGCCCACCAAGGGTCTCTCAGGCCCAGCGCCCCTCTGGTTTGAGCCCGACGCCATCACGGAAGCCGTCATCGAGAAGGTCGAGGGGCTGCGAGAGCGCTTTGCCCTGCCAGGTCGTGCCCACCCCTTCCGCTGGGCGGTCAGTCGCAAGCAGGCCCTGGAGGTCCTGGAGCACTTCATCGCGACCCGCCTTTCCGGGTTTGGTCCCTACCAAGACGCGATGGTCAGCGGTGAACCGACCCTCTGGCATGCCCTGCTCTCTCCTTACCTGAATCTGGGTTTGCTCCATCCGCTGGAAGTCATCCAGCGTCTTGAGGCAGAGGGCCTCGCTCGACAGGTCCCCCTAGCTGGTCTGGAGGGTGTGATTCGCCAGGTCCTGGGCTGGCGTGAATACACACACGGTCTGTACCACTGGTTTGGTGAGGACTACGCAGTGGTCAATCACTTCAAGGCCACAGCGCCACTACCGCACTGGTTTGAGGAGTTGGGCGGCAGCGGCATGCGTTGCCTGGACACCGTCTTGGGTGAGATTAAGACCAGTGCTTACGCCCACCACATCCAACGCTTGATGCTGCTGGCGAACTACGGGCTGCTCGCTGGACTGGATCCCCAGGCACTGACCGCTTGGTTCCATCGGATGTTCATCGATGGCTTCGATTGGGTCATGCTCACCAACGTCCTGGGAATGGGCGTGTTTGCCGATGGGGGGCGCCTAGCCAGCAAGCCCTATGCCGCCAGCGGGAACTACATCAAACGGATGAGTAACTACTGCAAAGGCTGCGCGTTTGACGTCAAACAACGCACTGGTCCGCAGGCCTGCCCCTTCAACAGCCTGTATTGGGACTTTCTCGCCCGCCATGAGCCAGAACTCAAGCGAAACCACCGCATGGGCTTGGTGATGAAACAGTTGAGCAAGCTGCCGGAGGAGGAAATCGCCGCGATTCGGTCCAGCGCAGCGAACCATCGCGCCATGGCCGCCTCTGGTGCCACCTAACTTGTTGCCCAGTTCGGCTCCGGCCTGTGATGACCCTGGCGGCCCTTCCTCCTGAGGCCTACCTCTGGTTCAAGACCCTGCACATCGTTGGGGTCGTGGTTTGGTTTGCCGGCCTCTTCTACCTCGTACGGCTGTTCATCTATCACCGAGAGGCCGAAGAGCTCGAGCCTGCTCTCAAAGACGCCTTCCAGGCCCAGTACGGCTTGATGGAGAAGCGACTGGCGAACATCATCACCACCCCGGGCATGGTGGTCGCAGTCTCCATGGCGATTGGGCTGCTTGTGGCCAATCCCGCCTGGCTGCAACAGGGTTGGATGCACGCCAAGTTGGGCTTTGTCTTGGCCCTGCTGGCCTATCACTTTTTCTGCTATCGCCTGATGGGGCAGCTGCAGCAGGGAAGTTGCGGCTGGAGCCCCAAACAGCTGCGAGCCCTCAATGAACTGCCGACTCTGCTGTTGGTGATCGTGGTGATGTTGGTGGTGTTCAAAAACCAGTTCCCAACGGGTGCTGCCACCTGGTTCCTCGTGGCGCTGGTGGTGTTCATGGCCGCGTCGATTCAGTTCTATGCGCGCTGGAGGCGCCTACGGGCTGAGAAAGAAGCCGCTGCCGCCTGATCCCTGTGCCCAGCGACGCTCGCCACCACCCCCTGGTCCCGGTGCTGGAAACGGTCACCGCTTCCTGCTGCCCTGGTCGGCTGAATTTCCATTGCCACACCACCAACAGTGACGGCAGTCTTCACGCGGAGGCCTTGGCTGCTCAGGCGCTCTCCATCGGTTTAGAGCACCTGGCGGTCACCGATCACCACAGCACCGATTCCTTCAGGCCGATTCAACAGTGGTTTGAGCAGCAATCAGAGACCGGTGCCACCACCCCTCATCTCTGGAGCGGGATGGAGATCAGTTGCTTACTCGAAGGCTGTTTGGTTCATGTGCTGGCCTTGGGCTTTGAGCTGGACCATTCAGCGCTGGAGCCCTACCGCCAGGGGCAGGCGCCCGTCGGAGAGCCCTTAAAAGCAGTTGAAGTCCGCCGCAGGATTCATGCGGCAGGTGGATTGGCCGTTCTGGCGCATCCGGGGCGCTATCGATTGCCGTTTCACAGGCTGATTCCTGCGGCAGCGGACCTGGGTTTCGATGGGGCCGAGGCCTTCTACGACTACGAGATGCAAGCGCGTTGGCGTCCAACACCGTTGGTCTGTGAATCAGTGACCCAATTGCTCGACAAACACGGCCTTCTGCGAAGTTGCGGCACTGATACCCATGGCTTGGAGCTTTGCGGCCGCTAGGGTCTCCCAAGATCGTGAAATCTTGCGATGGGCCTGTTTGACCGTCTCCTAGGGAGTGACAAGCCGCAGGCACCCGCCACAAAGCGGGAACCTGCGAAAAAAGAAGAGGCGTTCTTCCTTGATGCTGATACGTCCAGCAGCATGGGAAATGTCGACTTCATGCGGCAGTCCAACACGATCCGGCGAACCTTCCCAGGTACAGTCGACAACCCTGGGAACAAGGAGATCGTCGACGAAGTGGCTTCGTTGACTGCACGTCGAGTGAAGGAGTCCGCTGGATTGGGCGACCCGAAGCCTGCAGAAGCTCAGGCGGATCTCACCGGTGGGATTCCCAAACAGGTGAAGAAGACGTTCTGTGAGCCAATGACCATGGCTGAACTGGATGAACGCAAGCGCGGTTCCTCCTTCGGTGTGAACGTTCCTGGTGGTCCCGCGGCGATCAAAGCTGAGCAGGAACAACAGGCAGAGGTCGCGGCACAGGAGCAAAAGCCTGCATCTACGTCCACATCCCAGTCCAAGGCCGGTGACATCGGTGCCTTCAAAGGCTGGGTGAAGGACCTCTAACCCTCAATCAAAGCCTCAGCGCTTAAGACCAGCTCCCGCAAATGCGCGAGCTGGTTTTTTTGTGCCCCGCTCCAGAGCCCCCGGTGGTGAGCCTCCAAGAGCCGCTCGCCCATGTCCCGTAGGGCCCAGGGATTGTGGGTTTTAAGAAAGTCCAAGACCGCAGGGGACTCAAGCCACTGCTGACAGATCGAGCCATAACTCCAATCCGGAACGCGGCCGGTGCTGGCGTCATAGGCGAAGAGGTAATCGAGGCTTGCGGCCATTTCGAAGCCACCCTTGTAGCCGTGCTGCAGCATCCCTTCAATCCAGCGAGGATTCAAAACGCGGGAGCGCAGCACTTTGTCGAATTCCTTCTCAACCCGATGGATTCGCGGCCGCTGATGCCGTGAATGGTCTCCAAACCAGACAGCGGGAGCGACTCCGCGCACGGACTCCACCGCTGCACTCAGACCGCCCTGGAACTGGTAGTAATCGTCAGAATCCAGGCAGTCGTGTTCACGGTTGTCCTGGTTCTGCAAGACAACTTGAACAGACTCAAGCCGCTGCTTGAAGCCGCCGCGGTCGGACGCGATCCGCAGGGCACCGGTGCCATCCCCCTCGTAGCGCCAGCTTCCCCAATTCAGGTAGGCCTGGGCCAGATCAGCCCGCTCCTCCCACTCGCCACTGTCAATAAGCCCTTGAAGGCCAGCGCCATAGGCGCCAGGGGCAGAGCCGTAGACCCGCCAGGCATGACCATCCTGTTTGGCGGCGGCCGCGAGGGGGTTTTCGCTGGTTGACTCATCGGCGAAGGCCACCAATGCGGTGGCACGGTTCACCCAGCCCACCAATTGTGGAAAGGCATCCCGGAACAGACCCGAGATCCGCAAGGTCACATCCACCCTGGGCCGGCCTAAGGCCGAGAGCGGGATCAATTCGAGATCCACCAGCCGCCGACTCGGCCCATCCCAGACTGGCCGGACACCCATGAGGGCGAGGGCCTGGGCAATGTCTTCGCCACCATTGCGCATCGTGCTGGTCCCCCAGACCGAGAGGGCGAGATGGTGCAGCGGTTCGCCCTCCTCCATGAGGTGTTGATCAATCAGCAATTCGGCGCTGCGGCGGCCAAGGTCCCAGGCCGCTTCTGTCGGTAGACCGCGCAGATCAACGCTGTAGAAATTGCGGCCTGTGGGCAAAAGGTCCGGACGTCCACGGGTCGGAGCACCGGAGGGGCCGGCAGCAATCCTCTGGCCAGCGACCCCGCGTAGGAACGCGGACTGCTCGGCCTCGCCGCAGTGCAACAGGTTTGGAACCAAACGCTTCTTCAACCGGGTCAGCACGATCTCGGTCTGTGGACCAATGCTCGAGCTGATGCTGGATTGGCCCAGAAGATCGCGGCAGAGCTGCAATGCCTGTTGCTCCAGCCACTCGATCGCGTCACCGCAGCGACGCGGCTGCTGGAGACCGAACTCCATCAGACGCCCTTGATCAGCGGCATCGAGGGGTGTCTCTTCGAGGTCGCTCCAAGGATCGACAAGAAGGGCGGCATCGCGGGCCAAGGCCTGGGTGAGGCCAAGCCCTTGGTCCTGGGGGGGGCGGGCCAGACAGGCCAGCAATTCGGCCAGGGCCTCGTCCGCGGGGAGTGAACCAAAGCGGTGTAGTCCTGTGCGGATCTGCGCTTCCTTGAGCTCACACAAATACCCATCGGCAGCATCAAGGGGGTCATCCCCTTCTGCGCTCGCCAAGACATCGCCCAGTTCCGAAACGCTCAGCTGCTCCAAGATCTCGGAGCGCAGCGCTTCACTGCGGGCGCTCCCAAGTTGCACAGCTTCCCAGTACTCATCAATCAGCGCCTCGAGCTCGCGCAGATCTCCGTGGAGTCCGGCGCGCCCTAAAGGAGGCGTCAGGTGATCAAGGATCACGGCCTGGGCGCGGCGTTTGGCCTGGGACCCTTCACCAGGGTCATTGACGATGAAGGGATAGAGGTGGGGCATCGGCCCGAGAGCCAGTTCCGGGAAGCAGCTGCTCGAAAGTCCCAGACCTTTTCCGGGAAGCCATTCGAGATTCCCGTGCTTGCCGACATGGCAGACCAGCTGCACCTGAGCGCATTGGTTCAGCCAGAGGTAGTGGGCGAGATAGTGATGGGTCGGAGCCAGATCCGGAGAGTGGTAACTCAGGCTCGGATCCCTGTCGTAACCACGGGATGGCTGGATCATGACCACCACGTGACCGAAACGCAGACCATGGATCGGGAACCCATCCCGTTCAAGGCAGGGGTCTTGCTCGGGTGGCCCCCACTGGGTCTCCAGGCTGCTTCGGACAGCGCTGGGCAAGGCCCCATACCAAGCGAGGTAGTTCTGAAGGGAGAGATGGGCTACCGGCTTGAGGTGGGTGCTCTCCGGATCATTGGTACGGCCGGCCAACAGGGCCGTGATTAAGGCATCGCCATCGCAGGGGAGATCAGAGCCGACCTCATAGCCAGACGCCCCTAACCAATGGAGCATCGCTGCAGCGCTGGCTGGGGTATCGAGACCAACCCCATTGGCCAGACGGGCGTTGCGCGTCGGATAGTTCGCCAAAACAAGCGCAAGTCGGCGCCTGGGCGCCGGTGTGGCACGCAGGTCACACCAGCGCTGAACCAGCTGGGCTATCCAATCGAGCCGTTCGGGGTCTGGTACGTAGTGATGCAGGGCGGTGGCCAGGCGGTCGTCGGCATTGGCAAGCTCCTTGAAGGCTCCGACCCGTGTGGTGATGCGGCCATCAAGTTCTGGCATCGCCACCTGAAGGGTCAGATCCAGCGAAGCCAAGCCCACGGGACTGGCCTGCCAACCCTCCCGTGACTGG
The DNA here is from genome assembly GCF_023115425.1 of Synechococcus sp. A10-1-5-1. NCBI lineage: Bacteria > Bacillati > Cyanobacteriota > Cyanophyceae > Synechococcales > Synechococcaceae > Synechococcus > Synechococcus sp. A10-1-5-1. Next base: position 318,080 of record NZ_CP096032.1, on the reverse strand, counting down.
GTGCTGCAGAGCACCTGAAAGATCGGGACACCGAGCTCCTCCCAGAGCGGGGCACCAAGACCCGCCTCGGCGAACTGAACAGAAGCAAAGGATGTGGTGCAGAGAACTGCATCAACCTGTTCCCGTTGGAGCAGATCAAGGGCACCCCTTTGAACACCCGGGTCCCGCAAACTGCTGACCCAGAGAGCGCGCGGACTCATCCCCCGCTGCCTGAGGGCATCCAGGAGAGCCTCCGATAGCGCCAGATCACCGGATTGCAGGAGCGCTCTGTAGAGAATCACCCCAACCCGCGGTCCGGGCTCGTTTCGCCAGTCATGGGCCTTGGGATCCTCAACGGCTTGCGCCTGGGGCAGCGTGACCTGGCCTTGCTCGAGAAAGGAACCCAAGCTCTGCAGGACAGACAGAAGATTCCCAGAACCGCCTTCCCGTAGGCACTGACTGCTAGCCACCGCCAGCGCAGCAGGAACACTGCTCAAGGCAGCCAAGGCCTGGTCTTCATCCTCGGTTCCCGCCAAAACCACAAGATTGCGATCCGGGGCCGACTGCGCCCACTGCCTGAACTGTTCGAGGCCATAACTCCAATGGCCCCGACCGCCCAGCAGACGGATCAAGACGATCCGCGTGCCACTCAAGCTGGTGCGGATGTAGTGGTCCAGAACCGCCGGGTGCTGGAGGCTCGCCAGATTCAAGCCCTGGATTTGACGTCCTTCGCCAGCCGGAAAGCGATTTTGATCGAGCGTGGATGAGAGCGCGGCCAGGTCCGTATCGGCGCTCGAGAGGAAAACCAAGTCCGCCCCCGGCTGCTCCACGTAAGTGACCCCGTCATCAGGGCTCTGGCTACCGGGGACAGCCGCGAGACGGTGCATCAATCCATCTTGCTGGTTCAGGGCTCGCGCTTGGGCACCAGGCAGTGAGAAGATCGTCTGCAGCTGTGGCCGCCCCCACCGACCCCATGCATCAGTTCCTGCCCTACGCCTGGTTCGGTGGCAAGTGTGTGCCTTTTGCTGAGGCCACCCTCTCGGTAGCGACCCACGCCCTGCATTACGGCACCGGTGCGTTTGGTGGGATGCGGGCCATTCCGAACCCCGCCGATGCCAACGAAATCCTGCTGTTCCGAGCGGATCGCCATGCCAGACGTCTGAGCCAAAGCGCCCGTCTTCTGCTGACCGAACTCAGCGAAGACACGATCCATGCTGCGATCCACCAATTTCTGCGCGCCAATAAACCGACGTCTCCTGTCTATCTGCGGCCATTCGTCTATACGAGCGATCTCGGTATTGCACCCCGCTTACACAACATCGAGACGGACTTCCTGATTTACGGGCTCGAGCTGGGTGATTATCTGTCCCCCGAGGGTGTCAGTTGCAGGATTAGTTCCTGGACCCGCCAGGAGGACCGTTCTCTCCCCCTACGCGGCAAAATCAGTGGTGCTTACATCACCAGTTCGTTAGCGAAGACCGAGGCGGTCAAAAGCGGTTTTGATGAGGCCCTGCTGCTCAATAGCCGCGGCAAGGTCAGCGAGGCCAGCGGCATGAATTTGTTCCTGGTTCGCGACGGTGTCCTGATTACACCTGGGGTCGATCAGGACATCCTTGAGGGCATCACCCGCTCCAGTGTTCTTGAACTGGCCAAGACCATGGGCATACCCACCCTCGAGCGGCCCGTCGATAAAAGTGAGTTGTTCATCGCCGATGAGGTTTTCCTAAGCGGCACGGCTGCGAAGGTCACCCCCATCCGCCGGGTAGAAACGACAGAACTCAGTGCAGAGCGTCCGGTGATGAACGCCATCCGTGAGCGCCTGACGGCCATTACGGAAGGGCGTGATCCAGCCTTCGACCACTGGGTCACCCGCATTCGCCTCGACGGCTGATCGATCGATGCTGGCGACCCAACGAATCGGTTTTCTCGAGCGACTGCACAGCCCAGAGCGGCCCGTGTTGGTTTTTGATGGCGCAACCGGAACGTCCTTGCAGCAGATGGATCTGACTGCCGATGATTTCGGTGGTCTGGCCCTCGAGGGCTGCAATGAAAACCTCGTCTTCACCCGACCGGATGCCGTCCAGGCCGTCCATCGACAGTTCCTTGAGGCGGGCTGCGATGTGATCGAGACCGACACCTTCGGAGCGACCTCCACGGTGTTGGCCGAATACGACATCGAAGACCGGGCTTTTGAGCTGAATCAGCGAGCGGCGGAACTCGCTCGGGAAATGGCTGCGGCGTACTCGACGCCCGATAAACCAAGGTTTGTGGCGGGCTCCATGGGCCCGACGACAAAGCTGCCAACCCTGGGGCACATCGGCTTCGATGAGATGCGCGACTCTTTTGCCGAACAAGCAGAAGGCTTGATCGCAGGCGATGTTGATCTTTTCATCGTTGAAACCTGCCAGGACGTTCTGCAAATCAAGGCAGCGCTCCAAGGGATTGAACAGGCCTTTGCAAAAACGGGACAGCGGCGGCCCTTGATGGTCAGCGTGACGATGGAGACCACCGGCACGATGCTGGTGGGCTCGGACATCGCAGCTGTGGTCTCCATTCTTGAGCCATTTCCGATCGATGTCCTCGGTCTGAACTGCGCGACGGGCCCCGAGCAGATGAAGGAGCACGTCCGCTACCTCTCGGCCCACAGTCCCTTCGTGGTGAGTTGTATCCCGAACGCGGGATTACCCGAAAACATTGGGGGTGTGGCGCACTACCGGCTCACCCCTACTGAGATGAAGATGCAACTGATGCACTTCGTTGAAGACCTGGGTGTTCAGGTCATCGGTGGATGCTGCGGCACCACACCGGCCCATATCGCAGCTCTTGCTGAGCTCGCTTCAGAGTTGAAGCCGGCTGAACGCTCCGTGCGTGGCAGTGTTGAGCCCGATCCCGAGGCACCCCGGCCAGCCCTGCAGTATGAGCCGTCGGCGAGCTCGATTTACGGCGTCACCCCGTACCAGCAGGACAACTCCTTCCTGATCATTGGTGAGCGTCTCAACGCCAGCGGCTCCAAGAAAGTTCGGGAGTTGCTCGCTGAAGAGGACTGGGATGGCCTGGTGTCGGTGGCCAGGGGCCAGGTCAAGGAGAATGCCCACGTTCTCGACGTCAACGTCGACTACGTCGGTCGCGATGGTGAGGCCGACATGCATGCGTTGGTGAGCCGTTTGGTGACCAACGTCAACCTTCCACTGATGCTGGACTCCACGGAGTGGCAAAAGATGGAAGCCGGCCTCAAGGTGGCCGGTGGTAAGTGCATCCTCAACTCCACCAACTACGAAGACGGCGACGAGCGCTTTTTCAAGGTGCTCGAACTGGCACGCAACTACGGCGCCGCCGTGGTGGTCGGAACCATCGACGAAGAGGGGATGGCCCGGACTGCGGAGCGTAAGTTTGCGATCGCCCAACGGGCTTATCGCGATGCCGTGGAATTCGGCATTCCCGCCCACGAGATTTTCTACGACCCTCTAGCGCTACCGATCTCAACGGGCATCGAAGAGGACCGCGAAAACGGACTCGCCACGGTTCAGGCGATTCGCATGATTCGCGAAAACCTCCCGGGCGTGCATGTCGTCCTTGGAGTCAGCAATGTCAGCTTTGGTCTCTCACCAGCGGCTCGGATTGTCCTGAACTCCGTCTTTTTGCATGACTGCTGTGAGGCGGGCATGGATGCGGCGATTGTCAGCCCCGCCAAGATCCTCCCCCTGATCAAGATCAGTGAGGAGCACCAACAGGTCTGCCGAGACCTGATCAACGACAGCAGGCGCTTTGAGAATGGAGTCTGCGTCTATGACCCCCTCACCGAACTGACCACCCTGTTCGAAGGGGTCTCAACAAAGGAGGCGAGAGCTTCCGGTCCGTCCTTGACCGATCTGCCCATCGAGGAGCGTCTGAAGCAACACATCATCGACGGCGAGCGCATTGGTTTGGAAGATGCGCTGAAAATCGCACTTGAAACCTATCAACCACTCCAGATCATCAATACCTATTTGCTGGATGGCATGAAGGTGGTTGGTGAGCTCTTTGGTTCAGGCCAAATGCAGTTGCCCTTCGTCCTGCAAAGTGCCGAGACGATGAAGTCAGCCGTCGCCTTCCTCGAACCCTTGATGGACAAGGTGGAAGGCGAGAGTTCAGCTAAGGCCAAGTTTTTAATCGCCACGGTCAAGGGTGATGTCCATGACATCGGCAAGAACCTTGTCGACATCATTCTGACGAACAACGGTTATGAAGTGATCAACCTGGGGATCAAACAGCCTGTTGAGGCGATCATTGAAGCCCAGCAAGAACACAACGCCGATTGCATTGCCATGAGCGGACTGTTGGTCAAATCAACAGCCTTCATGAAGGACAATCTCGCGGCCTTCAACGATGCGGGGATCAATGTTCCTGTCATCCTTGGCGGAGCGGCCCTGACCCCTCGCTTTGTCAACAAGGACTGCCGCGAGGTCTACGGCGGGCAGGTGATCTACGGGCGGGATGCCTTCGCAGATCTTCGGTTTATGGACGCCCTTGTCTCGGCCAAGGCGGACGAGCAGTGGGACAACGTCCAAGGTTTCCTTGGGTCGATCCCCGATGGACTGGGTCTCGAAAACGTCAACGAGGTCGACCGCTCCGATTCCTCCGCTGATGCACCCGCAGCGGAAAGCGCCGGAGCTGCGGCTCTAACCGTCACGACGGAGCGCTCAGACACCGTCCCGGAGGAACAGGCGCTGACCCCTCCGTTCTGGGGAAGCCAGGTCCTCCTCGAGTACACCATCGATATCGAGGAGGTCTTTGGCTTCCTGGATCGCAATGCCCTCTTCGCTGGTCAGTGGCAGCTGCGTAAGGCCCAGGGCCAGTCCCGAGAGGACTACGAAGCGATGTTGGCGGAGAAGGCCGAGCCGGTCCTCCAGCACTGGAAACAACGCTGCATTGACGAGGTGTTACTCACCCCTCGAGTGGCCTATGGCTATTTCCCCTGCGGCAGGGATGGAAACGCTCTTGTGGTGTTCGATCCCGAGGAGCGCCAGATCGAACTGGGGCGCTTTGAGCTGCCTCGCCAACGCTCCGGCAACCGCTACTGCATTGCCGATTTCTACCGCGATCTAGCCCCCGGAGCCTCTGACGTCCTGCCCATGCAGGCCGTGACCATGGGTGAGCGAGCCACGGAGTTCGCCCAAGAGCTCTTTAAAGGAGATCAATACAGCGATTACCTCTACTTCCATGGGCTTGGTGTGCAAATGGCTGAAGCCCTGGCTGAGTGGGTCCATGCCCGCATTCGCAGTGAATTGGGTTACCCCGACCCTGCGGAGATGCCCCTGCGGGATGTTCTGGCCCAGCGCTATCGCGGCAGCCGCTATTCCTTTGGCTATCCGGCCTGCCCCAATGTGCCTGATTCCCGTCAGCAACTGAGCTGGCTGGGCAGTGAGCGTATTGGGCTGAGCATGGATGAAAGCGACCAGTTGGAGCCGGAGCAGAGCACCACAGCCCTCGTCGCATTGCATAGTCAGGCCCGTTATTTCTCCGCTTAGGGTCGAGGGCCTCTCACAATTGAGCAATGGCCATTGCTGGACCTGGCGGCGTTGATGCTGCAATCGCCTCGGGCATTGACCTTGATGGCAGTCCAATTCCCCAGGACATGTTGGCCCTCTACAACGAGGTAATGGACCTGGAGAGCCAGCGCGCTCGTAGTGGCGTCAAGAAATCGATGCGGAATCGAGTGGTCAAGACCGGTTCGAAACACTTCGACCAGCAGACCCTCGATGCTCGCCTCAAGGCTGCCGGTTGGGATGGTCTAAAGGAGAAAGAGGTGGCCTTCTTCTACGGCAGCTGACTCAGCCGCAGAGGTTTTCCATGGTGTCGATCACTTCCTGCTGAAAGGCTTCCAAGTCAGTGGAGTCCGAGAGGTCGACACCTTCTCCAGCTGCGTTCTGCGCTAATTCCTGAAAGTGGAATGCGCCTTCGCCGTTGGCCAAGAACTCAATGGCAGAGCTCTCGCCGCTCTCCTTGAAGGCATCGCAGAGGGCCAGGAAGGCTCCGTCTTCGGTGAAGTCCCAGCTCATGTAGGGGGGTTGGCTGAATGACCTTTAACGCCTCCCCCCCCGATTCCGTCAACCTCCCAGACGGTTTTGTGCCACTCCTTCGTCAGAATTGGGCTCTAGATCCCGGTCTGATCGGACCCCAACCAACGATGAACGCAGCCGAGACCATGCCCCTCAATGTTTTGGGAAACCCCCTGCAGGAGTGTGGATGTGACCCGATGACAGGCTGGTTTCGCGATGGAAGCTGCCGGACGGATGCGGCCGATTTAGGGCGTCACAGCGTTTGTTGCGTCGTCAATGAGCAATTTCTCAGCTACTCGAAGGCCCAGGGCAATGATTTGACGACGCCGATGCCGGCCTACGACTTTCCAGGGCTCAAGCCAGGTGATCACTGGTGCGTTTGTGCAGCCCGCTGGTTGGAGGCTTACCAAGACGGCATGGCCCCGCCGGTACGGCTGGAGGCCTGTGAGGACTCCGCCCTTGCCATCATTCCTCTGGAGCTCCTCCAGGGCCACGCCGCGGCCGCCTGATGTCTCTGGCCATTGGCGTCCTGGGCCTTGGAGCCTGGGGTCACACCCTGGCAGGCCTCTTTGAGCGGCAAGGGCACAGAGTTCGGAGTTGGAGTCGTCGCAGTGGGGGAGATCCTGTGGCGGTCATCCAGGGGTCTGATCTGGTGCTTGTTGCTCTTGCCCTTGATGGGGTCAAGCAGCTCGCACCAGAGCTGGGCCCGCGGTGGGACCAGCAGGTGCCCCTGGTGAGCTGCAGCAAGGGACTCGATCCTGAATGCCAACGCACCGCCAGCCAGATGTGGAACGTTGCGAACCCGGAGCTGCGTCTGCTGGTGCTGAGCGGTCCCAACCTGGCCAGTGAATTGGCCCAGGGTTGTCCAGCAGCCAGCGTCCTGGCAAGTCAAGACCAACCGCTGGTGGAACAGCTGCAGAGACAGCTCAGCAGTGACCAATTGCGTCTCTATGGAAGCGACGATCCACTTGGGGTGGAGCTGGCTGGAGCACTCAAAAATGTGATGGCTATCGCAGGGGGGATCTGTGATGGCCTGCAGCTTGGCGCCAACGCCAAGGCCTCCTTGCTTTGCAGGGGCATGGCGGAAATGAGTCTGGTGATTCAGCAGCTGGGGGGTGACCAGGCCAGCCTCTATGGCTTGGCAGGGCTGGGTGATCTCTTGGCAACGGCCAACAGCCCTCTAAGCCGGAACTACCGCTTTGGCTTGGCCTTGGCAGGTGGGCAAACCGCCCCTGAGGCCCTGATGGGTGTCGGTGCCACTGTGGAGGGCTACAAGACCGCCCAAGCGGTCGCAGGCATGGGGCAGAGACACGGATGGGCACTTCCGATTTGCCAGCAGGTCGTGGCCCTGGCAGAGGGGCGCTGTAGCCCGAAGGAGGCCGTCCATGCCTTAATGCAGCGGAGTCTTCGCGGCGAACAGGGATAACGCTGAATGGTTCTGGTTCAGTCAGAGAAAGCGGTGCAGCGCGCTGTGCTGATTGAGGCCTTCGCCGAGGGGCCGCTGCGCGGGAATGGTGCGGCGGTGGTTGAACTCCACCAGGCGGCGGGCGCCAAGTGGATGCAAGATTTGGCTGGCAGTTTGAAGCAGTCGGAGACCGCCTTTCTTTGGTCGAACGCAGAGGGACAGTGGTGTCTGCGCTGGTTCACACCGACCTGCGAGGTGCCTCTGTGTGGCCACGCCACCTTGGCTTCAACGTTGGCCTTGCAGCGTTGGGGAGCGATAAGAAGCGGAGAGGATCTGGTGCTGGCCTCTCGAAGTGGCGGCTTAACGATTCGAGTGGAGCCAGAGACGGAGGGGGCAGCTTCACTCGTCCTGCCCAGTGAGCCGCTGGTTGGACTCGATTATCCGAGCTATCTAACCGATGTCTTGGGTGGCGAACCCATCGGCTATTGGGGATCGACTCTGGGGTATCGCGTCGTGCTTCTCAGCAACGACATCGTTCTCGAGACGCTCACAGGGGTCAGCGAATGCCTTGAAGGAGCAGATCGGCAGGGCCTTGTCGTCATGCAAGCCCTCCCCTCGGACAGCTCCATTCGCCTCTTGGGCCAACCGTGTGACTATCAGCTTCGATTCTTTGCTCCAGGGCTTGGCATTGAAGAGGACCCCGTCACGGGTTCGGCCCATGCTTTGGTGGCGCCTTGGTGGGCAGAGCAGCTTTCTAAAACCGAGTTGCATGGATGGCAGGCCTCAGGGCGCTGTGGCGGGATGCGCTGTGAGGTGCTCGAGGGCTATCAGATCCGGCTAACTGGAACAGGCCACGTGCTCTGGGAGGGCACGATCGATGCCGGCACACCAGGTCATGAGCCTGGCGCTTGGAGCGTCTGCAGGACAGAGCGTCATTCAGCAGCCTGAGTGGCGCTTTAATCAGGACTGGTCTTGTTCTGGGAGATGGGCGATCTTGGCCGCTACGGAGCGGCGGCGTTGCTATGCAGCGACGTTGCCGAAGCCAATGGCGCCCTGGTTCCCCTGGAGACCGCACTCGAGCCCTTGGAGAGCTGCACGCCGTTCGTTATCCGGCGATTGGAATCGGCGACGCCAAAGCACCTACGCCGGGAAGGCCCCAAACCGAATCCTTTTTTGCCTTGGGATACGCGGTTGGAGGTGGAACGCCTCGGAACCACGCATCTGTTGCTGCTGAACAAGTACCCGGTGCAACGGGGCCACCTGCTGTTGATCACGCAGCAGTGGAAACCGCAATCGGGTTGGCTGGAGACGGACGATTGGGTGCAGTTGGCTGCGGTGGATGGCGAGACCACGGGCCTGTGGTTTTTCAACAGTTGTGCTGAAGCCGGAGCCAGCCAACCGCACCGTCACTTGCAGCTGCTCCCGCGGCAGGCCTCAGAGGTCAGTTGCCCACTGGATGCCGCGATCACAGCCCAGCTCGCTGGAGACGAAGAACCCTGGCCCTGGCGCTATCAACTGAGCCGACGTACCCAGAGCCGGGGTCCAGGGGCTGCGAAAGAACTCCAGCAGCTCTACCACCAACAGTTGTCGCGCTTGGGGCTCGGAGATCCCCAGACAGCGGACCGTCCGCTCGCTCCCTACAACGCCCTGATCAGTCCTGAGTGGTTCATGACGGTGGCCCGGGGCAAGGAACATTCCGCCGGTTTCAGCGTGAACGCCCTCGGGTTCGCGGGTTACCTGCTGCTCACAGAGGGGTCCGATCGCGAATGGTTAGGCAGACACGGACCGTTGGAGTTGTTGCGCTCTGTGGCCATGGCTCCGTGAATTCACGGATGACGCGGGCTTGATCCAAGGTCTTGGCTGGAACGAGCACACCCTCGTTCCATGCGTACCCATCAGCTCCAGAGCGTCCAGGCCGAAGTCGTCGAGCGGCATCGCGGTCTCGTTCAAGCCACGGCAATGCACTACGCGATGCGCTGCCATGAGCCACTGGAGGACCTGATCCAAGAGGGCTGGATCGGCTTTCTAAGAGCTTGTGAGCGGTTCAAGCCTCAGCGGCAATCAAGCCTTGCGGCCTACGCCAAGCCCTTCATTCGAGGGGCGATCTTGCGTCATCTCAGGGACAGAAGCCGAATGGTGCGCTTGCCTCGCTCAACTCAGGAGCGACTCCAGCAACTCAGGGTGCTCAAGACCAGAGCCGAAGCTGAAACGAAGGACCGGTTCACGTCGTGCGCACTGACTCCGTGCACATTGAGCCATCTGACCGGCTGGAGCGAAGCGGCGGTCGTGGCGATCGAGCAGGCCGAGCAGCTCAACAGGCCCCTGCCTTTGGAGCCAGAACGGTGTGAAGCCTCGTCGAGGGGCTCCAGTGGCGAACCGGCATTGGATGCGGAAACCGTGCAGAGCTGGTTGGCATCAATTCAGAAACACCAACGCAAGGTTGTCGAGCTGGTGGTTTTGGAAGGATTCAGCCTGCGCCGAACGGGTGCTGAACTCGGAGTCAGCGCCGCCACAGTGCGGCGTCGGCTGCAGGCAGGTTTGGAAGGTCTTAGGACTCAGCTGGATCTGAATCCTGCATCTGGCGCTCCAAGGTGCTGAGGGCGGCATTGATCGCAGCCAGCTGCCGCTCGAGCCCATCTCTCCAGAACGTCAGCATCTGGTGCTTGCGCTCTTGATGCCGGCGACGCATCTGGGCGGGGGAACCGGAGTCAACGCAAGCAAAGAACGGCGAAATCATGGAGAATGCTGCGGTTATGCCGTTCTAGCCAGCAGCAGCGGTTTGCCGCGACAAGGGGCCGGGCCAAGCCCCAGTGTTGATTTTGATCAGCCGGAAATAAAACAATTCCGATCAGCAACGCACCCATCCGCAAATCATTCGCACGTTGAGAGCAGTTGGTCCCACAGGTCTGATGAGACCCCTTGCATTTGCTCTGGTTGGCGGCGTTCTGATCGCCCCTATTCCTGCTCTGGCTGATGTGGCCCTGATGGCGGGCCAGCAGGCCAGGCCACTTCAAGGGAGTTTCAACACGGTCCCGGTTCTGCATTCGAACCAGCCTGAGGAGGTGCATGGTCCAGGGATTCTGGTCACGACGACGCCGGGCCAGACCATTGCCGCTGAGACCGGACAACCACTCAGGAATGCCGCTTACACCTTCAATGGTGAGTTCGGCCTGCATGTCCACCACAAGTACTACCCCAACGACAAGAGTCGAATGGGGAGCGGCGGCGGCCGCCGCGGTGAGCTCACCTTGGCCACCCTGCTGATCAATCCATCAAGCCAACCTGTTCAAATTCGTTTCGAGAAGGGCGCCGTTCGCAACAGCTTTGAGGCGCCTTATCAGGCCAACAATCTGATGGGGGTCAAACCCCTTGGTCATCGTCCGTGGAACACAGGACCAGGCGATGCCACAGCAGTGCAAATGCTGCGCGGCAAGCTCGATCGCAAATTGGCCGACGAGATCACAATCCCAGCCCACAGCAGGATCGTGCTCTTCAGCACCCAACTTCCAGCGAAAGGAATTGCCAATGGACTCTTAAAAGGTCGCAGTGACGGACCCTTTCAAATGGCGGTCGTTGCGGCCGAGGATCCCCAGTCCGATGCTGATCTCATCGCCGTCCTTGACCAACGCCGTCTAGCTCCCGGCCGTGTCTATCTCAGCCGAATCCGGCAGATCGAAAACGGAACAGTGTTCTCACGGGTCGCGGGGGTTGCGATCGGTGATGAATACACCGCAAGCCTGTCCCACGACCTCCAACAAGGGGCTCTGCATGTTCCGCTGACCAGCACCAATCGCCATCACTTCGGCACCGGGGAAGTCCAGATCAATTCCCTGGTCAGCCGGATGGTGGATTCCTCGCTGAACAACGTGGGGACCTATGGAGTGCGCTTTGACGTCTCCATGAGCCTGAGCGGCTCAGGCCCGCATCAATTGGTGCTGAGCCATCCAACCATCAGCGGCCGAGGTCGTTTTACGGCCTTCCGAGGTTCGATCCGGATTGAAACAGCCGATGGCTTCCAGGAGGTGCACGTCGGGATGAAATCCGGAGACAGCCTGCCCATTGCAGATCTCTATCTCAAACCAGGACAGAGCAATCCAGTCAAGGTGAGCCTGGTGTATCCCGCTGATGCAACCCCTGGACACCTCTTGAGCGTCGTGCCCAATCAACAGTTGGCGGATCTCAAACAGCGGGACTCCATGGCTGAGGTCGCGGAAGTCGCCGCGAAGTTGAACCCGCCAAATGTCCCGGCGGCTGTTGCGCCACCGCCGGTGTTTGAACCAGTCACGATCCGGCCCGCCGCCCCCGCAGTGGTGCCGCCACCGCAATGGGTTCAACCACCACCCGAACTCCCAAATTTGAACGGAGTACCAGCTGCGGTGATCAGTCCGACTCGGATGAGCGAAAGCCTGATGCTGCGCTACCAACAGGCTGTGGAGGCCCAACAAAAGATGATGAACAGCCTGTTGGGTCGATAACCTCAAGAGCAGTTCCCGAGCCTGCGTGAGCCAGCGAGAGACCGACAAACGCCGGATCTCGCTGGAACTCAGCGAGGAGCTTCTGGGATGGATTGATGGCCTGAAGGGGCAACTTGGTCTTCGCAGCCGCGGAGCAACGGTTGAGCGCCTACTCCAGGAGGTCAGGGGAGGGCAGGACGAGGACAGCGAACCATTTGAAGCCGCTGAAAAGACCGTTGCGGGCACTGAGGCAGTGCCGCAGCTTGAGCTGAACGCGTCGACTGAGGCAGCCGAGGAGGAGCCACCTGGGCTTCTCGACGAAGACCTCTCCATCGTTCTCGTTCACTCCAGTCTGGTCGCATTAGCAGACCAAGAAAGGGTCGCATCCGAGAACTCCGAGACAGTCGCTGACCACCGCCCGGCGGCGGCCGGAAGTGGTGGTGGAGGCATCCAGCTGCCTGGCTTTGTTCGAAAGCAAGCCAAGCGTGTCAAGCAAACACTCGAAGCTCCGGCGCGTGCCAACACTTCCGACCCGACCCTTGCGTTGATCAGGGGCCTGGATTTGGATCAAGCCCTCCAGCAAGCCGGACAACATTGGAGCGAGGTCTACGGCCAAGCACCGACGGAGGCCGCACTGGAAGCGGCGATGGTCTGGCTAGGACGAGATGTTTGGCCTCAGTCCGGCGACAGCGACGGCAGACCCTTTGGCTGGAACTTGGTGCAACAGGTCATGTACTCCTATGCACCTGAGTGGGAGGAGGGCCACCCCACCCTGGAACGGGTGATCGTTGCAGCGGGAATCCTCGAGGATCCCTTTGGCGGCACGACCCTGGCTGCTCGTGTTCCCAGCTTGATTACGCGCTTTGTGCAGCGTCACCGCACGCGAACCAAGCGCAGCACATCCTTCGATGCCATCGATAACAGCATGACCGTGCACAGCGCGCTGCGGATGCTGCAACTCACAACCGTTGCTGATCGGCCCTACAGCCTGCGCGAGATTCGCGAGGCCTATCGCACGCAGGCCGTGAGCCATCACCCCGACGCTGGCGGGTCAGCCGACGAAATGCGCCGGCTGAACGAGGCCTATCAATTCCTCAAGGAGCGCTACCGCGAAGCAGCTTGATTGCACGTCTCAGATCTGTCTCTTCACTAGTCCAGAGCAGAAACAAATCTGAGACACTAGAGCAGCCTTGCACCAGTTGTTTATAGATAGTGTTTTGCCTGCAATCTGAGTTGTTGCGTGTATGAGCTTTCCCGGAGCCAGGCACCAAGGCAATTTGGGATTGTCCGCACTCCAGAAACCTCTTGTCCATGAGCGTGGACAAGGGAAAAGAATCCAGTGATCACCGGCTTTTTGTGAGCTGCGTACCTGCTATAGACACAGGTACGCAGCTTTTCAGGCCATTCAAGACACCCAGAAGACATAAACAGAGCACGGTTGCATGCGTCTCGGATAAGACGTGTTCTCAGTCTCAGGCTTCCGGCAGGACGAGACGGCTTGGAGTCTTCGATCTGCCTGTCTACGCATGCGCGCTTGGCGAGTGCAAGCAACTATTCCGCACGTCTAGTATTGGACTTGAGATCAGTCCAGTTATGCGGTTAGAAGAAGATAGCTGGGTCGACCCATTGCAGGCCTCAGGCGCTTACTGAGGAAGGGTGTCGTACTCGTCGCGTTCAGCGCTGGTGACGGGACTAGGTGCGAGGCTTTCCTGAGACTGCTGAGAGAAAGTGCAGACGGTACGCGGACACAAAAAAGCCGGCTTTCGCCGGCGATTGTTGAGCAGAAGTGAAACAGGTGGTTAGCAGGGGGTCTGCATTCCCTGGATCAAGAAGTCGAAATAAGGCGCTGCGACAGCCGCATCCTCTTGGCTGAGGAGGACCAGGGCTGCTTCCTTCATGCAGCGCATGGACTCGACCATGCCGGGCATGGGGACGCCAAGGCTGTTGTACATCTCGCGAGCGCCCTCAAGTCCGATCTTCTGGATCAGTTCGGTGCTTCCAGCGAGAACGCCGTAGGTCACCAGTCGCAGGTACCAGCCAAAGTCGCGGAGGCACTGGGCGCGCTGCTTGGCGCCGTAGGCATTGCCACCGGGCGCAACGTATTCGGGCTTACGGCTGAAGAGCTGCTTCGAAGCCTCATCAACGATCTTCTTCTCGTTGTCGGTCAGGATCCGGACCACGGAGAGGCGATTGGCACCAGTGGAGAGGAACTCCACCATGGAGCGCAGCTCACCGCCGGTGGGGTAGCGGAGCTGATCGTCTGCCTGAAGGATCAGATCGCGTACGACGCTCATCGAAACCACCGTTGACCATGACACTGTATCGAGGAGAAGCACTGAAAAGCCTCGCTCTGAGCAGGTGTTTACGCACCGATAGGGTCAAAGAACGACGGAAAGGGGTGATGGGAGCAAGCAAGGTGCAATTGGGTACAACCATTGACGTGGTTGTGACTGGTCTTGGCCACGAAGGGCAAGGGGTCGGCCGTTGGAATGAAACGGCTGTCTTCATTCCCGGGGCCCTACCCGGTGAAACGGTTCAGGCCCGTGTGCGCCGTTGCGCAAAGCGCCACCTGGAGGCGGATCTACTCGAGGTCAGCCAAGCGAGTCCAGAGCGACAAAAGCCCCCCTGCATCCTTGCGGAGCGCTGCGGTGGTTGCAGCCTGCAGCACTGCTCAAGCCAGATGCAGCTCGAGCTCAAGCGGGACCTGGTTCAGCAGAGCCTAAGCCGGCTGGCCAAATTAGATGTGAATGTCGAGCCCGTCTGGGGCTGCAATCTCGAACTGGGCTACAGAAACAGAGCCCTGATCCCACTGGAGCGCGCTCCCGACGGACGGCTGCGTGCCGGGTATTACCGCCGCGGTAGCCACAAGATCGTCAACCTCAATCACTGCCCAGTCCTCGATCCAAGGATCGATGCATTGATTGAGCCCATCAAGCGGGATTTGGAGAAAGCTGGCTGGCCCGTTGATGTGAACTTGGGGGCCAAGGGTGGGCTGCGTCACCTGGCCCTGCGGGTGGGGTCAGCAACCGGGGAAATCCTGATCACGCTGATCAGCAGTCACCGGCAACTCAAGGGACTGGAGACCCTGGCCCAGCGATGGATGGAGCGTTGGCCCGAGGTCGTCGGGGTTGGACTGAACATTCAGCCCAAGGCATCAAACGTCGTGATGGGTCCAGAAACTGACCTGATCGCTGGTCGACCCTGGTTGCTTGAGGTCTTTGACGGCATCGAATTGCGCATCGCTGCGGACACGTTCTTTCAAGTCAACACGCCCCAAGCTGAGCGTCTGGTTGAACCGTTGCGAGCCTTTTTTGCCACAGGTCAAAGCGCAACGGTGATCGATGCCTACAGCGGTATCGGCACCTACAGCCTGCCCTTGGCTCGCTCTGGTCTGAAGGTCTTAGGCCTGGAAGTGCATCCGTCCTCGGTCAGCCAAGCCACGGCCAATGCAGAGCGCAATGCGATCAAAACAGCCTTCTTTGAGCAGGCCGAGGTGGCCAGCGTCTTGGCCGATCGCTTAAAAATGACCGGTTCGCTGCTGGTCGATCCGCCCCGGAAGGGATTGAGTACGGAGGCGCTGGCGGCCATCCTCGACGAAAAGCCAGAGCGGCTGGCCTATATCAGCTGCAACCCCTCAACCCTGGCTAGGGATCTGCAACAGCTCTGCAGCGAGGAGGGTGGTTATCAGCTTCAGCGGGTTCAACCGGTGGATTTCTTCCCCCAGACCAGCCATGTTGAGTGCTTGACCCTCCTCACGCAGACGGGATCAGGCACGTAGCTGGGCGCCGAATTGCTTTTCGAGAGCAGCACGGATCTTCTGGTGGGCCTCATCAACCTCGACGTCCTTCAAGGTCCGCTTGGGATCCCTGTAGCGCAGACGAAAGGCCTGGCTGCAGGATCCGGCCGCCACTTGTTCCCCGTCATAACGATCCACCAGTTCTGCCTGCTCCAGCAGGGGCTTACCCGCCTTACGAATGGCGTTGAGCAGCTGGGCGCTTGCTGTATCCGCAGAAACCACCAGGGCAAGGTCACGCTCTGAGGCGGGCACGGTTGCGAAGGGGGCAAAGCTCGGTTGCCAGCGGTTGCGTCGGGTCGCAGCGCTCAGCAGCGCGCTGACCTCCAACTGGAACAGATACGTGGTGGCAGGCAGATCAAACTGCTCGGCCAGCTCGGGATGGATCTGACCAAAGAAACCGGCAGGGCGACCCTCGACAACAACCTGGGCGGCACGACCGGGATGAAGCAGCGGATGATCACTCAGGCGCCGATCTTCCAGGGGAAGCTTGAGACCAGCCAACGCGGACTGAAGGACACCACGGGCGCTGAAGTAATCAGGGGCCTGGGGCTTGCCGCTCTGGCTCCAAAGCTCAGCCTGCCTGGAACCGCAGATCAAACCAGCCAGGTGTTGGCTCTGGGGTGCCCCCTTGGCTGTGGCATCAAAGACATTGCCAATCTCGAAGGCCCAGAAGCCACTGCGACCAGCCTTGAGGTTGCGCTGAGCCGCCAGGAGCAACTCATCGACAAGGCTGTCGCGCAAATGGCTGTAGTCCGCCAAAAGCGGGTTGGCCAGAGGCACTCGGCAATTCGGGTCGGCACCGGGGCGCTCAGCCTCTGCGGGTCCCAAGGACAGGCTGCAGACCTCCTGAAGACCGGCGGCAGTCAGAAGTCTGCGGAGCCTCCGCTCAGCCTCTTGCAAGGGCGTTAGCCCACCGGGGGCGATGGGGTCCGGCAGGTGGCTGGCGAAGCGGTCATAGCCAACCAGACGGGCCACCTCTTCGATGAGGTCCACCTCCCGTTGCAGGTCCATGGCGCGGGCCGGGGGCACCTGGACCAGCCAGCCGTCATCCGCAGCCTGAAGGCTGCAACCGAGGGCCTGAAGAATGCGCTCGATCTCATCATCGGGCAGATCCTCTTCGAGGCCATCCGCTGTGGCCACCGGACCGAGGAGGTTGTGGAGGGCATCGCGGCGCAACTCCAATGGTTCAACCGCTGCCTCGGCGCGCTGATGCAGCCAGCGTCCTTCAACCGTGGCCCCACAGAGTTCCTTGAGGAGCGCCACAGCCCGATCCGCAGCGCTCAGCGTGACTTCCACAGGCAGGCCCTTCTCAAAGCGACTGCTGGCGTCCGTGCGCAAGCCCAGGCTCCGGGCACTCTTGCGGACGGTTTGGGGGGCGAACATCGCCGCCTCCAACCAAATCGACTGCGTACCGAGATGAACAGAGGTGCCTTCGCCGCCCATCACACCGGCAAGGGCGATTGCTTGGTCGGCGTAGCTCACGACCCAGGCGTCCTCGCTGAGGGTGTGGCTGCAGCCATCGAGTGTGGTGAAGGCCTCGCCGGAACGGCCCGCACGCAGGTCGATGCCCGTTGGGTCCAAACGATTTCCGCTGAGCTGGGCGAGCCGATCGGCATCAAAGGCGTGGAGGGGCTGACCTTGCTCCAGCATCACCAGATTGGTGATGTCGACCACGTTGTTGATCGGCCGCAGACCGGCACGCTCAAGCCTGCTCTGCAGCCAGCGGGGAGAGGGTCCGACCTTCAGCCCGGAGAGAGCTGTCAGGCTGAAGAGACCGCCCTGCTCAATGCGGGCCTGGACATCTGCTCCAACCGGCAGGGCCTCCGAAGCGAGGGGTTCTGCAAGAGGAGGAAGGCTCAGGGGGGCTCCCGTCAGGGCCGCCACCTCCCGGGCAATGCCCAACATCGAGAGGCCGTCGGGTCGATTGGCGGTAATCGCCAGCTCCAAGACCTGGTCGTCGAGGCCAAACAGAGGTCCAACGGGGCTGCCCACGGCAGGCACGGACTCCAGGGCCTCATCGAGGATCACGATGCCGTCGGAGCTGTCGGCGAGTCCCAGCTCTGAGAGGGAGCAAATCATGCCGCTGCTGGCGACGCCACGCAGCTCAGCGGGCTTGATCTTGAGATCCACAGCCGGTAGGTAGGCACCAACGGTGGCCACAGCGACGTGGATTCCTGCGCGCACGTTCTTGGCGCCGCAAACAATTTGAAGGGGTGCGTCTGCGCCGACGGCAACCGTGCAAACGCTCAGCTTGTTCGCATCGGGGTGGGGCGCCCGATGTTCGACGAACCCGACAACCACCCCTGCGGCACGGGCGGCAAGATCGGTGATCTCTTCCACCTCGAAGCCCGCAATCGAGAGCTTTTCGGCGAGTACATCCGGTGCCAGATCGCAGGCCACCAGCTCCCGGAGCCATTGGAGCGAGACCTGCATCTGAGACGGGCAAACAGAACGCCGAGTTTAAAGAGGCAAGACACCAGGCCTGGTCAGGCGACAAGGTATGGTTGTCCACTGTCCAATCGCATCGCTCCAGCGGCGCAACGTCCTTTATGGCTAAGAACAAGGGCGTCCGGATCGTGATCACTCTCGAGTGCACGGAATGCCGGTCCAACCCCGCGAAGCGGTCTCCTGGCGTGTCTCGTTACACCAGCCAGAAGAACCGCCGCAACACCACTGAACGGATTGAACTCAAAAAGTTCTGCCCGCATTGCAACAAGTCGACGGTCCACAAAGAGATCAAGTGATCTCAGCGGCGTGATCTCCATGTTCTGCATTTCCTCTCCGTTCAGTCATGCCTAGTTCCTTTTTCAAGAAACGTCTTTCACCGATCAAGCCCGGTGAACCGATCGACTACAAAGATGTCGATCTGCTCAAGAAGTTCATCACCGAGCGCGGCAAAATCCTGCCCCGTCGTCTGACTGGCCTCACCGCCAAGCAGCAGCGTGATCTGACCAATGCCGTGAAGCGTGCTCGCATCGTGGCCCTTCTGCCCTTTGTTAATCCTGAGGGCTGATCCCTGAGCGGTGCGGTCTTCCACAGCGGCGATCTCGTCGGCCTGCAGGAGTCGCGTACCGCTCAAATAGCCATCGTCGAATCAATCCAGGGCAGCAAAGCGCGGCTCAGGGTTGGTTTTGACTCCAAGCAACAGGTTGTCCCTCAGAGGCAACTGGAGTTGATCTGCCCCCTACCGAGTGGTGCCTCTGCACCGCTTCGGCTGGGGGCTTCTCCGTGGGTGTTCAATCGCGAGGTTTTAGCTGAGGCCAAGCCACGTCGCTCGGCCTGGGGTGCCGCCTGGTTGCTGCTCAAGGACGAAAGCGAACCCTTGGGTCTGCATGACTTCTGTGATCTGGTTTGCGGGGGAACCGAACCAGCCCAGTTGAGTGCCTGTTGGCTTGCCTTGGTGGGCGGGCAACAGTGGTTCCGCTGGAAACAGTGTGCTGTCCAGGCCCGCAGCCTTGAGGAGCTGAAGCCCCTACGCCGCGAACGGCGTCTCAAGGCCATTGCGGAAG
Source organism: Synechococcus sp. A10-1-5-1 (assembly GCF_023115425.1). Taxonomy (NCBI): domain Bacteria; kingdom Bacillati; phylum Cyanobacteriota; class Cyanophyceae; order Synechococcales; family Synechococcaceae; genus Synechococcus; species Synechococcus sp. A10-1-5-1. The sequence goes on along the minus strand of NZ_CP096032.1, from coordinate 298,899 downwards.
AGGCGGAACATCGCTGGTTTCTTCTGCTCAAAGAACGACGGCCGATTGAGCCCAGCCTTTGCAGCGAACTGCAGCTGGAGCGCATAGAGTTACTCAAAAAAGTGGCCAGTGGGCGCCTTGAGCTTGAGGGGCTGCCTGAAGCAATGCGCCAAAGCTTGGGCCAATTGCACCTGACCCAAGAGCGAAGCCAACTGCGTCATCTCTTGGTGGACTTGGGGCAGTGGGACCCGCATCAGCTGGTCTCCATGACTGGGACGGTCTGGAGCAGTGGCTTTTCCGAGGAACTACTGAAGCAAGCCCAACAGATCGAGCAAAACGCTGAACAAGAGCAGCCCAGCGATGCCAGTCGCCGTGATTTATCCAGCCAGCGCTGCGTCACCATTGACGATGAGGACACACGCGACATCGACGACGGACTTGCGCTGGAGCAGACCGCCGCTGGCCCAACGCGAATCTGGATCCATGTGGCCGATCCAGGACGTCTGATCTCAGCTGGCTCGCCGCTCGATCTGGAGGCTCGCAGGCGTGGAAGCAGCCTGTATCTCGCCCAAGGGAACGTGCCGATGTTCCCGGAAAACCTCTCCACCGGAGTCTTCAGCCTGCGAGCCGGTCAGCGCACGGCAGCGTGGAGCACCTGGGCCGAATTGAACGACGACGGATCCCTGGCGGACTATGGCGTGGTGCGTAGCTGGGTCAAACCGATCTATCGCCTGAGCTACGAGGACGCGGATGAACTGATCGAATTAGCCCCACCACAGGACCGTGACCTCGCCGATCTCGAAGCACTCTTGAGCCGCAGACGGCTTTGGCGGTTGAGTCAGGGGGCGTTGCAGATGGACCTCCCTGAAGGACGGATCCGCTGCCGTGACGGCGCTCCTCAGCTGGAAGTCACCGAGCCGAGCTCCTCTCGGCAAATGGTGGCTGAGGCGATGATCCTGGCCGGCGCAGTCACTGCTCAGTTGGGACAAGACAGGGAGCTGGCCCTTCCATTTCGCAGTCAGCTCCCAGCGGAACTGCCGGCCAAAACTGAATTGGAGGCCTTGCCAGATGGGGCAGTCCGCTACGCCGCCATCAAACGCTGCCTGAGCCGCGGGCTGATGGGAACCAAGCCCGCGGCTCACTTCAGCCTGGGCCTTCCGGCCTATGTCCAAGCCACCTCCCCAATCCGCCGATACGGTGACCTGCTGGTTCAACGGCAACTGGCCGCCGAAACCCCCCTCAGCGAAGAAAGCCTCCAGGAGCTGGTCAACGAGGTCGATGGTGCCGTTCGAGAAGGCATCGGCATCTCCAGGGAAGATCAGCGTCATTGGCAACAGGTCTGGTTTGAGGCGCAGAAAGGTCAGCAATGGCGCGCTCAGTTTTTGCGCTGGTTGCGTCCCCAGGACAACCTTGGCTTGGTTCGGATTGATGAATTCGCTATGGATTTGGCAGCTGAATGCCCAAGCCAAGCCAAGCCAGGGGATGGATTACTGCTTCGCGTCCAGTCCGTGGACTCTCTTCGTGATCAGTTGAGACTCAGCGCGTCACCCTTCTGAGACCTAGTTCGCGACAGCTGAGACCCGCAACCAGGGGCCCCACGGGTTGAAGCAGCCCATGAGCTCCACGTTCTTGGCGCAATCAAGCTTCGCCAGCCAGGTATCCACGGCCGGCTCCAGGGTGATCACGGGCCAGCGGCGAGATCCGAGCATGGGCCTGGCGAGATCGAATGCATAGGTCCCGTCCTCGATCGGAACCAACGACCCCTGGAGTCGTTGTTGCGCTCGATCCAAAGCTGAGGGCCCCTGAGCGGCGCCAACGGATCGGCCTGAGGCGCCCCCCTGCCAAAGACCGGTTTGGCTCAACAGCTCCGGCGCCTGAAGAACGGCGCGCTGTCTCTGGGCCCAGTCCGGATGATTCCATGCCGTATCCCAGAGCGGAACCACACCAGCTGGCGCCATTGGGTCACGAATCAAGTGTTCCTGCAGGGCCAGAACGGGCAGCTCGGCTGGCGGCTTCCCCATCTCCACGGACAACGCCGCCGCGGCACCTGCTGCCTGACCAAGATTGAAAATCAATGGCTGCAGGCGCGTGGCACCGTTGGCCATGTGGGAGGTGCTGAAGGCTTTGTCAGCCGCCAGGAAATTGTCGAGATCAGCGCTCAACAGCGCGCCGTAGGGCACACAGAAGGGTGTCCCTGACCAGCGCCCACCCCAGCGGCAGCTTTTGGGAGCCAACGGCCAGTCACCGCCTGGGTAGTGGTGGTCATTGGCGTAATTACCAACGGCAATGGAGTTCACCTGCCCTTTGTCATCGCGAGGAAGTTCGGCGATGGAGCGACCGGAATGCTGGGGGAGGAGGTCCTGTTCAATCACGGTGTTGCGGCCCCTGATTCGCCGGCCTTCTCGCCAGTAGGGCATGGCGGCGAACCAGGGGGCTGGGCTACCCGAATTCCTGGGGAAGGCATCACCGAGTTCGAGCCAACCATGGGAGGCTTCCCGCAGCTCAGCCGCGAAGGAAGAGCTGTGATCCTGCATCTCGCGATAGAGATCGGACTCAGCGGCTCTCTCAGCGCTGAAGGCCCGTGCGAGGTCCTGATGCCAATCGTTTCCATCCAGGGGCCAATTGAGCATCACCAGGCCACCCGGTAATCGCCCATAGGTGAGTGTCTTGGCCAGGCCAAAGGACTGGCAGGCCTGCTCAAAGGGGGTAGAGAGCCGTGGCTTCTCCGGCAGCCCCGGCGGTGGTTCATCCGCACTGAGTTGACCCATCACCACCCAGGTGGGGGACTGCACAGGTTGCTTGCGAAAGAAGGGCTCAGACGCCATGCGCCTGGCGCTCGGAGCACTGGGCTCATTCCAGACCTCCTGGGCTTCCCAGCCAAAGCGAAAGGGCAGGTCCAATAGAGGAAGCAAATCGCCGCGATCACTGCCGTCAATGAGAACGCTGCAGGCCAGCTCTTGCCTCACGCCTGCCTGCTCGACTTCGATGGATCGGATCAGGCGCTCTGAGCGATGCACGGCCAGAGCACGACAGCCCGCTAACCAGCTCAAATTGGGGAGAGCCTGGACCCAACGCTGCAGCAGGTCCTCGGCCTGAGCCGGCCGAAAGCCAAAGCAACTGACCCAATTCTGGTCGAGGCCGCCGGGTTCCGCGTCAGCCATCCCACGCAAGAACGCACCCCAAAGCCCGGTTTGCCATGGACTGAGCTCATTGCCATCCGGGCAGCACACCCCGGCAGCACTCACCATTCCCCCCAACCAGGCACCAGGGGTCAACAGGATGGTGGCGGCCCCAGATCGCGCGGACTGAATGGCGGCTGACACGCCCCCCGTTCCACCTCCCCACACCACCACCGGGGCGGATTCGATGTGGGCTGGCATGCCTTGATTGAGCAGTCACTCCCAGGCTCGCAGCTGAAGGCGGGATCGGGAAGGGCTGCGTAGGATCCGGCCGATGACTTACACCCTCACCACCCCCCTCTACTACGTCAACGACAAGCCCCATTTGGGGAGTGCGTACACAACCCTGGCCTGTGATGCCCTGGCCCGGTTCCAGAGGCTCAAAGGGGAAGAGGTGCTGTTCATCACCGGCTGTGATGAACACGGGCAAAAGATTCAGCGCACAGCTGAGGCTGCTGGCCTCACGCCTCAGGCCCACTGCGATGGTGTCAGTGCTCAATATCGCGATCTCTGGGAACGCTGGCAGATCAGCAATAACCGGCTGATTCGCACAACGGATTCACGTCATCACCAGATCGTTCAGCAATTTTTTGCTCGGGTCGAAGCCAGTGGAGACATTGTTGAAGGACGCCAACAGGGCTGGTATTGCGTCGCCTGTGAGGAGTTCAAGGACGATCCCCATGAGGCCCAGGATCCGGAGTGCCCAATCCACCGCAAAGCCCTGGAATGGCGCGATGAACTGAACCTGTTTTTCCGGCTGTCGCGCTATCAGGAGCAGATTGAAGCCCTGATTAGCCAGCCTGGTTTTATCCAACCGGTCAGCCGCCGCCGTGAGGTGGAGAATTTCGTCAAGCAAGGGCTGCGGGATTTCTCGATCTCCAGGATCAACCTCCCTTGGGGCATCCCGGTGCCGGGCCATGAGGGGCACACCTTCTACGTCTGGTTTGATGCGCTGCTCGGCTACATCACCGCGCTGCTGGAGGAGAGCGATGCTCCCGATCTCGAAACAGCACTGCAGCGTGGTTGGCCCGCTTCAGTTCATGTCATTGGCAAGGACATTCTTCGCTTCCACGCCGTGTACTGGCCGGCAATGTTGCTTTCAGCCGGGCTGCCTTTGCCCGCCAAGGTGTTTGGCCATGGCTTCTTGACTCGTGAGGGGCAGAAGATGGGGAAATCCCTGGGCAACGTGCTCGATCCTGTCGACTTGCTGGATCGCTGCGGCCGTGATGCAGTCCGCTGGTATCTGTTGCGCGACATTCCCTTCGGTGAAGACGGCGATTTCCAGCAGCAGCGCTTCAGCGATCTGGTCAATAACGACCTGGCCAACACGATCGGGAACCTGCTGAACCGCACCAGCTCCATGGCACGTCGCTGGTTCGATGAGGCCGTCCCTCCAGCGGCTCAGGCCAAGGACAGCAACCATCCCTTAGCGCTCGCGGCCTCCCAGGCCAAGAGCATCAGTCTTCCTGCGCTGGAGAACCTGGAGTTCCGCTCCGCCGCTGAAGCAGCGCTGCAACTCGCCATTGCAGCCAACGGCTTTCTCAATGAGCAGGCCCCCTGGAGCCTGATGAAGAAAGAAGGCACCCGCGAACAGGTGGCCGAAGACCTCTATGCGGTGCTGGAAGCAGCACGAATGGTGGCGTTGCTGATGGCACCCCTTCTGCCAGATCTCTCGAGCCGGATGCTGCAACAGCTCGGACAACCCATTCCCCAGTCCGGAGCCCAGGCCGGTGTCAGCTCAGATTGGCTCGAGCAGCTGAATTGGGGAGGCCTGCAATGCGGAGCCCCATTGCCTGAGCCCTCACCGGTCATGGCGCGTCTGGAACTGGAGGATCCCCTCTGATGGCATGGACGACCCGATCGCTCCTGATCGCCTCTGCTTTCCTTCTTGTGGGCTGCTCGACGGCCACTCGGCAAACGGCTCAACCATTCGCCTTTCGAGCGCTGGACCTCCGCCAACAAGACCCCAACGGAGCTCCGGCCTGGGAACTAAAGAGTCCAGAGGCCCGCTACGACATCCAGCGGAAACTGGCCCAGGCCTTGAAACCCCGCGGCACCGTGTTTCGACGCGGCCAACCCAGCATCTTGATTGCGGCCCAACGGGGAACCGTGATCGGCGACGGTCAGGCGATCCAGCTTGAGGGCGGTGTTCGTATCACCCTGCTGGGTAACGAACCTGTGGAGATCACCGGCGATGCGGCCCGCTGGCTCCCGCGCGAAGAGCGAATGGTCATTGACCAACGCCCTGTGGCTTTGGACCGGACTTCGCGCATCAGTGCGCAGACGGCCCAATACTTCATCAAGCGGGATCTGGTCGAGCTGCGGGGTGCTCCTGTGCTCGAGCACTGGCAGGACGGACGCAGCAAGGTGAGCAATCCCAAAGCCCCCGCCCCACTCCCCCTCAAAGTCAAAGCTCAATGGGTGGATTGGAAGCCCGAGCAGGGCGATCTCAAGGCCCCTGCCGTGATCCGGGGTGAACGGTTTGAGCCCAACGCGTCCTCAAAGGATCAGAACCAAGGAGTCAAGACACCAACGCCCAGTCTTGTCCTGACCGCTCAAGGGCTACGCGGCAATCTTCGTCAGGGCTTTGTTGACCTCGTCGCCCCAGTGAAGATCCGCAGTGCCGATGGCAAGGGTTGGCTTGATGCACAAGAAACACGCTGGGCGATTAACGATCAGCAGCTGAGCAGCAATCAGCCCTTCAAGGGTCAGTTCAATGCCCTTCAAGCGCAAGGCGATCGCTTCTCGATTGATCTGGAGAAGAGTGATGTCAAGGTTTCACGAAGCTGCGAGCTCAAGCAGCCCGGAGAACGGCTGACGGCCACCCGCTGCCTTTGGAATTGGCCCAGCGGTCGATTTGAAGCCCTTGATCAGGTGGTCCTTGAACGGGACACCTACAAACAAGTGACACGAGCCAAGCGACTCGAGGGCAAGATCGGTGATGACGGAACGGCAGTCTTCAGTTCTCCTGGCGCACGGGTGAACTCACGCTTCACGCTTCCTCCGAAGGGCCAGGGTGGAGAGGGGAAGAAACGAGCTCCCGCTCCAATTGCATTCTGAGCTTCTGGCTCCAGCCCTCGATCCAACTTTCATCGCTACGGGTGAAGCAACGGGGGGACCAACCAGCCACCAACAACAATCCATCCTGCGCAATGGGTTGAACGATCACGGCTGGTGTGTTCGTCGGAAGCCCTTCAAACTCGTTGCGGCCTGGATACAGGGCGAGGTTCACAAGATTGATCGCTTTTTGGGTTGTCCAGGCCCGCGTACAGATCGGGCCTGGCTGAAAGCGGGAGTCCGCCAGCACACCTCGGCGCAACAGCACTTGCCCGCGCCAAAGCAGCAGCAGCGAGGCAGCGGGGGTAGCCGTCAACAGCATCTGACTACCCCAACCCAATTCCTGACGGAGTGGTTCTGGCAGATCGGCCGCCAACTCCAAACCCTCCTCCCCATCCAATGCAACCCGTTCCGGGGCAAGCGGAGCAGCCCTGGTCCAGAGAATGGATACAAGCATCAAGCCAACGGAGAGCAGACTGCTCAGCACAGCTGCCCTCTCCAGGGCTGGACTCAACTCCGGTGCCGTGAGTTGATTGCCCACAGACAGCAGCAAGCCAAGGACGCCAATGACCAGGCAGAGGCGAGCTGGGAGAGGCAAGGCGTCGGCGAAAAAGTGCTCTCACGTTGTCACAGGCTCACATCAGAAGCGATTTCGCGAAGGAAGACGCTCAAATGGGGGCGACCAGCGCAAGCTTCATGAGCAAACCCGAGCTCACTTCAGCGTCCGAGGCGTTTGCAGCCGTCGCCCTCGCGGCGATTGCTTCGGACGGGGAGCTCAGTGCAGTGGAAGCCAGGGCGTTGCGCCAACAACTGGAATACCGCCAGCCCTTCCGTCGCTTGAGCGATCAAGAGATGGGGTCGCTTCTTGATCGGGTTTTGAACCAACTGCGTGGCAGCAACTGTGAGGCGTTGATCGAGCAGGCGACGCCCCTCCTCTCCATCGCTCAACGGGAAACGGCCTTGGCTGTGGCCGCCCATTTGATTCACGCAGACCACATTGAGACCCAGGCGGAGTTGACCTTCCTCGATCAATTGCAGGAGGCTTTTGGCCTGGAGCCAGCCCGAAGTACATCAATCCTTGAGGTGATCTCCCTGCTTCATCGCGACAGCCTGGCCAGCTAACGGCAGACTGTCCGGAGATTCAAGCGTTCGCTGGTGCGTCATTTCCTCCGCAGCAAGCTCTGGTCTCTGGTGATGGTCACCGCTTTGGCGATCACCGGCCTCATCGCCCCATCCGCTGCGCTGGCAACTGGGGTCGCTGATTTTCCCGCCCAGCGGCCCAGCAGCCATGTCCTCGATGGCGCCGACGTTCTCAGCCGGGCTGCCAGTGGCGATGTCAACCAGCGCCTCGAGCAATTTTCTGATCTCGGCGTTGATGCCCGTCTGGTGACCCTGCGTCGCCTCGACTACGGCATCAGCCTTGAAACCCTCGGGGAGGAATTGCTTCAACAGTGGCAGGACGCGAGCAGCCGTGAGGGCTTGCTGCTGCTGTTGATTGAGGCACAGAACAACAGCGCTTCCGTCGTGGCGAGTGCAGACCTGCTCGAGCAGCTGCCGTCCAACCTGCTTTCCAGCACGGCCATCAGCACGATGGGTCTCCCTCTGCGGGAGGGAGCCCGATATCGCCAAGCCAGCCTCGATGCCCTCAATCGCCTGGAAGTGGTACTCCAAGGGGGCGAGGATCCCGGCCCGCCGCAACTGGTGGAACGGATGCCGGTGGAAACCAATATCCCGACCAAGGAAGAAACCGAATCCAGTAACGCGTTTCTTTGGGTTGTCGTTTTGTTGGTCGTTGGCACGCTGGTACCAATGATCACCTGGTGGGTCTTCTCCCGCTGAGAAATCCATGGGGCTGACCGATTGGATTGGAAGCTTTGATCGGGCCAGTTCCCATGATCTGAGCAACAACCTCGAGAGGGCTTACGAAGCGGCTTTGCTGATTCAAAGCCTCGAGCTCGAGTACTACAACGATCGACCGGTTCGGCCGGAGCTCGAACTCAGCATTCCGAAATCAGCCAAGGCCCTGATGCTTCGGCGCTTTCGTGCGGCGCTTCAGGTCGCCCAAGACAACCTTGCTGATATCGCGCCTCGACGGGCCGAACTCGACAGTCAGGAGCTCAGACAACTGCAATTGGTGGAGAGCGTTGTCTCCCGCTACGGGAGGGCTCGCTCCACAACTCCTTCGATGTCTCGCTCCCCTGAGATGTTGCCCCGCAGCCTGCTGGGCATGTTCGACGGAGTCCGCCGTCAACTCGACCCGGAGGCAGAAGCCTCAGTTGTGGCGGGCTTCCGTCGCCGCAGGGACTCGACCCTGGTCTCGCTGCGGGTCCTGCTGCTGCTGATCTTGGTGCCGCTCGTGATTCAACAGACCAGCCGGAGTCTGTTGATCTCACCGCTGATGGATCGCTTCGCACCTGAAATCCCCTTCCTGAATTACACGAAGCCTCATCTGCAGGAGAAGGCTGTCGCCAAGTTGCGGCTCTTCCAGCAGGAATTGGAGTTTGAGGCTCTGCTGGAGGGGAAACAGCCTCCCTCGCCTGAAGAGATCCAGTCCGCCCTCGCCCGTCGAGCCAATGCCCTCAAAGATGAGGCTGATGCGGAGAGTTTGGAGGCTTCGAAAAACGTCCTGGCTGACCTGGCCGCTCTGATTGGGTTTGTCTTCGTCTGCCTCTTCTGCCGGCGTGATCTCCAGGTCCTGCGTGGCTTCCTGGACGAGGCCGTCTATGGATTAAGCGACAGCGCCAAGGCCTTCGCAATCATTCTCTTTACCGACATCTTTGTCGGATTCCACAGTCCCGAAGGTTGGACGGTCCTATTGGACGGGATTGCTCACCACCTCGGGCTGCCAGCTGAGGAAAATTTCATCCTGCTGTTCATCGCCACCTTCCCAGTGGTGTTGGCGACGATTTTTAAGTATTGGATCTTCCGCTACCTCAACCGTGTGTCCCCATCGGCTGTGGCAACCCTGAAGAACATGAACGGTGGCGGCTGAAGCCAGGGTTTCGGCCGGACTGGTTCTCGTCACAGGTCCCAGCCGCAGCGGCAAAAGTCGTTGGGCGGAGCATCTCGCAGCTCAACATCCCGGGAACGTGATTTACCTCGCCACCGGAGAGGCCCCTGGCGAGGACCAGCGTTGGGCCCAGCGGGTCGCTGCTCACAGGGACAGGCGCCCAAGCGAATGGGAGACCTTGGAGGTCGGTCCTGATTTGACGGCGGCCCTTGCCGCACTGAATCAATCAGCGGATGCCAAGCACCCGCGTCTTCTGCTGATCGATGCCCTCGGGACCTGGCTAGCCCAACACCTTGATGCCAGCCCACAGCATTGGCAGGAGCGCTTCACGGCCCTGCTTCAGCAGCTGGCCATTCAGACCGAGCCGGTGGTGTTTGTCATGGAGGAAGTGGGCTGGGGTGTGGTTCCGTCCACAGCCATTGGCGGTCTCTTCCGCGACAGGATGGGTGAGCTGCAACAACGGTTGAACGCCATCAGTCGCGAGTCCTGGCTTGTGGTCAATGGGCGAGCCCTCAACCTGAACCAGCTTGGAATCCCTGTCCCTGGCTGATCTCCATGCCCAAGGTCGTGCTCTTTCAACCGGAGATCCCACCTAATACAGGGAATGTTGCCCGCAGTTGCGCCGCAACCTGTACTGAGCTCCATTTGATTGAACCGCTGGGATTTCGGATTGATGACCGAACCTTGAAGCGCGCTGGACTCGACTACTGGCCTTGGGTCCAACTTGAGTGCCACAGCAGCTGGGAGGACTTCCTCCGTGTCCGTAGCCAACGGGGTGGCCGCCTTCTGGCCTTGAGCCGGCATGCCAGCGAGCCGTACCACCAGATCCAGTACCGCAAGGACGACTGGTTGTTGTTTGGACGGGAAAGCAGCGGCCTTCCGCAGGAGCTGCTGAGTCAGGTCGATCAACGCTTGCTGATCCCGATGCCCGGCTCAATCGATCACGGAGGTGGAGTGAGAAGCCTGAATCTCGCCACTGCAGTTGGAGTCGTTCTCTTCGAAGCCATCAGGCAACTTGAACACAGCTAACCGCTTGCAGCACGGTTGGTCTCGGCCTGAGACTCAGGTGTGTTCGACTCAGAAGTTGACCCCTTGGACTTGCATGGGTGCCGGCCAGTCGTTAATCTCGCGCCGTCCGGAGGATGTTGGCTTCTCCACCGGGCTTTGACCTTTGGCCAAACTGGATGAAGCCTGTTCACTTTCTACTGACAACAGCAGCCAGCACAGCAGCCCTAGGGGCTGCCGGCTCTGTTGTCGCTCCTTCCCTGGCTGATTCCAAGTCAGCCTCCCTACCCCAGCTCTCGGCGCCCCCCGCAATTAGCGCTGATCTGATTGCCGCCGCCGACAGCAAACCCAGCACCGAAAAGATCTGGGTCAAGGCACGGCAAGCCATCACTCTCAAGCATCTTGCACGCCAGCTGGAGCAAGAGGAGTCACTGCTCTCCTCGCTGAACGATGTCAAGGCAGATCATGTCTTCAGCCGCAGCGAATGGTTAGTGCTGCCAAGCGGCAGCATCAAGCGGGTCAAACAGGTTGCTGCCGTTGACACCTCAGAACTTCGCCGCACACCGCCGCTGGAGGCACCGCCTGAGCCCAGTGACACCGCCCGCATCCGCCGTGGCGACAACACCCTGGCCAAGGTGGCTCAGCGCTACAACCTCAGCATCCAGAAGCTCCTGAAATTGAATCCGGGCCTTCGAGGTGCTCAGCTCGTCGTGGGCACTCCGATTCGCGTCGCCCAGGCCAACGCTGCTCGCAGCCGCATGGTGCTCGGCCTCAAGCCCGTCGGCTCTGGTGGTCTGAGTTGGCCTGATCAGCCCGACTTCGGCTTTGGGGCAGGTGAGAACCTCAACGATCGAGCTTGGGTCTGGCCCACCAAAGGCATCTTCACCTCTGGTTACGGCTGGCGGTGGGGTCGGATGCACCGCGGGATCGATATTGCCAACAACATTGGTACTCCCATCGTTGCGGCCAAATCTGGTCAGGTGGTTTCAGCCGGATGGCATGGCGGCGGTTACGGCTACCTCGTCGAGCTGCGTCATACCGATGGAACCGTGACCCGTTACGGCCACAACAGCCGAATCCTGGTCCGCGCTGGAGAGAGCGTCGCCCAGGGCAAGGTCATCTCATTGATGGGGAGCACCGGCCGCAGTACAGGACCACACCTGCACTTCGAAATCATCCCCGCTGGCCGTGGAGCGGTGAATCCGCTTCAGCTTCTCCCACCAAGGGCCTGATCGCTGCTGCGAACAGGGTTTCGGACCGGCGATCCTCTACAATCACACCACCGCGGCTCGGTAGCTCAGCTGGTTAGAGCGTGGGATTCATAACCCCAAGGTCGGGAGTTCAAGTCTCCCCCGAGCCACTTTGATCGCCATTGATCAGGGCCCCGCGAGAGCGGGGTTTTTTTGTCTGAAGATTCCAATGCCCGACCTAGGGTCGTCACACCAGAACACTCTTGAGAACGGTACGTCCCCAAAAGCTTTGAACTGCGGCCGCCTCTCCCTGGGCTGTTGAAGCAATGATCCCTCTGTTGTGCATTTGCGGACCCTCAGCGGCTGGCAAAACCACCATCGTCCGAGCACTCCAGACGGCCTTGTCAGCTCAGGGCGTGAGAGCACTGCAGTTGTCCTGCGATGACTACTACTGGCCCAATTGGACGCCCGATCCGGTTTACGGCTACGACACTCCAGCGGGGATTGACACAACGACACTGCTCCAGGAGCTCAATCAGATCTGCCGCCGTGAAGCGGACACCCTGCGTCGCTACGACATGGTCAGTCACCGGACCTGGCGCGAGCCGCTGGATCAGGTCTATGAACTGGTAGTCCTCGAGGGAGCCTTCGGTCCGCAAGTTCTGCTGAATCAGCCGCTCCTCCAGTCGTTGGTCTATCTCGAGCTCGGACTCCCGGTGCGGCTCTGGCGCCGCCTCTGGCGTGATCTGAACGAACGGGGGCATTCGTTGTCTTTCGCACTTCGCCAAACCGTTTTTGAAACGCTCCCCGGCGAGCGTCAGTTCATTGATCCGTTGAAACAGGAGGCTGATTTGATAGTCGAAAACAGCCCTAACGGGCTAGCGAGACTCACCCGTCACGCCCAATCCCTTCTGGCGCGATGACTCGTTGTGATGGCCCCAGGTTGGTCGATGGACCAGAAGCGTCGGACACCACCATTCTTTTGGCTCATGGAGCTGGTGCTCCGATGGATAGCGACTGGATGAGCACCATGGCCGAAGGCCTAGGAGCCTGTGGACTCCGGGTGGTTCGCTTCGAGTTCCCCTACATGCAGCGAAGCCGGGAACTGGGTCGCCGATGTGGGCCCGATCGTCTCCCCAAGCTTCTGGATGCCTACCGGGACGAGGTGAGCCGGGAACGACAGCACAGTCCTGAGAGCAGCCTCATCATTGGTGGGAAGTCCCTCGGGGGCCGGATCGCAAGCCTCCTGATCGATGCCTTGCCAGAGGTCCAAGCCTGTCTCTGTCTTGGCTATCCCTTTCATCCCCCAGGAAAACCAGAGTCCCTGCGTACTGAGCATCTCAAGGTGATGCGCTCACCTTGTCTGGTTCTCCAGGGGGAGAGAGACAGCTTCGGCAAGCGAGACGAAGTGGAGCAGTACGCCCTGGCCCCCTCCGTTGAACTGGCCTGGCTGCCAAGCGGAGACCACAGCTTCACTCCCACGAAAGCCTCCGGTCTGAGCCAAGCGGAGAACCTGGCCGCAGCGATCGATCAGTGTCGGCGCTTCATCAGCCGCCAGGTCGGTTAGTCCCTCAGGGATCGCTTTAAGCGCTGATGGCCTCCATGGCCTGAGGGATGCGCTGGAACATGTAACCCAGACCCCGTGCCGTCAAGATCAGCTCGGGGTTCTCGGGGTCGTCTTCCAACTTGGCTCTCAGACGGGAAATGTGCACGTCAACGACGCGGCTATCCGAGGAGCGCTCCGGCTTGTAGCCCCAGACCTTCTCGAGCATGTCGAGGCGGCTGATCGGTTCGCCAGATCGGCTGATCAGCAGCTCCAGCAGATTGAACTCCATGCCGGTTAAGCGGATCCGCTCATCGCCCCGATGGGCCTGACGCTTGTTGAAGTCGATACTGAGGTCACCGACCACCACCACATGGGCGGTGCGCCCCGGACCAGCCACTCCATTGGCCTGAACCGACGAAACACGGCGCATGACACAGCGGATCCGCGCTTCAAGCTCCTTCGGGCTGAAGGGCTTAACCATGTAATCGTCAGCACCAAGTTGCAGGCCCGTAATGCGGTCGGCGACATCACCCAGGGCGGTCAGCAGGATGATCGGAACCTCTGACTGAGCGCGAATGCGCTCGGTTACGGCAAAGCCGTCGAGCTCGGGCATCATCACGTCGAGCACCACCACATCAGGCTCGGAAGCCCGGAAATGCTCGAGGGCCTGAGCTCCATTCTCAGCCAGGGTGATCTCGTGGCCGAGCATCACCAATCGGGTTTCCAGGATGCGGCGAATGTTTTCTTCGTCGTCAGCAACCAGGATCTTGAGGGGAGCGGTCGAGGTCGTCGCTTCAGTCATCAAGAGGAAATTGGATGCTGCTCTGACTCAACGAATAGCTGAAGGAGATCCCGTTTATGAAGGAACAACAGGGTTTGTAACGAAGACCAGTACCGCAGGCCTGTCACTGCTTAGTTATCCGGTTCTTGAAAGGCGTCCAGAAGAACTGGCACGGTCACGATCGGATCAAAGCTTGTGATCGCAGGTTGCTGGGGCTCAGGCTGGCGACGGCTACGGCTTGGAGCGCTCCTGACAGGCGCAGGGGTCGCGGAAGGGCTGGACGCGATGTGCTGATCCGGTTCAGAGCGACGACGGACCGGATTGCGGCGAGTGGCCTCGGGACGACTGGTGGCCAGGGGACGCTGGATCGGTTGGTCCTTCAACTCACCACGGAGCTGATTGAGCAGCCGAAAATGCCCTGTGGTGTTGTATTTCCGCAGCAGCGACGGATCCCAAGCCATTAGCGCTGTTCAGTAATGCCCTCAGCCTATGGGGCAACCTGCGGCCTGGAGAAGCGTGATAAATTGTTGCGGTGACAACTGGAAGTCGTTACGGGTTCGGGTTAACCGAATGTCGGCACTTCCGCGCCTGTCTCAACCACTCATTTCACTGACTATGTCGAGGCTCGTCGGTCTTCAAGCTCCTGACTTCACTGCCACCGCAGTGGTCGATCAGGAATTCAAGGAGGTGACCCTCTCCTCGTACCGCGGCAAGTACGTGGTGCTGTTCTTCTATCCCCTCGACTTCACCTTCGTCTGCCCGACGGAGATCACCGCCTTCTCCGACCGCTACAGCGATTTTTCCAGCCGGAACTGTGAAGTGCTGGGCGTGTCTGTGGACAGCCAGTTCTCCCACCTGGCCTGGGTTCAGACCGACCGTAAGAACGGTGGTCTTGGCGACATCGCCTACCCACTGGTGGCGGACCTGAAGAAGGAGATTGCTCGCTCCTATGAAGTCCTTGACGAAGATGCTGGCGTGGCCCTGCGCGGTCTCTTCATCATCGATCCAGATGGTGTGATCATGCAGAGCACCATCAACAACCTCCCCGTCGGCCGCAGCGTTGATGAGACCCTTCGCCTGCTGCAGGCCTTCCAGCACATCCGCAACCACCCCGACGAGGTCTGCCCCGCCAACTGGACCCCTGGCGAGAAGACCATGAACCCCGACCCCGTGAAGAGCAAAGAGTTCTTCGCCGCCGTCAACTGAAACCTGTCTTCAGTGCAGGGTTGAGGGGCCTAACGGCCCCTTTTTTTGTGCTGATGCACTGGCTCGTGCGCCGACACCAAACTCAATTGACCACTGCCCCCATCCAGTCGCGCCTGAACACCCAGCGGTAAGGCCATGTTTGGCCGTCCATGGCCGACGGGCAGATCCTTCACCAAGGGAATGCCCAAGGACCCCAAACGCTCCTCAAGGATCTCGTCCATCGAGAAATCCCCTGGCAGCACATCATCTTCGGCCCAGCTAAAGCGACCAAGACCGATACCTCGCACCCCAGCCAGCTGACCGGACGTGCGCCATTGGGTGAGCTGGCGATCGATCCGGTATGGAGCTTCACCGGTGTCCTCGAACACCAGAATCGTGCCCCGAAGCGAGGGCAGCCATGGCGTCCCAATCAAACTGGTGGCGATGGTGAGGTTGCTCACCACCAACGGTCCCTGAACCAAGCCGGGACGCAGCCCTTGACCATGCAAGGCCGGAACGTTCATCCCCTTTAACAGGGCCGCAAGGCGCCGCCACTGCTGATCCGAGCCACCGAACCAGCCATGGATAGCCCCAGAACTGCCAGCCGCCAGCTGAGCCAGAAGCAGGGCAGAACAGTCAGAGAAGCCAACGCACCAGCGTGGTCCAGGCGGGATCGACCAACCCTGTTCGAGAACGCGAGCACTCCCCCAGCCGGCCCCGACCAGGAACAGGGCATCGATGGAGGGATCAAGCCAGGCCTGACGAAGGGCCGAGGCCCGCTGCTGATCCGTCGCCGAAAACCATCGCCATTGACCGCCTAACTCAGGAGGCGTTAACAACACCCAGCCCTCTTGCTGGCAGCGCCGCCGCAGTCCCTCAAGCATGGGATCTGTCCGCTCAAGCCAGGTGCCTGGCGCAAGCGCCGCGATGCGCGCCCCCTGTTTCAGGGGTGCAGGACTGGTCTGGAACGTCGCCCCGGCGGCGAGGGCAGCCAGTGGGGCAGCCGCCGTCACCGCCCCAAGGAGCAGCTCACGGCGGCCCCAGAGCGTCATCCCAGCAAACTGCCCAACAAGCGACGACCATCCACACCACCTGTCGCGGGATCACAGGCTCTCTCAGGGTGAGGCATCAGACCGAGCACATTCCCCTTGGCATTGGTCAGGCCTGCCACATCAGCCATCGAACCATTCGGATTGCGGCAGTACCGCAGGACCACTTGGCCCTGATCCTCCAGAACCTTGAGTTGATCAGGATCGGCCTGGTAGCGGCCCTCACCGTGGGCGATGGGGAAGTTCACCACTTCGCCGCTGGTATAGCCCTGAAGCCAACTGCACTGGCCGGGTTCAACCCGCAAATCAGTGGGTTCACAAATGAAGTGCAGTTTTTGGTTTCGGGTCAGGGCACCAGGGAGCAATCCCATCTCCGTCAGCACCTGGAAGCCGTTGCAGATCCCCAGTACGCGCCCGCCTCGGTTCGCGAAAGCAACGACCTCCTCCAGCACAGGGGCAAAGCGAGCGATGGCCCCACAACGGAGATAGTCTCCATAACTGAAGCCACCGGGAATCACCACGGCATCGAGTCCGCTCAGATCCCGCTCTTCATGCCACAGGAAACGGGTCTCAATGCCGAGGCAGCCCTGGGCTGCCCACTGAACGTCCCGGTCACAATTCGACCCGGGAAAGACGACTACGCCGAGGGTCATTGCTCAGGCTCCTGCGTTGGAGTCGTCCTTGAGCTCGAGGCTCCAGTCCTCGATAACAGGATTGGCCAAGAGCCGGTCGCTCAAGAGCTCCAGCTGCTGACGTGCGGTCTGGGCGTCGGGGGCAGTCAGTTCCACCTCGACAGCTTTGCCAATCCGCAGCTTGCTAATGCCGTCTACACCCAAGCGTGATGCGGCGGCTCGGGTGGCTTCACCGGCGGGATCGAGCACGGAGGGCCTCAGGGAGACCAACACACGGGCAGAGAAGACGGGCACCTGAGCTCTAGGTGGGGTTTGTTAAATCTTGGCAGGCCGGCTGTCGCCAAGCCTCTGCGTGATCAGGTTGGTGGTGGTCCCACGGGGCGCCATGAACCACCTGCATCCGCTGCCCTCGCTGCTGACGGCCTGCGCCGCCCTGGCCTGTCAGACCGCAGCCCAGGCCGGTGAGCCGTTCACAGTGCCCTTGGAATGCCGCCTCGATTCCAGTGCCTGGCTTCCCTGCACGATGACCGTCGAGCGGCTCGGTGAGCACTGGTGGCTGCAGGTGGGTCGCCGTCGCTTCGACTTCCGCCATGACGGACGAGGTCGGATCGAACTCCAGGAAGCCCAAGGAACCAGACGCCTGGTGCAACCCAGCTGGAGGTCCCACCAGGCGCTCTGCTGGGACGGAATCTGTGCGAAGGGAGACCTGCCGCTCGATTAGGAAAGGGCCGCGCTCAACTTTTCCTTGAGCTTTGAGCTGTCCAAGGAAAGGCCTAAGGCGACCAGCTCCAGCCCGTCGATCTCGGGCCGATCCAATCGGGAGCTGGTGTCAAACCAACACTCCAACCGTGGGCCCACGGCCTGGATCTGGAGGGGGTGGCTTTTTCCAGGCAGCCAAGCCCGTCCCTTCAGCCTGAGCAGACCGTACTCAGCGATCACAGCCGGAAGAAGCAATTCCAGCTGTGCCTTGCTGGTCGATCCCTTCCAGTCCAAAGCCATGGACTCCATCGCCACGTGGGTGTGGTCGTGATGGTCGTGGTCGTGGTCGTGGTCGTGGTCGTGGTCGTGGTGATGGTCCTCGTGTTCCGGGCGATCCAGTCCCATCAGCAGGGCGGCGGGAACATTGCCACGGGCCATGGGCAGGACGGAGACCCCGCTGCGGAGCTTGGCGCTCAAGCGCGTTTGCAGGGCGCCAATGGCCTCATCACTGAGGCAGTCAGCCCGGCTCATCAGCACGAGGTCCGCGGCCTCGAGTTGGTCCTCAAAAAGCGCATTGATGTCGCTGAGGTGATCCAGGCTGGGATCCGCTTGACGTTGCGCTTCAAGGGCCGCGGGATCAGCAACGACGCTGCCGCCACTGAGAGCCTCCCCATCGACCACCGTCACCACACCGGTCACCCGAGTTCTGGTGCGGATCTCGGGCCAGCGAAAGGCCTGGACAAGCGGAACAGGTAAGGCCAAGCCGCTCGTCTCAACCACGATGCCGTCGAGCTGATCGGCCCGCTGAAGGAGCTGCTGCATCACCGGCAGGAACTCATCTTGAACAGTGCAGCAGAGACAACCATTGGCCAGTTCGACCACACGGCCCTCGAGCTCGTCCTCGGGGCAAAAGCCGCAGCTACGAATTAAGTCGCCATCGATCCCGACCTCACCGAACTCATTCACCAGAACGGCGAGTCGGAGGCCACTGGAGACGAGCAGTTGGCGCAGCAGCGTGGACTTACCAGCGCCAAGGAATCCGGTCACGACGGTGACCGGTAGGCGGGATGCAGGAGCCGCAGTCATCGTCAGGCCAGAAGGGCAGTCCAGGTGAAGGCAGCGCCAATGCCGACCATCACACCAGCCAACAACTGTCTAACGGTGGGCTGAATCTCAAGGCTGACGCGGCGCATGGCCACCAAGGACACCACAAGAAGAGCGCCTTGGCTCAGAAGCAAACCGAGCAGATAGAAGGCAATCGGGGTGGACTCCCAACCGATGACCGAAGCACTGAGGACGTAACCGTGCAGAGCAAAAGCAGGGATCAAGCTCAAGGCCGGTAAGCGTCCTGCGATCACCAAGCCTTCAACCACCAAGGACAGCGAGACGAGGGCCTCAGCTCCAGGCAATCCAGGAAGCCAAAGACCCAGGGCACTGGCGGACAAACCAACCACGAGCAAGGCCATGGTCCAGCGCATGGAGCGCTGTAGCCCAACCAAACCCAGGGCCATGAGGAACAGCAGATGATCCGGCCCCAACAGCGGGTGGGCCAGACCACTCAGCAGGCCGCTGACGGGTGACGGTGCAAGAGCCAGGGACTCCATCGGGTGATGGGCCAGTGCTGGAGAGGCAAGAACGGGAGCCAAGAGGAGCGCAGCGGCCCCAAAACGCTTCAACATCAAGAGAACTGGTCCGCGCCAGGGGTCATTTGGATGGAACCGGCGGGCGTTCTGACTGGAGTCCTGGGGTCAGGACTCTTCACAGCTGCGGGACAGCGCCGGAATTTCACCGGACTTTCCCCGTTTCCTCTTCGGGCTGATCCCCCGAAGAACCGGAGACCAGAGCCTAAGCGCTGATTAACGGCAGGCCAGGCTTTCGCGGGTGTCGACTCCGGTACGAGGGTTCACACCACTGGCCCGGGCACAAAGGGCCTTCTGTTGAGGAAGATCCAGCACCGCATCGGTGAAGTCCGTTCCCTCGATGACGGCACCGGTGAATTTGCTGTTCATCAACATGGCGTTGCGAAAGACAGCACCACTGAGATCAGCGTTGTCAAAGCGGGTGGCAAAGGCGACGACGTCCTCAAGATCCGCTGCGGAGAGGTTCGCCTTTTGAAGATTGGCGGTGTTGAACACAGCACCGCGCAGGTCGGTTTCGCTCAAGTCGAAACCTTCCATGGAAGCTTTCAAAAACTCCTGCTGTTGCAAGTTGCGGCCGTGCATGTCCGGTTGCAGATCCTGAGCACTGCGCTGACCCCGAAGCTCCGGGGCTGTGATCGCCATGGCCGGAGCGGGAGCAGGCAGAACGGCCGTCACCAGTACAGCCAGGCAGAGGGCGAGGGCGGTGAGCGACCGGGCCACGAGCGACTGAGCAAGAGCTCCGAGGTTCCGCACTGCAGCTTTAGCTTGGGCGCTCAAGTTATTGCAGGCGGATACCGGAGCGCGACCGATGAGCAAGACCCTTCGGGTGGTGGTGCCGCCCCATCCACTCATTGGCCACTGGTTGACCCTTCTGCGGGATGCGGACACGCCACAGCCGTTGTTTGCCACGGCCATGGCGGAATTGGGGCGCTGGTTGACTTACGAAGCCATGCGCGACTGGATCCCCTACCAGCGTGTTCAGGTGCAAACGCCATTAGCCCAAACAGAGGGAACCATCGTCGATGGTTCGATTCCAGTCCTGGCCGTTCCCGTCCTGCGTGCTGGTCTTGGCCTCTGGGACGGGGCGAAGACAGTGATCCCCAGTGCGTCGGTGGCCCACATGGGCCTGCAACGGGATGAAGCCAGTGGACGGTGCCGTTGTTACTTCAACGGCTTGCCCGAATCCATTCCAGCCAACGCGGGCGTGCTGGTCTTTGATCCGATGGTGGCAACCGCCGGCACCCTGCTGAATGTGCTCGAGCAACTGGAGACCAAGGGCGTCACAGGTCAACGGGTGCGCGTGATCTCCGCCCTGGCGGCTAGTCCGGGCCTGAAAACCCTGGGGGAGCGCTACAGCGATCTCACCATCTACACCGGCTGCATCGATGCGGAGTTGGACGGCCAACAGCGAATTCTCCCCGGATTGGGTGACGCTGGCGACCGTCTCTATGGCAAGCCGCAGTCAGGCTTCGTAGGCTGAGCACACTCCTCAGACCCTCGACCTGCAGCTATGTCCAACCGAGACGGCGGTTCCGGATCTCTGGGCACCCTCTTGGCTGGTGCAGTGATTGGTGCGGCTGGTTTCGCATGGTGGCTCTACTCAGAAGCAGAACGGCGCCAGCAGCACACCCGCCAAGAGCGCAGCCTGCGGCTCAGCCGTCTGACCGATCACGACGAGCAGGCCTTCGACCCCAACAGCGAAAGCCCCGTGGTCCGAGAACACGAACTGCAGGACAAGGTTCAGCAACTGAACCAAGCGATTGAGGATGTTCGCCGGCAACTCGAAGGCCTAAGCCCCCAGAGCTGATCAGGCTCCTCGGTAGGTTGCTGTTGAGATCAAACCGCAGCCATGCTCCGCTCCGCCGCGATTACCCAGGGCATTCAGCGCTCCCCCAACCGCGCCATGTTGCGGGCTGTCGGTTTTGGGGATGCTGACTTCAACAAGCCGATCATTGGCATTGCCAACGGCTACAGCACGATCACGCCCTGCAATGTCGGTCTCGATGACCTAGCCAGGCGTGCGGAGCAGGCAGCCCTCGAGGCCGGGGCGATGCCACAGATGTTCGGCACCATCACCGTCAGCGACGGCATTTCGATGGGCACCGAGGGAATGAAGTACTCCCTGGTGAGCCGCGAAGTGATTGCTGATGCGATTGAAACGGCGTGCAACGGCGAGTCCATGGACGGGGTCCTGGCCGTTGGCGGCTGTGACAAGAACATGCCCGGCGCCATGTTGGCGATGGCGCGGATGAACATCCCGTCTGTCTTTGTCTATGGCGGCACAATCAAGCCGGGCAAGTTGGGCGGTTGTGATCTGACCGTTGTCAGTGCCTTTGAGGCCGTCGGTCAGCTCACCAGTGGCCAGATCGATGAGGAACGCCTCACCGAAATCGAAAAAAATGCCTGTCCCGGTGCGGGGAGCTGCGGCGGCATGTTCACCGCCAACACCATGAGTGCGGCGATCGAGACGATGGGCTTGAGCCTGCCCTACAGCTCGACCATGGCCGCCGAGGATCCAGAAAAAGCGGAGAGCGCTGCCCGCAGTGCTGAGGTCCTGGTCGAGGCGATCAAGGCCGATATCCGCCCCCTGGACCTTCTGACCCGTGAGGCCTTCGAGAACGCCATCAGCGTGATCATGGCCGTGGGCGGCTCCACAAACTCGGTCCTGCACCTACTGGCCATTGCACGCACTGCTGGCGTCGAACTGAGCATCGATGACTTTGAGCGGATTCGCGAGCGGGTCCCGGTGATCTGCGATCTCAAGCCCAGCGGTCGCTACGTCACCGTCGATCTCCATCAAGCCGGGGGGATCCCCCAGGTGATGAAGCTGCTCCTCGATGCAGGTCTGCTCCATGGCGAGTGCCGCACGATTGAAGGCAAAACCCTGAAGGAAACCCTCGCGAATGTGCCATCCGTTCCTGCCGCGGACCAAGACGTCATACGGCCTCTGAGCAATCCCCTCTACGCCAAAGGGCATTTGGCGATTCTCAAGGGCAACCTGGCCCAAGAAGGAGCCGTGGCCAAGATCAGTGGTGTCAAAAATCCCGTGATCACCGGCCCTGCTCGGGTGTTCGAAAGTGAAGAGACCTGCCTCGAGGCCATCCTCGACAAGCGGATCAATGCGGGTGATGTGGTCGTGGTGCGCAACGAAGGTCCTGTCGGCGGTCCCGGCATGCGCGAAATGCTTTCCCCCACCTCGGCCATCGTGGGTCAAGGCCTGCTCGACAAAGTGGCCTTGATTACCGATGGACGCTTTTCAGGGGGGTCCTACGGCCTGGTGATCGGCCACGTGGCCCCAGAGGCTGCCGTCGGTGGCAACATCGGCCTGATCCATGAAGGCGACAGCATCACGGTCGATGCCAAGCAGCTGTTGATTCAACTGAATGTTGATGAGAGCGAATTGGCCTCCCGTCGTGCGGCTTGGAGCAAGCCTGAACCCCGTTACCGCACGGGTGTGCTGGGTAAGTACGCCCGGCTAGTGAGCTCCAGTAGCAAAGGAGCGGTCACAGACCAGCCCGACCTCTAAGCCTCGCCGGCAATCAGGGCACGGATGCGCCGGCAGAGGGCCTCCAGGGGGGCGCCGGCGCTGGGACGCTCGCAGCGTTCTCCAGAGTTGGACTGCATCCAGACCGGGTGGCTGCCGTGCCAGAGCATTGGTGATTCCTCATCCGCCACCATGCTCAGCATCAGATTCAGCTCCTCACCACTGCGGTAGATCTCGAGCTCCAGATCGCGATCTGGGTGACGCACTCCCTCAGCGTCGCGGGCCTCGATCAGCAGACAGCAGTCACTGCAGTCTCCGACCGTTGACGGAGGCTCACCACTGAAACGAAGGGCATGGCGATAGGGCTTGAGGCAGACGTCAGCCGCCTTGGCCAGTTCACTGAGCAGGGGTTCGAACTCCACGGGTCAATCAGGCCACTGCACGAATGGAGCGGATCAGCAGCCGCAGGGGGCCCGGCCGGAAGCCTGGATTCCGGCCACCCACGTCTCCAAATTTGGAATGAAGGACCTGGATGCGTGTCACACGAGCGGGATCGAAGCGAAGCGGGAAGCCAATGGGGGTCGCACGCACGCTGGGAGTGAGTCGATTGAACGGAATCGTCACCACCGTGGTTCCGCTCGGTCGAGTTGAGAATTCAGCGACCCAGCGCAATCCCCCTGGAATCAGCTCAGTCAATCCGCCCACACCATCGCGGCAAGCGATGGCGAGCTTGTAACGACGACCATCGCCATCAAGCTGCAGCTCGATGGCGCCGTAGGACGAGAGATCGCGGGCTGGATCCAGCACAGGGGAGCGGCAACTGACAAAGCCGCCACCCTCGGACTCCACAAAGGCCTCCATCAGCAGGCCATCAGCTGTCGCTCTGCACTGGCCCTGACTGCGGCCGCCCATGATGGTGTCGTTCAGGGATTGCCATCCCGGGAAGTCAGCTCCGTTTGCCAGCACCAGCGGGGCAACCATGGACGCGATCCAAGCGGACATGCCCTCAGCCTGCCGCAGGCACCCCCTCCAGCGCAGCCTCATCGGCCAGCACCAGAACCTCCGTGCGAGGAGTCACCAGCTTGGCCGGAGTCCTTTGGGGGGATTCCGCGGGATCCAGTAGACGTGCCAGGGCCTGAGACTTGCCCGCGCCGCTCACCAGGAAAATCACCTGGCGGGATGCACTCAGCACAGGTGCAGTCAAGGTGATGCGCTCGAGCCCTTTACCCCGTCCGATCGCGGTCCAGCGATCCGTGATGGTCGGCGCCTCGGTCCCTGGAAAGAGGGACGCCGTATGACCGTCTTCACCTAGGCCGAGAACCATCAGATCAAAGATCGGTGGTTCGCCAGGACAGACCTTCTCGATTGCTGCCTGGAAGGCCGCAGCACTATCCTCTGGGGTCGGCAAACTAACCGTCGGGACAGGATGAAAGGCGGCATGGCTGCCCGGCGCTTCCTTCAGCAAAGATTGCCTCAGCATCCGAGCATTGCTAGAGGGATCGTCGCCATCCACCCAACGCTCATCCCCAAGAAAGACGTCGACCCGCTCCCAGGGCAGATGTTCCTGGCCCAACAGGCCATAGGCAACCGCAGGGGTACTGCCGCCTGAGAGGGCAAGTTGAGCGCGATCCCGTTGATCCAGGGCGAGATCGAGATGGGAGGCAATGGTCTGGGCCGCGATCCGGGCCAGATGCTGGGCGTCCCGTGCCCGTTCAATGCGGTAGGTGGTCATTGCCCCTGCCTCAATCGAGCCATTCGGTGTGGAAGGTGCCCTCTTGATCCACCCGTTGATAGGTGTGCGAGCCAAAGCAATCGCGCATGGCCTGCACCAGGTTTTGGGGAAGACGAGCCGTGCGATAGCTGTTGATGTAGTCGAGCGTGCTGCTGAGGCAGGGCACGGGGATCCCCGCTTCTGCAGCTCCAGCGACCACCTTGGCCAAACCCGGCAGGCGTCGGTTGACCTGCTCGGCAAACCAGGGGTCGATCAACAGATTCACCAATTGAGGATCGGCGTTGAAGGCATCTTGAATGCGCTTGAGCAGGCGCGCGCGGATGATGCAACCCCCCTTCCAGATCTGAGCAATGGAGGGCATGTTGAGGTTGTAGTCATGCTCGGCGGAAGCGATCCGCAGCAGCTCCATCCCCTGGGCATAGCTCGCCACACAGGCCAGGACGACGGCATCCATCAGGGGACCTGTTCCATCGGCGGCATTGACGAGGTCGAACCCTTTGACAGCCGGTCCATGCAGGATTGATTCAGCCGCCGTGCGCTGAGACTTCATCGAGCTCATGACCCTGCCGTTCAGTGCGGCGTAGATCGTGGGGACCGAGGCACCCATCTGAAGCGCGCTGACCACGGTCCAGAGTCCGGTGCCCTTTTGCCCGGCCTGATCGACGATCTTCTCGACTAGATCAGTCCCATCACTGGGGTCCTTCGTGCGCAAGCAGACCTCGGTGATCTCAACGAGATAAGAGGCCAGCTCTTCTGTGCCGTTCCAGTGGCGGAAGATCTCAGCCATTTGGGTGCCGTCATGACCGCCCACACGCTTGAGCAGGTCGTAGGCCTCGGCAAGGATCTGCTCGATCCCGTACTCAATGCCGTTGTGGACGGTTTTAACGAAGTGGCCGGAACCGCCGGGGCCGATGTAGGTGACACAGGGACCGTCCTCCACCTGGGCGGCCATCTTGCAGACCAAGCTCTCGATGGCGTCGTAGGAGGCCTTGGTCCCACCGGGCATCATGCTCGGCCCCTCCAGAGCCCCCTTAGCTCCACCGGAGACACCCATCCCGATAAAGCCAAAGCTCTTGCTCTCCAGCTCAGCCACACGGCGCTCGGTGTCGCGGTATTCGGAGTTCCCGCCATCGATCAACAGATCACCGGCTTCGAGGTAGGGGGAGATCTCTTGGATGACCGCATCCACCGCTGGACCGGCCTTGACCATCATCAGGATCCGGCGGGGGTGCTGAAGCTTGCTGACAAAGTCCTCCAGGCTGGAGGAGCCAACGATGTTTTTCCCCGCTCCACGGCCGGCCAGGAATTCTTC
The DNA here is from genome assembly GCF_023115425.1 of Synechococcus sp. A10-1-5-1. NCBI lineage: Bacteria > Bacillati > Cyanobacteriota > Cyanophyceae > Synechococcales > Synechococcaceae > Synechococcus > Synechococcus sp. A10-1-5-1. Next base: position 273,419 of record NZ_CP096032.1, on the reverse strand, counting down.
TGTTTTGGCGTACGTGCGGTTGTAGACCACGCTTGAGAAGCCATTGCGCTCAGCGTTGAGCACCAGGTTCTCGCCCATCACACCGAGACCGATCAAGCCGAAATGGGCCTTGTCCATGGAGCTTTGATGTGTCCGATGTCACCAGTCTGGCGGAGCCCTCTGGATGCGTGAACGGATGTTGGGGAACACTGAAACAGGGAGAACAGGCACAAAAAACCTCCCTGGATGTCCAGGGAGGTTTAGCCAAGTCCGTGGGGTCAGGACTAGATGACAGTGTTGTCAGGAATGGTGGCGTTCTTCACAACAACAACAATGCCGTTGCGGATGTAGAAGCCGAGCTCAGGCCGATCCGCTTCGTCAATGTTGTCCTTATTGACGATGGTGACGTTGTCACCGATGCGGGCGTTCTTGTCGAGGATCGCGCGCTTCACCGTGGTTCCACGGCCAACGCCCACGGGGGTGCCGCCCCGATGACGTAGGGCATTGCGATCAGAGGACGACTCGAAGAAGTCATTGCCCATCACCAACGTGTCCTGGAGGACCGCATCCTCCTCAACACGGCTGCGGACACCGAGGACGCAGTGGTGAACGCTGCAGGCCTTGAGGATCGAACCTTCGCCAATGATCGATTGGGTGACCTGAGAATCCAGCAACTTGCTGGGGGGCAAGTAGCGAGGACGGGTATAGATCGGGAAGGATTCCTCGTAGAACGAGAAGGCGGGGTTCGGTTGATCAGTCAGGGCCAGGTTGGCTTCGTAGAAGGCACCGATGGTTCCGATGTCTTCCCAATAGTCATCAAAGAGGTAGCTCTGGATGTGGTCGCCCCGTTCCAGAGCAGCCGGGATGAGCTCCTTACCAAAGTCGGTTGCGCTGGGGTTCTTGGCCAGGAGGTCAAACAGGGTCTCGCGACTGAAGACATAGATCCCCATGGAAGCGAGGTAGGGACGCTTCTCGGCTTCGTCAGCGGAGAGGCCCAGGCGTGAGGTGTCAACCCACATCTGCTTGAGAGCATCACCCTTGGGCTTCTCTCGAAACTCGCGGATCTTGCCCTTCTCATCGGTATGCATCAAGCCAAAGGCTTCTGCTTGAGACGCATCCACGGGCAACGCTCCGATGCTGACGTTGGCACCGGTAGCGATGTGGTGATTGACAAACTCGCTGTAATCCATCCGGTAGAGCTGGTCACCGGAGAGGATCAGGTAGTGGTCGACGTCCCATTCCTGGAAAAGCCACTGGTACTTCCGCACTGCATCGGCAGTTCCCTCGAACCAACTGGGACTCTCAGGGGTTTGCTGGGCCGCCAGCACTTCCACGAAACCCTGGCCGAATCCGGAAGAGAGGTTGTAACTCTGGCTGAGGTGGCGGTTGAGTGAAGCGCTATTGAACTGGGTCAACACGTACATCTTGTTGATGTCCGAGTTGATGCAATTGCTAATGGGGATATCAATCAGGCGATATTTGCCGGCCAGGGGAACGGCGGGCTTCGCCCGCATCTTGGTCAGAGGGTAAAGGCGGGTGCCCGCGCCACCGCCCAGAATGATCGCCAGAACTCGCTTCATCGCTTCCCTCTACGCCTAAAAGCACGGCGACGTTAAGCGATTCTTGAGGCCGCTCCAAGACTTTTGGAGCAGATTGGCGGGAATTGGTACGGGTTTTGCCGCAATAGCCTCGATCCCTGGAAAAACCAAGCTGATCTCAGCTCTGCAGGTCATCCAAATCGAAGAGGTCCTGAACGACCTTCATGGCCTGGTGGCGCTGTTGACGGGGTTGGGGTGCCCGCAATTTCGTAACCGGTCCGTGCAGGATTTTGTTAATGATGCCTTTGCTCAAGGCTTCCACGACCTTCCGCTCCCGCGCTGAAAGATCTGGACCCATCCGACTCAAGGCTTTTTGAAGCTCCTGCTCGCGGAATGACTCCAGTTGCATTCGCAGCCTGTTGGCCACTGGAACGGCCTCGAGTCCGTCCCACCACTCAATGAACTGCTGACCCTCTTGCTGGAGCATCCCCTCGGCCTCCGCTGCAATCTCACGGCGGGCTTCCTGATTACGGGCCACGACCTCCTGGAGGTCATCAACGTCATAGGCCGCGATGCCGCTCAGCTCCGAGACATCAGCAGAGATGTTCCGTGGGACACCGATGTCCACCAACATCAGTGAAGAGCGCCGGTTCAGTTGGCCAAGACGCTCGGCAGTGATGATCGGATCGTCTGCACCCGTGCTGGTGAAGACCAGTGAACAGGTGCTCAGGCAGTGGTTCAGATCGGTGAGGGGACGGCACTGGACCGGCAGAGCTGGGAAGTCAGCCGCCATCTCCTCGGCGCGGGATACGGTGCGGTTCAACAGAACGACGCCGCTCGCCCCCTTGGCCTGGAGATGTTGGAGCAATAGCCGGGCCATTCGACCGGCGCCCACCACGGCGATTTGTTCTTGATCCAGGGGAACCAGATCATCAATGCCCCGGGCCTGACCGACCTTGAGCTGGGCGAGCTCGACGGCGGCGGAGCTAATGGACACAGCGCCGGTACCAAGATTGGTCTCAGAGCGCACTCGCTTGCCAGTGCTGACGGCCTGGTTGAGCAGCCGGTTGAGGATCGGACCAATGGAGCGATGCTCCTGGCCCAAGCGGTACATCTTTTTGACTTGGGAGAGGATCTGACCCTCACCAAGGACCAGGGAGTCCAGGCCGGCCGCCACGCGCATCAGATGCCCGATGGCTTCTTCGTGGTGGTAGGCGAAAAGATGGGGCATGAGCTCAGAGAGCTCAAGTCCGGAATGCTGAGAGAGAAAACTGCCAACGGCTGAAACCCCCTGCTCAGGGTTGCGAAGCAGGGTGTAAATCTCGAGACGATTACAGGTGCTCAGAATCGAGGCCTCGAGGACCTGCTCATCCGCCCGAAGGCGCTGGAGGGAGTCCTCCATGCTCTGCTCAGCAATGCTGAGACGTTCCCGGATCTCAACCGGGGCCGTTCGGTGACTGAGTCCGACGACGGCGATGTGCATGAAGGTTGACCCTGGGGTGCGCAACAGGAACGGCTAAAAAGAAAGCCGGGACTCCGCGAGAAGACCCGGCTTGAACTGATCGATTGATCAGCGCAGAGCGATGCTCTGGGCGCCGTCCTTGATGTGCACCGTGGTGGTGAAGCGGGCGGTGTTGTCGAGGGTGCTGATCACCAGGGAGCTGGTGCGGGTGCAGTCCTTCTCAAACTTGACGCCGTCAAACAGCAGACCGTCGGTGATACCGGTGGCAGCAAAGACGACGTTCTCACCACAGGCCAACTCATTGGCTTCGTAGACGCGATCGGGGTCGGTGATGCCCATCTCGGCCAGTCGGGCCAGGTTGCCTTCCTTGGTCAGGCCTTCCCATTCGGAGGTCTGAGCCACTGCAGGGTCATAAACCAGCTGACCTTGGAAGTGACCACCCAGGGCGCGCAGAGCAGCGGCTGAGATCACACCTTCGGGAGCGGCGCCAATGCCCATCAGGCAATGCGTGCCGGTGCCAGCGAAGCCGCAGGCGATGGCAGCTTGGACGTCACCATCAGAGATGGGCTGGACGCGAGCGCCGGTCGCACGGATCTCTTTGATCAGGTCTTTATGGCGGGCACGGTCCATGACCACGATCACCAGCTCGTCAGCGGGGAGGCCGAGGCACTCGCTCAGGATCTTGATGTTTTCAGTGGCCGACTTGTTGATGTCAACCTTGCCCTTGGCTGCCGGGGGAGCAGCCAGCTTCTTCATGTAGAAGTCGGGGGCGTTGAACAAGCCACCGCGATCGGAGGCGGCGAGAACGGCCATGGAGCCGCGCTGGCTGTTGGCACACAGGTTGGTGCCTTCGCAGGGATCGACAGCGAAGTCAACGCCAGGGCCGGTGCCGCTGCCCACTTCTTCGCCGATGTACAGCATGGGAGCTTCGTCGCGCTCACCCTCGCCGATCACGATGCGGCCCTGCATCTGGATCTTGTACATGCGCTCACGCATCGCCTCCACGGCGGCTGCGTCTGCCTCGTTCTTGAGGCCCATGCCGGTGAGCTTGGCGGAAGCAATGCCTGCCTGCTCAACAACCTCGAGAATTTCTTGAATCAGGGTGCGATCCACGGCGGTCCGGCGATGGGAAGGGATGAAGCGCAGAGAGGCATCTGGGGGGCTGGGACACTGCGCTGACGGCCCATAGAGCCGATCATTGAGTGGAAGTCCAGCGGCAGCAGGGCCTCTCGGGCTTTAAGCGCCGCTCACTGTATCAGTGCTTCCTGGTGAACCGAGTTCCGTCTTTGGCCTGAAGGGCAGCCAGGGTGATTCCTACAATCGAACCCTGTTCAGCCGCGGTTGCGCCCATGAGCACCAAGTCACTGGTGATCTCCCCTTCGATCCTCTCCGCGGACTTTTCCCGGCTAGGTGATGACGTACGCGCTGTGGATGAGGCGGGTGCGGACTGGATCCACGTGGATGTGATGGACGGACGCTTTGTCCCCAACATCACCATCGGACCGATGATCGTCGAGGCCCTGCGACCGGTCACCAAGAAGCCCCTCGATGTTCACCTGATGATCGTCGAGCCCGAGAAGTACGTCCCTGACTTCGCGAAGGCCGGTGCCGACATCATCTCCGTCCAAGTCGAAGCTTGCCCGCACCTGCACCGCAACCTCGGTCAAATCAAAGACCTCGGCAAGATGGCTGGCGCTGTCCTTAACCCCGGCACCCCGATTGACACCCTCGAGTACTGCCTCGAGCTCTGCGATCTGGTGCTGGTGATGAGTGTCAACCCCGGTTTCGGTGGCCAGAGCTTCATCGAAAGCCAGGTGCAAAAGATCCGTGACCTGCGTCGGATGTGCGACGACAAGGGCCTCGATCCCTGGATCGAAGTCGATGGTGGCATCAAGGCCGAGAACGCCTGGAAAGTGATCGAAGCTGGCGCAAACGCCATCGTCAGCGGCTCTGGCGTGTTCAACCAGCCCAGCTACGCCGACGCCATCACCGGCATTCGCAACAGCAAGCGTCCCTGAGCTTCCCAAAGAGTCCAACGCGAAAGCCCCGGCATGCCGGGGCTTTTTTGTGTCTTAAGTGGACCTATCTAGCAGCGCAAGTCAGCTAAAAAAACCAGCCATAGCTGTGCAAACCAATGCCCAGCAAGTTGACACCGATGTAGCAGACGCAGATCACAACAAATCCAGCCACAGCAACCAGTGCAGGGCGACGTCCTTGCCAGCCACGGCTCAGGCGGGTGTGCAAATAAGCGGCGTACACCAGCCAACAAATCAAGGCCCAAGTTTCCTTGGGATCCCAACTCCACCAGCTTCCCCAGGCCTCATTGGCCCAGACCGCACCGCTGACGATGCCAACGGACAGCAACAAGAAACCGACGGTGATGGTGCGGTAGCTGAGGCTGTCGAGCTGCTCGCTCAATGACAGGGACGCACTGCTCAAGGAGAGGTCGGCGGGTGCTCCATCAGCGGCCAGCCGCGCTTGGCGAAAACCACCGCTGCCAATGGAACTACTGCGCAGTTCCAAGGCTTGGCCGCGATCTGTGAAGAGAACCGCCATCGACAGCAGGGATCCGACCAGCAAGGCGGCATAGCTGACCATGATCACGCTGACGTGCATGACCAACCAACTGGAGCGCAAGGCGGGGACCAGTGGTGCCGCTTGTTGCAGTTGATCAGGCAGGGCAAAGGAGGCGAAGGCCACGCAGCCCAGACCCATCGGCGTGGCGGATGCCGCCACCAGGGGGGAGCGGTAGGTGCGCTCCACCAGCAATTGAGTCAGGGTGCAGGCCCAAGCCAGGAAGCAGAGCGATTCGTAAAGATTGCTGATCGGGAAGTGACCCGACTGCCACCAGCGCAAGACCAACTGGGCGGTCAACGCCAAATTGGCCGTCGCCACCAGAAGACGAACAACGGTGCTGCCTTGACCGGCACCACTCACGCTCCAGAACGACAGGGGAAGGGCCAGGAGCAGCAGCGCGAAGGCTGAAAGGCCAAGCGCAAGAACCGGATCGGTCACGAAACCGCTGACGAGATCAAAGATGTGCACCAGTCTGCCGCGCCAGCGACAGGATCAGCGGCTTGCCTTGCGAAGCAGAACAAGACCGCCACCGAGACCAATCAGGACCGGTAGCCAGGCTGCGAAAAACGGATAAAGGGTGCCCTTGATGCCAAGAGAGCTAAAGATGAATGACATCAAGTAGTAGCCAAAGATCAACAGGACGCTGATGCCAAAGCCCTGGCTTCGGCTCGTGCGGGAATTGGGCCTGACCCCAAGGCTGCTGCCAATCAAACCGAACACCAGGCAAATCGCGGGGAAGGCAAATTTCTCTTGGATGCGAACCCGTAGGCGGCGCGCTTCCTTTTGATCACCCGCCTGAATCAGCAAGGCTTCGGCACGGCGCGCCTGGGCCACGGTCATCTGGGCCGCATCACTGGGAAGCATTCCCACATCCTGCGGTGCCCGAGTGAATGGGTAGTAGTAGCTCGTGTAGTTGGCCGAGGTGGTGAAGTTGTTCGCGGCGTCGATATTGAGGATGCGGCCGTTCCGGAACTCCCACATCGCCCTGTTCTCATCCCAGACCGCGGTGTTGGCCGTCAGGACCTGCTGTTGGTCTTCACGGGAGAAATCGAGCAGGGTGACCCCCTGCATTTCTCCATTCTTGAATTCCTTGGCATAGAAAAGCTGGGTCAAACCCTCTCCGGCATTCCCACCGGGTTCCTTGGGGGTGATCCGGCCGAAGCGGGAATAGACGACGTTTTTACCGGTCTGTGCGGAGAGGGCACGCCCAAGGGCACTGTCGAGAACGTTCGAGGCTGAATAGTTCGCACTTGGAACGATGACATCGTTAAAGACGAACGTCAGCACCGTCATCAGGGCAGCCATGACCAGGGCGGGGACGACCATGCGCCAGGTCTTCACGCCGATACTGCGCAAGGCCGTGAGTTCGCTGCTTCCGGAGAGACGACTGAAGGCCAACAAGGTGGCCATCAACGTCGCCATCGGGAACGACAGAACGAGGAAACCCGGCATGCGGAGGGCAAGAACTTTGCCAGCGGCCCAAAGCGGGAGGCCAGCTTCCGCCACCTTGCGGACTAGCTCAAAGACCACCCCGACCGACAAAGAAACCGCCGTAAAGGCAGCGATGCCAAAGAGCAACGGCCCGAGCATCTCGGCAAACAGCCAGCGATCCAACAGAGGAAGGGATCTCCACTGACGCTGCAGCTTTTGGGACTGCCGGCGCAACGGCTCAGTCCAGGTCGGGGCGATCGTCACAGCCGGAAGTCCTCTCCGAGGTAGTGGCGACGCACCAAAGGGTCATTGGCCATCTCCCGGGAGGGACCACTGGCCAAGATGCTTCCCTCCGTAAGGATGTAGGCGCGGTCAGTGATCGAGAGGGTCTCTCGCACGTTGTGGTCCGTGATCAGAACGCCCATGCCTCGATCTCGCAAACCAGCAATCAAGGTTTGTAGATCGGACACAGCGAGAGGATCGACGCCGGCAAACGGTTCATCCAACAACAGGTATTGCGGACCGCTTTGCCCCACGGCAAGGGCCCGTGCGACTTCGCAGCGTCGCCGTTCACCACCGGAGAGTTGGTAGCCCAGGCGGTGTTGAAACGGCTTGAGGTGGAAGTCCTCGACCAACTGCTCCACCCGCTCCCGTCGCTGCTCCTTGGAAGCCCCACTTTCTTGAAGAGCCAGCAGCAGGTTGTCCTGAACGCTCAGGCTTCGGAAGACGCTGGCCTCCTGGGGCAGATAACCGATGCCCAGGCGCGCGCGCTCCGGCATCGAAAAATCAGCCACGCAGGTGCCGTCCATGGTCACCGCCCCTGAATCGGGACGCAGCAATCCGGTCACCAAATTGAAGGTGGTGGTTTTTCCTGCACCGTTTGGCCCGAGCAAACCCACCACCTCACCTGGATTGAGGTTGAGGCTGACCTCTTTGACCAGGGGGCGCCCCCCGATCGTCAGGGCGACGCGGTCAAGAACCAGGCTCATGGCGTCTCAGGGCCCGAGCTAGGAATGGTTTGCAGGACGACGCGACTGAAGACCTGCTGTCCGCGCGCTGGGATGGCCTGCATCCGCTCACTATCCACCAGGTAGATGACCTGCTCAGCCCGCAACCAATTGCCGCCGTCCTGAAGAATGTCCACATCCCCGCTTAAGACAACCCGTCCCTCGTTGCTGAAGTACTGGGCCTGGCGTGCAGTCGCAACCACCCGCTCATCGGGATAGACGATTCGAACATTGCCGCGGGCCGTGATCACGCCGGTCTGCTGATCTGCCTGCTGCTGGTCGGACTCGATGGTCACCAAACCGGTGTTGATTCGAAGCGGCTTGGTGGGAATCGGGGAGGCGCCTTCTAACTCAACGCTGCTCTCCTCCACCTCTTCAACGCTGATGACTTCAGCCGCTGGCACCACAGCCTGGGACCAGGCCGGAAGGCTGCAGAGGCTTAAAAAGCCAAGGCTGGCGGCAACGCTGAGGGGAAGGCGAATGCTCAGGAGGCTGCTCCGGAGACGGGCAGTGCTGCGATCTGCGGCCAAGCCCACTCGTGCAACGCGATAAGCCCCATCGTATCGCCGTGCTCCGCTGAGCACCTCAGGAATCAGCACGAACGGTGGCGAGCATGGGAATGGGGAGGGACTCGAGAGAACGGTTCTCGTGCAGGGCCAAGAGTCGGTCGCGGGCGGCCTGGCGCAGGGGATCCAAGGCCAGGTTGAACTGCACCGCCCCTGCCCCCTGCAGGCGCCCAAGCCCCTCGCCCAACAGAACCATCGCACCGCGCTGATTGCCGCGATCAAGGTGGTGATGCGCCACCGCAATCTGAAGAATGCCCTGCAGGGTCCGCCGACACGGCCCTTGGGTTTCATGCCAGAGCTCTTCAAAACCGTCGTGGCAGGCGTACCACTCGCCGGCATTAAAAAGCCTGACGGCTTCCCCAAAACGGGGATCGCGCATCAGGCTGGTTTCCTCTGGATCGAGGTACTGGGTCAACGCTTCGCAGGCTTTTTCGCCGGCAGCTTGCGCAAACGAATGGACTCCGGAGTGACCTCGAGCATCTCGTCGGGGCCGATGTACTCCAGGGCACGCTCCAGGGTCATCTGCATCGGGGCCTGGAGGGTGTCGAGCTCCTCCGCACCGGCCGAGCGCATGTTGGTGAGCTGCTTGGTCTTGCAGACGTTCAGGTCAAGATCCTGGGGGCGGTTGTTCTCGCCAACAATCATCCCCTTGTAGACCTTGGTTCCCGGGCTGATGAAGAACTGACCACGGTCCTCGGCGTTCTTCAGGGCATAGAAGGTGGCCGTGCCTTCCTCGAAGGCGATCAGAACACCGTTGCGACGGGTGTCGAAGTCACCCTGCATCGCGCGGTAGTCCAGGAAGGAATGGCTCATGATCCCCTCACCACGGGTGGCGCGGATGAACTCACCGCGGAAACCAATCAGGCCACGGGAGGGCACCACGAACTCCAGCTGGGTGCGGCCGTCGTTGGTGTTCTCCATGTTCTGCATCTCGGCCTTGCGGACGCCGAGCTTCTCGATGCAGGCACCAACGGACTCCTCAGGCACATCCAGCACCAGGGTTTCGTATGGCTCCGATGGGGTGCCATCAATGGTGCGGAAGATCACCTGAGGCTGAGAGACCTGGAACTCATAGCCCTCGCGGCGCATGGTCTCAATCAGGATTCCCAGGTGCAGCTCACCGCGGCCACTGACGGCCCAGCGGTCAGGGGAATCGGTGTCTTCAACCCGCAGTGCAACGTTGGTCAGCAGCTCCTTGTTCAGACGATCGCGCACCTGACGGCTGGTGACGAACTTGCCTTCCTTGCCGGCGAAGGGGGAGTCGTTGACCACAAAGGTCATCTGCAAGGTGGGCTCATCCACCTTGATCAGGGGCAGAGCCTGGGGCTCATCGGGGCAGGCGATCGTTTCGCCGATGTTCACCTCGTCAAAACCGCAGACGGCGACCAGGTCACCTGCGCGGGCTTCTTCGACCTCGACGCGCTGGAGGCCCTGGAAACCCAAAAGCTTGCTGATGCGACCGCGCTTGACGCTGCCATCGTCACGCAACAGGGCGACGGGCTGGTTGCCTTTGATGGTGCCGTTGTGGATCCGGCCGATCATGATCCGGCCGAGGAAATCGCTGTAGTCGAGGGTGGTTACCTGCAGCTGCAGGGGCTTCTCGGGATCACCGACCGGGGGCGGAACATGGCGCAGAATCGCGTCGAAGAGCGGACGCATGTTCTCGCTCTCGGTCTTCATGTCGGGCTTGGCGTAGCCGCCCATGCCACTACCGAACAGGTAGGGGAAGTCGCACTGGTCGTCGTCAGCGCCGAGTTCCAGGAACAGATCGAGAACCTTGTCGACGGCCTGCTCGGGGTCAACGCGGGCGCGGTCGATCTTGTTGACGAACACGATCGGCCTGAGGCCCTTCTCCAAGGCCTTTTTCAGCACAAACCGGGTCTGGGGCATCGGCCCCTCGTTGGCATCAACGATCAGAAGGCAGCCGTCGACCATGCCGAGGACTCGCTCCACCTCACCGCCGAAGTCGGCGTGGCCAGGGGTGTCCACGATGTTGATGCGGATCCCCTCGTAGTCCACCGCGGTGTTCTTCGAGAGAATCGTGATCCCACGCTCACGCTCCAGGTCGTTGGAGTCCAACACGCAGGTGGGGACGGCCTCGTTGTCGCGGAAGATGCCCGATTGCGCGAGCAGGGCGTCCACCAGGGTGGTTTTGCCGTGGTCGACGTGGGCAATGATCGCGATATTGCGAATCGGTGTTCCGGGATGCTCGCCGCTCATGGGTTGGGCTCGAGGGAGGAGGTCAGGGATGGTCTGGCTGGAGCACGCCGCAGCTCGAGCTAGCGGCCGCAACGCTCAACTCAAGAGCAGGCGTTGGCGTGGGAACGGTGGCTGAAACCCATGGGCAAGGTCGCAGGGATGAACCTGATCGAACAGAGCCGGTATCTCTTGCAGCGTGGCTGATGTGTTTGGAACGTTCGTGACGAACGACCACACACCAAAACCAAAGAACCCTTCGGTGCGTTAACGCAATCTATCCCAGCAGCACACCCGGAAGTTCCCCTCTCACTGACGCTCCGTGAGGGTTCCGCGGGTGACCCCCAGTCGACTTTCCAACTGTTCGCTCTGCCAAACCATCCGGCCGCTGATCTCTCCGTTGAGGGCCTGGCGGTAGAGAGCGACACGTCGCTGAGTGTCAGCCGGGCTCTCCTGCAGCAATTCGAGCCTGAAGTGGCGCACGCCAGCGTCGAGGAACTGGGGAATGGCCTCGGCAGCAGTCTGCGCGCGGCCATTAAACAGAGTGTTCCGGCAGCCCAGGTCAGCGCGCAGGGGATGTTCTGCGCCACTGCGGTCCCGCAGGAGGACCTGATGCTGCTCACAGGGACGGCCGCAATCGGTGTGGTCATGCCCGTCAGAGAGAAAGGCGCAAAACAGGCAGTGCTCCATATGAAAGAGCGGCATGTGCTGGTGCAGGGTCAGCTCCAGGGCATCGGGGGGACATCCCCGCACGAGGGCCAAGAGTTGATCGAGGGCTAGGTCATAGCTGGCGGTCAGCCGCTCCAGTCCCCAACGCTCGAGCAACCAACGGGCTGTGATCGGGTTGGCGACGTTCAGTGAGAAATCGCCTTGGCAAGGGGCAAGGGGCGTCAGACGCTCCAGCTGATCGGCATTGCGCACCAAGAAGCCATCAGGCTCGGCCCTGATCAAGGGCTCCAAGCTCCAGGACTCATCGGGCCTGCAGATCCGCTGACCCGCTAGCCAGATCCCGCCAGGCCAGCAATCCTTACCGCGTTTCACAGCCTCGCGCAGTTGCGCTGGATGTTCGAGATCAACGATCACCCGATCAACGGGGAGGTCCCTGAGTACATCCAGTTGCTCCAAATCCCGAACCAGGACCGATAGCTGCGGTGCCTGCGTCTGCGCCAAACCAACAGAAGGCATCAGCGACGCCAAAGCCGCCGCCACAGGCCGCTGCTCCTGCAGAGCCATGGGTGTCGTCGTGGGTTCGATCCGCCGTTCAGCGAGCTGGTCCACCAGCTGCCGACGCAGTTGGTTCAACTGAGCAACTGGCAAAAACAGAGCGTCTTGAAGCTCCAGCTCCAGGCGCTCCAAGCGCCATGGCGTTCCGCCGAGGCGACCGAGTTGCTGCATCAAGCGCTGGCGGGTCAAGGCCTGGCCTTGGGCGGGCTGCAGGGACTGCTCGCTGAGAACCATGCATCCCTCGACTGCCACACCAGAGGCTGTCGAGACCTCAAGCCTGAGGGGTTCTCCACTGGTGCCAGAGACTTTCAGGACCAGGGGTTGCCGCTGCTCCTCAAGCGGGCGGTCCGCCATGCGTTGGAAGCGACTTTCTCGCTGTGGATCACTGGTCAACCAACAAGGGCTGCCAGTACGCAAGTCCCTCAGATCCACTCGTTTCGGACCCAGCCGAACTGCACAGCCTCCGCGGGGCCTGGACTCAATCGCCATCACACGGCCCCCCACTTCTTTGGGAGGCAGAAGGGGATCGGGATTGGGCACCTCGAGCACGAGCCCATCTCCGGCCTTGCAATCCACCCTCCGCCGAAACAGCAGCCAATCCCCTTCAACACGCTCCAAACGCCCAAGCCAGGGGCCCCGTTTTTTGCTCCAACGCCCATGGACCAACAGGCGGTGATCAATGCCGGCGAGCCAACCGGTGCTGAGGCCTCGAGAGAAACTCAACTCAAGGTTGCGTCTGAGCTCAAGCTGATCCGCCGGCGACACGGCTTCACGTTCGCCAGAAAGCTGATCGAGCCCCTGGCGATAGGCGTCGGTGACAGCGGCCACATAGGTGGCATCTTTGAGCCTCCCTTCAATCTTCAGGCTGGCCACGCCGGCATCGACCAGATCGGGAAGGAGCTCCCACGCAGCCAGATCTTGGGGTGAAAGGAGATAACGCTGTTCGCCGAGGTCCAGCTCCTCTCCATCGACGATCAGCTCATAGGGCAACCGGCATGCTTGGGCGCATTCGCCGCGATTGGCACTGCGCTGACCGAGGGCTTCACTCGTGAGGCACTGGCCGGAGTAGGCCACGCACAGTGCGCCGTGAACAAAAACCTCCAGGGGCATCTCCATCTGACGTTTCACCAGCTGCTGCTGAATCCGTCGAAGGTCCTTGAGGCTCAACTCCCTGGCCAGGACCACCCGCTGGCAACCCAGCTCCTGGGCCATGGCCACACCCGCCGCGCTGGTGATGGACATCTGGGTCGAACCATGGATGGCCAGTGCTGGGGTGAGTTCTTGTGCCAGCACAGCAAGCCCGATGTCCTGAACAATCAGGGCGTCGACCCCAGCGGACTCAGCGGCCAAGAGCAGCTCTGCAGCACGGGTCAGCTCATCGCTAAAAACCAGGACGTTGAAGGTGAGAAACCCTTTGAGGCCGCGGCGATGCAGCCAATCCATCACCTCTGGGAGATCAGCAACCTTGAAGTTCTCGGCCCTTAGACGCGCGTTGAAGGTCTCGACTCCGAAGTAGACCGCGTCAGCTCCGTTGGCAGCGGCAGCCTTCAGGGACTCCCAACAGCCGGCCGGTGCCAGCAACTCCGGCATGGCGGCCTCATGCATGAATCGGCCTCATCGATTAATCCGAAAACTTGCCAGCGGCATCAAAGGTCTTCAAAGCATCAGCCGATCCTTCAAAGCGCCAGTGCCAGGGCTCGTAGCTCACGCCCTGACGGTTGTCCTCAGGAAACGAGAGAACGAAGTGAAAGCGGTTGGCATTGCGCTTGAGCCAGGCAAAAGATTCGGTGCTGTCAAAACTCGGTGCGAGATGGGTCTCTGGCCTGCGGCCATCACCAAAATCAACCGCATAACCAGTGCTGTGCTCCGAGAAACCCGGCGGAGCGCTGACTCGGGCTCGTTCACGGGCGCTTTGGTTGCGCTCCGATTTGACATCAAAAAAGATCTGCTTCTGCAAAGCAATCGAGCGGAAGGCACTCAAAACCCTGAGGTCCACACCCTCGGCATCGGCAGCCCGGCGCATCTCACGAAGCGCTTCGGCTGCCTGGGCATTCAGCGCGACGCCCGGGCCAATGCTGATCAACTCCGCATCGCCGGCCTCGGGATAGGGGAAGTGGCCGAGCAGACGCCCATCGGAGCTCAACCGTGCGCTTAGTCCGGCCACCGGAACAGGGGCCAGCTTTTGCAGGATCGGAGCCCTCAGCGCATACAAAACTGAACCCACCAACACCAGTGCTCCGCCTGCACTCGCCAAAGCGACGGGAGTCCGGCGTTTGCGCTGCAGGCTGGGGGAGACAGTGCGCTTGGCGAGGGGTATGTCATCCATGCCAGGCCGATCAGCGCCGCCCTTGCTTGAGCCTGCCCTGTACTGACTGGTCAGTCGACCGGGGCTAGGCAAGCAAAAACTCCCGTTGGAACTGGGGTTGTGTGATGTTACGAGCTGATGCTGTAGATGCCAGCGGTTGCTGATCCAGCGGTGTTAGCTTCAGCCCAACATCCTTCTGGCGGAGCGGGTTTCAAGATGTTGCGAGTCGCGGTGGTGGGCGGCGGCCCGAGTGGTTCCTGTGCTGCAGAAATTCTGGCCAAAGCAGGGATTGAGACCTGGATCTTCGAGCGCAAGCTCGACAACGCGAAGCCCTGTGGCGGAGCTATTCCCCTGTGCATGGTTGAGGAGTTCGACCTGCCCGAGTCGATCATCGACCGCAAGGTCCGCAACATGAAGATGATCTCCCCCTCCAATCGTGAGGTGGACATCAACTTGGATAACGAGAACGAGTACATCGGCATGTGCCGCCGGGAGGTCATGGATGCCTTCATGCGTGACCGGGCCGCCGAACTGGGTGCCCACCTGGTGAATGGTCTCGTCACCAAGATCGACACCGGAGCCAATCGCCAAGGCCCTTACAACCTCACTTACTCCGACTACAGCGAGGGCGAGGCAACAGGTGACACCAAGACCCTTGAGGTTGATCTGATCATCGGCGCCGACGGTGCCAACAGCCGCGTGGCCAAGGCCATGGATGCCGGCGACTACAACGTGGCCATCGCCTTCCAGGAGCGCATCAAGCTGCCTGCGGAGGAGATGAAGTACTACGAAAGTCTCGCTGAGATGTATGTAGGCACGGACGTGTCCCCCGACTTCTATGCCTGGGTCTTCCCTAAGTACGACCACGTCGCGGTTGGGACAGGCACCATGCAGGAAAACCAGTCCCTGATCAAGAGCCTTCAGGAAGGGATCCGCGAGCGCGCCAAAAAGCGTCTGGTGAATGGCGAGGTGATCAAGGTGGAAGCCCACCCGATTCCTGAGCACCCACGGCCTCGCCGCGTTGTGGGTCGGATGGCCCTCGTGGGCGATGCCGCTGGCTACGTCACCAAGAGCTCCGGTGAGGGCATCTACTTCGCCGCCAAGAGCGGTCGGATGTGTGCCGAGCAAATCGTTGAAGCCAGCCAGGGCGGTAAGCGCGTCCCCACAGAAGCTGATCTCAAGAAGTACCTGAAGAAGTGGGATCGTCAATACGGCGCAACCTACAAGGTCCTGGAGATCCTCCAGAACGTCTTCTACCGGAACGATGCTGCCCGTGAAGCCTTCGTCGAGATGTGCGACGACAAAGATGTGCAGCGCCTGACCTTCGACAGCTACCTCTACAAGCGAGTGGTGGCGATGAATCCATGGCAGCAGCTCAAGCTCACCTTGCTCACCCTCGGCTCTGTTCTGCGTGGCAACGCCCTGGCACCCCAGGGATACAAGCCCGTTCCAAGTGCCGTACGTGAAGACGGTGAAGTGAATGCGATGCTTGCCGTTAGCACCATCAAGGGAGGAATTCGCGTTGGCAGCCAAAAGGCCAAAGTGAAGTCTGAACGTGAACCTGTCCTGACCAACAAGTAAACCAGCTACTTAACAGCTGATAAAAGGGCAGTGGATCTCCACTGCCCTTTTTCTATGGCAAAAAACGACTACGAAGCTTTCATCTGGGCCTGATGAATGCTGACCAGTTCCAGCTCATTGGAGTCCCAAAGGATGAGGTCAAAGCAGCGAGGAATGTCGCTGAGCCTCAGATAGGTGCATCGCTTCAGCAGTTCTGAATGCAAAAGATGGCACTCCCTGAGCCTGTAATTCGGAATACGCTCACAAAGATGATGGACTGAATGAAAGGCGATATCAGCGGTAAACCAGTTCAAGAAACCTGGCAACACAAGGTTGCTGCTGCCTTCAATGGCTCCTTTGAAATAGCTCCAGCCTTCCGTTCCACTGGTGTAGGACCCACTGAAGTTGTGCTGGACAAAAAAGACACAGATAAACATGGCCGCTGAGCATGCCATGACGAAGGAATAGCAGCTCAAAAACAAGCCAAGACCCAGCCAAGAAGCCATCCAGTACCAACTGGCGATCACGACCACATTGTTCGCAAGCAGGTCCATCCACTCACCAGTCGTGTACCAATGGCTGGACTTGAAGGACAAAACAAAACGCCTCCAGCCCTGAGGACTGGTTCGCGGGAATTGAACGGCGTGCTTTAGGGCTGCTCCGATGAACTCAGCCACCCCAAGCAAGAGCTGGAGCCTTGGCCGGATCACCAGATAGAAAAAGCCACCAGGGAAAAGCATCAAGGGGTGCCGGATGACGCGGTAGCGCCACTGGGCAGCAGGCGACAACTTCAGGAACTGATTGACACTCAGGAGTGAAGACGGCCCCCGATAGACATCCCAATTCCCATTGTGTTTGTGATGGAAGGCATGACCACGGGACCAGGGAAATTGCGGAATGGCATTCAGACACCCCAGGACAAAGCCGGTCAGTCGATTGCACCAGGTGGTCGACCACAACGTGTTGTGCCCGCAATCGTGCATCAAAGAGAAGCTGCGGGCCGAAAACAAGACCAGTGCCAGCAGCACAGGGGCCATCAGCCAGCGCAGGCCAGGTTCAGCCGCGAAGATCGGTATCAGTGCCCAGAGCAGAGCAATGGGCACCAACGTCACGGCAAGTTGCCAAAGCGCTTTGGCGTTACTGGATTGCCGGAAAGGAGCGAGTGAAAAGTCGCCGCGACTTAATGGCTTTTGGAGCTCCGCAGAGCTTGTGGAAGTCGTCAGCTGAACGCCCGCACGATTGCGCCCAGGCTAGGACGTTCGCCTTAGCCACTGATCCGGCTGAAGTCAGCCAGAACCGACGCCTGGTTGTTGAGTACTCCCAACAGATTCAAGCGATTGGTGCGGATGGCCGGGTCCTCGGCCATCACCATCACGCTGTCCTCACCATCAAAGAAGTTCGACAGAGCGGAGGAACCAGCGATCAAGCCTTGGGCCAGTTGGCCGTAACGATCGGGATCAGACCCCGTGGCGATGGGCTCTAGCCCATTCAGCACCACGAGCATTCCCGCTTCACTGCCTTTTTCAAAGAGCGTTTCGTCAACAACCGCGTTGGCGGAGAGAACAGTTGGTGAGAGGTCACCCTTGGCAGCCAACTTCGCGGCGCGGGTGACGACAGCCTGCACCGCACTGAGATCGCCACCAGAACGAAGGGATTGCAGCAAGGCAGCCCGCTGGCGGGCATCGGCCGGATCAGCCAAGAGCCGCTGGAGAGAGACACTCTCACCTGCGACGGCTTGAACCAGATCGGCGTCAGTGCCGGCCTCCTCGAGCAGACTTTGCAGGCGTTGACGCATCAGTTCGCCCAGTTCCTCAGCCAACGCAGGGGCATCGACCTTGAAGTGGGGCAGAAGCGAGGCCCAATGCACGGTCGCCCGCTCGAGCAGGCTCTTGAGGTTGAGGCTCCATCCCTGATCCCAAAGGATCTGGAGAATCCCATTGCCAGCGCGGCGGAGGGCGTAGGGATCAGAGGAACCAGTGGGCCGCTCACCCTTTGCATAGATGCTCAAGAGCAGCTCAAAGCGCTCCGCCAGAGCAACGACGGCCCCCGCAACAGAGCTGGGCAAGGCATCGCCGGCGCCCTTGGGCTGGTAGTGCTCCAAAACAGCAAGGGCGACCTCCCGCGGCTCACCCTCAGCCAAAAGGTATTTGCCGCCCATCACCCCCTGGAGTTCAGGGAACTCACCGACCATCTGGCTCACCAGATCGTGTTTGCAGAGGTGAGCAGCACGGCGCGCATGGGCGACCGACTCCTTTGAAAGGTCGAGCTGGTCGGCCAGGACATCCGTGAGCCACTCCAGCCGCTCGACCCGGTCCAAGAGGGAACCCAAGCCCTCAGCAAAGGTCACACGCTTGAGCTGATCGCGGCGATCGATGCTGGGGACAGCACGGTCCGCTTCAACAAAAAACTCGGCATCGGCCAGACGGGCCTTCAAGACCCGTTCATTGCCCCGTCGAACGGTGTCCGTCGCCTCCGCCAGGCCATTACCAATGCAGAGGAATCGGGACAGAAGGCTCTTCCTGGCATCCAGCGCCAGGGGATCGGCATCAGCCTCCTTGCGGTACAAGGGCACGTAGCGCTGGTGGGCACGCATCACGGTGCTCAGCACTTCAGCGGGCAGCCCTAGATAGTGATCTGCGACGTCACCCTCAATAAGCAGCGGGGTCTCGACCAGATCCGTCAGTTCTTCGAACAGATCGTCAGGGAGATCGGGGACGGCGTCCAGGGCCGCCGCGCTCTGCTCAACGGATCTGCGAATCGTCTCAGCTCGTTCATGGCGATGGACCACGACCCCAGCGGCGGCCAAGGCAGCGGCGTAGTCCTCAGCCGAGGGGATCGGGACGGCGTCGCTGAAAAGACGATGACCGCGGCTGATCTGGCCGGAGTGCACAACCGGGTCACTACCGGTGAGGGTGACGGGAATTAACTCCGAGCCCAACAGGGCGACGAGCCAGCGAACGGGGCGGGAGAAGCGGCTTTCTCCCACACCCCAGCGCATGAAGCGACGGCCCTGGAGCGCAGCGATCCACTGGGGGATGGCCTCTGCCAGTAGCTCCCGAGCAGGGCGACCCTCTTCAAGAACCTCAGCGAAGACAAAGGGACCCTTAGGGGTCTCGCGCACCTCCAGAACAGAAGGTTCGACCCCGCAGCGCCTGGCGAAACCAATGGCGGCTTGTGTCGGAACACCATCCTTGAACGCCTGGGCAGCCGGTGGTCCCTTGCGCTCATCACGCAGATCGGGTGCTCCATCGGCCAACTCGGAGACCTGAACCACAAGACGGCGTGGGGTGCTGGTGGTCTCCACCTGGCTGTAGGTCAGTCGAGCCGCCTCGAGATCACGCTTGACCTGCTGCTCCAGCTGCGGCAGCGCCAAACGGGCGAAATCCGCGGGCAACTCCTCGGTCCCGATCTCAAGCAGAAAGGTGGACACGGAGCAGGAGGCCTCGACAGCCGATCAGCTTATTGAAACGGCCCCAGTCCCAAGCCTGATCGGTGCTTCGCTACGGTCGAAGGACATCTGTACGTGGTGCGTGAGCGTGGCCGTAGGGCAGTCCGTAGGGGATTCGGAGCAGAGCAGCCCTGAGGATCGGACGTTTTCCCCATCGATCGCCACAGGCGCTGAACGCACCAAGTTTGAACAGCTCAAGGCGGACAGCGGGTACCTGAAGGACCCACTGGCCGCTGAGCTTCAAAACGACCTCAGCCACTTCAGCGATGGGGCTGTTCAACTGCTGAAGTTCCACGGCAGCTACCAACAGGACAACCGCGAGAACCGCCAAAAGGGTCAAGACAAGGATTGGCAGATGATGCTGCGGCTGCGCAGCCCTGCGGGACGGATCTCGACTGGCCTGTATCTGGCCATGGATGAGCTAGCGGATCGCCTCGGGAACGGAACCCTGCGGGCCACCACCCGCCAGGCCTTTCAGATGCATGGCATCCGGAAAGAGAACCTCAAAGAGGTGATCGGGACGATCCTGCGCTCCATGGGATCAACCTTGGCGGCCTGCGGGGATATCAACCGCAACGTCATGGCACCAGCGGCCCCCTTTGAAAAGGGCGGCTACCCAGCGGCCCGCCAGTTGGCCAATGACATTGCCGACGTCCTCAGCCCTCAAGCTGCGGAGGGCAGCTATCTCGACCTCTGGGTCGACGGTGATCTGAGTTACCGGATCAAGCCCAGTCGCCCCGTCAAAAAGGCCCGGGAACGTCAGCAGGATGGCGGGGTGTTCAGCGGTGACGCGAACGAACCTCTCTACGGAACGACCTACCTACCTCGCAAGTTCAAGGTGGCCGTCACGGTTCCCGGCGACAACTCCGTTGATCTCCTGACCCAAGACATTGGGCTGGTGGCCTTTGCCGATGCCAATGGCGAACTCAGAGGCTGCAACGTGTATGTCGGTGGAGGCATGGGCCGCACCCACAACAAAGAAGAGACCTTCGCCCGGACTGCCGATCCGCTGGGCTACGTGGCAGCGGAACACATCTTTGATCTCGTTCAGGCGATCCTCGCGTTGCAACGCGACCACGGCGACCGCAACAACCGGCGCCACGCACGTTTGAAATATCTGATTCATGACCAGGGGATCCGCTGGTTCAAGCAGGAGCTCCAAGGCAAGTACTTCTCGCAACCGATCAAAAGGATGCGACTCGAGCCCAAAGCCAAGCTGGAGGACTATCTCGGCTGGCACCGGATCAGTGCCGGGAAATGGTTCATCGGTATTCCGCTGCTATGTGGGCGCCTCTCCGGTGATCTCAAGCGCGGCTTGCGCCAGCTGGTTGAGACCTATCAGCTGGAGATTCGGCTGACCCCCAACCAGGACTTACTGCTCTGCAACATCGGCACCTCCCAACGGTCCGCCGTGAAAGACGCTCTGGCGGCGTTGGGCGTTGAGACCCCCGAAGCACCAGATCTGCTGGCCCGCCATGCCATTGCCTGTCCCGCTCTTCCGCTTTGTGGGCTCGCGGTAACCGAAGCGGAGCGAATCCTTCCCAATGTGTTGGATCGTCTCGATGCGCAATTGCGTCGCCTGGAGATCGAGAAATCAATTCTTGTTCGCATGACCGGCTGCCCCAACGGATGTGCCCGTCCCTACATGGCGGAGTTGGGTCTGGTGGGTGACGGTGTCAATCAGTACCAGCTCTGGCTGGGGGGTACCCCCAATTTGAGTCGCCTTGCGCAGCCCTACCTCGAGCGCATGCCCCTCGAGAAGTTGGAGACCACAATCGAACCACTCCTCAAAGGCTGGAAGGCTGCCGGTGGTCGCCGCAGCTTCGGCGACTACGTCGCCAAGCTGGGCAGCGAGTCAGTGAAAGAGCTGGTCAACTCAACCCTCTGACGAGCGGCCATAGAGGGCCTGGGGTTGGCCGGTGCGCCAGGCCCATAGCTGATCTCCGTAGCTGAAATGCCACCACTCATTGGGGTGTTGCGCGAAGCCAGCGGCGACCATCGCCTCAGCGAGCAGACTGCGGCGGTGGTGCCACTGGAGAGCTTGATCCCGTTCTTCGCCATTGCCCGTGCCATTGGCAACCTCCAGGTAGTGATTCGGTTCTGAAACAGCTCCAATCGCATCGATCGCAGAGCCCATATCGACAAGCTGTCCGCTGTGATCCAGCAGGGTGAGGTCGACAGCCGCACCTGTGCTGTGGGGTGGTGGCGAGCTGGGATCCAGGCTGGGGGGAGCCCAAAAGCGTCCGACTTCCTCAATCACGGAACGGACTTCGGGCAAATCCTGCTGGGGATCCAATCCTCGTGCGTTGCACTCCACGCCGATGGTGTGATCGACCATGTAGCGCTGCACGGCGATCGGGCGCCAAGCATCAAAGATCGCCAATCGGTAGCCAGTGCCCTGATCCAGTAGGTGGCTTTGGGCTTGCAGTAGACGTTTGATGACCCCACGGCGCAGGCGAAAGGGGCAAGAGCCTTCGCCATAGGGAGCACCGATGGCGGCATAGGGGTGCGGTTCCATCCGAAACAGAGCCACGGGTAGCGGCTCCAGCAACTCACCGCAGTCACTGATGGCGATCTCACTCCAGGGCCGCAGAGACATCAGTTCAGACGGGCTGCTTGGGCAACACGGTGACGTTGGTCACTCAGCACCTTGGCAAGGCCTGGATGCTGCTGGAGGTCAGGGTCCGCTGCGACGATCTCCTGGGCCACCCGCCGGGCCTGCTCCAGAACCTCGCCATCATCGGTCAGGCTGGCCAGGGCGAGATCCGGAAGGCCGCTCTGGCGGGTGCCTAGAACCTGTCCAGGGCCGCGCAGGCGCAGATCCATCTCAGCAATTTCAAATCCGTCGTTGGAGCGCACCAAGACCTCTAAACGCTGACGGGCAAGGGCATTACGACTGTCATTGACCAGCAGGCAGTAGGAGGCAGCAGCCCCACGGCCAACGCGGCCCCGCAACTGGTGTAGCTGGGCCAGCCCGAAGCGATCGGCATGGTCAATCACCATCACGCTGGCCTCCGGCACATCGACACCGACCTCCACCACGGTCGTGCTGACCAAGACCTGGGTCTCACCACTCGCAAAGGCTGTGATCGCGGCCTGCTTTTCAGCACTGGGCATACGGCCATGCAGAAGACCGACCTGAAGATTGGGGAACACCTGCTCACTGAGCTGCTGGTGGACATCAACAGCGGAGCGCAGATCGAGCTTCTCTGACTCCTCAACCAGGGGCAGGACGACATAGGCACGCTGGCCAAGGGCCACCTGCTCGCGAATCAGGCTGTAGGCCTCATCACGATCGGCACTGGCCAGAAGGCTGGTTCGAATGGGCGTCCGACCAGGGGGCAGCTCATCAATCTGGCTGACCTCCAGGTCCCCGTGAATCGATAGCGCGAGGGTCCGAGGGATCGGCGTAGCCGTCATGGTCAACAGATGGGGCTGCAGACCCTTATCCAGCAAGCGGTTGCGCTGATGGACGCCAAAGCGATGCTGCTCATCGACAACGACGAGACCCAGGCGTTGGAACTGGACAGGATCCTCCAGAAGAGCATGGGTTCCAACCAGCATCTTCAGGGTTCCATTGGCCAAATCGGCCAAGAGTTCACGCCGCCGTCGCATGGGCGTCGAACCGGTTAACAGGGCGCAGGTGACATGCAATTGCGGAAGCCACTCGCAGAGCTTCCGGTAGTGCTGTTCCGCCAAGACCTCGGTCGGTGCCATCAAGGCCCCCTGACAACCGGAATCAATGGCGGTGAGGAGTGCGGCGATGGCAACAACGGTCTTACCGCTGCCGACATCCCCCTGCACCAGCCGGGCCATCGGTTGATCCCGGCAGAGATCAGCGCGGATTTCTGCCAAAACACGCTGCTGGGCTCCCGTCAGGGGGAATGGAAGCAGCTGCAGAAAGTCCTGAAGCAGCGCATCGCCCCCGACCGCAAGCGCTGGAGCCGGGCGACTGGTCAGCTGGCGGCGACGCTGCAACAAGCCCAACTGCAAAAGCAGGAACTCGTCAAAGACCAGGCGGTGGCGTGCCGCACTCAAGCTCTCTTGGTTGGTGGGCCCATGGATCTGGTTCAACGCCTCCGGCAGCGGAACCAGTCCCTCCCTGGCCTGAACGTTCTGCGGTAGAGGATCACCCCAGTGGCACGCCGCAGCCACCACAGGACGGATCAGATTGCGTAGACGATCGGCCGTCAACCCCTCCGTCAGCCCATAGACAGGCAGCAGACGTCCAATCTGCTCACTGCGCACCGTGGCATTGGGGCTCTCCAGGACCTCCATTAAGGGGTCTTGAAAGGCAGGACCGTAGGGGGTTTCCTTCACCAAGCCACTAATCGCCACGGAGGACCCGACTGGATAGTTCCGTTGCTGGGCCTTCAGCCAAGCGGGCGAACTAAAGCGCTTTCCTGCGAAGAACTTCGAGACCCGGATCCGGCCGGTGATATCGGCCAAATGCAGTTCAAGAATCGAGAGGTTCGGATTGCGGGGACTGGTAAAGCTGTGGCTCCGGCGGACCGTGGCCACGATGGTGGCCGTCTTGCCTGGCTCTAGGCCAGCAATTCGAACCAAATTGGCGTAATCGAGGTAATCGCGCGGGTAGTAGCGAACGAGGTCCCGAGCGACCCAAAGATCGAGGGCAGCCAGCCGCGTTGCACTTTTGGGGCCCACACCACGGACCTCACTCAAAGGGGTCTCCGGCCGGATGGCCTGCCCAGGGGCCGAGGGGACCGAGGGGCCTGTGGACACCACGCGCAGCCTGGGTGGTGCAACCGGTTGCACCGGCTGGACCGCCCGTTGCAGTTCAAAGAGGTACTGCCGGCAGCGGCGAACCAGGCTCTGACGACGGGACTGGCTCATCTCCCCATAGCGGGAGAAGTCATGAGCCAGCGCACTGAGGCCTGAGAACCGCTGCCCATCGAGGTCCTCCGGTGGTGTCCCCAGGGCCCGCTCAAGAAAGCTGCTGAAGCGCTCCTTGCGGCCCAGCAGATCTTCAAAACCGCGATCAGCCTCCAGCTGGAGCGCCTGTTGCAACGGACGCAGCCAGGCCTGGATCGCTAGATGCGATCCCTTGCTGGATCCTGGGGTGGGGCACTGTCCTGGAACCACTGCTGCTCTGCCTCGAGGGCGCTGACCCGGCGCTGCCAGGTGCGATACCGCTTGGCCATTGTGCGCAATGTGCGGCGCCGCTGTTCGAGGCGCTGACGGCAGGTGCGCAAACGGGGTTGTTCAAACTCCAGATCAGCACTGCGCAATAGCAAGGTCAGAACCTCGCTCGGGGCACTGGCAGGCGCCGCTGGATTCAACGACAACGGCAGGGCTATCCGCAGGACATTGGCGGGCGCTGGCAGCGCTTCCACTTGCCCATCCAAAACGGCATCCAGGAGGTTCAAGGGCAGCAGACCTTGCGCCAGACCCACGCGCATCATTTCGACATTGATCGCATGGGAAAGATTGCGAAGACGCCTGCGCAAGGCCCGATCGAAGTGGGCCCACCAGCGAACCTGGAGCAGAGGGTCTTTGGGCAAATGCGAACTGGTGACCTCCAAAGAGAGCAGCTCCAAGGGTGAGCCGCTATCTCCCTGCTCCTCTTCCTCCTCTTCGGCTTCTGAGTTCTCGGGCACCGAAGAGGCGGTGTTGAGGGTCTCTGAGGCCATCGCGAAGAGCGACTGGAGCAGTGCCAAGTCGCCTTCAGGGGGAGCCGGCTCTGGTGAAGCCTCCTCCTCCTCGCTTGCGTGACGGGGCGGTGTCAATGGGGGCAAGCCGGGGACGCCGCTGTCAAACAGATCAGCCGTCAGGGGGAGATCCAGACTCAAGTTCACCGACTGAGGGGCCTGTTCCGCTGGTGCAGGCTCAGAAGGGGATAAAGCTTCAGTGGGCGATGAGTGAGCTGGATCTCGCCCTTCCAGCATCGATTGCAAGAGCTTCTGCTGCTCCTGCAGCTGACGACGCTGCTGCTTGCGGGTCTGCTGGGCTGCCAGGACCATGACCTGCTCCACCGTCAACAGAGAGCAGGAACGCTTGACCAAGCTCTGGAGGCGCCGTTGAAAGGTCTGTCGGCGCTCAGGCGGCAGTTGGTTGTAACGCTCAGGAACCACCTGAGTGGCCAAATGAAAACAGGCCTGCTGCACGCTGTGCAACAGGCCATCGCGCAGCACCTGGAGGTACAGGGCCAAATCGCGATACAGGGCCGGGGTGAACTCCTCCTGCTGCTGAAGCAGCGAGAGGAGTTGTGCTTTGGCCTCGTCTAGGGATCGTGCGTTGGGGTCCACAGGACTCACAACAACAGTGAGCTGAGAGGGCGGCTCCCGATCAAGCAGCCTGCATGGCGGCCACTTCGGCTGCGAAGTCCATCTTCTCGATTTCGATGCCTTCGCCAAGGTTGAAGCGAACGAAGCGGCGAACCTGAATGTTCTCGCCAACCTTGCCGGAGACCTGCTTGACCAGCTCGTCCACGGTCATGCCGCTGTCCTTGATGTAGGCCTGATCGAGCAGAGACATCTCTTTGAGGCGCTTGCCAATGCGGCCCGCAACGATCTTCTCCTTCATCTCTTCTTTCTTGCCGGCGAGGTCATCGCGGCCCATCTCGATCTGCTTCTCACGCTCGGCGACTTCAGCGGGGATCTCGTCCACCTTGACGAAGTCAACGTTGGGGCATGCGGCGACTTGCATGGCCACGTTGCGAACCAGCTCCTGGAAGATTTCGCCACGGGCGACGAAGTCGGTTTCGCAGTTCACTTCAACCAGAACGCCGACGCGAGCACCGGTGTGGATGTAGCTGCCGATGGCGCCCTCAGCAGCAGCACGACCAGACTTTTTCTCAGCGGAGGCAATGCCCTTCTGACGCAGCCATTCCACGGCTTTGTCCTTGTCGCCGTTGGTCTCGTTGAGTGCCTTCTTGCAATCCATCATGCCTGCGCCGGTCATGTCGCGCAGTTCTTTGACGAGCTTGGCGGAAATCTCAGCCATGGGGAGTAGCGGTGATGAAAGGGGGAAAATCAAGACAGGGGCTAAACACCGAAGAGCTTCCCCGAGGGGAAGCTCCTGGCATCAACCACTGGGGGCAGAAACGAATCAGGCCAGGGCTTCTTCGTAGGCGCCTTGCTCAGCGGAGCCGTGGCGGCCTTCGTTGATGGCATCTGCAAGACGTCCGAGCACCAGCTGCACCGAACGCACTGCGTCGTCGTTGCAGGGAATGGGCACGTCGCAGAGATCGGGGTCGCAATTGGTATCAAGCATCGACACCAGGGGGATGTCCAGCTTGCGGGCCTCGAGCACAGCGTTGGTCTCGCGGCGCTGGTCCACCAGAACCACCACGTCGGGGAGACGGCGCATGTTCTTCAGACCGCCCAGGTACTTCTGCAGACGGTCGAGCTCGCGGCGCAGAACAGCGGCTTCTTTCTTCGGACGCATGGCAATGGCGCCGGAGGACTCCATCCGCTCGAGGTCTTTCAGACGATCGATACGGGCGCGCATCGTGGTCCAGTTGGTGAGCATGCCGCCCAACCAACGCTGGTTGACGTAAGCCGCACCGCAACGGCTGGCTTCGATGGCGATGACCTCCGAGGCCTGCTTCTTGGTGCCCACAAACAGGAAACGCTTGCCGCTGCGTGCAGCACTACGCACCCACTTGTACGCGTTGTTCATGCAAACCGCGGTTTGCACAAGATCGATGATGTGGACACCGTTGCGCGCGCAATAGATGTAGCGCGACATCTTGGGGTTCCAGCGGCGAGTTTGGTGCCCGAAGTGGGCACCCGCCTCCATCATTTCGGAGAGAGTGACGACAGCCATGTTGTGTTGAGGTTTCGGGTTTGCCTCCACCTGCCAGGGACCGACCGAACAGGGCGAACCTGAATGAACGGTTGATCACCCGAAACGCGCAGGTGTGCGGTTTGAAAGTGCCTGTGAACACTACCAAACAGGACTTCTAGTCAGCGCAAGCCAGCGGCCCGTGCCTCGGCATAGAGGGCTCGAACTCCGATCCGATTCAAAGGAAGCCTGAGCAGTTCCATTGCCCAAGCCGCCTGGCCCTTGCGGATCAACCAGGCGAGCACAGGCCGGAGACTGCGCTCGTTCAGTGCCCCACCCAGGGTTAACAGCTCCCAAAGGATCCGGTGGAGGACAGTGAATTGAATGATGAACCGCACTCGGCGGGTGGGGTGTTTCTTGTAGAACACCAATCCCATCTTGGCCCGTTCCCCTTCAACGGCAATCAGGCGAGGAACCTGCTCCAAACTCAGGGGTGGGTGCCAGTGATAGCCAACAGCGGCTGGACAACGCACCAGCGCGACCCCCATTTGGCGCAGGCGCTCCCCCAACTCCAGATCTTCCCAGCCATAGAGGCGGAAGCGAGTGTCAAAGAGACCACTCCGTTCCAGGACCTCACGGTCAATCGCGACATTGCCGGTGGCGAAGTAAGCCCAGGAGAGGTCGCGGATCTTATGGGGTTCGCTCGTTGGATCCTCAAAATTGGCTGTATTAATGACCGCTCCGTAGGTGAAGCAGAGGCGATCACCCCGCTCCTCCCAGCTCTGCTGGAGTTGGCTGGCGTGGCTTAAGAGGAACTCCTCGGTCACCACCAGGTCGCTGTCAATGAAGACAATCACGTCCCCGCGAGCGTGGTCGACTCCCCGGTTGCGCCCTGCAGCAGGCCCACCATGATCCTGTTCAACCAGGCGGACATGCGGGAGTTCAGCCTGATGCTGGCCTAACCAAACCACCGTCTCGTCGGTGGAACCGTCATCGACAACGACCACTTCGTAGTCGGTGATCGGTGACGCCAGTCGCTGCCGTTCGAGGGCCCGAAGGCACTTCTCGAGAATCGGCAAACGGTTGTAGGTGGGGATGACGACGCTGAGAAACATGGCCAGGTCGACGGATAGAGCAAAAAAAAGGGATCCCACGGGATCCCAGAGCGGTCAAGTTCAGACGGAAGGTCAGTCGGCAGCGCCGCCGTTGTTGGCCGTACCGGTCACACCGTTACCAGCACCTTCGCCACGGCCATCGTTCCGCATTTTCCGCTTTTTGAACTTGCGGGCATAGGCGCGGTTGCGCTCTTGCTTTTCCTTCTTGAGGTTGCGGCGTTTGGCCATCGAAACGGCAGACAGTTCGGATTAGTCACCACCCTACTGAATCGCCCTCAACGGTGGGCAGAGAGGGCCGGTTTTGCATCCTCAAACAGACGGCCGTCTTCCATGCGCACCAGGCGATCCGCGATATCCAAAATCCGCGGGTCATGGGTAACCATCAAGACGGCACAACCCTGATCCCGGGCCAGACGCCTGAGCAGCTCTACGACTTCTCGGCCCGTTTGCGAATCCAACGCTGCGGTTGGTTCATCGGCCAGGAGCAGGCGCGGATGAGCCGCAAGCGCACGGGCAATCGCGACCCGCTGCTTCTGACCACCGGAGAGGTCATGGGGCAACTTATTGAGCTCGTCACCGAGACCCACGGCCCGCAACCATTCCCTGGATTGATCGCGCCGGACGCGATAGCTCAGGCCGGGCAACAAATCGGACCCCATCTGCACGTTCTGTTCTGCTGTGAGGCAGCGCAAAAGATTGTGACCCTGAAAAATCATGCCGATGGAGCGGCGGAGGCGCTGGCGCTCGCGGCGACTGGCTCCAGCCAGTTGCTGGCCCAGCACCTCCACAGATCCCTCCTGAACGGAGCGAAGGGCGCCAACCAGGGTCAATAGCGTGGTCTTGCCACAACCCGAGGGTCCAGTCAGGAGGACGACCTCTCCTGCTGCGACGGTCAAATTGACGCCCTGGAGCACCTGACGGCGCATGGTTCCCGCTCCATAAAAGTGGGAAAGCTCGCGGAGATCGACTGCAGCAGAGGGAGCCATCAGTTCAGAAAATCTCTGCAGGATCTGCGTCAGCCAGACGCCGCATGGCGAGCCCGGCCGAAGCCATACACATCACCAAAATCATGGTGAAGACGGTGATCGCTCGTGTGGAGTTCATGAACACCGGGAGTTGCGTCGCGGAGCGCACAAGCCAATAGAGGCCCTGGCCTGCGGCATAGGCCGGGAGGTAACCGAAGGCAGCCAGCAGTAGACCTTCGCGGGCAACCACCCCGAGCAGGCTGGGCAACTTGTAGCCCATGGCCATCAAGGTCGCGTATTCCGGAAGGTGGTCACTCACATCGGAATAGAGGACCTGATAAACGATCACGCAGCCGACCACAAAACCCATGGCAGCACCCAGGGTGAAGATGAAACCGATGGAGGTACTGGTGCGCCAGTAGTTCTGCTCGAAATCAATGAAGCCCTGCTTGGTCAACACCTTCACATCGCTGGGGAGCTGAGCCTGTAAACGTTGCGCCACGGCCTCGGGATCACTGCCGGGCTTCAGTCGAACCAGTCCGACCTCAATACTGCCGGGGGGGGTATTGGGGAGGAGATCAATAAAGGTCTCCGAACTCGTGAGCAGATTCCCATCAGCCCCAAAGGAGGTGCCCAGGCCCACCAGACCGGCCACTCGGACGCGCTTGCCAGCGATTTCACTCTCCACGGTGCGGCCTTCGCGAAACCACTCCGCCACCGGACCGAATTCAGGGCGGGACTGCTCGTCAAACAGAACACGTCCTTTTTGGGTCAGAGCACGGGCCTTTGGGGCCAGCGAGGGATCCGTGAATAGGGGATCGTTGGGCTCGAAGCCCAAGGTGAGGATCGAGCGTGTGCCCCGTGTCTGCGGGTTGCGCCACAGCAGGAGGTTCCAGTGCACAGGCGTGATGCCCTCAACCTCAGCCGCCGCCATGGTCTGAACCAATCGGCGTTTTGGAAAGCCCGCCATGCTCACCGAACTGGTGGAGCGGGGACTGATCAAGACCAGATCGGCATCAAACAGCCGGTGAATCGTGACGCTCGCATCAAACAGGCCGTCTCGAAAACCCAACTGCATGAACATCAGAATTCCTGCGAAGCTGATGCCTGCAAGAGCAACGGCCAATCGCACGGGCTGCCGGGTCAGCAGCAAGAGGGCCAGTGGGATACGCCGGCGTTGCCAGGCTCCCTCAAACCAACGCTGGACACTCACGGATCAAAGCGAGCGATGATCTTGAGGCCTGAAAGCTGTTGAACCCGCTTGGCATCAGCCGGGTCCAAGGCCAGTCGAACTTCGACAATGCGGGCATCCGCATCCCCTGTGGGGTCCGTTGAGAGCACATCCCGCTGCCTGATTTGCGGGGAGATGCGCACGACCTCGGCCTTCAACTTGCCGCTGAAACCTCCGTTTTCGCTGATCAACGAAGCGCTCTGGCCCAAGCGAATTCGACCGATGTCACTTTCGTAAACCTCAGCAATCGCCTCCATACGATCGCTGGCACCAACCGCCAGGATCCCCTCGGAATCTGGACGCTCGCCGGGCCTGGCGTAGATCCGCAAGATGGTGCCGTCGATCGGTGAACGGAGTTGGCTGTCCTTGAGGTCCACCTCCACACCACTTCGCTCCGCCAGGGCTTGGCGGCGTTGACCTTCGAGCTTGACGAGCTCGTCTTGCTTCTCCTCCAGCACCACCATGGAAGCCGCGCCTTCGCGAGCAGCCTGCTGGTAGCGACCGACCTCTCTCTGCTGCATCGCAATCTCGCGATCCAGGGTGCTGATCCGAGCATTGATCGCCGCCAGGTCAGCCAATAGGCCCGGACGGTTATCGAACGTCGCCAAAACTTGACCGCGTTTCACACGGTCCCCCTCTTGTACAGAGAGGCTGCTGAGGCGCGGACTCCCGCCCATGGAGCCCATGGGCGCGGCCAGTTGGCGGACGTCCCCGGCCGGCTCTAAGCGGCCTAAGGCCGAAACGGATTCAATCCTGGGCTGAACAACCGGGGGCGGAGGGGGCGCCGCAGGGCGGTCAAAGACGCGACCAATCGCGACAAAAGCCAGCACCAAGGCCGCGGCGCCTCCGGCGCTGCGCCAGGGGTGCCGCTGAACCCACCGCAAAATCACTGCAGGGGCAATGGATCGTCGAAAAGCAATTCTTCGATGTAGCGATCGGCCCACTCCGGATTGAACGCCTTCTCCAGAACGCGGCGGGTTTTGTCGTTGCGCTTCTGTTGCTGGCAATAGGAGAGCTGGCCGCTATACCTCCTCACGGTATCTGGGTGATCGATGGGCTGAGCGGTTGCTTCCCTGCTGGCCTCGCCCAAGACCTGAAGGAAATCACTCACCACTTCAATGAAGCGTTGTTCCTCCTCGTCATCGGCGGGACGAACAAAGCAGACATAGGGAGAGAAGATCGTGCCCCATTCCGGCAGCTCACGCTCTTGGCTAAATCTGCGCTTGGGAAGGGCCTCGAGCCGCTGCAAGATCGCCCGCGGAAGGGTTCCATCGACGGGCGAAAGATCAACAATGGCGGCAGAGACCACGCCACGGCCCGCAACGATATCTGCGCCAAAAACAGGCAGGTCGAAGCGAGGGTCGGGGAAGAACACGCAATGGAGAATCTGGAGACCAGCCCCAAGTCGAGCGGTTTCCAGATGCAATTTGCGTAAGCCGCGGCTGGAGCGCAGCTCATTGCGGATAAACAGATCTTCCCCATCGAGGCTGCCGCTGATGGCCTCCAGTTGGGGATCAACCGCCAGGGGCTGCACCTCCGGCAATGACGCCCACTGCTGACGAATTCGATCGGCCAGCCCATCAACAAGCGGATGAATGCCGAGGGCTGCAGAACTCATCGGGGCTGAGAAGGCGACCGTCCTGGCGATCCTGCCAGCAGAATGGGGCAAACCACAGGTTCGCGATCCGTTGTCAGGTCTGAACACCGCTCCGCTGCCTGAACCGCAGCGTGGTCAGCTCGCCAACGGAACGGCTCTGGTGCAACTCGATCTACCCAATGCGCCAGTGGTCTGCCTCGACTTCTGGTGCCGGGCTGGCAGTGGGGTTGAGGCTCCAGAGGAGTCGGGTATCGCCCACTTCCTCGAGCACATGGTGTTTAAGGGCAGTCGGGCGCTTCAGGCGGGGGAGTTTGACCAGCGCATCGAGGCGCTTGGCGGGAACAGCAACGCCGCAACGGGATTCGATGACGTGCACTACCACGTGCTGATTCCACCGGAAGCCTGTGCAGAAGCGCTGGGGCTGTTAACGGATTTGGTCCTTCAACCCAGGCTGGACCATGCCGATTTCGACATGGAGCGCCAGGTGGTGCTCGAGGAACTCGCCCAGAGCGAAGATCAGCCTGAAGAAGTGGCCTTTCAGCAGCTCCTCCGGCAAAGCTGCCTGAATCACGCCTATGGCAAACCAATCCTTGGCGAACGGGATGCACTCCTGAGCCACACACCGGAAGCCATGGCGGCTTTCCACGGGCGTCATTACCGGGCCGACCGTTGCTGTCTCTCCGTTGCCGGCCCCCTAGCGGCACTGCAACTTGATGAGCAACTGTCGCGCTCAGCCCTGGCGGGATTGCAAGCATCCAAGGGCGATGCCCGCCCGACTCCCCTTCAGTTCGCTCCCGGTGAAGACCGTCTAGAGCTCCCTCGCCTCGAGGCCGCACGTCTATTGATGGCCTGGCCCTTGCCGGGTGCTGCGGATCAGATGAGCGTGGTTGGCGGAGATCTGCTGACCACGCTGTTGGCGGAGGGACGGCGCAGTCGACTGGTGGAGCGTCTACGGGAACAGCTACGCCTCGTGGAGAGCATTGATCTGGACCTGAATGTGTTGGAGTCGGGATGCCTTGTCTTGCTGGAGGCGGTCTGCGAGCCCGAACACCTCAGCGCCGTCCGCGCTGAGATCAATGCCGTCCTGCTGGAACTGCAACAGGAGATCCCCAGCGATGCGGAGATGGATCGTGCCCGTCGGCTAGTGGGGAACGGCTACCGCTTCAGCCTGGAGGCCCCCAGCGCCGTCGCGGCCATGGTGGGCAACAGCGCTCTGTGGGATCGCAAACACAATCTGCAAGCACCCCTGGACTGGCTGAATGAATGGGATAGCCAGCGCCTGGTGAAGGACGTCATTCCCCAACTTCAACCGCAGCATGCCTTCGTTTTGGAGGCCGTCCCAGCGTGAGCACAGGCGGTACACAACAGCTTTCCCTGAGCGGAGGTTGTCCGCTGTGGCTGATCGAGCGGCCTGGGCCGGCGATCCTCTCGGCCAAGCTCTGGATCCGAGGCGGAAGTAGCGCCGACCCCGTTGGCCAGCGTGGTGTTTCTCAATTGCTGGCTGGGGTGCTCAGCCGTGGCTGCGGCCGTCTCAGTGGTGACGCTCTGGCTGATCTCGTGGAGGGACGGGGGGCGGGACTGCGCTGCGAAGCAGCCGAGGACGGCACCTTGATCAGCCTCAAATGCGCCAGTGATGACGCCGCTTTGCTGCTGCCACTGATCTTGCAGATGGTGACAGCCCCGTGGTTGGTCGAGGATCAAATCACCCTCGAGCGCCAACTCAATCTGCAAACGCTGCAACGGCAGAAGGAAGACCCATTCCAAGTCGCCCATGACCAGTTGCGTCAGCAGCTCTATGGCTCAGGGCCCTACGGCCATGACCCCCTCGGGGTTGAAGCCGAACTCGCCCAACTGGGACGGCCGCAGCTCGAGCAGATGACTCGCCAGCTGGGTCTCGAGGGGGCCGTGCTCGTGTTGGCTGGACAGATCCCATCACAGCCTGAGCAACTGCTGCTTCAGGAACTTGACGGTCAGGCCTGGAGCACACAGTCACCTGTGCGCAAAGCCGGAGCCAGCGGGCTCAAGCGGGGCTCACTGGCCAGCAACCTGGATGACACTGAGCAATTGGTGCTGATGCTGGGGACCACCACCGGTCCGCTCGGCAGTGACCAGGCGCTCGCGCTACGGCTCCTCCACTGCCACTTGGGCATCGGCATGTCCAGTCGACTGTTTGTGGCGCTGCGGGAAGAAAACGGCTTGGCCTACGACGTGGGCGTGCACTACCCGGCCCGTCTGGGGGATGCACCCTTTGTTTTTCATCTCTCCAGCTCCAGTGATCGGGCCAAGGAGGCCACCCAAGAACTCCTCAATGAATGGTGGCGCCTGCTTCAGGAGCCCATCAGCGAAGAACAACTCAACTTGGCCAAGGCCAAGTTCAGAGGCCAGGAAGCCCTAGGCCGCCAAACCTGCAGTCAAATCGCCGATCGCCATGCCCTGGTCCTGGGACATGGTCTTCCCTTCGATTTTGCGGATCGCTGCCTGATCGAAGCCGAAGAGCTCAGCCCAACTGACCTGCATCAAGCCGCAGTGGATCTCCTGCAGAATCCTTGCTTAAGCCTTTGCGGCCCCAAGGAAGCTCTGGCATCAGCCGCGGCAGTTTGGAATCAGCACCCGCTGAACCGCTCTTAAACCGACTCCAGCTGCGTCAGCTCCAGCAAGAAGGTGCCGCGACGAAAGCGAACGGCGACTTGATCCATCGCCTTCAGGGCCACAACCTGGCCGATCTCACCGGCATCGATGAGGTCTGGGGGACGCAGCATCGACATGGCATCGGCGGTTTTGAGGTAGCTGGGTTGCTGCAGAAGCCGCACCTGGGTGCCAACGCTGATGGATTCCTGAGACATCGGTCCTTGCAAGACCACCACTCTCCTGCAGGATGGTCGCACTGAGAGGCCAACTGTGCGCGCCCTTGCCAACTGGAGTGGTGCCCTCGCCGGATTGCTACTCATCCTCTGTGGCGGGTTAATTCAAGCCGCAATCCCATGGCCCGGGGAGCAAGGCGTGTCGCTGCTGCCGTTGCCGATGACCTTGCAGGTGCCGGCGCTCCTCTTCACGGCCCTGGTCTGCGGGCACCGACCGGCCATGTTGGCCGGCATGGCCTACATCAGCTTGGGGCTGTTCCAACTACCCGTCTTTCAAGGAGGAGGGGGACTGAGTTATCTCAGCGACCCAGCTTTTGGCTACCTGGCGGGGTTCCTACCTGCGGCCTGGCTGACCGGACGCCTCGCACAACAGCAGGACATGGATGATCTGCTGAATCTTCTGGGCGCAGCAGTTTTGGGACTACTCATCCTGCAGGGCTGTGGCCTCGCCAACCTGCTGCTGGGGGGCATTTTTCAACGTTGGGGTGGACAACTGCCGCAGCTTGTCTTGACCTACAGCCTTGGTCCTCTGCTCCCTCAACTGCTGCTGTGCTGCGCGGTTGCCGTGCTGGCTTGGCCGACTCGACGCCTGTTGTTGCTGGAGCGTTGATGGCACCGAGCTACTGGATCGCCATCGCCGTCGTGCTGATCGACCAGCTCAGCAAGGCCTGGGCCATGGATCATCTGGCCGGAGTTGGCATCCGCCCACTGATCCCCGGTCTGCTCCAACTGCAGCTGATTTTTAACTCTGGAGCCGCCTTCAGCATGCTCGAAGGCAACGCGCAACTGCTAGGGCTCGTGAGCCTGGCTGTTGCGGTGGGTTTGGTGGTCTGGATCAAAACCAGCGGACCACTCGGTCGCTGGCAAGCCATGGGCCTCGGCTTCCTGCTGGGTGGCGCCATCGGCAATGGGATCGACCGCTGGCGCTTGGGTCGGGTCGTGGATTTCCTGGAGTTTGTTCCGATCAGCTTCCCGATCTTCAACGTGGCCGATGTCGCCATCAACCTCGCGATTCTTTGCCTGGCGTTATCAGTGTTGCCTGCTTGGCGAAGGCGTTAATCACAGAGATGATCAGTCCGTGTGGTCGAGGCACCCTTGACCTCCACCAACAGGTGCTGCCATGAAACCCCCTGGTCGAATCTGGCTGTGGCTCGGCCTAGCCCTAGGGGTCTTGGTCGTGGTGACCGCCGTTCTCCAGGCGGTCAACAATCTGCTCTGGCAGCTGAGCTATTTGCTGCCCAGTTGGCTCGTCGGTCCGTTCAGTTTGCTGCTCTTCGGCGGAGCGGCTCTGCTGATCGCTCGCTTTGCCTGGCCTTGGTTCAACAACCTCAGGCGCTCGGGTTGGCAGGTCTTCAAAGAGCCCAACCCAGTGTCCAGCCAACGGATCGAAGCACCGGTCAATCGCCAGGAGGCCGTCCAAAAAAATCTCGCCGGGATCGATTCACTCCTGCAGCGCATCCGCAATGAAGTGCAGCGTGAGGCCCTGCAACAAGAGAGGGAACGGGTTGCCGCTGAGCTGGAACGCGGTGATCTGGTGATTGTGGTCTTTGGCACCGGATCAGCCGGCAAAACATCACTCATTCGCGCCCTCCTCCGCGATGTCGTGGGTGAGGTCGGGGCCGCGATGGGATCGACCAGCACCACAACGAGCTATCGCCTGCGCCTGCGCAACCTGGAGCGAGGAATTCGTCTGGTGGATACACCAGGGATTTTGGAAGCCGGCATCGAGGGGCAAAAGCGAGAGCAAATGGCCCGTGATCAAGCCGCCAATGCCGACCTGCTCCTGCTGGTGGTCGATGGGGACCTACGGGCCGCTGAGTTGGAGGTCTTTGCGGCCCTTTCCAGCCTTGGCAAGCGGCTGTTACTGGTGCTGAACAAGTGCGACCTACGTGGTGAGGACGAGGAGAAACGCTTGCTCGAACTCCTGCAGCGCAGAACGCAAGGGCGCATCGCAGCAGAGGACGTCTTGACCGCGAGTGCCTCTCCGCAGTCGGTTCCGATGCCGGGAGGTCAACCCCTCCAGCCGCCCCCGGAAATTGATCGTCTCCTGCGAAGGATCGCTCAAGTCCTCCATAGCGACGGTGAGGAGCTAATTGCCGACAACATCCTCATGCAAAGCAGCAGGCTGAGCGATGCGGGACGTCGGCTGCTTGGCCAGCAGCGTCAGCTCGATGCTGAAGCCGTGGTGGATCGCTACAGCTGGATCAGCGCCGGGGTTCTAGCAGCAACACCTCTACCTGGCATCGACTTACTCGGGGCCGCTGCAGTCAATGCCCAAATGGTCATGGAAATCGGCCGCGTCTATGGCGTGAGCCTCTCCAAAGCTTCCGCACAGGAATTGGCGGTCTCCGTCGGACGGACCTTGGCGAGCCTGGGGCTGATTAAAGGGGGAATCAGCCTGATCAGTGCTGCCCTCAGCCTGAATCTGCCGGCCCTCCTGGTGAGTCGTGCGATTCAGGCGGTAGGAGCGGGCTGGCTCACACGAATCGCGGGCCGCAGCTTCATGACCTACTTCCAACAGGATCAGGATTGGGGGGACGGCGGAATCCAGGAAGTCGTGCAACGGCAGTACGACCTCAACAAGCGCGAATCTGCCCTCAATGCTTTCCTGACGGCAGCGATGAACCGAGTGGTCGAACCGCTTCAGCGTCAGGGAAAGCAGGGGCAATTGCCGCCACGCCCCCCGCATCGTTGAAGGCCTCCGGCGGCGGCGGTTGCATGGGACCGCGGGCATCCAAGACGGTGATGAACGCCAGGTAAGCAACGGCAATGAGGATCGAAATCGCACCAGTCACGATTGCGACCCAGCGACCTTGGGGATTGGGTTGATTCATCTCAGGCGGGGGCCAAGGATTGCTGAATGACCGATGCCACAGCGGCAAGGTCACTGGAACGGGTGTGGGGATTACCGAGGACAGCTTTGAGGTGATGCCGACCGGCGTAGAGCGGTCGAGACAGCATGAGCTGCTGCTCCAGCAACTGCTGCCTGGTCTGGATGGACCAACGCTCAGCCTCGTGGGCCTCCAGCGCCGATGGCGTAAATGCAAGCAAGTGCAGTGGACCACTGCGCAGCATCAAGGGCAAGGCTGAGAGGTGCTGCTGAAGCTCTGCGCGGCGCTGAAGGGCGCCATGCAGCAGGCTCTCAATGCCATCAAGCCCGAGCTGACGAAGTCCAAGCCAGAGTTTGAGAATCTCGGCAGGCCTTGTGCCCTGCAGCCCGCATTCGCCGCCATGGGCGTCCGCCCAACTGGGCTCCATGTAAGGCAAACCAGTTCCAAAACAAGAGGCCAACAGCTCCGGACGTTTAAGGAGGAGCAGGGATGAGGTCTTGGTGATGCCCAGCAGCTTTTGCGGATTCACTGTTAAAGAATCCGCTCGATCGAGATCGGGGACCAACTGCTTGTGGCTCTGGCTCAGGCCAAAGACCGCGCCAATCGCACCATCGACATGGAGCCAAACACCATGGAGGCGGCACAGGTCGGAAATCGACGCCAGCGGATCGACGGCTCCACGCACCGTGGTCCCAGCCGTGGCGACGACAGCCAAGACACGGCGACCATCCCGCTCAGCATCCTTCAGGGCCTGGGCGAGCGCATCTGGAGAAAGACGCCCTTCTGCGTCGGTCTCGATGGTCTGCAGGCTCTGCTTGGGCAGGCCCATCACCATCAAGGCCTTGGCGATTGACACGTGGGCATCGGCGCTGCAAAACACAGTCAGGCCTTGAGCCTCAGCGAGGCCGGCCTGGTGACGAGCCACAACCAAGGCCATCAAATTGCTCAAGCTGCCGCCGCTGGCGGCGACACCGCCGGCCGATTCACCCAAGCCGAGCTGCTCCGCCATCCAGGTCGTCAAGCTGCGCTCCAAGCGCGAGAGGCTCGGGGACAGCTCCTCAGCCAGCAGGTTGTTATTGAGCCCAGCACAGACCAGATCAGCCGCCACCGAAGCGGTCAGTGGCGGGGGATCCAGGTGAGCCATCGCACCCGGGTGAATGGGGTTGTAGGCCCCATCCATCACCAACTGCAAATCCTCGAGAAGGGCCTCTGGGGAGAGCCCCTGTTGCAGGGGACCCGGTTCAGGCAGGACGCTCAGCAGGGGGAGAGGCGAGCGCTGGGCGGATCCAGCCCACCACTGGCAGAGGCGAGCGCTGGCCTCACGCAGAAAGGATTCCAAGGCCGGATCCTCCCGCAGGGGATCCGGGAAGCAGGCAAGGCTGCGCTGCGGCTGGCTCGGATGGGCGTGAGCCAAAGACCCTGAGCGTTCAGCGGCCATTGTCCCGTGTCATCGGACCCGCCGTGCTGGCATGGTTCAAGAAGCCTGCAGATGGGCGTCTGGTTTGGACGAGGTTCAAAAGCACGAGCGTTGGATGGAGCTGCTGCTGCGCCGAGCGGCGGCGATCGGGGAGATCGGCGAAATCCCTGTGGCTGCAGTTGTTCTTGACAGCCTTGGACGTGCCGTCGGATGGGGTGTGAACCGGCGGCAACGGGAACAACGCCCCCTAGGCCATGCGGAACTGATGGCCCTTGAGCAGGCGGCGCGGCTGAGGGGGGACTGGCGGTTTAACGACTGCAGCTTGATCGTGACTCTGGAGCCCTGCCCCATGTGCGCAGGCGCCCTGGTGCAGGCGCGGATGGGCCGAGTGATTTTCGGCGCCCACGATCGCAAACGAGGGGCCCTTGGGGGCTGCCTGAACTTGGCGACCGATCCGAGTGCCCATCACCGGATGGAGGTGATCGGCGGGGTGATGGAGCCGGAATGCCGAAGCGGCCTCGAGGCCTGGTTCAGGCAACGGCGGCAGCAACGGCAGGCGCAGAAGAACGGAATGCCGGTAGTTCCTGCTCCAGCAGGTTGAGGAGCAGGTCGACGTTCTCTTCGCGGCTGTTGTAGCCCATGAGGCCAATGCGCCAGACCTTGCCAGCAAGAGCGCCGAGGCCACCACCCACTTCGATGCCGTGGGTGTTGAGCAGATGGGTCGTAAAGGCCTTGCCGTCCACACCCTCAGGGATTCGAACGGTGGTCAAGGTGGGGAGCCGCAGCTCCAGAGGAACGTGGGGCTCAAGGCCGAGACGCTCAAGACCAGCCCAAAGGCGCTCGGCATTGCGGCGATGGCGTGTCCAGACGTTCTCCAAACCTTCTTCAGCGATAAGGCGCAAAGCCTCACGCATGCCGAAGTTCATGTTCACTGGGGCGGTGTGGTGATACACACGGTCGCTACCCCAGTACTGGTTGAGCAGGCTGACGTCGAGATACCAGTTGGGGACTTTGCCAGTGCGGGCCGCGAGCTTCTCCTCAGCTCGGGGTCCCATGGAGAAAGGACCCAGACCAGGGGGGCAGCTCAGTCCTTTCTGGCTGCAGCTGTAGGCAAGGTCGACCTTCCAGTCATCGAGGTAGAGAGGAACCGCGCCAAGGGAGGTCACGGTGTCGAGCAGCAGCAAGCAGTCGTGCTGACGGCAAAGGTCACCGATGCCCTCCATCGGCTGGCAGACCCCAGTGGAGGTCTCGGCGTGAACCATCGCCAGGACTTTGGGCTTGTGCTGCTTGAGGCCAGCTTCGATCTCGTCGAGACTGAAGGCTTCGCCCCAAGGCTTCTCGATGGTCTGAACAGTCGCGCGATAGCGGCCTGCCATGTCTTGAAGACGCAGACCGAAATAGCCCTTGACTGCCACCAGGACGGTGTCGCCGGGCTCAACGATGTTGGCGATCGTGGCTTCCATGGCCGCCGACCCAGTACCGCTCATGGGCAGGGTCAAACGGTTATCGGTCTGCCAGGTGTAGCGAAGAAGCTCCTGGACCTCACCCATCAAGGCGACGTAGAGGGGATCCAAGTGTCCGATCGGCGATCGACTCAGAGCCTCAAGAACTGTGGGGTGCGCATTGGAGGGGCCAGGTCCCAACAACAGACGCTCCGGGGTGTCAATCGGAGCAAGCGACAGCCGATGTCGATCTGACACGGTTGATGTGGTGGAAGCCAAGGCCTGGGAGGGGGCTGGATGGGTTGAGACTACGCAGTCGCAGGTGCGACCGAATCAGCGGTTGCGGACGTTGGTGACGCCCAAGCCGCGGCAGAGATGCTCGAAGGGGGCTCGAACGACCGCATTGATCGCATCAGCACTGGCCGCGCCGGAATCAAGGAGCTTTTCGCAGACCACATCGGCCATTAGGGCGATGCTGCGAACGGTGGGACCGGTGGGGACGCCCAGACTTTTATAGGTGTCATCAAGACCATTGAGAACACGCTCGTTGAGGATCGTGCTGTCGTCGGCCACAAGGGCGTAGCTGGCGTAGCGGAGGAAGTAATCCATGTCCCGCAGACAGGCGGCCCAGCGTCGCGTGG
This sequence comes from Synechococcus sp. A10-1-5-1, assembly GCF_023115425.1. Classification (NCBI taxonomy): domain Bacteria; kingdom Bacillati; phylum Cyanobacteriota; class Cyanophyceae; order Synechococcales; family Synechococcaceae; genus Synechococcus; species Synechococcus sp. A10-1-5-1. The sequence continues at coordinate 232,280 of NZ_CP096032.1, read as the reverse complement.
TGTAAGCATTACCGCCAGGCAGCAACAGCTCTGGATCGGCTTGCCAAAGGCGCTGACTGGCCTCGCGAACGATCTCAGCGGCTTCGCAATTGATCAGTTCAACTGCGGACAGCCGCAGGGCAGCTTCGGAGTAATAGGTGGAGATCCGGTCGATGGCCGACCCATCCAAATAACGACCTAGTTGGTCGTAACGGCCGATCAGACCGGTGATGGCATCACGCATGGGGGTGGGAGATCGACGCACCTACGGCGGACCGTAGCACCGGCAAACGTCCAGATCCCTTGCCAGATCGAGCCTTTGAGGAAGTTGACAGAAACGGTTACTCAAACCGGATGCCCAGTCCAAACCAGGCCCATCAGTCCGCCATTTGGTTACCGGTGATACAAAGAGGGTTCCACCTCGCTCCGTACCGTCTGATCCGCCCGGCATAGGCGGGCACCCACCAAGCCACTTGCAACGCGTCATGGCCAAGACCGCCCAGGACGTCCTCCGTCAGATCAAGGACGAAGGCATTGAACTGATCGACCTCAAGTTCATTGATCTCCACGGCAAGTGGCAGCACCTCACCGTCACCCCTGACCTGGTTGAGGAAGAAGCCTTCACCGAGGGCGTGGCGTTTGATGGTTCGTCGATCCGCGGCTGGAAAGCCATTAATGAGTCGGACATGGCGATGGTGCCCGATCCGAACACCGCCTGGATCGATCCGTTTTATGGCCACAAAACCCTCAGCCTGATCTGCTCGATTCAGGAGCCCCGCAGCGGCAAGCCCTACTCCCGTTGCCCCCGGGCACTGGCCCAGAAGGCCCTGGATTACCTGAGCTCCACCGGCCTAGCCGACACGGCCTACTTCGGCCCCGAGCCCGAATTTTTCGTCTTCGACGACGTCCGTTACAAGAGCGGCAACGGCTCCAGCTCCTACAGCGTCGACTCGATCGAGAACCCCTGGAATACCGATCGCGTTGAAGAGGGCGGCAACCTCGCCAACAAGATCCAACTGAAGGAGGGCTATTTCCCCTGCGCCCCGAACGACACCCTTCAGGACATGAGGACCGAAATGCTCCTCACCATGGGTTCCTTGGGTGTACCGATTGAGAAGCATCACCACGAGGTGGCAACGTCCCAACACGAATTGGGAATGAAGTTCGCCGAACTCATCACCGCGGCGGACAACGTGATGATTTACAAGTACGTGGTGCGCAACGTTGCCAAGAAGTACGGCAAAACAGCCACGTTCATGCCCAAGCCGATCTTCGCCGACAACGGCAGCGGCATGCACGTCCACCAGAGCATCTGGAAGAACGGCGACACGCTGATGTGGGGCGACGGCACCTACGCCAATCTCTCCCAGACCGCCCGTTGGTACATCGGTGGCCTTCTGAAGCACGCACCGAGCTTCCTGGCCTTCACCAACCCGACCACCAACAGCTACAAGCGTTTGGTACCCGGCTTTGAGGCCCCGGTGAACCTGGTGTACTCCCAGGGCAACCGCTCTGCCGCCGTTCGCATTCCGCTCACCGGCATGAACCCCAAGGCCAAGCGCCTGGAATTCCGCTCCGGCGACGCCCTGGCCAACCCCTACCTGGGCTTTGCCGCCATGCTCATGGCCGGCATCGACGGCATCAAAAACCAGATCGACCCAGGCAACGGCACCGACGTCGACCTATTCGAGTTGCCCGCTGAGGAACTGGCGAAGATTGCCACTGTTCCCGCTTCGCTCAACGGCTCACTGGAAGCCCTCAAGGCCGACCATGAGTACCTCCTGGCCGGCGGGGTCTTCACCGAGGACTTCATCGACAACTGGATTGCCCTGAAGTACGAGGAGGTGCAGCAGCTGCGCCAGCGGCCCCACCCCCACGAATTCACCATGTACTACGACGCCTGATCCGCGTTGCACTCATGGATGCCCCGGCCAAGGCCGGGGCTTTTTTTGAACCTCAAACGTGGTGCAGTTGCTCAAGGGCGCTGTCGTGCAGACGTTGCTCGTGGGCGTGGCGCTCAGCCCAGACCAAGGTCTGGGAGTCCACACGCTCCCCATGCTCGAGATCTGGCTTGGCACGACGTTGAGACAACCAACCCGAAAGACGTCGAGCGGACTTTTGACGCTCCCGCACCCAAGCGACGTAGTGGGGCTCGTTTAAGCGAGCACTGGGGCTGGAATCAATCATCGGCTCCTCTCCTTTCCTTTTCACAACTCAATTCTGTAGCCGTTGCTACCGAATTGAAGGTTTCTCAATCAATCTTGATCAGGGTTCAGTCGGATACAGGCCCACGACGACACCGCCTGATCAGCTGAAATAGACACCCCTTCTTTTCGCTACGACCTCGCCCATGGCTGATGCCGTCACCAAGCTCGCCTATGAGGCCCTGCAGCAGGGCAAGAGCCTGGTTGGGGTCGCCCACAAGGAGATCAGCACACGTCTGATGGAACTGGTGGCGCCCGATGGGGCGCCCAAGACCCTGCCCATACCGCCTGAAATGTTGCGGGACCTGCAGGCCTCCCACAAAGCCTTGCTCGATGTGGACTGGCAGGAAGCCGAGGCAGGTCTCTACCCCACTGCGTTGCTCTTCGATGCACCCTGGGGCGATTGGGCCACCCGCTACCCCTTGGTTTGGCTGGATATGCCAAGCACCTGGGCCAGGCGTTCGGAGCGGAACGTTCGCGATCTACCGACCACGGTTGAAAAGGAGAACTACCCCGATTACTACCTTCAGAACTTTCACCATCAAACCGATGGGTACCTGAGCGATCACTCAGCATCGCTCTATGACCTGCAGGTCGAAATCCTGTTTAACGGCACCGCTGATCCCATGCGGCGGCGAGTGATCAAGCCTCTCCTGCAGGGGCTACGGGCCTTTGAGGGACGCTCCAGCAGCTCCATGCGGGTCCTGGACGTCGCCACGGGCACGGGACGCACCCTCTACCAGCTGCGAGCTGCTCTGCCCCAAGCCCAACTGGTTGGTCTGGACCTTTCCTCGGCCTACCTGCGCCAAGCCAACCGCTGGCTCTCCCAGCGACCATCGGAATTGCCACAACTGGTCCAGGGCAATGCTGAGTCGATGCCCTTCGCAGAGTCGAGCATGCAGGGGGTGACCTGCGTCTTCTTGATGCACGAACTGCCGGCTGAAGCAAGGCAGGCCGTGATCGAGGACTGCTTCCGAGTGCTCGAGCCCGGTGGAGTTCTGGTGCTCGCCGATTCGGTTCAACTGGCCGACTCGCCGCAATTTGAGGTAGCGATGGACAACTTCCGTCGCGTCTTCCACGAGCCCTACTACCGCGACTACATCAGCGATGACATCGATGCACGCCTGAGCGCTGCTGGTTTCAGCGGCATCCGTGCCCAGTCCCATCTGATGACACGGGTCTGGACTGCCACCAAGCCCTGACACAGGGCTAGCCATCGCCTGCAAAGTCCATAGGGTCTTCAAAACCGAAGCCCCGGATGAGCAATCCTTTCAAGGTGCGATGGCTAATGGGCTGGACCTTCCAAACCGTCTTCATGGAAGGGGCTGTTCAAGTGGAAGCACGAGGGTTCGGGATTTGCCTGCGCACTCCCCTGCGCCACAACGAAAGCCCGACCGTTGCAGCCGATCGCCTCGTCCTGGCAGAAGATCGCCGGCGCCGTGCTCTCCATGCCGCCTGGCTGCGGGGAGAAAAGCTCAGTCAGGCCACCGATCAGAACCAACCCATGGGTGATAGCGCTGAACTGGATCCCAGCTCAAGACCAGCGGCGCGTTCTCTGATCCAGGTCACGGCTTGAGCCGGGTGTTCAGCGCTTCAGGAGGACTGCCAGAAGCGCGCCAACACCACCCCAACGCAAAAACTGCCAGAGGGCACGCTCTCCCCAGACGGTGGATTGCAGGGGACTTGGCAGTGGATCCAGGAGTCGCTGAGCCGCCGCTAGACGTTGACGGAGGCGGCGGGCCTGGAGGCTTTCGTCAGCAGCATCAAGTCGTTCAGCCGCTGAAACTGTCGCCAGCACGTTGGCCAGCTGATGCAGCCAGCGAATTGGCTGATACGGGGAACGCGGTCGCTGTTGCATGGCGTCAGGATGACCTGGTCCGAACGGATCCGTCCAGTGCAGGCTCAACAGGCAAAGCAAAATCCCCGGGAATGGCCCCTGGAGAGTCAGCAGCTGGCACAAGCTCTGCACCACAAACTGGCAATCGGAAACCAGGACTGGCATGCCCTGAAGGGACAGCCGCAGCGGCGGGCAGCAGAACAGCTCACCGCGGCGCTCGTGCTGCTGCTTGACCGCGAGAACAGTCCAGCTGCAGCCAGTGTCAGTCCCCAGCGACGAGAGGCGACGGCCCTGGTGGAGAGTGCCCTCGGATGGCTGAAGGGTGACCTCAAAGACCCCGGGTGCCCCAGCCACGGTCACTAGAGCGGCGCCCTAGGCCCGGCGGATCGCCACCTGCACGCGATTACCTCTATGGCTCCAGCGCACATCTTCAAAGCACTGGTGGATCAAAAAGAAGCCCCGACCGGTGACGGCATCGAGTTGATCGGGAAGCATGGACTGCCGAGCGGCAGGAGGCACGCCAGGGCCTTCGTCTTGAACTTGAAAAACACACCAGCGCGGAGTCAAGATTCGGCGGACACGCACGCACTTGAGCGGGTCATTGCCGTTGCCATGGCGCACGGCGTTGACCAACACCTCTTGGAGGCCCAGCTGCAGGCTTGCCAGTTGCTCTGCACTCTGAATCGGCTCTAGCAACAGCTCCAGGAGCGGAGCGAGGTGCAGAGTCGATGGGGTGATGTAGTCAGCCCAACGCAGCGCCATGGAGCCCCAGAGAGGGGAACAGCGAATGAATTGACACTACCCCTGAGTGAGGGGCTGTGCCTCAGGAAGGAACGCGTTGTTGCACCCCTGGATGGGATAGCAAGGCGTCCATCAGGCGAACTCCCCTCAGCTGGTTCACCAGGGGCATATGCCCCTCAGGGGCTTCCAGGGTCCAGGTAAAGGCTTTGGGGTATCGGGTCCAAATTCCCGCTTGCTTCCAGCCAATCCGCGGCCAGAGCTGCTCCCAGCGGTTACCCAGGCTGCGCAGAAGGCGCAGTTGGACGGAGAAACCAAAGCGGGCTTGGGAGTAGGTCACCCACAGACGGTCGAGGCCTTCGAGATCAACGGCGGCCATCGGCGGCACCTCGGAGTAGTAGACGTACCCCCGCTTTTCGGCGGCGGGTCCGGCCAACTGACGAAGGTGCTCGCTTGTCAGCCGATCCGCTTCTTCAAAGTCCTGGCGGATTAACGCCAGCTGCAAAGGGACGTAATCCAGCCCCTGACCGCTGGTCACCGCTAGCCAACCGTCTGGATAGCGGGCCCAGAAGGCCTGGGCCAGAGCATCGTCTTGCGAGACCAACAGCTGAATCAAGCAACCGCAGGCCCAGTCATCGCCCGTGGCATCCCAGCGATCGATCTGATCGGCAATCAAGGGACGACACTCGCTGCTGCGCTTGAGGACTTGCGGCAGCAAGGTGCGGCGCTGACGAGGAGCGCTGCTGAGAAAGCGCTCAATCAACTGGTCAGCGCTGAGCGTGGTGGTGACGGGTGGTCCGGAGAGCATGGAAAAGGGCTGACCTGACGCTGGCCTGACAGCGTTGGCCCACTATGTCAGGCATTGCAGTCGCATAGCGGCAAGAGCCCAACCAGGATCAACGCCATGGCCGAACGGCAATCCATCGAGGCCTTCTTGCAAAGCCAAGGACCTGTGGTGGATGTCCGCGCTCCAGCGGAATTTGAAAAGGGCCACATCCCTGGTGCCCAGAACCTGCCACTGTTCAGCGACCTCGAGCGAGCCGAGGTCGGAACGACCTACAAGCAACAGGGGCGAACGGCTGCTGTTCAATTGGGGCTTTCCCTGGTGGGGCCAAAGCTGGCGCCCTTGGGGAAGACGTTGCAGCAGTTGGGTAGCCGTTGCCCAGGCCAGCCCCTCAGGATCCACTGCTGGCGAGGCGGAATGCGCTCGGGGAGCATGGCCTGGCTCGCTGAAACCCTCGATCTGCACGCTGTGGTGCTCGAAGGCGGCTACAAGAGCTATCGACGCTGGGTTCTCGAGCTGATGGAGCAGCCATGGCCCATTCAGCTTCTGGGCGGGAGAACGGGTACGGGAAAGACTGATGTGTTGGTTGAGCTGGCGAAGAAAGGGGTCGCCGTCGTGGATCTCGAGGGGCTAGCCCATCACCGCGGCAGCAGCTTCGGAGGCTTGGGCCTTCCTCCCCAACCGAGCACAGAGCATTTTGAGAATCGGATCGCCGCGGTCCTCAAGCAGCAGCGATCGGCAGCGCAGATTTGGCTCGAAGCGGAGAGCATTCAAGTTGGACGCTGCCGAATTCCAGCCGGGCTTTGGCGACAGATGCAAAAAGCACCGCTTCTGGAGATCACCAGACCCGTTGAAGAGCGCCTGGATCAGCTCGTGGCCGTCTATGGCGTCCAAGATCCTGAGGCCTTAGCCGATGCAACCCAGCGGATCGCTCGGCGCCTCGGTCCCCAACGCACGAAGACAGCCCTCGATGCAATCGCAGAGCGTGACTGGCATGGGGCCTGTGCCCAGATGCTCGATTACTACGACCGCTGCTACGACCATGAGCTCGAGGGGCATGGCCAGGCTGAGCAAGCCAGCCAACGCGAACGGATGGATTTGGCAGGGTTGACCGCGGCGGAAGCCGCCGAACGACTCATCAACAGCGGAGCCGCAGCCAGATCGCCTGAGCATCATCACTAGGATCAGCCTTTGCGAAGACGGGCGATGGCCGCGATCCAGTTTTTCCCCGGTGTGGACGAGCCGGTCGTGCCCGATATCCGTATGACTCGTTCTCGCGATGGCCGCACTGGCCAGGCGATTTTTGTCTTCGATCAGCCCCAGGCCCTCTCGCCCGAGAGCATGGCTGACATTGGTGGCATGTACCTGATCGACGAAGAAGGTCAGATGGTGACCCGTGATGTGAACGCGAAGTTCGTGAACGGCAAGCCCGCGGCTCTGGAAGCGACTTACACCTGGAAAACCACCGAAGATTTCGAGCGGTTCATGCGCTTCGCCGAGCGCTATGCCCAGGCCAATGACCTTGGCTTTGCCCAGAAGAACAAGGATGAGGCTGGCGAAGGGGACGCCAACTGAATTCAATCGCCGTAATCGGCGCTAAAACAACACGAGTTGGCCTCCCCTTTTGAGATTCGGCCAGTGGCTCGGAGTAATGGCCACGGCAGTGGCGCTGCTACTGCTGTGGAGCCTGCGAGAGGTCCTCGTCCTTGTCTTTGCCGCTGTGGTGCTCGCCATGGCGGTCTGCACCCTGGTGGGTGTAGCCCAAGAACGTCTGCGATGTAGCCGTCCGCTGGCGCTTCTGGTCAGCCTCAGCGGCTTGCTGCTGGTGGCTGTGGTCACCATTGCCGTCGTCATTCCCCCCTTCATCGCGCAGTTCCAAGAACTGCTGATCCAGCTGCCGGCGGCTCTGCAGTTGGCCGTGCAGCTCCTGCGCAGGAGCCTCGATCAGAGCAGTCAGATGCTCTATGGACGTGAGGCGCTGCAATGGTTACAGCAGAGCTGGCAAAACCAGGGCTCCGGAAGCCTTGATCCAACGGAAGGACTGCTGAAACTGCTGGGGATTGCCGGGAACCTCGGAAGTGGCTTGTTGGAGTTGTTCTTTGTGATCGCCGTCAGCTTGATGGTGGCAATCCAACCCACTGCCTATCGGGAGATTGCGGTCCTGATGGTCCCGTCTTTTTACCGGCGGCGATTCCGAGACGTGCTCTCGCTTTGTGGCGAGGCCCTGAGCAGCTGGATGGCCGGAGTACTAATCAGCTCGCTCTGCGTCGGTGTGTTGGCCGCCATTGGCCTCTCGCTATTGGGGGTGAAATTGGTGGCGGCCAATGCTCTTTTGGCAGGTCTGTTGAACATCATTCCCAACGTCGGACCAACCCTGAGCACGGTCTTTCCGATGTCGGTCGCGCTGCTCGATTCACCCGTCAAAGCACTACTGGTCTTGCTGCTCTATGTGGTGATCCAACACATCGAGAGCTACCTGATCACCCCTTCGGTGATGCACCACCAGGTGAAGTTGTTGCCTGGGCTGACCTTGATCGCTCAGTTCCTCTTCACGGTCATCTTTGGTCCTCTCGGTCTGCTCTTGGCGCTGCCCATGGCGGTCTGCCTGCAGGTTGTCGTGCGAGAGGTACTGATCCAGGACGTCCTCAACGGCTGGGAGCTCCCTGTGGGTGGGCGGCCATGACACCACGCAGTTTGCTGCTGCTGCTCTCCCTGGTGGTCCTTGGGCTCCTCGCCTGGCAACTGCGTTGGGTGCTGATGGTGCTGTTTGGCGCAGTGGTGCTGGCCGTGGCCCTGGATGTGCCGGTGAGCTGGCTGCGCAGGGTGGTCCGCTTGAGCCGTCCGCTGGCCCTGCTACTGGTCTTGATGGTTCTGGGCCTGCTGAGCTGGCAACTCGCAGAGCTGCTGCTGCCTGAACTGCTGGAGCAGCTCAACCAGTTGACCCAACTGGTTCCGGCCTTAATTGCGCGGCTGGCCGAACTGCTCGGCGGTGTCAGCGTTTTGGAAGGACTAGGTGGTCGACTCTCCGAGCTGATCACCATCGACAAGCTGCAGCCGATTGGCGCCCAACTGCTTGGCTTCGCCGGTGGCGCCGCCAGTGGAACGGTTCTGTTGCTGTTGATGGGTCTGCTGGCGATTCTCTTGGTGCTCGATCCACGCAGTCATCAGCGTCTGGTCCTGGCCCTGACGCCCGCCCACAGCCGCGCTTTGGTCCAGAACCTCCTCACCGAGAGCCGCCAGGCCTTGGGGGGCTGGCTGGCGGGGATGACCCTCTCGGCATCGGCGGTCTTCCTGCTGACCTGGGCTGGACTGGCCGCCCTCAAGGTGCCATTGGCCCTCTTGAGCGGGCTGCTCTGCGGCCTGCTCACCTTTGTCCCCACCATCGGACCGACCCTGGCAAGCCTGTTGCCTGTGGCGGTCTCCCTGTTGATCTCGCCAACCCTGGCCGTTCAAGTCATCGTGCTGCGCTTGGTGCTGCAAAACGGGGAGGCCTTCCTACTCACCCCGCTGTTGCTCAGCAGAACGGTCAACCTCTTGCCCACCGTGGCCCTCATGGCCCAACTCAGCCTGGGGGCATTGCTGGGCTTGCCCGGGGTGCTGCTTGCCCTGCCACTTGTGGTCGTGCTCCAGGTCTTCTCCCAACGGGTGCTGGTGGAGCAGGTCATGGACCGTTGGACCTGATCAGCGCTGCGGCTGACGGGATTGACGCATGAGGGTCGGGGTCAGCAAGAGCACGGTCACCGCCAAAAAGTGAAAGCGGGGTATCGCTAGCAAGCTGATCCAGGTGAAATGCTCAGCGAGGAGCTTCAGTTCAGAGCGCAGATCCCAAAGGGCAATGGCGGCGAGAAGGAGTGGGGCCCAGGGAATGCGACGCGTCATCGTCGGGAGAGCACGGGCAGCAGGGTCGGAGCAATCCCAATACTCGACCAGCTGCCGACCCCGATGCCGATGGTCAGGGCCACGGCAAACCAGAACAAGCTGCTGCCGCCAAAGAGGAGCAACGACACCAGAGGCAAAAGGGTGGTGAAGGAGGTGTACAGAGAGCGGGTCAAGGTGGCATCAACAGCTGCATCGACCTGCTCAAGCAGTGTCAGACCCTGCAGCGCGCGTTTTTGCTCTCGGATCCTGTCAAAGACGACCACCGTGTCATTCACCGAGTAGCCCGCCACGGTGATCAGAGCCACGGCAAAGAGGGAATTCACTTCGATGCCACTGATCAAACCAAGCCAAGCAAAGACCCCACAGGTGATCACGATGTCGTGGGCGAGGCAAAGCAGGGCCAGGCCCGCAAACACCCCGTCGTAGCGGAAGCTGATGTAAGCCGCGATCGCCGCAAAACTGACCAACAGGGAAATCAAGCTGCCCTTGAGCAGCTGAGAACCAAGGGTGGGGCCGATGGTGTTAATCGAGACCTGCTGCGGATCGACCGTGCCGATCACTGGAACCAGGCCCTGGATCAGGGCGCGGGTCTGTTCAGGCTCAAGATCCGGCAAACGCAGATCGACAGAACGACCGCGATCCAAGACCTGAACACCTGCATTCGACAGCTGAGGAGCGGCTTGTCCTGCCACCTCCGGCAGCGTGAGCGAACGCAACTGTTGACGAACGTCGGCGGCCTTGAGACCAGAGCAGTCAGCACCGCCGCAAGTGCGCTGGATCTCCACTTGAGTACCACCGGTGAAGTCCAAACCGGGCTTCAGGGGAGCTGCGATGCGAGGGTTGCTCCAACACAGAGCCATGCCGACCAGGCTCAGCAGAACCGCCAAAGCGGAGGCCAGCCAGCCCTGACGGCGGATGCGGCTGATGCGAAAGCGGGGAGCGGGGGCGGCCACGGCGGTCGAGGGGTCGGACATCAGGAGGCCTGGGCGGGAAGCTGAGACTGGGGCAGGAAGTTGGTGGAACGGCGGAGGGCGGGATAGCCCATCAACAGCCGCAACAGGGTGCGGGTGCAGGTCAGCGCAGTGAAGAGGCTGAGCACCAAACCAATGCCCAATGTCACCGCAAAGCCCTTAACCAGACCCGTTCCCAGAGCAAACAAGGCCACGCAACTGATCAGGCCGGTGATATGGCCATCCAGGATTGAGGAGAAGGCCAGCGAGAAGCCCGCATCAATCGAGCGAATCAGGGTATTCCCGCGCCGCAATTCCTCTTTGACCCGCTCAAAGATCAGCACGTTGGCATCAACAGCGATACCAACCGAGAGGATGAAACCGGCGATCCCAGGCAACGTGAGGGTGACCGGAATCAGGGCATACATCGCCAGGTTGAACAGGGCGTAGAGCGCCAAGGCCACGACGGCGACCGCGCCAGGCAAGCGGTAAACAACCACCATGAAGACGGCCACCAGGGCCAGACCGAGGAGAGCCGCCTGCAGGCTGCGTTGGACGTTCTCACTACCGAGCGTGGCACCAATGGTGCGCTGCTCGATCACTTCGACCGGCAACGGCAGTGAGCCGCCTCGGAGCTGAACCTCAAGGTCCCGGGCCTCTTCAGCGCTGAAGTTGCCCGTGATGCTTGCAGCACCTCCGCTGATGCCGGCGGGCTTGAACTCAGGACCAACACTGGCTTCGCTGATGGAGCGGCCGTCGAGAACGATGCCCAGCAGACGACCGCTGCCAGCAATGCTTTGGGTGAGTTGGGCGAATTTGCGGCCACCCTCGGTGTTGAAGCTCAACGTCACATCCCAGGCGCTGCCGGCCTGGTTCTGCTGCCGACCAGCTCCGGTGAGGTCCTTACCGGTGAGAGCAGCGGGCTCGAAGAGGTCAACGATTTTGGTGTTGACCGCGGCCAGAAGGAGCTCCAACTGATCGATCTCACTGCTACCCGCCGGGGCGCTGACCCCAGCTTCACTCAGAAGCTGTGCCAGACCGTCCGCATCCAGGTCAGCCGCCTTCGCTTGATCCTGATCCTTGGAGCGACGCAAATTCAGTACGGCTTGGGCCTGGCGCTTGAGCTTCAGCAGACCGCTCATCTGCTGTTCAGTGCCCGGCTTCTGAGCGCGAAATTCAAGAAGGGCCGTGGTACCCAGAACCTTGGCGGCACGGCTGGGATCCTGCTCGCCAGGTAGTTGCAGCAGCAGCTGATCGTCACCGATGGTCTGGAGGGTGGATTCACTCACCCCGAGGCCATTGATGCGGCGGTCCAGCACGTCCTTGACAGCCTCCAATTGCTCGCTCTGGACGCGCTTAATCGCGCCAGCTGGCATGACCTGCAGGGTCAGCTGACTGCCACCACGCAGGTCAAGGCCCAATTGCAGTGGGAAAGAGGTCAGAACGGCTCCGGCGGCAAAAGCCAGGGCCAGGATCAGGGCAAACCACCCCTGTTGACGTGCCATCTCAGACCTGGCCAGCCTTAAGCGCTTTGGCCGCTTCCACGATCTGATGCGGCTGAATGATCGTCAGATTTTCGAGGGTGCCGTTGTAAGGAGTCGGGATGTCCTGGGAGGACAGGCGGATGGGGCGTGCATCGAGATCGTCGAAGCAGTGCTCGGTGATCAGAGCGAGCAACTCGGCGCCAATGCCACCAGTCTTCATGCATTCCTCGACCACCAAGACCTTGTGGGTCTTGCGAATCGAGCGGGAGATGGTCTCCATGTCAAAGGGCTTCAGGCTGATCAGGTCGATCAGCTCAACGCTCACACCCTCCTTTTCCAGCTGCTCCACGGCCTTGAGGCAGTGGTGGCGCATGCGGGAGTAGGTGAGGATCGTGACGTCGCTGCCTTCCTTGACCAAGTCGGCCTGATCCAAGGCACAGGTGTAGTCGCCCTCAGGGATCTCTTCAGAGAGGTTGTAGAGCAGAACGTGCTCGAAGAAGAGAACGGGGTTGTTGTCTCGGATCGCCGCCTTCATTAGGCCCTTGGCGTTCGTCGGGGTGCTGACCGCCACGATCTTGATGCCAGGCACCGCGTGGAAATAAGCCTCAAGCCGCTGGCTGTGCTCAGCACCAAGTTGACGGCCCACACCGCCAGGGCCACGGACCACAGACGGGATCGTGAAGTTGCCGCCGCTGGTGTAGCGCAGCATCCCCATGTTGTTGGAGATCTGGTTGAACGCGAGCAGCAGGAAGCCCATGTTCATGCCTTCGACGATGGGGCGAAGGCCCGTCATGGCAGCACCAACCGCCATGCCGGTGAAGGCGTTCTCAGCAATCGGGGTATCCAGGACCCGCAGTTCGCCGTACTTGTCGTAGAGATCCTTTGTGACCTTGTAGGAACCGCCGTATTGGCCGACGTCTTCCCCCATCACGCAGACATGGGGATCACGGGCCATCTCTTCGTCGATGGCCTCACGCAGGGCGTTGAAGAGAAGGGTCTCTGCCACGGTTGAAAAGCGGGTCCGGCACTGGACCGGGGTGGGGCCAACCTATCTCAACCGCCTGCGGCGAAGGTCAGCAATAACAACACCGACAACAGCATTCCTGGTGAAAGGAGCAGCACCAGCAGCTGCAGGTCGTGGCCGGTCATGACGAGGAGGGGCAGCCCGTGACCAGAGGCTAGGGGGTTTCTTCGGCTTGTTTCCAACCCGGTAAGAGGCTGCGGATAAATGTCAGAAACAACCCCAAGCCAACAAAGGCAAAGGTGAACGTCGCCAGAAAGCTCATGCCGACCGCCAAGGTCTTCAGGAACACCGCGATGCTCTGAGCAAAGCCGGCTTCGTAATGGGGAGGATGCTCGGCGTAGTAGCCGACGACCTTGCCGGCCAACTGCAGAGCAAGCCAGCCCAAACCAAAGCTCGTCAACGAACCGCTCAAGAAGCTGATCGGACCCTTGCGCGGCCTCTGGGAGATCTGACCTTCGCTCGTCTGCTGAGCACTGGCGAGGTCTTGGCTGTCGCTTTGGGTCTCACTCACGCGGGGTGCATGGGGATGCGTTCAGACCAGCGTGGCACCAGAGCCCGTGCAACGGCACACCCAGAACGCAAAGCCAGCAGCCTCCAGGGCAGCGGCCAGCTGCTGCTGAGCCCGGGTAGCGGCCTCATGATCTGCGAACAACGCGAACATGCTCGGACCAGAGCCACTCATCGACACCGCCAGAGCAGCATCAGCGCGCCGAAGGATCGAGAGACCCTCACGCACGCTGGCCACCTCAGGCTCCACCACCTTCTGAAGATCGTTGCGAATCTCTTGAAGCGGACCTTCGCCGCTCAATCCCGTCAGCAGGGGTGCCTGACGCAGGGCCCGGCGGCGCTGCTCAAACTCCGCCTCACCTGAGAGATAGCTCGCCCCGAATTGCTCGCGGCACTGCTTGTAGGCCCAGGGGGTTGAGACGCTCGAGTCGGGATGCTTGATCAAGAGCACCCCCAGGGAGGGGGGCTTGGCCAGGCCAGCGGATTCCAGGACCTCTCCCCGTCCAAAGCAGAGCTGGGTTCCACCATCGATACAGAACGGCATGTCCGAACCGAGCTCAGCGGCCATGGCTGAGAGCTGCGCGCTGCTGAAGCCACAGCCCCAAAGGGTGTTCAGCCCCACCAGGGCCGCCGCACCGTTGCTCGAGCCTCCGGCCAGACCAGCACCAATCGGAATGCGCTTGGTCAGCTCCATGGCGACGCCCAGCTCCGGTAAGCCAACCCGCTGTTTGATCAGCTCCGCCGCCTTGACAATGAGGTTGTTGCCGTCGGTCGGAAGGTCCGCTCGGTCGCAGCGCAGGGTCACCGCCCCATCAGCCGTGGGACGAAGGCTGAGGTTGTCCGCCAAATCCAAGGTCTGCATCACCATCGCCAGCTCGTGAAAGCCGTCGGGGCGCAGGCCCAGCACCTCGAGATGCAGGTTGATCTTGGCGGGGGTGCTGACCTGCAGCTCTGCCATGGCGAGGTTGCGTGAGTTAGGAGATCAGCCGATTCAAGCCCGCCGCCAGGCGCACCCAACGCTCTGGCGACACCTCCTGAGGACGCTGCTGCAATTCAATCTCGGCTTCATCCGTCAGACCCTGCAACTGCTCGGCTTCCACCAGTCCGGAGAGGGTGTTGCGGAGCATCTTGCGACGGGCGGCAAAGCAGCGCCGCAGGAGCATCTCCACCGTTTTGGCCAGAGCAGGATCCAACCGTTGCTCCACCGGCAGGGGGTCGAGCGCCACCACCTCACTCATCACCTTCGGCGGCGGTTGAAAGCAGCGGGGGGGCACCGGGCAGACCGTGTTGCAGTGCGCCAACAACTGCATGCGCACACTCAGCGCCGAGAAGGCACTGCTACCGGGACGCGCCCGGATGCGCTCACCCACCTCCTGCTGCACCAACAGAACCAAGCGGCGATAGGGCCGGGCCACCGGGTTATCGAGGCGACCAACCAGGCGCTCCAACAGGGGGCCTGTGATGTTGTACGGGATGTTGGCGACCACGGCTGTGGCCTCGGGTAATTCGACGGCCAGCACATCCCCTTCGGTCAGAGCAAAGCGGGGGTTGGCTCCAAAGCGCTCCTGCAGCCCAGCCACCAAATCACGATCCAGCTCAACGGCACGAACCCCGCTGGCGGAGGACTCCAACAGCCGCTCAGTCAGTGCTCCACGGCCGGGTCCGACCTCAAGCACCGTGTCAGCGGAGGTCAACTCAGAGGCATTGAGGATCTGATCGAGCACGGACTGGTCCTTCAACCAGTGCTGGCCAAAGCGTTTGCGGGCGCGATGGGCCGCGAAGGACATCAGTTGGGGTGCAGGCCTCCCTCCACATTGCTCCAAGCCCGGCCCGATCAAAGCCAAGGCATCCAACGAACGGGCACACGACTGGGGGGAAGCGGAACCAATGCACAGATCCATTCCCAGCGGCAGTCCTGATACGCGGGATGCAGCTGCAACCACAGGTTCAAGGTCGTTTCAAGCCGCCGCCGCTTGGCGCCCTTCAGGGCAGCCACCCCCCAGCCATCCCGCCCTCGACAGGCTCGCCCCTTGACCTCCACCAACAGCAGGCGCTGAGGTTTGTGGAGGAGTAAGTCCAATTCACCCCAACGGCAGCTCCAGCGCTGCTCCAGCAGAGTCCAACCCGCAGCCTGCAGCAGACGCAGGGCCCGCTGTTCAGCCCAATCCCCTCGCCTTTGAGAAGCGGAGCGTCCCATGGCATCGGCCGCAGTCTGCACTGCTCTTGAGGCTTCCCCGACCTCCGGCCCTTGCGCTCCATCACTGCCCAGCGACGGACTGGGCCGTTCACCGCAACCCCAAACCGTCTGCATCAAGGCACCCTGCCTAGGGTTGCTCGATACCGGCTCTCCACCATGCGTCGCTTCTTCCGGTCACTGCTCTGCCCCGCGCTGTTGGCTCTGCTGATCAGTGCTGCAGTTCTGCCTGCCCAACCGGTGCAGGCGGCCATGGACTACGCCAAGCAAGTGCTGATCGGCCATGACTTCGCCGGAGTTGACCTGCACGGCGCCACCTTCAATCTGACGAACCTGCGGGAAGCTGATTTCCAAGGGGCCGACCTGCGCGGCGCCAGCCTCTATGGCGCCAAGCTGCAGGACGCCAACCTCGCCGGCGCCGACCTCAGTGACGCCACCCTCGATTCGGCCGTCCTCGATGGAACGGACCTACGCAACGCGGTGCTGGAAAACGCTTTTGCCTTCAACACACGGTTTAAAGATGTCCTGATTGAAGGGGCGGACTTCACCAACGTTCCCTTCCGCGGCGACGTGCTGAAAACCCTCTGCGCCAGCGCCAGTGGCACGAACCCCATCACCGGTCGCGCCACCAAAGACACCCTTGAGTGCAGCTGAGGCCGGCCCGCCATGAGCTTCGACGCCCGCAGCCTGGAGCGCCTCCAAGAACTGGGGCGATCGCTCCCCAAGCCCCTACCCAAACCAGAGAGCAGCAGCGAGCCGAAGGGCTCATCCGGCAAACGCCATCGCGTTGAAACCGAGACGAATCCCCAAGCTCTCTTTGGCGAGTTGATGAAGGCCAGCGAGGACGGCACCGTTCCGCCCCATCTGATGGATCGCCTGCGCCAGAGCGAAACCGATCAAGAACGGAAGCGCCAAGCCGCCCAACGGGAGCAACTTCAGGCCCTGCAAAACCGGACCAACCGCAACCCAACCGGCTTACAAGCACAAGGCAAACCCCAGGAACTCCGGCCGAACCAACAGCGCCGCCGCCCCGCCACGAGCGAAGAACAGGATCTCTACGTGGCCTTTCAACAACTTCTCTTGGAAGGGGACGAGGAAGACCAAGCCACCCCATAAGTAGTACAGGCAAACTATCCTGCAGGGGTTCCTGCGGCGCCCGTGGCCTTGCCAGCTTCCCTGTCATCCGACGGCCCGCTGCAGCTGTTGGGCCCACTGCGGGATGAGCCCCTGGGGCTAAGGCTGCCCCTCGCCGCCAGCACCGTGGCCGCTGGCTTCCCCAGCCCGGCCGATGACTACATCGATGTCGGCATCGACCTGAATGAAACCCTGATCCGGCACCCCAGCAGCACCTTCTTTCTGCGGGTGAGCGGCGATTCAATGGTCGATGCCGGAATCCAGCACGGTGATCTCTTGGTGGTGGACCGCAGCCTCGAGGCCAGGCCGGGCCACATCGTCGTGGCCGTGCTCGATGGCGCCTTCACCTTGAAGCGTCTGGTCCGCCACCAAGGCCGGCTGCGGCTCGAGGCAGCCAACAGCGCCTATCCCCCCTTGGAACTGCACCACTGCGGCGACGTGCAGATCTGGGGCGTGGCGATCCACGCCATTCACAGCCTCTCCACCCATGGCTGATGCCCTCGGGCTGATCGATGCCAACAACTTCTACGCCAGCTGTGAGCAGGCCTTCGATCCAGCGCTCCTGGGCCGTCCCGTCGTGGTGCTCTCCAACAACGATGGCTGTGTGGTCTCCCGCAGCAGTGAGGCCCGGCAACTCGGCATTGGCATGGGCAAGCCCTACTTCCAGATCGCCGAACAGCTCCAGCAGCACGGTGTGATCGTGCGCAGTTCCAACTACGCCCTCTACGGCGACATGAGCCAACGGCTGATGAGCAGCCTGGAGCCCTTCGTCGCCGACCTGGAGGTCTATTCGATCGACGAAGCCTTCATTCGTCTGCCGAGGCCCCAAAACGGTGACCTGATTCCCTGGGCCAGTGCCCTGCGTA
This sequence comes from Synechococcus sp. A10-1-5-1, assembly GCF_023115425.1. NCBI lineage: Bacteria > Bacillati > Cyanobacteriota > Cyanophyceae > Synechococcales > Synechococcaceae > Synechococcus > Synechococcus sp. A10-1-5-1. The sequence goes on along the minus strand of NZ_CP096032.1, from coordinate 214,700 downwards.
GCCGGATTCGCCACAACCTGGGGTTGCCCATTGCCATCGGTCTCTCCACCAGCAAGGTGCTGGCCAAAGTGGCGAACCACATCGCCAAGGGGGATCGGCAACACGCGGGGGTTTTTGATCTCAGCCCACCCGAAGAGACCACAACCTGGCTGAAACAAACACCGGTGGAGGAGATCTGGGGTGTCGGCCGGCGCTTGAGTCGCTGGTGCCGGCTGCGGGGTGTCAGCACGGCGCAACAACTACGGGACATGCCCAGCGGAGAACTGCGGGCCAAAGCCGGGGTGGTGGGTCTGCGCCTGCAACTGGAACTGCAGGGCATCAGCTGCCTACCGCTGGAGCAGCAAGCCGGGGACAAGCAGGAAACCTGCGTCAGCCGCAGCTTCAGCCGGCCCGTCACAACCGAAGAGGAACTGCGCCAAGCCATCGCCAACTACGTCAGCCGCGGAGCGGAGAAGTTGAGGCGGCAACGGCAACGGGCCGGACGGCTCACGGTCTTTGCCCGCACCAGTCCCTTTGCCTCTGGCTTCTACAGCCAGGCCGCCAGCGTCAGCCTGCCCCTCGCCAGCAACGACACCGGCGTCCTGCTGCAGGCAGCCTGCCAGATGGTCCCCAGTCTTTATCGGCCCTACAAACGCTTTGCGAAGGCCGGAATCCTGCTGCAGGAGCTGCAACCCGAAAGTCAGTTGCAACACCACCTGCTGCAACCGCTCAGTGGCACCGAGCAGCAGCGGCGGGAGGCCCTGATGGCCAGCATTGACGATCTGAACCGCCGCCATGGCCGTGGAACAGTGCAGTGGGCCGCCTGCGGCCTACAGCCCGCTTGGTTAATGCGACGGGAGCAACTCTCCCGGGCCGCCACCACCCGACTCAGCGACCTCCCCACAGTCTGGGCGCGCTAAGGAGACTTAACAGCGCCGTATTTCGCGGTGCTCTGTTTCACGCAGAAGGTTTTTGCCTCCTCGATGGAGTCGAGCTTCTCGATGCGCTCGGCAACGCAGTTGCAGGTGTCTTGAACCATGCCAGGCGGCGGAGTTTTACCCGCGGCCTTGAAGTCCGCATTCATCGCCCTGGAGCACTGGTTCTGAATGATCTGAACGACCATGTTCTGCGCCGAGACCGGCACGGCAACAAACAGGCTGCTGCCGCTAAGAACAGCCACACCGGCGGCGCGAGTCGCGAGTGAACGGACGTCAGTCAGGGGAGAGACCGGAGAGCTTCAACCTTGTGATAGCGACGGTGGGCAGGAAAGAACAGAGCTGTAGGGAAAGGACATTCCGCCCTAAGCCGGCTGAGCGTCCTGGGACTCGGCAACGACGTCTTCAAAACTGGCCCGCCGCTGAGAATCGAGGTGGTCAATATGTTTTCGCTCGTTGTAATAGAGGTCCTGGAAACGCAGGGCATCGCTGTTGAGCTCGGCAAACATCGCTTCGATGCGGGTTTCCATATCGGAGCTCTCGGCCTCCGCCTCAGCGGGCGGAGCCTGGGAGTCATCCAGCAACCGGGCAATGCAGCGCTCCAAGGTCTCCAACCGCTGACTGCTCCAGGCATCCAGGAGGTGACGGGCACGCTTCATGCTCCGCTGGCGTTCCAACGCCGCGGTGGCACCCCGCAGTTGCAGGGGAGGGTTGCTTAGGGATAAGCGCTGAACGTCACTGGGCTCCAGCAGTGGTGTGAGACGAGCGAGCAATTCCGTAGACAGTCCTGAGTCGGGATCGTCCGCAAGCAGAAGCTGATCGCTCAGCAGGCGCGGCAGATCCAGATCGGTCAACTCCATGCCGGGATCGCTGCCCCGGTTGATCGCCTCCAGTCGTCCGACACCGAGGTTGTCCTCCTCCAAGGAGCTGATCACAGCCCAGAGCTGGCGGTGATGGGCAATGGCGAAATCATCAAGCTCACGGCGCCGCAACTCGGCGCGAATCGGACCGCGATAGGTCGGGCAATGGAGATAGAGCCGCAGGACCTCCGCTTCGGCCCGCTCCCGCAGACCCGCCTCACCGGGCTGCTCCCAACGGCGGGAGCGGCCATGCCAGCGCTGACCTTTGACCTGCTGACGCAGATCGTCCTCCAACTGCAGCGCGAGCCGGGCCTGTCCGCCACTGAGACGCTCGGCCACCTGCTGCAGGTAGCGGGATCGAACGGCGCTGGCAGGCAGCTTGCCCAGCAGGGCTACCAGGTCGGTTACCGCCTTTTGAAACTGATCGGCCTTGCTGAGATCGCAGCCGTGCAGAACCTGGTCGATCTGCCAATCGAGCCAAAGGGGAGATTGATCGAGCAGAGAACGGTAATCCGCTGCTCCGTGCACCTTCAGGAATTCGTCGGGGTCCTTGCCGCTGGGCAGGTGCAGAACCCGCAGCTCCAACTGGCCCTGGAGAGCCAGTTGCTCGACTTCGCCGATGGCGCGCTGGGCGGCACGGACCCCAGCACCATCGGCGTCAAAATTCAGGATCAGCCGCTTGCCATCACAGCAACGGCAGAGCTGGGTGATCTGCTGATTGCTCAGGGCCGTGCCAAGGGCCGCCACCGCATTGGTGATCCCAGCGGCATGGAGGGCAATCACGTCGAAGTAGCCCTCGACCACAACGGCGCGATCCGCCTTGCGAATCGCATTGACCGACTTGTCGAGGCCAAACAAATGTTTGCCTTTCTCGAAGACCTCGGTCTCCGGAGAGTTGAGGTACTTGGGCTCACCACCATCGAGGCTGCGGCCACCAAAGCCAATGATTCGGCCCTGGCGATCCGCAATCGGGACCATCACCCGATGGCGAAAGCGGTCGTAAAAGCCATCCCCCCCGCGGCGTGGCACCACAAGGCCTGCAGCCTCCAAGAGCTCCGGACTCAGTCCCTCCACCTGCTGGAGATGGCTTAAGAGACCATCCCAACGCTCTGGGGCATAGCCCAGGCCAAAACTCTCGAGGGTGGCCTCATTGAGACCACGACTGGTCTTCAAATAATCCAGCGCAGCGGCTCCCTCAGGAGCACGCAGTTGCGAGCGAAACCAACCAGCAGCCAAAGAGAGGGCCTTGTGGAGCTGATCGCGGCGAGAGAGCTGCTGACGAAGGCGCTCCTGCTGGGGGCCCTCGAGGGTTTCGACGGGAAGCTGGTACTTACGCGCCAACTCCAGGACCACGTCACTGAAGCTCTGGCGCTGCAACTCCATCAAAAACTTGATCGAGTTGCCACCAGCACCGCAGGAGAAGCAGTAGTAGAACTGCTTGGCCGGTGACACCGTCATCGACGGTGATTTGTCGTCGTGGAAGGGGCAAACCCCGACGAATTCCCTGCCCTTCTTTTTGAGCACGACGTGCTCACCCACCACATCGACGATGTCAGCGCGCTCTTTAACGGCCTCGATCGTGCGGGGATGGAGGCGAGGGACTGACACGCTCCGGGCGCAAGTGACGCTCCAGGATGGCAGGGCCAGCCTGTGGATGCTGTCCAGCACGCTGAGCTTCAGCCTGATGGGCGTTTGCGTCAAAGCACTGGGCGGACGGATTCCTGTGGCCGAGGTCGTCATGGCCCGCTCCGCCATCAGCCTGTTGCTCAGTGTGGTGATGCTGCGGCAGGCGGGGCTGGATCCCTGGGGACAGCGCAAAGGACTGCTGATCCTGCGGGGAGCCATTGGCACAGGAGCCCTCTTTTGCGTCTTCGCGGCTCTGGCAACACTGCCCTTGGCACCGGCCACGGTCCTTCAGTACCTGCAGCCCACCTTCACGGCACTGCTGGCCTGGCTGTTCTTGAAGGAACGGCTGGGAGCCAAGGTCTGGATCGCTGCTCTTCTGGGCTGGATGGCTGTGGTGATCCTCAGCAACCCAATGGAGCTCACGGGCATGCTTGGCCCATTCGGCAGCACATGGCTCGGGGTCCAGGCCTCGCCATTGCCCTTGGGGGGAGTTTTGCTGGCACTAGCGGGGGCGCTGCTATCCGCCTGCGCCTATGTCAGTGTCCGCGCCCTCGGCCGCACCGAGCACCCGCTGGTGATCGTCTTTTATTTCCCCTTGGTGGGATTGGTGCTCACCGCTCCCATGGTCCTGCTGCAGCCGGTTTGGCCAAGCAGCTGGGAACTCTTAGCCCTGGTTGGTGTGGGTCTGTTCACGCAGCTGGGACAGATCGGAATCACGAAGGGACTTCTTGGGATGCCGGCCGCACGGGCGACGGCCATGAGCTATGGACAGGTCCCGCTGGCGGCCCTTTGGGGCTGGCTCCTGTTCCAGGAGCCCTTGGACCCTGACACCACCACAGCAGCGATCCTGGTGCTGACCGCGACGCTCTTGAGCCTGAAGCCCGAGCGACGCAAGTCCGCTTAGGTCTGTTCTCCCTTCAAGGGCAGGGGGTAGGTCAACCAGTCCTGGGTTGCTCCGTCTTCGCTGCCGCTGGGGCGAGCCAAGCGCCAACTCTGGCCTCGCTCGCCCCGCTGCAGATAGAGGTCAAAGGCGCTGTCAACACGGATGGGGTCCCCTGCGAGGCGCCAATCAAAACGGCCACTGAGATGGATGCCCTTGCCGCCACCGATAGGAAGGCTCTCCTGGGACTCCACGCGAACGCGACTGACCTGCGGCGGACCAGCAGCATCCAAGGTCAGGGCATCGGCGATCGAGCGTTGGGTCAGGTCGATCTGGAGTGCCAGAGCCGAGAGCAACACCTTTTGGGGCGGCTGCCCGGAACCGACACATCCCCCGAGCCCCAGGCCCAGTACGGCCGTCAACAGCAGGGCGAAACCCCAACTCAACAGGCGGGAAAGTGGTGCAAGGCGATCAGCCTGGGTGGTCAGACCGGGCAGCATGGGCAGCAGTAAGCGTCTCCCCATGATCGGCTGGCTGCAAGGGCAACTCGCCGATCGCTGGCATCTGAACAACCGATTCGCCGTTCTGCTGGTCTGTTCAGGCGTGGGCTACGAAGTCCACATGCCCCGCAGGCACTGGGATCAGCTCGGGGGGAACGGCACAGAAGCCACCCTTCATATCCACCAGGTCATCCGTGAGGACAGCTGGACGCTCTACGGCTTCTCTGCGCGGCATGAGCGGGATCTATTCCGCGAGCTTGTGGCCGTCAGCGGCGTTGGGCCGCAGATGGCCCTGGGGCTACTCGGTCTTCTGAGTTGCGAAGAGCTGGTGCGAGCGATTGTGCAGGCCGACCTGCGTCAGCTCTGCCAGGCGCCCGGGGTGGGCAAGCGCACCGCAGAGCGGCTCTCAGTGGAGTTGCGAACGCGGCTGCAGGAGCGCTACGGCGAGAGCCTGCAGTTGAGCCAAGCCGATGATCTTCAGGCCGGCGACGGCGTAGGGGGTCCAGCGGAGGGCGTCAGGGAGGAAGTTCAGCTGACCCTTGCGGCCCTGGGCTACGAAGCACTGGAGATCAACCGGGCCCTGCGGGCCGTCAGCCAGCAAAGCCAGGAGTTGGGTGAGGACGGTGACGCCTGGCTACGTGAAAGCCTGCGTTACCTCTCCCGCGATGCAGCCTGAGGCGTGGTCTGCCCCACGGGGCAGTAAGTTGGTTGTTTGCACCGTCAGGGCCAGACGCCGCGCATGTCGCTCGACACAACCAAGAAGCAGGAACTAATCAACGCTCACCAGACCCATGGCACCGACACCGGTTCCGTGGAAGTTCAGGTGGCGATGCTGAGCGAGCGCATCAGCAAGCTGAGTGGTCACCTGCAAGGCAACATCCATGACTTCTCGTCCCGCCAGGGTCTGCTGAAGATGATCGGTCGCCGCAAGCGCCTCCTCAGCTACCTGCGCAGCAACAGCGAGAAGCGCTACACCGACCTGATCCAAAAGCTGGGCATCCGCGGCTGAGATGGCAAAGGAGGGGAAAAACCGCTCCCGCCCACAAACAGGTGGCGGCGGACTTGCTCCAAGCGTCCCCTCGAGCCAATCCAAAGCAACCAAAGGTCGTTCCACACCGACCAACCCACAGGCCATCCCACCCGCCGTCGCCAATCGCATGGCACGACGTGTGGCCATCGCCACCGGGCTCCCCACCTTGATGGGTATGGGCAGCTTCATCGGCAGTTATGTGGTGGTGAGCCGTGGTCTGTTGGACATTCCCCCCGTCGCCACCCTGGTGACGTCTGGGGGGTTTTTCCTGTTGGGACTGGTTGGATTGAGCTACGGGGTCTTGTCAGCGAGTTGGGAAACCTCAGCAGGAAGCCTGCTGGGATTTGAGCAGGTCGGCGTCAACATCAACCGCCTGCGCAACTCTGTTAAGCGGCCACCAGCTTCGAGCTGAGACGTGCTCGGAAGGCCTGCGCCTCCAGACTGCTGAGTGCGGCGCGGCTATCGCGCACGCAGAACTGGTGGCCCAGGCGCACATAACGAACTTGGCTTTGGTCCTTGACCATGGCCACGACGGGGACCCGCACGCCGCCCTCATCTTTTTCGGTGCGGTGCTGGTTCAGGCATTCCCGCAGCTTGTGCTGAATGGCAATGTCACTGGCCTGGTGACCATCCAGTTCCACCACCAAAAACTGCAGCTCATCGATCACGCGACAGTCGTCCACGATCAGCTGAACCTGCTCGTCTCGCCGGTCGACGGACGCCCAGACCAACAGGCGGGCATCGACCATGAGGTGATCCGAGAGGCGGGCATAGGTCTTCGGAAAGACGACTGCTTCGCAACTGCCGCTGAGATCCTCGAGTTGAAGGACGGCCATGCGGTCACCCTTTCTGGTGGTCACTGGCCGCAGTCCCGAAACCATGCCCACAACACTGACCCTCGCCTTGTCGGCTTGCTCCTCGAGACCACCGAGGCCCACCGGTGAAAGCAGCTGGACAGGACGGGTGAGCTGCTTGAGGGGGTGATCGGAGAGGTAAAAACCGACCAACTCCTTCTCAAGCCTCAGCTTCTCAGTGGGGGGGTAATCCTTCACTGGTGCCGCCTTTGGAGCGGTGCTCACATCGTTGCCGCCCCCCTGGGATCCATCGGCTTCGTTGGCTTCAGGAGCCGCAAACAGATCAAAGAGGTTGCCTTGACCACTGGCTCGATCACGGGCCCTGGAGGCCGCCCAATCAACGATCAAGTCCAGGTCTGCCATTAGCTGAGCCCGGTTGGCCTCAGGTTCGAGGGCATCCATGGCGCCGCAGTGGATCAGCGCTTCAAGGGAGCGACGGTTCAAGGTGGTCCCTGGAATCCGGTCGCAAAGATCAGCCAGAGACTGGAAGGGACCATCATTCGTGCGGGCCTCTAACAGGACGCGAATCGCCCCATCCCCAAGGTTTCGAACAGCCGAGAGACCGAACAAGATGCGATCACCGACGGGGGTGAAGTCAATGCCAGAGGCATTCACATCGGGGGGCATCACCTCGATCCCCATCGCATTGCAATTGGAGATGTAGCGCTGCACTTTGTCGGTGCTGCCGGCATTCACCGTGAGCAGCGCCGCCATGTAGGCCACGGGATAGTGAGCCTTGAGGTAGGCGGTCTGATAGGTCACCGCGCCGTAGGCGGTGGAATGGCTCTTGTTGAAGCAGTACTCCGCGAAGAGCACCATCTGATCGAATAGCTCATCGGCGATCTTGGCGTCGACGCCGCGGTCACTGGCCCCCTTCACAAAGATGCCTCGGTGCTTCTGCATCTCCGACACCTTCTTTTTGCCCATGGCCCGGCGCAGCAGATCTGCTTCTCCAAGCGAATAGCCAGCCAGATCCTGAGCGATCTTCATGATCTGCTCTTGGTACACCATGATCCCGTAGGTCTCCTGCAGGATCGGTTCCAACTTGGCGTGTGCGAAATCAATCGCCTCACGGCCGTGCTTACGGTTGATGAATTTCGGGATCAAACCAGCATCCAGCGGGCCGGGTCGATAAAGGGCAAGGATCGATGAGATGTCCTCAAGGGATGAGGGTTTGAGGTCGCGCACGATCTGTCGCATCCCACTGGATTCCAACTGGAAAATGCCTTCGAGATCTCCGCGGGCCAAGAGACCAAAGGTGCCTGGATCGTCCAGCGGAAGGGCATCAGGATCGATGCTCACTCCAGAACTCTGGTGAACCAAATCGACGGTCTTGTCGATCATCGTGAGGTTTTTCAACCCCAGAAAGTCCATCTTCAGAAGGCCCATCGACTCCACGTCTTCCATGAAGTACTGGGTGATCACCTGACCGTCGTTGTTGCGTTGCAACGGCACAACTTCATCGAGGGGATCCGCGGCAATCACAACGCCGGCGGCATGGACGCCAAAGGTTTTGTTGGTGCCCTCGATGCGCATGGCCATGTCGACCCAACGCTTCACCGCGGGGTCGCCGAGATACTTCTCTCGGAACTCAGGAGCTGGTGATTCCTCGCCAATCATCTCCTTGAGCTTGGCGGGCTTTCCGCGCACCACCGGGATCAACTTGGCGAGACGATCGGCATCGCCGTAGGGGATGTCCAGCACGCGGGCCACATCCTTGAGGACGGCCTTCGAGGTCATCCTGTTGAAGGTGATGATCTGAGCGACCTTGTCTTCGCCGTAGCGCTCGGTGACGTAGTCGATCACCTCTCCACGTCGCTCGATGCAGAAGTCCGTGTCGATATCAGGCATCGACTTCCGCTCTGGATTCAAGAAGCGCTCGAACAGCAGACCGTTCGTGACCGGATCAATGTTGGTGATGCCCAGGGCGTAGGCCACCAGTGAACCGGCGGCGGAGCCTCGACCAGGGCCGACGGGGATGCCGTTGTCACGGGCAAATCGGATGTAGTCCCAGACCACCAGGAAGTAGGTCGGGAAGCCCATTTGCTCCATCACCTGAAGCTCGAAGTCAAGCCGTTCCCCGTAGGTGGGTTCGAAACCGCTGTCCTCGGGCAGACCCAATCGCACCCGCAGGCCCTGCTCGGTGACCTCACGCAGGTAACTCACCGGCGTGTGTCCCTCAGGAATGGGGAAACGGGGCATTTGGTAGCGCCCAAGAATGTCGTAGTCCTCAACCTTTTCGGCGACCAGTGCCGTGTTGGCGACAGCCTCGGCCACGACCTCAGGCTCGAGATGGTCGGCGAAGAGCCCGAGCATTTCCTGCTCGCCTTTGATGAATTCGGTGCCTGTGTAGCGAAGACGCTTCTCGTCGGTGACCAGCTTGCCGGTCAGGACGCAGAGCAGGGCGTCATGGGCTTCGGCGTCGTTGCTGGTGAGGTAGTGGGCGTCGTTGGTCGCCACCAACGGGATCCCCAATTCTTTGGAGATCTTGGCCATCTCCACATTGACGATCCGATCTTCCGGGGACCCATGGTCTTGGATCTCGAGGTAAAAATCGTCACCGAAGACCCCCTGATACCAGCGGGCCACATCCCGAGCAACGTCTGGTCGGTCCCGCAAGATCGCCTGGGGAATCTCTCCGCCGAGACAAGCGGTGGCAATGATCAAACCCTCGCTGTAGCGCTCGAGGGTTGGTTTATCGATGCAGGCCCTTGAAAAGATGCCCCGACCTCGCATGCCGCGCAGGTGGCTGATGCTGGTCAACTTGACCAGATTGCGATAGCCGACGGCGTTCTTGGCCAGAACAACCAGGTGATAGCGGCGCTCTTTCTTCGGTGGGTTGGGGTCATCAATGGAGCCATTGATGACATACATCTCGTTGCCAATGATCGGCTTGACCGAGCTGCCGCGGCAGAGCTTGAGCAGCTCAATGGCGCCATACATGACGCCGTGGTCCGTCAGGGCAATCGCCGGCATGCCCAACTCCTCCGCCCGCTTGACCATGGCCGGCAGCTGACTCGCCCCATCCAAAAGGCTGTAATCGCTGTGGTTATGGAGGGGGACGAAGGCCAAGCGGGAAGAAGACAATGGGGCCAGGGCTGGGCCCAGGCTAAGCCGGCAACACCAGATTCAGGGCTTTGCTCGCCAGTTCTTCAGCTCAACACCCCATCCCTAGCGATCAAGGAACCAGGGACGCCTGGGGACGCTTCTCCATGACGCGAGCGGCCTGCTCGTAGTGGTAAGCCACCTGCAGGAGGCGCTCCTCTTGGAGCACGCCGGTGATCAGCTGAACACCAATCGGCAGGCCCGAACCATCGAAGCCACAGGGAAGGCTGATTGCAGGCAAGCCAGCCATGTTCGCGGGGATCGTCAGCAGATCAGCCAGGTACATCGCCAGGGGGTCTTCAGCATGGGCGCCAAAGCCAAAGGCAGTGGTTGGAGAGGTGGGGGTCAGAAGCACATCGACCTGGCCAAAGGCCGCGTCAAAGTCGCGGCGGATCAAGGTGCGGACCTGCTGGGCCTTCTTGTAATAGGCATCGACATAACCGGCGGAGAGGGCGTAGGTGCCGATCAAAATTCGACGCTTCACCTCATCGCCAAAGCCTTCCGCCCGGCTGCGGGACGTCATTTCCGCCAGGCTGCCGGCCTCTTCTGCGCGATAGCCGTACTTCACGCCGTCGTAGCGGGCCAGGTTGGCTGAGGCCTCCGACGGAGCAATCACGTAATAGGTCGCAATGCCGTCGTTGAAGCGAGGGCAACTGACATCGACGAGGTCACAGCCCAGGGCTTCCAGCTGGGCGGCGGCGGCCATCACCGAGGCCTTGACCTCAGGATGCAGACCTTCCGCTTCAAAGCACTCCCGCACGATCCCGACCCGCAACCCGGCTACGGGCTGGGTCAAGGCAGCCCGATAGTCGGGCACAGGTGCCTTCAAGCAGGTGGAATCCCGAGGATCCTCACCAGCAATGACCTGAAGCAGCTCAGCCGCATCAGAGACGCTGTTGGCGAAGGGGCCCACCTGATCCAGGGAGCTTGCGAAAGCAACCAAGCCGTAGCGGCTGACGCGCCCATAGGTGGGCTTCAAGCCGACGACGCCGCAGAACGAGGCGGGCTGGCGAATGGAGCCACCGGTATCCGAACCCAGAGCACCCACGCACTCGCCGGCCGCAACAGCAGCGGCACTGCCACCGGAGCTTCCCCCTGGAACCTTCTCGGAGTTCCAGGGGTTACGGCTAGGGCCGAACACCGAGGTCTCGGTGGAGCTGCCCATGGCGAACTCATCGAGATTGGTCTTGCCAAGCAAGACCGCGCCCGCGCCCCACAGGCGCTCGGTCACCGTGGATTCGTAGGGGGGAACAAAGTTCTCCAGCATCCGACTGGAGCAGGTCGTACGGATCCCCCGGGTGCAGAGGTTGTCCTTGATTGCAAGCGGGACACCGGCCAACGGGGGCAGCTCGGCTCCGGAGGTCCTCAGGGCGTCAATGCGGTCGGCATCGGCCCGCGCCCGCTCTGCGGTGACCTCGGTGTAAGCGTTGACGCTGGGTTCGACCGCCTCAATCCGGCTGAGGTGATGGTCGGTGAGCTCGCGCGCGGAGACATCGCCACTCTTGAGCTGGTCGCGCCACTCGGCGATACCCATCAAACCCAGGTCCAAACCAAGGGTTGACGCTATCAGCCAACCCGGGGTCCCTCAGGACCTCAGCCCCCTGCCTCTATGGTCAGGGGTTCAGCCCGCCGGGTCTTGAGCAGGGCATGGTTGATCTCAGCTGCCCCTTCACTGCGCAGATCAGCCAAGAAAGGAGGAAGGGCGGCCTCCAGGCTGCTGCGCCGGATGTAGGGGCCAAACCAGTAGGTCACATCCGGCTGCCTGGTTTCGACCCGGGCCCACCAAGCCATGCCAAACCCGTTGGCAATGCTGCGCAGAGGCCGAAGAAGGGGGGTCATCCAGGCGTATGGCGATCAACCCATTGTGGCTCCGGATCGGCAGAGCGCAGCATTAGAGCTTGATGTCGGAGGAGAACGTCGCGGAGGGATCGGCCCCATCAGCGGAGTCATCCGAAAGCTCAACGGCCCCATCCCCCTGATCCGGCATGGGTTGGGCATCAGCCTGGAACTCAGCCATGACATCGTTCACGAGCTGTTCAGCCCGGACCTCCTCGGCAGGGCTGATCGCCACTTCGGCTACGGCCGTGCTGTCCTCTTCGGGGAGTTCCAGCGGAGGAGGCGTGGGCATCTGCGGACGCACAATGCGAGGAGCAGGAGCGGCTCCGGAGATCTTCTGCATCCAACTGCGGCGAGCGACCTCGTAGAGCACCATCGCGGTGGCCACCGAGGCGTTCAGGCTGGGGGTTGCACCCCGGATCGGGATCCGCACCAGCTGATCGCAGTGCTTGCGGGTCAACATCGAGAGGCCATCGCCTTCCGAGCCAGTCACCACCACCAAGGGACCATCGAGATCAGCCTCACTGAGGGCAACGCTGCCCTCACCGGCGAGACCGATGACGCGATAACCCTCGTTCTTGAGGCTGTCGAGGGCTCGGTTCAAATTGACCACACGGGCCACGGGTAGGTGCTCCAAAGCACCCGCTGCCACCTTGGCGACCGAACCGGTCAGCCCCGCACTACGCCGTTGGGGCAGGACAAGGCCGTGGGCCCCCAGGGCTTCAGCACTGCGAACGATCGCCCCGAGATTGTGAGGATCAGTGATGCCATCAAGGGCCATCAACAGGGGCGGTTCGCCCAGATCACGACAACCGTCGATCAGGCTGCCCAGGTCCAGGGTGTCGGCCGCAGCGGCCTGCATGACGATGCCCTGGTGAACCGCTCCATTGGTCAGCTGGCCCAGGCGTGACCAGGTGACTTCCTCCACCAACACCCCGCCAGACTTGGCCTCGCGCAGCAACTGAAGGAAGCGGGGCTGGAAGCGCATCTCAGGGGTACACCAGATGCGATGCACCGGACGGCCGCTCTCCAGGGCTGCCTGGGCAGCGTGGCGGCCCCAGATCAAGTCATCGGCGGGATAGGCGTTGAACCGTTCGGCTTCGCCGACCGGAACCTCAACGGCAATCGGCTTGGCCTGATCGCGATCGCGGGAGAACGGTTTGCGACCGCCGCGCGGATCCTCGCGACGTCCGGCAAAACGGCCCCTACCGCTATCGCGGCCACCGTCGCGTCCAGAATCTGAGCCAGCATCACGGAAGCGGTCGGAACCGCGGCCCTTCAAGAACGGGCGACCCTGGGGACGAGCCCCACGCCGCTCAGGGCGACTGGAGGCATCGCCACGGCTATCAGGCCGTCCCTCTGAACGGGAGAACCGCTCACGCCCCTGACCGGCAGAACCGCGGTCTTCGCCATCGGGACGCCACTCACCACGGGGGGAGAAAGGACGGGAGGAGCTGCCTCGGAAGCCAGGTCGGCCGCCGCCGGGCCTGCCCGCTGGGCGACCGCCAGGACGGCCGCCTGAGCGGTAAGCAGGACGGTCTCCACCAGCCTCGTCTCCACCGAAGCGATCTCCTCCAAAGCGGTCGCCACCCCGGTCGGCACTCGACCGCTCACCGCCGAAACGATCGCCGCGGCGCTCTGCACCCGATCGTTCACCACCAAAACGGCCTCCGGCACGGGGAGGTTTTCCACCGCCAGAACCCGAACGCTGGTCTTTACGACGATCAAAACGGGGGCTCATGGTTGTCAGGCAAAGGGGTTATCAGTCGGCGTCCTCGAGTTCTGCCAGCAGCTGTGCAAGGCGGCTGGGGTTCTGCAGAAAGAGCCAGCCCACCATTGTCTCAAATCCCGTGGCCTTGCCATAAACACCGGCCTCGCCTTTGCGGGGCCCCCGGCCCGCCTTATTGCGGCCTCGCCGCACCCACTCCAGTTCTTCCTCCAGGAGAAACCCCTTCTGCTGCAGGCGATCCAAGGCTTCAGCTTGAGCATCGGCACGGACGTCGGCGACAACGGCCCGGTGCAGATCAGCGCTCCGCCCAGCTTGGCGGCAACGGCGCATGCGCTGATGCAGCTCCCAGACGGCATCACCAAGCCAGGCGAGTTGAAGTGGACCCAACTCCCCGGTCAATCCCGGCGGTTGGAGCTGGATCAACCAGGCGGACGAATCAGGCTGCGATTGATCCGAGGGCAGTGTTGAGGTCGGGCTGGAGATGGAGGAACTCCTCAAGCCTTACCAGTTTCACCGTCTGGACGACCCTCGCGTTACCGACCACCAAAAACTGGATCTTCTGGTCGTTGCAGTGCTTGGCGAACTGCACGAGAGCACCGAGACCAGATGAATCGATGAAGTCGATCTTGCTCAGGTCAATCACCAGCGGCTGGGGGGTGCTGGTGAGGTGGTCGTTGATGAAGGCGAGAAATTGCTTCTCGGAGTAGGCATCCAACTGCCCGGTGAAGCTGAACAGAAGACAACCGTCCTGCTGTTCAAAACCACCGCGTAGAGAGACGGTCAATCGCTGCAGATCAGTGATGGCTGCTGACCTCTGACGTCACTGGCGAACGCAGTGTAATGAGAGTTTTCGAAACGGGCAGGACCGAAACAAAGTTCGATCGATCAGCCGCGTCGCTCGCTCATCAAGGCTGCAAAGCGGCCGAAGTGGTGGTCCGCATCGTGGGGCCCCGGACTGGCCTCTGGGTGGTACTGAACCCCGAAGATCGGCTTCTGGCGATGGGCAAACGCCGCAACGGTACGGTCGTTCAAATTCAAGTGAGTGACTTCCATCTGATCAGCCGGGAGGGAGTCGGCATCCAAAGCAAAGCCATGGTTTTGGCTGGTGATCTCCACCACGCCCGTGGTGCCGCAGGGGTGGTTCAGGCCGCGGTGGCCGTACCCGAGCTTGAAGGTGGTTCCGCCCAGGGCCAGTCCGAGAATCTGGTGTCCGAGGCAGATCCCAAACAGGGGGAGATTCTCGTGCGCGACGAGAGCTTTCGCCAGGGCAATCCCACTGGACACGGCCGACGGATCACCAGGACCGTTGGAGAGAAAGACGCCTTCGGGCTGCCGCTCCAGCACCTGCTCCGGGGTGGCATCAGCTGGCAAGACCGTGACATCACAGCCATGGGCTACGAGTCGCTCGAGAATGGCCCGCTTGATCCCGAAATCGATCGCAACGACCCTGTAAGGGGTGGCCGGGTTGTCCTGCAGACGTTGATCGAAGCTCGCCGGACAGAGGGACGTCCAGCTGTAGGGCTCAGGGGTTGAGACCTCCTTGGCGAGGTTCAGGCCCGCCATCGACGGCATCGCCCGAACTTGCTCCAACAATTGCTGTGGCGTGCTGCCATCGGTGCTGATGGCGCCATTCATGGCCCCACCCTCGCGCAGATGGCGGACCAGAGAACGGGTGTCGATGCCGGAAATACCGACGACAGAGTGATGCTGCAACCAGGCGTCCAGGCTCCCTTCACTGCGCCAGTTGCTCTCCCTTGGGGCCAACTGACGGGCGATCACACCGCGCACATGGGGGGCATCGGCCTCTTGATCGCTGCTGTTCACCCCGGTGTTCCCCAGCTCGGGGTAGGTAAACGTGACCAACTGTCCGGCGTAGCTGGGGTCGGTCATGACCTCCTGATAGCCCGTCATGCCGGTGTTAAACACCACCTCGCCCAAGGCGGTCGCCTTGGCGCCAAAGGCTTCACCACGCAACACCAGGCCATCAGCCAACACAAGGAGGGCTGGTTGAGAAGTCGGTGAGCTGCTCATCCCTTCATCATCCCGTAAGGGGGTTCTAAGCCAGGGCCTGATTGAGGCTGCGCAGCCTTGCGTAGGCACTACCGCTCACCATCGCAGCCTGGGCTTGTGGCAGGGCCGCCTGGACGGACTCAGCCAAGCCAGCCGCCCAAATCACCAGGGCCGCATTGAGGGCCACCACATCCTGTTGAGCCTGGGTGCCCTGCCCCTGCAGGACCGCGTTAAGGATGCGGGCGTTGTCCTCGAGTTCTCCACCTTGGAGGGCCTCCATCGGAGCAAGGCTCAGCCCAAGAGACTGGGGATCCAGCAGCTGGCGCTCCACCCGAGCATCGCGAATCAGGCGCAACTCACTGGGACCGGAAAGGGAGGCCTCATCCAGGCCGCCATGGCCGTAGACCACGACGGCACGACGACATCCCAGTCGAGCCAGAGCGTCGGCCATGGGATCCAGGAGATCAGCAGCGCCGACGCCCAGCACTTGATAGTCCGGGCGGAGTGGGTTGACCAGGGGACCCAACAGGTTGAACACCGTCCGTACCCCTAGGGCCCGACGAAGCGGCGCCAATCCCACCAAGGCGGGATGCCAGCCAGGGGCAAACAAAAAGGTCACTCCAGCGGCGTTCAAGGCTTGAACCACCTGATGGGTCGGAGCCTTGAGGTTCAGCCCTACCGCTTCGAGAACATCGGCGGAGCCGACCTTGCCACTGGCACTGCGATTTCCATGCTTGGCCACCTGGGCGCCGCAGGCGGCAGCAACAAACGCAACCGCGGTGGAGATGTTGAAGGTGTTGGCCCCATCCCCACCGGTGCCGCAGGTATCCACCAGAGGGAGCTCAGGGCGATCACAGGGGAGAGGGGCAGCCGCCCGCAAGACCTCGGCCATGGCCGCCAGTTCTTCACCCGTGACCCCCTTCGCCCGCAGGGCAGCCAGCAGAGCACCCGTCATCACGGGCTCCAGTTGCTCGGAGAGCCAACCCTCCATCAGGGACTGAGCCTGGGATCCCTGCAGGGACTCACCGCACAGAAGTTGATCGAGAAGAGCTGACCAGGACTGGGAGGCTGCCATCAAAAAGGGTGATCAGGGTTGGTCTCTAGCAAGAAATAGGTTCAGGGATTGTCCTGATCGGACGTATCAAAACCAGAGCCCACGGCCTGCGGGGCAGCCTCGACCCCTGGGCGGTATCCGGCAGCCCAGATGGCTCGCGTGCGCTGATGCAACTGTTCGAGGCTCAAGCCCCAGAGGCGCAAGGTCTTGTGCAGATCGTCCTGAAGATCAGAGGCGCCGGGAAATCCCTCGTAGCGCATCAACAAGCGGCCGAGCTCCACCAGATCGGCATCGACGGGAGCCTCAGTGGCTAGCAACCGGTCCACCAGGTCGCGTTCGGTTGCATAAAGAGGATGTACCTGTTGGTTCTCGTCCATCGACCTAACGGAGGAAGCGCCGGAACAGCATCGCTCAACAACGCTGTTCTGGGGTCGCTGCCTAGGTTGGCGGGACCTTGCCTGGATTCATGGCGGCGATCCGCTTCGGACTGATCCTGCGCTACCTGCGGCCCTATCGCCGCACGGTGCTTCTGGGCGTCGCCGCGCTCGTGGTCGTCAACGTCCTGAGCGTCACCATTCCGCTGATGGTGCGGGCCGTCATCGACGACCTCCAGGACGGTTTTACCTACGGCACCGTGCTGCGCATGGCCGGGATCATCGTGGTGCTCGCGACCCTGATGGGTGGCGTCCGCCTGCTCTCACGGATGCTGGTCTTTGGGGTGGGCCGGCAGGTCGAGGCCCAACTGAAGCAAAAGATCTTTGACCACATGCTCCGCCAGGAGCCCGGTTGGGTCCAGAGCACCGGTAGTGGCGAAGTCATCAGCCGGGCCACCAGCGACGTTGAGAACGTCCGGCGCCTTCTGGGTTTTGCCGTCCTGAGCCTGACGAACACAGTCCTCGCCTATGCCCTGACCCTGCCGGCGATGCTCGCCATCGACCCGCTCTTGAGTCTGGCCGCGGTGGGGCTCTACCCCTTGATGCTGATCACTGTTCGCCTATTCGGCGGCCGGATGATGCGCCAGCAACGCCGGCAGCAGGAAGCCCTAGGGGAATTAAGCGATCTGATCCAAGAGGACCTCTCGGGCATCAGCGCCATCAAGATCTATGGCCAGGAACGCACGGAGCGGGACGCCTTCGAGAGGCGTAACAAGCGCTATCGCGACGACGCCCTGCAATTAGCCCGGACCCGAAGCACACTTTTCCCGCTGCTGGAAGGCATTTCCTCGGTCAGCCTGCTGTTTCTGCTGGCCCTCGGCAGCGGACAGCTTGAAAGCGGCCGACTCTCCATCGGCGACCTTGTGGCCTTGATTCTTTATGTCGAGCGCCTGGTCTTTCCCACCGCCCTCCTTGGCTTCACCCTCAACACCTTTCAAACCGGTCAGGTGAGCCTGGAGAGGGTTGAAGAGCTGTTGCGGCGCACACCGCGTATCCAATCCCCCGCCGCTCCACTCCCGATTCCCAGACGGACCGGCAGCCAAGCGGCAGGAATCGAAGCGCGAGGTCTGACCTTGCGCTATCCGGATGCAGAGCGAAACACCCTCGAGGACGTCAGCTTCAGCCTGAACCCCGGTGAACTCGTGGCCGTCGTCGGGCCCGTGGGATGCGGCAAAACAACCCTGGCCAGGGCGCTGGGCCGGATGGTGGAGGTCCCCCAGGGGCAGCTTTACCTCGACGGGACCGACATCACAGAGCTGGAGCTCGAGCGGCTGCGCCAACAGGTCGCCCTGGTGCCCCAGGAGGGGTATTTGTTCACCGCCACCCTGGCTGACAACCTCCGCTATGGAGACCCTGAAGCCGATCAAACACGGGTGGAGCAAGCCGCCGAGCAGGCCCGGCTTGCCGCTGATGTACGGGGGTTCCCGGATCGCTACAAGACCCTGGTGGGAGAGCGCGGCATCACCTTGAGTGGTGGTCAGCGCCAACGCACGGCCCTCGGACGAGCCTTGCTCGTTCAGGCTCCGCTGCTGGTTCTCGATGACGCCCTGGCCAGCGTCGATAACAACACCGCCGCAGAGATTCTCAGCTCAATTCGAGCACAACAGGACCGAACGATCTTGATGATCAGCCACCAGCTCTCAGCAGCGGCGGCCTGTGATCGGATCTTGGTGTTGGACGAAGGACGCCTGGTGCAACAGGGTCACCACAGCGCGCTGTTGGAGCAACCTGGCACCTACCGGCGCCTCTGGGAACGTGAACAGGCGGAAGAGCAACTCAGCCAAGTGGCCTGAAAGACGACATCGTTCTTGCAACAACTCCAGACAAGAGCGCTGGAGCTCGCTTAGCTGGAGGGAATGCCTCCGCTGAGCGTCCCATGCTCACCAGCACCGCCTACCGCCTGCGCTGCACCCTGACGTTTGGCGATATCTACGGCCAAATCCTGATCTGGATGTTGGTGATTTTTGTCAGCCTGGCGGCCGGACTCGCCCTAATGGGCGCCAGTAAACCCTTGGTCGCTCTTGTTGGCGTCGGACTGATCCTGGTGTTGTCGTTGCCGTTTTTGCTCTTTGCCTTCACCACAACGCTGCTGAATCACATCGCACTGGAATCCACTTCGGCCGAGGGTTGAACTCTCTAGGCTCTTGCCAGCAAAGGCTTCTGTGGTGTTCGGACTGTTTCAGGGAATGGGTGGATCCAAAGCAAACCTGATCGCTCCAGAAGCCGCCCTGCCAGGGCGCCCCGATCCCATCAACACCGCCGAGAGGCACGTGGTGCTGGGCACGGCGCTGAAGGCCCCCTTGAGCACCAGCCAACAGGAAGCCCTCTTTGGCTGCGGTTGTTTCTGGGGCGCGGAAAAAGGGTTCTGGCGACTTCCAGGGGTCATCACCACAGCGGTCGGTTATGCCGGTGGCTACACCCCTAACCCCACCTATGAGGAGGTTTGCTCGGGCCGGACGGGCCACACGGAAGTGGTGCGTGTGGTTTGGGATGTGAATGCGGTGGATTTCAGCGATCTCCTGAAGCTCTTCTGGGAGTGCCACAACCCAACCCAGGGCATGGCCCAGGGGAATGACACCGGCACCCAGTACCGCTCCTCGATCTACGTCCACGACCCGAAGCTCCTGGAGGTCGCCAAGGCGTCCTGTGATCGCTACCAACAGCTACTAGATGGCGCAGGGAAAGGAGCCATCACCACGGAAATCGCTGTTGGTCAACCCTTCTTCTTCGCCGAGGGGTACCACCAGCAGTACTTGGCACGCCCGGGCAGCCGCCCCTACTGCTCAGCCCAACCGCAAGGTGTGTTGCTCGACCAGCAGTGGGAGGGCTGCCATTACCAACTTCCCGCCGCGGTTTGGCAGCACTATGACTGGAGCGTCAGCCACTGCGTCCTTCGGGGAGACAACACCCCCATCGGCCTCTGATGCTCGGATTCGCCCTACTCATGGCTCAAGCCATGCAGTCCCCGTGGTGGGAGGACTACGCGATCAAAGACCACTACCTCTGCCATGACAAGGGCATGCTCGTGATCGAGCGGAACCAATCCCAAGCCTCACTGATCAGCGGTGGTCACCGCAGAACCTTCTTTCGGCTGCAAAGCAATGAACCCGGAGTCCGCTACAGCAGCGACGGCATGGAAATGATCCTTCGCGGTGATGAACTCACCCTTGAGCAACTGCCGATGCGAATGCAGTGTTTGCGCGTGGATCAGGTCTGATGAATCCGTTGCCCGATCGCACCGTGATCATTGGAATGCTGGCCACTTTGGGCTTGGTGTTTGCCCTGGTGTTTTGGTATGTCCGCCTGGCGCCCAGCACTGAATCACCGATGCTCTGGAAAGACCCACCGGCCCTGGAGAGCCCCAGCTCCCCCCAGAGTCGACCTGCTGAGGTGATCTGAAACGGACAGCTCTGACTCTGCCCCCCTTGGGAGTGAGCGTCGGTTGCGGAACAATGGCTCCGGCGCTGACGCGGAGCCAAGACCTATCACCGAATCGGCTGAGACCAACGCCCCTCGGCAGTTGCATCCCCTCCCCCGTGGCTTGGTGGAGCTCTACGGGTTGCTGGCCGTGCTGTTTGTCCTGGTGCCCGAATGGATGGCCGATGGAGCGCTCTCCAGCCTGAAGCCCGGTCGTCTTGGCAGTGCTTTGCCGCCCGCTGCCAACGCCTGGCAGAAGGTCCCTGAACTGCGCCTGGCCTCGATGAACCTGCGGGAATTGAGGGAGCTGGCCCAGGCCCTCCGCCTCTGGGGCTATGCGGGCTTAAACCGCGAACAACTGAGCCGCAGGATGCTGAGAAAAATTCGCTCGAAACGCGGCAAAGCGCTGTGATAACTTCTTTCTCGCCGGGGCGTAGCGCAGCTTGGTAGCGCACCACTTTGGGGTAGTGGGGGTCGTGGGTTCAAATCCCGCCGCTCCGATTTGATCACCGGCAAGTTCACCAAGAGCCACCTCTCCCGGGGTGGTTTTTTTGTGTCCTGAATCCGACAGGGACGGGTTAACTCTTTGAATCGGACTCCAGTCGTGTCATCACGTGATAGCCCTGGAGCCAGCGGTTAACTCTGGGACGCAGACCCGGCGGCACCTCCTCAAGCAATTGCGACAACTCCAGCGCCGCCAGGCGATGAAGTTCGCGCACATCCACATGCCAAAGGGCTTCCGCTTCACGGATCAGACGTGCCCACGTGCGGCTGCGCTGCCAGCGCTGGACCTTACTGACCGCACAGGGCCTTGAGGGATGACCACGAGCATGAGCAGACATGCGTTCAACCAGAACTCACCCACCAAAATGAAGAACTTGCTCACACAGTCCGTGAAATGAGCGGGTCCGCTTCCTGTTGCTGAAGCAAATCAGGCGCTGCGCAGGTCACCTGCCTCATCAACCGGAGCAACCGGAAAGTTCAGCAGCGCCACCTCCCGCTCTGACAAACGGCGACTCCAGGCTCCACTGACCGGCTGATTCCAGCGGAATCCAGCCTCACGGGCCTTGTGGCGCTCCTCATAGGACAGGCGTGCCCTATAGAGGCGGCGCGGCTCCATCGCCTGCAGCAAAAGGCTCTCGAGGTCATCACAGCGCTCAAACACCTGGGCTAAATAAATGCAGTCGGTCAAGGCGCGATGGGCCGCCCAAACCGGAACGCCGTAGGCCAAGGCCAGATCACGGACCGAAGGTGTGGATCGCAGCTGGCGCTCCTGGGGCCAGCGAATGTCCTCCATCGAGCAGAGCCAGGGTTTCGTCAAGGCAGGGAGCGAACCAAGGCCGAACCACTGTTGATCGAAGGCAGCGTTATGGGCCAGCAACAGATCAGCGGCGTCGACCATCGCCTCGAAGCAGGCCAAGCCGGCCTGCCAGGGCTGAGGACGTTGGGTCAGGGCTGGTGCGATGCCATTCACTGGCTCAGCCGCATTGCTCTGGCAAGGCAAGAGGAACGAGACCTGACTGAGCACGGAGCGATCTGGAACTGAAAACAGAACGGCGCCGACCTCGATACAGCGGTGCTCACCTGGGGAGAGTCCCGTGGTCTCCGTGTCGAGGATCAAGAGTCGCTCAGGTGGCCCCGGCGGCGAGGCACTAGCGACTGGGGAGGGATCAGGTTGCTCAGGCAGATCAGGGACGGGGTCCAAGAAAGATTCCGGAACCGGTTGATGCTCAGCTTCCGGCTCCGGCTCGGTACGTGCCACTGACACAGATCCACTGACCAGACTGAGCAGATCAACCTGCTCCCAAGCAGAGAGCGTCTGTTGATCGCCCATCTCAGCGTCACCCCTGGCCATCTCCACCTCTGCAGTGGCCCCATGATCTCAGCCTTGGCCAGCCCCTCCCTAGGGTTTGAGGAACTGTTGAGTCGGCCTTGGCCCAAGCCCTGAAGAGCGGTAATCGCGCTCCCCTGATCGCCCTACAGGATCAGAACGGCATTGAGCGCCGCAGCGATCAACTGTCCGGCAAGTCCCTCGTGCTGTTCTTCTATCCCAAGGACGACACCCCAGGCTGCACGATGGAAGCCTGCGCCTTCCGCGATAGCTACGCAGACCTGCAAGCTCTGGGGGCGGAGGTTTGGGGAGTCAGTGGCGACAACGCCAACAGTCACCAGCGCTTCGCCAGCCGCCACAACCTGCCCTATCCGCTGCTGGTGGATCACAACAACCAGCTGAGAAAAGCCTTTGGTGTGCCCGGTGTGCTGGGCCTTCTGCCGGGTCGTGTCACCTACGTCATCGACGCTGCGGGGGTGGTCCGCCACGTCTTCAACAATCTCCTGGACGGACCGGCCCATCGCCGTGAGGCCCTGGATTGCCTGAAGCGCCTGCAGGCCGCGTGAGCTGGCGGCAGCGGGGAAGTCTTTGGTGCTGGACCCCTCCCCAACCCAAGGGATTGGTCGAGTTCATTGGCGGCAGCTACCTGGCCGCGACACCGCAGATCAGCTACCGACGGCTCTTGGAAGCGCTGGCGCGGCAGGGGTTCGCGATCCATGCCTGGAGCTACGTCCCAGGGTTTGACCATCAGGCCCAGGCCAATCAAGCCTGGAAGGCCTTTCGCCAGAGGCGGGACCCCGAGCAGCCCGCACCACTGCGGCTCGGCCACAGCCTGGGCTGCAAACTTCACCTGCTCGCTCCAGATAACGGTCGAGGCTGCAGCGCATTGGCCGCGATGAGCTTCAACAACTTCTCCGCGGAGCGCAGCGTGCCACTCCTGGCAGAGCTCGGACCAGCCCTTGGGGTAACCAGTGAGTTCAGTCCGTCCCCCGAGGAGACGCTGCGCCTGATCGCGCGGAATTACAGCCAAGCCAACAACCTGCTAGTGCGCTTTCGCAGCGACCAACTCGATCAGAGTGCACGTCTTCTGCAGGTGCTTCAAAACCGGAGCCAAGACAACTCCCAATTGATCGAGCGGGCTGGGGATCACCTGACCCCAGCCAGCGCCGGGCTTCGCCAAAACCTGCTGGGGGGATGGGCCGATGATCCAGCCCGGCAGAGGGAACTGGATCAACTGGCCGATCAACTGCTGCAGTGGTGGAAGAGCCCGAATCAGACCCGCAACTGATCGAGGACCGAGCGATCCTCGAGGGTTGAGGTGTCGCCACTGACCTCCTGACCGGCAGCCAGGGAACGCAGGATTCGGCGCATGATCTTGCCGCTGCGGGTCTTCGGAAGGGCGTCGCTGAACTTGATCACATCGGGGCGGGCAATGGGACCGATCTCTTTGCCCACATGGCTGCGAAGCTCTGCAATCAAGGCGTCATCACCACTGCGACCGGCCTCAAGGGTGACGAAGGCCACGATGCCCTCACCCTTGAGATCATCCGGGCGGCCCACCACAGCGGATTCGGCCACGGCGGGGTGGCTCACCAGGGCGCTTTCAATTTCCATCGTCCCAAGGCGGTGGCCGCTGACGTTGATCACGTCGTCGACCCGGCCCATCACCCAGAAGTAGCCGTCGGCATCGCGGCGAGCACCATCACCGGCGAAATAGATGTGGGACCCATCAGCAGGGCGAATCTCTTCCCAGTAGCTCTTGCGGAAACGGTCGGGATCCCCGTGCACCGTTCGCATCATCCCCGGCCAGGGCCGACGAATCGCGAGGTAACCCCCTTGATCGGCTCCTTGGGAGTTGCCGTCGTGGTCGACGATGTCGGCCTGAATGCCTGGAAGGGGAAGGGTTGCTGAGCCCGGCTTGGTCGGTGTCGCCCCAGGCAGGGGGCTGATCATCACCCCCCCGGTTTCGGTCTGCCACCAGGTGTCGACGATCGGACACCGTCCTCCACCAATCACATCCCGATACCAGATCCAGGCCTCCGGATTAATCGGCTCACCCACGGTGCCAAGGATCCGAAGGGAGCTCATGTCGTACTGATCCGGCACCTCACGGCCGCTCTTCATGAAGGCGCGAATCGCCGTTGGTGCGGTGTAGAAAATCGTGCAGCGGTGTTTCTCGATCAGCTCCCAGAAGGCACCCGGCTTGCTGGGGCGAGGCGCACCCTCATACATCACCGTCGTGGCGCCGTTTGAAAGGGGTCCGTAGACGATGTAGCTGTGGCCGGTGATCCAGCCCACATCCGCCGTGCACCAGTGCACATCGTCTTCACGGATGTCGAAGATCCACTGGAAGGTCAGGTGAGCCCAGAGGTTGTAGCCGGCCGTGGTGTGAACCACACCCTTGGGTTTCCCCGTGGAACCCGAGGTGTAAAGGACGAAGAGGCGGTCTTCGCTCTCCATCGGCTCGGCCGCGCAGTCGCTGCTCTGGCCATCCACCAGCTCATGCCACCAGTGGTCGCGGCCGAACTCCATGCCACAGCCAGAGTCGATGCGCTTGACCACAAGGACGTGGTCAACGCTTGGAGCCCCACCTTTGGCCGCCAGCGCTTCATCAACGGCGGGCTTCAGGGAAACGGGCTTGTCCTTGCGGAAGCCGCCATCAGCGGTGATGACGACTTTGGCCTCGCCATCGATCAGACGATCGCGCAGGGCATCGGCGGAGAACCCACCGAAGACCACGGAATGGGGTGCGCCGATACGGGCACAGGCCAACATGGCAATGGCAGCCTCAGGAACCATTGGCATGTAGAGGGCCACCAGGTCACCTTTACCGATGCCCAGGGCCTTCAGGGCGTTGGCGGCTTTGCAAACTTCCGCATGCAGTTCGCGGTAGCTGAAGCGGCGCACATCACCCGGTTCGCCTTCCCAGATCAGGGCCGTCTTGTCCGCCCGAGGCCCATTGAGGTGGCGATCCAAACAGTTGTAGGAGAGATTCGTTTGCCCCCCCTCAAACCAGCGCGCAAAGGGTGGATTGCTCCAATCGAGCACCGTCTCAAACGGCTTAAACCAATGCAATTCCTGCCGAGCGGCCTCACCCCAGAAGGAATCGGGATCGGCCTGGGCACGGGCCGCCAGATCGCGATAGGCCTGCAATGAGCCGATCCGAGCCGCTGCGGATAGGGCCGCCGGTGGATCAAACACCCGCGCTTCATTGAGCACCGACTCGATCCCGGTCTCGGACATGGTCCATCGACAACGCAATGGAGCCATTCAAGCGAGGAAAAAGCCCTCTCTGAAGCGCTGTAACGCTGTTGCAGGGTTCAGGATGGGGTGATGGCTCATCCCGCTGGCTGCCTGTTTGACCTCGATGGGCTGCTGCTCGATACCGAACCCCTGCATGCGCAGGCCTGGCAGCAGGCCGCCCGTCACTTCGGTCGAGCCCTAAGCGAGGGAGAGCTCATGCAATTGCGGGGGCGCCGGCGCCTGGACTGCGCCGATCAGGTCCGCCAGTGGATCAGCGCAAGCGGCCTGGACGTCCCCAGCACTGAGGCACTCTTGGCCATCCGACAGCCGATCGCCGAGGCGCTCTTGATCCAGGCCCAACCGATGGCAGGGGCTCAGGCCCTTGTTCAACGCTGCCTCGACCTGGGCCTACCGATGGCCCTGGCCACCAGCAGCTCAGGGGATGCGGTGAAGCTCAAAGCCAAGCCACACCCCTGGCTTGAAGCGATACAAGAACGGGTCCATGGAGACGACCCGGAGCTCAAACGCGGCAAGCCCCATCCGGACGTCTTTCAACTCGCCGCCCAGCGCTTGGGGGTGAGCTGCGAGGAAAGCTGGGCATTCGAAGACTCACCAGCCGGGGCGCAAGCCGCCTTGGCTGCCGGCTGCCGCGTCTTTGTGGTGCCGGCACCAGGGGCCGATCGAAATCTCTACCCGAACAAGGTCACTGACTTTCTCGACTCACTCCAAGATGTTTTAGCTCTACTGAACGAAGGAACTCAGTAGAGACGACTCAGAACAAACTCGGGTAACTCCAACAGTGCCGTACGGCAATCGGAGGGTGGCAGGAAGCTCAAGGCTTCATAGGCCTCGTTGGCGAAGGTTTCAGCCAAGGTGCGGGAGCGCTGAATGGCGTTACTGCCGCGAACCAACTCAAGAGCTTGCTCCAGATCACCTTCTTGGTTGAACTCACGCTCAATCAGGACAGCCAAGGCAGGGCGCTCCTCAAGGGCGTACAACGCTGGAGCAGTCAAATAGCCACTGGCCAGGTCGCTGGCGGCTGGCTTACCCAGCTGTTGATCGCTGCCGGTGAAATCGAGGATGTCATCGACCACCTGGAACGCCAGACCGAGTTGACGGCCAAAGCGATAGAGGTCATCGAGCTGGGCTTCGGGCAGATCACTCAGCACTCCAGCAGCCCGAGCGCTGTTGGCGATCAAGGACGCGGTCTTGCAGTAGCTCTTCTCGAGATAGGTCTCGAAGCTCTGGCCCGTGTCGTAGCGGTAGAGACCTTGCTTCACTTCTCCATCGGCGAGATCCATGATCACGCGGGAGAGCAGCTTGACCACCTCGAGGTTGTCGAGGTTGGCGAGGTGCCAGCTGGCCTGAGCAAACAGGAAGTCGCCGGCCAGAACCGCAACGCGGTGGTTGAAACGGCTGTGAACTGTGTCCACCCCACGACGCGTGGAGGCTTCATCCACGACGTCGTCATGGACGAGTGAGGCCGTATGGATCATCTCAGTGATCTCAGCCAGGCGCCGATGGCGACTGGTGAGCTCACCCTGGGGCGCGAGGGCCCGGGAAATCAGGAGAACAATGCCAGGACGGAGCCGCTTACCACCCGCACTGAACAGGTGCTCTGCAGCGGCCTGAAGAATCGGATGGCCAGCACCGATCAGGCTGCGGAGATCACTCAGCAGAGCCTCGAGATCGGACTCGACGGGCTGTAGCAGCTCTGCAACGGTGGCCATGACCCCCAGCGGTGGATTGATCCTAGAAGGCGCCAACCTCCGACCGCTGCCTAAGCGGGGCCAAGACAGCGGGATTCATCAGAACGCGGCATCCAGATCAACGCCTGACAGGAGCTGTTCACGCCCACCAGCCGCGCGAGGGCTCGATTGAAGGCCGAAGGATCAGCGGTGGTGGCAAAGAGGTACCGGGAGGGCTGCGCCATGGCCCCCTGTTGACCAGAGGCCAAAAGACCGGCCTTCTCCAAAACATCCGCTAGATGACGTGCCACGGCAGGAGCAGGGTCCAGGACCGCCATCGCCGGGCCCACAAGACGGCGGATGGACTCGATCACAAAGGGGTAGTGGGTGCAGCCCAAAACAATCGTGTCGGCACCAGCAGCCAGCATCGGCTGGAGATAGCTCATCAACCTGGCATCGCAGTCGGAGCCCTCCAGGTCGCCCTGCTCTACCAGCTCCGCCAGACCCACGCAGACCTGCTCCACCACCTGAACGGCCGTGGCATAGCGACCGACGGTGGCGCGATACAGCTGCCCTTGAAAAGTTGCCGGCGTGGCCATCACTCCCACCACTCCGGAGCGGGTCAGCTGAACCGCAGGCTTCACCGCCGGCTCTAAGCCCAAGATCGGCAGCTTGGGGAAGCGCTGTCGCAGGGGTTCCAACGCCACGGCTGAAGCGGTGTTGCAGGCCACCACAATCGCCTTGCAACCTTCAGCAACCAGATAGTCAGCAATCGCCAAGCTGTTGGCCTGAATCTCGGTTGCCGAGCGGTTGCCATAGGGAACATGGGCCTGATCCGCCACGTACAGCAAGGACTCAGCTGGCAGAGCATGCACCACCTGACGCCAGATGCTTAAACCGCCAACGCCGGAATCAAACAGACCGATGGGGGCCCCACTCATGGGTAAGCCACCAGGTAATTGAGGATGCCCATAGCGATAGCAACAGCCAGCCGCCGGCGGAAACCGGGATCGGCCAATCGGGGTGCATCCAATTGCCCCGTGACAAAGCCCATCTCCACCAAAGCCGCCGGCATCACCGTGCGGCGAATCACAAAGAAGCGACCGGAGCGCGCTCCCCGGTCAGGCGTTCCCGGTGAAGCTGCCAAGAGCTGGTTCTGAATCGATTGGGCCAAGCTCAAGGAGCGGCCTCCTTGGAAGTAGAAGGTCTCCACACCATTGACGTCTGGGCGATTCATGCTCAGGGCATTGGCGTGGATGCTCACAAACAAGTCCGCACGGTTGTTATTGGCCAGCGCCACCCGAGGAGGCAAGTCCACATCCACTTCCGAGGAACGGGTTAAGAGGACGCGAACACCCTTGGCCTGAAGGATCTGAGCCACCTGGAGACTCACATCGAGAACGACGTCCGTCTCCCGCAGGTTGTTGATTCCGATCGCCCCAGGATCCGGGCCGCCATGGCCGGGGTCGAGGACCACCGTGTAACGACCCGCGGGAACCGATGGAAGGTCCCCAAGTTTGGGAATCGGTCCGCGGGGCAGCTGCAGGGCAGGGGGCGGAAGGGCGCGCCAACTGGGGCCTTGGGGGCGTTCGAGACTTCCTTCGCCGATGGCCCGAAGACCGCGGACACTCGGTCCAAAGTCCATGGACCAACGATCGACATCGGTACCAACCAACTTGATCTGACGGGGATCCAGCCGGGTGCCAGGCTCAAACTCAATCACCAAGCGCGTGGCGTTGTCGGTCGGTCGACCGATGCGAACCTCTCGAATCGCACCATTGCCCGCCAAGGTTCTGGAGCGTTGAGGCGCCCCGGGCAGGTCCACCCAGATCCGAGGGCCCACACCACCGCTACCCCCCTCAAAAAAAGCCTGAAGACGGGTGGCTGGTGGGGTCCTCAGCTCCAGAACACCGTCGCGACTGATGGCCCAGGCCGACAGAGCACTCCAGGCGCGGGCCGGAAGCGCCGAGAGGAGCGTTACGCAGGGAAGCAGCAGGGCTAATCCCAGACGAGACAAGCGTCTGACTGGGCGATGCAGCGTCTGTGGCGACACAGATCTCGCCTTAAAACAAAGCGGGTTTGCGGTGCTGAAGGCTTGGCATCTGAGCCTGAATCCGCTGGCGATGGCCGACGTCGATGGGTGCCACGGCCTGCCCCACGGAGGTGCCGGCATCCGAGAGAACGGTGCCCCAAGGATCGATCACCAGGGAATGGCCGTGGGTCTGGCGTCGCGCTCCGTGCTGGCCTGTCTGCGCCGGGGCAACCACGTAGGCCGTGTTCTCGATGGCGCGTGCCTGCAACAGAACATTCCAGTGGTCCTTGCCCGTAAAGGCGGTGAAGGCCGCGGGGATGAACAACAGATCAGCCCCCTCGGCAGCCAGGTGCCGGTAGAGCTCAGGGAAGCGAACGTCGTAGCAAATGGAGAGGCCAACGCGGCAGAGGCCGGGAACCGCCACCACAGGAGGCAAGGCGTTTCCGGGTTGAACGGTCGCCGATTCCTGGTAGGTGTTGCCGTCAGGCAAATCGACGTCGAAAAGGTGAATCTTGTCGTAGGTCGCCAGGATTTGACCGTCCTTCGCCACCAACTCGGCCCGGTTGCTGGTCAGTCCAGATCCAGCGGGAACCGGATAACCACCGCCCATCAGGGTCACCTGATAGCGGCGAGCCATGGTGATCAGAAAGCGCTGCGCCTGCTCTGCGATCAGCGCGGCCTGCTCAAGGCGCTGGCTGTCCTCGCCCATGAAGGCGAAGTTCTCCGGCAAGCCGACCAACTCGGCACCACGGCGAACAGCCAGCTCAATCTGCTCTTCGGCGGCAGCGAAATTGGCGGTTAGATCAGCGCTGCTATTGAGCTGGATTGCCGCAGCCAGAAAGCTTGTCAACGCTGGAGTTTTGCCACCGAGACCACTGTAAGGGTGGCCGCAATGGGATCAAGCGGCCTGCAGAACGCCCGGGCTGGTTTGGGTGGGAACCATGGTCATGGTGTCGACGGCCGCACAGCAGGCGAAATCGGCGTCGTGGTTCCCCAAACCCATCAGACGTTGGCCGTGGCTCGCCGCCCGCAAGCACGTTTCGGTGTCATGGCGCCACTGTTGCCACAGGGCCAGGGCAGCCAAGGCTTCGTCATTGGCACAGCGCACCCCGACGTGGGGAGAGACGGCCAATTCCATCGCGGCAGAAATCACGGCGCCGGCCGCCAGGCTGTCCTCCAGGGAGTAGTCGCCCTCCCAGCCACTGCCGACGACCCAAACCCGCTCGACCCCATGGTCGATCAGTCGTTTAGCGACGGCGGTTCGATTAGGCAGGCAGGCCGTGACCAGCAGCGGCACAGGTTTGACCGCCTCCAGCGAGCGGGTTCCATTGGTGGTGCTGATGAAGATGCGCTTGCCGCCCACCACCTCTGGAGTGACCGCCAGAGGGGAATTCCCCAGGTCATAGCCCTGGACCCGCTGACCGCCCCGTTCCCCAGCCCGGAGGCAGCGCTCGGGCACCCAGGCATCAGCCGCCTGGTTGAGGGCCTCGAGGTCCGCGAAGGCCTGAATCGCTTCGGCACCGCTCTGCAGTGCACAGGCGATGGTGGTGGTGGCCCGCAGGACATCGATCACCACGGCCGCATCGGGCCCACCCTCAGCCACGGGGCGCAGGCTGGGAACGTTCTCCGAGGTGTGGAAATAGGAGATCTGCACGACCGCAGTGGCTCAAGGGGGTGCGTCACAGTAGGCAGAACCTGCTGAAAAGTTGAGAGCGCCATGGGATCTGCGGCTAACGCGAATGGATCCCAACGTGATCTCAGGGGCTTTCTGGAGCTACTGGAAGCGCGGGGCCAACTGCGCCGCATCAGTGCCCCTGTGGACCCCGATCTCGAGCTTGCAGCGATTGCCGATCGGGTCTTGGGCTGTGGCGGCCCAGCCCTGCTCTTCGAGAACGTCAAAGGCTCGAGCATTCCGGTAGCGGTGAATTTGCTGGGGACCCTGGAGCGGGTCCTCTGGTCGATGGGGATGGAGAGGCCCGAGGAGCTGGAGGCCCTTGGGGAGCGCCTGGCTCTGCTCCAGCAACCCAAACCCCCCAAAGGTCCGCGGGAAGCCATCCGGTTCGGCTCCGTCTTGCTGGATGTGCTGAAGGCCAAGCCCGACCTCGACCTGTTGCCCCCTTGCAGACAGGAGGTTTTCCAGGGCGATGCCGTTGACCTCGATCGCCTGCCGCTGCTTCGGCCCTGGCCGGGTGATGCCGGCCGCATCATCACCCTCGGCCTGGTCATCACCAAGGACCCAGAGACCGGCACCCCAAACGTCGGGGTCTATCGGCTTCAGCAGCAGTCCATCAACACGATGACCGTGCACTGGCTGAGCGTGCGGGGCGGTGCGCGCCACCTGCGCAAGGCCGCAGCCCTGGGCAAGCCGCTGGAGATTGCCATTGCCATCGGCGTTCACCCTCTGCTGGTGATGGCTGCCGCCACCCCGATTCCGGTGCAACTGAGCGAGTGGCTCTTTGCTGGGCTCTACGCCGGTGAGGGGGTGCGTCTGGCGAAGTGCAAAACCGTGGACCTGGAGGTTCCAAGCCACAGCGAAATCGTGCTGGAAGGAACGATTACCCCCGGGGAAGAACTGCCCGACGGCCCCTTTGGCGATCACATGGGCTTTTACGGAGGTGTTGAGCCGTCACCACTGGTGCGCATCCAATGCGTCACCCAACGGCGTAATCCGACCTACTTCACCACCTTCAGCGGGCGTCCGCCCAAGGAGGACGCCATGTTGGCGATCGCCCTCAATCGGATCTACACGCCGATCCTGCGCCAGCAAATCCCTGAAATTGTCGACTTCTTCCTCCCCATGGAGGGCCTCAGTTACAAGCTGGCGGTGATCGCCATCGATAAGGCCTATCCGGGCCAAGCCAAGAGAGCAGCCATGGCCTTCTGGAGTGCTCTACCCCAATTCACCTACACCAAGTTCGTCGTTGTCGTCGATCAGTCGATCAATATTCGCGATCCTCGGCAGGTGATCTGGGCGATCAGCTCCTTGGTCGATCCGCAGCGGGATCTCTTCGTCCTCGAGAACACGCCATTCGACACCCTCGATTTCGCAAGCGAGCAACTGGGACTGGGGGGGCGCCTCGCAATCGATGCCACAACGAAGATGGGACCCGAGCGCAACCACCCCTGGGGTGAGCCCCTACAGCGGCCCGCCGACCTGGAGGCCCGCTTGGACGAGCGCTGGGAGGAACTGGGATTGGCCGATGTCGGTCAACAGGATCCCGACCCGGCCCTGTTTGGCTACGTGCTCGAGCAGGTTCTCGAGCGACTACAACGGCCGACCTAAGCCATGCTGCGGCGCAGTGGTCTACAGGCACTCCAGGCGTTGCTGCACCTCGCCATGGCCAGCCCACGCTGGTGTTCGGTCAATGACATCGCAGAAGCCCAGGGGCTTCCGGCTCCGACGCTCGAGCAACTGCTCCTGCAACTGCGGCGAGCCGACCTCGTGGAAGCCAAACGAGGCCGTCAGGGGGGCTACCGCCTCAGCCGCCGAGCTGAATCCATTCCAGTCAGCGAAGTCCTCAACGCGGTCGGGGCGCCCCTGGCGCTGAACGCCCCCGGGGAGAGCAGCCGAGCTGAACAGCAGGTGCTCAACAGCATGGGACGACGGCTTCAGGCCGCCCTGGATCGAGAGCTCAAGCAACTAACTCTCCAGGAGCTCCTCTTTGACCTCCAGAGCTGGCAGGAGTGCCTGAGTAATGGGGGAGGGCTAATGCTCGGTTAGAGCAGCGCGTCCCGTTGCAGATAGACGCGAATCAACTTCTCATCCATCAGCCCAGATCGAGCCACCGAAGCCTCGTTGCAGCGCTCGAAGACACCCAACAACGTGGCCGCCTCAAAGGGGTGACCCATCTCCGTCGCGATCGCCGCCACTTCATCGACAGTGCAGACCTCATTCAGGCGTGCACGAAGCTCCGGGTTGTCCTGGATCAGAGCGAGAAAGCCAAAGAGAGACGGAAGTTGCTCAGCCATGAACCCGTTTGGGTGGGTGGTCTCAGTTTGGCGAGAAGAGCTGAATTTCAATCACTTCCTACGCTCGCTGAAACCAAGTCGTTCTCCATGTCGCTCGCCCTGGGCACCACTACCGGCCGCAGCCTCAAGGGCCACGTTCGGGTCCCTGGGGACAAGTCGATCTCCCATCGCGCTCTGCTCTTTGGAGCCATCGCCGAGGGGACGACCCGAATCGAGGGACTGCTTCCAGCTGAGGATCCCTTGAGCACCGCCGCCTGTTTGCGGGCGATGGGGGTCGAAGTCTCGGCAATCGAAGCCGGGAAGACCGTGGTCGTCGAAGGCGTCGGCCTCGACGGTTTCCGAGAACCCGAGAGCGTGCTGGATTGCGGCAATTCCGGCACGACCATGCGCCTCATGCTTGGCCTACTGGCGGGGCGCTGCGGACGCCACTTCGTTGTGACCGGTGACGACTCCCTGCGGCGCAGGCCGATGAAGCGGGTGGGTGGCCCCCTGGCGGAAATGGGCGCCAGCATCCATGGACGCGCGGGCGGGAACTTGGCCCCACTGGCAATCGAGGGCCGTCAACTCAAGGGGGCAACGATTCGCACCCCGGTCGCTTCCGCCCAAGTGAAGAGCGCCATCCTGCTGGCGGCCTTGACGGCTGACGGGCCGACCACGGTGATCGAGCCGGTCCAGAGCAGGGACCACAGCGAACGGATGCTGCGCGCCTTTGGCGCAGAACTCACGGTGGGGGGAGCCGGGCAAACCGAGGTCACCGTGATTCCGGGCGCGAGGCTCAAAGGCCAGGACGTCGTTGTCCCTGGAGATATCAGTTCGGCAGCCTTCTGGTTGGTCGCTGGTGCGATCACCCCAGGCTCTGACCTCACCATCGAGAACGTCGGTCTCAACCCAAGCCGAACGGGGATTCTCGATGTCCTCGAGCAGATGGGGGCCCGCATTGAGGTCCTCAATGCCCGGGATGTGGCTGGTGAGCCCGTGGGTGATCTGCATGTGGTCCACGGCCCCTTGAAGGCCTTCACCATCGGCAGCGATCTCATTCCCCGGCTGGTGGATGAGATCCCCGTGCTGGCGGTCGCCGCCTGCTGCGCCGAGGGACGCAGCCGGGTGACGGGAGCCGAGGAACTCCGGGTGAAGGAAACCGATCGCCTGGCGGTGATGGCCCGTCAACTCGGGGCCATGGGGGCACAAATCGAAGAGTTCCCCGACGGAATGACCATCCAAGGTGGTGTCCAGTTGCACGGCGCTGAAGTCGACAGCGAAACCGATCACCGCGTCGCCATGAGCCTGGCCGTGGCAGCGCAGATCGCGTCCAGTGCGACCACGATCCAGCGCCCAGAAGCGGCGGCTGTGTCTTACCCCGGCTTCTGGAATGACCTCGAACGGCTTCAAGCTTGAAGCCCGAAGCACCGGCGACGGCAGCTTCAGCCTGTTCAGTCCGGAGTTCGGCGAAGCCTTCCACAGCAGCCGCGGGGCCCTTACCGAAGCGCGTGAAAAGTTTGTCGAGCCGGCTGGGCTCGAGCGCTTTCCCCCAGGCAGCAGCCTTCGGGTTCTCGATGTTTGCCTTGGAACGGGCTGCAACACGGCGGCACTCCTAGAGGCCTGCGGCAGCCACCAGCTCACACTGCAGTGGTGGGGACTCGAGCTCGACCAAGAGCCCTTGGCTCAAGCCCTCGCCAGCCCAGCCTTCTGCGCCCAATGGCAACCCGGCACGGTGGCGCGCCTCCAAGAGCTCTGCAGCGGCGAAGGCATGCTTTGGGGAGACGCCAGAGAAAGGGTCCAACCGCTTGTTGAACAGCTGAAGGGGCAGTTCGATCTGGTGCTGATGGATGCCTTCTCACCCAGTCGCTGTCCTCAGCTCTGGAGCGTTGAATTTCTCGGTGCACTGGGGGCCCTCTTGCGGCCCGAGGGCAAACTGCTGACCTACTGCAGTGCCGCAGCCATAAGGCAAGCCTTGCGGCTCGCCGGCCTGGAACTGGCGGCGATCGAGGCCCCCTGCGGTCTGCAACAGCACAAACAGGATTGGAGCGGCGGCACGGCCGCAAGCCCATCCCCCGTCGCTCGCGGTCCGCGCCTGCGCCCACTGTCGGCGATGGAGGAGGAGCATTTGCTCACAAACGCGGCAGAGCCCTACCGCGACCCCGGCTTCAGCCTGGACCGCAAGACGATCCTTCAACGGCGGCAACAGGCCCAGGCCCGGGCCATGCAAGAGGGCAACGTCGAGGGCACCAGTGCCTGGCGCCGGCGCTGGGGCCTGACGGGCAACCACCAGTAGATTCCCGCTCAGCTACCTGCCCTTGCCGATGCTCGCCGTTGCCGTGTTGGCTGCCGGAAAGGGCACCCGCATGAAAAGCGACCTGCCCAAGGTGCTCCAGCCCCTCGCGGGAGCCACCCTGGTGGAGCGTATACTCGGCAGCTGCCGTGCCCTGAAGCCGCAGCGCCAGATCCTGATCGTCGGGCACCAGGCCGAGCGCGTCGAGCAATCCCTGAGCCAGCACGACGGGCTGGAGTTTGTCCTGCAGCAGCCCCAGAACGGCACCGGCCATGCCGTCCAGCAGCTGCTGGCGCCCCTAGCGGATTTTGACGGGGATCTT
This sequence comes from Synechococcus sp. A10-1-5-1, assembly GCF_023115425.1. NCBI lineage: Bacteria > Bacillati > Cyanobacteriota > Cyanophyceae > Synechococcales > Synechococcaceae > Synechococcus > Synechococcus sp. A10-1-5-1. The sequence goes on along the minus strand of NZ_CP096032.1, from coordinate 179,097 downwards.
CTGGTCCTCAATGGTGATGTGCCCCTGCTGCGGGAAGAGACGATCACGGCACTGCTTGAGCAGCACCGCAGTTCCCAGGCTTCCGTGACGTTGTTGACCGCAAGGCTGGACGATCCAACCGGCTATGGACGGGTCTTCGCCGATGCCAGTGGCCAGGTCTCAGCCATCGTTGAGCACCGCGATTGCACGGACGAGCAGAGGGCGAACAACCTCACCAACGCCGGGATCTACTGCTTCAACTGGAAGAAGCTGGCCGCGGTCTTGCCCCAACTCAGCACGGATAACGACCAGGGGGAGCTGTACCTAACGGACACCGTGGCGATGCTCAGCCCCGCCATGCACCTCGAGGTCGCCGATGCCGATGAGATCAATGGCATCAACGACCGCTATCAGCTGGCCCAGTGCGAAGCGGTGATTCAGCAGCGCCTCCGTCGCCATTGGATGGCCGAAGGCGTGACCTTTATCGATCCGGACAGCTGCACCCTCAGCGATGGCACCCGTTTCGATCGCGATGTCGTCGTCGAACCGCAGTGCCATTTCCGCGGAACCACGACCATCGGCCGGGGCTGCCGCATTGGTCCCGGGAGCTTCCTCGAGAACGCCAGCGTTGGCGAAGAGGTCGAAGTGCTCTATTCAGTCCTGCGTGATGCAGTCGTCGCTGATCGCTGCTCGATTGGCCCCTACGCCCAGCTCAGACCCGGGAGCGAACTGGCCCGGGACTGCCGAATCGGCAACTTTGTCGAAGTCAAAAAGAGCCAAATCGCCGCAGGAAGCAAGGTCAATCACCTCAGCTACATCGGGGATGCCCAGCTGGGGGAAAACGTCAATGTGGGTGCAGGGACCATCACCGCGAACTACGACGGGGTCAACAAACACCAGACCGTCATTGGCGCTGGTAGCAAGACCGGGGCCAACTCGGTGCTTGTCGCGCCGATCACCCTGGGGGCCAATGTCACGGTGGGAGCCGGCTCCACCTTGACCAAAGATGTTCCCGCTGGTGCCTTGGCCTTGGGCCGAGCCAAGCAACTGGTGAAGGAGAACTGGTCCTAGGCGGGCAAGAACGCGGCAGCCTGGCTCAAACCTGAGGCAGCAGAGGAATCAGACGCTCGAGTGCAACACCGCGACTCGCCTTAAGCAGCAGCACATCACCGCTCAAGAGCCACTGCTGCAGCGGGCCAGCAGCGAGGTCAGGTTCCTCGACCACCGCTAACCGGGGAAGGGCCGTGGCGGCCTGGGCCATGGCCTCAGCTTCAGCTCCGCTTGCCACGATCACTAAGCCATCGAGGCCCAAGGCCGCTGCCCGCGCTGCCACTTGACGATGCAGGGCCACACTCTGATCCCCCAGTTCAAGCATGGTTCCGAGGACCGCAAAACGGCGGCCGGGCTGCCCTGCCAGGAGATCCAAGGCCGCCAAGACGGCTTCTGGGGAGGCGTTGTAGGTCTCATCCAACAAGGTCAGACCACCGATCTTCTGGCGGCGGTTGCGTCCTCCGGGCACATCCACGGCCATCTGCGTCAGGGCGGCCGTGGGCACCCCCAATTCAGCGGCAACGGCCAAGGCCAAGAGCAGATTGCGGGCGTTATGGCGCCCGTCCAGCGGCAGGTGGATGCGTGATCCATTGACGCTGATCACCCCCGCAGCTTCCTCCCAATCACCGATCCAATCGGCATCCCTGGCGCCGTCTTCATCCGCCAAGGCCACCCGAGCGACCCGGCCGGACCAGACCCGCGCGAGGGCCACCTCTAGGAGGGGATCGCCGGCAGGCACCACGAGCAGTCCGTCCTGTCGCAGGGCTGCCGTGATTTCCAACTTGGCCTGGGCAATCGCCTCGCGGCTGCCCAAGCGACCAATGTGAGCGGTCCCGATATTGGTCACCACCGCCACGTCCGGGGCCGCAGCGTGACTCAGGCGTTCAATCTCGCCAAGACCCCGCATCCCCATCTCGACGACCACCGCCCGGTGTTGCTCGCCCGCGTTCATCAAGGTGAGCGGAACGCCGATGTCGTTGTTTTCATTGCCCCGGCTGGCTTGCACAGGCCCCAGGGGCAGCAGTGCGGAGCGAATCAGTTCTCGCGTGGTGGTCTTGCCCGCCGAGCCGGTCACGGCCACCACAGGGCAACGCAGCATCTGGCGGTGCAGCAACGCCAACTGCTGGTAGGCCTCCAAGGTGTCATCGACGAGCCAATGGAGAAATCCCTTGGGAACAAGATCCTTCCTGTCGCGTTGAACAACGGCGGCCAGCGCACCGATGGCCGCCGCCTGGGGCAAGAACGCATGGCCATCAAAGCGCTCACCCACCAGGGGAATGAACAGCTGTCCGGCGCAGAGCTGCCGGCTGTCGGTGCAAATCTCGACCTCAGCAGACCCGGGTTCCCACTCCTGTGGGGCACCCTGGGGTGCACCCCAACGGGCTATCAGAGCGCCAAGCTGCATCGGCTCAGGTGGACGGAGATTCAGCGAGGACGATCATGCCTTCACCCACCAGGGCATCTCTGGCGATGAGGCCAGAGCGGGAATCGCGCAGCTCCAAGTGGTCGTACCCCAACTGCAGCGCCCATTGCTGCCAGAGCTCCGCACGACGCTGCTGCTCCTGCTGGCTCAAGGCGGGGAATGCCCGCCGCACCTGGAGGATCAGCAGGGATTGATCGGCCACACCCTCCGCCTGCACCAAGAGGCCATCGGCCTCGGGTCGCTGCACGAGCTCAACCAAGGGATCCGGGGCGTACGGGCCCTCCAGGCCTTCAGGCTCAAGATCGGCTGGCGGCTCCTGGATCGGCGCCATCAACGCCTCCTCCAGCGGAGATGGCGGCAGTGGAGCCTCTTGGGCCGCCGTCGGTTCGCTGATCGCCTTGGGGGCCTGCTGCGGCACGAGCTCTTCTTGAATCACAGACGAAGGAGCCGGTGCCTCCACGGCATTCGGGGTGATGGGCCATCTGTTCAGCAACAGGGTTGTTGATCCCAAGGCAAGAGCGACCAGCAGCAGACCTAGACCGGGCCAAAACAAGGGAGCCAGATCAGCCGGCCACCAGGCCGGTGCCGGCAGGGTTCCCTGGCGATTGCGCCTCCAAAGCTCCTGAGCACGCAGGAGGAGGTCAGCACGCACAGCGCGAAGGTCCTCCGCCAGGGAGACCCAAGGATTCCGGTAGGGCGCTGGCAGATTGCTGCGCCGTTCAGTAGGTGGCGGTGCGCTCAGCGTGCGTTCCGCCGGCGCAGCAGCGAGAGGGGATTCCGCAAGCCCGAATTCGGCACGGCTTCAGAACCTTGATCCTCTCCATGCCGGCTGGGATCAGCCTGTTGTCCCAGGGAGAACTGCTCGACGGCCTGGGCATCGGGAGTGGGCTCCTTCACGCCTTTGACCTCCTTGTACATCCGGTCGTACTCCAGGGCGGAGCGATCCCAACTGAAGTTGGCCTGCATCGCCCGCCGCTGCAGCTCCGTCCAACTCTGGCGATGGCGGTACGCCTCCCAGGAGCGAACGATCGAGGTGTAGAAGTCGAGGGGCTCGTAGCGGTCGAAGCCAAAGCCAGTGCCGGAGTGGTCATTGGGGTCATGGGGCGGAACCGTATCGACCAGACCACCAACGCGGCGCACCACCGGAATGGAGCCGTAGCGCATCGCCAGGAGCTGACTGATGCCGCATGGCTCAAAGCGGCTCGGCATCAAGAACGAATCGCTACCGGCGTAGATCAAGCGCGAGAGCGCGTCGTCATAGGTCAGGAAGACCGCAAAGCGACCTGGATAACGGGACGCCATCTGCCATAGGCCCGCCTCCAGGTGACGATCCCCCGTTCCAAGCACCACGATCTGACTGTCGGAGTAGGCCAAGACCCGGTCGGCCACTTGAAGCAACAGGTCAATGCCCTTCTGGTCGACCAAACGGCTCACAACACCCATCAGGTAGCTGTCCGGATTCACCGCCAGCCCCATGCGCTCCTGCAAAGCCCGCTTGCAAGCAGCGCGGCCCGAGAGATCATCCGCGGAAAAATTGGCGGGAAGGCTGGAATCGGTAGCCGGATTCCAGGCGTCTTGATCGATGCCGTTGAGGATGCCGCGCAGCTTGCCGCTGACAAAATTCAACAGGCCATCGAGATTCTCGCCGTACTCGGGTGTCCGGATCTCTTGGGCATAGGTGGGTGAGACCGCATTGACCCGATCGGCGTAGAGCAAGGCCGCCGCCATGGTGTGATCACCCTGCATGTACCAGGGGCACCAGGTCATCCGGTCCAGCTTCCAGCGCCAGGGACCCTGGTACTTCAGGTTGTGGATGGTGAAGACCGTGCTGATCTCGGGGTCCTGGTGCATCCAAACCGGAATCATCCCGGTATGCCAGTCGTGGCAGTGCAGGATGTCGGGCTTCCAGTGGTGCCACGCAAACTCGGAAACAGCGCTGGCGAAAAACGTGAAACGCCAGTCCTCGTCTTCCCCGCCGTAGATCCGCTCAGGATCGAAGACAGGGTGCCCCACCAGATACAAAGGCAAACCATTGCTGGGGTGGCGGGTTTCGAACACCGCAAAGTCGGTGCCCATCGTGTGCCCCCGCCAGACGGGATCAGCGGGGATCTGCAGCAGGCTCCACAACCGGCCGTAGCCGGGCATGATCAGACGAACGTCATGGCCAAGCGGGGCCAAGGCCGGGGGCAGGGAGCCGACGACGTCCCCCATGCCTCCCACCTTGACCATCGGTGCACATTCAGCCGCAGCAAAGAGCACCCGCATGGCGATGGGATCGCAAGTGGGCGCAACTTTACGGGCAGTCCCTAGGGAAGAACCGTCACCAAGGTGCCGACTTCGACGAGCTCAAACACTTCCTGAACGTTTTCCTCGTAGAGGCGCACGCAGCCGTGGGAGACAGCGCGACCGACCGTCCAGCGATGGGGGGTGCCATGGAAGCCCGCCACGGTGCAGCCGTTCACGCTGAGATAGCGCTCACCATCCCAAGCATTTTCCTTTGGGGTGCAGTTGCGATGGAAGCCAATCCAGCGGGACCCCAGCGGATTCTTCGGTCCTTGACCCACCTTGTTTCCATTGCCCGGATGCTGCCAAACCGGCTTGGCCACCTTTTCGAGAACGCGATGGGTACCGGCGGGTGTTTCCCAACCATCGGTGCCGACGGCGGCGGGGTAGCGATGCAGCATTCGGCCATCCTTCATGACCATCAGCTGACGGGTCTGGCGGTCCAACACCAGATGCAGACCCTGCTGGCTCTTGAGCTCAACGGGGATACGCGAGAGAGCCACCGTGTCGCTGATGACTGGCGCTGGAGGGGGAATGGGATCGGGTTGCCGCGCCTCAGCCACCTGAGGAAGCAGGGCCAAAGCGAGGGGCGCCACAAGGGCGAAGCCAGTCGGACGGGAGAAGGTCACGGGTCGAGCAGCAGTCTCACCTAGGACTAGCTACAAGACTGGTGGTGTGCTACGGCAGCCAGTCGGAGCCGGAGAAATCAGGAGAACGCTTCTCCAGGAACGCATTTCTGCCCTCCTGCCCCTCCTCCGTTCGATAGAAAAGATGGGTGGCTTGACCGGCCAGTTCCTGGATGCCGGCCAGACCATCGGTCTCAGCATTGAAAGCCGCCTTCAGGCAACGGATTGCGGTGGGGCTGTGTTGCATCACCTCGCGCGCCCAACGCACCCCCTCCGCTTCCAACTGATCGAGGGGAACCACTGCGTTCACCAATCCCATGTCCAGGGCCTCTTTGGCGCCGTACTGGCGGCAGAGAAACCAGATTTCGCGGGCCTTGCGTTGGCCGACGACCCGAGCGAGGTAGCCCGCGCCAAACCCGCCATCAAAGCTGCCCACGCGGGGTCCCGTCTGGCCAAACCGTGCGTTGTCCGCCGCCAGGCTGAGGTCACAGAGCAGGTGCAAGACCTGACCACCACCAATGGCGTAACCCGCCACCAGAGCGATGACCACCTTGGGCAGGCTGCGGATCAGGCGCTGCAGATCGAGGACATTCAGTCGCGGCAGGCCGTCATCCCCCACATAGCCACCGTCCCCGCGGACGCTCTGATCGCCCCCGGCACAGAAGGCGTAGCCGCCATCGGGGGCTGGACCCACGCCGCCGAAAAGGACCACTCCCACCTTCGGGTTGTCTCGCACCCGTGAGAACGCATCAAACAGTTCGCTGACGGTTTTGGGACGAAACGCATTGCGCTTCTGGGGGCGGTTGATCTGAATCCGAGCGATGCCCTCGTCGCTCAGATCAAACAGGATGTCCTCATAGGAGCCCTGGGGGATCCACTGCACGGCGACCGCAGCGGCTGACATCAGCTGGTGGCGAGTTGGACCATTGTGCGGCGCAAGGCCTGACGCAACTGGGCATCCGCCTGGCGGTCGGTCCGCAGCACAAGCAGGCTCAGGGTTTGCTCCTGCGCCCAAGCCAAAGCCTCTGGCAACGCCGCCAGGCTCGCGACGCCTCGCGAAGGAATGCCGTAGCCCTCGGCCCAGCGCCGAGGGTCCAAGGCTTGCGGCATGGCGAACAGGAGCTCGAAATCCAAGGCCGGACGGATCGGCAACTGCTCAAAAATGCCGCCGCCGCCGTTATCCACCATCACGACCGTCAAGCGAGCAGCACGGTCCCGAAGCTGCTGGTGCCATAGCCATCCATTGGCATCGTGCAGGAGGGCTAAATCGCCGCTGACGAGCAGCAGGGGGCCAGTGCTGCAGGCCAAACCAGCCGCCATGGATAGCGTTCCATCAATGCCAGAAGCTCCGCGGAAGCCATAGGTCTGGCGGCAGGGAGCATCAGGGGCCGAGAAACTTTCCCAATCCCGAACGGGGCTACTGCTGGCCAACATCAGGCCCCAATGGGCCGGGACCAGACGGCTGAGGCATCGGGCCAACGCAGGCTCGGAGGGGTCAAAGCCATCGAGCTCCTCATCTAGCCGCTGCTGAACCTGCTGCTCGGCGGCGAGCCAACGGGTGATCCAGCGCTGGTTATCGCCTGAGGGGTGCCCTTGCCGCCTGGCCTCAGGCAGCTGATGCCACCAGGATTCCAAGCCACCGGACCAGCGCTCCGTGGCGCTGCCCACGGCATCGAGGTTGCGGGGGTCCTGCTCCGTCACCAACAGCTGAGGCCCAGCGCACTGCTGGATCCAGCCCTGGAGCCGGCGACTGGCTGGCACTGGGCCCAGGCGCAGCAGCTGGGGTGACGCGGGTAGGCGGTGACCGTCCGCCAGCAGGAGGTCGTAGCTGTGGATGCACTTCAACCCCGGCCAACCCCGCAACCCCGAGAGCACGTCCGCGAACACCGGCCAACCGGTGCGCTCTTGCAGACGTTTCAAGGCAGTGGCAAACCCCGGGAGGGCTTCCGCGCTACCGCGCCAGGGACCGGCCACCACCACGCCTGGACGATCAAGATCCAAGGGTGGAGGGGCCTCTGGCTCAGGGATGAAGCCATGGCCACTGACCTCCTCAAGAACCAGCGATCGCAACTCCGATTGCAACCGGATGAGACTCTCCCCCGAGGCATGCAGGGGTTCCTCAAAGGGCAGGTTGCAGTGGACGGGGCCCCAAGGGGGAACCAGTGCTGCTGACCAGGCCTCCTGAGCGAGTCCCCGCAGCGCCGCTCTCTCCATGGCCGCTAAGCCGGAGGGATCACCCTGAAGAAAACGCCGGCAGGAGGTGGACAGAAAGGTCTCCTGATTGACCGTCTGATTGGCACCACAGCCCTTCAAACGATGGGGGCGATCGGCGCTCAACACCAGCAGCGGTATGGCCCCAAAATCAGCCTCCACCACAGCTGGCAGCAGGTTGGCCACCGCTGTTCCCGAGGTGGTGACCAGGGCTGTCGGCCGTCCATCGCCCCGACTCAGGCCCAAGGCCAGAAACGCCGCAGAGCGCTCATCCACTCCGCAGAACAAATCCAATCCCTGCTCCGCGAGCAAGCCAGCGGCCAAGGCCAATGGAGCTGAACGGCTTCCAGGGCAAAGCACCAGACGGCTCAGGCCCTGGCGTTTGAGCTCCAGTAACAGCTCCAGTGCGGCCTGAAGATTCGCCTCGGCACTGCAGGGGTGGGGAGAGGGAAGAGGCACCGAGCCGGGCCATTGATCAGGATGTGGCGATCATGCCGGTCCAGGCTCAACCGATGGAGACACCGCCTCAAGCACCCGGCTCTGCGGCAAAGGGCTGGAGGTCAATCCTCGTCTGGTTGGGCATAGCCCTGGTGCTGCGCTGGGCCGTGATTGAACCGCGTTGGATTCCCTCGGGCTCGATGCTGCCCACACTGCAACTGCAGGACAGAATTCTTGTGGAGAAAATCAGGCCCAAGCTCGGTTCTGGCATTCCAACCGGAAGCGTGGTCGTCTTCCATGCTCCGCAACAACTCGTGGATGCGGGCTACGACCCAACCGCAGCCCTGATCAAGCGCGTCATTGGACAACCCGGCGATGTGATCGAAGTCCGTGGGGGCAACCTGCTGCGGAACGGAGAGCCGGTGCCTGAACCCTGGAGAAGCGAAGCGATCGACTACGACTTTGGCCCGGTGACCGTCCCCGATCACCAGCTCTTGGTGCTGGGGGACAACCGAAACGCCAGCCTTGATTCCCATGTCTGGGGACCGCTACCCGAGCAGGATTTGATCGGCACCGCCGTGCTCCGTTACTGGCCACTCAACCGCGCCGGCTTCATTCGGTTCCCCGCCCCAGAGCCGGACAATCAGCTGGGGTAGGGTGCAAACCTGACGTGGAGCACGCCGGAATGTTCAACCCGGAGTTCCTGACCAGCGACAGCGAACCGATCAGTGGCAACTCCCTGATCCAGTACCTGCAGGAACAGTCTCCGGACGTGTTGCAACGCGTCGCTCGTTCCGCCAGCGGCGACATCCAAGACATCATTCGGCACAACGTCCAAGGCCTGCTGGGGATGATCCCCGGCGAGCAGTTCGACGTCAAAATCACCGCCAGTCGCGATCACCTGGCGGGCTTATTGGCCAGCGCGATGATGACCGGGTACTTCCTGCGCCAGATGGAGCAGCGCATGGAGTTGGAAGCGACCTTGTTTGACGACGACGCTGCTGATGCCGACCCCGGCGAACTCAGGCTCTAGATCCAGCCTTCAGGGCGATTCTTCGCTGGGAACAACGCCTGTGCGCACCAGCAACTGATCGATCGACGCCAGGTAATCCCAATTGCCTTGGCTCGGTGCCCACTGCCGTTGCTCGAAGGCATCAGCCAACTGGGCCAGTTGCTGGTTGGAGCAGGGAACTGGGGCGTCGTAATGGGCTGGCACCAGCCAACGCACCTGGGGCAGTTGAGACAACTCCCGAAGCCAGCGGACCACGACCGGACGCGCCCGGGGGAAAACCAGGCGCTCCAGAACCGGCGCAACCAGGAGGGGGCTGCCCTGCTGGGTCAGAGCCGCAAAGGCTTCACGGGAACTCGAGCGCCATTGGAAGGGGAAGAACCCGAAGTAACTCCGGGCTGAACGACAGCCTGGCTGAAAGGCCTTGGCCAAGAGCTGCGCCAGGGGGGGGACCTCAAGGGCCTCCGGCCGCAGAAACGAGGCGAACAGTGCCAGGCGTTCCCACCCCTTTTGACGCAGTTCTGGGGTGTCCTTGAGCGGTTGATCGCCACTGTCGCGGGCGTGAAACAGCAGAGGTGTGGGGTCAAGGTCAAAGATTGCCGGGGGTGTCGAGTTGATCGCCACCAGCGCATCAGTCAGGAGCAGCGAGCCACTGGCCTGATGCAAACAAGCGAATTCCTGAAAGCGGCCCAGCCCCAGATCGAGCGGTCCAAGGGACGACCAGCTCAGCTCATCGCCATGGGGATAGCCGTCCTCCTGAAGCACCCGGGTCCGTCCCCGAGGGAATCCCAGCCAGGCCGGCGGCAGATTGACCGGAAAGCTCCATTGACCTGGCGTGATCCAGACCACCGCCTGAGGGAAGGCCCTGGCCATTGGGGGGACAGGCAGTTTGTGCTCCAAGCCGGAAGCCGTCGGCAAAACGATGGATTGGACCGGTCCAAATCGCGCCTCTAACGCCTGCAGAGCTGCACGCACCTCCTGGGTTGGCGCCACGGGGGCGTAAAGCATCAAGCCCCCCCGCACCCGGACCACCGTCATCCGAATGGGCACGGCCACATAGAACACACCCTGCAGTTGCTCAAAGCTCCAGAGCTGCTCTGGGATCAACTCACGCACCAAGGTGCGCTTGCGCCCGTAGGGATAAAGCGGCAACAGCGGCCACCAATTCCAGCGCTGATCGGAAGCTGCAACCATCGAGCGCTTCAGCTGAGCAGCACCAGACTGATGCTCATCACCAGCATCCCTGCCGTTACACCGGCCATCATCAAGTGGTGCTTGGCGCCGGTGCGCTGGGCAGCCGGAAGCAGTTCGTCAAAGCAGATGTAGATCATGATTCCGCCGACGCTGGCGAAGACCAAGCCGAGAACCACATCGTTCAGGAATGAACGCAGGAAGACATAGCCGATGAGCGCCCCGAGCGGTTCGGCCAAGCCCGAGGCACAGGAAATCCAAAACGCCTTACTGCGGCTGCCCGTGGCGTAATAGACGGGGGCTGAAACCGCCAGTCCCTCAGGGATGTTGTGGATGGCAATGGCAATGGCGATGCCAATGCCGAGACGGGGCTCGGAGAGTGCCGCCACAAAAGTGGCCAAGCCCTCAGGAAAGTTGTGGATGGCGATGGCCAGGGCTGAAAACAACCCGGTGCGCATCAGAGCGGAGGCATCAGAGCCCTCCCTCAAGGGCAAGATCGCCAGTTCATGGGAGGGGAGCAGTCGATCGATCAGGGCCAGGGCCAGCATCCCGGCAAAAAAGGCCAGAACCGTGACCAAGTAAGCGGTACTGGAGCCCAGGGCTGGCGTTAGAGACTGCCGTGCCTTGGGGAAGATCTCAACAAAGGAGACAAAAATCATCACCCCGGCCGAGAAGCTCAAGGCCGTGGTCAGCAATCCAGGGCTGAAGCGCCGGCTCAGCACACCAAGCCAACTGCCAATACCCGTTGAAAGGCCTGCTCCGAGGGTGAGCAAGAAGGCCGGCAGTACCTGGTGGTCCAGCGTTTGCAAGCCCGGCTCCTCGGCAAAGGTGGTTCGATGATCGCAGGCCAGGAGTCCATTGGTGGGTGGATCGATCGATCCACGCACGTTTCAACAATCGCCCCCTGAGCCCGCGCTGCCCTGGACAGACGCCCCTGCATGGGGCAGAACACAGACAACGCTGCACGAGCGGTCCATGCAGACACCATTTGGGATCTGGCTGCCGCAGGTCACGGTGCTGCGCTGTCAGCAGTTCGAGCAGGCCAGTGATGCCGTTGACGCGGTCCGAGAGCGGCAATGCGTCGTCCTGCAGCTCGAGGGGATGGAGCCGAGCGAAGCCCAGCGGATCCTTGACTTTGTCGCCGGGGCCGTCCATGCCCTCGATGGGCAAATGGAGCGGGTTGGCGATGGGACCTATCTCTGCGCGCCTGCGGGGGTGGGGGTCAGTCAGCTCCGTGGCTCGTCAGACGTATCCGTGGAGCCAGCCTGAAGACGGCGCTCCAACTGCACAAACAAAAACCAAGCCAGCCCCGCCGAGACGCCCCCAGCCCAATCCGAACGCAGCAGCTCAATGATGGAGGCGGTGCTCGCCGTCACCCTGAGCAGACGCAAAGCAAAACGACCGATTGGACTAGCCATAGGGCCCAAATCGAGTGGCACAGACCGCGCCACACTGGGCACCGAGCCTGATGGCATCCGCCAAGGGCCACTGGGCGGCCATGCCTGTTACCACCCCTGCCGCAAAACTGTCACCACAGCCATAGCTCTCCACCATGGGGCCTGGAAGCGGAGCTGCGAGGTAACGCCCGCCCGGAGAACTGATGCCACCTGAGGCTCCTTCAGTGCGGATCAAGGCCTGAGGCGCTGGATTGAGTTGATCCGGGTCCACCAACTCGCCGGGATCCAGTCCACTGCCAATCAGGGCATCCAGTGGCACCGCGGCCTGCTGAAGCACCGGAAGACGAACCCGCGGGGTTGCCGCCAGAACTTTGGCGCCGCGGCACGCCCTCAGCAGAGGGGGATCAGCCGCCGTCACAAAAAGGCCGTCGCAGCGAGCCAGGTCCTCCCAAGGCAGCGCGTCATCAAGAGAGGGACTCAAACGCTCTCCAATCACGGTGATTGCCCGATCTCCCTCACGGTCAACCAAACTCAGGCCCCGCCGGGTTGGCGCATCCCTCCAGGCGACATGGAGCTCAAGGCCCAATTGCTCAAGGCGCTGGACGGCGGCCTCTCCCACCGCATCGCGGCCCAGAGCTGTGAAGAACTGGACGGGCTGCTTGAGCAAACGCGCCATCTGGACGGCGACGACGGCTCCACCGCCGGCAGGTTCCTCCAAGGTCTGGAGTGCGTGACCAATCGCTCCCGGACGAGGCAGTTGATCCACCGCCAGGAACTGCACCCATTCGACATGCCCAACAACCGCCAAGCGAAGGGATGGCAACGCTGGCCATGGCGGCAGAGCGGAGGCGGAAGACAACGAGGGCCAAGAGCACGTGCAGACCCCATCAAAGTCCAATCAAACCCCTGAGACCAAACAAAAGAGCCCCCGCCGAAGCGAGAGCTCTTGGGCCTGAGCCTGAACTCAGGGGTGATGCGGACTGGTCCTCAGCCGATGGTGGGAGCGCTCAGAGCCACAGGAGTGGACTCGGACGCAGCCAGGTCGAGAGGGAAGTTGTGAGCGTTGCGCTCGTGCATCACTTCCATACCGAGGTTGGCGCGGTTCAGCACGTCAGCCCAGGTGTTCAGCACACGACCCTGGGAATCCAGGATCGACTGGTTGAAGTTGAAGCCGTTCAGGTTGAACGCCATGGTGCTCACGCCCATGGATGTAAACCAGATCCCGACAACAGGCCAAGCACCCAGGAAGAAGTGGAGGCTGCGGCTGTTGTTGAAGGAGGCGTATTGGAAGATCAGGCGACCGAAGTAACCGTGGGCAGCCACGATGTTGTAGGTCTCTTCCTCTTGGCCGAACTTGTAGCCGTAGTTCTGGGACTCGCTCTCGGTGGTTTCACGCACCAGGGAGGAGGTCACCAGGGAGCCGTGCATGGCGGAGAACAGGGAACCACCGAAGACACCAGCCACACCAAGCATGTGGAAGGGGTGCATCAGGATGTTGTGCTCAGCCTGGAACACCAGCATGAAATTGAAGGTGCCAGAGATGCCCAGGGGCATGCCATCCGAGAAGGAACCCTGACCGAAGGGATACACCAGGAACACTGCAAAGGCAGCAGACAGCGGGGCGCTGTAGGCCACGCAGATCCAGGGGCGCATGCCGAGGCGGTAGGAGAGCTCCCACTGACGGCCCATGTAGCAAGAGATGCCAATCAGGAAGTGGAAAACCACCAACTGATAGGGACCGCCGTTGTACAGCCACTCGTCGAGACTGGCAGCTTCCCAGATGGGGTAGAAGTGCAGACCAATGGCGTTGCTGCTGGGGATGACAGCGCCAGAGATGATGTTGTTGCCGTAGATCAGGGAGCCGGCAACAGGCTCACGGATGCCGTCAATGTCAACCGTAGGAGCGGCGACAAAAGCAACAATGAAGCAGATGGTGGCGGCCAGTAGGCAGGGAATCATCAGCACACCGAACCAACCCACATAAATGCGGTTGTCGGTGCTGGTGACCCACTCACAAAATTGCGTCCAAGAACTGGAGCCGCTCTTCCGAAGAGCAGTGGTCATAAGAAAAGGCTCAATTGAGCCAAATGAGTACGAATGCTGCGACTGCAGCCTGCAAAAACTAGAGGGACCCAGAAACCATTTCCTAGAGCAAAAACTAAATTCAAAAAAGAACCAAGATGTTTACAAAGAAATTTATGAAGTCTTCATGAAGTTATGCATAGCAACGGCTTCGAGGGGGCTCCGGTGGTTATGCCGATGCGGGTTGTTGTTTCAACCACTGCTGTGCTGACGCCACAAAAGCGCTCCAGTCGAGTTTTTCCTCTTCGGCCGCGCGGGCAACCAGCAGCGGAGCTTGACGCTGCAACAAGCTCTCCAACTCCTCTTCAGGAACGCCCACGGCCAAAGCCATGTAGTCAGCCATTGCACGGCCCACAACCCGAGTGAGGTAGGCCGCACTGAGGGCTTGCATGGCACCGCCCAACAACCAGGTCGGGCCATGCCACTTCACCACCGAAGCCAAAGCCTGGGAACTCCATTCCACGACCCCCAAGGCCAAGGCCGCCTTTCCCAACTGAGCAGCCCCAGCCTGCAATTGCTCCAGAGACCAAGGGCAATTCCAAAGCCGGGCCATCTCCTGGAGCATCAAGCCATTGGCAGCAGCCAAGACCAAGAGATCCAAGCTGGGGACTGGAGTTACAACAACACCCGCGGCGACCGTCCACTGGGTGCGTTGCAGCAAGCGTGACCAGGACTGACGCCTAATGACCTCAAGTTCGCGTTGCCAACCCTCATGCAGTTCCTGCAGGCAACGCTGCTGGTTGCGTTCACGGGTCAGGGGCGTGGACTCGGCTAACCAGGCCGAGAGATCCCGCCATCCGCTGGCCTCCAGATCAGGCAAAAGCCAACACCGCCCGCGCAGGTGAGCGGGAAGCTGCTGCTCGAATTGCTGCACCTGCAGGGGGGTCTCGAGCCCCGGCAGGGTCCGCACGAGAATTCCCACACGCTGCTGCTCTGGCAGGGCTTCAAGCCAACGCAGATCGGCCGCTGTCAGAGGCAGATCAAGCCGGTAGAGAAGCAGCTCGCACTGGCGAAACGTCTCGGTCCATTCCCAATGCAGCGGAGACAAGGGCAAGGCCTGACTGCGGTGGACCCGCAGGGGGTGGGGGCAGAGGCACTGACTGAGAAGTGCCTCTTGCTCAAGATCGCTCCAGGCTTGAGTCCCGACGAGCGCCAGGTGAATGCAGGACTCCTGTTGACGTTGACGCAGCGACTCCAATTGGGCGCGGCGCTGTGCCTGATCCCGCTGAAAGCGATTGACCTGGGCAGGGCTCACGTCGCTGCTGCCCCCTTGCAGGGTTTGGAACTGTTCGAGAACTGCCTCACAACGATCAAGCCAGCCCTGCGAAGACCGCGGCAGCTGCTGACCAGAAGGGCGCATTCGCCCCCCGAGCAACCAGAGCCCTGCACCAGCCGCTCCCAAGCTCAAGAGGGATGAGAAGGGGCCATGCACCGTCTCAAGCAGCATCCAGCCGCCCCCGGCTGCCGCAAACCAAGGCCAGTGGCGCAGGCCCTGGCGAAGGATGCCCGCTGTGAGCTGCTCCCCCAGGAGCACGGGCCTCGGCGATGGGGATTCAGCTGAGACCTGAGGAACAGTCAAGGGGGGGGGCCTGAACTCGGCGACCGCGCCAACTCTTTAGCTCAGCTATTAACCCATGCCCAGACCCAATAACTTGGGAGAACCTCAGCGAGCCTCCTTGGCCATGGGTCTTGCCGGCCAAAACAGCAAGCACGCCGACCGCCGATCGGAGGTTCAGCGAGTCCTGCTGGTGGCCCTTGGGGTCAACGTGGCGATGTTGTTGCTGAAGCTGATCATCGGACTCCTCAGTGGATCGCTGGCCCTGCTGGCCGATGCGATGCACAGCGCGACCGATGGCTTCTCCAGCCTGCTGGGACTGATCACCAACGGCCTATCGGACCCCAAGCCAGACCGTGATCACCCCTACGGCCACGACAAGTACGAAGCCATTGGCGCCCTTGCCATCGCTGGCTTCATCTGTTTGACGGCCTTAGAAATTGCGCGGACCGCCCTGGAGCGGATCACCTCGGGACTCCAACCGTTGCGCCTCGACGGGCAAGAGCTCTTGATGCTGTTGATCGTCCTGGGCTGCAACCTGCTGTTGGCCGGGTACGAGCGCAGTGAGGGCAAGCGCCTTAACAACCAGCTCCTTCTCGCTGACGCACAACACACCACCAGCGACATCTGGACCACCGTGGTGGTGCTGGTGGGCTTGTGCGGTGTCGTTTTCTTCAAGCAGACCTGGCTGGATGTGGCGATGGCCATTCCGCTTTGTTTGCTCTTAATCCGGGTCTGCTGGCAGGTGCTCAAAACCAACCTGCCGTGGTTGGTCGATCAAATCGCCATCGCACCGGAATCCATTCACGAAACTGCGATGGGCGTGCCTGGGGTGCTGAACGTCCATGACATCGCCAGCCGCGGCGTTCTCGGTCAAAGGGTGTTCATCGAGCTGCACATGGTGGTGGATGCCGATGATCTACCCAAGGCCCATCGCATCACCGAGCTCGTGGAGGACCATCTCGAGCGGCGCTTTGGACCTGTCCGCTGCACCATTCACCTGGAACCACGGGAGTACGCGGAATCGACCATCACCTTCCAGGGAACCCATGGCTGAGCTGAGGAGTTGGCTCACCCCCCATCAGCAGGACTTACTGGCGGATCTCAGCGCCCGCCAACAGCTGTTCAGTCGATGGGATGGCGATCGACCGATTGCCCTGCTGGAACGCTGTTGGTTGCGGCTGAGGATCCTGCCGATCAGCAAGCTCAACGCGGTTCTCCCGCCGGACAACAGTGGGGAAGCTCCGGAGTTGATTCGCTTCCGGAACCTGATCCGCGCTGGCTTCTCAGCGGCAGACGCCGAAGAGCAGTGCTGGGAGGACTTTGGCAAAGCGGCCTGCTCCGAGGCGCTCCAACGCTTTTGGGCCGCCCAGGACCAAGGCTGCAACGGCTGGACTCTGCAGGCCTACCTCGACCTGCTCTCGCGCTACCGCAGCAGCATCGAGGCGGAGGGACCAAATCCTTTACCAGTACTGGTCTTAGCTCGATCAGGCAGTCCAGAGCACCATCGCTTGATTTGGCACTGGCCTGCCTCCCTCTCCATAGGGCACACTTGCCGCTGACTTCTTCAGGTGTGCGGCCATGGCCGACGGTGATTTCCAGCGGAATTCGGGCGATCAGTCCCGCGACAACCGTGGTCCTCGTGAAGGGGGCGGATTCCGCATTCGCCTGAGCGATAACGAAATGCGCGCCGCCCGCGCCGTTCAAGAGGCCTTTGGCGTTCGCTCGACCGTGGCAGCCCTGGGCCTGTCCCTACGAACCGTGGCTCAGCTAATCGAAGAGGGCCGGATCGACGACATCGTTGCCCAACAGAAGGCCAGCGCCGGTTCCCGCGGCCGCGGCGAGCGCAGTGATCGTCGTGGCGGTAGCCGCGGCGAACGCAGCGAGCGACCTGGCAATCGCCCCAACCCCTTTGCACGCCCGGCCAAGCCTCCGGCTCCCGTCGCTGAAGAGGAGCCGGTGAGCGACTCGACTGCTGCTGCAAGCGATGCCGCTCCCGCCGAGGCCACTGCCGATGCAGTGGAAGCCAGCGAGACCACCGAGGCCTGATCGACGGCCGCTGCCGGGGACTGCCTCCAGGCAGAATCCGGCGAACATTTCGCCAGCTCGCATGCAACGCGCCAGGGTTCTGTCCGGAGTTCAGCCCACTGGCGCCTTGCATCTGGGCAATTGGCTTGGGGCCATCCGCAACTGGGTCGACCTGCAGAAGAGCCACGACACCTTTTTTTGTGTCGTTGATTTGCATGCGATCACGGTCCCCCACGATGCGGAGGTCCTGGCCCGTGACACGCGCAACACCGCTGCGCTCTACCTGGCTTGCGGGATTGACCCAGACGAAGCCACGGTTTTTGTCCAAAGCCACGTCTCAGCCCACAGCGAGCTCTGCTGGCTGCTGAACTGCGTCACCCCGTTGAACTGGCTGGAGCGGATGATCCAGTTCAAAGAAAAAGCGGTGAAACAAGGGGACCAGGTGTCCGTCGGCCTACTGGACTACCCCGTCTTGATGGCGGCCGACATTCTTCTCTATGACGCGGACCTCGTCCCCGTTGGTGAAGACCAGAAGCAACACCTGGAGCTGGCCCGAGATATCGCCCAACAGCGGATCAATGCGCGGTTTGCCCCGCGGGATGCCGAAGGCGAGCCCATCCCCGTACTGAAGGTCCCCGAGCCGCTGATCCTCAAGGAAGGAGCCCGGGTCATGAGCCTCACCGACGGCCGCAGCAAGATGAGCAAGAGCGACCCCAATGAGGGGTCCAGGGTCAACCTTCTGGATCCCCCTGAGGTCATTACTAAAAAGGTCAAGCGCGCCAAAACGGACCCCGTGATGGGTCTGGAATTCGGAAACCCCGAGCGGCCTGAGACCGACAACCTGCTTGGTCTCTACGCCCTGCTCAGCGGCAAAGGCCGAGATGCCGCTGCCGTGGAATGCGCCGAGATGGGCTGGGGGACCTTCAAACCCCTGCTCGCTGAGACCCTCGTGGAGGCACTTCGGCCGATTCAGGAGCGTTACAGCACCCTCAGCGCCGATCCAGCCGAACTCGATCGTGTTCTTAAGGCGGGTAGCGAGCGGGCCAATGCCGTGGCTCAGACCACCCTGGAGCGAACACGGGAAGCACTGGGGTTCCTGAAGTCCAACTGACTTCCAAAGCCCTTAATCAAAAACGGAAGGAAAGATAAAGGTGGCTAATTCATCAACGCAAGCCCAGCTCACCAAGTCCACCCAAATCACTCTCCCCAGCTCAAAAACTTCCAAAGCACATTGACTGGCCCACTGTCCAGTTCGGCCGGGAAGTCTCACCTTGGGACTCGATTAGCCAGCAGTCTCGTTGAACTGCGCAGTTGTGCCGCTTGCCAATCCGTCATCCGCTACAGCACTCCCTCAAGCCGAGTCGTGCAGCCGCTCCGGCCTGTTCCCTCGGTCTGCTGCTCCTGGCCGCTGGCCCCCTTGTTGCCCCCTCAAAAGGCACAGAGGTGGATCAATCCCTCGAGCACGTTGTGGCCGCTGCCAGCCAAAGCGATGCGGATGAGCTCTACGCGATCACGCCCGAGCGGCGCGCACTCCTGAACACGATCCGCTACGCCGAAGGCACCTGGAAGCAGGGCCATGAGGGCTACCGCACCCTCTATGGCGGCGGCCGTTTCAGCAGCTTGGCCAAGCACCCAGAGGTGGTGGTGGTGAAGCGCTACACCAGCGCGGCCGCAGGGGCCTATCAGTTTTTACCCGGCACCTGGAAAGAAGCCGCCACCAAACTCAGCTTGCGCAGCTTCAAGCCCCGTAATCAGGACCAGGCTGCTCTCTATCTGATCGATCGCCGTGGTGTGCTCGACCAGGTGGACCGAAGCGGTCTCACCCGCAATGTCATGGCTGTCCTCTCGAAGGAGTGGGCCTCGTTCCCGAGCCATAACGGCCTGAGCGCCTATGGCCAACCGGTGAAGAAAGCCACAGAACTGGCCAACTTCTACGAGAACAACCTCAAGCAACTCAAGCGCAGCCGCTGGGCTCAGGCCTGAGGAGTCTCGGGGCGCTGCTGCTCAGGCAACGGGACTCCCGCCATCCGCAACATCGCGGAGAGATTCCAGACCCGCATCATCAGGCGATGCCAGGGGGTCATGGCGTCCATGTCTACCGCCATGGGCGTCGAGCAAGCAGCCCGAAGCGACTGCGTGGCAGCAATCGCCTGAAGCCCCTCCTGCAGAGCCGCACGGAACTCCCGCTGCTCCTGCGGAGGGACCAAGTGATCAGGGGCATGATCCAAGAGGACCAGACCTCGCTCAAACCAATGGCAGAAGTCACCAAACAGTGACTCGAGCAAATGGTCGAGCAACTCAGCGGACTCAGCCTGGGATCCTTGAGGGTTGGTCACCTCCACACCCTAGTGATGGCCTGAATTGCGCTGCGTAGGATCGGGGTCGCTATGCCGCCGCCGTGACCGCGACCCGACCTGCCGAGCCTGCAGCCAGTGAAGCGGGGCAGGACGTGGTGACGGTGCATCTGCCCAAGACCAGCGAGAGCGAGCAGCTTCTGCGCATCCGCCACTCCATGAGCCATGTGATGGCCATGGCGGTCCAGCGGCTCTTTCCAAAAGCCCAGGTGACCATTGGTCCCTGGACCGAAAACGGCTTCTACTACGACTTCGATAATCCTGACCCCTTCACGGAGGCCGACCTCAAGGCCATCAAGAAGGAAATGATCAAGCTCATCAACAAGAAGCTCCCGCTGGAGCGCCTTGAGGTGAGCCGCGCTGAGGCCGAACGCAAGATTCAGGCCCAGAACGAGCCCTACAAGCTCGAAATCCTGGCGGGGATTCACGAGCCCATCACCCTCTACACCCTCGGGGAGGAGTGGTGGGATCTCTGTGCCGGCCCCCACGTCAGCAACACCAAAGACCTCAACGCCAAAGCCTTCGACCTCGAGAGCGTCGCCGGTGCTTACTGGCGCGGCGATGAGAACAAGGCCCAGCTTCAGCGGATCTACGGGACCGCTTGGGAAACCCCAGAGCAGCTCAGCGAGTACAAGCGCAGGCAGGAAGAAGCCAAGCGACGGGATCACCGGCGAATCGGCACCGACCTCGATTTGTTCTCGATAGAAGACGAAGCCGGTGCCGGCTTGGTGTTCTGGCACCCCCGCGGCGCCCGCATGCGCCTGTTGATCGAGAACCTCTGGCGAGAGCTTCACTTCAACGCCGGTTACGAGCTGCTCTATACCCCCCACGTCGCAGACATCAGCCTCTGGAAGACCTCCGGGCACCTCGACTTCTACAGCGAGTCGATGTTCGGCCCGATGCAGGTGGATGAGCGGGAATACCAGCTCAAGCCCATGAACTGCCCCTTCCACGTGCTGACCTACGCCAGCACCCTGCGCAGTTACCGCGAACTACCGATCCGCTGGGCCGAGCTGGGGACGGTCTACCGCTATGAGCGCCCCGGGGTCATGCATGGACTGATGCGCGTCCGCGGCTTCACCCAGGACGACGCCCACGTCTTCTGCCTCCCTGAGCAGATCAGCGACGAGATCCTGGCGATTTTGAATCTGACCGAACAGATCCTCTCGACCTTCGATTTCCTGAACTACGAAATCAACCTCTCGACCCGTCCCGAGAAATCCATCGGTGAAGACGCGGTCTGGGATCTAGCGACCCAGGGCCTGATCGAAGCGCTGGAGCGCAAAGGCTGGGACTACAAAATCGATGAAGGAGGCGGTGCGTTCTACGGACCGAAGATTGACCTCAAGATCGAGGACGCCATTGGCCGGATGTGGCAATGCTCCACGATCCAGCTGGACTTCAACCTGCCGGAGCGCTTCGACCTGAACTACGTCGCCGCCGACGGTTCAAGGCAGCGGCCGATCATGATCCACCGCGCCATCTTTGGCTCGCTGGAACGGTTCTTCGGGATCATGACCGAGAACTACGCCGGCGACTTCCCCTTCTGGCTTGCGCCCGAACAGATCCGTCTACTGCCGGTGACTGATGAGGTGCGCGACTACGCCGAATCCGTTGCCGCAGGCTTGAAAGCGGCTGGAGTCCGGGCCAGCGTCGACCACTCCGGTGATCGACTGGGCAAGCTGATTCGCAACGGCGAACAGATGAAGATCCCCGTCCTAGGGGTGATCGGCGCCAAGGAAGCCGAAGGTGGGACCATCAGCCTCCGCAGCCGCCGGGATGGAGACCTCGGCAGCATCGCCTTTGACACCCTTGTGGCCGCTGCTCAAGCGGCGAATCAAGATCGGGGAGCGGGGCTCAAGATCAGTCCCTGCTGATCCTCGATGACCACGCTTCTAGCCGGCGATATCGGCGGCACCAAGACACTTCTCGGGCTGTACAGCCTCGAAGGAACGGCGCTGATCCAGCGCGCGAGCCAGCGCTACGTCTCCGCCGATTGGCCTGATTTCTCAGCCCTGGTCAACCACTTCCTCGAAGGCCAAGCCCAGACCTTCGCGCGCCCGCAGCAGGCCTGCTTTGCCATTGCTGGACCGGTCCGGCAGGGACGCGTCAAGCTCACCAACCTGCC
The DNA here is from genome assembly GCF_023115425.1 of Synechococcus sp. A10-1-5-1. NCBI lineage: Bacteria > Bacillati > Cyanobacteriota > Cyanophyceae > Synechococcales > Synechococcaceae > Synechococcus > Synechococcus sp. A10-1-5-1. The sequence continues at coordinate 157,343 of NZ_CP096032.1, read as the reverse complement.
CTGGCTCCTGGAGGAGGAACGACTAGCGCGGGACTGCCAGCTCAAGGCCGTCGAGCTGGTCAATGACTTTGCGGTCTTGATCTACGGGCTACCGCATCTGCAGCCCGAACAACAAACGACCCTGCGGGACCCTTCTGGCGGTCAGCCGGACCCGAAGGCTCCCATTGCCATCCTCGGTGCTGGGACTGGCCTCGGGGTCGCCGTGGGAATTCCAACGGCCAGCGGCTTGCAGGCCATGGCCAGCGAGGCCTCCCACGGCGAGTTCGCCCCCTGCAACGAAAAGCAGTGGCAACTCAAGCGCTGGCTGATGGCCGAGCTGAACCTCCCGCGCCTCTCGATCGAACGGATCGTCAGCGGCACAGGGTTGGGGGATGTGATGCGCTGGCACCTGGCGACCCATCCCGATGGGCGCAACCACGCCTTGATGGGCACCGCAGACACCGAGCTTCCAGCGGCCACAGCGGCGGCGGCGGGCGGCGGTGATCCCCTCGCCCGCGCGGCCTTGGATCTCTGGCTGGAGGCCTACGGCAGCTGTGCTGGGGATCTGGCTCTACAGAGCCTTTGCTATGGCGGTCTCTGGGTGGGAGGAGGAACAGCGGGCAAGTTGCTCGATGAACTGAGGTCAGAGCGGTTCCTCCGCCCCTTCCTCAACAAAGGACGTCTCAGCCCAGTGGTGGAACAAATCCCAGTCCATGCCTTGGTCGATGGAGAGACAGGGCTCTTCAGCGCCGCCTGCCGGGCCCGGCATCTGAACGCCTGAGTGGGACACTGAGCCCAGCAGAACAGAGCGCATGGCCCGCCCCCGCATTGGACAGGGGGTTGTGGTGGATGTCCCCGCCACAACAGCCAACTTGGGTCCCGGTTTTGATTGCCTTGGAGCAGCCCTCGATCTGAATAACCGCTTCGAGATGCGCTGCATCGAAGGCAGTGGCGAGCGGTTTGAACTGGTGATTGAAGGCAGCGAGGGATCCCACCTTCGCGGAGGCCCCGACAACCTCATCTATCGCGCCGCTCAGCGGGTTTGGAAGGAGGCAGGTGAAGAACCGATTGCTGTCGAGGCACGGGTTCGCCTAGCGGTCCCCCCCGCCCGGGGACTCGGAAGCAGTGCCACTGCGATCGTGGCTGGATTGATGGGAGCCAACGCCCTGATCGGCGAGAAGCTCAGCCGCGAGAAGCTGCTTGAGCTCGCCATTGACATTGAGGGGCACCCCGACAACGTGGTTCCTTCTTTGCTGGGAGGCCTCTGCTTGACGGCGCGGGCAGCATCCCATCGCTGGAGGGTCGTGCGCTGTGAGTGGGACCCCAAGGTGATGGTGGTGGTCGCCATTCCTGCGATCCGCCTATCCACCAGCGAAGCCCGGCGGGTCATGCCGAAGGCCATCTCCATCCCGGATGCGGTCACCAACTTGGGTTGCCTGACCCTGCTGCTGCAGGGCCTGCGGACCGGAAACGGCGACCTCATCGCCGATGGCATGCACGACCGCATCCATGAGCCCTATCGCTGGGGCCTGATCCAAGGGGGCCAGGAGGTCCGCAATGCAGCCATGGGTGCAGGAGCCTGGGGCTGCGTCATCAGCGGCGCCGGGCCAAGCATCCTGGCGCTTTGCCCAGAGGAATCCACTGTGGCGGTCAGCAAAACGATGGTGCGGGCCTGGGAGGGTGCCGGCGTTGCCTCGCGCTCTCAAGTTCTGCAACTCCACCAGGGCGGGAGCCGCTGGGACCACCTGCCTTCCTAGGGGTTGAACCCTGGGTAGAAATGCCTAGGGCAGATCTGTCTCGCTGGTAGATTTGATTGCCAATAGGCACCTCCCGTAGGAGGAGGGTTGAGTCCCCTGAGGGCTGGACCCAGATACGGGATATCACCGAAGACATCCAAAAGCCGTGTACGCGATGGACGCCAACCTGCCCCTGATGGCCGCGTCCGCTGCGCTTCCAGGCTCAGCATTTGGTGACTCCGCCCTAGCCGATGGCATCCTGGCGGCGGCGCCCACCACGTTCCCTTGGCTGAGCCTGATCGCTCTGCTGCCAGTCGCGATCGCTCCGCTGGTGATGCTCCTCCCGGGAGATGGCACCGATCCCAAACTCCCTCGGACCGTTGCCCTGATCACGCTTTTGGCTGATCTGGGGCTGATGCTCTACGTCTACAGCCAGCATTACGACGGTTCGATCGCTGGGCTGCAGTTGGTTGAGCGTTTTGCCTGGGTCCCATCCCTCGGACTGGAGTGGTCCCTGGCCACCGATGGGCTCTCAGCACCGCTTGTGGTTCTTTCTGGACTGGTCACGTTGCTCTCGGTGGCAGCGAGTTGGAACATCCAGAAAAAGACGCGGCTCTACTTCGCTCTGCTTCTGGTCCAGGCATCAGCCCAAGCCTTGGTGTTCCTCTCCCAAGACTTCCTGCTCTTCTTCTTGGCCTGGGAGCTGGAGCTGGTTCCGGTCTACCTCCTCATTGCCATCTGGGGCGGCCAACAGCGTCAATACGCCGCCACGAAATTCATCCTCTACACCGCCACAGCGTCACTGCTGATTCTTCTCAGCGGCCTTGCCCTTGCCCTCAATGGCCCCTTCACCCTCAACCTGAGCGAACTCATCGCCCGCTCCCCCGGGGGTGTCTTCGGCCTGCTCTGTTATCTGGGCTTCCTGGTCGGCTTCGGTGTGAAGCTGCCGATGTTCCCGCTCCACACCTGGCTCCCCGATGCCCACGGTGAAGCCAATGCACCGGTTTCGATGCTTCTGGCGGGGGTGCTGCTGAAGATGGGGGGGTATGCCCTGCTGCGCTTCAACGTGCAGATGCTGCCTGAGGCACACGTGCAATTGGCTCCGGCTCTCATTGTCCTGGGCATCGTCAACATCGTCTATGGGGCCCTCAATGCCTTCGCACAGGACAACGTCAAACGACGGATCGCCTGCAGCTCCGTCAGTCACATGGGCTTTGTGCTCCTCGGCATCGGAGCAATCGACAGCCTTGGCATGAGCGGGGCGATGCTGCAGATGATCAGCCACGGGCTGATCGCCGCAGCGATGTTTTTCGTCACCGGTGTTTTCTACGAACGCACCAAGACCCTCTCGATCCCCAACATGGGTGGCCTGGCCAAGGTTCTGCCGATCACCTTTGCCTTCTTTGTCGCCAGCTCCCTGGCCTCCCTTGCCCTGCCGGGCATGAGCGGTTTCGTCAGTGAAATCACGGTGTTTCTCGGCGTCACCAGCAACGACAGCTTCACGGTCGGCTTCCGGGTGATCGCCGTTGTCCTGGCCGCCATCGGAGTGGTTCTTACCCCCATTTACCTGTTGAGCCTCTGCCGACGGGTGTTCTTTGGCCCACGGATCCCCGCACTGGCAGTGCTTGGCGACATGAAGCCCAGGGAATTAATGATTGGCCTGACCCTGCTGGTCCCGACCCTGGTCATTGGCTTCTGGCCCCGCTTGGCGATTGATCTCTACGAGGCGAGCACAACAGCCCTTTCCAACAACCTCGCGCAACACGCCGTGGTTGCCCTTCGGCTACCCGCCCTCGGCTGATCCCCGCCTGGGTCTGCAACTGGGCTGAAATGGGCTGATCACAGGCCCATTGCCTCAGCCCCAATGACTGTAAGCAGCGCCGCCACCGCCACCACTCGGCCGGAGATCCTCCGCGGCGAGGGGCTGCCGAACTTCGAGGCCATCACTCCCGAGGCTGTCAGCGAACACATCCCCGGACTGATGCAGTCCCTGGACTCTGAGCTGGGAGCACTGGAGGAAGCCCTAAGCCAGAAGCTGGATCAGGACCTGGCACTCAGCTGGAACGACGTCATCGCTCCCCTCCAGCGACTCGGTGAACGGTTGCGTTGGAGCTGGGGTGTGGTCAGTCACCTGAATGGGGTCTGCAACAGCCCTGAACTGCGCGATGCCCATGCCAGCCAGCAGGCGGCGGTTGTTCAATTCGGCAACCGCGCTGGCCAAAGCCAGGTGATCTATCGGGCCCTCAAGCAGCTGCAGGAACGGCGATCAGAACTCGATGGCACGCAACAACGAATTCTGGACGCAGAACTGCGGGACATGCAGCTGCGTGGTGTCGGTCTAAGTGGAGCCACTAAAGAGGCCTTTAACGCCACCAGTCAGACCTTGGCTGAGCTCTCGACCCGCTTCGGTAACCACGTTCTGGATGCCACCAACAACTGGACCCTGCGCCTAACCGAAGCCGACCAGGTCATAGGACTACCGGCGAGCCTGCTGGAGCAGCTAGCCCAATCGGCCCGCCAGGCCGGTGATCAGAGCGCCAGCGCCGAGGAGGGTCCATGGCTCATGGGGCTCGACATGCCTCGCTATGTCCCGTTCATGAAATACAGCCGCAGGCGTGACCTGCGGGAGCAGGTCTACAAGGCCCACATCAGCAGGGCATCGGGTCAGAACGGCAGCGATCTCAACAACTGGCCCTTGATCGAAGAGATCCTGACCCTGCGACGGCAACAGGCTGAGCGTCTGGGATTTGCCAACTGGGCGGAGCTCAGCATTGCCTCAAAAATGGCCGACTCTGAGCAGTCGGTCGAAGCGCTACTGGAGGACCTGCGCAGCGCGGCCTATCCGATCGCGCAACGGGAATTACAGGCCCTGGCCGCCTGCGCCCAAGCCCATGGGGCTTCTGAGGCAGCGGAGCTCCAGGCCTGGGACATCAGTTACTGGTCTGAGATTCTTCGCCAGGAGAGTTTCGAGCTCGACAGCGAAGCCCTTCGCCCCTGGTTCCCTCTACCCCAGGTCCTCGATGGGCTCTTTGCCCTGAGCGAACGGCTGTTCGGGATCAGTATCGAAGCGGCCGATGGGGACGCGCCGATCTGGCATCCGGATGTGCGTTTCTTCCGAATCCTGGAGCAGGGCGAGGCCATCGCCGGGTTCTACCTCGATCCCTACAGCCGTCCCGGGACAAAGCGTGGCGGAGCCTGGATGGATGAATGCCTTGTGCGCTCCAAGCGCGATGACGGCAGCTCGGTCCTGCCGGTGGCCTACCTGATCTGCAACCAGAGTGCACCAGTCGGGGACACACCGAGCCTGATGACCTTTGACGAGGTCGAAACCCTCTTCCACGAATTCGGGCATGGCCTCCAGCACATGCTCACCAGCGTGGAGCACCCTCAAGCCGCCGGCATCAATGGTGTCGAGTGGGACGCCGTTGAGCTGCCCAGCCAGTTCATGGAGAACTGGTGCTACGACCGCGCCACCTTGATGGGGATGGCCCGGCACTGGAAGACCGGTGAACCCCTACCGGAGGCTGAGTACACCAAGTTGCTGTCCGCGCGAACCTTCATGGGGGGTTCGGCGACCCTGCGGCAGGTGCACTTTGCCCTGGTGGACTTGCGCTTGCACAGCCAATGGCAACCTCACTCCGGCGTGAGTCCAGAGGCTCTCAGGCGAGAGATTGCCACCACCACATCCGTGTTAACCCCCATCGACGAGGACGCCTTCCTCTGCGCCTTCGGTCACATTTTTGCGGGGGGCTATGCAGCCGGGTACTACTCCTACAAGTGGGCGGAGGTCTTGAGTGCCGACGCCTTTGGCGCCTTTGAAGAGGTTGGACTGGAGAACGAGGAGCAAATTCGCGAAACGGGTCGCCGCTTCCGAAACACGGTCCTCAGCCTGGGGGGAAGCCTCGATCCCAAACAGGTGTTTGAGTGCTTCCGTGGTCGTCAACCCAGAAGCGATGCCCTGATCCGTCACTCCGGCCTGGTAGCCGTCTAGGACGAGCCTCTGCAGGATGGGGGGAGATGGGCCGCAACATGGCTCCTGGCTCTCCCCTCTTCTCCGTCACCGATCCTCTGCAACTGGATCCGGAGTGGACCTGCGGCGTTCCCCTGCTCGCCTTTGAAGAAGCCCTCGAGCAAAGCGTCTTTCGCTCCGGTTTGACCCGATCGGATTGGCTCAAACGCTTGGCGCACCAGCTCCACAGGCCCCGCTTGCTGCCACTGCTCTGGCTTCTGCCCAAGGGGTGGAAGTTAGCTCCAGCGGACTTACCGCAACGGGTTCAGTCCCTTGGAGGACTCGTGGAGCGCGAATTGCTGACTCCAGCCCTGCTCGGGGCTGTGGCCGATGGACTCCCCCACCTCTTGCCGGAGGAGAGCGGGGCGATTGGGCGTTGGCGTGGGGCACCAGAGGTCAACCTCCCCACCAGCCTGGAGCAACTGTTACGGCTTGATCCCGGACTCTCAGATCCAGCAGAAGCCAACGGAGACTCCGCGGATGCCGGGCACTTGAGCGGTGGGCTGATCTGGCACAACATTGGTCTCAACCATGAACAGTCAGCTGGCGAACGGCAACGCAATGCCCTGACCGCCCGCGTCCTGAATCGTCTCTCCGCCAATGGACTGGGGGGCGTTCCATGGCAGATCGATGGAGCGAGCAGCTGCAGGAGCTGGTTCGAGCAGTTGCAGCAAAGCGGCTGGATGCTGCGTGCTCAGTTGCGCGCGAGCGTGGCCAGTTTTGGCCTGGGTGCAAGTCTGCCGAAGTCAGGTCAACCCACGCCAGGCTGGAGTCAGGTGCCTTTGGCATTGCCCATCCGTACGGGGCTCTTAGGGGACGACGGGCAGGAGATTCAAAGCTTGCTCCCCCACAGCTGCCTGGAGCTGGAATGGCGAAAAGGCGAGGATCTCCTTCGCCTGCAGTACTACCAGGGAACAGAGGGGCTTTGCGGTTGGGAAGCGCTGAACGATCTGCATCGTCCCTGGCAAAACGACCGTGATAATGGAACAATCCGCTACTTCGGTGAGCCGTTCGAGGGTGAACGTCTCCTGGACGTCATGGATCTCTGCGAGCTCGTGGCGTTGATCCATAACCAGGAGAGCGAAGACGATGGCCTCTGGCTTGGGGGCTATGGCGCCTTGGGGTTCTGCATCGATAGCTCAGCGGTGTTGCAACAGGCCTTGGATGGACGCTGCGATCTCTTTCCCTGCCTGCTCGGCGGCATCTGGCGCGAACGGCTGCTGCATCGGGCCCGGCGGTTGCAACAGCAGCTGAACCCGCAGCATGAGTTTCAACAAAGGGCGCTGCAGCGCTACTGCCAAGCGATCACGGCTTTGCCCCACGACGGATTTTGTTTTGGCGAGACCAGGCGGGATGCTCAACGCCGCCTGAAAGCCTGCCAACCCCAGAGCAGTCCGTTCCGCTTAGCCCAGCAGGCCCTCCTCCTCTGACTCAATCGCCAGAACGATCTGCTGGACGACATCCTGCCGATGCAATTCGGCAAACGGTCCCTTCAGACCATTGTGGTTCATCCCGTCAATCTCGCGCCGTTCGATGCAGGAGCACTTCAGCGCTCGATTCCAATTGGAGAGGGGAAGCAACGGCGATCGCCCCGGATAGGCAATGCGACCAAAGGCCGCCACTGGGTCACGACTGCCAACAATCATCGTGATTTTCGAAAGCTGGTTCAACAGTTGGTTGCCACTGAACACGCCACAGAAGCTGACGATGCTCACCGGTGCCCGGCAAATGCGACGCAGGTACTCCGCCACCCCCATCGCCATCTCTGCTCCACCGCTATATCCCACAAGAACGACCCGTTGGCCCTGATCCGGCCTGAAGCCGACCTCTCCCAAGCGCAACGCAATCTTGAGGGAGAGCTCGTAGTTCATGATCGGGCCGTAGCGATGATCCGATGAAATCCCAACCTTGATGACGTTGTTGGCTTGAACCAAGACAGCGGCCAGCAACTGGATCCAGCCGTTGGGATGCTCTTCTTGCAACGCAAACAATCGGCGCCAGAACCAGGCACTACCGAGGTCTTGGGCAAGGGCCACGGGCAGAACGGTGTAGGCCTCTAACCCCTTCACCAGTCGGGTGGAGCCATTGAGCTGCTGATCCAGGAGTTGAAGAAAGGCTGAGACCCTTGGCGGATGATCCCGCTCCAACTGGTGGATCCCATCGAGGTAGACCACAAAGCAGCGGTGCTCCTTCGCTGCAGGAGTCTCGGGGAAAAGGACCGTTGGTTCAGGGAGTCCATCCAACCAGCCCTCCCAAAAGGCAAATTGCGTGACCAGCGAATAGATCCCAGCCGTCGGGATTAACACCAAGAGCAACAGGCCAGACCAGCGCAACAGCAGGCTGATGTCCGTCCAGTCAAAGATCGATCGCAGGGCCAAAAGGACATGGCCCACACCAAACCAACTCACCCCCAGGCCAACGGCCAACACCAAGACGACAAGTCCGAGCCTGGAGCGCAGACTGTGCTGCTGCACCTGAATTGCGGCTTCATTGGCCCTAGGGCGCATGGGACCGGCCTCGGACCTGGGGTTCATGACTCAAGACCCATGGGCATCGGAGAGTTGAGAGGCCAGGGTGCTGTATCCCGCCTGCCAGCTTTGGCGAAAGAGCAACCAGACCAACACCACAGCCACGGCATATCCAGGCGTCGCCAGGAGCAGCGCTTGGCCATAGGGCAAGTCGAAGCGCGCATGCAACAACGTCACCACGTTGAGATGCATGAGCACCCAGATCACAAAGCCAATGGTTTCACCGACGTAGGGGGCTGCCACGAACAGATAAAAAACTGCAGGAAGCAGGCAAACAGCCACCCCATTGACGAAGGCACTGGGATGGATATGGGCGCTAGCACTTGTGGCCAGCAGCACCATATCAATGGTGCTGCTTAAGAGAAAAGCCACCGAAAGCATCAAAGCATCAAGAATCAGGTGAATGATGATCTGGCGGCGATTGAGGCGATTGGCCAGAAGCGAAAAGACATGGGAAAGAGACATCGAAAGCCCCACCAAGAGCAGCAAGCCCAAACCGATATCAGCTTGAACAAGCCAACCGCCTAAAGCATCCAGTGCTGTTTGCACCCCCACGCTGAGACCTCCTGAAGATCTACTGACCTGATGCAGCGCGCAGGGCAGGCCGATTCACAATCCAGATGACGTAGATGGAGAGCACAGCGCAGTAGAAACACCAAACGGAATTAAATGTGGCGCTATAGGTCAACCAGGTCAGGAAGATCGAGACAAAGATCAGGACACCAAACAGCTTGACGGCTTTATCCGAGAGTGCGATCAACGGGAGAACAATGAAGCCCCAGTAAGCCAGTTCACCCACGGGCTCGGTGTTCACAAAGTTATGGATAATGCTGTGCAGGTTGGAAACGTCGTAGAGCAAACGGCCATTGCTATGAACTGCCGGTTGAAGGGCCGGTGGGTCAAACAAGACGGGCAAGTAGAAGGCAACCCCGAGGACCGTTGCCACAATCGCGACCCAGCGGAGCCGCTTTTGCAGTCCCTTGGAGTCGGTCGTTCGACTGATTGACCAGGCACTCCATGGAATCCAGATCATCCAGAAGCAATAGGCGAAAAAGAGAAAGCCGAGGCCGGCCAAACTACTGAGCGGCTCCACGCCACCGTTATCAATCGCTGTCCACTCCAGGCCTTCAACAAGTTGTTGGACCCCAAAGAAAAAGGGCACCAGTGCCAAGGGCACATAGTCACGCTTGCCCGTTTTCTGCGCGATATGGGTGCTGTAGAGGCCCAACGGCATCAACACCGCTGATGCCGTGAAACTGGCCGAGGCTGAAAAGCACATGCGAGGCCTTCAAACTTGGCCTACCCATAGACACGTTGCCAAAAGGAGACAACAGCGTTGATGAGATTCGTTGTTGTTAAGGAGCGAGCAAAACATCAGCCACTACCGCTGCGGCGCGCGGGTTAGCGATCAGTTGGCGATGCGTCCAAACGGGCAGGGCCTGCCGCGGCCCCTGGGGGAGAACCGCTCGCCAACCTGGAAAGACCGTGATGTCCGTGCGGCTGTACAAACTCACGCACTGCAAGCCATCCAATTGATCACGCCCTACATCCAGATCACGCAGAAGTGCGCTTCCGATCTTCATGTCGGCAATGCCCGCCAATGGCCAACTCGGAATCAACTGGGCCGTCAAGGTGCCCTGCTGAGGACTCCCCAAACAGACAAAGCGGCGGGTCCGTCGTGCCCCACCCCACTCCTGCAACCAGGTGCGGGCAATCACCCCACCCATCGAAAACCCAAACAGGTCGAGGCAGGTCTCGCTGCCAAAGCGCTCCCGAATCACCCCGTCCAGTTTACGGGCGAGCTGTCGAATCGGGGTCGCCCCCAGGCGATGGGGCAAGTGGGGAGCAAAGAGCTCTAAATCTGGTTCGCGCTCCAGCAACATCTGCTCGAGTCGCCCAAAGAGGCGAGGGGTATCCCACAGCCCATGGATCAGCACCAGAGGACGCTCTGACATGGTTTCAGGGCGATTGGTGACGGCTGCGCCGCACGCCCACCTGGCCGCCAAATCCAGGCACTGGAGCCTGGCATTTGCGCAGTTCAATGGCCATCGGCACCGGACCGTAGAGGTCCTCAAGCAAATCCAGGATCAACTCACTCCAGTGCTCCAAGGTCTGACAGCGCAACTGGGTGGCCTGGCGCTGCAGGGCCTGAATGGCGCGGCTGTAATCCAGGGTTTCTCCCACGTCATCGCTGGCAGCAGCGGCGCTGAGATCCCAACCGAGGTGGATATCGAGTTCGAACCACTGACCTGTTGCACGCTCGTGGGGAAGAACACCTACGTGCGCCCAGAGGCGCAGGTCACGCACCAGGATCCGGTCGGAGCCACTCACAAGGGGCAATCGCGATGGCTGAAGTTGCGGGCCCCTGAGGCGTAGTCAGCCGCGATATGACCATCACCACGCAACAGGTAGCGATAGGTCACCAGACCCTCCAGACCCACGGGACCGCGAGGCGGGAGGGTTTGGGTGCTGATGCCAACCTCAGCTCCAAAGCCGTAGCGGAAGCCATCGGCGAACCGGGTGGAGCAGTTGTGATAGACACCGGCGCTGTCCACACTGCGTAGGAACGTCTCCGCCGTCGAGCCGTTGGAGGTGCAGATGCACTCCGTGTGCCGAGAGCCGTTGCGGGCGATGTGATCCAGGGCCTGCTGCAGGTCATCCACGACCCGCACCGAAAGAATCAAATCGGAATACTCCGTTCGCCAATCCTCCTCACTGGCCGCATTGGGGACACCCAAGGACTGGCTGCTCGCATCCCCACGCAACTCCACACCAGCCTGGGCAAAGGCCGGCAACGCCTGCTCCAGGAAGGCTGCGGCACTAGCCCGGTGGAGCAGCAGGGTCTCAATCGCGTTGCACGCGGCTGGGTATTGGGTTTTGGCGTCCAGGGCAATCCGGAGCGCCTGGGCGACATCGACCTCCTGATCGACATACAAATGGCAGACCCCATCGGCGTGACCCAGGACAGGGATGCGGGTGTTGTCCTGAATGAAGCGCACTAGCGCATTGGAACCACGGGGGATGATCAAATCCACCAGTCCATCCAGCTTGAGCAAGGCCAAGCTTTCTTCACGGGAGGTCAACAACTCCAAGGCCTGGGGGGAGACGGCTGAGGCCGTCAATCCGGCGCGAAGTGCCGAGAGGATGGCGGTGCAGCTGCGGTTGGCCTCCCGGCCCCCTTTGAGAATGGCGCCGTTGCCAGAGCGAATCGCCAACGAGGCGATTTGCATGACCGCATCAGGGCGGGCTTCAAAAATCACCCCCAAGACTCCAAGGGGAACGCTGAGTCGCTCCAGCACCAAGCCGGAATCCAACTCTCTGTGCATTTGGCGAACGCCCACCGGATCGGGCAGCTGGGCCACCTGACGCACCCCGTCAATGGCCCCAGCCAACTTCTTGGCATCCAGCTTCAGCCTGGCCACCAACGCCGGAGCCAGACCATCGGCTGCCGCGGCCTCCAGATCAGCTGCATTGGCCGCCACGATCTGGCCGGCCTCGGCTTCGAGGGCATCGGCCATGGCCAGGACCGCCTGCCGCCGCTCTTGATCACTGCAACGCCCCAAGGCCATCGCAGCGCTGCGAACGGCACCAGCGCGCTGCAGCAGTTCAGGCGATGGATCTGGAACGTTCACACACTTCTCTGGCTCGAATGAGCATCATCCCAGCTGGACTCAAACGCGAAGGCGCTCCAAGGCCAAGCGTGCTGCCCCCAGCCGCCCAGCACCGTTCCCGAGCTGAGCACGGCGAATCTCAAGGCCCTGGCGGCTTTCGGCCTGCACCCGTTGCTCCACCTCCGCCAGGGCGCTGGGCAAGAAATGATCAGTGGCGGCACTCAGCCCCCCCCCGATCAAGACCAGCTGGGGTGTGAGGACATAGATCAGCGAACTCAGTCCGACCCCAAGCCAACGGCCGTAGTCACGCCAGGCCGCCAGAGCCTCAGGGTCACCAATACGGGCCAGCTGATCGAGCTTCTGTGGCTCAACATCCATCAGCCGACGTAAGCCCGAGATACTGCAGTGCTGCTCCAATGAGCCTCGGTTGCCGCTGTTGCAGGGAGGGCCCTCAGGATCGACGCTGATGAGCCCGGGCTCAGCCGCCGCGCCGCCGTGGCCGCTGAACAGTTGACCGTTCAGGAGGACCCCACCACCCACACCGGTTCCCAAGGTGAGCAGCAACACGTCGCGATACCCCACAGCGGCCCCTCTCCAGGCCTCCCCCATCAGGGCACAGTTCCCGTCATTGGCGAGGGTGACGCGCCGCTGGAGTTGCGGCTCGAGCCACTCCGCCAGGGGAATCTGCTGCCAGCCCGGCAGGTTGATGCAGACCCGAGCCACCCGCGCCTCAGCATCCATCGGTCCGGGCAAGCCAACTCCAACCCTGGAGGCCAATCGATCGGGATCGAGGACAGCGACGGCCTCAACGATGGCCGTCACCACCCCCCCGGGCATGGCCGGCTGCGGGGTAGGGCATTCCAACTCGGCCAGCAACTCACCATCGGTTGAGAAGCGCCCGAGCTTGATGGCGGTGCCACCCACATCCACTCCGATCAGTTGGCTCATGGGGGGCAGCTAGAAACGGAAGAAGACCTGCATCTGGGTCTGCCAACGGGCCTCCGCATCAATTGAGGTCTGCAGTCCAAGCCATGGCTTGGCCTGATAGCCAAGGGTCAATTGCGGAGGGATGTCACTGCGGTTCGGAGCAGCCAGCACGGAGGCGTTGAAGCGCTCAGTCACATCCAAGCCGATATCGGTGACGGGGACCAGTTGCGATGGCACCTGACCTGAGCGGTTGGAATCCACGTCGTAGTTCGTGGGCAAGACATAGGCCGGGTAAATCGCAAAGGTGAGGCGCTGGCCAAGGAGTTCCGTCAGGCTTCCCACCAGGGGAGAAAGCAGCGACTGCCCCACCACCGTGGCCACGGCCGCTCCGGCATTCCCCCCAGCCAGCCCCACCAGCGAATTGCCACCGATCAAGGCCAAGAGTCGATCTTCCGGCAAAGGCGGTGTGCTGGTCAGACGAATGTTGTCCATCAATTGATCGGCTGGGCCGGTGACCTCGAGCCGCACCCGCACCAGTTGCAGCTGATCGAAGCTGTTCGGGGTCAAGGAGGAGTTGCTAAAGGATCCGTAGGTGTTCCAGTCGTAAATGGTTGAGCGGTTTCCATCACCAAAGGCCGAGAGGGTGTCTGACACCCGTGTGCGTAGGACGATGTCCACGTAGGGAATCAGACCCAGACTCGGAGTGAAAACGGCCACGTTGGGAGCATCGGGGTCCAGGCTGAAGGTGGTGGTGAACAGTCCCAAACGACCCCGCAGCAGCCGAACCACCCCACTGATCTGAATGTCGGGATCCAGGGGACCGTTCAACGTCAAAAAGCCGCCGGCACCGAAGTTCAAGACGTTGGGAACTTCAACGCGGAGATCCCGGCCGAAGCGCAGCCTGAATCGCTCAAAGCTCACCAAGCCCAGGTTGGGAAGTGCCGCCCGGAGGTCTTGGCTGCTGGAGCTTTCCAGCTGACGTCCCATGACCAACAGGGGCTTGCTGAAGTCCCACTTGGACTCCAGTAGGGCAGGGAGAGAGGTGGCTTTGCTCGGTGCTTCTTCTGTGGCGAGCTCACCGGGCTGGACATTCAGCGCCCCATGGCTCAAGGCCAGCTCACCGCCAAGAACAGGGCGCAGCAAGCTGCCACCAATCTCCACGGTCCCGTCGGCAACGGCGGCCATGCGCGCGAGCTTGAACGGAACTTGCTTGAAGGTGAGGCTGAGCTGCCTCGGTTGTGGCCCATCCGTAGGGGAAAACAGATTGAGATCGCCGCTACCGCTGAGCTCGCCCTTCTTTCCGACCCGCGCGGTCAGGGCTTGCAGCTCCAGGGAGCTGAAGTCGAACAGCACCACCGCATCGAGATCGCGAACCGTCTGATCCGCCAGTTGCAACACTCCATTGCCGAAACGCAGGAAGCCGTTGGCCACCGGCTCCAGCAACGAGCCGCGCACCAGCAGCTCCAGGTCGGCACTCCCCTGCTTCCACTGAACCGCTGAACCCGAGAGAGCGGTGAGGAAGCGCAGGCCATCGCCGCGGCTACCAATCCGTAATTCGAGATCGTCCGACGAAGCCAGCAGGGGAACCTTGCCGCGCAGATCGACGACCTCCGTCGAACCACCTCCGCGCAGAACCCAATCGAGCTCAAGCCGATCGTCCTGAAGCTTGAGGTCGCCGCGCTCTAAAGCCAAGCGCTCCCCATTGAGGGAGCCATCTTGTAGGGCCAGGTTCAGCTCAAATGCCGGGCGTTGATCTGGGCCGCCAAGGCGATAGGTGCCGCGACTGGAGAGCGAACCGCGCAACCCATCGGGAACGGGGGCCACCAAGGCCAACAGCGCCAGGGGCAGATAGGCCAGCTCAAAGTCCCCCCCTTGGTTGAGGGGCCCATGGAGCCGCACGACTGTGGGCTGATCCGTCAAAGCCAGGTCACGGTCTGATCCCTGCAGCCAAAGGTGTCCCTTCGCTGCCAGATCAACAAACAATCGATCCGCTGATGGCCCCCTCAGGGTGAAGTCGGCATCGAAGACACCACGTAGGTCCTGCAGCTCGGCTTGACGCTGCGCGGATTGGGCCCGTTGGCGTTGACGCTGAGCTTGCGCCAAGGCCGTCAACTGATCCCCCAGGGAGAACCCCTGGGTGTTGAAGACCAGCGTGCCCAGGTCGAAGGCACGACCCGATGGAGCCAGGGGCAAGCCGCCCCATTGGGGAACGGCAGCCAGGATCTCCTGCAGGGTTTGCGATTGGAGTTGGCGCGCTTCCAGACGCAGCCAAAGCGGACCAGCCTGTTGACCTTTGAGCTGAATCCCTACCGTTCCAAAGCCCAGGGCCGCCCACTGACCATCGAAACGGAAGCGGCGCTGGCTGATCTCCGCTTTGGCTTGGAGCGACCGCCCAAAGACCCCCAAGAGCTGGGGTTGATCAACCCGAAGCTCACCATCGAGGGCTAGGGGCTTCATGGCCAAGGCCCCTTGACCACTGAGATAGCCAGAGAGGGGTTGGTGAGCGGCTGAAGGCCAAAGGGCCAGGTCAAAGCCCGAGAGGGGGAAACGCCTGGCACTCCAGCGGTAACGCTGGTTGGTTCCGCTGAAGGCGAGGGAGCCCCCAGCCCGCGTCAGGTTGACCGTGGTGGGCCACCAACGGGGATCCAGCACCGCCTGCACGGTTCCCGGGACCGTGGTGTCCTGAACCTGCAGGCGGAGACGGGTCCCTCCCTTCGGCAGGCCCTGGAGTTGACCAACCCAGCTTTCCTCAAGGCCGATCAGACCAAAACCAGGTGCCTCAGCCCGCAGGCTCAGATCAGGACTGAGCCGTTGCAGGGGTCCTTGAATAGTTCCTGTCGCGCTGAGTCGTCCGCGCAGCGCGGTCCCAACCAACGGCGAGAGGCGCTCAAGGGGAAAGCGCCGCAGATCCAGGTCAAGGCGCATGGGCGTGCCCTGCAGCGGCAACTGGCCCTGGGCCGACAAATAAGGGGAGGCGAAGGTCTCCAGTCGCAGGGCAGAAGGACGCCAGGTCAGCCGCGATCGAATCGAACCCAGCAGCGGATTGTTCGGTTGCTCAACGTCCAGGCTCAGCTGGGGCTGACTCCAATCGCCCCTTTGCTGAAGCTGAAGTTGAAGGTCCTTGGTGGAGCCCAAGAGCGTGCCCCAGTCCTGCTGCTGACGGCGGCCCAGCGCCAGGCGCTGACTACGGAGCTGAAGCCTGGGCCAAAGCGATCCGCTGGCCACCAGCTCGCCTCCACCCTGTCGAAGCACCAGCCGCTCCAAAATGGCGTCAAAGCCCTTTCGGTTTCGCAACAGGGCTTTGGCCTGGAGCTGCAGTGGCAGAGGCGGTTGGTTGGCCAAGGCCAACCCCTCCAGCTGTCCGTCGAGCTGAAGATGGAGCTGAGGCAACCGGCCCGCCAGCTCCGCTTTGAAGCGATGGCCCGCCTTGGGTTCACGGGCTTGGAGTCGCAGCTGAAGCTGATTAGACCGCGCACCAATCAAGGGCAGCTCTCCCTGCAATTGCCCGCGCCAACTGCCCCACAGCAGGGGTGAAGACGCCAAGCGAAGACCCTGGGGACTACAGCGCAGGTCAAAGCGAGCGGACCGCACGGGATCAACAGATGCTCCAGGCGCCCAGCGCAGCTGATTGAGCTGAAGCTGACCCTGACAGCGGTCAATGGAGGCCGTGCGTTCAAAGCGCAAACGGCCATTGAGGTCGCCACTGAGATCAGCCTTGACGCCCCCGGGCAGCAACCGCACCAGGTCTGAGAGCTTCAGCGCTTGCGGCTGTAGCTGCAAGCGCAAGCGTTTGCTCTGCCAGTCATTGCGGGCATCGATGTGCAGCTGACCACCACCGCCAGGCCTGATCTGAAGTGCGGTCTCCAGGCGGCGGCGGCGCAAATCAACCGCCAGGGATCCGTCCAAAGCCACCGATGTAGAAGCGCCCTTGGCCGGGTGCAGACGGACCTGGGCAGGCCCACCGCTGAGGCCATAGCGAAGGATGAGCGGCGGCGGCTCAGCGCCGGGGGGAATGCGCCCGAGCTGCCAGAGGGAACCTTGGCTGTTGCGCCGCAAGTCGACGCGGGCGCGATGGATCTGAAACTGAAGGACCCAGCTGCGGGTTAAGAGGCTGCGCAGCGGATCGAATGCCACCGCAACCGATTCCGCATCAATCGTGGACGGGTTGTCGATTCCGGGCTTAAAGCGACTGCCGCCGGCGGCCAAACCCAGGGGACGCAAGCCGCGGTAAGGCCCCAACTCCAGGGGATGGCCCATGGCGCGACTCGCCAACAACTCGAGCCAGGGTTTGCGCAGGTCGTATTGCCAGGCCGCGACCCGGTCGAGGCCAAACCAAGTCAGCGCGATTCCCGCAGCCGCCAGCAGGGCAGGCAGGGAAGAGGCCGCGGGGCCGCGCGTTCTGGGATTCCTTCGGCGGCGCGCTGGGCCCGTGGGTCTCGGGGGCTGAGAAGGCCGCAATATAAAGGTGTTTCTTGATCCAGAACATTCCCCATGCGTGCCGATCCCCTCTTGCTCACGGCTGGCGAATGGCTGGGGATTGCCGCTGGTGGACTGCTGCTCATCACAGTGGTGGCCTTCGTGGCGCGCTGGGGCTTCCGCTTTCGCCTGGTGGGCGTCACGAGCTTCACCGTGCTGCTCTCTCTGTCCTGTCTGGCCTTTGCTGTGAGCTACGCCCCCAGGCTGGTGGTGGAAGGGGCTGTGAGCGTTCCGGTTGTGTTCGACAACGGCTCAGACCTGGTGGTAGCAGCCGCCCCTGCGGACCTGACTGCTGAGACCTTCGGTCCCAGCGTTGAGCAGGTCGCTCGCAACCTGCGCGCCAGCGGCCGAAAGGACCCCACCGTTGAAGTGCGCCTGCGCCGCGTCGAGCCCCAAGGCGATGGAAGCGATCGCCCCATCGTCCTGGCCACCGCCATCCGCGATTGGACCACCGGCGAGGTGGACGTCAGCGTCAACGCCAAGCGGTGAGCAACGAGCCTTGCCCTTCGCCCTATCCCCTGCCCTCCCATTTCTCCAGGGAGCAGGCGGTGCTCATTGCCGCCGGCATTCAAAGCTGGGAGGCTATTGCTGGGCTGACTGATCGGGACCTCGATCAGCTCTCGAGGAGAGGCGGAGCGCTCGAGCGTCAGCTCCGGAAACTGCGCGGCCAAGCCCAGCTGGTGGTGGAGTTGGATCTTGAGCCCTACCAAGCCGCGTTGTTGCTCTATGCCGGGATCGCCAATCGAGAGGGCCTGGCTGCGGCATCCCCCCAACAACTCTTGACGCAGTTGGGGCGCCTCGAGCGGACTTTGACCGGGATGGCCCCAGCCCGCGTTTCGCCGTCGCTGGTGCGCGCCTGGATCCAACGGGCACAGCAAGCCGGTCGCTCAAGGAACTGACCCCTGATCCGCGGCGAAGTATCGCAGGCGACCTGAAATGTAAATAGTCAGAGCTCCTTCAGTGACACGCCCCCGCCTCTGCGGCCTGTCCCTGGCCGCCACTGCCCTCAGCCTGATCTTTGCCTCCCCGGCTCTGGCGGACTCAGCTCTGTTGGAATCGGTGAAGCAGAACCCCCAGAAAGCCAAGTCCCTCTGCGCCGAGCTGCAGGGTCTGAATGCCCGTGGGATTTCCTACAACTCCCCCGAAGCCACGGCCCAAATTGCCCAACAGCAAGGGCTGAACACAACCGACGCTGAAATTCTCTCCACCTATGTGGTGGGCCTGTATTGCCCGACAGTCCGGTGACTCAGGAGCAGCTGCGCTGCGCTGACGGCACTGTCCTGGAATCAACCCTATGGACGCCTGGGGGCGAAGGTCCTTGGCCCTGCCTGCTGATGCGTCAGCCCTACGGGCGCGCCATTGCCTCGACGGTCACCTACGCCCATCCGAGTTGGTACGCCCAAGGGGGGTTTGCAGTCCTTGTGCAGGACGTGCGCGGACGTGGCGACTCCGAAGGAGCGTTTCTCGGATTTCAGCAGGAGGCCAGCGACACCAGTGAGACCCTGCGCTGGATGCGCCAGCAACCCTGGTGCAACGGCAAGGTGGGGACCTACGGCTTTTCGTACCAAGGCCTTAGCCAGCTGCTCTATTCCAGTACTGAACACCTACCTGATGCCCTAGCCCCGGCGATGTGCGGGCTCGATGAGCGTTTGCATTGGGCCAGCGAGGGCGGATGTCACTGGTGGGCCTTGGGGTTGGGCTGGGCTCTGCAACTGGCGGCTCAACATTGCCAGCGCGAAGGCGACCACCAGGGCTGGGAGGAGATTCGGCGCAGCCTCGAGGACGGCGCTTTCGTGCGCGATGGCATGGCCTTGCTAGAGCGCTTTGACCCCACAGGGATGGGGCTGCGTTGGCTGAAGTCAGACCCCAGGCAACCGGACCACTGGGTGCAGCATCACACTCCCCAAGAGCTCTGGCAGCGGCCCATGCTGCTCATTGGCGGCTGGCATGACCCACACCTGATGGGCGTGCTGGACCTTTGGAACCGCTCTTCATCCGCTGGAGGTGCCACGCTGCTTCGGATCGGCGCCTGGAGCCACCTGAACTGGAAGGGGGGAGTCGATCAGCTGCAGCTGGACTTCTTCCATCACCATCTCTGCGGCCATGAACCCGCCACCCCCTTGGCTGGAACGCAGCTCATGGAGTCAGGATCCGGGCAATGGCAGGTGCGATCACCACGGGAGTGCTCTGGCCAACGCTGGCGATTAGCCAGCGGCGGACGAGCCGCCTTGTGTCTGAGCGATGGGCAACTGCTCGAGCGGGCCACCAGCAGCTCGGACGTCGTGATCGTGCATGACCCTTGGCGAGCCATGGGCGGCCGAGGAGGGCACCTTGGGCTGGATGCAGGACCGGTCGATCGCAGCGATCTCGATGCCCGCACGGATGTGGCCTGTTTCACCACTGCCCGCTTCGATCAAGCCACCGAAGTGTTTGGTCAACCCCAGCTGGAGATTGAGGCCGAAGCCGATCAGCCCGGATTTGATCTTTGCCTGGCCCTCTCGCTCTGCCACATGGATGGCCGCGTTGAACAACTCTCGACAGGGGTTGCCCGCTTCCTGGGGCCATCAGCCCAACGCTGCCAGCGGCGCTCCGTGGCACTCCAACCGCTGCTGATCAACGTTGAGGCCGGGTGTGCCCTGAGACTCTCGATCGCCCTGGCGGCCTGGCCGCAGATCGCCGTTAACCCAGGCGATGGATCTCAGCCCCGATCAGGTGTGAGTCCCAGCCATCGCGTCATCACTGTGTCCCTAAAGCTGCCCAACGCGGCCCTCAGCATTCTTCCGATGGTTGGGGCAAACTGAGGCCCACTCTGTGCCTCTGCAATGCCGCGCCAACTGCGCCTGCTCTCCGCCGGTCTTGGGTCCTTCACCCTGGCCATGGCGACGTCTGGCCTGTTGGCGAGCCCTGCTCCTGCGGAGGCGTTTCCCCAGCAACGTCTCAGTCCAATCGCCCAGGGCAGTGCCCTGAGCGTGGACCAGGCTCGGGCCGCTGCCGTTCGAATCCTCAAGGCCGTCAAAGACGGGGACGCAAATACCCGCTACGCCCAGTTCTCAGCTGAACGGCAGGCGATCACCAGCCCTTCGATGATCGCGGCCACCATGCGGACCCAGCCGAAGGTCCTGAGCTACACCTTGCTGAGTGTTCGCAGCGGCATGGGCAAGAGCACCGTTGAAGCCGAGCTGAACACCAGCGCCGGGAAGCGCGTGGTCTTCATGGTCCTCAATGGCGACGGCAAACTCTCGCGCTACTACGTCGATCGCGCCGACGATGCCAGCAGCATGGTTGCCAAGGGCTTCATCGAAGCCGTGAGCACGGGCAACTTCATCACCGCCCAAAGTTTCCTGAGCCCTGACTTCCAAGAGGAGATCACCCCTGATGCCCTCCAACGCAAGTGGCTGGGGCTGCAGCGGATCACCGGCAATTTCGTCAACATCAACCGCGTTGTCGAAGCGGAATCCACCCCGGACACGCGCCTGGTGCTGGTCAATGTGCACTTCAACCGGCTGAGTGACAATCTCTACGTGATTCTCAATAACGAGAACCAAATCACCGGCGTCGACTTCCCCGAGGAACCCGCTGCACCGGCTGCAGCTTCTTAAGCAAAAACCCGCTTAAGCTCCGAGCCACGCTTTGCCTTGAGGTCCTGTGCTGGCTCAGCTCGAGTGGATGGTTGAAGACGGTCAGCGCCTCGCGGAATGCCGCCATGACCATCCCCAGGCTGTCCTGGGTCCCCACCCGCTCGACAACGGCAAATGGGTCGTCCGGGTGTGGATGCCTGAAGCTGATCGGGTTGAACTGATTGGCGCCGGTCTGCCCCAGGCGATGGAGACCCCCCATCACCCCTGGGTCTTCGAAACCGAGCTCCCCAGCAACCCCGGCAGCGGCTATCAGATCCGCGTGCAGCGCGGCGGCATTGAACACGTCGCCCACGACCCCTGGGCCTTCCGCGAGGAGTGGATGGGTGAGTTGGATCGCCATCTCTTCGCCGAAGGCAATCACAACCACATCTGGCAGCGAATGGGTGCCCATGTGGTGACCCGCGATGGCGTCGCAGGCGTCATGTTCTGCCTGTGGGCACCCAACGCCCGCAGCGTCTCCGTGCTGGGCAATTTCAACAGCTGGGACGGACGCCATCACCCCATGCAGTCGCGCTTGGGCGGCTGCTGGGAACTGTTCATCCCTGGCCTCAAACCGGGCGAGATCTACAAGTACGAAATCCGTAGCCAGCAGGGGCACTGCTACCAAAAGGCTGATCCCTACGGCTTCCGCCACGAGGTCAGACCGGACAACGGCTCGGTTGTGGAAGCCCTGGAGGGTTACAGCTGGGGGGATGGCGCCTGGATGCAGGAGCGGGACAGTCGCAACCCTCTTGACCAGCCGATCTCGGTCTACGAGATGCACCTCGGAAGCTGGATGCACGCCAGTGCCGACCAGCCCTTCGTCGAAACCGATGGGACCGTGCGCGAGCCGGTACCCGCCGCCGACCTCAAACCCGGGGCTCGCCTACTGACCTACTCCGAGCTTGCCGATCGAGTAATCCCCTACGTGAAAGCACGGGGCTTCACCCACATCGAATTGATGCCCATCTCGGAGCATCCCTTTGATGGATCCTGGGGCTATCAGGTCACGGGCTGGTACGCCCCGACAAGCCGCTTCGGCCAGCCCGACGAATTCCGCGCCTTTGTCGATCGCTGCCACGCCGAAGGGATTGGCGTGATCCTCGACTGGGTCCCCGGACATTTCCCCAAGGACGCCCACGGCCTGGCCTTCTTTGATGGCGCCCACCTCTATGAGCATGCGGATCCCCGGATCGGCGAGCACAAGGAATGGGGGACGCTGATCTTCAACTACAGCCGCAACGAAGTCAGGAACTTCCTTGTCGCGAACCTGGTCTATTGGTTCGAGCAATTCCACATCGATGGCATCCGTGTGGATGCAGTGGCCTCCATGCTCTACCGGGACTATCTGCGTCCCGATGGTGAATGGATCGCCAACGAACACGGCGGGCGGGAAAACACCGAGGCCGTTCAATTTCTGCAGCAGGCCAACCACGTGCTGTTCCAGCACTTCCCTGGGGCCCTGTCGATCGCTGAGGAATCGACCACCTGGCCGATGGTGACCAAGCCCACCGACATGGGCGGTTTGGGGTTCAACCTCAAGTGGAACATGGGCTGGATGCACGACATGCTCGATTACTTCGAGCTCGATCCCTGGTTCCGCCAGTTCCACCAGAACAACGTCACCTTCTCGATCTGGTACGCCTACACCGAGAACTTCATGCTCGCGCTGAGCCACGACGAAGTCGTGCACGGAAAGAGCAACCTGCTCCACAAGATGCCTGGCGACGATTGGCAGAAGTTCGCCAACACCCGGGCACTCCTTGCCTACATGTGGACCCATCCCGGCAAGAAGACCATCTTTATGGGCATGGAATTCGGCCAGCGGTCGGAATGGAATGTCTGGGGTGATCTGCAGTGGGATCTGCTCCAGTACGAGCCCCATCAAGGACTGCAGCGACTGGTGGATGACCTGAACGTCTTCTACAAGTCACAACCGGCCCTCTGGCGCGACGACTTTGAGGAGTACGGCTTCCAATGGATCGACTGCAATGACAATCGTCATTCGGTGATCAGCTTCATGCGCCGGGAGAGCACCACCGGCCAGTGGTTGGTGGTCGTGGCGAACTTCACCCCCCAGAGCCATTCCCATTACCGGGTCGGCGTTCCCCTAAGCGGCTTCTACACCGAGGTCCTCAACACCGATGCCGCTCGCTACGGCGGCAGCAACCTGGGGAACCTTGGCGGGAAATTCACCGACGAATGGGGCATCCACAGCTACGAAAACTCCCTGGATCTCTGTCTTCCTCCCCTCTCAGTGCTGGTCTTTAAGCGGGATGAGAAGCGCAGCCAGGAAGGCCTAGGCGCTGCGGAGACTGAAGTTCGTGACGAAGCGGCGGAACCCAGGGTCTAGAAGGCCTCAACGGGGGGTTTGCTCGGGTAGGTTCCAAGGCCCATTCGCAAGCCCTCATGTCTTCTAACGCCCCCCTGCTGCTGCGCGCTGCCCGTGGTGAGCAGGTGGAGCGTCCTCCGGTCTGGATGATGCGCCAGGCCGGCCGATACATGAAGATCTACCGCGACCTGCGCGACAAATACCCCAGCTTCCGCGAACGCTCTGAGAACCCTGATCTCTCCTATGAGATCTCGATGCAGCCGTTCAACGCCTTCAAGCCCGACGGCGTGATCCTGTTCTCTGACATCCTCACGCCCCTGCCGGGCATGGGCATCGACTTCGACATCATCGAGAGCAAGGGCCCTCAAATCCAGGACCCCATCCGCTCAATGGCGCAGGTAGAAGCCCTGACCCCATTGAACCCGGCCGAGACCATGCCCTTCGTTGGCGAGGTGCTGGGTCGACTGCGCCAGAGCGTGGGCAACGAGGCCGCTGTCCTCGGCTTCGTCGGCGCACCGTGGACACTGGCTGCCTATGTCGTTGAAGGCAAGAGCAGCAAAAATTACGCGGTGATCAAGGCCATGGCCTTCCGCGAGCCCAAAATCCTGCACAAACTGCTGGATCATTTCGCCGAATCCATCGCTAACTACCTGCGCTACCAGATCGACTCCGGCGCCCAGGTCGTGCAGATGTTCGACTCCTGGGCCGGTCAGCTGAGCCCCGCGGACTACGACACGTTCGCCGCCCCTTATCAGAAGAAGGTGGTGGACCTGGTCAAGCAGACCCATCCCGACACACCGTTCATCCTCTACATCTCCGGCAGCGCTGGGGTCATCGAGCGGATGGCTCGCACCGGCGTGGACATCGTGTCCCTGGACTGGACCGTGGACATGGCAGAAGGCCTGGCCCGCCTTCCCGAGCACGTCGGTGTTCAAGGCAACGTGGACCCCGGCCTGCTGTTCGGGAGCCAAGACGCCATCCGCGACCGCATCGATGACTGCGTTCGCAAGGCCCGCGGCCGCAAGCACATCCTGAACCTTGGTCACGGCATCCTGCCCGGCACCCCTGAAGAGAATGGTCAGTTCTTCTTCGAGGCCGGCAAGTCCGTGATGGACCGCCTGGGAGCTGCAGTTTGAGTTCGGCGCCCGCAAGGATCCTGATCACTGGGGCCAGCGGCTGCGTTGGCCAGCACATTGCTGATCTTCTCTACCGAGAGACCAACGCCGAGTTGCTCCTCTGGCTGAGAGATCCCAGCAAACTGACGGCCGTTCCCGCCACTGATCCGCGGATCACGCTGTTGGTGGGGGACCTTCGTGATGTGGAACCCCACCGCGCACTGATTGCCTCGGCCACGCGCATCATCCACACCGCCACGGCCTGGGGAGACCCTGAACGGGCCCGGCAGGTGAACGTGGTGGCTGTGAAGCAGATGCTGGCGGCCACCAATCCTGAGGTTTTGGAGCAGGTGGTGTATTTCTCCACCGCCAGCATTCTTAATAGCGATCTCAAGCTGTTGCCGGAGGCGATGCCCTACGGCACTGAATACATCCAGACCAAGGCGCAGTGCCTGGAGCAGCTCGAACAGCATGTGCTTGCTCAGCGCATTGTGGCGGTCTTCCCCACGCTGGTCTTCGGAGGTCGCGTCGATGGCACTGGGGTCTTCCCCACCAGCTACCTCACGGCAGGACTGAAGGAAGGGGCCCGTTGGCTCTGGCTAGCGAAGTGGCTGCGAGCCGATGCCAGCTTCCACTTCATCCATGCCGCCGACATCGCTCGGGTCTGCGTGCATCTCGCCACAAACCCCCATCAACCCAACCCCGAAGCCGGTCAGGGCCCAGTGAGGCGACTGGTGCTGGGTCAGCCGTTCGTCACCGTCAATGAGACCGTGAAGCGGCTCTGCCGCTGGCGCCGAGGCTGGTATCCCCCGGTTGGCCTGGATCTTCAGGGCTGGCTGATCGAAGGCCTGATCAAGCTGCTGCGGATCGAAGTGAATGCCTGGGATCGTTTTTCGATCCGCCAGCGCCACTTTGTTCACGAACCGGTCAGCCCGCCTGAGCGCTTTGGATTGGTGAGCCATGCACCAACCCTGGAGGCGGTCTTTGCGGACGCGGGACTGAAACACCGGGGGTAATCACAACAGGAGGTTTCAAATGTTGCGAACCTCTGCAGCAAACACGACGAGTGCCACCTCGAGCTCTTAATTTGGCTGGGTTGCACGAGCTCAGATGCGCCGTCTCCTCTCCCTGATTGCCCTTTGCCTGGCGCTGGTGCTGGGTGCTTCCCCCAGCTTCGCCGCTGACGCCGACCATGGCGCTCAGATCTTCTCCGCGAACTGCGCTGCTTGCCACATGGGCGGCGGCAACGTGGTGAACGCTGAGCGCACCCTCAAGAAAGAAGCCCTCGAGTCCTACCTGGCCAACTACAGCGCTGGCCATGAAGAGGCCATCCAGTACCAAGTCACCAACGGCAAGAACGCAATGCCCGCCTTCGGCGGCAAGCTGAGCGACGGTGACATCGCTGATGTGGCTGCCTACGTCGAGACCATGAGCCAGAACGGCTGGGCTTGATTCGGTCCCACTTCAATTGACTCCAGCAACCGCCCCTTCGGGGGCGGTTTTTTTGTGCCTCTTTTCTTCCGTTGCAGCAGCCTGGCGAAGGCGCGATGGTGATCGAACCGCAGCAGCAAACGCATGGTTGACCGGCCTGTCCGCAACAAGAGCCAAAACGATCAAGCTCGATCCGTCGCCGACTTCCTCAAACGCTCCAAGCTCTCAGCAATCCCTCCCCTCAACAGCTCAGAGGCCAGGGAATCGAAAGCAGCACCGGAGGAGTCAGGAGGGCATTAGTCCAACAGACCGGGCGGGCTTCACTCAGAGGTAATCGCAGAACGCCTGGCCTCGAGCACTTCGAGATACAGCTCCTCATCCACCTCCCGGATGTCGTACTCACTCGGTAGACAACCGTGCTGATGGCGATGCACCACAAGCCAGCAATTCCGCTCTGGATCGCGGGCGGTGCCGTCAAAAGCGAAGGACTCCTGGGCCAGCCGTTGCACCAATTCAGGCCTTGAGGAATCGTGAGCAGCTGAATTGACGGTCATCTCGGATGGTCTTGAGCAGACTGGGGCCATGGATCTGACCATGATGGCCAGTCGGAGAGCGTGGTCGCTGCTGTTGATCAGCCTCTCGCTAGCTGGCACTGCTGCCCAAGCCCAGTCCAGCGGTGACATGGCGCCCCTAGACCTGATCAAAGGCGGCGGAACGCCGGCAGCAATCGGCCCCAATGCACTGCAAGTGATCCGTGCACAACCATGCCCTCTGGTGGTGAGCCCGCAGCTACCAGCACTCCAACCCCTACGGATCGCTCCGAAGGATGTAGCTGCAAAGAACCGCATGGGCTGCCTCTCCCCCGCTGATGCGATCTATGGCACCGATGGTTGCCCAGCGCGTCTTTGCAGCAAAACCAGTGGTGTTGTGCCCCTTCCATCAGGGACAGCTGCCCGATGAGATAACCGTGGCCACACTGAAAACGACACCCTTCACACCACCATCACGGTCATGTTCAAGTCGCTGGTGAGGAGCTCTGCGCTGATTGCAACGACAGCGATATTGAGCAGCCTTCCTGCCCTCGCGCAAGTCAGTGCAGCCAATGTGCGAGCCCTCAACGTTGCACGGAATTGGGCCGTCAACAACAACGGCGGGCTTTCGGTCTACAGGCCAGCTGCCTGCATGTTCAACACAGGAGATGGTGGGGGTTCATGCCTCATCAAGAAGGACAACAGCGGCTTTCGCTTTAAGTTCCTCGGAGGAGGTCCAGGCTGGGTTGAGTTGGGCAAATCGCCTACAACCGAAACGGAGCTCGAGGTCTCCGCGGATGGCCGCCAAGTGACCCAAGTGATCTACAACGGCTCTCCCCGCTGAGGGGAAAACCGTCCGGATCGGACGGTCAGCACGCCCAATGGGTAGAGGACCGAAAGCAGCATTTCGGTTCTCCGCTCCTCCACAGCCCAACAACCGCCATACGGTTTGGTCACCACCCAGTTGAGGGAAGACCACCATGCATCCCACTGCTGAACTCTTCACTGAACAAGCCTGGGCCGCAATTGTCGCCGCGCAGCAGTTGGCGCAGCAGCGCCGGCAGCAGCAGATGGAAAGCGAACATCTCTTTGCGGCACTCCTCAGCCAACAGGGGTTGGCTGGTCGAGTGCTGGAGAAAGCGGGGGTGGATGTGGGCACCCTCAGTCAGAAACTCGATGCGTACATCGAGGGCCAGCCATCGTTGAGCTCTCCTCCCGAGAACGTCTATCTCGGCAAAGGGCTGAACAACGTTCTCGAGCAAGCCAACACCCTCAAAGACTCCTACGGCGACAGCTACATCGCCATTGAACATCTGTTGCTCGCCCTGGCGAAGGATGATCGTTGCGGCAAACAACTGCTCTCTCAAGCAGGCAGTGATGCCACCAAGCTCAAAGACGCCGTCCAGGCGATCCGTGGATCCCAGAAAGTGACCGACCAAAACCCCGAAGGCACCTACGAGTCCCTCGAGAAGTACGGCCGTGATCTCACCCTGGCGGCCCGAGACGGCAAGCTCGATCCTGTGATCGGCAGGGATGAAGAGATCCGCCGCACGATCCAAATTCTTAGCCGTCGCACCAAAAACAACCCCGTCT
The DNA here is from genome assembly GCF_023115425.1 of Synechococcus sp. A10-1-5-1. Lineage (NCBI taxonomy): Bacteria > Bacillati > Cyanobacteriota > Cyanophyceae > Synechococcales > Synechococcaceae > Synechococcus > Synechococcus sp. A10-1-5-1. The sequence continues at coordinate 129,459 of NZ_CP096032.1, read as the reverse complement.
TGATTGGCGAACCTGGGGTAGGCAAGACCGCCATCGTTGAAGGATTGGCTCAGCGGATCGTCAATGGAGACGTCCCGCAGGCACTGCAGAACCGTCAGCTCATCGCCCTCGACATGGGGGCACTCATCGCCGGGGCCAAGTACCGCGGGGAATTCGAGGAGCGGCTCAAGGCTGTGCTGAAGGAGGTCACGGCCTCCGAAGGTCAGATCGTGCTGTTCATCGACGAGATCCACACCGTGGTGGGTGCTGGTGCCAGCGGCGGAGCGATGGATGCCAGCAACCTGCTCAAACCGATGCTGGCCCGTGGGGAACTGCGCTGCATCGGCGCCACGACCCTGGATGAACATCGCCAACACATCGAAAAAGATCCGGCCCTCGAGCGGCGGTTCCAGCAGGTGTTTGTCGATCAGCCCACGGTCGAAGACACCATCTCGATCCTGCGCGGCTTGAAGGAGCGTTACGAAGTGCACCACGGCGTGCGTATCGCCGACAACGCCCTGGTGGCAGCCGCGGTCCTCAGCAGTCGCTACATCGCCGATCGTTTTTTACCGGATAAAGCCATCGACCTGATGGACGAATCCGCCGCCCGGCTGAAGATGGAGATCACCTCCAAACCCGAGCAGATCGACGAACTCGATCGGCGGATCCTGCAATTGGAGATGGAGAAGCTCTCCCTGGGCCGCGAATCGGACGCCGCCAGCAAAGACCGATTGGAGCGGCTCGAGAAAGAACTCGCTGATCTCAGCGAGCAACAGAGCACCCTCAATGCCCAATGGCAGCAGGAGAAAGGCTCCATCGATGAGCTGAGCGCAATCAAGGAAGAGATCGAGCAGGTTCAACTGCACATTGATCAGGCCAAACGCAGCTACGACCTCAACAAGGCCGCGGAGCTGGAGTACGGCACCCTCACGGGGCTCCACAAAAAGCTGGCCGCCAAAGAAGCGGAGCTGAGCGCCGGCGGCGGTGACAAGTCACTGCTGCGCGAAGAGGTCACCGAAGACGACATTGCCGAGGTGATCGCCAAATGGACGGGGATCCCGGTCGCCAAGTTGGTGCAGAGCGAGATGCAGAAACTGCTGCAACTCGAAGATGAACTGCACACCCGGGTGATTGGCCAGGAGCAAGCGGTGACCGCCGTTGCCGATGCCATCCAACGCTCTCGCGCTGGACTGAGCGATCCCAACCGGCCGATCGCCAGCTTCCTGTTCCTCGGCCCAACCGGGGTCGGCAAGACAGAGCTCTCCAAAGCTCTGGCCTCACAACTGTTTGACAGCGAGGAGGCCATGGTGCGCATCGACATGTCCGAGTACATGGAGAAACACACCGTCAGCCGGCTGATCGGAGCCCCTCCGGGTTACGTCGGCTACGAGGAAGGCGGCCAACTCACCGAAGCCGTTCGGCGCCGGCCTTATGCCGTGATCCTGTTCGATGAGGTGGAGAAAGCCCACCCCGATGTCTTCAACGTGATGCTGCAAATCCTCGATGACGGTCGCGTCACCGATGGACAAGGCCGCACGGTGGATTTCACCAACACGGTGCTCATCCTCACCAGCAACATCGGCAGCCAGTCCATCCTCGATCTCGCAGGCGACCCTGGGCGCCACAGCGAGATGGAAGCACGGGTGAATGAAGCCCTCCGCGGCCACTTCCGCCCGGAATTCCTCAACCGCCTGGATGAGTCGATCATCTTCCACAGCCTCAAACAAGATGAGCTGCGGCAGATCGTCGAGCTGCAGGTCAAACGTCTCGCCAACCGACTGGAGGACAAGAAGTTGGGCCTCCAGGTCAATGCCGATGCCCTCGATTGGCTCGCCGGGGTTGGTTATGACCCCGTCTACGGAGCCCGCCCGCTCAAGCGCGCGATCCAGCGAGAACTGGAAACCCCAATCGCCAAGGGGATCCTCGCCGGCCAATTCAGCGCCGGTCACGATGTGGCGGTCGACGTGGAAGGCGAAAAGCTGCGCTTCCAGCAAATGGACCCCAGCAAGCTGCCGCTGCTGGTCTAAGTCCCCTGGTCAGCCGGGTTGGAGTGCAATCGCCATGTTGCGCTCCAACCAATCAGCGAGAACGAAGAGTCCCCATTGCCGTGCCCAGGGCCTGAGGTCCACAGCTCGGGAAGCCGCCCTGAGATCCAGCTGAGGCAGACCGCCGATGTCAGCCCCCTCGGATGACGTGCGTAGCCACTGGTCAAAGGGAATGACAAAACCACGCTTGGGGGCATCCTTCAGCAGCGCCGTCACCTCGGGGAAGGCATCCCGCAGCAGCTGTTTGCCTGGAGCCAAACGCTCTGATGCGGCCACGGGAGACAGGGCCTCGAACAAACCCACGTCGACCAGCGGGACCCGAAGCTCTAAGGAGCTGGCCATCGATAGGGCGTCGCTATCGCGCAACAGCATCCCTCCCATGTAGCTCGAGGTTTCAAGCCACGCGAGCTGATCAGCGACGCTGGCCTCAGCCATCCCCTCAGGCAGCTCCGCCAGAGGTGGCGTGGCCGGCACCGTGAGATTCCAGAGCTTGATCAGCCGTGAGGCTTCACGCGCTGAAAAAATTGTGCGCATGCAGCGATGGGCCGCCACCACCCCAGCCGGGCTGGCGAGATAGTCCGCAAAACGCTGGAGCTTGGCTCGCTTTATCGGCCTGATCAGCTGCGAGGCAGCCCAGGCAGCCGGTCCAAGACGCTGGCGCAGCGCCAGCAGCTTCGGCACGGTTTCAAACAGGGGGTAGCCGCCAAAGAGTTCATCGCCACCCAACCCACTCATCACGACCTTGAGGCCCGCATCCGCGGCCTCAGCCGAAACGCAGTAGGTGTTGAAGCCATCCGTACTGGGTTGATCAAGGGCATCAAAAAAGGCGGGCAAGCGCGACCAGGCCTGATCCCGGCGCAGCAGCAAGCGGCGATGGTCTGAGCCAAAGCGACGAGCAACCTGCTCAGCGAGGGCGCTTTCATCGAAGGCCTCCTCTTCAAAACCAATCGAGAGGGTCGTCAGCCGCTGGTCAGAGGCCGCGAGGATTGCCGATGAATCCATGCCCCCCGAGAGGAACAGGCCCACTGGCACATCCGAGACCATGTGCGCTTTGACGCTCTTGCTCACCGCCGATCGCGTCCGCTCCACCAGCTCGTCGTATGAGCCACCCCCTTCTGCTCCAAAGCGGGGATGCCAATAGCGCTCAATCGCCAGCTCGCCGTTCTGCCAGCGGGCGAGATGCCCTGGGGGCAGGGCATTGAGACCCTGCACCAGGGTCCCCAGCTGGGGCACACAGCCGAACATCAGGTAGTGCTGAAGAGCCTCCCCATTGAGTTCGCGGGGGACCGCACCACTGCGAAGCAGAGCTCTCACCTCCGATGAGAACAGCAACCGCCTTTCTCTCGATCGGTAGAGATAGAGAGGCTTGATACCGAAGGGATCCCGCCCCAGCAAGGCGCTCTGACTGAGCTGATCAAATAGACAGAAGGCGAACATGCCGCGCAACTGGGGAAGCGCCGCTGCACCCTCGCGGATCAACAGCCGCAGGAGCACCTCGGTGTCGCCCGTGGAGACAAATCGCTCGCCGAGGGACTCCAAGTGGTTGCGGAGCTCTTTGTAGTTGTAGATCTCGCCGTTAAAGACCAGCCGGTAGCGCCCGCAGGATGACTGCATCGGCTGATGGCCCGCCGGAGACAGGTCCTGAATCGAGAGACGGCGATGAATCAGGGTGCAGGTCCGGCTCTGCCAAATGCCCGAGTCATCGGGGCCGCGGTGCAACAGGAGTTCAGCAATGCGCGCGGCCTGGGCGCGGGGCATGGTCTCAGCGGACCCACTCGTGAGTTCGCCTGCCAGTCCGCACATGCGAGGCGCCCCTCAGTGCGTTGAATCTACGGTCAAACCAAGGCGTTGATCCGATGCGCCAATTGCTGATCGAGGTTGGAGAGACCACCGGTGTCGTGGGTTGTCAGATCGATCACCACCCGGTTCCAGACGTTGCGCCATTCCGGGTGATGGCCCATCGCTTCGGCGATCAGGGCCACCCGGGTCATGAAGCCAAAAGCCTCATTGAAATCCGCAAAGACCAGCTCCCGGTGAAGCTTGCCGTCCACCAAGCTCCAGCCGGGCAACTGCTGCTCGAGCTGATCGATTTCAGCCGGGGTGAGCGGAACAGCGGCCATCACCAACCCATCCAACGGCCCTCAGCCTGGCGCGGCTCAACCGAAGCGGTAGTGCTTGCACACAGGCTGATGCACATCCCAGTGGCAGGAGAGCCCAGCGGCAAAGGTGACCAGATCGCCGGCGCCAAAGCGGACGGGTTCACCGCCCTCGGGCGTCACCGTGACAGCCCCCTGCAGCAGCAGGCAGGTTTCCTGCTCGTCATAGGTCCAAGGAAAGGAGCTGATCTCGCAGCTCCAGATCGGCCACTGGGCGACGCCCAATTGCTCCAATTGAGCGGGTTCAGGCCCGTGGACGACGTTGATCGGTGTGGCCATCCCAAAAACCTGGAACTAAGGCCCATTCTCGAGGGCCAAGTCATGCAGGCGATCGATCAACAGATCAATGTCGGTGTCGTCCTCCGGCTCCGGCGTGCTCTCCCGGCGGCGACGGACCTCCTCCGCCAGCCGTTCGGCATTGCGCCGCGCCAACTGGGTTGAAGGCGACAGGTCTCGGCCCCGCAGTGATGCCAGTTCCGCCTCCAGCGTCTCCACCCGCTCTTGCAGGCGCGTGAGCGCCAAGGTCAGTTCCTCGAGCGAAAGCGTCATCACCTACTCCCCGATCAGATGAGCCGCGACCCGCCTGCGCTGGGGTCTGGCGCGGTGCTCCCAGAGGTAGACCGCCTGCCAAATGCCCAGCAGCAACTTGCCGTCCACAACGCTCAGGGACAGGGTTTGGCTGGTCAACGCCGAGCGGATATGGGCGGGCATGTCGTCGGGCCCCTCGTCGTCATGCAGGTAACGGCGCAAGGAATCGGAGCCATCCAAGGCACCATGGGCAACCTGGGGAACCACCGCCTCCATCCAGGCCGCGAGATCGCCTAGAACCCGTGGATCGGCGTTCTCATTGATGGTCAGGCTGCAGCTGGTGTGGAGAGCACTCAGATGGAGAACGCCCTGGCGGACACCCGTTGAGCGAATCCAGCGGTTCAGCTCAGGGTCGATGCGCAAGAACCCCTTGCCGCGCGTCTGGAGGTCGAATTGCTCAAGAGCCTGCTGCAAGCCCATCAACGGTCCCGTTGGTGCTCAGCGCAGTCAAAGTGATCAGCGGCCCATGGCCCCAACCAGTGCTCCAAGCCAACGGTTGAAGGACATGCTCAAGTGCGGCGGCGGTCTTCACCACCGCGTGACCCAGCCACCGGAGGGGACGACCTTGCCAGGATTCTCTTAAGCAAAGTCCCGCTCCATGGCCACGACGGCGTCCCTCACGCTCCTCTACGACGGCGGCTGTCCGCTCTGTCTGCGGGAAGTGAAATTCCTGCGCCAGCGGGATCAGCGGCTGCACCCCAGCTCAGCTCTGATCGCGTTTGTCGACATCAACGACACCAGCTACAGGCCAGAGCAACACGAAGGGATCAGCTACCGGGAGGCCATGGGCCGCATCCACGCCATTCAGGGGGACGGAACCGTCCTGAAGGATGTCGCAGTCTTCCGCGAGGCCTATCGACTGATCGGACTGGGCTGGTTGTACGCCCCGACAGCCTGGCCCGTCATCGGACCGTTAGCGGATTGGGCCTATGGCCTCTGGGCCCAATGGCGCTTGGCCCTGACCGGTCGGCCTGACCTGGATGAACTCTGCAGCTGCCGACAAGCCGACAAAGTCAACTAGAGAGCAAGCAAGCTAGAACTGCGTCTAGTAATCAATAAAGTCCAGGATGTAGTCGCCATAGACAAGCTGGTATGGACGAATACCCTCAAAGTAACCGTCCCTAGAGAGATATTGGAGAGTAACGGATGAAGCCAACAGAGTCCGAAGCTGATTATTCCATGAGGTCAAAGCAGATGAATACTCAGTTAACCTCTGAAACAGGGTCGTGACATTAGAGAATCCAGCACGAAGGGCAACAAGGGTGTCATCGTAAGCGCGCCTCGAGAAATCAATGGACTGCAGAGAAGCTGCGACCTGGTTTGAAGAGTTGTGAAATAGACTGTAATTAGACGATGCGGTCTGAAGAACCGTCAGAGCAGCCTGTTTTGCAGATTCACGAGAAGCAATAGCATTCTTCTTTGAAGACGATGCCAAATACGCATTTGCCCCTGAGTCAAAGAAGTCCCAAGTGAAGGTTATAGCCAGGGAATTCCCCCACGTCGAATTGGACGTCTGACTGTAAGTGTTTATAATGGGGTCGCCACTATACTGCGCGAGACCGGCAGTATTATAAGAATACGTAGAGGATGGCGACCAGCCAAACGACAGACCGAACGATGGCAAGTACTCGGACAGATAGCTGCGCGACTGACTCTGAAAAGACTTGAAGTTGTAGTAGTCAACATAGATCTGGTCAGAGAAGACCAGGCTTTGACGCGACAAGCTCGCAAGGTCTCCGTACGGGAAAGACGCCAGCTTGGAGACAGTTTGGACAGAAAAGAACGAAGGCGAAAGCTTAAGCTTGCCAAAGGGCACGCCAGCGTTGGCGGCTAATTGAGCATAGTAGGTGTTAAAGCTTTCAATAGAGCTAGAAAGATTATTTTGATATTGGCGCAAAACGTTCAGGGACTGAGCGACATCCGGTATAGCAAGAGCTCCCAACTCGTACTGAGCGTATGTCGAGAGGAAGGAGGTCAAAGCAGATGAGACGTTCTTCTGGGCAATCAGGATTCCATTCTTTGCAGTCCATAGATCAACCGAGCTAGTCAGTGCATTGGAAAACTGAGACAGGTCGGAGGAAGAGGACGAATAAGCGGTTGAGAAAGATAAGTTACGATAGTAGAATGCAAGGTTTATAGAGTATGGATCAAAAAGGGGGACACTGATCGTTGGACTCAGCGAGGAAGAATACTCCTGGGCAGACGAGTTGGAATAGCGTTGCGTGATTGATGGCTGACCAGAAGCTGGCGTAGGCTTGGTCAAGGTAGAACTGTTCGAATAAATGCTAGACCAGCTGCCGGAAGAGATCGAGAATGTAGGGGCAAAGGCCTGGATGAAGAATGAAGCCTGCTGATCCTTGGAAGCTAGGTAAGAAAAATCAGCAGATATGACTGCTGGAGACTGCTTCGTAAGATCCAGAACATCCTGGAGATTGTCAATAGAAACATCGCCGTCACGGTAGTCAAGAAAGTTGTAGAAGGTTGCAGTAGAACAGTATTCGGGTTGATCGAGAAGACGAAGGGCCTTGGCAACAGAGGGATGACGCCGATCCAGACAAAGAAGCTGATTGACTTCGGAGGAAGCTGGGATAGCAGATAAAGAGGGGTCTGGGAGTTGAAATGCCAGAGACGAAGAAGGAATAATCAGAGGAAGGATTGCGAAGAGAACATGTCGCATACCAACACTACACGCAGTCAAACGGAACCTAGCACAAAAGAACACAACAAATGGTAACGGAAAGGGTGACACAGAAAGACGGGCAACTTATTTTTTAAAGATGTAGAAAAGATTTGACGTGCCCGACCGCGAAAGCAGCAGTAAACAAGAAGACAAAAGGGCTAAAGTTGTTGATCCATTAAAATACAGTGGTACAGTAAGTATTGTAGTTACCCCTATCAAATATTGGGCTGCGCTGTCAATTGCCGCATGCAGCGGCGTCTTGGGATGGGCATTACTTGGAAGAATACCAGAAAAGGTCAGTGGTGAGGGTTTGATTTCCAAACCATTTAAATTAGCAACAGTATCTCAGTCAGGATATGAGGGGGGTGTCATCACAGAAATATTTGTCAAGCCCGGATCGGTAGTAAAGAAAGGTGAAATAGTAGCTAGAGTGCGTTATGCAGCACAAGATGAGAAGGTTCAATCTGCACTCAATGACTTAAAGATTGCCGAGGCTGAGCACAAAAGACAATACAGTTCGAACTCATATGTGGGACTACTAGCCCAACAGAAAGAATCAATTCGATCGTCAGAAGATTACCTTCAAGCAGCAGTAGAGTTACAGAAGTCCGGGGTAATCTCAAAGACAACTGTAAGGAGTGCCAAGCAGTCGTACGAGAGTGCAATTCAGGACTTGCTAAATAGTGAAGATGAGGTTATCCGTTCTGACGCAAATCTGGCGAAGCTAAAAGCAGAGCTCGAAGCAGCTCGTGCTACAAGAACAGTTGCGTCGGATATCAAGACTGACTATCCGGGTAAAGTCCTGAATGTATTCGCAAATATTGGCCAGAAGAATGAACCAAGTGGTGCATTGCTTCAGATGGAGATACTGAGCGGGAAAGGTAAAGAGTCCTGGAATGCGGCGAATCCTCTAGAAGTAATTGCATACTTCTCACCACTGCAGGCTGCAAAGCTGAAAAAAGGACAGGAGGTACATGTTTTACCATCCAATATCCTGCCGAATACCTATGGATTCATTCTTGGCCGGGTCCGAGAGGTATCAGTTCTTCCAGTCACTAAGAATGAAGCATCAGGATTGCTTGGTTCGATTGCACTGGCAGATAGCCTAGTGGATGCCAATAAAACAATACAGGTAATCATAGGTCTTGTACCTAATGGACGTAGTCATACAGGGTACAAATGGATCAATGGCTCTGGACCGCCGTCGAATAATCCTGCGCTCTTTCCACGCATAGGCCTGCTCGCTGATGTCTCAGTGATTACAAAGAGGGTGCCACCTATCACGATTGGCATTCCAGCAACGAAGAAGTTCTTTGGGATAGACGGATGAAGTTTAAAACACCATCAAAGATTCAGATTGAAGCAATTGAATGTGGAGCTGTATCTTATTGGATAATCAATGGATACTACAATAATTGGCTTAGTACGGAGACGTGCAGAAATGACGTCAATATCACAAAAGATGGATCAAATGCGTATAACATCGTTCAAGCACTCAAACGTAGGGGCTTTGAATCAGATGGCTACGAAGCTTCCGTAGATGAACTAAAGAGTAACCAACCAACTTGTGGCCTCCCATGTATTACATGGATAAACAAGGATCATTGGGTTGTATTAGAGAGATATGATGGCCATCAGTTTCTGATCAGTGATCCGGCAAAAGGTTATCGTAAAGCAACACCAGAAGAATTCACTAAGGAATATTCCGGACTAGCGATCAGTGCAAAGCCTGGCAAGGATTTCTGTCCGAGTGGTAAAAAGCCAAATAACATTATTGAGATAGCAGAGTTAGTCAAGGATCAGAGATACGCTTTATTGCTTTATTGCGCCATAGCGACTGTACTTACGATTCCGATAATTGCTCTAAGTTCATATATAGGATATTTCACCGATACAATACTGTCAGAAGTTGATGCGTCGAATAGCTACATTTGGCTACTCGCTCTCCTTGTTGGTATCTATTTTACGGGCAAGTACATAGAGCAGCTTATACTTAGGCGGTTTCAACTTTCGACGTTGTCAAGGCTTCTAGAAAAGACAACCAAGAAGTTATTGGATATGCCTGTTACCTTCTATGCACTAAGAGACCTCGGGGAGGTGAGTCAAAGAAACACCTTGAATATCTCCTTAGCAAACACGTTGTCTGGGCCACTGGCGTCATCGGTGGTGGGAATAATCACAATGGTGATCTATGGGCTGATCATGCTGAGCTACAACTTAATACTCGGTGCGGTCGTTATAGCGATTGGAGTAGGAAACTCGTACTTGTTGTACAGATTAGCCGAGAGCTTAAGAGTTCTGTCTCAGAAGAGCTCCTTGATGAAAGGCAAGATGACATCAAATATACTAACGATGGCCAATGATTTCCACTCAGTGAAAGCGAATGGCCTTGAGTTATCGTTATTTCAACGTTGGTCAGATAATTTCAGTCAATATCAGTCTGTAAGCGAAAAGATCTCTTATGTGCAGAAGCGCAATGCTTGTACGACGACATTCACGAACCAACTGGCAGATTATCTAATAGTTATTTTATCCGGCTTATTTATCATGATGGGCAAACTAAGTCTGGGTGAGTTTATTAGCTTTCGGTTGATCGCCCTTGCTTTCTTAAAGCCTGTTGGGACATTGTCCGGTACAAACCAACAGTTCGAGAATGCTGTAGGTGATGTAAATAGACTGAACGATCTCTGGGGTGAGCAAGAATATTATAGTGTTGGAGAATATGATGCAACTGATGACAACTCAAGTGGCATCATTGATCTGAAGCAGCCCGGAAAGCTCAAACTAGATCTATCACCAACGCTAAAAGTAAACGGCCTTGGCTACAGATACACGTCATCGGCTGATCCTGTCATAGATGGGCTGAGCTTCAAGTTGAATTCCGGAGACGTCGTATCTCTATCTGGAAATCCAGGTATCGGAAAGACAACGCTCTTGAATCTTCTGATCGGTCTATTAAAGCCTACGTCAGGAGATGTACATGTTTGTGGTAAAGAGATAGGTGAGATACCACCTGATGTACTTGGATATACAATGTCTTTTGTGACATCTAACAGCTATCTCTTTGCTGCAGGTCTTGTAGAGAATGTAGGCGTATTTGACCCTCAAGTGTCACAGAGGGAGGTCACGGCGACCCTAAATCTATATGGTTTTAATGATCTTACAAAGTCGCTACCAAATGGATTAAGTTCTAGACTTGGGCCCTCAATACCAGTCAGTAATACTGATAAGATAATAATTGGATTGAGCAGGGCATTATCCAAGAATCCGAGAATCGTTTTGATTGATAGCGGTCTGGAATCACTTGGGGAGTATGGGTTAGAGGCACTAATTAAGATTACACGTTTCGTACCGATAGTCATTTTTGTATCTAATAGCCCCGAATACATAGAGCTGGCAAACCGCTCATTTGTCCTTAAGTCGGAAGGGCAGCTTGTTGAAACGAATCCGCAAGAGCTATCAACAGAAATACTGAAGAAGCAAGCCAATCAGGCAATTAGGAGGAATTGAGATGACAACAACTCAGTCTACATATGCAAGGGTCTACATAAGCTACGAGTTGGCTCACGGTGAATTACTTGAGGGAATTCATCTATTCGATATAAGACCAGGAAAAACTGACTCAGACTTCTGGAAGAAGCTACGTGGAGAGGCGACCGTTGATTTAGTACCCTTTGGAATCAACGAGGAGTCGAAGGCTGATGCACTACTGAGGCACTGCGTAGATCCAGCTGACGATACAGAACTGCTCAGTCGAGCGCTCGAGAATATCTATTTAAATACCAGGTTATCCTTACTCGGACTATCGGCACATGATCAGTCGGTTAGTAGAAGTGGTCTTATAACAAAGCCTGAGGATCTAGAGAGCGGATTCTTCCTTAATAGTAGCTCAGAAATAGCTATTGTTGAATGCAAAGATGGAGTTCATTCTTTTGATGACAAGGGCAGCGGTGTAGATAATCAAGTTAAGATATTGGTTCCGAAGAATGAGTCATTTACAATTTATGGTGATGCAAAATTCAGTCTATTGACACGCTGTGAAGATGACTCAGTTATGCGGTTACTCGAAACCGTGAGTCATCTGCATAGACTGTTAGACAATAGGATTCAACGAAGGGAAAGAATCCTCGCAGAATCTGAAGTGCGTGCTTATAACGCCTCTGTCGAGAATTTCGAAGAGTACTTAGGACACAATAGTTCAGCAGAGAACATAGAGCGTTCAGGAGGAAAATTCGAAAATGTGCTGTTCTGCGCAGGTCTAATTATCAGAAGAGAGTCGCGGGCGACTAGGCTATATACATCAGTAAACTTATCCAATTGCAAGAGTGAGCAGGACGCACTGCTAAGGCTACTTAATGTATCAAGTGTTTCATATAGGATTTCAGTGGCCCCTGAAATCGTCAGTGATAATAGAAGTTACTTGTTCCTTTCTGATGATGGAGGTGTATCCGCGTACGTACGCTACAGACTAGGGTACAAGATTTTAACAACTAAGGGGTCAGATTATTGTAAAGACAGCGAGCATCACGTCTCAGGGCAGATACTGACTATTTATCCAAAGTTTCCTGAAAATGGTAACGCCTGGGACTTTGCAAGATATGGACTTAGAGACACTGTTGGTGCTTTTCTTTCTGTTCTATTAATCTCATTAGTGTTGTCTGCGGCGACCTTAATTCCTGCTGTTCTTGTCACACAGCTTACATCTCTATACATACCATTCGGGGATTACTACTCATTATTGTTCTTTGGTGCATCGGCTGTTCTCGCCCTTTCTCTTGTATATATTATCCAGCTCCTGCAGGCTCGATATCTGGTGAGATTTGAAGTGGTTACAGACTCGAATCTACAGACAATGATTGTGGATAGATTCTTAAGGGTAAAGCTTGACGAGGTCTCGCTGTACTCTCCTGGAAGCCTCCAGAATAGAATAATGGGAATATCTGATTTGCGTTCAACTATAACCTCAAATTTGACGCCTATCTTGACGGCATTTCTCTCGGTCATCTTTAACTTTGTTTATCTATTTATTTATTCTTGGCAGTTGTCGCTGATCGTGATGTGTAGTGGTCTGGTTCTAGGAATAGCAACATTAATTGGGGCATTTCAACGCTTAAAATACTTTAGGGAGCTTACAGAGTTAGATGGGAAGTTATTGGAAACAACAAATGATTCAATCAGCGGTGTGGCGGCTGCTAGGGCAGCGGGTACAACGCGACATCTACTCCTGAGGTTCAGTGAGGTCATCTCGCCGCTTTTGGACGCGGTTTTTGGGGCTGTAAGGGTACGCAACAGGGTTGACACGTTGTCTGGGACAACGACATATATTCTCTACATATTCTTACTTCCGTATGCCTATCATCTTGCTCACGCAGGAACTGCAAAAGAAGTATTAACTGTGGGTGGCGTTGTGAGTTTTCTGACATGTACACAGACATTTCTTGCAAGCTTTGAGTCAGCAATCGATAAATCGATTACTTCTTTCGTGCGATTAAGTGTCTACTGGTCAAGGGCGATGGAAGTCGTATCGCTACCATCAGAACCAGGCAATATTGAGAAGACTCCTTCAGTATTTAATGGATCACTTAGAGCAAGTGAACTAACTTTCGGTTACCGTGGAGCCGATTCGAATAAGCGCTTGATACTGAGTGGTGTTACGTTGGAGCTTAACTCTGGAGAAGCTGCTGTAATTGTTGGAGAGCCTCGTAGCGGTAAGACGACTCTACTAGAAGTTCTTTCTGGGCTTCATGAGAGTTATTCTGGGAATATAATTGTGTCAGGCCATGACTTAAAGACAATTTCACCAAGGATATACCGTTCTTTTCTAGGCAATGTCCCCCAAAACTTGCAAGTAAGGCAAGGCACTATCTTCGATAACATATGCCATGGAATTGATGTTGGCCAAGGCGAAGTTGATCAATGTCTGAAGGACTTTAGCCTGGATGAATTCATCGGTTCTCTACCGTTAAAGCTTGGAACGATCATATCCCCTCACGCCAGTACTGTACCAGATGTTTATAAGAAGAGGATATTTCTTGTGCGCGCAGCCTTACGAAAGTCGAGGTATATTTTCATTGATGATATTCTTACAGGCTCGGACCGTGAGGAAGTAAGAAAGATAATCAGCTACTTCAAAAAGAATGGATCTAGTATTCTTGCGACCACATCAGACGCATCAATAGTCGAATGCTTTGATAAGCAATACAAACTATAATATTTTAGACAAACAGACGTAGTCGTGGCTTCATATTTTATCAGTCTATTCAAGTTGAACAAGAAGGGATAATATTAAAGAATAGTTCTCGAATACTTTTTTTCTTGCGAGTAGCGCGATAATCTCGTTGTAGTCATATGATTTCAGGCTTCCATCAGAGCACTCATCGATGAGCTCGTTTAAAAGATAAATACATCGGTCATTAAACTGGCAGTTAGAGATCCAAGTAAAGTCCGAAAGATGAAGATCAACTGGCTCGGGGTTTGCGGCTATGTACCGTTTACGTGAGGCGAGATAGAGGTATGGATCCTGCGTAGAGATGCAGTCTGAAAGGCTAGGCACATCTAGACAGAGTTTTGAATGTGTGTATTGGCTGAGAATAGACTGGTAACTAAAGGACTCTTGCCTACAAGTAATAGCGATAAAGCTAGTGTTGTTGCATTGAGCTAAATACTTGTTATAGATACGCAAACATTCCCTAGAGATGTAGTGCGGCTCAACTTCCAGCTTAGCCTGCAGTTTAATGAGCACGTCCCTCACATTAGAGTCACAAACGTACGGACCATCCTGAATACTCCAGGATGTAGGCACTACAAATTCTGGGTCAATATGTTCTGGGAGACCGTTCCAGTTATTGACAATTGGTAAGCATCCGGCTGCTGCAGCTTCAATGATAATCTTTCCCTGCGTTTCCTCGTAGCTGGTTGAAAAGATCAGGCAGAATACTGATTGGGAGAGAACTTCAGAGACCTCAGATGAGTTAAGGTTGTATCTCCAATCAATTACGACTCTAGATTCGTCTGCCTTCTCCTGTATGAGATCACGTATTTGACTCTCAGCTTCGGTCGATGGGGAGAAAACACAGAGGGTAATATTACTGTAGCTATCGACTGTTGATAAACCAGAAATGGCGTCAATTGTTCTTTTGAAAGAGCTCAGACGTGTAATTATCGCGATTCCTTCACGTTTCTGTTGGGAGGCAGACGACGGAATAGAAATACTGACTGGCTTGATGATTGCATTTATAGTCTTAGATGAAGGGCCAAATCGTTTGACTAGGTCATATGTAAACTGGCCATTGAAAAAGATTTTATCGCAACTAGATGATCCCCGTATAAAGCCAGCAATCCTATCTTGGTATCCAATATATGAGTTAATATAGAGCCTGATTTCAAAGTCAAGAGTAGTCTCTTCCCTTAGTTCAAGAAGAATCTGCCATATTTCTGAGCAAAACATTGAGGGCCAGAGGCATAGATGTCCATGCTTTTGGGAGACCACAGTTAGATAGTCACAAATAGAGTCTCTTGACCGATAAGCATAAGATTCAGTTGTATCCCCTGAAAGCGTGAGCGTCTTGAGAAGATACTTATTAAATACAATCGCCGTCTTACTCGCGGCTTCTTTTAAGTCTATGATTCGGATATGGTGCATTAAACTCAAGGCAAGGCTTTGCAGGCAATATTGATAAGTTGCCACAAGTCAAGATAATAGAACTTAAGATAGTCATCTTGACTGCGTATAGGGAAGAGGTACTTAGAGGCACATTCGTTGATCTTCTTGGCCGCGGACATGATCTCAGCTTGCGACAACATGCTTTGGTAGAGCGAATGAGGTAGAAAGTCATCACATCCTTGAAGAAGCATTTCCCAGTCGTTAAGCCATTGCTTAATATCCTTTGAGTCTCGTAATCGGTGAGATAGGAGGAGTCTTGCCTGATCTCTATAGGGGATAACCAGACTAAAGAACTCTGTAACCTTGTATGCGCCTAAAACCTGTTGGACATCAAGAGTATCATCGGCTATAAGCATTGATAGAATGTAATTAGTACATTCATGCTTAAGTTCTGACAGATGAATCTGAGTGTCGTCGCTGAGTTTTGTTGTACTCTTGAGCCAAGTCTTGTATGCGTGGTTAAACTCATCAGACAAGACTGTCCGACTGAAGTCATATGAACTGCTCGAGTTCTTCTCAAAGAAGTCTTTAATTTTTAACAACCCATCGCAACATGATATCTGATCATTTTTATAAATGCTGATTTGGTTTTGACTGCTATTATTGTATTGGTCTACCACGTATGGAATCGAATTCGATCTAGTCAGCTTGTTTCGCGAGAGTCCAATAGATGGATCATGATTAGCCTCGATACGATTGGAGTCAGTCATTAACATTTCTGCCCAGACTGACTGGTAAATAAGGTTCATTTCCTCAGGATAACGTAAAAAGCAGAAGCTCGTGAAATTACTGATTGTATTTGCGTGATCCTTTTGATTTAAGGAAAGACTGATTGGTATATCCTTGGAGAGTTGTCTGGATACAAATGGCGTCCAGGATAATGTTTGAGGAGCTACATTTGATTTGAGCTCAAGATATTTTCTATCGGTAAGTAAGACCGAAAGATCACGTGACTTCTGTGATGAGAAGCCTTGAAGGATTTTTTTTGCCTCGATTGAGCCGACGTAGTTTTTGAGAATTGCCGATACTACTGGAGGAGTTCTGTATTCAAAGTTACACGCACGAATATCCTCAAGTATTTGATTATGGTGATGCTGTGCGATAAGTCCTCGGTCAACACAGCCTCGAATATGGAAGAATAAGTCAACAAATGCCATGGTAGTCGGAGTCCATCCATGAGATTCAGGATGATGCAAAAGAGCGACATCAGAATCATCTCTTAAATCATTACAGAAATATTGATAGACTTTTCCAAATCCAATCATCCCGAAGTCGCTTAGCTCAGCGGCACGTAAAGCACCAATACTTGAAACTCCAATGACACGCTTTTTATTCTCGATTGCAAAGAGTATTTCTTTATGCCAAGGAGCTGGGATAGTCTTGTATAGTCCATCTGCAATAATGATGGATGAGATTTCATCATTATGAATATCAGCAAATAAGTCTGCCTGCTTACATGGACCGCGAACTATAAGTCCGCTTAAAAGCTCTTGATCTACGTTGGAGAGGCTTGGGCCTGCATAAAGAACTGTTTTCACAAGCCTGCCGCCGGTGAGTGTTTATCCATATGGAAAGGTGCAGTGGGTGTGACCAGATTGTTAGCAAGAATGCTCATGTGCTGATATCCAGGTACCAAGTAGCCATGAAGACCTTCAGAAACAAGGCGTACAACATGAACGTGATCGTCTTGCTGTGGATAACGAAACAAATAAAGTGGCTTGTGATGAATAGTCTTCAATTGATCAACAAGCTCTCTCGAGGTGAGACTTGTACTCACATCGATATTTCGAAGACCTGCCTCCTCTATAACTCTGTTAGTACTCGTCAGCTCTGGATAACCGTAAAGGTATAGTTCTTTATTCATGTCCTCTCTTGCTCCAGAGATCTCAATCAGTCGAGCTTGATTTGCCTCCGTTATTGCACGAGTAGCGGCAGTGACTCCATTTGAGTGGGTACCGTAGCCCACCCACCTTCGGTCATCACAAAAGAGAATACATTTGTATGTAGGAAACTGTGCAAAGATTGTATTATCGTAAAGGTCGACTTTGATAGAAGTATTGTAAGCCTTTAGTTTCTGGTACAGCTGTGATAAGACGGAGTTCTCAATGCTCTCATCACCAACCTTTTTCTTCTTATCGGTATGCATTAACTCGTTGATCGTGATGCTATGGCGCTCTACGATTTCATAGAGAGCAGACCGTATTGCGTCATCTTCAGATGCACCAGAGGCTAACCCATTTGATGATCGATAGAATGGTGTTCGACAGCCTGAATCGGTGAGTTCTCTAAAGTCAAGGCTCACACTTTCAAATGGTATGAAGACCTTTTGATTGTTTACAAGATCTGTGGATAGGACCCAACGTTGGTTAGACGAGTAGTCATAATCAAGTGTTGTTATAGACATTTGCTTCGGATCAGACGCCATAGTGCCTAACTGATCCTGTGGCGCGACAAGATCAGGTCCAATATTTTCAGCACTATGACACTCAAAGCTTTCCATTATTGCAGAGATAAAAGCCTGATTCTGGTGAACTCCTTTCCCAGCACTCTGAGACATCACTTTCGAGTTAGGTCTATATGCGATCGCAACACCTAGATCTTCTCGAGAAAATCCAGAAATACTCGAGACTCTAGTGACGTCAAAAAGATTTTTGATAGAAAGAATCTGATGCAGGAATCCGTTATCGGTTTCGGATAACCTCGTCTCAAGCATAAAAAAAGCCCTCGAATGAGGGCCTGTACTTTTTAAGTAATCAGAACAGAGCAGCCACGCCAACTCCGACTGCAACCCACCCACAAGTATCACCACCAGCAGCTTGCTTCAGGTCGACACCTCGAGCTTTGATCGCTTCGTGAAGGTGCTCCTTGGTGAAGCTCTTGCGGGCCTCGTCAATCAACTGGGGAGAGGGGCCATCCTTTTTGATGGCATCAATGAAAGCATTTGCCTTTTCAACTGACATTTGCAGAGTCTGCGTTGCTTTTACAAGATAGCCAGCACAGGCAACGCATCAGCAATTGATGTATATCTTAATGATCAATACTCCAAGGACGGCCCACTGACACGTGAATATGGAGTTGGTTTCTGACTTGATCTAAGTCCTCAGAAAGAAACTCCTCAAGCCTGCGTAACGCACAAAAATCAGCAGCCTTTAAACCAGCTTCTAAGCCAGCTGCAAGAGCATACATCTGTGTATGTGAGGCCTCATCAGGAGAGCAAATATGTTTTCCTATATCTCTAAAGCAATAGAGGGCTGAGAGAGGCAAGAGCGACTGAGCAACATAGAATGCTTGTAGTGCTGTTTCTCCAACAGGAGAAGTATTAAAACCGGTCAATACATGTAATATGTCATGTGTGTGCTTAATCCTAAGTTCAATGTATTTTTCATTGCAGACCGGCTGTTCAAGTGGGAATCTGGTGGGTGCCGGCACACCATGGATGTCATCTTGGTCGCGCACCATATTCATTAGATGAATACAGAGGTGAAAACCAAGGGTGTTTTGATCCATGAATAAGAGATCAGGAATTGAGTACTTGATTGGACTCCATTGCTCTTGAATATCGGAAGCGATAAAGTCCCAAATATGCTTTAGATCAAGATCTCCCGACCTCATAAGATACAGTGCGTGCTTTCGTATCTCTGGAAATATCTCCTGTTCCCTAAAGAAATCACCGATTTGAAGCATCGTCATGATTTGAACCTAAAGTCGTGTAGTTACTTACAAATATGGAGAGGTTGACTTGTTTGACTTTCAAGCATATTTTCAAGGCACATCAGAGGTGTCATACCTTGCACCATTGGATGCAAGCTCATGCCTGGTGACATTAGAAGCAATCAAAGAGCTTCAGGTATGTCGGCATTTCAAAGATAGTCGACAGTTTCATTCCTTTCTGGTTTCCACCAATTTTTTTTCAACCAGTGAAATATTATGTAACCTCAGGTACCCTACGCTCAACGCTTCTATTCCGCTAAGCAATACATCTTATTTAGGCTTTCACGATTGCTTCTTCGGCGTGAAGCCAACTTCTGACGATTACTTGCATACAGCCCTAGAGCTTGCAAATACTATTAAGGGTCAGTCGTGCATTTCGAATCCCGAGACTAATCAGGAGATCTTTTCCCCATACCTTTACTTCAAAGCCTATATAAGAAGGCACATATCTCTTCATTCACATTTGGCTCCTTTTCTAGAGAGAATCGAGATCGGACCCCCAGTAGATGTCCTGACATATGTCCACGGTGATTATTTAGTTCAGAATACAATCAAAGGAGATAATATGATGCTTCAGCTTTATGACTGGGAATATTGTGGCATATCTCCGGTCTACTTTGATTTGGGATGGATTGTCGCAGTTTCAGCGTTCATGGGAAAGCCTCTACCCACCTCATATTTATCCGCTCATGAGAATGTCTACTACTTTACTTTATTCGGATTACTACGCTTAGCAAGTCGACTTCTAGATACAAGCAAGCATTTTGAGAACAGGGATGAGCATATTCTGCGCATCACCTGCCTTATCAGTTCTCTCGAGGATCGGAAGGACCGGATGTAGTTTTTGACACCTAAAAATCTTTGAGTTTTAGTGCATTTGCCACATCACACTCAGAAACTGTCTTGTTCGGGCCTCATCTGATTAAATGGTTGATCTTATCGAGCGCGAAGACTTTTTCGTTGCAGCATGCATGTATATTTCTATGTCTAAGCAGCGAAAAGCATGGTAGCTGCCAACTAAAATCGACGAAGGATCAGACGCGCTGAGACGCGTGCATCCAAAAGCAAGGTCAATAGTCCAACGATCAGCGAAGCCATCGCTACAACAAATAGCGGCACGACAATCGCCGTCAGGTCGATGACGGCGATTGTGCTAATGAAGGTAACCGCGACCACGGTCGCAACGAGAACACCTGTTGCAGTTACCGCTTCACTGGCACGGGTGAGCAAGGTCATTCGCCGTTTGAGTAAGGCCAAATCCATGGCCTCATCCGTGACGCTCTGCAGCCGCTGGGCACGGTCCAGCACCCTTCCCAAACGATTACTAATCACACCCAATAGACCCGCAATGCCTGTCATCAAAAAGACAGGCGCAACCGATAGCTGTATGGCCTTGGCCAAGCCGAGCATCGGTGAGGAAGCTGCGGGACCCATCAGAAGAAACATTGACAGATCTACCTAAGCGAAGCGAGACAAAACTGCCAACCTGGCGGCAACCACTCGGCGCCCCGTGACCCAGATCAACAGCAGCTACAGCGGGGACCTCCGTTGTGCCTCATTGCACGCGCCATCGGGCTCCGCCCTGGAAACCGATGCTCCAAGCGACAACCAAGGCAAGGGCGAGCGCTTCTCACCAACCGACCTGGTGGCGACAGCTCTGAGCACCTGCATCCTGACGATCATGGGCATCGTCGCCGAACGCCACGACTGGGATCTCAAGGGATGTACCGCCCGGGTCGAGAAAGTCATGACCAGCGAGGCCCCGCGCAAGATCGCCCAACTCGAGGTCTGGATCGAACTACCGGCCCACCTCGATGAGAAGGCCCGAAAGGTCCTGCGCAAAGCCGCTGAAAACTGCCCGGTCAAATTGAGTCTTGAAGGGGCTATGGCGATGCAGCTCCACTGGAGCTGAGACGCGTTTGCAGTGAACGAATGTTGATCCAGGGTCCAGGGCTGCTGCCGCCCTGGCGGCGCCACTGCAACGTCCAGCCCTCGGGCAGATCGATCACCGTGGCGCGACCGCTCCAGGGGATCTGAGCGGGCTTCCCAGACATCCACACCAGCCGCTCGTACCTGGTTGCATCAGGGCAGGCCCTCAACGTGCTGATGAGGCCACCGCTCTGGAAACTCCAAAACTGATAGCGCTCCGAGCGAACAGAGCTCACCGGTTTGAAAGCGCCAGCAAACGCCAATCCGTTGCAGTCAGACAGCAGCGTCTGGCCGACCCGCACCTCGATAGAACCGAGGGCGACCTTTTTGCCTTGATCCCAGCGGGGATCAATCAAAAACCGCTGCGCTCCGGTTTCGAGAGGGAGCAGCCTGTCCAAGCTGCCCGAGATCAAAAGCGAGGCAAATTTCCCCAGGTCTGAGCCGCTTGGGTGCGGACGCGGAACAGGGCGCGGCCAGCTTGATCCGACTCCTGGACACGGAAAGCCAGGGATATCAATCCTGAGGCAGCGCTGCCCCAACTGGCCTAGGGCCTTGAAGAGCGTTGGGGACGAAGGGGCTGTTTCACCGGCTAAGGCGGCCGAGCCGAGCAGGGCGGAAGACAAGCAAAGGCATGCGGCCAGGGCGTTACGAAGCAGGTTTGGGGCTGACATGGCTCGGGCTGACGCTCCCTTCAGCCTCGGGGCTGCGCCAAGCAACGGGCATGAGCGAGATCAAGCCCGGCCGTGATCCCTGTCACACGCCTAGGGTCGCGCCCAGAGCCGGGCAATCCCTTGAGCGCAGGACAGGCATACGCACAGCTTCGCGACCACCTGCACACCACCCAATTGCTCGGAGGGATTCAGAGCACGCTCTACTTCGACCAGAACACCGCCATGCCGCCGGGATCGGCCCACTGGCGCGGCGAGCAACTGGCCCTGCTGGCCCTGCAATTGCACGAGCGGCAGACCTCAACGGAATACGCGGACCTGCTGGCCAGCGCCGAGGCCGAAGCAGGAGCCCAGGCCAGTCACGAGCAGCAGCGCAACCTCCAACTGCTGCGCCAGCAATGGGAGCGGCAGTCCCGCCTGGATCCTGCCCTGGTGGGGCAACTCGCCCAGGCCCAGGCCCAGGGCTACGCCCTTTGGCAGGAGGCCAAGCGCGACAACGCCTTCGCCCGCTTTGCCCCGGCCCTCCAAAACCTGATTGATCTGCGGCTCGAACAGGCACGCCAACTGGCTCCGGCCGAACGGGATGCCTCAGGCCAGGAACGAAGCCCCTGGGAAATCCTGGCCCAACCCTTTGAACCAGACATCAGCAAAGAGGCGCTCAACCGCTGGCTGCTTCCCCTGCGCAGCGAACTACCGCCCTTGCTCGAGCAAGCCCAGGCGCTCCCCAAGGGCAGCGCTGAGCGCTGGGATCTCAGCGAGCAAGTCCAGGAGACCCTCTGCGATCAACTGCTGCAGGAGTGGGGGTACAACCCGAAGCGCTGCCGCCGGGCCCGCTCACCCCACCCGTTCTCCAGCACCCTGGGTCCGGATGACTTCCGGATCACCAGCCGCGTGGTCGAGGGCCAACCCTTCTCGGCCTTCCTCGCCACCGCCCATGAATGGGGTCACAGCCTCTACGAACAGGGGCTCCCTCGAACGGGGGATCACTGGTTCCCCTGGCCCTTGGGTGAAGCCACCTCCATGGGCGTTCACGAAAGCCAGAGCCTCTTCTACGAAAACCGGCTGGCCCGCAGCCAAGCCCTAGCCAACCGCTGGCATCCACGCTTCGCGGCAGCCCTTGGCAACGATGTCTGGGGAAGCCCGAAGGCCTTCTGGCGCGACCTCAACCCCATCGCACCGGGATTAACCCGCGTTGAAGCCGATGAGGTGAGCTACGGCCTGCATGTACTGCTGCGCTATGAGCTGGAGCTAGCGCTACTGGAGGGAGGCATGCCCGTCGAGGAGCTCCCCAGTGCTTGGAACACAGGCATGAAAGAACTCCTCGGCATCGAACCCAACACGGATCGAGAGGGCTGCCTGCAAGACGTGCACTGGAGCGAGGGGCTCTTTGGCTACTTCCCCTCCTATGCCCTTGGCCACCTCATCAGCGCTCAAATCAGCGAGACAATCGAAGCCCAACTCGGTCCAATCGAAGCACTACTGGAGTCAGGCGAGGACGCCGCCCTGGGCCAGTGGCTTCAACAGCAGATCTATCCACTGGGACGCAGCGTGAACGCCATGGAACTGGTGGAGCAGATCACCGGCAGACCCCTGGGCCATCACCCCTTCATCCGCTACCTGCAAGGGAAGCTCGAGCGACTGGGCGCGGACTAGCCGCTCCGTGAAGAAACGGCACAAAGGTGTGCAAACGCTGACCATCGCGCTGTGATGTGCCTGCGCGAGAAGAAAGAAGTGGCCAATCAATTCCCCCGCAAGGCGAGTTTCGATCTGACGACCAGGGATCGGGCACGGAGCGTCAATAGCCCAGCGCTGAACTCTTCAGCAGCTCCCCACACCAGGCGCAGTGAAGACGAGCGCTTGGTTAGTGAAAACCTCAATCAGATCTTGCAGTCCTCCAGCTATCAGCTGGCCCATTCCGATGAAGACCTCCTGTGCAGCGCCGAGATGCGCGGTGTACGGATGCTCCTTGAAATCAGCAAGCCGCAGCAAATCCTCGACGCCGAAGGCATTGATTCCACCATCATCATTTTCGGTGGTGTGAACATCATTGAGCGCAGCGCTGCCGAGCAGCGGCTCGCCGCCGCAGAAGCTGAGCTCGCCCGCGACCCCGATAGCCCTGCCTTGCAGCGACAACGCAAACGCAGCCAAACCCAACTCGAGTTTTCGCGCTACTACGACGAGGCCAGAGAGTTCACTCGGCTGGTCTCAGCGGATCAGCAGGCCGGGCACCACAACCACGTCATCGTCACGGGAGGGGGGCCGGGAATCATGGAAGCCGCGAACCGCGGCGCCTTTGATGCAGGGGGACGCTCAATCGGTCTGAGCATCAAGCTCCCCGGAGAACCTGAACCCAACCCATACATCAGCCCCGAGCTCTGCTTCCAGTTCAATTACTTCGCCCTGCGCAAATTCCACTTCGTCAAACGCTCCAGCGCTGCCGTCCTCTTCCCCGGTGGCTTCGGCACCCTCGATGAACTCTTTGAGGTGCTCACGCTGCGTCAGACGGCGATCAAGCGTCAAATGCCGGTGATCCTCTTTGGCAAAGCCTTCTGGCAAAGGCTGATTGATTTCGACTACCTAGCGGACTGTGGCCTGATCCGCGAAGAGCACCTGGAGCTCTTCCAATTCACCGATTCAGCGGAAGAGGCCTGGTCCTGGATTCAGGCCTTTGAAGCCAAGCGGGATCAAGACCAGGCAGAGCTTGACCAGGACTCTGAAGCTCTGGCGGCCTAATCAGCCCGGCCATCAAGGCTGTTCCGGGAACTCCGTAGGATGCCGCCCATCTTTAGGCCCGCTGCCCTGATGGCGAACATCGACCACGCCCCAAGCCGCACGATGCTCAACCTGCTGCATGTGCTGCCGGCCTTTGCCGATGAAGCGGAGCTGCGGCTGAACACCATCGTGGAGCTCAACAGCAACACGATTAATAAGTATGAGCTGATCACCGAAACCGGTCACCTCAAGCTGGATCGCGTGGGCTATTCCTCCCTGGCCTATCCCTTCGCCTACGGCACCATCCCCCGCACCTGGGATGAGGATGGTGATCCCCTCGACATCGAGATCGTGGGCGTGACCGAGCCCCTGGTGCCTGGCTCCTTGGTGGAAGCCCGGATCATCGGCATCATGAAATTCGACGACGGCGGCGAAGTCGACGACAAGGTCATTGCCGTGCTGGCCGATGACAAGCGCATGGACCACATCACCAGCTACACCCAACTGGGTGACCACTGGCTGAAGGAAACCCAGTACTACTGGGAGCACTACAAGGACCTCAAGAAGCCCGGCACCTGCCGCGTCAACGGTTTCTTCGACTGCGCTGAAGCCGTAAAGATCGTCAAGGAGTGCGAGGCCCGCTACATGGAAGTCATCGCCCCCAAACTGGTCAACTGAGCTCTGGCCCTGATGGCATCAAGGCCCCCAGTCGGGGGCCTTTTTCATGGCTTGGGCACGGGCCACGGCACGCGCCATCCCATCGCGACTCGCAAGCCCCTGCAAAGCCTTCACCGGCAATCCGCTGTTGGGCAGAGCACTGGGGAGATGGGGCAGGTCAGGCAGGCTGAGATCAAAGACCGGCAGTTGACGCAGGCCGTTGGGGCGGAGCTGATCTTCCAGCTGGGCAAGGTTCGCTGACGCAGGAAGCCACAGCAAATCGGAGCGACGGCACTCCGCCAGGGTGACCGCAGGCCCCAACCCCGTCAGCGCGCGCTGCAAATCCGCCAGGGTCACCAGCCCAACGACCCAGTTCTCCTGCGCGACCATCAAGCAGTGGCCATGGGCCGAAAGCAGTTGCTGCAGAGCCGACTGGGCTGACTCCGCAGCATTGAGGACCAACGGGGCCTCCGGCTCAAAGGCTTCAAGCACCGGCAGGGCCGCCAGGGCATGACGACGCTGGTCCTCCAGTCGATCCGGTCCCAGTAATCCAGGGTCAGCCAAGCCCTGCCAACGCTCCACCAGGGCCGCACTCAGGCCGGCTGCCGCCATCAACGGCAAGACGATGCGAATGTCCCGGGTCAGCTCAAACAGCAGCAACAGGGCGGTGAGCGGAGCACGGGCACTTCCGGCGAGCACCGCGGCCATCCCAACCATGGCGTAGGCCGGAGGTTCCGCCACCGGTAGACCAAAGCCGCTGTCCCCAAGCAATTGGCCGTAGACATTGCCCAACACAGCCCCGGCAAAGAGCGACGGCGCAAAACCGCCACCCACAAATCCCGTGGCACTGCTCAAAGCGGTGGCCAAGAGCTTCACCAGCAAGAGTCCCACCAGAGTCAGCAGGGCAATCCCGCCGCCACTGCCCAGCAGGGCCTCGATCGTGTCGTAGCCAACCCCCAGCACCTGAGGGAAACCCAGGGCCATCAGACCGATGGCCAAGCCTCCCAACCCTGGCAACAGCCATGAGGGCAGCCGTCCCAATAGCCGCTGGGCAGCTGGACTCCGGCCAGCCGCCAGCAGGCGCAACAGAGCCAGGGAAACCCCGCTGGCCAAGAGGCCCAGTCCGAGATACAGGGGTAACTCCAGGGGGGAGCGCACCTCGTAGGCCGGGAGCCGAAAGATCGGATCACTGCCCAGGCACAACTGGGTCACCAGGGCGGAGGCCACCGCCGCCACCAGCACCGCGCGAATGCTGGGACGACCGGGAATGGTGCTGTAGCTCCCTTCAAAAGCGAAAAAAACGCCAGCGATGGGCGCCTTGAAGCCCGCGGCGAGTCCGGCGGCGACGCCAGCGGCGACCAAGGCCTTCTGTGACTCGGGGGGCAGGCCCCCGCGCATCCCCAGCCAGAGACCAATGTTTCCGCCGCTCTCCACGCTGGGGCCCTCAGGGCCCAGAGAAGCGCCACTGCCAAGGCTCAACGAGGCCCCAAGCAACCGCTGAAACGGCAGCTTGGGCTTGGCCTGAACAGCTCCATCGGCCATGGCCATCAAGCTGGGCAGGCCAGGGCCGAGATCCTTCGACCAGAGCCTCAGCACGCCAACCCCCAATCCACCGAGGACCGGCATCAGCACCACGGGCCAAGAGGCCAACCACAGAGGGAGGTCTCCAGCCAGAGCCGGGGCAGGGTCCGGAGGCAGTGGAGCCTGGTCAGGCAAAAAACCCACCCCCCCCAGGCCGATCTGCAGCAGCGCCCGCAGCGGTGTACCGCTGTCCACAGGCAAGGGTTCGGCAGGAAGAACCGGAGGCTGCGGCTGAACCTGGCCCACCAGAGCGAGGGCCCAGGACACGGCGGGACCAAACAAACCGTTGTTGATCAGACCGAGAAGCTCATGGAAGCCGACAACGGCCAATCCGGTCAGGCCCCCAACGAGGGCGGCCCATGCCAACAGGCTCCACTGAAAGGGAAGGGGCCGAGCCTCATCCAGCTCGGGCAGGGCCCCTTCCGGAAGGGTGTCAGGCCTCGGGCCGAACGGTTGCAAAGATCTCCTCCAGGATCTCTCCTGCTCCCTGGGCCTTCAGTTTGTGGGCCAAGTCAATCCCAAGGGCTTCGGGGTTGGTTTGATCACCCTGGACCTGATCACGAATCAGACGCTTGCCATCGAGGCTGGCGACCATGCCGGTCACCACCAGCTGGTCACCCTCAAAACGGGTATTGACGCCGATGGGCACCTGACAACCACCCTCGAGTTCGCGAAGGAAGGCGCGCTCGGCGAGACAGCGACGGGCGGTGGGAACGTGCTCCAGAACCTTGATCTGCTCCAGCACCTTGGTGTCGCCATCGCGGCACTCAATCCCCAGGGCCCCTTGACCGACGGCATGGAGAGAGATGGAGGGATCGATCAGTTCATGGATCCGATCCCCCAAGCCCAGGCGGCCGAGCCCGGCAGCGGCCAGGATCAGGCAATCGAACTCGCCGGAATCGAGCTTCTCCAGGCGAGTGATCACATTGCCGCGCACATCCTTGAAGGTGAGGTGCGGGTAGTGGTGACGCAGCTGGGCCAAACGGCGAAGGGAGCTGGTGCCCACCACGGCCCCCTCAGGAAGGGTCGCAAGGGTCTTGTCCTTGTGCTTCTCGTGCACCACCAAGGCATCGGCAGGATCTTCCCGCTCGGTGATGCAGCCCAACATCAGGCCTTCGGGAAGGTTCGTAGGGAGATCCTTCAGGCTGTGGACGGCGATGTCAGCGCGGTCCACCAGCATCTGAGCCTCGAGCTCCTTGGTGAACAAACCCTTATCACCAATCTTGGCCAGGGCCACGTCAAGGATCTTGTCGCCCTGGGTGGCCATCGCTTCGATGGTGATCTCCAGACCGTCGTGGGCCTTAGCCAGCTCGTCACGCACCCAATGGGTCTGGACCATGGCCAGCTGGCTGCGGCGGGAGGCAATGCGCAGTTGGGAACCAGCCATCGGAATGCATCAAGGCAGCAAAAAGCCGCCGAATCACAGCCGATAAGCCTAAGGAGTGGAGTGCCCATCCCGGCCAAAGGCCTAGTAAGTCTTGATCAGTCGTCGCGTGCGCCCAGCTCAGCCGATCAGACCTAAGGGAAGAGGACCCCAGGTGTCTTCGGTGCTGGGATCCTCAGGGTTGTGGCCGGTGATGAGCAGGCCTTCGCCGAGGCCGGTCTCGCGGCGCACCAGGAACCGCCCGGTGTTCTGGTTGGCCTTGAGGAAGACGGGTCCCTCAATGGAGGCCAGCTCTTCGCAAGCGGGATCCAGTTCCAGGGCCTCCCAGGAGAGCCGCGCCTCCAGAGCCCGCAGGCTTGCGACGGCGACGGCGGCAGAGGGGGCCATGACGCCAACGGTGAACCACTCGCAAGTGGCCAGCGCAGCCATCAGCTGTTCGGACAGCTGGCCCTGCTCAGCCGCGGACAACGTTGGGGCTGAACGCAGTCCCTTCAGCGAAGCCAGCAGCGAGGGGACGTCAGCCATGGGAAGAGGAAGGATTGGAATGGTGCCGCTCCCAGACGGTGAACCCCGCGAGGCAGAAGCTGAGCCACACATAACCGACGGCCGCCCCCGCCAGGATGTCGCTTGGCCAGTGGGCTCGGCAGTAGAGCGTGCTCAGCCAGACCAGCGCCACCCAGAGGCTTGAGAGGACAAAAAGAGGCCTGCGCAGCCGCGGATAGTGGGCGGCCAGCAGGGTGCAGCTCATGAAATAAAAGACCACCGAGCCAGCAGCATGGCCACTGGGGAAGCTGCGGCCACTCAGCTCCAGCAGGCTGGCGTCGGGCCGCGGTCGATCAAACCAGGGCTTCAGAAGACGGTCAACGATCACCAAGATCCCCCCGGTTCCCGCCACCAGGCAAACCAAATCAGGCCAAAACCGCTTGAAGGCCAGAAAGCTGAGGACGGCCAACACCAGCACGGCGGTCACGTGAACACCGCTGGCTTGATAGACCACGAGCAACAGCTGACCTAACCACTCCGGGATCTGCTGATGCAGCCCATCGAGCAGGGCCCGATCCCATGCGTCCGGAGCATTGACCTTGAGGCTGGGACCCGCCACCAGCAGCACCACCGCGATGGCCAGAGCAATGAAGAGGCGCCGCCGGCCGAGAACGTGCAGCCACTCGCGAACAAGAGGAGGCATGGCGATCAAGGTCTTTCGCTCAACTGTTCGAGGGTGCTGCGGTCCAGTCTGATCAAGCGGTGGGCATCCAAACGACCGAGCAGTTCCGCATCACCCGGTCCCACGCCAAGGTCCAAGAGCTCCCGATCGGACCCCAAGACCAAAACCGATCCAGCAGCGCTGGCTTGCGCCTCCAGCTGCTCTCGAGCGGAGCGGGCATCGTGCACGAACAGCACAGGCCGTCCGCTGTAGAAGACCACGCTGTAGCGCTTGTAGCCCGCCACCAACAGCGGCTCTCCGGGCTCCGCCGCAGCGGCGGCCTGACGTGCCAAGACCCGAATGGGCAAGAGCCGCTCGCGGTCCATTAAGGGCGCCAAGACTGGAATCACCAGGGCCAACACCGCCGCGAAGCCAGCAGCATTGGGCAGCCACAACCAACGCAGTGCCTCCGGGTTCGCGGCCCGCAGCAAGACGATCAAGCCAGCGCAGGCGGCGGCAAGCGGCAGGGCCAGAAGCCAGGGCAAACCCGAGCGCGCGATCGCATCGGCAAAGCCGGGATAGGAGGGGTCCACCTCGATCAGGCGTGGGGCGAGCACCGCCGCCAACGCCATCGCTCCAAGCAACAGAGCGTTGAACCAGCCGCTGCCGCGCTGCAGGCGATCCAGCCAGACCGGGCGGGGGGGACGCGCCGAAAGGGGGGCAAAGAACAGTCCCACCAGCAGAGCCACACCGGGAACAACCGGAAGGATGTAGCCAGGCAACTTGGTAGCGGCCGCCGAGAAGAAGGCGACGACAACGACCAGCCAAATCAGCGCCAATTGCGCCAGGGCCGTTCCCGCATCAGCGCGGTGCCAGCGCTGGGGGGCCCAGAGCTGCAGATCGAGAATCGCCGCGGGGAGATACAGCGACCAGGGCAGCGCCAAGAGCAGCAACCAGGGCAAATAGAACCAAGGGGGACCGGGGTGGGCGTAGATGACGGAGGTGAAGCGCTCCAGGTTGCTGAAACCGATGAAGCGCGCCAGGAAGTCGAAGCCGTTCGCCTGGGTCGCGGCCGCGTACCAAGGCAGGGTGACGCCGATGAAGAGGGACAGCAGCGGCAGCCAGGGGGTCTGCCGGACCTCAGGCCAGAGATCACGACGCAACAGCAGAAAGCCAATGATCACGAGGCCGGGCAAAAGCAACCCCACGGGTCCCTTCGCCAGCACCGCGATCCCGCAGAAGAGCGCCAGGGCGACATGTCCGAGCTGGCGCAGCCAAGGCCGGTCCCGGCGCAAATAGGCCAGCGCGAAACCAAGCAAGGCCAGGCTGATCCCACTGGCCAAAAACATGTCGGTGACCGACGAGCGGCCCCAGCCCACCCAACCTGGGGTCAAGGCCAAGAGGCCGCTGCAGAGGGTGGCCCGTCCAAGCCGGTCACTGACGGACTCCTGGGCAGGCGCGAGGGCGAGCAGTAGGCCAAAGAGCGCAAAGACCACGGCTGTGGCCGCAAGGGCAGCCGGCAAACGGGCCGCCCATTCACTGATGCCGAACAGCTGGAAGCTGAGGCCCACCATCCAGTAGCCCCAAACGGGGTAGTCAAAAAAGGGCTCGCCGTTCCAGCGGGGGGTGACCCAGTCACCGCTCAGCTCCATCTGGCGCGGCACCTCGACAAAGAGCCCTTCGGTCTTATCGAGCAGACCCAAGCTGCCCAGCTGGTTAAAAAAGGCCAGCAGGCAAAGGCCCAAGAGGGCCGCCAAGGCTGCACCGAGGGCGCGAGAGGGGTTGGCATCCAGCCAGGTTCTAAGCCGCTGCATCACTAGTTGGGGGTGTTCCAGACGAAGCGGCTGCTGGCGGCGTAGTTCCAGACGAAGACCACAACGATGCCGGCCAACTGCGCCCAAAAGGCATTTGGTGCAACAAGGCTGTAGTAGGCCGAAGCCAAGCCCACATTCGCCATCACCGGCAGGGATGCCACAAGGAGGAACTTCAGCAGACCGCGAACCAGCAAAACGCCCTTCAAGCGAGCGAAGCGGAAGGTCAGGGCGTTGTTAATCAGGTAGTTAGAACTGGCGGCCGAGATCACGCCGATCGGCAGAGCCTGCTCAAAGCCCAACCCCCAGAGGGCCATGAAGAGCTGGGTAATCAGTAACTGCACCAGGACACCGCTGATCCCCACCAAACCAAAGCTGATGGCGCGTCTGGGCAACAGGCGGAAGCTCAGGGTATGGAGGATCGAGATCAAAAAGTCCCAAAAGATGGCCAGATCCAACTTGGAGCTGCCGTAGGTGCGGGGTTGAAAGGTCAGGGGCACCTCCGCGGTGCTCAAGCGGCCACGGCTGACGGCCAGGAGTTCGTAGAGGAACTTGAAACCGTTGACATCCACACCCCGGATCAAAGGAAGCAGGGGCTCAAGGCGGAGGGCAAAGAAGCCGCTCATGTAATCCGTGAGATGGGCGTAGCGCTTCGGCAAGCTGAAGCGGGCACTGGCATTCGCCCAGGTAGATCCCGTCTCTCGGCGGTCACTCAGCCCGAGGATCTGGGCCTCCGGATGGAAGCGGCTACCGATGACCAGATCCGAGCCCCCGGCTTCCAGGGTTTCGATCGCCCGGCGAACCGAACCCGGCTCATGCTGGCCATCGCTGTCCATCACCAGCACCAAATCACCGGTGGCATCCAGCAGACCTTCCTTAATGGCGCTGGCTAAGCCAGAGCGGCCGACCCGACGAATCAGACGAAGCCGCGGCTCGTTGTGGGCAAGCTGACGCACCAGCTCGGCGGTTCCATCGGCCGAGTCGTCATCCACCACCAGCAGTTCCAAGTCCCACTGCTCACCTAGGGGAAGCAGCTGGGCCAGGAGCGGCTCGATATTGCCCCGTTCGTTGTACGTGGGCAGAACAATCGAGACCCGCAAGCCCATGAAATCCTCAAGACAAAGCCGGCGAGAGATCCCGCCGGCGCCTGAACCTTAAACCGTGTTGGACAAACCCAACAGGTTGGTTACTTGATGTACTCCTTGAGGACGCCATTGCGGTTGGGGTGCCGCAGTTTGCGTAGAGCCTTGGCTTCGATCTGACGGATCCGCTCGCGGGTCACATCAAAGATCTGACCGATCTCCTCGAGGGTCTTCATCCGGCCATCATCGAGTCCGTAGCGCAAGCGCAGAACATCACGCTCGCGGGGGCTCAAGGTGGCCAGCACTCCCTCGAGGTCTTCCCGCAGCAGGTTCTTGGCAACATCCTGCTCAGGATTTTCGATGTCGGCTTCGATGAAGTCACCGAGACGGGAATCCTCTTCCTTACCGATCGGCGTCTCCAAAGAAATTGGCAGCTGGGCGCTCTTGGCAATGAAACGGAGCTTCTCGATGGTCATCTCCATCGACTCAGCGATCTCCTCTTCGGTGGGCTTCCGGCCGAACTCTTGGGAGAGGGTCTTGGTGGTCTTCTTGATCCGAGAAATGGTCTCGTAAAGGTGCACCGGAAGACGAATGGTGCGGGACTGGTCAGCGATCGCACGGGTAATCGCCTGACGAATCCACCAGGTGGCGTAGGTCGAGAACTTGTAGCCCTTCTCGTGGTCGAACTTCTCGGCAGCCCGAATCAAGCCGAGGGAACCTTCCTGAATCAGATCCTGGAAGCTCAGACCCCGGTTCATGTATTTCTTTGCAATCGAGACCACCAGACGGAGGTTCGACTGCACCATCTTTTCCTTGGCGCGGCGGCCCAGCATCAGGCGCCGGCGGAACTTCACCAAGGGCATCTC
Source organism: Synechococcus sp. A10-1-5-1 (assembly GCF_023115425.1). NCBI lineage: Bacteria > Bacillati > Cyanobacteriota > Cyanophyceae > Synechococcales > Synechococcaceae > Synechococcus > Synechococcus sp. A10-1-5-1. The sequence goes on along the minus strand of NZ_CP096032.1, from coordinate 96,803 downwards.
GACGAGAGCCGCCCATTCCTTGGTGTCGGGATAGTGGCCGTTGTCCGCCTCGAACTGATTGGCGAGCTCCTCGAGCTGAAGCAGATCAGCAATTTTGCGGGCCAGCTCGATTTCTTCGTCGGGCCGCAGCAGACGGATCCGACCGATTTCTTGGAGGTAAACCCGGATGGAGTCTTCGGTGTAGACGCCCTTGGGCCCGATCTTGATGCTGGCGAGGGCCTTAGCGGTTTTAGCGGCGTCCTTCTCAGAGGCCTTGGCATCGGCGGCCGGGGCTTGGCCCGCAGCAGCCAACAACTGATCAGCGGCCTTATCGAGATCCGCCGCAGCCGCTTTCTTGCCGCTGGCTTTCGAAGCAGACGTCTTTGTTGAGGCGGCCTTCGATGAGGCGGCCTTCGTAGAAGTCGCCTTGGTTGAAGCAGCCTTGGTTGAAGCGCTCTTCTTGCTACTGGCGGATGTCTTGGTGGCTTTGGCCTTCGTCGGGCTGACCTTGTTGGCGGCCTCTGCGTCTTTCTTGGCCTTGCTGGCAGCCTTGGCCTTAGTCACTTTGACCGTCTCTCCGGAGGCATTCGCCACGGCCAGGATTTCAGCAGAGGGCTTCTTCTCTTTGGCGGGTGCCTTCGAAGCGCTCTTGGTGGTCGCTGACTTTTTGGTCGCAGCAGCAGGACTCATCGCGTTCGGCTAAATGAAGTAGAGGCGGATGGCAGATCAGCTAGATCATCCCCAAGAGAGATGGATCCAGACCTGACGGATGACGGACTTCAAGGGCCTGACTCGAGATCAAGATCAGGTGGCCAACCATCAATCGACTTGGCTCAGGCACTCAGGCCAACCAAGTCAGTCATTCGCACCCAGAGAAGCGCGAGAACACTTGGGCGATTGATGGGGAAAGGGCGTCAGCGAACTCAGCAGGCGTGCCAAGGAACTCGGCGGCGAACTGAGGTGGGTTAAAAGGGGGGTCGAGACATGGGCCAGAAGCCCGGCAAGGCTGTCAGGGGTGGTCGCAGATCGGGCGCTCAGCAGAGCTGGCTGGCCTCAAGATCTTCCCGCTGGACGGAACTTTGCCTGGTTCCGACTGCAGCCCTATGGACTGCTCAACAGACTCATCTTAAGAAACTCCCAAGAGCTTTGCAAGATTGACTGCCTCCGCCTCAGCTGATGCCCAGGGTTCCTGGGTCCAGGTCTGGCTTGAAGCAGGCCGTGAGGGGCAGGTTTTTACCTACAGCAATCCCGAGCAACTCCCCTGCGCCAGAGGAGATCTCGTTCAGATTCGACTCAGGGGACGCCGCCACATTGGACTGGTGGTGGATCTGCTGGAACACCACCCATCTGCACTCGCAGGCAAAGCCTTACAACCGATTGAGACAATCCATCAAAAGGCTGCGGTTGAACCGCATTGGCAGGGCCTGATTGAGACGGTTGCGCAGCAGTGCCGGACCACATCGTTTCGAACACTCAAGGCGGTCCTGCCCCCGGGCTGGCTGGGTCAACGGGCCACTTCAGCGGCGGAACGTCCACGGGAGCAACTCTGGTTGGAGCTGATCCAGCCGCCGACTGAAGCGGAATGCGGTACCTGGAGCGCGGCACAAACACGCCTGCTCCAGGTCATTCAGGAGCATGGCGGCCAGTGCTGGCAGACCCAGGCTCTGGAGTCCGCCCAGGTCAGCCGATCCGTCAGCGACACCCTGATGCGCCGGGGAACAATCCGGCGAGAACGACGTCTCTTTCACGGTCCAAGGGAAACAGGGGCGATCAGCCACTCAGGCGAGGCCAACCCCAAACAACTCACAGCGGATCAGGCCCAGGCGCTAGCGGCCATCGAACTGGCTAAAGCTGGAAGCACACTGCTGCTCTGGGGGGTCACCGGAGCCGGCAAAACAGAGGTCTATCTCCAGGCCGCAGCCCGCGAGCTCCAGGCCGGACGCTCTGTGTTGTTGCTGACGCCGGAAATTGGCCTCATTCCCCAGCTGTTGGACCGCAGCCGAGCCCGTTTTGGCGGAGCGGTGGCTGAGTACCACTCCGGTTGCAGCGATGGCTCGCGGATCCGAACCTGGCGCCGCTGCCTGAATAGCGACTCGCCCCTGCTTGTGGTGGGCACCCGATCGGCGATCTTTTTACCCCTCCAACAGCTGGGGTTGGTGGTGCTCGATGAGGAGCACGACCGCTCCTACAAGCAGGACAGCCCCATGCCCTGTTATCACGCCCGTGATGTGGCGAAGCTGCGGGCCCAGAGCAGTGGCGCCAAGTTGGTCCTTGGTAGCGCCACCCCAAGCTTGGAAACCTGGCGGGCCTGCCAAGGACCGCTGGCTGAATGCCAGCTGGTGCGCCTACCAAAACGGATTGGCACCAGCGTTCTCCCACCAGTGCTGGTGGTGGACATGCGGCAGGAACTGGCCGAGGGGCATCGCCGACTCGTCAGTCGGCCCCTCATGGATCGACTCCAAACCCTGAAAGAACGCAGTGAACAGGCCGTCGTGCTGGTGCCTCGCCGGGGATACAGCAGCTTTTTGAGTTGCCGGAGCTGCGGTGAAGTCGTGCAGTGTCCCCACTGCGACGTTGCACTCACGGTGCACCGCCAACGGGAGCGCTCCTGGCTTCGCTGCCATTGGTGCGACCATCGAGCCGAAATCGAACGCCGCTGCGGACACTGCGGATCGACCGCCTTCAAACCCTTTGGAGCTGGGACACAACAGGTGCTGGAGCACCTCTCCGAAGAATTAGAAGACCTCCGGCTGCTGCGCTTCGATCGGGACACGACCCGCGGTCGCGATGGCCATCGCCACCTCCTCGAGCGGTTCGCACGCGGAGAGGCCGATGTCTTGATCGGAACGCAGATGCTGGCCAAGGGCATGGACCTACCTCGCGTCACCCTGGCTGCTGTTCTGGCCGCGGATGGCCTGCTGCATCGCCCCGATCTGCGGGCCGCCGAGGAAAGCCTGCAGCTGCTGCTCCAGCTGGCCGGCCGAGCGGGCCGAGGCGATCGCCCGGGGGAAGTCTTGGTGCAGACCTACAGCCCTGAGCACCCAGTCATTCGCCACCTGGTCGACGGCCGTTACGAAGCCTTCTTGGCCGAGGAACTGAGCCAGAGGCAGGCCGCTTCCCTCGTGCCCTTTAGCCGGGCCTGCCTGCTGCGGCTCGCCGGGCCGTCCGCCAGTCGGACCGCGACCGCTGCCTCCAGCCTCGCGGAACACCTGCGCTCAGAACTGATGCAACAGGGTTGGTTACTGATCGGACCGGCCCCAGCCCCCGTGGCGCGGGTGGCAGGGAATAGCCGCTGGCAACTACTGCTCCATGGCCCCGCCGGTTCAGATCTACCCCTGCCCATGGAGACCGAACTGAGGGCGCTCTTGCCAAACGACGTCAGTCTGGCGATCGATCCAGATCCACTGGAGCTCTAGGCCGGGAGTTGGGGGAGGCCGAAACCGGCGGCCAGGCGCAGTCGTTGAAGCAAGGCCACCAGCAGGAGCAGCAGGCTGATGGCGAGGGTGCCGAGGCCGAGCTTGCTCCATCGCCAACAGGAGAGCCGAAGCGTGTTGATGGAGCCGGGCTCAAGGGTCCAGCGGACAGCCTCGGGCTTGCCCTTGCCGCGGCGGATGGCCTGGGCGGAGTTGGGGCTGGAGGACTGAATCGAGCGCAGCGCAAGCGGCTCAAGGCCAACGCTCAGCTTCAGGCCCGGTAGGGGTTGCAGAGCCTCCAGGTCCAAGCGAATGGAGAGCTGTTGACGCACCCCGATGAGCCAGTTGCGCTCGCTGAATTGCAAATCAGGCCCAGGAAGATCGAGATTGGCGAGCTTGGCCCCCTGCTCAAGGCTGTTCTCGAGAAGGCGCAAGGCCTGAGCGGCAGGCAAGACCGGGGAGCTCACCTCCAGGCGGCCATGGTCTTGATGCACCTTCAATGGGCGGCCGCGAAGTGATTGGCGCCACTGGGCCTGCCAGGGCAGGGGCTGATCGGTCAAGGATTGGCTGCGCTGCTCAAATTGCAACCGTCCTGGGGCGGGGAAATTGAGCTGCGTCTCCAAATCGACGCAGCCCCCGAGCAGCGCAGTGAGCAGCAACAGGAGGACGGCCAGCACAGCAAAGCCCACTGGGGCTTGGGTCGGTCCGGTGGGCGGCGGCGGCGGCTCAGGAGGACGGCGGCGGCGGCGCCGTTGACGGGCCATGGCCTTGAGCTCGCCCTCCAACGGTTTCATCTCCCCCAGGCTGGGGAGGGTCATCGACCATTCGCGGGGCCTGACCAAAGCCGGAGCGTCGAGGATCTCCTGAAGTCCCTTGGCCTGGGCGCGAAGAGCGGCATCGCGGCAGCCCCGAAGACTTCGGCACGTTGTTGCCGCGGCCTGATGATCACCCCGTCCCAACTGGGCCGTGGCCAACAGGAGGCGCACTTCGCCGCCGAAGGGAGTCACCGGGCCATGGGCCTCAAGGAGCGGCTCCAGCAACCGTTCACAGGTCCCGTAGTCCCCCCTCTCTAGGGCCGCGCGCGCCGGGAGAAGCGCGGATGAATCCACCCCTTCCGTCACCTCAGCAGACCCGGGATCCTCCACCGACACCTAGAGGTTGGAGCGGCCCGTCACCATCGTGCCGATGCCTGCGTCGGTAAACACCTCAAGCAGCAGGGCATGGGCGGTTCGGCCATCGACGATGTGGGCAGCGGCGACCCCCTGGGCCAAGGCGCGAATGCAGCACTCGGTCTTCGGGGTCATGCCGCCGGCCACGACGCCAGAGCTGATGAGCTCGCGGGCCCCGGAGAGACTCACGGATCGAATCAAAGAGCTGGGATCCTCCCGATCCCGAAGGATGCCCGGGGTATCGGTCAACAAGATCAACTTCTCCGCTTCCAATGCCGCGGCCAACTCACCGGCGACGGTGTCGGCATTGATGTTGTGGGCCTGGCCCTCACCATCGGCCGCCACCGAGGAGATCACCGGGATGTAGCCGGCATCCAGCAGGGGGAACAGCACCGAGGGATCCACCGCGGCCACATCCCCCACCAGTCCATTGGCGCCATCGCCGTAGGTGCGGGCCCGCACCAACGGTCCATCGCTGCCGGAGAGGCCCACGGCCCGGGCGCCAAGACGGTTCAACCCATTGACGATTTGCTTATTGACCCGGCCCACCAGGACCATCTCCACCACGTCCATGGTGTCCGGGCAGGTCACCCGCAACCCATTACGGAATTGGGGCTCGATGTTCAGGCGCCCCAACCACTCATTAATTTCTGGCCCACCGCCATGGACCACCACCGGTTTCACGCCAACCGAAGCCAGCAGCACCAAGTCGCGATAGACCGCATCACGCAGGTCTTCTCTGACCATGGCAGCTCCGCCGTACTTCACGACAACGCGGCGTCCCGAGAAACGCTGGATATACGGAAGGGCTTCGCTCAGCACCGACACCCGCAAGGCGTCGGTGCGATCAGCAGGACGTTCGCTCAAGGGAAAGACCGCGGTCGAAAGATGGGGTCGAGGAAACGGGAAGCTACCCGCTCGTACCGCTCAAGGTTTAGCCAGCAGCGGGCAACAACTCAAGCAGCACCTCGCCCTTGCTCGGCTCGCTCAGCTCGGCCCGCAGGCCACGGTCAAAGAAGCGACCCAGACGGTCCTGCTTGTCCTGCCAACGCTCATAGGGGACCCCTTCGCAGCGGAAGCGCATTGCGACGGCATAGCGGCCCCCGATGGCCCGCTCGGCAACGCTAACGAGCTGGGGGGGCTGATCTTCGTCCCAAAGTTTCAGGGCCTCCAGTGAGCTCTCCAGGTGAGCCTTCTGGCCATAGCGCCAGCGGGTGACATCCTTCACCAACTTGCGCAGGGTTTTGCTGGAGGCCTCCTCGCGCAGGGCAACGGCCTCTGACTCCGCAGGGAGAAGCTCCGCTGGGGGTAGCTCTGACGACTTCAAGGCCAGACCACCCAACAGGATGGGAATGCCATAAAAAATGGTCGGCAGGCTGAGGTTGGGATTGGAGGTGGCGTAGCCGATCCAGCCAATGACCGACAGAGCAGCACCTGCCAGGGTGACTAGGCTGCCGGGGGAAGCGATTGCGAGCATGCGGGCATCTTCGGTCAACGGGGGGCAAGAGCCAAACCCAGTACACGATGCCCCAAGCACAACGGAACTGATTGAGCAGCTGCAGCGGGACCGGCTTTGGTTGCTGCAGCAGCTCGATCAGGGTCGCTGGCCAGAGCTGCGCTTGGACTTGGCGGCCCTGGAGCGGGAGCTGGGGCAACTGCTCGAGCAAGCCCAGGAGCAGCTCAACCCAAGCAACTGAGTCCTTCTTCCGGGCCAGGCGCGATCAGAACGGAATCTCGTCCTCGCCCTCAGGCAGATCGGGGATCAAGGGTGAAGCGTTCCAAGTGGGAGGCTGCTCTTGAGCGGCAGCCGCGGCCGCGACGGGAGCCGGAGCAGCGGCGCGGGTTGGGGCGGGAGCCGAGGACGGCGCTGCGGCAGCAGGTCGGCCGGCACCGGCGCTGGCACCCAGCGGATGCAGACGGGAGAGGGTGAATTCAGCGCGCTTTTCTTTGACCCCGTCCTGACGGCTCACGGTGTTCATCCGCAGGCGGCCTTCAACCATCAGGCGCTGACCGACCTGAACCCTGTTCTGCAGGTCCTGAGCAAGACTTCCCCAGCCGACAACCTTGAGCTGACCCGCCGGATCATCAGGACGCAGGCCATCAAATTGAACGGCCATCTCCGCCACTGGAGTTTGGTTGTCCTGGGTGTAGCGCACCTGAGGCGCCTCCAGCACCTCTACCTCCAGCAAGCAATGGTTCACAGGACAGGTCATGGACTAGGGGCATCATCCTGATGCAAGGCCTGGAATTTCACCAGGGGGATTCCTCGACATCGGACCCAGCAGAGACGATTTGGTTGGTCTCTGGCACTGGAGATGGTCCGCCCCTCGCCCAGGCCTTACTGAAACGCGGCTGGAGCGTCCTGGTCAGCGTGGTCAGCGAAGCGGCCATCCGGGCATATCCATCCCACCCCAATCTCCGCTTCCAGGTGGGACAGCTCGAAAGGGACGAGGCGGTTGATCATCTACTGCGAAGCCACAGGCCCCAGTGGGTCCTGGATGCCACCCATCCCTTTGCCCAAGTCATCAGCAGCAGGCTGCAACGGCGCTGCAGGGCCCAGCACCAACCGCTACTGCAACTGCAGCGAGAGGCCCAGCTTCCCGCCCTTGGAACTCGGATTCATTGGATTGGTGATCTCAAAGAGCTCCAAGACATGCAGCTGGCGGGAGAACGACTACTGCTAGCGATTGGCTCCCGGCATCTGGCCAGGGCCTTGCGCCATAGCACCGCCTCCCAGCACTTCGCCCGGATCCTCGACAACCCTGAAAGCCTGCGCCTGGCCCTCGCCGCGGGCTTGGAGCCGGAGCATCTGGCCTGCGTCCGGCCGGGGGCACTACCTGAGGGGGCCATTGAGCGAGCCCTCTGCCGCCGCTGGCAGATCAGCAGGGTGCTCTGCAGGCAGTCCGGAGGAATCACCCAGCAGATCTGGCAATCCCTGAGCCAGGAACTAGGCCTGCCGTTGATCCAGATCAGGTCGCCCTCAGCCAATGAGCCCACGGGACTGTCCCGGGAGGCGATGCTGCGCCAGGTTGGAGCACCTCACCCCCGGCCATGACCCAACGGCTGATCCTGGCCCTGACCACCGAGGCCAACCAACAGAGCGCAGAGACCCTCGCTCGGATGTTGCTGGAGCAACGCTTAGCGGCCTGCGTTGCCCTTCAGCCACAACGGGCCATGTATTGGTGGCAAGGGCAGATCGAGAGCAGCGACGAGGTGCAGTTGCTGATCAAAGCGCGTCTCGAGCAACGGGACGCGCTGGAGACCGCCGTACGGCAGCACCACAGCTACGAGACACCGGAATTTCTTTGCTGGGCGGCAGAGGCCAGCGGTGACTACGCAACCTGGGCCGCAGCCGCCTGCCGCCCCTAGCTGAGGTGGGTCTGGGCTAGGGCCTTGAGATCCACCTGGGAGCGGGGACCGAGCTGGGTCACCACCTGGCCTGCACAGAGGGAAGCGAGCTGGCCGCAGCGCTCCAGTGATTCACCTTGGGTGTAGGCATGCAGGAATCCACCGGCGTACAGATCACCAGCACCCGTGGTGTCCACAAGGGCACCGAGGTTGAAGGGCTTAATCGCGATGGACTCGTCACCACTGAGGACGATGGATCCCTGCTCACTGCGGGTCAGAGCAGCAATGCGGCAACGGCCGCGGACCGCCTGGGCGGCCTCGTCAAAGCTGTTGGCCTTGTAGAGGGAGGTGATCTCCATCTCATTGGCAAAGAGGATGTCGACATGGCCGTCGACAAGCTCTAGGAAGCTGTCGCGATGACGTTCGACGCAGAACGCATCCGAAAGGCTCAGGGCCACCTCTGCTCCGTTCTCTTTGGCGACCTTGGCTGCGGCGAGGAATGCTTCCTTGGCCTCGTCGCTGTCCCAGAGGTAGCCCTCGAGGTAGAGCACCTTGGCCTGGGCCACCATCTCAAGATTCAGATCAGTGGGATCGAGGCCGACTGAAGCCCCCAGATAGGTGCACATCGTGCGCTGTGCATCCGGGGAAACCAGGATCAGGCAGCGGGCTGTGGATGCCCCCACCGTTGCGGCAGGGGTCTCAAAGCGCGTACCCACAGCACGAATGTCATGGGCAAAGATCGTGCCGAGCTGGTCGTCACGCACCCGACCAATAAATCCCGCACGTCCGCCCAGCTGGGCGATCCCGGCCAAGGTATTTGCAGCTGAGCCCCCAGAGGTTTCCAGGCCTGGGCCGAGCTTGGAGTAGAGGGTCTCGGCTTGGTCCTGATCAATCAGGGCCATGGTCCCTTTGGTCAGGCCGAAGCCCTCGATCACCCGATCGTCGGCTTGGACGAGCACATCAACAATGGCGTTGCCGATGCCGACAACGTCCAAGCTCTTCTTTTCAGGCATGGGGATTAGCGGCTCAGGAGGGCCCGCTTCGGACCGTGAATGGGATCTTCGACCACGATGGTCTGATCACGATCAGCGCCCAAGGAGACGATCGCAATCGGGACTTCCATCAGCTCAGCCAGGAAGCGCAAGTAGCTCATTGCAGTCGGGGGAAGATCCTCCAGACGGCGGCAATCGGCGGTGGAGCTTTGCCAGCCGGGCAGCGTCTCGAAGATCGGCTGACAGCGCGCAAAATCCTCAGCGGAGCCGGGGAAATGCTCGATCCGCTGACCATCGAGTTCGTAGGCGACACAAACCTGGATCTCGTCGAGTTCATCCAGCACGTCGAGCTTGGTGATCGCCAAGCAATCCAGACCGTTGACCTCTACGGCGTAGCGGCCGATCACACCGTCAAACCAACCACAACGGCGACGACGGCCGGTGGTGGTGCCGAATTCACCACCCCGATCGCAGAGGTGGTCATTGAGGCTTCCCTCTAACTCTGTGGGGAAGGGACCTTCACCAACACGGGTGGTGTAGGCCTTGGCTACACCGATCACGCGGTCGATCAGGGTTGGACCAACCCCTGCTCCGATGCATGCGCCACCACTGACCGGGTTCGAGGAGGTGACGTAGGGGTACGTGCCGTGATCGAGGTCCAACAAGGTGCCTTGGGCACCTTCGAAAAGGATGTTCTTCTTGGCCTTAGCTGCCTGGTGGATGGTGCGGGTGCAGTCCACGACATGGGGGGCCAGGCGCTGGCCATAGGCCACATATTCCGCAACGACAGCATCGAAGTCGAGGGGCTCGATGCCGTAAATCTTGTCCAGGATCTCGTTCTTCTCAGCCAGGGGGCCAGCCAGGCGCTCACGCAGGCGGGATTCATCCAGGATGTCGATGACTCGGATGCCGTTGCGCTGGGACTTGTCCGCGTAGGTCGGTCCAATGCCGCGCCCAGTGGTTCCAATCCGCTGATCTCCGCGGCGCTGCTCCATCGCCTGATCCAACAGGCGGTGATAGGGCATGGTCACGTGAGCCGTCGCGGCGAGACGCAAGTCGTCCACCGGAATGCCGTTCTCAGCGAGCATGTCCAGCTCACCGATCATGACCTTGGGGTCCACAACGGTGCCGGAGCCGATCAGACAGACGGTTCCGGGATAAAGAATGCCGGAGGGAATCAGGTGCAGTTTCAGCACCTTGTCGTCCACAACAATGGTGTGACCGGCATTCACACCGCCCTGATAGCGAACGACCACATCGGCCGAGCGACTCAGGAGATCGGTGATCTTGCCCTTCCCCTCGTCACCCCACTGAGCACCGATGACGACAACGTTGGCCAAGGACACAGCGGCCCGCAGCCGCTTCTAAGCACAAGGGTCAAGGATCTCAGATGGGGTGACCCTCCGTCAAAACAATTACAGAATTACATTGACAAAAAAAGCGACCCATCAGAGCCGCTTGATGTCCTAGAGACGCCGCTTGAGAATCACGCTCCGCGAACCACGCCTGTCTCGGCTTTCTTGAGTTCTTTGTTGAGACGATCCTTCAGAGCGTCGGGAACAGGGCGATTGGGGTAATTGGCGTAGTGGCCTGCCAGGGAGTTCAGAGCCGTCTGCATGGTGGTGAAGGAGGCCAGACCGTTGACCTTGGACTGAGGGCGGTAGCGCGCCATGTAGTCGTTGATTAGGGCCCGTGCTGAGGTTTCGGCTTCGCTGCGGCCAGGGTCATCGGCACTGATCGAGATGGTGGCCATGAGTTGGTCAGCCACGGTGACGGTGTCCTCCGCGTAGTTGCCGGTGAGGGGACCACCGCTGCTTGAACAAGCCGTGACCAGCAGGGTCAGGCCCAGGCAGACAGCCAGCAGGGCTGCTTTGATTCGACGCCAACCAGCTGCCATCGGTCTTGGGTTCAACTTGAGCGGGATCCTAGGGGGCCTCGGCCAAGAGAATCCCCCGGCGCTCGAGCTGGAGCTGAGGCAGCAGGGTGGATTCGAGGGCTTCAGCGGAGAGGTCCTGTTTTTCACCGCTGCAGCGCTGAACCAACTCCACCTGTCCATCGGCGGCACCCCGGCCAACCACCACACGCCAGGGGATCCCCAGCAGTTCTGAATCCTTGAATTTGACGCCAGCCCGCTCAGGGCGGTCATCGAGGAGAACATCCACACCGGCCAAACGAAGCTGGTTGTAGAGGCGTTCTGCCAGCTCAACCTGCGCCTCCTCTTTGACATTGGCAATCACCACGATCACCTCATAAGGAGCAATCGCTGTCGGCCAGCAAATGCCATTGGCGTCATGGTGCTGCTCCACAGCAGCTTGGGCCAACCGAGACACACCAATGCCGTAGCAACCCATCCAAAGGGGCTCCTCCACCCCGGATTCATTGGTGAAGGTGGCCTCCAGAGCGGTGGAGTACTTCCTTCCGAGCTGGAAGATATGGCCCACTTCGATCCCTCTGCTGGCTTCAAGGATTTGGCTGGGGTCATGGACACAGCGATCACCGGGCTGTGCTGCCCGCAGATCGTCTGAGATGGGCGCCCCACCGAAGGCCTCCCAACGGGCTCCGACGCAGTGCTCGTCACGCTGGTTTGCGCCGCAAATAAAAGCCTTCAAGTCGGTGGCCGTGCCATCGGCAAATCGCTCAAAACGTGGGGCCCAAGACTTCGCACCCAAGAGCACCGCATCGCTGAGGTCCGGGCCGAGGAAGCCGAAGGGGATTGCCTGAAGCCCCTGCTTGGCGGCCTCATCGGGCAGAAGCGGCTGCAAGTCCAGCAAGGTGCCGTGTTCGGCCGCCAGACGAAGGCTCAGGGCGTTGCTCAGCTTGACCTCATTGAGCTGCTGGTCACCCCGGAGGGAGACCAAGACCGGCTGCTGCAACCCATTCTCAAAACGAGCCAGCAAAAGCAGCACCTTCAGCAACTGCGTGGGGTGCCAACCGTGGGCCTCACAAAGGGCGTCGATGCTGGTCTGACCAGGGGTCGGGATTCGTTCAGCTGTCGGGGCTGCCTCCAACGGCTGAGCCTGGGGCGCCAGAGAGACAGCCCGCTCCTGGTTCGCGGCGTAGCGACCATCTCCAGCGGCCAGGATCAGATCCTCGCCAGATTCAGCCGTCACCATGAATTCCTGACTGGCAGAGCCCCCAATGGCACCGCTGTCGGCCTCCACCGCCACGGCCCTCAAGCCACAACGCTGAAAAATCCTGCGGTAGGCCTGGTCCATCTGGCCATAGGTCTGCTTCAGGCAGTCCTCGTTGGCGTGGAAGGAATAGGCGTCTTTCATGATGAATTCGCGCCCCCGCATCAGACCGAAGCGGGGACGGATCTCATCGCGAAACTTGGTCTGAACCTGATACAGGTTGACCGGTAGCTGCCTGTAGGAGCGCAGCAGGTCTGAGGCGAGAGCGGTGATCACCTCCTCGTGGGTGGGACCGAGGCCAAGTTCACGCCCCTGGCGATCCTCGAGGTGGAACATGATTCCCTCGCCGTCGGTGTAGCCGGCCCAGCGACCACTCCGCTGCCAAAGCTCAGCCGGCTGCAGCTGGGGCAAAAGCGTCTCGAGGGCCCCGGCCGCATTCAGTTCCTCGCGCACGACAGCGGAGATCTTCTGAAGAACACGCCAGAGCAGCGGCAAATAGGCGTAGATCCCGCTGCCGATTCGGCGGATGTACCCGGCCCGGAGCAGCAATTTGTGGGAGGCGATCTCGGCCTCAGCGGGATCGTCCCGCAGCGTCACCAGCATCAGGCGGGAGACGCGCATGGGATTCTGACCAAGAAAGAGGCCGGAAGCTATCACCTGCTCAAGCGAGCTCGGGTTCACCGACCAGTGGCCCGTGAGAGCATCCGTCGCACCCGCTTGAAAAAGCGCCACAAGCGGAGCTGGAATCAAGAAAAAATTTCAGTTGCAGAGAGGAAAGCCTGCTAATTTCCAACCGAATCCAATTTGTCGCAAGCACGTCTCATGACCCCCCATTCGTTTTCTGCAGGAATGGGTCAAGTGGTCGCGAGTGCAGCAGCGGCCATCGAGAGCAGCGCAGAAGGAGCAGCCAATTCATCAGAGCAATCGGAAAACCTGATCACCATCGATGAGGTCCAACGCTCGTTAAACCGCTCGCGGGCATCGGTCTATCGCTACACCAACACCGACCCGCGCAACCTGAACCCGGCCTTCAATCCACGGAAGCTCAACCCCGAATACCGAAGCGACCAGAAGGAACCGTTGATGTTCCACCCCAATGAAGTGGCTCGGTTCGCCAGGGACGTCCTCCGGATCAAGGAAGTCACCGTTGAGGTGCTGAACTCCCCATCGACTGCCACCCAGCAGCTGTTGGGATCAATCCTTGATGAGCTGCGCACGATCCGTGAGCTGCTGGATGCCACGGCCCTCAGCCCCACCACACTCGACAGCCGGCGCGATCAACACGAGCAGGAACGCCCTGCGGCCTAGGCCATCGTTAGCTCGCCCACCTGACAGTCTCATCACTGGATGTCAGGATGCAGTTACTCATCTCTTTCGAGGGTTTTCATTAACCCCCTGAATGGACTCAGACCCCCCTCCCCGAACCAGCGGATCCGCTCTTGCGAGCACCCCAGCGGATCAGGCCTCAGTGCCTCCGCAAGCCGCAAGCAGCAGATCCACACCCCTGGCGAGTGAATCGAGCGAAGAACCTTTCAGTTCAAGCCCGATCTATGACACTGCCGCTCCTCTCCTGGGCTTTGTGGTCGCCATTTGCACTGTGGTGATTCCCATCGCCAGTGTGCTCGGCAGTCGACCCAATCCACCCCGGATCGCGGCCCCCCCTTCCGGCGTGATCGAGCAACCCAGCCATGGACTTGCGCACTCTGCAGGCTTCCCCGCAGCCAGGGCTAGTGAACCTGGTGGTGGAGATACCAGCTGGAAGCCGCAATAAATACGAGTTCAACGAAGCCGCTGGAGTCATGGCCCTGGATCGGGTCCTTCACTCTTCGGTGCGGTATCCCTTCGATTACGGGTTCATTCCCAACACCCTCGCCGAGGACGGTGCTCCACTGGACGCGATGGTGATCATGCATGAACCCACCTTTGCGGGCTGCCTCATTCAAGCTCGCCCCATCGGCATTCTCGACATGCTCGATGAGGGAGCCCACGACGGAAAACTCCTCTGTGTTCCTGCCGCTGATCCCAATCAACGCGCGATCAACAGCATCCGCCAATTGGCTCCGGTGCAACTGGAAGAGGTGGCTGAGTTCTTCCGGACCTACAAGAGCATGGAGGGGCGAGTCGTCGACATCCTTGGCTGGCTCGATGCGGACGCCGTTCCCACGCTGATCGAGCGTTGCAGCGCCGCCGCAAAACAGCTTTAGCCCTGTCGCTGCAGCAAAAACCCTTCAAAACCGAGGGCTTGAAAGACCCGCGCCGGATCACCAAAGCCGGCCGCATTAACCAAGCTGGTTAGACGCGCCAGACCGATGGGATGCAGGCCCTCAGAGGGCAAGAGCTCTCGGGTCACGTCCAGTCCACTGGCCCGCTGGAAACGATCCCACGCGGCATCCAGCTGGGGCTCCAAAGAGGTGAGGGAACTGCGCATCAAATCCACCAAGACCAACTGGGCCCCTGGCTGGAGGCACTTGGCCAGGGCGCTGAGGTAGGCGAGCTTGCTGCCGTCATCGGGGAGCGATTGCAGCACCAGGACTGAGAGGGCGCCGGCATAGCCGCCTGCAGCCTCACCGCCTGCGACAAATCCCTCAACGGTGGCTTGATGCCAGCTAATCGATGGAGCTTCACCCAGCCGTTGCCGGGAGGCAGTCAACATCTCCTCGCTGGGGTCGAGCGCAGTCAGGTTCCAATCCGGACGCTGCGCGATGGCTTCGAGCAACTCAGCACCGGTGCCGCAGCCCGCTACCAGAATCGACGAACCCGAAACCTGGGCTGCTGGAGAGCTGCTGAGCAGGGCCACCGCCAAGCGGGCCAGACTTCCATAGCCGGGGATGACTTGGCTTTGAAGACGGTCGTAACCCGATGGATGCACCGTTTGGGCCGGAGAAAGGCCAATGCTAGGCAGCCTGATGGAGCCCGGCAGGAGGCTGCATTTGGTGTCAGCCGAACCAAACAACGTCAAGGTTCGTCGCCGGCCGGTTAAGTTTGTCGGCGCCGAAGATCCCCGCCCGACCGTGCCCACCATCCGTTTTGAACAGGAAGGCCAGCAGGTCGGATGCATCGAGGGAGCCAACCTTCGCAAGGCGGCCGTCGACGCAGGGGTGAACCCCTACGGCGGTCTGAATAATCTCAATAACTGCGGTGGCGTCGGTCAGTGCGGCACCTGCGTTGTTGAGGTGGTTGAAGGGATGCAAAACCTGTCACCCCGCAGCGACGTCGAGCAGGTTTACCTGGCTGACCGTCCCGCCAACTACCGCCTGAGCTGCCGCACCACCGTCAATGGTGATGTGACGGTGAGAACCCGTCCCCAAGGTGGCACCGGCAGCGGCTCCAACAGCCTCGTGGGCGCCATCAAGAGCCTGCTGGGCAAGTGAGCACTGGCCGTCTACGGCTCTTCAGTTATTCCAAATGCGGTACCTGCCGCAAAGCCCTGAACTGGCTTGACCAGCAGGGCTTTTCTGTTGCGAAGGGCAACCTCGATCTAGTCGACATCACCTTGGAGCCTCCCAGCCTCGAGGATCTTCAGCTGGCCTGCAACAGCGTTGGTCGAAAGCGCCTGTTCAACACAAGTGGGCAGAGCTACCGCACCCTTGGTGCTGCGGCTGTAGCTGCTCTGAGCGACGAGGAGGCCCTGGCAGCTCTGGCCGCTGATGGAAAACTCATCAAGCGTCCCTTTGCGATGACGGAGTCAGGCTCGGCCCTGGTGGGCTTCAAGCCTGAGGAGTGGCAGGCGGCTCTGGGGTAATGGGTACAGGCGCCGTCAACTCGTCGAGCTCCTCCATCAAGGCACCGATTCCGGCACGGTTGACCTGAGCCAGGTAGTTCAGCTTCACCTGCTGCAGTAGGCCGCAGAGCAGCTCCTGGCTTCGCTCCAGGGTGTCCCCGCGCTCCAGGGCCGCTGCCAGCTCTTCCCAGAAGCGATCGCCAAAGCGCTGGAGCAGTTCCGCTTGCCGGTCATCGTTCTGTGCCAAACGGTCCGCCGTTGTCCTGGACAGCTCAACCACCGTCTCCACCATGCTGGCGGTGAGTTGCCGCGCCAGGGCCGAAGGAACCACCGCACCCCCAGGAACCTCCCGCAGACTTTGCTCCAGTGCATGGCTGAGCAGGGATTGGAGTTCCGGGGTCAACCGCGGGGTGACCTGACCGAGGACCATCGGGCCCCACAGCTGCAGCAAGCCCAACAGCGGCTGCTCGAGCTGTGGCGGGAGGGCACTCACACTCTGATGGCTGCGCAGGCTTCGAATCATGCGAGGCCACTGGGGCGAGCGAATCAGCGATTGGGTGCCATCCACCAGCTGCAGGGCCAGCACCTCAAAGAGCTCCAAGGCCAACAGTGAGACCACACCGCGGCTGATGACAGCCCGAAGCGGCTCAACATTGATCATCCCGGCCTGACTCAAGCGCTCCACCACCGGAGCCAGCCGCATCCAGCGCCAAAAGGGGAGCAACAGAGGAAGGTCGATCCAGCGCCGCAGCAGCGCATCTCGCCAACTCAAACCGGGAAAGCGACGCCGCAAACGCAGCATCCTCAGCAGGATGTCAAAGGCGAAGACGCTCTGGAATAGGAGCAGGTCATAGCGCCAGAAGTGATCACTCGGGCGTCCGTTCTCATCAATCGAGCGCCAGTAGCTCGTCGCCACCAACGGCAGGATCTGCTGCTGCCAGAAGCGGCGTTCCTCCTCCCAGGTGTTCCGTTGGAGCCAGCGATCGGAGAGCAGGCGTTCCGCGGACTGCTTCGCAGAGTCCAACCCAGCACGCTGGCGCAGGCGGTTCTTGATCTTCTCCAGGGTGCCGCTGTTGCCGGAGGCGGCGAAGGGATTCTCATTGATCATCGCCTCGGTCAGCGCCACCTGTTGGCGACGCAGCTGAGCCGAACTGGTCAACGAAGTAGACCGAGCAAGGGCTGCATCCAGTTGCTCGAAGTGCTGCAGGTAAGCCTGGGTCTCCCGATGGGGCTCAATGCCCTTCACCGGGTCATAGAGGGGGGTGATATTGGGCAAGACCTTCAGAGGGACCACCAGGGGCACCTGCGGAATCGGGGTCAGATTCCGTTGCAACCAGAAGGTGCGAAAGGGCACATAGGTGATGTCAAAGACCACCCAGACCAAATTGACCGTGGCCCATAGGGCAATGGTCCGATCCCAGATCAACCAGCTGCGCGCCGCGGCGGTTCGCTGAACGGACAACCAACGCGGACGAACCATCGAGTAAGCGAGGGGACCGACCTAATCTTCCCTAGCCGAACCCCAAGCTGGCAGCCCCGTCCTTGTCCTCGCACGATCCAACACAAGCTGCCAGCAGCAAAACCGAGGGCTCCGAGCCGGAACCTGGAGGGAAACAACCACCCCAAGAAAGTCCCTGGGTCTTCTGGAGAGGGGTCTTGATCACCCTCGGCGTAGCCCTGGGCGTCCGCCACTACGTCCTGGAGGCCCGCTACATCCCCTCCGGCTCCATGCTCCCGGGACTACAGCTGCAGGATCGGCTGCTGGTGGAGAAACTCTCCCTACGGAGCCGAGCGCCCAAACGGGGAGAGATCGTGGTTTTCCATGCCCCCCACCACTTCGATCCAGTCCTCAGCGCCGATCGAAGCGTGGGTCCCCTGGGCTGCGTCCTCGCGCACCTACCGATTGTCAACAGCATCCCGGGGGTCGCCGATCCGGCCTGTGACGCCTACATCAAACGCGTGGTGGCCGTCTCCGGTGATCGGGTCGTCATCAATCCCCGGGGAGAGGTCAACGTCAACGGCAGCTGGCTCAAGGAGCCGTACGTGACGAACTACTGCCCTGTCAATGCGCTGGGAATGGGGCAGTGCAGGACCCTCAACGCCGTTGTTCCCCCAGGCCATATCCTCGTGCTGGGCGACAACCGCGCCAACAGTTGGGATGGTCGCTTCTGGCCAGGTGGTGCTTTTCTCCCAGAGAAAGAAATTATTGGGCGGGCCTTCTGGCGCTTCTGGCCTCTGTCGACCTCCGGTGCGCTGACCAGCAGCGATCCGCTCAGGAGATCCAGCGCCAAAGCTGGGGGTTGAGCCCCGTCGCCAGCACTTGCCCCTTGAGGGTTGCTCTAGCCATGGGCTGGTTGGCGGCCAATGGCGCATAGCAATCCTCCTGCGCCGTCCAAACGTGCTGGGGATCAAACAGCAACCAGCGATCCGTCCCCAATTGCAGCTTGGGAGGCTCCAGACCAAGCAGGTCGGCGGGGCCAAAACAGAGAACCTGCCAAAGCTGCTCCGCACTCCAGCCATCACCCTCCACCAGCTCCTGCCAAAGAGCAGGGAGAACGAAGCGATGGCCCGCCACTCCAGGCCGGCGCTGATCCACGGGCAGCAACTGCTCCTCGGGATCGAGGGCTTGATGATGAACCGCCACCGCCGACAGCAGTCCCTCTCGCAATCCTTCCTTTAGCCGCTGACGGTCCTGGGCTGATCCCAGTGGCGGCTCCACCCGCCAGCCCTCCTCAATCGGGGCCAAGTTGGCCGAATCCGCCAGGAGATGCCACCAACAAACCGTGGCGACGGGTCGCTGCTCCGCCGCCACGGAGCCGAGGAGGTCCACCGCTTCAGCAGTGGACAGATTCATCAGTTGCAGACGACAGGAGGGGTAGCGCGCTGCCAAGGCCAACAGGTTGCGCAGGGGCAGACTTTCGCTGGTGGTGGGATCCATGGGCCATCCCGCCCGCAGAGCCTCAACCCCCTCCCTGACGAAGCCCTCCTGGGCGAGGGTCCTGTCTCGAGGCGCCAGGAGAACTGGAGCCTGATCCATTTCCGCCAGGCTGAGTCCCCGCTCGAGCAACGGCAGGGAAGGGGTTTGAGCGCCATCGGCCAAGCCCAGAGCTCCGCTGGCCAATTGATCACCATGGGGGGCCAGCTCAAGGCCGGCTCCCGACAGGCTGAAACTGCCCCAGAGCAACAGTTCCAATCCCTGTCCCTGAGGGGCGCGCAGGGCCTGCAGCCGCTCGGGGGAGTCGCGCCAAGGGCTCGCATCGGGCAAGAGGGCGACGGTGCCATAGCCCGCAGCGATGGCAGAACGCTCGAGGGATGCCCGGGTTTCACCCACCCCATGGAGGGGATCGTCCAAACACGAATGGGGATCCACCAGGGAAGGGGCTAACAGCAGCCCGGAGGCATCGATCACCGGGCACGGGTGATCCCGGCAACCCTCACCCCATGCAGCAATCCGACCCTCCTCCAGCCGCACGTCGGTGCGGCGCAGCGCCTGGCCCGGTCCCTCCAACAGCTGAACCTGGCGCAGCACCAGGGCTTGGGGGAGAGACATCGGCATCGTCAACGCTGGGGGCAATGGCGATCAGAGGGCACCGGCAGCGGTGCGGTCGATCACTCCTCCAAGATGCGCCGTCTGGTTCAAACACACCACCACCGGAGCTTGATCGGCTCCATTGGGGTAGTCGATCACGGTGACTCCGCCGTTGCCCTGTTTGACAGCCCAGATGTCCGCTGGAGTCAGTCCGAGCAAGGCGCAAAGAATGGTCTTGTTCACGGCATCGTGGGCGACCACCAAGGCGGTCTCATCACTGGACAGGCTCGCCGCAATGGTGTTCCAGCCCTTCAGGGAGCGCTCCCAGACGTCCTGGATGGTTTCCCCATCGGGCATCTGCACGGTTTCAGGTGCCCGTTTCCAATCCGCCAGCAGCTCTGCCCAGGTGGCGGAGATCTCCTCCTCCAGACGGCCCTCCCACTCGCCGTGACCAATCTCCACCAGATCCGAGACGCTGGTGAGAGGGACCCCTGGGTGGTGCTTCAGGATCCCCTCCGCCGTCTGGCGAGGGCGGGACATGGAGCTGGTGTAGGCCCGATCAAAGCTCAGCTTCCGCAAAAACTCACCCGCGGCGGCGGCCTGGGCCCAGCCGTTCTCGTTTAAGGGGATATCGATCTGTCCCTGGAAACGCCCTTGGCGATTCCAATTGGTCTCTCCATGGCGCACCAGGAGCAGGCGGGGACCCTGACCTTTGCTCGGCAAGCTGCTGGCACAGACCTCTGGCTGCAGGTGAGTGGTGCCATTGAGAGATTCGATCTGAACGGCCCAGGGTTTGGTGGGCGAACCCGAGGGAGCCGGGCTGACGTTGAAGACCGACAGCGAGGCGTTCTCTAAACGGAGACGACGGAAACCGGAGGCATCCAGGCCCAGCAAGGCGAGCACCAGGCACCGCAGGATCGCGTTGTGCCCCACCACCAGGACGGTCTGACTGTCGGCGGCAGCCGGATCGTGGGCTGCCAGCAAATGGGCCAAGAAGCGCTGGGCCTGGGCCATCAACTCAGGGATCGGCGCATAGGCCGTCCCGTCGGAGCGGTGCAGCTGGAGCAGCTCTGGCTGCTGCTTCCAGGTGGCGTAATCCTGGGGGAACTGGGCCTGAACCTCCGTGCTCAACAGGCCGCTCCAAGGCGACAGGTCCACCTCGAGCAGGTCGTCGCTCAGCTGCAGATCCAGGCTGGATCCCTGCGCGGCCAGCAGTGCCGTTGCGGTGTCGTGGGCTCGCCGCAGCGGCGAGCTGTAGGCCGCGTCAATGGTCAAACCCCGCAGGGCCTCTCCAGTCGCCAATGCCTGCTTGGCACCCACCTCGGTCAGGCTTGAGAGGTCATCTCGGCCCTGGATGCGGTGCTCGAGGTTGAAGCTGCTCAGGCCGTGGCGAACCAGCAGGATCCGGAGGGACACGGGCACTTCCTTAACGAAAAGGCATCGTATTGGAGTGATCTGTGGGCCCTACTCGGGCCGACAGAATGCCCGCATTGACATCCACGGGGCAGTGGGGTGAGCGCGGAACACGAGTCCAACAGTCCAACCCGCCAGGAGACCCCCAACTGGAAATCAGCCCTGGCACTCGTCAGCCTGGCGCTCAGCCTGTTGCTCTGGCTGAACGGTCTTCTCAGCAGCTTGGAGCGCCCCTCCGTTGGCGATGACCTCAGTCGCCGCCAGCTGGAGCTGACCGTGCTTGCCCAGGGGAACCTGAGCGAACCGATCCGTCCGCTGGTGAGCTCCAGCGATCCACTGCAATCGCTCAAAGAGAGCCTGAAGGTCGCCATCAACAGCAACGAGGAGGAGGGACGCAATCCATCCCCTGACCTCTTGCTTGAGCAAGCGCTGCTGCTGCAGCGAACAGGGGACGGGAATCAGGCCAAGGCCCTGTTGGATCGCCTCCATACCGGAGCAGGGGAACACCGGTCCATCGCAGCCGCCCTTCTCAAACCGGAGCAGCACAGCAGACGGGAGCGAGAGGAACTACTCGCGCAGCTGAAGGGATCCACCCTGCTGCGTCAATGGACCTGCGAGGCACTGCTCGGGGAAGGAGCCTGCAACGGGGGGCAGGTGGCTCGCCGGGCCAGCCTTCAGCTGCTGGCTGTCACATTGCTTCCGGCACTGGGGCTGATCGCAGGCATCGCCCTGCTGCTGCGCGAGCTCTGGCGCCGCTGGCGCGGAAAAGCCC
The DNA here is from genome assembly GCF_023115425.1 of Synechococcus sp. A10-1-5-1. Classification (NCBI taxonomy): domain Bacteria; kingdom Bacillati; phylum Cyanobacteriota; class Cyanophyceae; order Synechococcales; family Synechococcaceae; genus Synechococcus; species Synechococcus sp. A10-1-5-1. The sequence continues at coordinate 75,336 of NZ_CP096032.1, read as the reverse complement.
CAGCGGCGCCACCTTGGCAAGGCCCCAACCTGTCCGGGATTGACACCGTCTTGTTGGTGGCCGGCGGCTTTGTCGTCGTCGGTTCGCTGATCACACCACTGCTGGTGGCACCGCTGCTGACCCGCCTGCTGCAGGACTTACCGATCAATGCAGTGCTCAAACAGGGCATCAGCGTCGTTGCCCTCTATGGCGCCTTGATGGCCGGGCCACTTCTGATCCTGCAGATGCTGCTGAAGCCCCTGGGGCCAGCCCCCCAGGAGGGCTGGCTGCAATTTCGTTGGTCTCCGCCCCAGCTCTGTTTGAGCCAAGCCCTCAAGGGCTTTTTGATGGTGCTGCCCTTGGTGAGCCTGGTCGGCTGGCTGCAGGGACAAATTTTTGGCGACCCCGGTGGCAGTAATCCCCTGCTCGAGCTGGTTCTCAATGGGCACAACGTCCCAGCCCTGGCGTGCTTTGGGGTCACCGCCATCGTGATGGCCCCCCTGTTTGAAGAGACGATTTTTCGCGGCGTGCTGTTGCCCGTTGCCGCCCGCTACTGGGGATCGGGCTGGGGTGTTGTGGCCAGCGCCGCGGTCTTTGCGGTGGCCCATTCCAGCCTCGGAGAATTCCCGCCACTGATGGTTTTAGGGCTCGGCTTGGGCTGGCTGCGCTGGCGCAGCGGACGGCTCGGGAGCTGCGTGCTGATGCACGCCCTCTGGAACAGCCTGACGTTCTTCAATCTTGTTGTGCTGGGTTGGTGAAAACCCACTTGCTGGAAGCGCTCTCGCATGGTTGACTTGCGCAGCACGCGTTGATGTTTGTGGTTGCCGTTCAGCTCCAACAGAGCAACAGAGCGCAGGGCAACCGCTCCAGCCGATCGCTTGAGCTCATTCAAGGCTCACTGCTGGCTCGCAAGCTCGATCGCCAAGCCCCATGGCTTGGGAACCTGCACCGCATCGCCGATGGAAGCCTGGTCGGCTTGGGGGTCGCGGTGGTCGGCCTGAGCGCCTTGACCCTTCACTGGCAAGGCCGCTGGACGAGCAGTTTTCAGTCTCTAGAAGCCACCCAGCGGTTGGAGCACCGCCTGCAGGACTCGGCTGCGATGCTCGAGCAGCACCACCTCTCCATGACGCGTAAACCAAGCCTCCTGGAACCCACCAGCAGCGAAAAGCTGGTGTACGTCGCTCCACCGGCCAGCTCCTCGGGCCCGAGCTTTGAGGCCTTGCTGGCCCAGGTCAACCCGGGCCAAATTCTGCCCGGGTACTGATGGGATCACTGGGGCTGCAAGGCCGCCGCACCCCTGCACCACGGGACGATCGGCGACGCAGACGGAACCACGTCGTGGACTTTCAGCCCGTGCCGTCGCGTCGGCTCTGGGTGGTCTACGGACTGTTAGCAGCGGGTCTCAGTGGCCTCGCCCTCCGGCTGGCCTGGGTTCAAGTCATTCAGGGCAACGAGCTCCTGAATCGCGCCCGGGCGATCCAGACCCAGACGATCACGCCCTTGGGCAGGCGCAGGACCATCGTTGATCGACAGGGACGCCTGGTGGCCCTGGACGAAGAGCGCTTCACCCTCTGGGCCCACCCCCGCTACTTCTCCTTCCCTGGAGATGACATCGGACGACTGCGCAGTCCCCTGGATGTGGCACGCAAGCTCTCCCCCGTGCTCGCCAAGCCGATGGGCGAGTTACTCAAGGCCATGGATGGCCGCAAATCCGGGGTCAAGCTCGCCAGCGAGCTGGATCCTGAAACCGCCCAGCGGGTGCGGGAACTCGGCATCAGCGGTGTCGACCTGGAGGCTTATCCCCAACGCGTCTACCCGCAAGCCGGACTGTTCGCCAATGTCGTCGGCTTTCTCAACCTCGAGCGCATCCCGCAAGCCGGACTCGAACAGAGCCGTGATCGCGACCTGCGTCGCCAAGAAGCCTCACGAAGCCTCCGGCGCGGAGCCGATGGGACGCCACTCCCCGACGGCCTGAAGCCAGGAGTGCTCTACGGCGATGACCTCAAGTTGCAGCTCACCCTTGATGCCCGCCTGCAACAAGTCGCCCAGATGGCGTTGGCTAAACAGGTCAAGAAGTGGAAGGCCACACGGGGGGCGGCCCTGGTGATGGATGTCAGCAATGGTGAACTGCTGACCCTGGCCTCCACGCCGACCTACAACCCCAATCAGTTCTGGAAATTCAAACCTGGGTTATTCCGCGAGTGGTCGGTGCAAGACCTCTATGAGCCTGGCTCAACCTTTAAACCGATCAACCTGGCGATCGCCTTGCAGGAAAACGCCATTGATCCCTCCGGCAAGGTCAATGATTCGGGCCAACTCACCATTGGCGGCTGGCCGATCTTTAATCACGACCGCAAAGGCAATGGGGTGATCGACTTCCCCACGGTGCTGCAGGTCTCAAGCAACGTCGGCATGGTCCAGGCCATGCGGCGCGTTCAGCCCTCACGGTTCTGGCATTGGCTCCAGACCCTCGGGATCGACAACACCCCCGATACCGACCTGCCGGGCGCCGTTGCGGGCCAGCTGAAATCCCTCGAGACCTTCAAGACCCAACCGATCGAACCGGCCACGGCAGCCTTCGGGCAGGGATTCAACCTCACACCGCTGAAACTGATTCAGCTGCACGCGATGTTGGCCAACGGCGGCCGACTCGTCAGTCCCCACATCACCCGGGGACTCCGCTCCGGTGATGACCTCGCTAGCGCCCCACCAGCCTCTGGCGTCCAACTCATCCGACCGGCGATCGCGCAGACCGTCCTGAATTGGATGGAGACCGTGGTGGAGAAAGGCAGTGGCCGTGGCGTTCAAATCCCTGGCCACCGCATTGGCGGAAAAACAGGCACAGCGCAAAAAGCTCGCAATGGGGTCTACGTCGCAGGCGCCAAGATCACGAGCTTCATCGCCCATCTGCCGATCAACAAACCGCGCTACGTCGTGTTGGTCGTCATCGATGAACCCAAAGGCGAGAACGCCTATGGCTCAACCGTGGCAGTCCCCGTGGCCAAGCAAATCATCGAAGCCTTGCTGGTGCTGGAAAAAATCCCCCCCACCCGTTCGGTTCCAACCACAGCAAGGCAGTAGGCCTCAATCAGTGACCGCTTGGTGACAACAGGGTTCTGTCCCCGTTCTGCATCGCTAGTTTGAAATCACGTTTGGTGCCCGGCATGGCCAATCTCCTCGACCAACTGGCCGCGATGACGGTTGTGGTCGCCGATACCGGTGATATCGATGCGATCCAACAGTTCACGCCCCGGGATGCCACCACCAACCCATCGCTGATCCTGGCTGCAGCTCAAATCCCGGCCTACCAAAACCTGATCGACACCTCCCTACGGGAATCCCGCGAAGTCTGCGGGCCCTCAGCTCCCGCTGAAGAAGTGGTGCGTGAAGCCCTCGATGAGATCTGCGTCACCTTTGGCAAAGAGATCCTGAAAATCGTGCCAGGCAGGGTCTCCACCGAAGTGGATGCGCGCCTGAGCTTTGACACTGAGGCCACGATCACCAAAGCCCGGAAACTGATTGGCCTCTACCGCCAAGCCGGCATCAACCGCGATCGCGTGCTGATCAAGATCGCCTCGACCTGGGAGGGGATCAAAGCCGCCGAAGTGCTCGAGAAAGAGGGTATTCACTGCAACCTCACCCTGCTCTTCAGTTTTGCCCAGGCCGTAGCTGCGGCTGAAGCCGGAGCCACCTTGATCTCCCCCTTCGTCGGTCGCATCCTCGACTGGTACAAGAAAAGCACCGGCCGCGAAAGCTATCCCGGCCATGAGGACCCTGGTGTTCTCTCGGTCACCAAAATCTTCAACTACTTCAAAACCTTCGGCTACAAAACCGAGGTCATGGGTGCGAGCTTCCGCAATATTGACGAAATCATCGAATTGGCGGGCTGTGATCTACTCACCATCTCGCCCAAGCTCCTCGACCAACTGCGCAACACCCAGGGCGATTTACATCGCAAATTAAATCCATTTGACCCAGCCACCACCGAGCAGCAGATTCATCTCGATGCTCAAGGGTTCAAGGTGATGATGGCCGAGGACCAGATGGCGACTGAAAAACTGGATGAAGGCATCCGGGGATTCACCAAGGCCATCGAAACCCTGGAAGCCCAGCTCGCCCACCGCTTGGGAGAACTCGAAGGAGCCGGGGCTTTTCAACATGCGGCCCAGGAAATCTTCCTGCTCAACGACCTCGATGGCGATGGTTGTATCACCCGCGAGGAGTGGCTTGGCACCGATGCCGTCTTTGATGCACTGGACACCGATCACGATGGACGTCTTTTGCCCAATGACATCCGAGGCGGGCTCGGTGCTGCTCTCGCCATCAATAACTGACCTAAAGTTCCACCCTCTCAGTTAGATCCTGCGTGAACGCCCTCGAAACCATGCGCGCCCTGGCGAGCCAAGGCGAGGTGCTTCACGCTCCAGCTGGTGGGTCGATTTTTGCTTCGGGTGAAACCGGTGACTGCATGTTCGGCGTTCTTGAGGGAACCGTCGAACTCACCTGGAATGACGAGGTCGGCCATGAGGTGATCAAGGCCGGTGATGTCTTTGGGGCCGGCGCTCTGGTGACAGCCGAGCACCGCCGCTATGGCAACGCCAAGGCAGTCAGTGACTGCAAACTGCTGAAGATGAACCGCGAGAAGTTTCTCTTCGCCGTGCAGGAGTCCCCGATGTTTGCCATCGAGCTACTGGGCTCGATCGATCAACGCCTCAGGCAACTCAAGGACTGCACGAAGGTGGGCTGAGGGTTCAGCCCCTCTGGAAGAGCAACCGTTTGATGACGCGCTGGGCGATATCCCCATAACCCATCTCCCCTGAGAGGATCTGAGCAATCCGTTGCGGTGCGGTCGGGCGCTTGATCCCCAGTTGGTAACCCACCTTGGGGACCCGGTAAAAAACTTGCGCAATGCGACGCCCCCAGGCCATGGAGTCTCCCCAGTGCTGGCGCATCTCGGCGCTGTACTGGGCCAGGGCCTTCTGTTGCTCATCGGACGCTGAACAGCCCAGGTAGCGATCGACTGCCTCTGCCGCGCGAACTCCACTCATCAATGCTGGCCGCAACCCTTCCGCCAAAAAGGGATCACAGAGCGAGGCGGCATCGCCAACCACCACCGCCCCTGGGACATGCAGCGGATAGTGACCATCCCAGACCCGAAGGGGAGAACGCCGTCTCAAGCCAGCATCAGAGGGCAGACCCAACGCTGGCAGCAGTTCAGCCAAGACCGCATCGGCATCCGCCACGTCGCGGCCAATGAAGGTGCCGACACCAATGCTGTAGCCGCCTTGCCGAGGAAAGGCCCAGCAGAAGCCATGGCGCACGAGTCCGAATTCAAATCGAGCCGTGTCGCCCTCTAGGACATCAGCATCCACCTCGACCGCCAAGGCCTCCGCAAAGCGCGGCTGACTGGGACCAAGGCCCAAGGGAGCGGCAAAACGTGAATTGGAGCCATCAGCGATCACCACAGCTCGCGCCCGGTAGCCATCGCCCCTGGATTCCAGCATCCATTGAGCGCCGTCTCGCTGGATCGACGAGACTTCGGAGCCATCCAGCAGCTCAGCGCCCTCTGCCACAGCCTGCTGGACCAGGTAGTGATCAAGCTTGGAGCGCTGGACGATCCAGAAGGGTGAATCACCAGGCAGGACCGCCACCACCGGATCCTCCAGGCACCAGGTGAATTTCACCTGGGTGATCACTCGATCAACGGCCGGCTGCAGGTCAAAGGGAAACCAGCGCTGCACCGAAGCCGCCATCCCGCCACCGCAGGGCTTGGCACGGGGCAAGGACTGAGCGTCCAAAAGGAGAACCCGGCGTCCACGGGCAGCCAGGTGATAAGCCGCCGATGCGCCGGCAGCACCGGCACCGACAACGGCAACATCAAAACAATGCGGTTGGCTCACACCTTGAGGATGTCTGCTTCCTTATCCGCCAGGAGTTTCTCGATCTCAGCGATGAACTTGTCGGTGAGCTTCTGGACCTTGTCCTGCTCATCGCGACTCTGATCTTCAGAGAATTCCCCTTCCTTCTCCTGCTTTTTCACCTTGTCGATGGCATCGCGGCGAACGTTGCGCAGGGCAACCTTGCCTTCCTCGGCATACTTCGCCGCCAGCTTGCAGAGCTCCTTACGGCGATCCTCGGTGAGGGGCGGAATGTTGATGCGAATCAACTTGCCGTCGTTGTTGCACGTCAATCCGAGATCGCTCATGGCGATCGCCTTTTCGATCAGAGCCAAGGAGCTCATGTCGAACGGCTGAAGTTGGATGGTGGTCGAGTCCGGCGTGCTGATGGTGGCCAAGGACTTCAGCGGCGTATCAGCGCCGTAGTACTCCACCTGGATCTTGTCCAGCAGCGATGCATTCGCCCGGCCGGTACGAATCGTGTTGAAGGTGCGCTGGGTGGAATCCACCGACTTGCGCATGCTGGCTTCGAGATCCATGGCGAGAAAAAGGCGTCGCTGAAGGAGAGAACTGGGCCGACCCGTCAGGCCGAAGGAAGAATGCTGGTGCCGATGGGTTCACCGCGCACAGCCCGGCCGATGTTGCCGGTGCCGAACAGATCAAACACCACAATTGGGATGGCGTTGTCCTTACAGAGGGCGATGGCCGTGCTGTCCATCACCTCTAGCTCTTTGCTGAGGACATCCATGAACGAGAGGCTTTCGTAGCGCACGGCGTCGGCGTACTTGTTGGGGTCCTTGTCATAGACACCATCCACCTTCGTGGCCTTGAAGACCACATCAGCCCCGATCTCGGCCGCCCGCAATGCAGCGGTGGTGTCCGTGGTGAAGAAGGGATTGCCCGTACCCGCGGCAAAGATCACCACGCGCCCCTTCTCCATGTGCCGAATGGCCTTGCGGCGGATGTAGGGCTCAGCCACCTCTTGCATGGAAATGGCGCTCTGGACCCGGGTGGGGATGCCTGCCCGCTCCAGTCCGTCCTGGAGGGTGATGGCATTCATCACCGTGGCCAGCATTCCGACGTAGTCAGCGGTCGCCCGGTCCATGCCCGCCGCTGAACCTTTGAGACCGCGGAAGATGTTGCCCCCGCCCACCACGATTGCCAACTGACTCCCGTCAGCGACCACAGCAGCCACGTCCTTGGCGATCGCATCCACAACCGCAGGATCGATGCCGTAACCCTGCTCACCCATCAGGGCTTCGCCACTGAGCTTCAGCAACACGCGCTGATAGGCCATCCCTTCGTGCTGCAGGTTCGATGGCCGAACAGTAGCAAGCGTGAGATCCCTTGCCGACGCTGGCCAGGAGCGCTTCGATGACCAACAGATGGGAGTAATGGATGGACAGGCATCAAGACCAACCCATTCCCCCCGGCGCCTCGAGCCGCAGCGGCCTGATGGCCCGCCTCACCCTCTCAGCGGTTGAACAGCTCACCGAAGACCCCAATGCCTGGCGCGAGCCCGTCGTCCATCGGGCTCTGTTGATCAGTGGACTTTCAGTGCTGATGAGCGCCTTGGCCACAGTGCAGGCCAATGCCAGTCCCTAAAACTCGATTCCGGCCTGGGCTTTAACCCCCTGCTCTCGGAAGGGATGGCGCACCAACTTCATCTCGGTCACCAGGTCAGCCCGCTCAATCAAGGCCGGCGGAGCCCCGCGGCCGGTCAGCGCCACATGGGTCAAGGGGGGCCGCAGGTTGAGGCCCTCCAGCAGAACCTCCAGGTCGAGATAGCCCAATTTCAGGGCCACGTTGACCTCATCCAGGAGCACCAACTTGCGATTGGGATCCGCGAGGTAATTGCAAGAGCGATTCCAGGCCTGCTGCACCAAAGCACGGTCGCGCTCGCGGTCCTGGGTTTCCCAGGTAAATCCCTCACCGAGGGCATGCCAATGCAGCGACTCCCCAAAGACTTCGAGAGCTTTGGCCTCACCGGGATGCCAGCCCCCCTTAATGAACTGCACCACCGCCACCTGCTCCCCGTGGCCCAAGGTACGGAGCACGAGCCCCAGTCCCGCGGTGGTCTTGCCCTTGCCATCGCCGGTGAAGACCAGCACCAAACCCTTCTCTAAGGAGCGCTCACCAACCCGCTGCTGCTGCACTTCCTTCCGCCGGGCCATGCGTCGCTGGTAAGCATCAGCCGTTGCCTCAGGGGCCAGGTCACCTCCCATCCCCAATTCCGATGCCGTCTGGTCAAGGGCGTTGGGATCCGGCACAGCAAGGGGTACGTGGTGGGTCCAATCTGCCAAGGTCAGGCCGCCGCCGCCTGATTACGCGCCAGGGCAGTGTCCACCGCCTGCTGTTGGTCCCGGCGCGTGATCCAGTGGTGATAGGTGCGGGTGTGGATCGCCACCGAGTGCCCCATCATTCGCGCCGCCACGGTGTCCGGCAGGCCGATGTGAATGGTGCGAACTGCCCAGGCATGGCGCAGGTCGTAGGGGGTTAATGGCAGCGCGTAGCGGCGGAACTGCTCGGCCACCCGACGTCCGACCTGCTGAAGGGTGGTGCGGCGCAGATCGGTACACACCACCGGCAGCAGCTGACGCTGGGCACCCAGTTGCTCCAGGCCAAAGCGCTCCACCCACTCCGGGCGAAAGGGCCACACCTGATGCTCGCCGGTCTTGCTCGTGGGCAGGACCCGGATGACCCGATCACCCCCCGGTGCCAAAGCGGAGAGATCGCTGAAGAAGACCTCGTGGTTGCGCAGGCCGTAGGTCGCCATCAGGCCATAGGCCAAACGCCATGCGGGATTGGGAATGCGCTCAATCCACTCGAGAATCTGCAGATCACTGGGGAGCTGGCGGAATTGGGCAGCATGGAGGCCATAGCCAGCCGCTCGCTCACTCCAGTCAGCGGGCAACTCCAACCCTTCCGCCCGGGCTAGGGCCCCCAGGGTTGTGCCGCATTGCTGACGCCCCCGCGAGGCCAGGGGATAACTCTCAAGAACAGCCTCGAGGAGCGGCAAGCCCCAGGACAGTTCCTGATCCTGAGCCAGGCGCTCGAGGCGTCTGAGATAGGGCAGATAGGCACTGCTCCAGGTGGTCCGTGCGCCAGAGGGATTGCGGCGGCGACGCGGATCGTTAAAAAACGCCAGCTCAAAATGCTCCAGTCGCACCGCGACGGGCGTGGCCGTGACGGGGTGCAACCGCTCTCCCGTTGTGCCGTCCGTTGGCTTGGGGCTAGCCACCCAATCCCGCCAGCAGAAGCGCTGCTGCTGGAGCTGTTGCAGCAGAAGCCTCAGTTGGGAGCGGGCCTGCTCCAAGCCGGCCATGTCTGCATCGAGGCCGAGGCTGATTCGCTGCACGCGTTGGGACGGTCCACCGTTGCGGCAGGGCAGGGGGCCCCTGAGGCCCAAGCGGGAGCCACGGCGCTCAAGCCGGAGCGACACCCCGCTGGCGGCCAGCAGCGCGTTGTGTTCCCGAAGGGCCAGATCGAGGCGTTCGAGGCTGATCTCGAGACCAATGCGGGCCGGCCGACCTTATCGAGACTGAGCGGGAGCGACCAGCCCCAGGCCGGCAGCGTTACGCTCGCGCTTGTTGTTGTCCGGTGCAACGGGGCATGGCCAAGGTCGGCGTGGTGTTGCTGAACCTCGGCGGCCCTGAGCGCATTCAGGACGTCGGCCCCTTCCTCTACAACCTCTTCGCGGACCCGGAAATCATCCGGCTACCCAATCCCGCTCTCCAGAAGCCCCTCGCCTGGTTGATCAGCTCCCTGCGTGCTGGCAAGTCGCAAGCCGCCTACCGCTCCATCGGTGGCGGCTCACCGCTGCGTCGCATCACCGAGCAGCAGGCACGCGAGCTCCAGAGCACCCTCCGCCAACGCGGCATTGAGGCCACCAGCTATGTGGCCATGCGCTACTGGCATCCCTTCACCGAATCGGCCGTCGCCGACATCAAGGCCGATGGGATCGATGAGGTCGTCGTCCTTCCCCTCTATCCACACTTCTCCATCAGCACCAGCGGCTCCAGCTTCCGCGAGCTGCAACGCCTGCGTCAGGGCGATCCCTCCTTCTCCAAACTCCCCATCCGCTGCATCCGCAGCTACTACAACGACCCCGGCTACATCGGCGCCATGGCCGAACTCATCGGCAAAGAAATCCAGGCCTGCCCCAACCCCCCTGACGCCCACGTCTTCTTCTCCGCCCACGGCGTACCCAAGAGCTACGTCGAGGAAGCCGGTGATCCCTATCAAAAGGAGATCGAAACCTGCGCCCAGCTGATCATGGACAAGCTGGCCGCTGATCTCGGCCACACCAATCCCTTCACCCTGGCCTACCAAAGCCGCGTCGGGCCGGTGGAATGGCTCAAGCCCTACACCGACGACGCCCTCAACGAACTCGGTGAATCCGGCGTCAAGGACCTCGTCGTCGTCCCGATCAGCTTTGTCAGCGAGCACATCGAAACCCTCGAGGAAATCGATATCGAATACCGCGAAATCGCAACGGAAGCCGGCATCACCAACTTCCGACGCGTTCCCGCTCTCGACACCACACCGTCCTTTATCAACGGTCTGGCCAACCTCGTCCAACACGCCCTAGAAGGACCAGAAGTCAACCTCGATCAAGCCGCCGCTCTTCCCACACAGGTCAAGCTCTACCCCCAGGACAAGTGGGCCTGGGGATGGAACAACAGCTCAGAGGTCTGGAACGGTCGCTTGGCAATGCTCGGCTTCTCCGCTTTCCTGCTCGAGTTGCTCAGCGGTCGTGGGCCTCTTCATTCCATCGGCTTGCTTTAAACCAGGGCTGCTGGCTGCTGCCCTGCTGCTAGCAACTTCTGCCCAGGCCAACCCCTGGCGCAAAGCGCGTTTTCCCGTTCCGCAATTCAGCGGCTACACCAGCCATTTCGGCCTCAGGCCTAGCGGATCAGGCAGCTCGAGACACCATCAGGGCCTAGACATCGCCGCACCCCTGGGGTCGCCAGTCCTCAACTGGTGGGCTGGCCGAGTGGAGCGACTGATCAACGACAGGAGCTGCGGCATCGGGCTTGTCATGCGCTCCGGTGCCTACGAGCACCTGTACTGCCATCTGCAGGGGAGCGTGGAGGGGGGCACCCTGCGCAGCGGAGCGGTGAATCTGCGGCAGGGCACCTGGCTCCGTACGGGTGAGCCCCTTGGCACCATTGGAACCAGCGGCCGCAGCAGCGGGCCCCACCTGCATTGGGGCGTGAAGCTGGGAGAACGCTGGCTCGACCCCGTGGTCGTGCTTCACGCAATGGCTGACGCCAGGCGACTAGAAACGCCTATTTCTCGGGCCAGACCTTAGGGTGACGAGATCTGAAAACGCTGTCCGCCGCCGCCGTGACCGTGACGTCCGTTTCGCAAGCGGCCACCGCCGCTGAACACTCCGCCCCGACCCGGGTGAGTGGCGGCTACGCCCTCATGGATGCTCTGCGACGCCATGGCGTCGAAACCATCTTCGGCTATCCCGGCGGCGCGATTCTCCCCATCTACGACGAGCTCCACAAGGCCGAGTCCCGGGGATGGCTGAAGCACGTGCTGGTGCGCCACGAGCAGGGCGGAACCCACGCAGCCGATGCCTACGCACGGGCCACCGGAAAGGTGGGCGTCTGCTTTGGCACCTCCGGTCCTGGGGCCACCAACTTGGTCACGGGCATTGCCACCGCCCACATGGACTCCGTGCCCATGGTGGTGATTACGGGACAAGTCCCCCGGGCGGCCATCGGCACGGATGCCTTCCAAGAGACCGACATCTTCGGCATCACCCTGCCGATCGTGAAGCACTCCTGGGTGGTGCGCGATCCACGGGACATTGCCCGCATTGTCTCGGAGGCCTTCTTGATCGCCTCCACCGGCCGGCCTGGTCCTGTCCTGATCGACGTGCCCAAGGACGTGGGCATCGAAGAGTTTGACTACGTGCCGGTGGAACCGGGCGCTGCCATTCCCCCCGGCTTCAAGATCCCCCCTGCTGCGGCACCAAACGCCATCGAGGCAGCGCTCGAGCTGATTCGCAACGCCAGGCGCCCCCTTCTCTACGTCGGTGGGGGTGCCATCAGTAGCGGTGCCCACGCGGAAATCCACGCCCTGGCGGAGCGTTTCAGGCTGCCGGTGACCACGACCTTGATGGGGAAGGGTGCCTTTGATGAGCTCCATCCCCTCTCGGTGGGGATGCTCGGCATGCACGGGACCGCCTATGCAAACTTCGCTGTCACCGACTGCGACCTGTTGATCGCTGCGGGTGCTCGCTTTGACGATCGCGTCACCGGCCGCCTGGATGGCTTCGCCCCCCGGGCCCAGGTCATCCACATCGATATTGATGCGGCCGAGATGGGCAAGACCCGTCTACCGGACGTGGCCGTGGTGTCCGACGTCAAACAAGCCGTTGAAGCCCTGCTGGCCGCCTCGAGCCAAGAAGACTCCCGCGGCCGCACCGAGGCTTGGCTCGAGCGAATCGCGCAGTGGAAGCAGCACTACCCCCTGGTGGTGCCCGCCCCCGAAGGAGATGTCGCCCCCCAGGAGGTGGTGTCGATGCTGCAAGAGCTCTCCCCTCAAGCGTTCTTCACCACGGATGTCGGACAGCACCAGATGTGGGCGGCCCAATTCCTCCACACCCTTCCCCGGCGTTGGATCAGCTCCGCAGGCCTAGGCACCATGGGCTTCGGCATGCCAGCGGCCATGGGGGTGCAGTGCGCCTTCCCTGATGAACCCGTGATCTGTGTGGCCGGCGACGCGAGCATCCTGATGAACATCCAGGAGCTCGGCACCCTCAGCCAGTACCACCTTCCCGTGAAGGTGGTGGTGCTCAACAACGGTTGGCAGGGGATGGTGCGCCAGTGGCAAGAAAGTTTCTACGGCGAGCGCTACAGCGCCTCTGAGATGACCGGAGGCATGCCGAACTTCCCAGCGGTCGCTGAAGCCTTCGGGGTCAAAGGGTTCCAGATCCAAACCCGGGATGAGCTGCGCTCAACACTGGCCGAAGCCCTCGCCCACCCCGGTCCTGCCTTTATTGAAGTGAAGGTGCGCCGCAACGAGAACTGCTATCCGATGGTGCCCCCTGGTGCCAGCAACGCCCAAATGGTGGGTCTCCCCTCCCATCCAGAACTGGCAATCGACACCAATCGTGAGTGCCATAGCTGCCACCACAGCACGTCCAGCACAAGCCTGTACTGCCCCAACTGCGGCGCCAAGCTGTGAGCATGGCGCTGATCCCTCGCTTGATCTGCGCTGCAGCGGCGACTTGTCTGTTGCTCTGGCCTAGCCAAGTCCTGGCGGCGGAAGTTCTCCAGGTGCGAAGCGGGAATCTGCTCCAGATCGGTGACCGAAACCGCAACTACAGCGTTCAGCTGGCCTGTGTGGTGGTTGATCCAGCCGATGACGCCGCGGCCGTCGACTGGATTCGCAAGCAACTACCCCGGCGCAGCAAGGTCAACTTGAGACCGACCGGCAGTGCTGATGGCGTCCTGATCGCCCACATCAACCACCTGGATGGCCAAGGCAACCATGACCTGGGCGCGGAGTTAATTGAGTCTGGCCTAGCCTCCAACTCCGGATCCTGCTGAAGACCTTTGGGTATCAATCGGGCAGCGAAAGGCATCGTCTTGGTGCCCACCCTGTTGCTGGGGAGCGCTTTTCTAGCGACGGCCGTTTGGGGACCAGCGGCGGCCGGAGAAAACAAACAACTCGCCATCGTGGTGGGCTGCGTCTTGATCGCCGCTGGGTTGCTGGCTCAACTGATGCCGGAACCTGATACCGAGGTCAGGGCTGACGAGAAACCCTGACCTCCCCTGGGCGCTACTGAGCAGGGGTGGACTGGGCCTTGGTCCTGCCCTCCTCAACGAGACGGAAGTACTCGCGGGTCGGGAAGATCACAAAGCTGTCTTCCTTCGCTTTGCTGATCTGGGAGAGCACTGCTGTCAGATCAGCAACCTTGGGCTTGAGCTTGCTGCGTTCGGCCGCAGGCACATTGGCGAGCGCCTTCTGCAGCTCGTCATAACTCAGGAAGAACACACCACGAGGGCCATCGGGGGTGTTGAGAGTGAGGAAGGGCTGGGTGAAGAACACAGCGACATTGAGCCCCTTCTTGATCTCCTCGTCGCTCAGTCCCTCCTTCTTGAGCAGGGTGTAGGCCTGCTTGATATCGGCGTCGTTCATCACCACTGGAGCCACCAGCGGCTTGCTTTTGTCCTTGAGCTGCTTATTGAGCTCAACCACCTTTTCGTTCATCACGTTGAGAGGAACGGGGGTGACACTCGCCTTGAGGCTCGGGTTTGACTTCAGCAGTGCCTTGAGTTCGGTATTGGCCCGATCACTCTCGAGGTAAAGCGGCAAGACCAAGGCCTCATCCCGGGGAATGGGCAGGGGAATGCCATTGGCATCGGTGATCACGAACACCGGAATCACCTGAAGCTTCTTGATCGCCTCGGCTTCTGGAATCGCCAACGCTGGAGCCGCAGCCATGGCGCCCAGAACAGCCACAGGGGCCAGCAATGAGGCCGCTTGACGACCCATCGGCTTCAACCAAGCGGGAAAGCGCGAGAGCATGCGACCCAGGAGGAAAGGTCAACCCTAGTCAGAACCCAGCGAAGCCCCCAGCCAATCAGGACGGTGTGGCCCATGACCACTCCCCAGCCTCAGGCCCCCAGGGCGTAACGCTGTCCAGGCACAGGATCAATGACCTGCGCCGCTGAACCCACAGCCTGCTGAGCCTCCGCCAAGGTCCCTTTCTGCCAGAGCCATCGGTTGAGCCATCCACTGAAGCGCACCTCTCCCCCGGTCGTACTGGCCAGGACCTTGCGCGGAGAGAAGCGCTGCACCAGCTCAGGCAACACGGTTTGACCGCGCACAAAAGCGCCGGCCACGGGTAGCCCCAGATCGACCACCGGAGTGATCACCGCATCGAGGGCTTCGGGAGCGACCTCGGCGGAGAGATAACCGTGGGGCTCGAGATAGAGGCTGGCTTCGGGGTGGCGCAGCAGGTAGCCGTTCTCGACTTGGGGCACCGGTGCGCCAGCCGTGGCCTCGATGCGCAGGTCACCAAAGACCGTGATCTCACCAGGGCGTAGGCCCGTGACCTGCTCGAAGCCCAATTGCTGCACCTTCTTCGCTGCCGCCATTGACCCCACCACGGGCAAGGACCGGGGCAGCAGCGCCAGGGTCTCGGGATGGGCATGGTCATCCAGCCCCTGAGTCAGCAGGAGCAAATCGAGATCAGCCGGCAGCTCCAGCAACTGGGATAACTGACCCTGAAAAAACTATGGCCCCGGTGGGAAGACCAGGGGGCCCCGGAACCAAGGGTCCACCAGCACCCTCAGTCCCGACCAGTCCAGCAACCAGCCATTGGCCCCGAAGTAGGTCGCTTCCACAGCTTCAACGCAACGTTTGGCGAGGCTAGGCAGCCCAAGCGAAAGCAGTGCGGTGCTGGAATACAGCAACCAGGCTCAGGACAAGTGGTGCTGCGACTGAGCGAATTGAAGCTGCCACTCGATCACGAGGAGACAGATCTCGCTCCAGCCATCTGCAAACGCCTCAAGATCGATCCAGCGGAACTGCAGTCGCACCGCGTGGTCAAAGAAAGCGTCGACGCCCGGCGTAAGTCAGCGATTCAGATCGCCTACAGCCTGGAGCTGCAGCTCCCACCTGAGCTGGAGCGCCAACTGCTCAAACGCTTCAAGCGCGATCCTCACCTCCAACCGGCGAGCGAGACCCGCTATCAGCTGGTGGCCCAGGCCAGCCCAGACACACCAGCTCCCCTCCGGCCCGTAGTGGTCGGGGCCGGTCCCTGCGGCTACTTCTGTGCACTCATCCTCGCGGAGATGGGGCTCAAACCCCTGCTGCTGGAGCGAGGGAAACCGGTCAAGGAGCGAACAGCAGACACCTTTGGTTTCTGGAAAGGAACCCTGACGTTTAACCCCGAATCCAATGCGCAATTTGGAGAAGGTGGAGCGGGCACCTTCTCCGACGGAAAGCTCTACAGCCAAGTCCGAGACCCAAAGCACCTGGGTCGCAAAGTGCTGGAGGAACTGGTGGCGGCTGGAGCCAATCCAGAAATCCTGGTTAAACACCACCCCCATATCGGCACCTTCAAGTTGGCCACGGTTGTCCGGGGCTTGCGCAGCAAGATCACGGCCCTGGGTGGAGAGATTCAGTTCGAGAGCCGGGTCAGCAAGCTCTGCTTTGAGCAGGTTCATGGAACCAGGCGCCTCAGTGGTGTTGAGCTCGCGAGCGGGGAGAGCATCCCGGCGCGGCAGGTGGTGCTGGCGGTTGGCCATAGCGCTCGAGACACCTTCGCCATGCTCCATGAGCAGGGGGTGAGCCTTGAGCGAAAAGCCTTCTCCGTGGGCTTCCGCATCGAGCACCCACAACCCCTGATCGACGCCGCCCGCTGGGGGGACTGCGCCGGCCACCCGCGTCTTGGGGCCGCGGAATACAAGCTGGTCAAACACGTCAGCAACGGGCGCTGCGTCTACAGCTTCTGCATGTGCCCAGGTGGTCTGGTGGTGGGGGCCACCTCTGAAGTGGGACGGGTCGTCACCAACGGGATGAGTCAGCACTCCCGCAATGAGCGCAACGCCAACAGCGGCATCGTCGTCAATGTCGAAACCGAAGACGTCGAGAGCTACGGCGCCTATCCCGGCGACCCCTTAGCGGGCATTGCCTTCCAACGGCACTGGGAGGCCAAGGCCTTCGAGCTGGGCGGGAGCACTTATGCCGCTCCCGGGCAACGGCTCGGGGACTTTCTTGCCCCTGCGGCGGAGCCACCGGCTGAGCTGGGGGTGGTCAAACCCTCCTACAGCCCCGGGGTGGTGCCTGCGGATCTGGGTCAGGCCTTACCGGCGTTTGTGATCGAGGCCCTCCGGGAGGCCCTGCCGCAGTTCAACCAGTCCATTCCCGGCTACGCCATGGATGATGCGCTGCTAACGGGCGTTGAAACCCGCACCTCCTCACCGGTGCGCATTCCCAGAACAAAAGCCCTGGAGAGCGTGAACACTCCAGGGCTTTATCCAGCTGGAGAGGGGGCCGGCTTCGCCGGTGGAATCCTCTCTGCTGCGATGGATGGCATCCGCGTCGCGGAGGCCCTTGGCCTCACTCTTCTTCGTCAGGAGCGCCCAGGGGCACCAGGCGAATCTGCTTGCGACCCAGCTTGATCTCAAACTCATCACCGGGCTTGAGGTCCAGCAAGGCGGTGTAGGCCTTGCCCACCATCAGGTTGCCGTTGAACTGAATCTTGGTGGTGAAGCTGAGCTTGCGGCCACCTTTGCCAACCTTCGCGCTGGAACCGCCAAAATCGACGCCCTTCGCATTGAGCAGGGCCTCGTAGAACGCCGTGAAATTGAGACGCTCGCTGCCATCTTTCTTAGTGGACACATATCCACAGGCGCGAACAACATCGGATTTGCTCACGTCGCCCATTTCTTTGACCTTGGCGAGGAGATCAGCTCCGGTGAGCATGAGATTGATAGTTATGCAACTTCTGCATCATCACACCCAGCGGTCGATTCAGCAAGACTGAGTTTTCCCAACCGCGGTTTTTCAGGAGATTTTTTTTCTATCAATGCCACCAACGCTGGTCTGGTACCGCCGCGATTTGCGAACGCAAGATCACGCACCACTGCAGCAAGCGTGCATGCGGGGACCTGTCATTCCGGTGTTCGTTCTGGATAACGCATTGCTATTTCACCCCGAGACAGCGGTGGCGCGGGTGGACTTCCTGCTGCATTCCCTGCGCGCATTAGACGCAAGATTGCGTGTCCTCGGGGGTCGATTAATCGTGCTGAGGGGACAACCGGATGTTGTTCTCACCCGCCTCGCCCAGAGCACTGGAGCCCGTCACCTTCTCGCCCACACCGACAGTGAGCGCCTGGTCGGGCGGGTCCGTGATGCCCGTGTCAGCCGCGCCCTGCAGGACCAAGGCGTTGCCCTGGAGTGGATCGAACCGGCGGGTGCCAGCGCCAGCCTCCAGCCCTACAGCGATTGGAACCGCCAATGGCATGGCGCCATGGCCGCACCGCTCGTCCCGGAACCCAAGCGCGTGGTCGTGCCACCAGCATCGGAACACTGTCCCGATGCACCAATCCCCAACCTCGCTGCTCTTGGGCTGATCAGCGATGGCAAACCGATTCCAGAGGCCGGCAGTGGTGCCGCTCTGCAACGGCTGGAGCGTTTTCTCGAAGGCTCCGATTCCAGGACCTATTACTGGGAATTGAGCTATCCCTCAGCAAGGGTGACCTCGGGGCTCAGCCCTTACCTGAAATTTGGAGTCATCAGCCCCAGGCAGTGTCTGCAGCGGCTTACGGCAGCAGCTCAGCGGGCCAGGGAGAACTCCGATCGCAGCCGCCTGCGCAGCATCCAACAACTGTTCAGCCGAATCCGTTGGGGCTGCTCGATTCACCAGCGCTTTCGCTACCTGCCGCAGCTGGAGTTGCGCTCCCTCTGGAACGCCTTCGATCAAGACACACCGCTCTCAGACAGGCAAACGGAGCTCTATGAGGCCTGGAAAGAAGGGCGAACGGGGTTCCCGATCGTCGATGCAGCAGCCCACTGCCTGCGCGGAGGCGGTGGCTGGTTGGAGCTGAACTTCCGCAGCCGGGCGATCTACGCCAGCTTTCTGAGCAACCTCTGCGGCATCGATTGGCGCTACGGGGCACTGCATTTCATGCGGCACCTGATCGATGGGGACTGTCCCATCGATCACTACCAATGGGCCATGCAAGCCGGCGCGACCTACCGAGGCAGCAAGGCCTGGACCCGCATCTACCACCCGGGCCAGGTGGCCGTGAATCGCTGCGATCCCCATGGCCTGTTCATACGGCGCTGGCTACCTGAACTCGAGCGGCTCACCAACGACCAGCTGGGCGAACCACCGGCCTTTGCGGACTACCCAGCCCCTGTCCTGAACTACGAGGAGGCGCGCCTGGCCCGGGTGGAGGCATTAAGCAACACACGTCACGGCATTGGAGCCATCCCCATGGCATTGGCGCGGTTACCCGAAGACCTAACCCCCTTTGGTAGCGATCAGATCGCCGGCAGCCAGGTGCTCTGGGCCAAAGAGCACTCACCGGAGCTCTACCCCGAAGCGATCGATCTCGATCGCCTCGACCGGGATGGATGGATGGCCCTGTTGAGCTGGTTCAGCCTCAGGCGTTCCGCGGAAACCGGTGAAGAGGGGGAAAGCGAACCCAGGCGCCCGCGCCAAGGCAAGCGGCCATCCAGGCGCAGCAAGACCGCCGACGGGCAGCTGAGCCTGGATTTCAGCTAGGCAGCTGCTGGGAGACGATGCCGCTCCACTGCACCGCCTTGACCTGATCCCGGCGCCAGGAGTGGAACAGCAAGGGCTCTGAAGCCGTGCAGAGAGGACAGACGCTGATCTGCTCCACTGGCAAGCCAGCCCGCTCCAAGAGCAAACGGGTTGCCAGGCGCAGATCAAAGCGCTGACGCTCGGGATCGGGATCCGGCTGCAGCGCACCACAGGCTTTCAGAGCCGCAAGAGCCGACTCCAGGGAGAGGGCTCCATCCAGGAGCTGCAGCTGCTGGGCGATGGCTTCAGGGACAGCCGGCTCCACTTGATAGTTGGGCCCACTAATGGCTGGCCCCAAAGCGATCAACAGTTCACTGCGCTTGCTACCGCGCTGCTCCAACTGACGGATCGCCTCCAAGACAATGCCCCCGGCCAGACCACGCCAGCCGGCATGGCAGGCCGCCACCTGACCAGAGCGGGGATCAGCCAGCAGCACTGGGGTGCAATCAGCCCCGCAGACCCAAAGACTCTGCCCACCGGCATCGCTCACTAAGCCATCGGCATCGGGCCAGGGATCTGAACAGGCCTGGCTCGCCGGTAGGACTAAGGCGCTGTGAACCTGTTGAGGCCGGTGAACACTGACCCCGGCGCTGACGTACCCAGCCAGGACATCAGGGCCCCGGCCATGCCACTGGCGGGTGAAGAAGCCATGTTCAAAGGCCTCCAGAAGATTCGACTGGAGGTAATAGCCCCCGTAGCAACCAATCCAGGTCCAGCCCTCTAGGGCATTGAAACCGGCATCAGGGCGGTTAAAGGGGGCCTCGACGGCCTCAGCCATGGAGCCCTTTAGGCATCGGGGAGATCACGCAGGATCCAGAACCCATCAAACCCGGGTTGATCGGGACTGGATTGAACCGCCAGGAATTGAACACCGCCTGCCTGGCCGCGGGCGGCCAGGAAAGCCGCCGCCGCCGCCTCAGCCTCTTCGGATTCCAGCTGCCCCAGGAGCCAACGGTCCTCTTGCCCCGCCTCGAGCACCAGCTGCTGGCCGGAGACCTCCAGGCGAACGGGCTCCAGGCCGGAGACCCAACCGGCAATGGCCAAGGAACGACTGGCGCTGAACAAGCGCAAGCCACTGACCATCAGCTCATCGTCCAAGGACGCCGGCAAGGGAACCAAGCCCGCAAAGCTGGTGTCCCAATTCATCGCCTCGCGCAGGGCGCTGATCGGCAGGGAAGCCCAGGACCAACTATCCCCGCGAGCCGCCTCGGGCAGCGGAACAGCCACGGGCTGAATCGGCTGCGGAGGAGGAGCCAGGGGGCCAGCCATGTAGCCCTCTTCCTCGGGGTAAACCGTGGCCTGTCGCTCCTGAAGCCACTCCACGAGCGCGTAGCAACGGCGGCTGGGAACAAGCTCAAGACCAAGCTGCTCAGCCGCCCGTTGCACCATCGTGCGCATGGACGAGCGCCAACAGCGAATCTTGCGGGGCGGGTCAAATCCCTCGGCATCCGCCTGATCCAGCGCCTGCTCCAGGGCCGTCTTCAACCACTGGGAGTTGACGCTCGCGGCGGGGCAATTCAGGACCCACTGAAACGTTCGGTCTGAATTGGCACCGGAGGGGGAGCTGCAAATCAGTAGCTCCCAGCGCTTCTTTCCATCCTCTTCGAGGATCGGACGGGAGTAGTAATCCAGCTCCCAATCCGCCTGCAGTCGGGCAGGACTCGCGGGCTCGGCGGCCTGAATCATCCGGCGGTCTGTTCCTGCTGACGCAGCACGTTACGAGCCCTGTTGGCACGATCGACGGCCTCAGCCATCACTTTGTCGCGCTCGATCAACAACTCACCAGGCTGACCTTCCAGCAGGGCCGTGTTCAAGGCAATGCGGCCGCGGCCAGGATCCAGGTCGGTGATCAGAGCTTTGACCCGATCACCCTGACCGAAGACTTCACGCAGATCGCGCATTTGACCACCCGTGATCACGGAGTGGTGCAGCAGTCCGCTGATGCCGCCCAGATCCACAAACAAGCCGTAGGGCTTGATCGCCACCACCTGACCTTCGACCAACTGGCCCACCTCCAGGTTCTGAAACAGGGCTGCCGTTGCCGCCTTCTTCTCAGAGAGCACCAACTTGCGGGTGTCAGGGTTGACCTCCAGGAAAGCCACGCCAAGGGTCTTACCCACAAGCGCCTCGTGGTTCTCACCGTCCTGCAGCTGGGAGCGAGGCACAAAACCGCGCAGACCTTCGACATCACAGGTGATGCCGCCGCGGTTGAAGCCGTTGACCTTGACCTGCAGGACCTTGCCTTCTTTCTCCAAGGCACGGACCTTCTCCCAACTCTGGCGCAGGGCCAGGGCGCGGGCGCTGATGGTGACCATGCCATCGGCGTTCTGCTCGCGGGTCACGAGCACTTCCACGCTCAGACCTTTAGGGAAGCGCTCCTTGAGGTTGGTGATGACACCAAGGCCGCATTCCTTCTTAGGCATAAAGCCTGGGGCTTTGCCGCCGATGTCGACGTAAACCCCGTCACTCTCCATACCGATCACCGTGCCGGTGACCACTTCCCCGGTCGTGCCGACGAAATCCTGCTCATCGAGGGCCGCCAGGAAGGCTTCTTCGTCAAAGTCGAAGTCGTCGACTGAACGGGAAGGAACAGCCGCAGGCTTGGCCTGTGGTGTGGCCATTCGGGATCCACCGGCACGGCGACCCTTGCTGCGGTCATCGGGGCCGAGCAGATCAGCCATGCTCAGGCCTTCAAAACCGCTCATGTCAAACAGCTCGTCGTCAGTGCTGGACGGGCTGGTGGCCGGGGAGGCCTGAGGGCGCTGGGGTGCAACCGCGGCCTCACCGCGGGCCGCGCGGGCGGCATTTTCCAATTCAGCCGCGCGCTGAACCGCCGCTTCGGCAGCAGTGCGGGCTTCAGCGGCTTCGCGCTCTAAACGCAGCTGCTCTTCCTTCTTATTGATCTGCAGAACCTGGGGGGGCTTGCGAACCGGCGGCGGCGCTGCGGCGGCGGGACGCTGCGGCGACGGGGGCACCGGACGTGCCGAGGTGGGTTGCTGGTTGGCCGAGGGCTGGGAAGGCTGGGGAGTGCCGGAACCGGCCATGACCAAGCAAAGATGCACAGGGCCACACTGTAGGGACGACCCTCCTTCTTCGAAGACAGCCCAATGGGCGAAGACGCAAACTCCCGTCAGGGGTCTCGTCGCCTCGATCACTTGAACTGGCCAGCCGTTCAAGCAGCCGCGCAAACCGCCGGAAGCACGGTGGTCTGGCCCTTTGGCGCCTTTGAACAACACGGCCCGCACCTCCCCCTGGGAACCGATGCGCTGTTTGCCGAGCGGATCCTGGATCAAGTGCTCGCGGCGTTGCCCGTTCAGGCCCCGATCTGGCGTCTGCCGGTGCAAAGTCTTGGCTTCTCACCCGAGCACCTGAGCTTTCCGGGGACCCTGAGCCTCCCAGCCGAACTGCTCCTTCGCAGCGTTGAAGTCGTCGGAGCTCAGCTGGCGGCAGCCGGTTTCCAGCGATTGGTGCTCTTCAACGGCCATGGCGGTCAAATCGCCCTCCTGCAGGTCGCGGCCCGCCAACTCCGCGCCGCCCACCCTTCCCTGGGGGTACTGCCCTGCTTCCTCTGGAGCGGTCCAAAGGACATCGGTGGCCTAATCCCCGAGCCAGAACGCAGCCAAGGGCTTCATGCCGGACTGGCGGAAACCAGCTTGATGTTGCAGCTGAACCCTGAGCTCGTCGGCCCCGAGCGTCCCATTGATGGCCTCCAGGCCCAAACCCCTCCCCAGGGCTGGAGTCTGGAGGGAGCCGTGCCCAATGCCTGGCTCAGCCAAGACCTCAGCTCCAGCGGTGTGGTCGGCGATGCCACCCAAGCAAGTCCAGCCTTGGGTGAGGCCCTTCAGCAGCGGCTGGTGCAGGGCTGGAGCGAGCTCTTCTCCAATCTCCTCAACAGTGAATGGCCGCCTAGGGAACCGCACACACTGCTGGCGCAGCGCTGAAGAATCGGGAAGTTCAAGCAAGCGGAAGTGGGCAAACGCTGCCAAACACCGTCTTGAGCTTGTGGAGATGGTTACAGTCAATTCCATTGCAACGTGTTCTCGGTAGCCATGGCGACCCTTGAAGCCACTGATCTGCCTACGGCGGGCGCGACTGCGCTTCCCGATTTCACCTGCCCGAACTACAAAGACGCCTACAGCCGGATCAACGCGATCGTGATCGAGGGCGAGCAGGAAGCCCACGACAACTACATTTCGATCGGAACCCTTCTGCCCGATCAGGCCGAGGAACTGACCAAGTTGGCTCGGATGGAGCTGAAGCACATGAAGGGCTTCACCGCCTGTGCCAACAACCTTGGTGTGACCGCCGACATGGCCTTCGCCAAGGAGTTCTTCGCTCCCCTGCACGGCAACTTCAAAAAAGCCCTCGATGAGGGCAAGGTTCCGACCTGCCTCCTCATCCAGGCTCTGCTGATCGAAGCCTTTGCCATCTCGGCGTATCACATCTATATCCCAGTTGCTGATCCCTTCGCCCGCAAGATCACCGAGGGCGTGGTGAAGGACGAGTACACCCACCTCAACTACGGCGAGGTCTGGCTCAAGGCCAATCTCGAGACCTGCCGTGAGGAACTGGAGGAGGCCAACCGCGAGAACCTGCCCCTGATCCGCCGCATGCTGGATGAGGTGGCCGGTGATGCAGCCGTGCTGCAAATGGACAAGGAAGACCTGATCGAAGACTTCCTGATCGCCTACCAAGAAGCTTTGACCGAGATCGGTTTCACCACCCGCGAAATCGCCCGCATGGCGGCTGCCGCCCTGGTCGGCTGAACACATCAGCCTGAACGAACCGGCGCTGGCCTTTAATCAGGTGTCTTCTTGGCCGGTGTGCAACCAGGAGAGCCCCCACGAATGTTTGGTCTGATCGGTCACTCCAGCAGCTTTGCGCAGGCCCAAGAGAAGGCCCGCGACTTGGGGCTTCAGGAGATGGCCGAGGCGGACCTGCTCTCCTGGTGTTCAGCGCCGCCTCAGCTGCTCGAAACCTTCGAGGTCACGAGCAAGACTGGGAAAACCATCCAGGGGACCTACATCGACTCCTGCTTCGTGCCGGAGATGCTGAGTCGCTTCAAGACAGCAACCCGAAAGGTTCAAAACGCCATGGAGTTGGCGCAGAAGAACGGCATCAATGTCACGGCCCTGGGGGGATTCACCTCCATCATTTTCGAGAACTACGACCTCTCGAAGTTCCAACAAATTCGCAACACCACCCTGGAGTGGGAACGTTTCACCACGGGGAACACCCACACCGCCTGGGTGATCTGCCAACAGGTTGAAACCAATGCGCCTCTTCTTGGCATTGACCTGAGCCGCGCCAAGGTTGCCGTGGTCGGCGCCACCGGTGACATCGGCAGTGCGGTCTGCCGTTGGCTCTCCCAAAAAACGGGAGTGGGTGAATTGCTGCTGGTCGCCCGGCAACAACAACGACTTTTGGACCTCCAAGAGTCCCTTGGCGGCGGTCGTGTCCTCAGCCTCGAAGAAGCACTCCCTGAAGCGGATGTGGTGGTTTGGGTCGCGAGCTTGCCCCAAACCCTGACGATCGATCAGGGGAGCCTGCGCAAACCCTGCCTGATGATTGACGGCGGCTACCCCAAGAACCTCGACGCCAAGGTGGCCGGAGAAGGTGTCCATGTCCTCAAAGGCGGCATCGTCGAGTTCTGGCAGGACATCAGCTGGCAGATGATGGAAGTTGTGGAGATGGAAAACCCCAAACGCCAGTTGTTCGCTTGCTTTGCAGAGGCAATGCTGCTGGAATTTGAGGGCATCCACACGAATTTCAGCTGGGGACGCAACCGCATCTCCATCGCCAACATGGAGCTCATTGGTGAAGCCTCCCTGAGGCACGGTTTCCGCGCCATCGGCCTGAAGCAATCCCCCACCAGCTCCGGCAACCCCGACCTTGAACTGGCCGCTGCCTAAGGCCCTCCGGTTCAACGCTCGCTCCCCTGCCCCTCACACCCGCTGCCATGGCCCGTCGTCCCCTGCTCGACTTCGAGAAGCCCCTGGTGGAGCTGGAGGAGCAGATCGACCAAATCCGGCAACTGGCCAAGGATTCTGAAGTTGACGTCAGTCAGCAGTTGCTGCAACTGGAGACCCTGGCGGCACGGCGGCGCGAAGAGATCTTCAGCAACCTGAGCCCGGCCCAGAAGATTCAGGTCGCCCGTCACCCTCAGCGGCCCAGCACCCTCGACTACATCCAGGTGCTGACCGATGAATTCATCGAACTGCATGGGGACCGTCGGGGCAGCGATGACCAAGCCCTCATTGGCGGGGTTGGTCGCATCGGCGAGCAAGGCGTGGTCCTGCTGGGGCATCAGAAAGGGCGGGACACCAAGGAGAACGTGGCCCGCAATTTCGGCATGGCCTCACCGGGGGGGTATCGCAAGGCCATGCGTCTGATGGATCACGCCGATCGCTTCCGTCTGCCGATCCTCAGTTTCATCGACACCCCAGGGGCCTACGCCGGTCTGCTGGCGGAAGAACAGGGTCAGGGTGAAGCCATTGCGGTGAACCTGCGGGAGATGTTCAAGCTGCGGGTTCCGATCCTCGCCACCGTCATTGGCGAAGGGGGCTCCGGCGGAGCCCTTGGCATCGGAGTGGCTGACCGGCTTCTGATGTTCCAGCACAGCGTCTACACCGTGGCCAGCCCCGAGGCCTGTGCCTCAATTCTCTGGCGGGATGCCGGCAAGGCGCCCGTTGCAGCGGAAGCCCTGAAAATCACCGCCCCGGATCTGCTGAAGCTGGGAATCATCGACGAAATCATTGCCGAGCCCTCCGGCGGCAACCACTGGGCCCCGCGCCAGGCCGCAGAGAACCTGAAGGCCGCCCTCATGCAACAGCTGGCGGTCCTCCTGGCCCTCAGTGAAGAGCAACTGGTGGATCAGCGTTACGCCAAATTCCGGCGGATGGGGCGCTACCTGGAATCCGGAGCCCAAGACACGAGCCTCAGCTCTTAAGGTTTTCTACGGTTTTATTGGGGCTCCTATGGCCCGCCAGCGCCCTTGAGCTCCTCTGCTTCCGCACTACCTCCCGTCGCCTTGATCACAGGGGCATCAAGGGGCATTGGAGCTGCCGCTGCACGGGCCTTTGCCAAAGCGGGCTATCAGCTCTTGCTCCTGGCCAGGTCCGAGCAGGATCTCGAGCAACTGGCCCAGGAACTTCGCAGCGACAGCTGCCGCGTGGAAACGATCTCTGTGGATCTTTCCAATCCCCAGGCCATTGCGCCTGCCCTCGAGAACTTGCTGGCCCGGGGGCTCGTTCCAACCGTGCTCATCAACAATGCCGGGGCGGCCTACACGGGCTCTTTGGCCGAGATGCCCCTAGAGCAGTGGCAGTGGTTGCTGCAGCTCAACCTGACCAGTGTTGTTCAAACCTGCCAGGCGGTCCTGCCAAGCCTCCGCCAGACCAGCGGTTTGATCATCAACGTCAGCAGCCATGCGGCCCGCAATGCCTTCCCGGAATGGGGGGCCTACTGCACCACCAAAGCCGCACTTGCCTCCTTTAGCCGCTGTCTGGCGGAAGAGGAACGCCAGCACGGGATCCGCGTCTCCACCCTCACCTTGGGTGCGGTAAACACCCCCCTCTGGGACAGCGAGACCGTCCACAGTTCTTTCGACCGGCGTGCCATGCTCACACCAGAGCGCGTGGCTGAGACGCTGTTGTCTTTGGCCCAGCAACCTTCCTCCAACGTTGTGGAGGACATCACCCTTATGCCCGCCGCGGGCGTTCTTTGAACGCAGCCCGGGATCTGTTCATGACTTCAACCCTGCCCTCGAGTATTCCCGGTCAGTTGGCCCCTGTGAGCCGGCGCATCCGCGAACGCCTTGAGTCTGCCGGCGTCCCCTTTCTGGCGAACGACAACATTGCCGAGCACCTGAAAGACGGTGAACTCGATCAACTCGAGATCGAGGTTGCAGGCAAGGTGCGCGAGCTGCTACGCAGCTTGGTGATCGATATCGATAACGACCACAACACTGAGGAAACTGCGGAGCGCGTCGCCCGCATGTACCTCCACGAGGTGTTCAAGGGCCGCTACCACCATCAGCCCAAGATCGCGAGCTTCCCCAACGTCAAAAAGCTTGACGAGATCTACACCGTGGGGCCGATCACGGTGCGTTCCGCCTGCTCACACCACCTGGTTCCCATCCTGGGCAACTGCTGGATCGGGATCAAGCCCGGTGATCAGGTCATTGGTCTCTCGAAGTTCTCCCGCGTGGCTGACTGGGTCTTCTCCCGTCCTCACATCCAGGAGGAGGCCGTGATGATCCTGGCCGATGAAATTGAGCGTCTGTGCGAGCCCCAGGGTC
Source organism: Synechococcus sp. A10-1-5-1 (assembly GCF_023115425.1). Taxonomy (NCBI): domain Bacteria; kingdom Bacillati; phylum Cyanobacteriota; class Cyanophyceae; order Synechococcales; family Synechococcaceae; genus Synechococcus; species Synechococcus sp. A10-1-5-1. Next base: position 47,858 of record NZ_CP096032.1, on the reverse strand, counting down.
TGGCGATCCTGGTCAAGGCTCAGCACTACTGCATGAAGTGGCGCGGGGTAAAAGAGCCTCAAACCAGCATGGTGAACTCCATCGTTCGCGGTGACTTCCGCCACGACTCCAGCCTCAAGGCTGAATTCTTCGAGTTGGTCAAGCAACAGGAGTCGATGCTGGGCTGAGCAGCCCTCAAGGCGCTTGCACCGGGCCAATCGGGGTGGAGGCGATTCGTTTGACCTGGCCGTTCTGCTTCACCACGGCCACGACCATGAGGTTTTGACCGACATCCACAGGTGCCGGGACATAGCGAGTGCCCTGCGCTGTTTCGATCAACAGCCAGGTACGGTCAGCGGTCCCCTTCCGGTACCAGTGGAACTGGGGATTCGCGACAGCGGCATTGGCATCGGCCTGGAGGGTGGCCTGCAGCAGCTCCCCCTCAATGGCCTCACCGGCAATGACCAACGACTGCAAGCCATCGATCTGCTGCTGAATGGCTCCATCAAGCTCCAGATCAGCGGAGATCTGATCGCGGAACGTACGGATCTGTTGTTGGGCGCTCTCCGTGACACCAGGAATGCACTGCAGGCTCGCTCCCACCAGCCGGCAGCCCACCAAGTCCTGGGCCCGTGCACCAAGGCCTGACGCCAACGCGAGGGTCAAGCCCAAGAGCACGGGGGCGGAGCGCTGAGCGGCCATGGGCTCGATTTAGTTGCTCAAATCCTGGCGGAAGGGAGCCAAGGCGGCCACAAGCTGCTGCACTTTGGCCAGGTCCTTATCACCGGGAGCTCGCTCCACCCCACTGGAGACGTCCAATCCAGAGGGGGGCTGGTGTTGAAGCGCCTGCAACGCCGGGGCGATCCGATCTGGATTCAGGCCACCCGCGAGCCACCAGGGCAGAGTTGGCTGAAAGCCACTGAGCCATTCGATCGGGATGCGATGGCCCGTCCCGCCGAGCTGATCGGGAACCCAGGCATCGAGCAGCAACCCATCGACCACAGCCCCGTAGTCGGCCGCCCGCTGTAAATCGTCAGGCTGCCGAATTCTCAAGGCTTTCCAGAGCAGAAGATCAGGGCCCAGTGCCTGACGCAGTTGCAAGCAGCGCTCCGGGGTTTCTTGACCATGGAGCTGGAGCACCTGATGGCCTCCAGCGGGGCCCAACACCGGAACGTCCTGATCAGTGGGATCTGCCACCACCAGGACGCCCAGACAACGGCTGGAGGCCTGACGCACCGCCGAGAAGAGCGCAGGCCTCGCGTCCTGGGCCAACCAGCGGGGGGACGATTCGACGCCAATGACCCCGATGGCATCCACGCCAAGGGCGGCAACGGCATAGGCCTGCTCAGGGGTGCGCAATCCACAGACCTTCAACCAAGGCTGGGGCCCAAGCGAGGGATCTGGACGCGCCGTCATGCCGTGGCCCCTAGAAGCAGAACCTTTCTAGGATCAGGGCAAAGGACGAGGACGTGTGGGGGAAGGCTGGCAGTTGATGCGGATTCAGGGCATCCCCCTGCGCATTCACCCCAGCTGGTTTCTGATCTTGGCCCTGGCCACGGTGGCCTTCCAACAGCAGTACAGCCAGCAATTTTCAGCGCAAGCCCAGGAGCCCCTGCTCTGGGCCATTGGCCTACTGACCGCCCTGCTGCTCTTCGTCTCGGTGCTGCTCCATGAGTTGGGTCACTCCCTGGTGGCGCTGAGTCAGGGGGTCAAGGTCCGCAGCATCACCCTGTTCCTCCTCGGTGGGGTAGCCAGTGTGGAGCGGGAGTGCCCGACGGCCATGGGCTCCTTCTGGGTGGCCGCCGCTGGCCCCCTGGTGAGCCTGGCCCTCTCCGCCCTGCTGCTGCTGAGTACCCACAGCGCTAGCCATGCCTCTCCCCTGCTCGGGGCGATGGTGAGCGAGCTGGGTGGCCTGAATCTGATCCTGGCTCTGTTCAACCTGCTGCCCGGACTCCCCCTCGACGGCGGCCTCATCCTCAAGGCGCTGGTCTGGCAGTTCACCGGAAGCCAACGCAAGGGCATCCAGGTGGCCACCGCCAGCGGCAAGGTGCTGGCCTTCACCGCCATCGGCCTTGGTGCCTTCCTGCTGCTGCGGGGAGCGGGGGTAGCTGGGATTTGGTTGATGCTGCTGGGCTGGTTTGGCCTGGGGGCCGCCCGCAACCAAACGCAGATGCTCGCCCTCCAAAGCGTGCTGCGCCGACTGCAGGTCAAAGATGCCGCCCAAAGGCGTTTCCGGGTTCTAGAGGCCGACACCAAACTGCGGGAGCTCAGCCGGATTCGAGTGAGCGACGAGAACGGTCTAGCTGACTGGTTGCTGGTCTGTGATCGCGGCCGCTGGAAGGGATTCGTCACCGATGCTCCCCTGCAAAGCCTGCCCGTTCAGCGGTGGGATGAAGAAACCGTCGGAGACCATCTACAACCGCTCGATCAACTGCCGACCATCCGCGATGAGGCACCGCTTTGGCAGGCGATCCTGCAGCTCGACCAACCTGAGGTCAACCGACTCCTGGTGCTCGGTCCCGCGGGCTTACCCAGTGGCACGTTGGAGCGACCGGAGCTGGCAGAAAGGGTCCTGAAGGAACTGGGCGTCCGTCTTCCGCTACCCATCCTGGAAGCAGCGCGTCGCCAGGGCGTCTATCCCCTGGGAATGATGTTGCCGCCGGTGGCGCGCACCATCGAAAGCAATCCTGAGGCTTAAGGGGACAAGAAGGCTCCGCCCTCCAGCTGCTGGATCTGCTTCCACTCGCTGGCGTTCAGGTCCATCGTTTGTAGATCCCCTCCACAGAGGTGATCACGCGCCGCCACCTGCAGCGCCTCCATCACCGCCAACTCAGGCAAGGGATCCAGATCCGGAGCGGCACTGGAGAAGACCTCCTGCCAAAGCCCCTGGGACGGCTGAAGCAAAACGCTGCCGTGCTGCAGCAGGCAGGCCCCACTCCAGAGCTGGGCACTGCCGATGCGCTTGGCGCCGTTGGCCTGGATCAGATCAGCGGCCGTACCGCTGGCAAAACAGTTCCCCCGTTGCGCCGCCTCCGCGGCCTTGACGGAGCCGAATGCCAGCGGCACTCCCAACGCCTTGAAAGCCGCCAACAACCACTGGCAGACCTCGGCATAGGCCGTAAGCCGATGGGTCGTACTCGGCCGGCAGGCCAGGGCATAGGTCAACTCGCCGGAATGCAGCACCGCCCGACCACCGCTGGGGCGCCTGACCAAGCGCAAACGACCCTGCTGGGCTAGCGCCATCCAGCGGGGATCGATCTGGCGTTGATGCCGCCCGAGGGACAAGGTCGGCTGACTCCAGCGGTAGAGCCGAAGCATCGGGGACCCGCTCTCCTCGCACTGCTGGGCCAGCATCCAGCGGTCGATGGCCATCTGCCGGTTGCCGTCAGCCGTCAGCGGAGGGATCCAACGCCAGGTCATGGAGCTGACAGGATGCGCAATTGCAGTCGGCGACGCCATGACCTGGGAGCTCCTGCCTCTGCTGCCACTCGGCATCTTGGCCGGATTGCTTTCGGGATTGCTGGGCATCGGCGGCGGGCTGGTGTTCTCGCCCCTGTTGCTCTGGATTGGACTGCCGCCCCATCAGGCCCTGGCCACCAGCACCTTGGCAATCGTCCCCACCACCATGGCGGGCAGCCTGACCCACTGGCGCAGCGGTCAGGTGCCCAGACAAGCGGCCCTAGCGATCTGCGCGGGGGCAGCCTGTGGCGGGGGGCTCTTCAGCCGAGTTGGCCACAGCCTGGAGGGCTGGCAACTGCTGGCCCTGCAAGCCCTGATGTACGGGCTCCTGGCCGTGGTGATTCGTCCCAAACAAGCCAACGGCGAGACCCGCACCACTGTCCCCGTGCCCGGCCTGGTCGGTGTCGGTCTGGTGGCGGGGCTCTCCAGCGGGCTGCTCGGCGTCGGCGGCGGCCTGGTGATGGTGCCGCTGATGGTGCGAGGACTGCAGCTGGGGGTCTATCAAGCGATTCGGCTGAGCACGATGGCGGTCTTCGCCTCATCCCTGGTGGCTGCCATCACCTTCTGGGGCGACGGCAGGGCGCAACTGCTGATCGGCTTGGTCCTCGGGGCTACTGCCGCCTCGGCTGCCCAGTGGTCGGCCGCTCACCTGCAGAACGTGTCCGAACAACGTCTGGTGGGACTGATCAGGCTGCTCTGCATCCTGCTGGCCGTTGATGTGGGCCGGCGGGCCCTGCTGCTCTGGCTCTAGCAGCTGGGCTGGCCTGGATCTAGTGGTGCTGATGCTCTTTCCAGAAGCTGCCATCCAGCTCAAAACCGAGCACGGCCGCCATCTGCTCAAGGTTGCCGCGGCAGTTCAGGCCATACCCCCTGGACCAGTGATCCAACAGATAGAGGCGGTGGGTCATCCACAGCTCGAGGCTGTCTGGGGCGAAGCGGATCCCCTCGCTGCGGCTGAACTGGTGGGGCAGCAGCATCGCCACATGGCGGGTCAACTGACCGCTGCTGCGCTCCAGCAGAAGAGGCAGCCAAGGGCAGAGGGCATCAGCGCGAAGACTCCAGAGCCGCAGCTCCGTGATTTCGGAGAGCTCGCGGGGGTCTTCTGCTGCGCGGGGCCAATCGAAGTTGAGCGTGAGGCTGCCGCTGGCCTGCAGCAGGTCCTTGGGGTCCAAGGCAAACCAAGGCTGCAGGGGTTCGAGACTCTGGTCTTGAACTTGCTGCGCCGAGATCGACAGCATGCCCTCAGGAGCAAGACCAGACACCAAAGATCTCTTCAGGAGTGCCAATTGACCGTAGCGAGCCCATCCCCCAGGGGTGTCGAGCTGTGACAGGCCCAGGCTTCCTCCCTAGCCAGAACCACCATCTGCGTGAAAATGGGATGGTGTTTTTCTCGACGGTCATGTCCCTCACCCAGGCTGAAATTCTGATTGCCCTGGTGGTGGCCGCCCACGCTGGCGTGCTCGCAGTGCGTCTTGCCGCCAGCCTCTATCGCGCCTGATCCCTTGGCACGGGAGGGACGACCTGCTAGAAGCGGTGCGTCTCTCCCGACTCCTCTACCCCCTTGAGCCCCTCCCGATCTGCCCAGCTATCGCAGCGGCGATCTGCAAATCGGAGCAGAACTGCTCAAGAGTCCAAAGCTGAGCCCGTCCGTGGCCGTCGCCATTCAGGCCGCCCTCAGCAGCGCAGTGAGCCCAAGCTGAGCGTTGTTGAGCCAGAGCCGGCTCCGCAGCTCAGAGCTTCGAGCCCAACTCAGGAATTGCTCTACGGATCCATCGGGCTCTCCCTCAAGGTTGGCCTGTCCCTGGTGGCAGTCGTCAGCCTGGTGCGACTGGCTGGGGCCTACCAGGAGCGCCTGGATCGCTACGGGGAAATCACAGCCGTTCTGGATATCCAGAAAGCGAAGCTGCTCAAGGCCCAAAACCGTTTTGATCGCCTGTTCAACGTGGGCGGTGAGCAAAAGCTGATCCAAGAACAAGACCAGTGGATTGCGCCGAACCGCCTGCGGGTGGTCTGGAAGCAAGCCAGCCCGGATTCCAATCAGCAACCGTCCAACCCAGTCGCGAACCCCTGAGGCCTTTGCTTCCGTAAGTTGTTGCGGGCAGTTTTTGGGTCCATGACCGCCAGCAGCGAAACCAGTTCAAGCAACCTCCCGGAAACAGCCGGCCGTGCCGGTGCGGTGTTGGTGACTGGCACCACCTCAGGGGTTGGACTCAATGCCGTGAAAGCCCTGACCGATCGGGGTTGGACGGTGGTCACGGCCAATCGGGATCCAGTGCGTGCCGGAGCCGCAGCCGATGCCCTTGGCATTGCGCGCGAGAAGCTCCACCACATCCGGATGGATCTTGGGGATCTCGAGAGCGTCCGGGTGGGCGTTGAAACCCTGATCGATTCCCTGGGCTTCGGCCTCGATGCCCTCGTGATCAATGCGGCGGTCTACAAGCCGAGACTCAAGGAGCCTGAGCGCTCTCCCCAGGGCTACGAGCTCTCCATGGCCACCAACCACCTGGGGCACTTCCTGCTCATCCAACTGCTGCTGCCGCAGCTGCAGGCCTCACAGCATCCCTCCCGGCGGGTGGTGATCCTTGGCACGGTGACCGCGAACTCCAAGGAGCTTGGGGGCAAGATCCCCATCCCTGCGCCGGCCGACCTGGGCGACCTCAGCGGTTTTAAAGCCGGGTTCAAGGCTCCGATTGCCATGGCCAATGGCAAGACCTTCAAACCTGGGAAGGCCTACAAAGACAGCAAGCTCTGCAACATGATCACAACGCAGGAGCTGCATCGCCGCCTGCACGACTCCACGGGGATCGTCTTCAGCTCCCTCTATCCCGGCTGCGTCGCCGACACCCCGCTGTTCCGGAACACTCCGCGGGCCTTCCAGAAGATCTTCCCCTGGTTCCAAAAGAACGTCACCGGCGGCTACGTCAGCCAGGCTCTTGCTGGGGAGCGGGTCGCCCAGGTTGTCGCCGATCCAAGCTTCGGCACATCAGGGGTCCACTGGAGTTGGGGCAATCGCCAGAAGCAAGGCGGGAAACAGTTCAGCCAAGAACTCTCCGATAAAGCCAGTAACCCCGAAACCGCACAGGGGGTTTGGGAAGAATCGCTCAAGTTGGTCGGCTTGGGCTAGTCCAACGTCTCCCTTGCAGTAGGGATGACAACCCCTCATCCCTGATGTATGCCTACGGCAAGCCTTGCAGGGTTGCCGATGGGCAGGCCGGTGAATCCACTGAATGCCCAGGACCAGCCCCGCTGGTTCCTCTTGGCCATGGCGTGTCGGTGGCCCCTGGCCATTGTGCTCGCCACCTGGTCAGCAGCCTTGGCGGCCATCCAGATCCTGGGGCAACCCATTCCGATCGCCGTCAAGCGCCAAATGCCCTTTCCGGTGGTGCTGAAGGGACCGATTCAGGTTGAGAAGATTCTGACCCCGGTCCAGGTTCAGGCCAATGGCTCCCTGCCGGTCGCCGTCAGCGCCAGTTCGGCTCTCCCCGTGAAGGCCAATGAGTCCCTCCCCGTCGATGTGGGGCGAATTGAGAAGCCGGTGGCGGTTGAGAAGATCGTCGAACCCGTGGAGATCCTCAGCGATGAACCGCTGCTGGTGAATGGCGAGGTGGGGGTCAACCAGATCGGCGGCAACGTCACCGTCACCATCAAGGACGCCCTGAAATCGGTTTCCCCCCTACCGCTGCCCCCCCTACCTTGAGGCGCTGGCCATGACTCAACGCGTCCCCCTACTCCCCGCGCTTTCAGGCAGCGTGGTCCTGCTGATGGGCACGAGCCTCCCCACAGCCCTGGCTGAGACGGCCAGCAGTGCCTCAACAGCGGAGCAGCAGGCGATCTTGGAGCGCCTGCGGGAGCGACAGCAGGAAGAGCAGGAACGTTGGCGGCGCTTCGGCGATGTCGAGGTGGATTGGACAAGCTGGAAGCCCTTTGACAGTCACCCCTACGTCTGGATTACCCCCTGGCGGCGGGCCGTGACAAGGCCAACGGCCATCGGCGGCCTGAGTTGGCCTTCAACTCCAGACACCAATCCCAAGGGCAGCATTCCCGATCGGGCCTTAGCGGTGAACTGCCGCGACATGACCATCAACCGCAAGAGGGCTGGATCGAACTGGGGCGACTGGCGCGTTCCGGCCGTGGGCACCCCTGCTGAGCAACTCCTGCTGACTGCCTGCTCCAGCTTGAGCTCTTGAACAGAACTGCCCAGTCCTGCCTGCTGATGCTGCTCGGGTTCGGCGGTGGAGTCGCCACGGCACTGCTGCTCAGCGGCCAGGGCCCAGAACGGATTCAGCCCTTGCTTTGGCCCATGGCCACAGTGATCTGCGCTGCGCTTCTGGCGCAAGGGCTCTGGAGCATTGCCCGAGGCGGCATCCGCGTGGAGATTTTCACGCGGGCCCCCATCGATGTGGGTACCCGCGGCGGAAGCATCAAGGCCGAGGTGACCAAGGTGCGGCTCTAGGCCGGTACCAGCGTCAATCGAAGCCGAGCAGATCAAAGATCTCGCGATCCTTCAGCGGTTCTGCCTCCAGGGGCTTCACGCTCTCGAGCATCGACTGGGCGAGCCGCAGATATTCCTGTTGAACCGCCTCGACTTCGGGGGTGGATTCCATCTCAAAGATCGTGCACTTTTTCAGGCGCGAGCGACGGATCGCATCCAGGTCAGGGAAATGGGCCATGGTCTTCATACCGACCCGGTCGTTGAAACGATCGATTTGATCGGTGTCGCGGCTGCGGTTAGCCACGACCCCACCCAGGCGCACTTTGTAGTTCTTCGCCTTGGCTTGGATCGCCGCAATGATCCGATTCATCGCAAAGATCGAATCAAAGTCATTGGCCGTGACAATCAAGCAGTAGTTGGCGTGTTGCAGGGGCGCTGCAAAACCACCACAAACAACGTCTCCGAGCACATCAAAGATCACCACATCGGTGTCTTCCAAGAGATGGTGCTCCTTCAGCAACTTGACGGTCTGCCCAGTCACATAACCACCGCAGCCCGTACCGGCCGGAGGGCCACCGGACTCGACGCATTGCACCCCATTGAATCCACCAAAGACAAAGTCCTCAGGCCGCAGCTCCTCGGTGTGAAAGTCCACCCCCTCGAGGATGTCGATCACCGTCGGGACCATCTGCTTGGTCAGCGTGAAGGTGCTGTCGTGCTTGGGGTCGCAACCGATCTGCAGAACCCGTTTGCCCAACTTGGAGAAGGCCGCTGAGAGGTTGGAGCTAGTGGTGCTTTTACCAATGCCACCCTTGCCGTAAACAGCAATGACCAACGCCCCCTCTTCGATGTTCATCGAGGGATCTTGATGAACCTGAACGCTGCCCTCACCGTCGGGGCGCTTGAGCGTGGTGGTCATAAATCAAGGGAAAACCACAGCGAACAAAACCTGTGGTTTGAAGTCCTGCCACCATCCAAGGCCTGCCAGGGCTGCCGTGAGACACAGCCATGCAAAGCGAAACAGTTGAATCACACAAATCAGGGTTCGAACACAATGAACTAGGTAGCAATACTCAATTCATTGCCAATGGAGCGTTGGGCTGATACAGCTCAAAAAACATCCCCCGTGACCAGAGAACCTCCGGTCACGGGGGATGGGATCGACGCCGTGTGATTTAGCGGCTGAAGTGGGCCTTGGCTTCGTAGAGGGCTTCGCTGTCGATCACAGCGAGCCCCTGTTCGCGGGCGTAGGCCTCGGTGTTTTTACGGACCTTGCCGCGGACAAAGAAGGGAATCTTGGCCAGTTCCGCTTCGCCATCGGCACTCCAGCTCAGGATGCCACCAGCAACGGCAACCGCCGCCGGAGCGGGCTCCTCAACCGACGATGAGGCAGCGGGAGCACCATCCCCCAGGTGACTGCGGTGGCCGTCGACGAACTCAAAGTCGTGGCGGAACATGCCGATCAGGTGTTCCTCTAGCCCCATCATCAGGGGGTGGACCCAACTGTCGAAGATGACGTTGGCCCCCTCCCAACCCATCTGCGGGGCATAGCGGGCCGGAACGTCCTGCACGTGCAGTGGGGCACTGATCACAGCGCAGGGAATGCCTAGACGCTTGGCGCTGTGGCGCTCCATCTGGGTACCCAGCACCAACTCCGGTGCGGCCTCCGCCATGGCCGCTTCAACCGCCAGGTAGTCATCGCTGATCAGAGCCTCCAGCCCCAATTCAGCCGCCAGGGCTCTGACCTCTCGAGCCATCTCCCGGCTGTAGGTGCCAAGGCCCACCACTTGAAAGCCGAGTTCGCGACTGGCAATCCGAGCCGCCGCGAGGGCGTGGGTGCCATCGGCAAAGACGAACACGCGCTTACCCGTCAGATAAGTGGAGTCGACGGAGCGGGAATACCAAGGCAGCCGTGAGCGTCGCTCCGCCTGACACAGGCCATCGGCGCCGGGCTGCAGATCCACAGGCAACTCCAGGCCGAGCACGCCATGCAACTCCCGCAGGAACTCCACCGTGGCACCGATGCCGATCGGAACGGTTTTCACCGCCGGCAGGCCGAACTGACGCTCAAGCCAACTGCAGACCGAACCCGAGACCTCGGGATAGAGATTGAGGTTGGCGTCGGCCGTGGGAATGCGCAGCAGGTCAGCCGGCCGCGCACCCAGGGGAGCAACGACCGCGACATCAATGCCATAGCTCGCGAGCAGCTGCGTCAGCTCCCGCACGTCATCGCGGCAGCGGAAACCCAAAAGGGAAGGACCCAGCAGGTTGACCCGCGGACGCCGGTTCTCCGAGCGCCACCGGGTGGGATCCAACTTGGGTGCACCTGGCTCGGGCAACTGCGACTTCAGCAAGCTGCGAACCAACTGATAGAAGGTCTCGGCCGCCCCCCAGTTCTCCTTTTTCGAATAGGCCGGCAGATCCAGATTGACCATCGGAATTCCGCCCAGGTCCATGCCGGCCGCCAGAGCCCCGGGCTGGTCCTGGATCAACTCAGCCGTGCAGCTCTCACCCACCAGCAATGCCTCGGGCTGGAAGCGCTCAACCGCATCGGTGATGGAGCGCTTCACCAATTCAGCGGTATCACCGCCAAGGTCCCGGGCCTGGAAAGTGGTGTAGGTGACGGGCGGGCGCCGATCCCGCCGCTCAATCATCGTGAACAGCAGATCGGCATAGGTGTCGCCCTGCGGGGCATGGAGGACGTAATGCACCCCCTCCATGGAGGCGGCGATACGCATGGCCCCAACGTGCGGGGGGCCTTCATAGGTCCAGAGCGTGAGTTCCATCGGGGGCGAATCAGGAGAACTGCAAAGCGCCGCGGCGACGCAGGGGACGGGCAAAGAGTTCGGCCAGGTCTCCGGCCTGATCAATGCCATGAATGGGGCTAAAGACCAGCTCGATGGACCACTTGGTCGCCATCCCCTCGGCCTCAAGGGGATTGGCAAGGCCCAAACCACAGACCACCAAATCGGGGCGCTGCTGTCGAACCCGCTGCAACTGGTTTTCCACGTGCTGCCCCTCGCTGAGCTGCGTGCCCTCAGGCAGACGAGCCAGCTCTTGGGCCATCAACTGACGGTCGAGATAGGGGGTTCCGACCTCCACCAACTCCATACCGCATTCCCGAGAGAGAAAGCGAGCCAGGGCAGGCTCGAGTTGGGAGTCGGGCAGCAGAAAGAGACGTTTCCCCTCCAACACCTCCCGGTGAGGAGCCAAGGCGCGCCGGCCGCGCTCCACCAGGGGATCCAAAACAGCATCAATCTGGGCCTGATCGATCCCACAGGCCCTCGCCGCCGCCGCCATCCAGTCCCGGCTGCCCTCGACTCCGAAGGGATAGGGCGCCTCGACCAAGCTGGCGCCTCGATCCACCAGGGCCCGAGCCGTACCGGAAAGGTAGGGCTGGGCCAGAAGCAACTGGGTCCCCGGGCCCACTGCGGGGAGCTCCGTGGAGCGCCGCGGCGGCAAACTGGCCACCCGCTCGATGCCGATTTTGTGGAACAGGCCCACCAGTCGGTCCTCGACCGCATCAGCCAGGGTCCCGGCAATCAACAGCTGGGGCTGATCGCTCTTGGGCATCAGGGGAATCAGCGCCTGGAGGGCACTGTCCTCACCTTGGGTGAAGGTGGTCTCGATCCCGCTGCCGGTGTAGTTGATCACCGTCACGCGCCCGGCGTGCTGCTGGTTCAGCCGCTCGGATGCCTTGGCAAGATCCAGCTTGATCACCTCGCTGGGGCAGCTCCCAACCAGGAACAAGGTGCGGATCTCAGGACGCCGCTCCAAGAGTTGCGCCACAAGCCGATCCAACTCCTCATTGGCATCGGCCAAACCCGCCAGATCCCGCTCGCCAAGGATCGCGGTGCCGAAGCGAGGCTCCGCGAAAATCATCACCCCGGCGGCGCTCTGGATCAGGTGAGCGCAGGTGCGTGAGCCCACCACCAGAAAAAAGGCATCCGGCATGCGGCGGTGCAGCCAGACGATTGACGTCAGACCACAGAACACCTCCCGCTGGCCGCTTTCCTTCAGCGGTGGCGGCAAGGCTGTTGAAGCAACTGAGCTACTGACCATTGCAGTCAGCCCCCTTTGGTGAGCGCTATCGACCCGGGCTAGCTCCGCCATGGGGGCTAAGGGAGGCTTTGGGCACAAGCTGTCATTAACGGGGTGTGGGAAAGCGCACAAAGGGCGCTCCTCAACTTGCCGGCAGTGCCCGCAGGGAATCCTCAGAACCCATCACCACCAGCAGCTCCCCCTCAGCCAAGACGTGGGAGGCCGGGGGATTCACGTGCAGCTCACCAGCCGGTCCAGCCGCAAGGACATTGACGTTGTAGTGCTTGCGCAGGTTGAGATCCCGCAGGGAATGGCCGACGAATGCCTCCGGGACCTTGATTTCCTCAATGCTGCTGCGGTCATCCAGCCGCAACTGCTCCAGCAGGTTCGGGCGCACCAGCTCAACCCCCAGACGCTGACCCATCATTTTTGAGGGGAAGACGACGCGATCCGCACCGACACGCCTCAGCATCTTCATGTGGATGTCGCTGGTGGCGCGGGCGATCACCTGCTTGACCCGACTGCCTTCGGAATCTTTGCAAATCAAGGTGGCGGTGACGCTGGCCTCCAGCGGTTCGCTCATGGCGACGACAACCGTTTCCATGTCCAGCACCCCTGCTGCGCGGAGGGCCTCCTCATCGGTGCAATCCACCACCCGCGCCTCGATCGCTGGATCGATCTGACGCAGCTCGTCGATGGCGCGCTGGTTGGAATCAATCGCCAACACTTCCGCACCGGACTGCAGCAACTCCGAGCAGACCGAGGAGCCGAAACGTCCCACACCGATCACGGCGAAGCTGCCGCGGCGCACCCCGGCTTCAGCGCTCCACTGCCACCACTGATTCACAGCCACTGATTCACAGCCCGGTGCTCGACGACCCTGTTCTAAGTGGTGAACCCACTAGACATACAAATCCTCTTTGGGATAGCCAACACGGCTCTGGGGCCGTGGGCCATAGAGCGCCGAGAGCAGCAACAGGATTCCAACCCGACCCACAAACATTCCCACCATCAAGACCAACTGGCCCCAGCGGTTCAGATGGGCCGTCACCCCCAGATCAAGGCCAACGGTGCCGAAGGCTGAGACGCAGGTGAACAGCTTCTCCAGGAAGCTGAAGGACTGCACCTGCTGTTGCCCAAGGGAATTTCCCAACCCCAAGGTCAAAGCCATCAACACCACGAACAATGCCGAGGCCAACGTGACCCCAACGGCCCGCAGCACGGTGGCATCGGGGATCTGCCGGCGGTGGAGCAAGACATGGCTTCGCCCCTGCAGGGTCGAGCGGGTCGCCCCCATCAAGATCGCAAATGTCGTGGTTTTCACCCCGCCGCCGGTGCCGCCAGGGCTGGCACCGATGAACATCAACACGATGATCAACAGCAACCCGGCATCGGTGATCTGATGGGCCGAGAGGGGAATGGTGTTGAAGCCTGCGGTGCGGGTGGTGATCGACTGGAAGAGGACGATCTGCAGTCGCTGAAGGACGCTGTAGGGCTCCATCGCCGATGCGCCGTAGCCGAAGTGCTCAGTAATCAACAGACCAACCGCACCGATCGCGATCAACAGGGCCGTACTGCGAATCACCAGGCGGGTGTGCAGGCTCAGACGACGCAGGCGCCCTAGCCGAAAGCGGTTGTTCCAGATGTCGTTGGCCACCCGCCAACCAATGCCGCCAATGACGATCATGAAGGCGATGACGCCAGTCACCACCGGGTTATCGCGGTAGTTCTCGAGGCTGTTGGACCAGAGGCCAAAACCGGCGTTGTTGTAGGCGCTGATCGCATGAAACATCGACGCCCAGAGCCTCCTGCCGGGATCTTCGATGTCGGTGAAACCAAAGCTGTAAAGCACCACCGTGCCCAAGCCCATCACACAGAGGGCCACCAGCAGGATGCTGTGAAAGGTGGGACCGATTCCGCCAACGCCAAATTCATCAAGGGCGCGCCCCTTATCCAGGCGGTGCCTTAAACCCGACCTTCCCTGCACAAAGCCCTGCAGGAACGTCGTGATCGCCATCAAGCCAAGACCACCGGTGATGATCAGGCCGGCCAGTACAACTTGACCAGCGAAGGTCAAGTCCTGACCGACGTCGATCACCGAGAGACCGGTCACCGTGATCGCCGATGTGGCGGTGAACAGGGCCTGCCAAAGGCCAACGTTGGCGCTCGAGCAGAGCGGCGTGGAGAGGAGCAGCGTCGCCAGAACAATGACCAAGAGGCCCGTCACCACGGTGAATTGCGGCACCGTGAGTTGTTGACGCCAACGCTGCAGCGCCCTAACTGGATTGCTCGAAGACGGGTTCATCCCGCAAACCGTAGGTAAGGTCCGGTCGATCTCGCAGCCTCCACCAGTCGATGAATCCGATCGTTGTGCTGCTGGTGATGGCAGTGCTGATCCTGGTGGGCTCGGCGTTGGCCTCCAGTACGGAGGCCGCCATGCTGACGGTGAATCCGATTCAGGTCCACACCCTTCAGCAACAACGGGTGCCGGGATCACGAGCGCTGGAGCGAATCAAAGCCAGACCCGGCCGCGCCCTGGTGCTGCTGGTGGTGATCAACAACCTCTTCAACATCTCCGGCTCAATCCTGCTCGGCAGTCAGGCCAACCAGGTCTTTGAAGAGATCGGTGGGCGCTGGTCCCTACTGCTGTTCAACGTGGGATTCACGGTGGCCGTGATCCTCTTTGCTGAAATCCTGCCGAAGACAATTGGCAACAGCTTTGCCATGCCGATCTCCTTGATCTCGGCGCGCATCCTTTTGATGCTCGAGCGGTTAACCCTGCCCCTGCTGCTGGTGCTGGAAAAGCTGATGCCCGCCATCACTGCCGAAAACGAACTCACGACCAACGAGCGTGAGATCCACCTGATGGCGCGTCTGGGCTCCCAGCAGGGGCAAATCGAAGCCGATGAGGCGGCAATGATCGGCAAGGTCTTCGCCCTCAATGACCTGACCGCGCGGGATCTGATGGTCTCGCGGGTCGCCACCCCCTCACTCTCGGGCGGCGCTAGCTTGGACTCGGTTCGCCAGGAGATCCTCGAAGCCCCCGATGACGCCTGGTGGGTGGTCCTAGGGGAAGAGGTGGATGAGGTCCTGGGGGTTCAAAGCCGCGAGAGGGCCATGGCTGAACTGCTGAGCGGCGGGGGCTATCGCCTGATCAGCCAGCTCTGCGATGCACCGCAATTTGTGCCGGAGATGATTCGCGCCGATCGACTGCTCACCAGCTTTCGCCGCGGCGACCGCAGTTCCGTGCGGGTTGTCGTCGATGAATTCGGGGCCTTTGTGGGCCTCGTCAGCGCCGCCGACATCCTTGGAGTCCTGGCGGGTTGGAAGCGTGTCCCCAGCGAAACCTCCGAGAGCTAGGTGTGGGCGCTGCCGCGCTTATTGCGCGTGAGCAAGCACCAATAGAGGCCGCCGAACAGCGCAGCACTGGCCAGCCCCACCAACGTGGAGCCCAGCAATAAGCGTGAACTGATCGCGACACCCATCTCCCAAATTGCCCCCTGCTGAAGCGCCTCAAGGGAGGGCAAGGCGGGCCCAGGGCCCAGCACCCTGCAGCCCACGGCGTAGTTGAACCAGTAGAGGGGGATGTAGGTCAGCGGGTTGCTGATCCAGGTACCTGCCGCGGCCAGGATGTGGTTGCCGCGCACCAGGCTGGCCAAGGCGATCCCCAGCAGGGTCTGCAGACCAAAGATGGGAAAACAGCCCATGAACACGCCGGCCGCCAAACCCCGAGCCTTCTGGCCGCGGGTGGCCTCGTGATGCCATAGCCAAAGCAGCCACTGCCTGAGACGCTGCAGCCAACCCTTGGGCCCTCTCATCGAAGGGGATTCCGTCACTGGGGACTCAAGTTCTACAGGCCAAACCAGCGGCAGACCATCCAGGGAACGGCCATGGCCATCGCAACGGTCAACGGGAAGCCGTAGCGGGAGACATCCAAGAAGCGATAGCGACCCGGGCCGTAAACCATCAGGTTGGTCTGGTAGCCAATGGGACTGAGAAAGCTCTGGCTCGCACCGAAGAGCACGATGTAAATCAGCGCCATCGGCGGCAAGCCCAACCCCTGGGCCAGCTGGCCTGCGATCGGAATCAACATGGCAACGGTGGCGGCGTTGCTCATCACCTCCGTCAGGGCCACGGTGAAGAGGAAGACCGCAACCATGGCCCCATAGACCGGCCAGCTGCTCAAGCCGAGGAGCAAGCCCTGGGCTAGGGCCGAAGCCAAGCCTGTTTTCTCCAGCGCAACGCTGAAGCTGGCCAGGGAGCCCAAGAGCACCAGAACATCCAAGCGAACCACCCGCTGCAATTCACCGGCCCGCAGGCAGCCCGTCACCACCATCGCCACCGTGCCAAGCAAGACCGACGCCACCAGGGGAATGAGCTCAAAACTGGGCAACAGCAGCACTAAGGCTGCAATCAGTAGGGCGACGCGCTTGCGGCTGACCGTCGGCAAATCTTTTTCGAGCTGCTCCAGCACCACCAAATCGTTGCTGGCCTGAAGGCCACGGATGGCGTCCTTAGGCCCCTGCAACAACAGGACATCACCCTCGCGCAACGGGGCCCGGCCGAGGCGTTCCCGCAGCACGGCATTGCCGCGGCGCAAGGCCAAGACCGTGGCGTTGTAGCGCTGCCTGAAGCGCAAATCCCGCAGGCAGTCCCCGGCGAGGGTGGAACCTGAGGGCAACAGCACCTCCACCATCCGCTGGCTGTTGTCCTGCTGCAGGCTGACCGGTTGCTCCGGCGTGGGGGCCAGAACCACAGTGTGGTCTTGCTGTAGCCGCAGCAGGTCGTCGCGGTTGCAGCGCAGCAGCAGCCGATCCCCGAGCATCAAGGTGCGATCGGCCAAGGGGGGCATCAACCGATCCTTCCCGCGGTGGAGCTCCAACACATCGAGGTCGAAGCGCCGTTGCAGGCGTGAGGCATGGAGCGATTGACCAATCAGCTCGGAGCCCAAGGGAATCTTCACCTCAGTTAGATACCCACTGCTGGAGAGATCAGCGATCAAGTCGTCGTCATTGCGACCTCGATCAGGAAGGAAACGATCGGCGAGCAGCACCATCAGTGAACCGCCCAGCAGCCAAACCCCCAGACCAATCGGGGTAAAGCTGAACAGCCCAAAGCTGCCATAGCCCAGACGGCTACTGACCTCACTGGCCAACAGATTCACCGAACTGCCAAGCAGGGTGATGGTCCCCCCCAACACCGTCGCGAAGGACAAGGGCAACAGCACCTTTGAGGGGGAGATCCGGCGGCGCTTGCACCAGCCCTCCACCACCGGCAGCAGGCTGGCCACGATCGGCGTGTTGGGGACCACGGCTGAGACGGGCCCAACCACCGTCACCATCAAAGCGATCATCCGCTTCGGGCTGCGAATGGCATCCGAGCCAATCAAGGCCCGCAGGCGATCGAGGGCACCACTGCGAAACAGTCCTGCTGAAATCGCAAACAGACCAGCCAGGGTGATCAGGGCAGGGCTACCAAAGCCCTCCAGAGCCTCCCGCGGCTCAATCACGCGGAAGCTGACGAGCAGGCCAGCGGCCAGCAAGCCCGTGAGGTCCGGCGCAAGCCAACCAGAGATGAACAGCACGACCGAGCCGATCAGCACCAGCAGCGTGATCAGAGCTCCGGGCTGCAGAGCGGCAGCAACAAGATCAGCCAAGACAGTGGCGCTCGGGCAAGCACCACAGACTACAGGCCGTAAAACCCATTAGACCCATCGGGAATTGTGGATAATTGCCGACAGAGGAACGAGAAACCCCTCAGAAAGAGAGCATTGGGCCCCCTCTATTCCCGAGTGCTTTACCGTGTTTTTCAGCCAAAGGCTCGCCCGGTGCCCTTCAACGCCAAAACCAGCTACGGGCTCCTGGCCCTCATCGAACTCGCTGGAATCCAAGCCCAAGGGGGGCGCCTTCAGGTCTCCGCCATCGCCAGCCGTCAGGGCATTCCCGAGCGCTACCTCGAGCAGATGATGACCACCTTGCGCAAAGGGGGCCTACTCATCAGCAGCCGCGGGCCCAAGGGGGGCTATCAACTGGCCAGGCCCGCCGCAGAAATCCGCCTAAGCGAGGTGCTCGACTGCCTGGAAGGTGCGTCAGAACCACAGCAACCGGCCCAGCCCAGCCTTGAGCAACAGGTCTTGCAGTCTCTTGAGGCCAACCTGCAGCAACAGCGACTGGCCCTGCTGGAGTCCACAACCCTGGCCAGCCTCCTGGCACAACGGGATGCTCTGCTGCAGGCTCAAGCGATGTACTTCATCTGAGGGCACTCATCTCCCTTGAGGCAGAGCGGGGCGCGCGGGGAACCCGCTCTATCCAGGGGGAGAGGGTCATCAGCAGCAGCGGGACCACCACCATGCCCAACAGCATCACCACGCCCCAGAAGTGACGCACCACCAAGGTGACGATTGGCACCTGGGCCGATTGGGGCAGCACTTGCTGGCACTCCACGCAAACCAAGCGGGCAGGACGCTGCTGGGTTTTGCTGATCAAGCGAGCACCGCAACGAGGGCAGGGCAAGTCCAGAAACCCCTGGGGCGCCCCATGCTGACAGGCGATCCCTGAGGCCAATAAAAAAGGCCCGCCGAAGCGGGCCGATGGAGAAACGATCAGATCATCACTTCGCGGAAGCGAAGTCGGGGTAAGCCTCCATGCCGTGCTCACCGATGTCGAGACCTTCGATCTCTTCTTGCTCGGTCACACGGATGCCGCCGAAGAGGCCGCCGATGACAGACCAAGCAATCCAGCAGGTCACGATGGTCCAGATGGCGTAGGCCGCGCAGCCCAGGGCCTGGATGCCCAGCTGGCTGATACCACCGCCATTGAGCAGGCCGATGCCAGCGGAGCCGACATCCATGCCATCAACGCCCCAGAGACCGATTACCAAGGTGCCCCAGACGCCGCACACACCGTGCACGGAGAAGGCGCCAACGGGATCATCAATGCCAGCAGCGTCGAGCGCAGAAACCGCGAAGACAACAATGATGCCGCCCACGGCCCCGGCGACCCAGGAACCCACCAAGGTCATGTTGCCGCAACCGGCAGTGATGCTCACCAGACCGGCCAGGATGCCGTTGATGATCATGGTCAGGTCAGGCTTGCCCGAGGTCAGGGTGGAGACCACGGTGGCTGCGATCGCGCCACCGGCAGCAGCCAGGGTGGTGGTGACAGCCACGTAGGGCACGTACTGGTCCATCGCCAGCTCAGAGCCGGGGTTGAAGCCGTACCAGCCGATCCAGAGGATCAGAGCGCCGAGGGTTGCGATCGACATGTTGTGGCCAGGGATGGCCTGGGGCTTGCCGCCCACGAACTTGCCAATGCGGGGGCCCAGCAGCATGGCGCCCACCAGGCCGGCCCAAGCGCCCACGGAGTGGACGATGGAGGAGCCAGCGAAATCAATGAAGCCCAGCTCGCTCAGCCAGCCGCCGTTCCACTGCCAGGAACCGGAGATCGGGTAGATGACAGCGGTCAGAACGAGCGCGAAGATCACGAACTCGCCGAACTTGACGCGCTCAGCCACGAGACCGGAGACGATCGTGGCGGCGGTGCCTGCGAAGGCAGCCTGGAACAGGAAGTCGACGGTGGGAACCAAGGCTCCCTCGGTCACCATCTCAGCGGTGACGGTGGGATCAAAGAACAGGCCGTTGAAATACAGCCAGCCATCCACCACGGATCCGCCGTACATCAGCGAATAACCAATGAACCAGTAGGCGGTCACCGCGAGGGCGAACACAAACAGGTTCTTGGCGAGGATGTTGACGGCGTTCTTCTGGCGACACATCCCGGCTTCGACCATGGCGAAACCGGCGTTCATGAAGATCACCAGGATCGTGGCCACCAGGAGCCACATGTTGTTGGCCAGGAACGCTGCGTTGAGCTCGGGGAGCTCAGCGGCGCGGGCCGAAAGGTTGAACACGCCCAGGCCGAAAAGTGCCAGGGGCACACAAGCCAACCAGGTCAGCGAACGGCCGGAGGACAGTCCTCGCACCTTGCGGAGCAGAAGCTGAGGAGCCTCCAGCAAGCTCGCTTCCTGCAGGCTCTTCGACCGAGGCCGAGAGACAGGAGAAGCAACAGTCATCAAAAAGCAGTCGCTGGGTGGATGACGGATTACCGCCATTAGATGCCAATGTTCCGCATCACAGACCACCGTCAAGGTTGCATTCGCTACCAATTCGCAAGTCCATCTGGAATTGCACTCAGGCCGCAGAAGGAAAGTGAAGAAAAAACGTTCAGTGGACCACAGTAACTATTACAAAAAAGACAAAAAAGGGGCTTTTGTTCACTCTGAACATTCTTCATCCGCTAGAAATGCTGCAGAAGGACAAAACGTTGAGTGAGCCCCCTTTGGGCCTGGCTCCACCGGAAGTAGCCCACCGCGAGGCGAAGCAACGCTCCTTCCCACGAAGCGGACAACCAGCCAACCCTTCGAGGCCCGATGACCACCATGAGCAAACTCCAGTACCGCGGCGTCACTTACGACAACGCCACCCACGAACAGCCCACCAGCGCTCGCGTTGAGCACGCCTACCGCGGCCAACACTTCGATGCGCCCCTCCGTCACGAAGCGGCTTCAGTCGACACCACTGTCGATCTGCAGTACCGCGGGCACCACTACCACCACCGCCAAGCCGAGGCCGCTGCCCAGGTGAACCAAGGCTGATCACGTCAGAAAACCAAGCCTTCTGGTTTTGGTTCGCATTGATACAACAGCATCCACAACCTCCCCCTCCAATGGGGGGAGGTTTTTTTGTGGGCCATGGACATCACCTTGACGTCCGTCGGAGAGAGCTACAACCTCAAGCACCGCAGCGTGATGGGGATGCTCTGGCTCCAGACCCACTTTGCTGATGAGACCTGGGATCTGATTTGCTCAGGGAAAGTGATTCTCAACCGCCAGAGCAGCGAAAGCCTCTACAAGGACGCCACCGCTGCAGGCGTGAGTGTGTCCATGCTTCCCAGCGTCGTTCTGCAATGACCCGCGATTGACTACCCCGCAGCCTTGCGCTGCTGCATCCATCGCAGAGATGTCCAGGTGAGGAAGACCAGCACCAGGGGCAAAACCGCCACCAGCACGAAGAGTCGAAATTCATCGATCCCCGGAGCAGCCGTACTGCTCAGGATCTGTTCAATCAAATAGAGGCCATAGGCCCCCAGCAAGAGCCAACCCTCCAGGCGATTAATCACACCGCCGCTCCAGAAAATCGGCAAGCAAGCCAGGGTCGTTAGCACCATCACCGGGAAGTCACGGCGCAGTAATTCAGGGCTCACCAAGAGACCGTCCTGGCCGGAGAGCAAGGCACACAAACCCAGAATCAACAGCTGGTTGAGCAGGTTGCTGCCCACCACGTTGCCGATGGCGAGATCCGCCTTGCCCCGATAGGCCGCCACCAGGGACGTCACCAACTCAGGCATGGAGGTGCCGGCCGAGACGATTGTCAAACCGATGACTGCCTCGCTGACCCCAAGGGTTTGGGCTGCGGCAATGGCGCCTTTGATCAGGACCTGGGAGCCCACCACCAGCAGGACCAGACCCAAGGCCAACTTGAAGAGGGCCACAGGGGTGGTCGACGCCCCCTCGGCGTCAATGTCATCAAGACCGTCCTCGTGGTCTTCCCTCGCCGAGCGGACTTCCCAGACCAACGTGATCACCAGGGCGGTCAACAGGGCCAAGCCCGCCACCCAGGTGAAGCTTCCTGATGAGGCCATGGCCCAAGTGGCCATCGAAACTGCAAGCAGCAAGGGAACATCGCGGCGCACCAAGCGACTGCGGACCCGCAGGGATGTAATCGCCGCGCTGGCACCCAAAACCACCATCACGTTGAAGATGTTGGAGCCGAGAACATTGCTCACCGCAATGGAGTCGCCGCCGGAGCTGCCCTGCAGCGTCGAGAGCAAGCTCACGAACAGCTCGGGAGCGCTGGTGCCAAAGGCAACGACCGTCAGGCCAATGACGATCTGAGGAATGCCAAGCAGCAGCGAGAGAGCCACGGCCCCGGCCACGAACAGTTCACCCCCTCCAAACAGGAGCAAGATGCCGGCGACGATCTCCAGAAGGGTGAGGGCGTCAGGCATGGCCAGCAGCGGACTGGCCCAATTGTGCACAGAACAGCAGAAATGTCTTCAGCCCGTTAACCCTGCGCTGCAGGAACCGCAGAGGAGTTAGGAGCAGAAGGTTCTGCGGGAGCAGGGGCCTGCTCATCCTTCTCAGGGCTCAGTTCCTGGGGCTCCTCCACTGGTGTTGGCTCTGGATTGGGTTCGGTTTCAGGACCGATCACATCGATCGACACCCGTTGAACCAACAGGCGGTAGCGGAACTTTTGGGTCTTGTTGATGAAGTCCTGAACGGCCGCAACCTGTTTTGGGGTGGGCAGGTTGGGGCGACTCACCCGCACAGCAGCCTTAATTAATGGCGGGTTCTGACTCCAATCGATCTTGACGTCGGTGAGTTCCGAGTCCCGCCCCAAGGTGATGGTGTTTTGACGCAGGCTCTCGGTGATGGCACGCTCGACCTCTTCCAGGGCCTGCCTCTGCTGCGCTTGACCCAGCAGTGTCACAAAGCCACCCGTCAGTGGGATCAAGAGCAATCCGGTGAGCAGCAAACTCACGAGTCCCATCTGACTGCGGAAGAGCTGCTGGCGCAGGCTCGCCTGGGTGGCCACCAAGGTCAGCAATCCCCCCGAAAGAATGCCCAGCAGGTTGGCGGCAAACAGCAGGGCTGCTCCCCTGGCTGGTTCCCACTGCTGAAGCGACAGCAACAGGCCCAGTACACAGACCGGAGGCACCAAGGCCACCGCAATCGCTGTGCCTGCAACGGATGACACCGCCTCCGGCTTGAGGCGGCCGTAGGTCGCCACGGACCCCGCCACCAAAGCAATGCCCAAATCCAGCAGGTTCGGCGTGGTGCGCCCCAGCACCTCATCGCCCAGGACCGGCAGGTTGGCCACCCAACCCAGGGCCGCTGAGGTCAGCACCGTGATGCCGACGCCCACGGCCAGGGTCAGCAACGCACGGCCCACCAGGGCCAGTCGCCCCTCAAGGATCGCGAAGGAGGCGCTGCGCAGGGGCAGGATCCAAGGGGCGATCAACATCGCGCCAATCACCACCGCAGCGCTGTCAGCCAACAGCCCCAAGGTGGCAATCAAGCTCGCCGCAACCGTGAGCACGACATAGGACTGATCCAGGCGGGCTTCCCGCTCAAAGCTGGCCTCCAAGGACGCCAGGCTGGTGGGCTCGCCCATGGATCGCTCAAAGGTCTCGGCCTCAGGATGGCCGATTCGCCAGCGCACTGCCGCCTGAGCCCCAATCGATTCCGCTCAGACGTAGCGTCGTGCTTCCACTCTCAGCGGTCATGACACCGGCGTCGACGTCCCAACGAGCGTCAAGCTTTCGCCTACTCAACCAGATCAGCACGAACAACATCAAAGGGGATCTCTTTGGCGGCGTAACGGCCGCCGTGATCGCCCTGCCCATGGCTCTGGCCTTTGGTGTGGCTTCCGGAGCTGGTGCGGCCGCAGGCCTATGGGGTGCCGTGCTGGTGGGGCTCTTCGCCGCCCTCTTCGGCGGGACCCCCAGCCTGATCTCCGAGCCCACCGGTCCAATGACCGTGGTGATGACGGCCGTGATTGCGAGCTTGACCGCCCGCAATCCCGAGCACGGCCTGGCTATGGCCTTCACCGTTGTGATGCTGGCCGGCCTGTTCCAGATCGCCTTCGGCCTGCTCAGGCTCGGTCGCTATGTGACCCAGATGCCCTACACGGTCATCTCAGGCTTCATGAGCGGGATCGGTCTCATCCTGATCATCCTGCAGCTGGGCCCCTTCCTCGGTCAGGCCAGCCCCAAGGGCGGAGTGATGGGCACCCTCAGCAACCTGCCGCAGCTGCTAAGCAACGCCCGGCCCACGGAGATCACCTTGGCGGTGATCACCATGGCGATTCTCTGGTTAACCCCAGCAGCCCTGAAAAAAATCGCCCCGCCCCAACTGATTGCATTGGTGGTCGGCACGGTGCTTTCCATCACGGTCCTCTCCGGCGGCGGCGGCGGGGAAGAGATTCGCCGCATCGGAGAGATCGCCTCCGGCTTCCCTGCCCTGCAGCTGCCCCACTTTGAACTGGGTGAACTGCAACTGATGCTGGTGGATGCCGCCGTGCTGGGGATGCTCGGCTGCATCGATGCACTGCTGACCTCGGTGGTGGCCGACAGCATCACCCGCACTGAGCACAACTCCAACAAAGAACTGATTGGTCAAGGCCTCGGCAACCTGGCCTCCGGCCTCTTCGGTGGTCTCCCCGGCGCCGGGGCCACCATGGGCACGGTCGTCAACATTCAGAGCGGCGGCCGCAGTGCCCTCTCTGGCATTAGCCGGGCCCTAATCCTGATGGTGGTGATCCTCGCCCTCACTGGCGTGGCCGCCCAGATTCCCCAGGCCGTCCTCGCGGGTATCGCCCTGAAGGTGGGTGTCGACATCGTCGACTGGGGCTTCATCAAGCGCGCCCATCGCATCTCGATCAGCGGTGCGCTGATCATGTACCTGGTGATCGCCCTCACCGTTCTGGTGGACCTCATCGCTGCCGTGGGTGTGGGCGTCTTCATCGCCAACATCCTCACCATCGACAAGATGAGCGCTCTACAAAGCAAGAGCGTCAAGTCGATCAGCACAGGTGACGGCGACCTCGAAATCAGCGACGAGGAACGCCAACTGCTGGATCAAGCCAAGGGCCAGGTGCTCCTCTTCCAGCTCAACGGAGCCATGATTTTTGGCGTCGCCAAGGCGATCGGCCGCGAGCACAACGCCATTGGCGATTGCCGCGCGGTGGTCTTCGACCTCACCGAGGTCTCCCACCTGGGGGTCACAGCAGCCCTCGCTGTGGAAAACGCAGTGGAGGAGGCCATCGAGAAAGGCCGCGATGTCTTCGTGGTGGGGGCCAGCGGCACCACCAAGCGCCGCCTGGAGAAGCTTGGTCTCTACAAAAAGCTGCCCGCTGAACGCACCGGGTTGGACCGTCGCCTGGCCCTGCAGCAGGCCGTCAGCGCCATCGCTTAAAGCCATGGCTTGGCATCCCCACCTCTGGCACCCGATCACCCAGGTGGCGCGCAGCGACGCGCCGCAGCGGGTGGTGCGAGCCCAGGGTTCTCTGCTTCAACTCGAAGACGGCAGGGAACTAATCGATGCCATCAGCAGTTGGTGGGTCACCCTCCACGGCCACGCGGAACCCAGCATCGCCGAAGCCATCGGCCGCCAGGCCCAACAGCTGGAGCAGGTGATCTTTGCCAACTTCAGCCACAGCCCTGCCGAACAGCTCGCCAGCCGCCTCAGTGCCCTAACCGGTTTGGAGCGGCTCTTCTTCTCCGACAACGGCTCCAGCGCTGTCGAGGTGGCCCTCAAGATGGCCTGGCAGTGGTGGCGAAACCAAGGCAGTGAACGCCGCCAATTGATTGCCTTTGAAGGGGCTTATCACGGCGACACCTTTGGGGCGATGGCCGTCGGCGATCGCTCGGTCTTCACCGAAGCCTTCGAGGACTTGCTCTTCGATGTCACCCGGCTGCCCTGGCCTGCCACCCACTGGGGGGACGAGCAGGTGGAAGAGCGGGAAGCGGCCGCGCTGGCGGTCCTCAGCGAGGCCCTACAGACACCCACCGCGGCGCTGATCGTTGAGCCCCTGATCCAGGGGGCTGCGGGGATGCGCATGGTGCGCCCTCAATTTCTCAAGGCCGTCGCCGAACTGGTGCAATCCAGCGGTGCCCTGCTCATTGCCGATGAAGTGATGACAGGTTTCGGCCGCACCGGAGCGGTGTTTGCCTGCCAGCGGGCTGGCATCCAGCCAGACCTCGTGGCCCTCTCCAAGGGGCTCACCGGTGGCTTTCTTCCGATGGCCGTCACGATGGCCAGTGAGCGGATCTATGCCGGCTTCATCAGCGAGAGCGAACCCACCGCAACCTTCTTCCACGGCCACAGCTTCACCGCCAATCCCTTGGGCTGTGCCGCCGCCCTGGCCAGCCTGGATCTGCTCGAGGCCAACCCAGAGCGCTACAGCGGCTTTGAAGCGCGCCATCAACCGCACCTGACAGCCCTCGCAAACCACCCCAAGGTCCTGCACGCCCGTTGCACCGGCACCGTGGCCGCCTTCGAACTCGATGCCGGCGAGACCAGTTACTTGAACCCAATTGGCAAAACCGTCCAGCGCCACTGCATCGAGCAGGGCGTCTACCTCAGACCTCTGGGCAATGTCGTTTATCTGCTGCCACCGCTCTGCACGAGCGATGCACAACTGGAGCAGTGCTACGAAGCACTGCGGTCCTGCCTCGAGCAGCTCTAGGCCGGAGGGAAGTAACGAACCAAGGTGAAGACCCTGCTGCGCTGCGCGTTGAGGGCCTGCCGCATGTTCACGCCGCGCTGGTTGAGCAGCAGGTGATCAAAGCGCCGTCTGGGGATCGCCATCGGCATCACGATCGTGAACTGACTGTCCGGGCAGCGGGCTTCCTCTTCCGCCACGAACTGGGCAAAGGGATCGATCAAGGAGGCGAATGGACTCTCCAGCAAGCGCAACTCAAATTGGGGGGCATCACCCACAAGGCGGTGCCAGCGCTGCCGCAACGCCTCAAAGTCGTCGTTGGGTTCACAGACCCAGACGCCAATGACGCGATCGGAGACCTGGGCGGCGTAGCGCAGGGCCTCCAGCGTGGGACGGCTCCAGGAGGCCAGCCAGACGATGCTCTGGTTCTCCAAGACGTCCTGGCGATCGGGCCAGGGGACCGAGCAATCCTCCCCGGGCTGCAGCTCGATCGCGTCATAGACCCGTTGGTAACGGCGCCGAATCCCGGCCAGTCCCCAAACCAGAAGGGGGAGGAGGAGCACCACGATCCAAGCCCCCTCATCAAATTTGCTCACGACAATCACGGCAAACACCACGCCCGTCGTGATCGCCCCCAGGGCATTCATTGCCAGCCGGCCGCTCCAGCCCTTCCCTCGCCGCAGCCACCAATGCCTAACCAAGCCCGCCTGGGACAGGGTGAACGCCAGGAAGACACCCAAGGCATAGAGGTTGATGGCGACATTGGTGTTGCCGCGGCAGACCACGATCACCAGGGCCGAGACCAGCAGCAGCAGCCCAATGCCGTTCTGGAACACCAGGCGATCCCCTAGCCAGGCCATTTGACGCGGCAGATAGCGGTCTTTGGCCAGCAGCGCCGCCAAGCGCGGAAAACCGGAGAAGGCTGTGTTGGCCGCCAATCCCAAGATCAACAGCGTGCTGATCTGCAGGCACCAATAGAGGGGATTGCTGGGACCGAACACCCGCAGACCGATCTGGGCCAGAACGGTGCGGTCGGGGTTGGGGGCAATCCCGTACAAAAAGGCCAAGCCGCTGACGGCCAGAAACAGCAGGGCCAGCAACAACCCCATCACCATCAGCGTGCGCTGGGCCCGGCGGGCCGCGGGCTCACGGAAGACCTTCACGCCATTGGCGATCGCCTCAATGCCGGTCATGGCCGAACAGCCGGCACTGAAGGCCCGCAAAACCAGAAACAGGCCAAGGGGCTCCAGGGCGGCGACCGCCGGTGGTGCATCCGGGCGGAAGCCATGGGTCAACACCATGTTCTGCAGGCCCAAGAGGGCCAGCAGCGCCACCATCACCACAAAGGAGTAGGTGGGCAGGACAAACAGGCGGCCGGCTTCCTTGAGACCGCGCAGATTCGCCCAGCCCACCAGGGCCAAAAGCAGCAGCGACAGACTGGTTTCATGGGCAAGTAGGCCGGGCAGCAGGGAGCTCAGGGCCTGGGCCGCCGCCATCAAGCTCACCGCAGCGGTCAGGGTGTAATCCACCAGCAGCGCCGCCGCCGCCACCAGCCCGGCCCAGGCGCCGAGGTTCTCCCTGGCCACGACATAGGAACCACCGCCCTCGGGGTAGGCCTCGATCGCCTGCCTGTAGGAGAGCACCACGACCGCAATCAAGCCAACGATGCAGACCGTGATCGGCAGGGATAGCCCGAGGGCCGCACTGCCGGCCAGGAGCAAGACCCCAAGGGCAGCCTCGGTTGCATAGGCCACCGAGGAGAGGGCATCCGACGAGAGGATCGGCAGCGCAATCAGGCTGGGGAGACGCTGCGCGTCAGCCTCAGAGCGCGGCAGAGGACGCCCTAGAAGACGACGGGCAAAGGACAGCACCCCTGTGGCGTGCAACTGGCTTCACCATGGCCGGATCTGCGCTTGCTGGCATCCCACAACCCATGCCATGACAGAGGCACCCCATTGGGGGGAGTCCGTGCGCTCCAGCCTCAACGACCTTCTGGAACAACTGGTGCTGCGGGGTTGGGCCAAGCTTGACCTGCCATCCGGGGTTCCCAAAGTCACACCGGAGTGCCCCTGGTGGAGCATTGACCTGGGGCCCATCACGACCGTTTCCCTCCACCCCTGGCCCGGCGGCCTATTGGAGTTCAGCATCTGCGTGCTGATCGATGCTGAGGACCACATCCAGTCCTACGAACTGGAATGCAATGCCATGCCCGTCCCCGTGGCCCTCATCAACTGGTGGGGAGGACTGGAGATTGCTCTGCTGCAGGGGGAAACCCTGAAAGACCAGCTGATCGCCGCCTGGGACCAAGAGATCAGCGCTGGCGGCGAATTGCCTTAATCAGCCGAAGCGACGACGACCGTCGTTGAAGCTTGCAAAGCTCGTGACCTCACCCCGACGCTCCTGGGCAGAAGCGGTTTGGGCGAGCTTCCAGACATTGCGGCTGATCCGCCGGGCACGCAGGCCACCACGCTCCACCTCAGCGCCGCCGGGGCGAGCTCCCATCAGATAGGTCACCTCAGCGGTGGAGAGGGGTGCGCCCGTTTGCAGAGCCAACTGGGTTAGCTCCAAGCGATGGCGCAGGGCCGAGACATCACAGGAACCGCCGTCCTCCGCCTCACTCCAAACCCAAGGCAGATCACCTTGGGCGGCGAGCTTCTGCATCAGGGTCATGCTGACGAGAGCCAGAGCCTGATCTGCGTTGAGATCACCGCCCTCTTGAACGGAAGCAGCGCCCTGGGCGGGCGCAGAAGAGGCAGAGCGCTTAGCAGCCACGGGCAGTCCTGCGGGGATGGCCGGACGGTACCGGCTCTCGCCCGCGGCGCAAGACCCCAGAGACAAGCGGACATCAGCTGCGGCGCAACCAATCCGGGGCAAACCCAAACCAATCGCCGAGATCCCCTGGATCCTCTGGATCACCTCCCTCAAGCCAGCTCCGGGAAAACAGAGATCGGGCAGTAAGATCACCCCGCTCCTCCCGCTGGTCAGCTGAGGACCTCACCGCCGCTGAAGCGGCGCTGAACCAACTTCAGGGAGCACCCGACCCCTTGATCGAACGCAATCCCAGGCGACGCAGTTCATCGGTCCAGATCACTGGCACCGACCTGGGATTCAGCGGCAGTGGCACCTCGCTGGATGAGCTCCACCCATCGGCAGCCAGCTGCGTCATTACCACCGACAGCGAAGCGCGGCTGGTCAGCCAAGCCAGTGCGGTCGAATCGATCGAGCTGCGCACTTACGTTTTCCTCGATTCGCTTCAGCCCCAACTCGCCACCTATATGGGAACGGTGAGCCAGGGCTTTCTGCCCATTCCAGGCGACGCATGCCTCTGGCTGGAGGTTTCCCCGGGCATGGCCGTTCACCGGGTCACGGACATCGCCCTCAAGGCGAGCACGGTTCGGCTCGGCCAGATGATTGTCGAGCGGGCCTTCGGATCGCTCGCCCTCTATCACCGCGACCAGAGCAATGTGCTCCACTCCGGCGATGTGGTGCTCGAGGCGATCGGCAGCAGTGTCCATGAGCGAACCCGCTGCAGCGTGACCTGGACTGAAGTCATCCGGGCGATCACCCCGGACCACGCCGTGCTGATTAACCGTCAGAACCGGCGCGGCTCCATGATCCAGGCCGGCATGAGCATGTTCATCCTGGAGACCGAACCTGCCGGTTACGTCCTGCTGGCGGCCAACGAAGCCGAAAAGTCCAGCAACATCACGGTCGTTGACGTCAAAGCCGTGGGTGCCTTTGGCCGACTGACCCTGGCGGGCTGGGAAGGGGATGTGAACGAAGCCGCCGCCGCTGCCATGCGCGCGGTCGAACAAATCAACCTGCGCTCGGGCCGCTGAATTCAGGCCAAACCAAAGATCTCCTTTAAGCCTGGAGCCAAAGCGCGGGCAGCTTTGCCGCGGGATCCCAATTTGTCCTTTAGGTGCTGGCCCATCTGGGCGTAGGTCAACCCTGCCTCACGCACCCAGAAGATCGGGTCATAGCCACCGCCTTGGCCCCGGGGGCTGGCGAGGATCTCACCGCGACAAATCCCCTGGGATTCGAGCACCGGGCGACCTTGCGGGTCTGACAGAACCATCGCACTGTTGAAGCTGCCGCTGCGGTAAGGGCTCGTGCCCAATTCCTTGAGCAGCCGTTGAATGCGTTCAGGGTCGCTCGCGGCGTAGCGCGCCGAATAGAGCCCAGGCGCACCACCGAGGGCATCCACCTCCAGGCCGGAATCGTCAGCCAAGGCCCATTGGCCCGTCAGCTGGGCCACGGCGCAAGCCTTCAAGCGAGCATTTTCCAGATAGGTCGTGCCAGTTTCTTCAACCTCCAGACCATCCGGCTGCTGACGGACCTCCAGGGCAACGGCGTCAAGCATCGACTGGATCTCGGCCACCTTGTAAGGGTTGCCACTGGCAATCACCAAGATCGGATGGGGAGTGCCAGGTCGCATCCAATAACGCCAGGGGACGCCATTGTGCCGTCAAAAGGGGTGAGGCAGGTTGGGTTGAACATTCCACCCCAGAAAAATCCAGGGGCACCTGCCTCAGTTGAACCGTAGGGAGACTCCCTTGGCCCTGCAAGAGCCTTATTGCCGGATATGTGAAGCCTTGAACAGTTTGAGACCTCACCCCTAGCGTCAAGAATCGGCGCCTCTGAGCGGGTTCATTAATGGATACCAGCCTGGTTCTCCAGAACCTGTTTACCCCCCCCGTCCTGTTCTTCTTTCTGGGCGTTCTCGCCGTGTTGCTGGGCTCGGATCTTGAGATTCCAGCGCCACTGCCGAAGCTCTTTTCGCTCTATCTCTTGCTGGCCATCGGCTTTAAAGGCGGCCTCGAACTACAGCACAGCGGCATCAGTGGTCAGGTCCTCCCGACGATTGGCGCGGCGGTCTTGATGTCGCTCGCCGTCCCCCTCTATTCCTATGGGGTCTTGCGCTGGAAGCTGGACAGCTTCAATGCGGCTGCGATCGCCGGGACCTATGGCTCAATTTCGGCGGTGACCTTCATTACGGCCGAAAGCTTTCTGGAAACCCAACAGCTGCAGCACGACGGGTTCATGGTGGCGGCGTTGGCCCTCATGGAATCGCCGGCGATCATTGTTGGGCTTCTGCTTGTGAAGCTGGCAGGGCCACAGCAACGTCCCAACGACGGGGGGATGCGATGGGGGGCGGTGCTGCACGAAGCGCTGCTGAATGGATCGGTTTACTTGTTGATCGGCAGCTTGTTGGTGGGTTTCCTTAGCGCCGCCCAGAGTCCAAGCAGTGTCGAAAAAATGCTGCCCTTCACC
This sequence comes from Synechococcus sp. A10-1-5-1, assembly GCF_023115425.1. Taxonomy (NCBI): domain Bacteria; kingdom Bacillati; phylum Cyanobacteriota; class Cyanophyceae; order Synechococcales; family Synechococcaceae; genus Synechococcus; species Synechococcus sp. A10-1-5-1. The sequence continues at coordinate 16,392 of NZ_CP096032.1, read as the reverse complement.
GACCAATTGTTCTACGGAGCCCTGAGCTTTTTCCTGCTGGACATGGGCATCGTTGCCGCCCAACGCATCCGCGAGCTGAAGGAAGCCGGAGGCTTTCTTATCGGCTTTGCCGTGCTGATGCCACTGTTTAATGCCGCCCTGGGCACCTTGATTGCCAAAGGATTGGGGCTTGGTCCAGGCAATGCTCTGCTGTTTGTGGTGCTTTGCGCGAGCGCCTCCTACATCGCGGTACCAGCGGCGATGCGGATGACGGTGCCGGAAGCCAACCCCAGCTTCTACATCTCCACGGCCCTGGGATTGACCTTCCCCTTCAACATCCTGATCGGGATCCCGCTCTACATGGCCCTGATCAATAAGGTCCTCCCTGCCGCCAGCTGAGCCGATGAAACGTCTCGATTTAATCGTCAGCGAGCGCGAGCTCGAGGCCATCCTCAAGGCGATCGACGGGGCGGGGTCCCCGGGTTACACGGTGATGAAACACGTCACAGGCAAGGGGCCCCATGGCGCTGTCTCCGAGTCAATGGACTTCAGCGGCCTTGGGGCCAATGCCCATGTCGTCGTTTTTTGCGAATCCGACATCGCTGAAGAACTGCGAACCGCACTCAGGCCACTGCTGGAGTACTACGGCGGGGTGGGCTATCTCTCTGAGGCGGAATCGCTCTAGCTGCAGTGCTTTTGGAGACCTCAAGCGGGCTCTGCTCAGTCAGCTTCAGAAGCATCTCCAAAGTTTTGTGATGCACTGATCAGCCCCGCTTATCTGACACTGCTGTGACGGTGATCGTGATTGTCGACCAAATGTCTTGACTTACGGATCGTTGCCGAAGCAAGGTTGCTGGCGAACATTCCACCCCTCCTCCAGGAGCAGGTAATGGCTAACGAAACCATGGGCATCGCCCTCGGCATGATCGAGACCCGGGGTCTGGTCCCCGCGATCGAAGCCGCTGACGCCATGACCAAGGCAGCCGAAGTGCGCCTGATTGGTCGCGAATTCGTGGGCGGCGGTTACGTCACCGTTCTGGTCCGCGGCGAAACCGGTGCTGTGAACGCAGCCGTTCGCGCTGGCGCCGATGCATGCGAGCGCGTGGGTGATGGCCTGGTTGCCGCCCACATCATTGCCCGTCCCCACCGTGAAGTGGAGCCTGCTCTGAACAGCAGCGCCGGCTTCGTTGGTTCGAAGGATTGAGGCCTGAGTTAGGCCAGTGATGGCCACTCATCCCTCTGACTTATTTCCCTCGACCCACTCGGAGACTCTCCATGGCTAAGAAGTACGACGCTGGGGTTAAGGAGTACCGCGACACGTATTGGACTCCTGATTACGTACCCCTCGACACCGACCTGCTGGCTTGCTTCAAGTGCACCGGCCAGGAAGGCGTCCCCAAGGAAGAAGTTGCCGCTGCTGTGGCCGCTGAATCCTCCACCGGCACCTGGTCCACTGTGTGGTCCGAGCTCCTCACCGACCTCGACTTCTACAAAGGCCGTTGCTACCGCATCGAAGACGTTCCTGGCGACAAGGAAGCCTTCTATGCCTTCATTGCCTATCCCCTCGATCTGTTCGAAGAGGGTTCTGTCACCAACGTTCTGACCTCCCTGGTTGGCAACGTCTTCGGTTTCAAGGCTCTGCGCCACCTGCGTCTGGAAGACATCCGCTTCCCGATGGCGTTCATCAAGACCTGCATGGGTCCCCCGAACGGCATCCAGGTCGAGCGCGACCGTATGAACAAGTACGGCCGTCCCCTGCTGGGTTGCACCATCAAGCCGAAGCTCGGCCTGAGCGGTAAGAACTACGGCCGGGTTGTGTATGAGTGCCTCCGCGGTGGTCTCGACTTCACCAAGGACGACGAAAACATCAACTCTCAGCCCTTCCAGCGCTGGCAGAACCGTTTCGAGTTCGTTGCCGAAGCTGTGAAGTCCGCTGAACAGGAGACCGGCGAGCGTAAGGGTCACTACCTGAACTGCACCGCCGCCACCCCTGAGCAGATGTACGAGCGGGCCGAGTTCGCCAAGGAACTCGGGCAGCCGATCATCATGCACGACTACATCACTGGTGGCTTCACCGCTAACACCGGTCTGTCCCACTGGTGCCGTAAGAACGGCATCCTGCTGCACATCCACCGCGCCATGCACGCGGTGATCGACCGTCACCCCAAGCACGGCATCCACTTCCGCGTTCTCGCCAAGTGCCTGCGTCTCTCCGGTGGTGACCAGCTCCACACCGGCACCGTGGTCGGCAAGCTCGAGGGCGACCGTCAGTCCACCCTCGGCTACATCGACCAGCTGCGCGAATCCTTCGTTCCCGAAGATCGCAGCCGCGGTAACTTCTTCGACCAGGATTGGGGCTCCATGGGCGGCGTGTTCGCCGTGGCCTCTGGCGGTATCCACGTCTGGCACATGCCAGCCCTGGTAAGCATCTTCGGCGACGACTCGGTGCTCCAGTTCGGTGGTGGTACCCACGGTCACCCCTGGGGTTCTGCTGCTGGTGCTGCCGCTAACCGTGTGGCACTGGAAGCCTGCGTTAAAGCCCGTAACGCCGGTCGCGAGATTGAGCGCGAAGGCCGCGACATCCTCATGGAAGCCGCGAAGCACAGCCCTGAGCTGGCCATCGCCCTCGAGACCTGGAAGGAAATCAAGTTCGAGTTCGACACCGTCGACAAGCTCGACGTCAACTGATTTCGAAACGATTGGGTATGGGAGTCAACTTCAGTTGGCTCCACCCCATTCAGTGATCGGAACAGGACATCGAACCAAATCAAGGTTCATTCATTCCATCCATCTCAAGGAACCCCATGCCTTTCAAGAGCACCGTGGGTGACTACCAAACAGTCGCCACCCTGGAGACCTTCGGCTTCCTCCCGCCGATGACCCAGGACGAGATCTACGACCAGATCGCGTACATCATTGCCCAGGGTTGGAGCCCGCTCGTTGAGCACGTCCATCCCAGCCGCTCCATGGCCACCTACTGGTCTTACTGGAAGCTGCCCTTCTTCGGTGAGAAGGATCTGAGCGTCATCGTGAACGAGCTCGAAGCTTGCCACCGCGCTTACCCCGACCACCACGTGCGCCTCGTGGGCTACGACGCCTACACCCAAAGCCAAGGCGCTTGCTTCGTGGTGTTCGAAGGCCGCTGATTCAGCGCCCTCATCAAGTTGTGGTCTCGAGTTCTCTCGAGACCACTCCTTCTTCTACTCATTAACTGTCTGATTGCGGATTTCCGTTCTCAGATTCCACGCATTACTGCGCTGGGTTGAATGTGATCAACCAGCCCACTGATGCCATCCAGTCATTCCATACACCGGGCGGACATGGCCACTAAATCGAGTCGCGAAGCAGCCCTGGAGCGCCGCAAGGCCCTCACTGATGGCGGCAAGAAAGCCTCCGGCCGCTATGGCAGCGGTGGCGGCCGTGTTCGCAGCGCCTCTGATGCCCGCCCGACCCGGACCAACGCTGCACCCAGCAGCGCTCCCCGTGCAGCAGCAGCTGAAGCTCCAGCTGCTGCCCATGCACCCGCTCGGCAGCTGTCTGCACCCAGCAGCTCCCACCGCTCCTCCCCCGGCAAGCGGGTCTCCAACCCCAGTCGCGACCTGGTTCTGTCCCGCCGAGAGGCCATGACCCGCGGTGGCAAGCGCGCAGATACCTCCAAAGACCGCACCCGCACCGACCTCGCCAAGGAAGCCCCGAAAGCAGTGGCAGCGTCGGCTGCAGAGCACAAGTGCAAGTGCGAAGAGAAGAAGAGCGATACCACCCAATCCCGTTCTGCCACCCTGTCGCTCTCCAGCGAGCGGGCCTCCGCGGGCTCGAGTCGCGCTAGCTCTGAACGCCGGGCAGCCTCCCGCAAGGGAACCGCTCAGCACAACGCCAGCCGCGCCGTGGTGCTGGCTCGCCGCGAAGCACTGAGCAAGCGCGGTAAGTCCGCCAGCAACGCCACCAAAACCGGTGCAGCTGCTGTTGCACGTCAGATCAACCCGGATCTGAGCGCCCGTGAACTGGCTCAAAAAGTCCGAGAACTGAAGAGCAAAACCGGTTCCGCCGGCAGCGCCCGCAACAGCGGAACCCGCCCGAGTGGCCCCAACCGTCATGGTGCCAAGCAAGCCGCGGCTGCCGACGCCGCTTGGAAGGTAGGTGCCAGCGAAACCCTCTCGGGTCAAACCGTCACCGGCACCCAAGCCAACCGTTCGGTGAAGACCACCGGGAACGAAGCTGCCACCTGCCGCTCAATCACCGGTACCGAATATCTCGGTGCGGAGGTCTTCCAAACCTTCTGCGGCGGACAACCGGCCAGCAGCAATCAGCCGGCCAAGGTCCGCGTCACCGCCACCAGCCATGGCAACCGCGTGACCGGCAACGAAGTCGGCCGCAGTGAGAAGGTCACCGGCGATGAGCCAGGCACCTGTAAGACCGTGACCGGCACCGAGTACATCTCGGCGAACCAGTCCAGTTCCTACTGCGGCGATGTGAATCCTTCCGTCCGCAAGGTCGGCCGCAGCCAGACCCAAGGTGGCCAGGCTGTGAGCGGCGTCATGGTGGGCCGCAGCGAGCGCGTCACCGGTGATGAGGCCGGTTCCGGCCGCAACCTGACGGGCGACCAATACCTCGGCTCTGATGCCAGCGTCGCTGGTCGCGCTGCCACCAAGGTCAGCAGCCAGAACACCCTCCGCGGCACCGGTGTGACCGGCACCGCCGTGGGTCGCAGCAAGCAAGTCACCGGAGACGAACCCGGAAGCTGCCGCAACGTCACCGGCGATGAGTACATCGGCAGTGAGCAGTTCGACGGTTTCTGCGGCGCTCGCCCTGCGCCTGAAGCCGCGAAGGTGGGCTTCAGCATTACCAACCGCAACCAGGTGGTCAGCGGCAGTCGCACCGGCCGTTCCGAAAAAGTGACTGGCGATGAACCCGGCAGCTGCAAGGTCGTGACCGGCACCCCCTACGCCGGCCTCGAGCAGGCTGGTGATTTCTGCAACACCACAGCCGTCCGCGCGGTGCGTGAGCGAACCCCCGTCCGCAACTCCAACCGCATGACCGGGATTCAACCCGGTATCGGTGGTGCGATGACCGGAGCAGAGCGAGGCGCATGCGAAGACGTCACCGGGACCCCCTACGTCGGTGCCGACCAACAAGCAAGTGCCTGCGGCACCGCACCCAGCCGTGATGCTGACTTTCCCCAGTCCCTCAATGGTGCCGCTTGGCAGGAATTCAGCGTTCAATCCCCCGCCCGCGCCGCTCAGGAAGAGCGTGAGAGCACCGGTCGCGTGACCGGCAGCACCTACGAGCAAGGCGGACGCATTACGGGCCCTTTCGATATGGCCAGCGGCAAGATCACCGGCACTGAACAGTTCCGCTTCGATCGCCGCTCTAGCCAGCGCCTGGCCCAGGCCCAAGAGCCCGTGGCCATCGCTGCCCAGGAAGCCCCGCTGTCCCGCGTGACTGGCGAGGGTTCGGGCACCAAAATCACCGGCGACGACTGGGACCGTGGTGATCGTGTCACCGGCACCGAAGGTCGCTCGGCCCGACGCCGGAACCCCACCCGCGTGGGCCCCATGAGTGCCATGCCCGGTGTTCAGCCCAAGCGCAACGACGAAGTCCCCGCCCCGAACAACAAGGTGACTGGCTCCAGCGGCAGCACCGATCAGGGTTCTCTGATCACGGTCTCCGGCGGCGCCCGGGGCTGAGGAGCACTTCGTAATGCCCCAGCGTTCCGCCAAAAACGAGCGGCCGCTAGCCCCTACGGCCCCCAGCCGCCGCCAACGCGGTGCTGGGGACCAGGTCTCGGTCAGCCCAGCGGACAATCCCGCTGAGCTCAACCCAAGCAGCGCCTTCAGCAAGGTTCTGCGCCAGCGTGAATTAGCGAACGCCTCCCGCACTCCCAGCGGGGCCTCACGCCCAAGCGGTCCAAGGGCCAAAAAGGCATCCATTGCAGCGACCAACACCAAATTGGGCAGCGCGCGCAGAGTTCGTCCTGTTGCGACCCAGGTCGTTCTGGACCGTCGCTCCAGCGGGCCGGTCAGTTCCGGTGGCTTGCATCCTCTGAGCAACGGCCAGGCCAATGCCGCTCTACGGGCCTACGAGGAACAGACCCTTGGCTCTTTTGATCGGATCGTTCCAGTCCTGAAGCGTCTTTCAGCGCTGCAGCACGACAACAATTTTGTTGAGCAGGCCCAGAGGCTGGCTCTAGCGGAACTGGGCCATGAATTGCCTCAGCCAATCCTTGAGACCGCATGGACCAGCCAGCTGGACATGCGCACGCTCTTCGCTTGGTGCGTGTTCGAGGCCTATGAGCAGGCCAGCCTCTCGTTCTTCAACGACGATCCGCTTGCGGCCCAGTCCGGCAGCAGCGATGCCGAAGCCTTCAACGCCTTTTTGTTGGAGTGCGGCTTCCATCTGTTGGATGTCACCCCTTGCGCCGATGGTCGCCTGGCCCATGCCATCGCCTACGCCCTGAGACTGCCCTTCAGTTCCGTGCGCCGCCGATCCCACGCCGGTGCGATGTTCGATGTCGAAAACACCGTCAACCGCTGGGTCAAGACCGAGCACCGGCGCTACCGCGAAGGACTGCCCAATCCAGCGCACTCCGACACCCGTTACCTGAAGACGGTCGTTTATCACTTCAGTTCGAAAGATCCCTGCCACGAGGGCTGCGCTGCCCATGGCAGCGACGACACCGCCGCCGCCGCCCAGGGGCTGCAACGTCTGCAGGACTTCCAACAAGCTGTCGAGAACAGCTTCTGCTGCGGGGCCTCCGTCGATCTGTTGTTGATCGGCATGGACACAGACACCGATGCCATTCGTGTCCACGTTCCCGGCGCCGACGGCAGCACCAACCTGGAGAGCTGGCTCGATGCCCGCGACGTCTATGAGGCGACCCGGGGCATGCGTGCGGACCAGGCCCGGGACGAGGTCGAGAAGCAGGTCAGCTCCGCTGCAGCCGGAAGCCCGGATCAGGGCATGGTCAAGCTCATCAGCCGGCTGATCGAAAACAACTTGTCCCAAATTGACTACGTCCGCCAGTATCACGGCGGCAACTACAGCGATTTCGGCCATGCCGAACGCTTCATTGGGGTTGGCATCGGGTTCAAGGAGATCCACCTCCGCAACCTGACCTACTTCGCCTACATGGACACCGTTGAAGAGGGTGCTCCCGATCTCGATGTCGGGGTCAAGATCTTCAAGGGCCTCAACGTCTCTCGCGGTCTACCGATTCCGGTCGTGCTGCGCTTCGACTACCACGGCGCTGTTCCCGGTGCGCGCGAGCGCGCTATCCAACACTGCGAGCGGGTCAAGGCTGCAATCGAGGCCCGTTACCGCGAACTCTGTGAGCAGGGGCTTCTGCACACCCTGCTCACCGTGCGGGATCGGGATCGGCACGTGCCAGCCGAAACCGTAAGTTCCTCAATCACGTTCAACACAGGAGGGGGGCACTGAGATGTTGATCTGCAAAGTGGTGAAGCCACTGGTTTCAACCAACCGCATCGCGGACTTCCAGCACAAGCACCTTCAGGTGGTGCTTGATGGCAGTACCCAAAAGGTTGCCGTCGATGCCGTCGGAGCCATCCCCGGAGATTGGGTGATCTGCGTCGGCAGCTCCGCTGCCCGTGAGGCAGCGGGAAGTAAGTCCTATCCCAGCGATCTCACGATCGTCGGGATCATTGACCACTGGGATCCTGAGGCTGGCAAGGAGATGGCGGCAGGCAAACCCCAAGGGGGTGCCAAGTAATGGAAATCATGCAGGTGATGGGATCGATGGTCTGCACCCAACGGGTGGAGGGTTTCGCGCACCAAACCCTGCGAATCCTGCGCAACAACAAAGGCAAGTTGAGCGTGGCCACCGATCCAGTGGGCGCCTCCCCCGGCAACTGGGTGTTCACCGCGAGCGGCTCCGCTGCTCGCCACGCCACGGGCAACGCCAGCCTGTTCACCGATCTGACGATCGGCGGCATCATCGACCACTGGTCGCCCGACGGCTAAGGAGCAGTTCGTTCCTCCCAGCCAGCCTGGGTCCATTCCGTTCAAACCAGCGACCATCCACCGGGCTTAGCCCATCACCGTCATGGCCACTCCACGATCCCGAGCCACCAACACTTCGGCTAGCGCCAAGTCCAGCGTTAAACCCGCTGCCGCAAAGCCAGCTGCCGAGACCACTCCGGTGACCGCGATTCCAGCAGCGGCGGCCAAGGCCACCACCCCTGCTCCCGTGGCGGCCTCTGCCCCCGTGACGGTGACAGCCAAGACGGTCGCCTCGACCCCTGCGAAAACAACGGCCAGCTCCGCAGCCAAGGCTGCTCCGGCCGCGCGTCGCACCACCCGTGCTGCGACCTCTCGCTCCTCTGCCTCCGGCTCAGGCTCCGGCGGCAATCGCTCCACCCCCTCCACTCGCACCTCCCCCATGGCTTCTTCCGTTCAAGGCATCGCTCTCGGCATGATCGAGACCCGCGGTCTGGTGCCCGCGATCGAGGCCGCTGATGCCATGACCAAGGCAGCCGAAGTCACTCTGATCGCTCGCGAGTTCGTTGGTGGCGGCTACGTCACCGTTCTGGTGCGCGGTGAGACCGGTGCTGTGAATGCTGCCGTCCGCGCTGGCGCCGATGCCTGCGAGCGGGTGGGTGATGGACTGGTGGCCGCCCACATCATTGCCCGCCCCCACTCCGAAGTGGAGCCCGCCCTGGTCAGCACCAACAACCGCCGGGCCTGATGACCATGGACGCCGTCCATCCGCGCGTCCTGGGTTTTCTGGGGCGTGCCCTCAGCCTTGAGCTGACCGCTGTTCAGCAGTACATGACCCAGGCCTCCCTCGTGGGGCTCTGGGGTGATGCCGCATCGTCCGAACGGTTCCGAGAGGAAACGGTCGAAGAGATGCAGCACGCTGAACGAATTGTGCAGCAGATGCTCTCGCTTGGCGTGGCACCGGCCGCCTCACAGCTGCAGCCGGTGACCCATGCCAGCGATTTGGTCGGACTGCTTGAGCAGAACGCCGATCTGGAGCAGCAACTCGTCAGCCACTACGACGAAGCCGTTCGCTTCTGTCGCCTGGTGAATGACCAGAACAACGCTGAATTCTTCCAGTCCCTGCTGGAGGACGAGCAGCACCACATGCGTGACCTTGAAAGCTGGCTCAACGAGCTCGGTGGTCGCCGTCCCCGCGGTTATGGCCGTTACGGCTCCCGCCGCCGTGGGTCCCTGCAAGACCGCGCCTCGTTCTAAGTCGATTCAGCGCTTCGCAGTCCGACCAATTTGGATCAGAAGCGCTTAGATTCCGCCGCCGAAGCCGCTTTCGGCGGCCCAATTCTTAAACCGTTTGAGCGCTGCTCTTCCCCTTCCCCTGCAACTGATCTGGCTGATCCCGCTGTACGGGTTCAGCGGGATGCTCCTGTCGTTGCCCTGGGCGACTGGCTGGATTAAGCGGAACGGCCCTCGGCCTGCGGCGTACCTCAATCTTCTCGTCACCCTGCTAGCGGTGATCCACGGCAGCGTCGTGATCAGCTCGGTCTACGAGATCGGTCCTCAGCATGTCGATCTGGCGTGGTTTCAAGCCGCTGACCTGGACCTGCGCATTGGCTTCGATCTCTCGCTGACGAACCTCGCGGCATTGGAGTTCGTCGCGACGATGAGCCTGATCTGCCAGGTCTATGCGCTGGGCTACCTCGATAAAGAGTGGTCCCTGGCCCGCTTCTACGCCCTGATTGGCTTCTTTGAAGGGGCCATGAGCGGGGTGGTGCTCAGCAGCAACCTTTTTATGAGCTATTTCCTGCTGGAGATGCTCACCCTCTCCACCTACCTGCTGGTGGGGTTCTGGTACGCCCAGCCCCTGGTCGTGACCGCCGCCCGCGACGCCTTCCTGACCAAGCGCGTTGGAGATGTTCTGCTGCTGATGGGGGTGGTCGCACTCTCGGCCTTTGCAGGCTCGATGGAGTTCACCGACCTCTACGACTGGGCCGGCAACCTCAAAGGAACGGGTGCCCTCGGACCGGTCGGCATCAGCCTGCTGGGCCTGGGACTAATCGCAGGTCCGATGGGCAAATGTGCCCAATTCCCAATGCACCTCTGGCTCGATGAAGCCATGGAGGGACCGAACCCGGCCTCGATCCTGAGGAATTCCGTCGTGGTGACCTGCGGCGCCATTGTGCTGATGAAGCTGATGCCGATCGTTCGGCTCTCTCCGGTCGCAACAGACGTCTTATTGGCGGTGGGAGCGATCAGTGCCATCGGCGGAGCGCTGGTCTCCCTGGCCCAAGTCGACCTCAAACGCGCCTTCAGTTATTCGACAACCTCCTATCTAGGTCTCGTCTTCATCGCGATCGCCCTCCAGCTGCCAGGCATTGCCCTGCTCTTGCTCTTTGCCCATGGCCTGGCCCGGGCGCTGCAGTTCATGGGCGTTGGAAGCATCATCGCCACCACCAACTGTCAGGACCTGACCGAACTAGGCGGCATTGGCACCCGCATGCCAGCCACGTCCTTGGCCTTCATCATCGGCAGCGCCGGTGTGGTCGGACTCCTGCCCCTGGGTTCCTTCTGGTGCTACGGCTTGATGGTCAACAGCCTCCAGGACAGCGCCCCGGGCTTTGCGGTGGTTTTCTTGCTCACCAACCTGCTGACAGCCACGAACTCCACCCGGGTCTATCGCTCTCTGTTCCTTGGCCAGCCTCTGCCGAAGACCAAGCGTGCACCTGAGGTCAATTGGTTGATGGCCCTGCCAATGGTCAGCCTGAGCGTGATCGTGCTACTGCTGCCCGCGATGATGCAGCGCATCGATCCCGTACCAGGGATCGCCTCCTTCAGTATTGCGGTGGGCGTTGCGGTCTCGGTCTCCGGACTGATCGGCGTGGTGATTGGAGCCCTGATTCCCCTTGATCAGTTCTGGTCCCGCTCAACGACACCTTGGGTTCGAACCCTGCAGGACCTGCTGGCCTACGACTTCTACACACCGGAGATCTACAACCGCACGGTGGTGAGCCTGGTGGCCAACTTGGCGCAATTCACCCGCTGGTTTGATCTGAACGTGGTCAAAGGGATGGCCGATGGTGTGGGTCGCCTCTCGATGGCAACGGCCAACGGATTGAAGCTCAGTGTCAGCGGCCAGATGCAGAGCTACGTGCTCACAGTCCTTGTGGCCATCGTCTTGCTGCTCGGTGTTCTGCAGATCGGACGGGGTGGTTGATCGATGTTGCTGAGTTCTCTCCTTCTGATCCCCTTCCTGGGTGCCGCCGCTCTGCTGCTCTGGCCTGGGGAACAAGCCCTGGGGCGGCTTCGTCTCATCACGATCGCAATCCTGGTGATCCAGCTGGTCGCCAGCCTGGCCATCACCGTCCAGTTCGATCCCAGCATTCCCGGAATGCAGCTGCAGGAATTCCACAGCTGGCTGCCTGGAATTGGCCTGGATTATTCCCTCGGGATCGACGGCCTCTCCCTGCCCTTGGTGCTGATCAACGCAGCACTGACCTTGGTGTCAGCGATCATCACCCGCGACATCGACCGGAGACCGCGGATTTACTTCGCGATGCTGCTGCTGATCACCGGCGCTGTGAATGGGGCCTTCATCGCCGACAACCTGCTGCTGTTCTTCCTCTTTTATGAGCTGGAACTGATTCCGCTTTGGCTGTTGATCTCCGTTTGGGGAGGTGCCAACAGGTCCTACGCCGCGACCAAGTTCCTCATCTTCACGGCCATCTCCGGGATGCTGATCCTGGGGGCGTTCCTTGGCTTGGCCCTGCTGACCGGCAGCGTGGACTTCAGCATCACCCCGGTCCTGTCCGATCGCTTAGCCATGGGCGGGCAGATCGTTCTGCTGGTGGCCATCCTGCTGGGCTTTGGCATCAAGATCCCGCTGGTGCCGCTGCACAACTGGCTCCCCGATGCCCACACCCAGGCGGCGACCCCAGTCTCGGTTCTGCTGGCCGGTGTTCTCCTGAAGCTCGGCACCTATGGCCTGCTGCGCTTCGGGCTGCAACTCTTCCCGGAAGCCTGGGCTGAACTGGCCCCTGGCCTGGCCATCTGGGCAGCGATCTCGGTGCTCTATGGCTCCCTGGCGGCCATTGCCCAGACCGATATGAAGCGAATGGTGGCCTTCAGCTCCGTCGGCCACATGGGCTATGTGCTCTTGGCCGCCGCGGCCAACACCCCCATCAGCCTGCTGGGGGCTGTCTTCCAGATGGTCGCCCATGGTCTGATCTCGGCACTGCTGTTTCTCTTGGTGGGGATCGTCTATCGCAAGACCGGCACCCGGGATCTCAAGGTGCTCCATGGTTTGTTGAGCCCAGAGAAGGGACTGCCCCTGACCGGAACCCTGATGATCCTGGCGGTGATGGCCAGTGCTGGACTGCCTGGGATGGCCGGATTCATCTCCGAGTTCTTGGTCTTCCGGGGCAGCATTGCCGCCTTCCCCGTTGCCACCCTGCTCTCGATGGTGGGATCGGGTCTAACGGCGGTCTACTTCCTCCTTCTGGTGAACCGCGCCTTCTTTGGCCGCCTGTCCATTACGCCTGACAGCGAAGATGCAATCAAGGACGCACGTCTGGACGTCCAACTGGCCCCGGTGGCCCCCCGGGAGACCTACCCGGCCATTGCCCTTGCCGCAGCCATTGTTGGGCTGGGTCTCCTACCGTTTGGCCTCAGTTATCTGAGCGAGACTTCAATCACCGCCTTGGCCCTGCAATCGATGGGAGTGAGCTGAGATGCCCGTTATTCCTGCCGAGCTGGTTCACAGCAACCCCGGCCTCGACACCGACCAGATCATCGCCAAGCTCATTGGCGGTGAGACCTTACTAACCGATACCCCCGATCACCTGATCGAGGTGGTCGATGTGCTCGAGAGCTATGGCGAGGTACTCGATGCCTACAGCAAAAATTTGATCTTCCAAGGGGAGCATCAGTTCCTCAATCCATTCCCGATCTTCAAGTATCTCGACGGGGACCTCAGCCCGGCGAAGATCTGGCGCCACCTCAACCACGACAGGATCAACTTCGAGTACGCCGAGTACTGCATGAAGGGGATGCTCTGGCATGCCACCGGTGGGATGGATGCCTACTTCGACAGTGAGGCCTTCAAGGACAACTGCAAGGCGATCATTGCCACCAAGCGTCGCCGCGATCCGCTGCTCGCCATCCTGCATCCGCTCTTCCCAGACTTCCTGAGCGAATTGATCCGCAATGCCGCCACAACCCATGCGCTGGGTCAGTTCTGGCGGGTGATGAGCGATCTATTTATCGATTTGGCCAAGGCTGAGCGCTCCGGTCAAGTGCGCTCGATACCCGATGTCGTCGACTTCATCAAACAGGGGCTGGTGGCCGCCGCCGCAAACCCCATCGAATACGGAGTGATGATCGGCGGACAGAAGTTCTGGGTCCTTCCGCCCGAGGCCAAGCTGACCTTCCTCGTGGATGTGGCTGTTCCCTACGTCGAGGCGGTCTTCCTGCGGGGGATGCCCTTCCTTGGGACCGTCAGTTACAACGCCCAGGCCCAGCAAATCTCCCCCGATCAGGCGACCTTCACCTACGGCGCCCTCTACGCCGATCCACTGCCGACGATGGGTGCCGGTGTTCCCCCCAGCCTGCTGATGCAGGACATGTATCGCCATCTGCCGCATCGCTTGCACCAGTGGTATCTAGAGCGCACCCGCGGCGAAGGGGACGTGCGCGAAAAGATCTGCCGCAGCTTCCAGAAGTCGATGTTCTGCGTGACCAACGCCGCCATCAGCGGCACCATGCCCCACCCCTTGGACACCACCAACCCCGAGGAGCAGGAGGCCAACCGCGCCTATGCAGCCTCCTGGGCTGCTCGACTCGTCATCGGCCGGACCGATTGCCTCGCGGCCTAGGGTCAAAGAATGGATCAACTCTGGAATCCCCGGCCCAGGCCCGATCGTGTCGAGTGGTTGGAGCGTCGGATCGAATTTGAGGACTACGCGGCCAACCGAGCTTTTCTGGATCGCCTGAACGACTTCTGCGAACAGGAGGGGCGCTACCCCGACATCAGTTTCGGACGTACATACGTGAACATCACCCTGCGGCCCGAGGAGGAGAAGGCCAGCATCGGCGAGGCTGACCATGTGTTCGCCGCTGCCATCGATGGCCTCGTCTGAGCAGCCAGACAACACGCCAGTTGATCTTCAGGCCGCCTACGAAGGGGCTGAGGTCCAGGGAGTTCTGGATCAACTCGACCAAGAGCTGATCGGACTCAAACCGGTCAAAACCCGGATCCGTGAAATTGCTGCCCTGCTGGTGGTGGACCGGGCCCGCAAGCAAGTGGGCCTCTCCACCACGGCCCCAAGCCTGCACATGTCCTTTACGGGCCGGCCAGGAACGGGCAAGACAACCGTGGCCGAGCGGATGTCGGAAATCCTGCACAAGCTTGGGTACGTGCGCAAAGGCCATGTGGTCACCGCCACCCGTGACGACCTGGTGGGGCAATACATCGGCCATACCGCTCCGAAGACCCGGGAGATGCTGAAAAAGGCGATGGGCGGGGTGTTGTTTATCGATGAGGCCTACTACCTCTATCGCCCCGAAAATGAACGGGACTACGGAGCAGAGGCGATCGAGATCCTGCTCCAGGTGATGGAGAACAACCGTGATGACCTGGTGGTCATCTTTGCGGGCTACAAGGAGCGGATGGATGTTTTCTACCAAAGCAATCCAGGCCTCTCCTCCAGGGTCGCCAATCACATCGACTTCCCGGATTACAGCGCCGCGGAGCTATCAGCGATTGCCCGGCTGATCCTGGCGGAGGAGAACTACCGCTTCAGCGATGAAGCCCTAGCGGCCTTCACGGATTACATCGATCGGCGGATGCAATTGCCGTTCTTTGCCAATGCCCGCTCCATCCGCAATGCGATCGATCGTGCTCGGATGCGCCAAGCCAATCGCCTGTTCAATGTGATGAACAGCAGTCAGCTCACCAAGCTGGATCTGATGACCTTGGAGGCCGAAGACATCACCGCCAGCCGAGTCTTTTCCGGCGAGGTCGAAGGTCTGGACCCCAGTGAACCCATCACCGGCTGAGTCCTAACGCGTGCGGCGACGGGAATCGATCTGCAGCAGATCCCGCACCTGCTGAACCTGGCGGCCCAACTGGGGGTCAGCCCCCAGTTTCTTCTCGGTTTGCTCAACGGCGTACATCACGGTGGAGTGATCCTTACCGCCAAAGGCATCGCCAATGCGGGGAAGGGAGAGGTTGGTGCCTTGGCGCATCAGATACATCCCCACCTGGCGCGCTTGGCTGACGGCCCGTTTGCGGCTCGCGCTCTTCATCTCATCCACCCCAACCCCGAACACCTCGGCGACCTTGCTGAGCACTTGATCGGGAGTGACCTCCACTTCGACGCCAGCGGGTTCGAGCATCGGGGCGACCGATTCCACGGTCATCGGCAAACCAGTGATCGAAGCGAAGGCCACCGCACGTGTCAGGGCACCCTCCAGCTCACGGATGTTCGAGGTGAAGCGACCCGCCAGGTATTGGATCAAGTCCCTGGGCAGGCTGACCCGCTCGTGCTCGGCTTTCTTGTGAAGAATCGCCATTCGCGTTTCCAGGTCGGGCGTCTGGATGTCGGCGATCAGGCCCATGGAGAAGCGTGAGATCAAACGCTCCTGCAAACGGGGGATCTGACTGGGGGGGCGATCACTGGCAATCACGATCTGACGCCCGGCCTCATGCAAGGCGTTGAAGGTGTGGAAGAACTCCTCTTGGGTGTATTCCTTGCCCTCGATGAACTGGATGTCGTCCACCAGGATCAGATCGGCAGCCCGGTAACGGTCCCGAAATTTCTGCATGCCGTCCTTGCGGATGGCCTGGATCAGGTCGTTGGTGAAGGTCTCGGTGCTGACGTAGGCGACGCGGGCCTCTGGATCAATCTCCAAGCGGTAGTGGCCTATGGCCTGCATCAAGTGGGTTTTACCCAGACCCACCCCACCGCAAATGAAGAGCGGATTGAATTCACGGCCGGGGGCCTCGGCAACGGCCAAGGCCGCAGCATGGGCCATGCGGCTGTTAGGCCCCACCACAAAGCGATTAAAGACGTAGCGGGGATTGAGGCCCGGAGCCAACTTCCTGGGGGCCTCGCCAGTGGCGGTGCGCTGCTGGGGAGCTGAACTGCCCTGGGAAACGTCAACGCCAGCGGTGGTTGGGGGCTGGCCGTTGAGGGTGATGCCCTGGGCCGACTCGCCACCGGCTTCAACGCTGACCGCAATCGAGCGTCCAGCGATTTCGCTGGCCACCGCGGCAATCGTGCTCAGGTAGTTCTTGCGCAGCCAACCACAGGCGAAGGTGTTGGGCGCAAGCAGCTGCAGCTCATTGCCCTGGAGGGCCACGCACGTGGCTGGACGAATCCAGGTTTCAAACGTGGGCTTGGAGAGATTCCCTTGGAGTGCTTCTTGAACCTGACGCCACAGCGCTTCTCCCTGCTGCACCGTCAC